>NZ_JBIRQQ010000001.1:0-228404 GCF_044333285.1 Streptomyces sp. NPDC021020
GCCCACGCATGTAGCACTCGCCCCACCGCCGCTGATCACGCCGCGACACCGAGCCGAACACATCACCCACAAACTCCGCTAACTCACCACGCAGAGCATCTACTTCCGCAAGCCTCATACCCCCAACATGCTCCCGACCAGCCATGATCGGAACACCTAACGAAGCACCCCTAGTCGGCGGCGGCCATCACGTCGACGGGGCGGGGGCGGAGGGCGAAGCGGCCGGGGAGGGCGGTCGCGGGGAGGGCGAGGAGGGCGGCGAGCGCGAGGACGGACAGGTAGGGGAGCAGCGCGAGGGTCGGGGAGGAGGCGCCGGTCATGCCGGTGCTGAAAGCGGTGAGGACGGCGAGGGAGATGGCGGTGCCGAGCAGGCCCGCGAGGGCGACGACGGCGGTTGCCTCGCAGGCCAGCATGCGGAGCACCTGCCGCCGGGTGGCGCCCGCGAGCAGCAGCCGGGCGAATTCCCGTACGCGCTCGGCGGTCGACATGGCCAGGGTGTTGACGGCGGCGATGGCGGTGAAGACCAGGACCAGGCCCATGGCGAGCAGTTGCGCCTCGGCGTTGCCGCGCCGCACGGTCGGGGCCAGCGCGTCGGCGGCGTGCCCGGGGGCGAGGACGCGGATACCGGGGTAGCCGCGGACGGCGGCGGCCAGGGCGGCGCGGTCGGTGCCGGCCGCGGTGCGGACCAGGACGGCCGCGGCGAGCGGGTCGTCGACGTGCCGGGCCACCAGGGCGTGGGACATGGTGAGATCGCCGAAGCCGAGCCCGCGGGCGTAGACGGCGGCGACGGTCAGCGTCACCGGCGTGCCGTCGCCGAGGGTCACCTGCAGCGTGCTGCCGGGGTGCACGTGCCGGGTGCGGGCGGCGGTCTCGCTCACCGCGACGCTCGTGTCGCCGAAGCCGGCGAGCGAACCGTCGACCACGTCCGGGTCCAGGTCGCGGCCGAGCGAGCCGGCGGTGACGCCCTGCGCGGGGAATTTGTCGAGGCCGACGCGGACGGTGGTGCGGACGACCTCCGTGACGGACGTGACGCCGGGCGTGCGGCGTACGGCGTCGGTGGCCGCGCCCGGGACGCCGAGGCCGTCGGAGGTCAGCGCCCAGGCGCCGCGGGTGCCCGCGGCGGCCTGGTCGTGGGCGGCGTGCTGCAGCGTCGTCTGGGTGAAGAGGACGGTCGAGGCCATGGCAACGAGCAGGGCGAGCGGGGTGACGGCGGCGGCGTTGCGGAAGGCGTTGCCCCGCAGGTTGCGCCGGGCCAGGACGCCGGGGAAGCGGGCCGCGCGCAGCGGCCCGGCCAGCACCGCGGCACCACCGCGCACCAGCAGCGGACCGAGGAGGGAGACGGCGACGGCGAGGACGATCACGGTCAGGAAGGTCACCGGCGTGGCGGCCGGTTCGGTGTGCAGCGAGCGCAGGACACCGACGAGCGTCGCCCCGCCGCCGAGCAGCAGCAGGCCCGCGACGGTGCGGCCGGCGGAGGCGCCGCGCTCCAGCAGCGATTCGGCGAGCGCCTGCGCGGGGCTCAGCCGGGTGATCCGGCGGGCGGAGATCCGGGCGGCGGCCCACGCGCCCGCGGTCGTCGCCAGGGCGCCCGCCGCCATCGGCGCGAAGCCGATCGAGGGGTGCAGGGTGTCCGGGATCGCGCCCAGGGCCACGAAGCGGCCGAGCAGCCAGTGGGCCAGGGGCAGTCCGGCGAGCGCGCCGAGCACCCCGGCGGTCGCGCCGACGAGCAGCGCCTCGCGCCCGATGAGCTGCCGCAGCTGGCGGGAGGTGGCGGCGACGGCGCGCAGCAGGGCGAGTTCGCGGTGCCGCTGGCGCAGCGACAGCGCGAAGGTGCCGACGACGACGAGGATCGCGACCAGCAGCGCGGTGCCGCCGATGGCCCCGCCCATGCTGACCAGCTGGACGCGGGCGCGGGCCGCGTCGGGGAATTCGGCCGCGCCGCGCCCGCCGCCGGTGTGGACGCGCGCCTTGGTGCCGTCGAGCGCCGTGCGCAGGGCGTCCGGGTCGGGTCCGCCCTCGGCCTGCGGCAGCACGCCGAAGGCGGCCACCTGGCCCGGGTGGGCGGCCAGCCGCTCGGCCTCGGCCTGGCTGAAGAAGAGGCTGGTCTGCTCGGCGAGGTCGGCGTGCGCCCCGCCGCCCGGCGTGGTGGGCGCGGCGACGCCGCTGACGCGGTAGGTCCGCGGGGCGGCCGTCGACTGCACGGTCAGCCGGTCGCCGGGGGCCAGATGCGCCTTCCGGGCGAGCCCGCGGTCGACGACGACCTCGTCCGCGGCGGTCGGGGCGTGCCCGGCGACGAGGGCGAAGGGCGTGAGCACGGCGGAGCTCCAGCCGTGCCCGTACGCCCGGCCGTACGACGCGGCGCCGGAACCGCCCGCGCCCGAGCCGCCGCCCGCTCCCGTGGCCGGGAAGGTCTCGGCGGGGAAGGTCAGTTCGGGGACCACCGCGCGGACGCCGGGGACGGCGGCGATGCGCGGGGCGAGGTCCGCGGGCAGCCAGACGCGCTCGGCCAGCGGCTTGGCCTTGTGCTTGACCTTCGTCTTGCCCTTCTTGTGCTTGACGGTGGTCTGGTGCACGTTCTGGTCGGCGGTGACCACGACCGGCGAGGCGCCGTACCGCTCGGTGGCGATGCTGCCGACCAGTCCCGTCTCCAGCAGCCCGCCGCACGCGGTGATGAGCGCCGCGGCGCAGAAGAGGGCGAGAAAGGCCCCCAGGAAACCGCTCCTGCGGGCCTTCAGGGTTCTCAGCGCGAGACGCGTCAGCATCGTGGACCGGTCCTCGTGGCAGTGGCGTCCGGACCCGTCCCCCGGGCCCGGCGGCCGGCATCCCCCGACCTGCCCTCTACGATCCCGTCGCGCCCCTCCCGGCACACTCCGGCCGCCCGGCGCCTTCAGGGTGGGGCCAGCCCCACCAACTCCCGTGCTCCGCCGCCCGGTCGACATACGGGCAACCTTCGGTTGCGCGTCATGCGGGCGGCCGCTACCGTAATGCGCAACCGAACGTTGCGGGAGGTGGCCGTCATGGAGACGGAGACGGGGACACGGACGGAATACGGGTCGATCGAGCGGGAGATCCGGATCGAGGCGTCGCGGGAGGTGGTCTTCGACGTCGTGAGCAGTCCCGAGCACCTGCGGGAGTGGTGGCCGGACGAGGTGGACCTCCCGGGGATCCCCGGCGTGGCCGGGCGGATCGGCTTCGGGAAGGCGGCGGACGGCGCGGTCGACTGGATGCAGTTCACCGTGGTCGACGCGGTGCCGCCGCGGCTGTTCTCCTTCCGGTGGACGCACCCGGAGGGGGAGGCGGCCCGGCGGGGGAATTCCCATCTGGTGGTCTTCGAGCTGGAGGCGGTGGGGGACGGGGCGACGCTGCTGCGGATGACCGAGACGGGCTTCCGGGAGCGCGGCTGGGACGAGGCCAAGGTCGTGGACCGCTACAACGACCACACCTCCGGCTGGAATTACTACCTGCCGCGGCTGGTGGACTACGCCGCCGCGGTCCAGGCGGGCAGGTAGCCGTGGGGGCCGCAACCGCCGCGGCCACGGCCGACGGCGACATCGACGACGCGCTCTGGTCCGCGGTCGGCGACCCGACCCGCCGGCGCATGCTCGACCTGCTGCTCAGTGAGGGCAGTGGGACGGCGACCGGCCTCAGCGAGCGGCTGCCCGTCACCCGGCAGGCGGTCGCCAAGCACCTCGCCGTCCTGGACCGGGCGGGCCTGGTGCACGCCACCCCCGCGGGCCGCGAGAAGCACTTCCGCGTCGACGAGGCGCAGCTCGCCCGCGCGGTCGCCCAGCTCACCGGCGTCGGCGCCGCCTGGGACGGCCGGCTGCGCCGCATCAAGCGCATCGCCGAGACCGTCCAGCGCCGGAAGGACGCGCAGGAGCAGGACGCGCGCGCCGCGACCGGCGCACCGGACGGCAACGGCAGCGCCGGCAACGACAACGCCGGCGGCACCAGCAACAACGACCAGCCCTGACGAGCGAAAGGCACGGCAATGCCCGACATCCTGCACCGCATCGGCGTCAAGGACGCCACCCCCGACCAGGTCTACGCGGCCCTCACCACGCTCGACGGCCTGTCCGGCTGGTGGGCGGAGAAGACGACCGGCTCCACCGACGTCGGCGGCGTCATCGCCTTCCGCTTCAGCGCCGGCGGCTTCGACATGAAGGTCACCGAGGCCGACCCGGGCCGCCGGGTCGGCTGGGAGGTGGTGGACGGCCCCGAGGAGTGGATCGGCACCACCGTCACCTGGGAGCTGCGCCGCGAGCCCCGCGACGGCGACTTCACGATCGTGCTCTTCCGGCACGAGGGCTGGCGCGAGCCCGTGGAGTTCATGTCCCACTGCAGCACCAAGTGGGCGACGTTCCTGATGAGCCTCAAGCAGCTCGTCGAGACCGGCGAGGGCGCCCCCGACCCCCGCGACGTGCCCGTCAGCGACTGGCACTGACCTCCGCGGGGGCCGCCGCCGCGCACGACGGGCACAGCCCCCGGTAGGTGACCTCCACCGTCTCCACGGTGAAGCCGAACCGTTCCGCCGGGGGCAGGTCCGCGAGCGGGCTGCCCGCCGGGTGGACGTCGCGGACCGTGCCGCAGCGCGAGCACACCAGGTGCTGGTGCGGGTGGTGGGCGTTCGGGTCGTACCGCTTGGCGCGGCCGTCCGTGGCGACCTCGATCACCTCGCCCAGCGAGACCAGCTCGCCCAGCGTGTTGTAGACGGTCGCCCGGGAGATCTCCGGCAGCAGCTGCGCGGCCCGCGCGTGCACCTCGTCGGCCGTGAGGTGCACGTGGTCGCCGTCGAGGACCTGCGCGACCACACGCCGCTGCGAGGTCATCCGCCAGCCGCGGCCGCGCAGCCGCTCCAGCAGGTCGCTCATGTGGGTCCACCAATCAGGGTCAGGCTCCCGGTAGCCAAGAGTTTACCAAGTGCGGTCGGAAAATCGATGATGTGTACGACTGGGCGGTGTGTACGACTGGGTGAATTCTTGACTTGGACTGTGTCCATCGTAGGATCGGTTCCGGTGACAAGCCAAGTCTCAGGTCGGGAAGGACCCTCACAATGACTGAGAAGCACGACGCACTCGAGGCGGCCCCGGTGGCCGCGGGCGGCGGCTGCCCCGTCGCGCACGGGCGGGCACCGCACCCCACGCAGGGCGGCGGCAACCGCGGGTGGTGGCCCGAGCGGCTGAATCTCAAGATCCTCGCGAAGAACCCCGCGGTCGCGAACCCGCTGGGTGAGGACTTCGACTACCGCGAGGCCTTCCTCTCCCTCGACCTGGCCGCGGTCAAGCAGGACATCGCCGAGGTGCTCACGACCTCGCAGGACTGGTGGCCGGCCGACTTCGGCAACTACGGCCCGCTCATGATCCGGATGGCCTGGCACAGCGCGGGCACGTACCGCATCAGCGACGGCCGCGGCGGTGCCGGCGCCGGGCAGCAGCGCTTCGCCCCGCTCAACAGCTGGCCCGACAACGGCAACCTGGACAAGGCCCGCCGCCTGCTGTGGCCGGTCAAGAAGAAGTACGGGCAGAACCTGTCCTGGGCCGACCTGCTGATCCTCACCGGCAACGTCGCCCTGGAGCAGATGGGCTTCGACACCTTCGGCTTCGCCGGCGGCCGCCCCGACGTGTGGGAAGCCGACGAGGACGTCTACTGGGGCCCGGAGACCACCTGGCTCGGCGACGAGCGCTACACCGGCGACCGCGAGCTGGAGGAGCCGCTCGGCGCCGTCCAGATGGGCCTGATCTACGTCAACCCCGAGGGCCCCAACGGCAACCCGGACCCGGTCGCCGCCGCCCGCGACATCCGCGAGACCTTCCGCCGGATGGCGATGAACGACGAGGAGACCGTCGCCCTCATCGCCGGCGGCCACACCTTCGGCAAGACCCACGGCGCCGGCCCCGCCGACAACGTCGGCCCCGCCCCCGAGGGCGCGCCGGTCGAGGCCATGGGCCTGGGCTGGGCGAACACGTACGGCTCCGGCAAGGGCGCCGACGCGATCACCAGCGGCCTCGAGGGCATCTGGACGGACACCCCCACCACCTGGGACAACAGCTTCTTCGAGATCCTCTTCGGCTACGAGTGGGAGCTCTTCCAGAGCCCCGCGGGCGCCAACCAGTGGCGGCCCAAGGACGGCGCGGGCGCGGACACCGTGCCGGACGCGTTCGACCCGGCCAAGCGCGTCGCCCCGACGATGCTCACCACCGACCTGTCGCTGCGCTTCGACCCGGCCTACGAGCAGATCTCGCGGCGCTTCAAGGACAACCCGGCCGAATTCGCCGACGCGTTCGCCCGCGCCTGGTACAAGCTCACCCACCGCGACATGGGCCCGGTCGTCCGCTACCTCGGCGCCGAGGTCCCGGCCGAGACGCTGATCTGGCAGGACCCGCTGCCGGCCGCCGAGGGCGAGCAGATCGACGCCGCCGACGCCGCCGCGCTCAAGGAGAAGGTGCTCGCCTCCGGCCTGACCGTCGCGCAGCTGGTGTCCACCGCGTGGGCGTCGGCGTCCTCCTTCCGCGGCAGCGACAAGCGCGGCGGCGCGAACGGCGCCCGCATCCGCCTGGAGCCGCAGCGCGGCTGGGAGGTCAACCAGCCCGACGAGCTGGCGCTCGTGCTGCGCACCCTCGAAGGCGTGCAGGAGGCCTTCAACTCCGCGCAGTCCGGCGGCAAGCGCGTCTCGCTCGCCGACCTGATCGTGCTGGCCGGCGCCGCGGGCGTCGAGAAGGCCGCCGCGGACGCCGGGGTGAGCGTCGACGTGCCGTTCACGCCGGGCCGCGTGGACACCACGCAGGAGCTGACGGACGTCGAGTCCTTCGCCGCGCTGGAGCCGCTCTCCGACGGCTTCCGCAACTACCTGGGCAAGGGCCAGCGGCTGCCGGCCGAGTACCTGCTCGTCGACCGCGCCAACCTGCTGACGCTGAGCGCGCCCGAGATGACCGTCCTGGTCGGCGGCCTGCGCGTGCTGGGCGCCAACCACGGCGCCTCGCAGCAGGGCGTGTTCACCGACCGGCCCGGCATCCTGACGAACGACTTCTTCGTCAACCTGCTGGACCTGGACACCACATGGCACGCCACCTCCGCGGACGCCACGGCCTTCGAGGGCCGCGACGCCGCCGGTGCCGTCAAGTGGACGGGCAGCCGCGCGGACCTGGTCTTCGGCTCGAACTCCGAACTGCGCGCGCTCGCCGAGGTCTACGCGAGCGACGACGCCAAGGCGAAGTTCGTCACGGACTTCGTCCAGGCGTGGGCCAAGGTCATGGACCTGGACCGCTTCGACCTGGTCTGACGTCCACCCTCTCCACGGGGCCCCGCGGTTCGGCCGAACCGCGGGGCCCCGCCGCGTCGTCCTACTCCGCCAGCACGCTCAGGTCGTGCAGCAGGCTGCTGCCGATGCCCATCCCCACCCACGCGACGGTCACCAGGCCGCTCGTCGCCTGCTGCGGCATCAGCTCGGAGTCCGACTGGACGTCGTGCCAGGAGGCGTCCGGCTTCGGTACCGGCACCGGGGTGCTGCTCAACTGCCGCCCGGTGGCGGCGTCGAGGACGACGAGCCGGGCGTCGTAGTGGTCGAGCAGCGGCTTGAGGTCGTCGTCGATGTCGACCCGGCTCGGCTGCTCGACGACGTAGACGCGGTTGCCGGCGAGCAGCGGGTCGCCGAAGCGCAGGCCCTTCGCGGGCTGGGCGGTCCACCGCTGCCGGTGGTCGCCGACGCCGAACGCCACGAGCGAGCCCTCGTGTTCGTCGTTCCGCTCGGTGTTGTCCACGCACAGCACGACGTCGTCATCGGCGGCGACCACCGGTTGGTCCGACAGCACGGAGTAGGTGGTGACGGCGGGCTTCGCACCGGAGATGTCCACCGTCGCGCCGGAGTCCCCGCCCGACCACATGGTGCTGACCAGGGTGTGGTCGCCGGCGGGCACCGGGGAGAGGAACTTGTACGCCAGCTTCCAGCGCAGCTCGCCGCTCTGCCGGTCGAAGCCGAAGAGCTGGTTCTCCTGGTCCTTGCCGCAACTGCCCTCCGCCACCACGGTCTTGTCCATGAGCCGCACCATGCCGTACGTCTGGC
Source organism: Streptomyces sp. NPDC021020 (assembly GCF_044333285.1). Classification (NCBI taxonomy): domain Bacteria; kingdom Bacillati; phylum Actinomycetota; class Actinomycetes; order Kitasatosporales; family Streptomycetaceae; genus Streptomyces; species Streptomyces sp. NPDC021020. The sequence goes on from NZ_JBIRQQ010000001.1 coordinate 8,060, forward strand.
CGCAGCCCTCCGGCAGCTCGGCGGTCCACCGCTTCTTACCGCTCACGGTGTCGAACGCCGTGAGGTCGCCGCGGCGTTGGGCCAGCACCAGGCCGCCGCTCATCCGCAGGTCGGCGATGCCGCCGCTGTCGCCGGGCAGGTCGCCGTAAGTGAGCGTGTGCCGCCAACGCGGCTTGCCCGTGCGGACGTCGAGGGCGGTGATCAGGCCGTCCTCCCACCACAGGGCCACCGTGTCGCCGGTCCCGGAGAGCGCGACGCGGTTCAGGTCGGCGCCGGTGCGCGTGTAGCGCCAGTAGGACTTTCCGGTGTGCAAGTCGTGGGCCTCGACGCCGTCGTGGTGCAGATCCAGGTCGGCGATCTCGTCGACCGACAGCGCGCCGGTCACGCCGTACGAGTCGGCCGTCCGCCGTACTGCCGTGCCCGGCGCGTCGGGTGGCGCGCTGCCGAAGGCGGCGGGGTACGCCCCCGTCGCCGCGGTGATCGTCTCGTGGCGGTCGTCGCCGTGCCGCGCCCACAGCCACCCGCCCGCCGCGACCGCCACGACGACGACGCCCGTAACCGCCGTGCGGCCTCTGCTCCGTGCCATATCTGTCGTCCCCCCTGTGGTGTTGCCGTCGGCCCCGTCGCCGGGGCCCTTCTCACTGCCCCAGTACGACCGCGTCGGCCGGCGGGAGGGCGATGCCGTCCGTGCCCCACACCACGCCCACCACGCCGCCGGCGGCGTGCCAGGGCTGGAGCGAGCGGGTGACCTGGGGCGGGAGCCCGCTGCCGATCGGGAACGGCGGCAGCGCGGTGGCGCCCAGCCGCTGTCCGGTCCGCGCGTCGAGGACCAGCAGCGTCGCCCTGTAGCTGTCCGCCGGGACGGGCTTCGCGTTGGTGTCGTAGGCCCGCTCGGGCTGCTGCACGACGTACACGCGGTCCCCGGCCTGGAGCGCCCCGCCGAAGCGGGTGCCCTTCGCCGCCGGGTAACTCCAGTGCTGCTTCGGGTCGGTCAGGCCGAAGCCCTCCAGCACCGCGACGCCGGGGCTCTGGCAGAGCACGATGCCCGCGCCCGCCCCGACCGACGGGTGCCCGTCCGGCGTCCGCCACGCGTGCTCGACCGGCCGGGCGCCCGACACGTCGACGACCTTGCCGCTCGTGAGGCCGCTCCCGTCGAGCGACGTGACCAGCGTGTGGTCGTCGGCAGGCCGCAGCGGGGCCGTCCCCCCGTCGGCGACCTGCCAGCGGACGGCGCCGCTGCCGGGGTCGTAGCCGACGCGCTTGCCGCGGTCGCCGCACCGCACCTCGGCCGTGACGGCGTGCGTCATCGTGAGGACCGCGCCGTCCTGGAACGTGCAGCCCTGCGGGGGCCGGGCCGTCCAGGCGTGCCCGCCGGCCGTGGCGTCGTAGGCGGTGAGCGTGTCCTCGCCGGCCGCCAGCACCAGGCCGCCGGCGAGGGAGAGACCGCGGTGGCCCCGGTAGCCGTGCGCCCACGCCGCGGTGAGCCTGCTGCGCCAGCGCGGCTTGCCGGTCCGGGCGTCCACGGCCACGACCAGCCCGTCCTGCCACCACATGGCCACGGTGCCGCCGCTGTCCGTTCCCGCGGCCGCGTTTTCGTCGCCCGTCGCGACCAGGCCGAGGGACTCGCCGTCGCGCGCGTACGTCCAGTAGGCGCTGCCCGTTCGGAGGTCGTGCGCCGTGACGCCGTCCCGGCCGTGGCCCTGCGCGCGGTCGACGGACAGGGCGCCCGCGAAGCCGTACGTCCCCGAGGTCTTGGGCAGCACCCTGGCCGGGGCGTCCGGCGGTGCGGTGCCGGGGGCGGTCGGATACGCGCCCGCCGCCGCGGTGATCTGCTCGTGGTAGCCGCCGTCGCCGTCGCCGTGCCGCGCCCACAGCCAGCCCCCCGCTGCGAGCGCGATCACCACGACGCCGACCACCGCCGAGCGCGTTCTGGTCCACGCCGGTGCCATGTCCGTCCCCACCCCTGTCGGACCGGTCGATTACCCGCCCAGGCTACGACGGGTGGGCAGCCGCCGGGACGACAACCACAGCAACTGCCGTATCAGTAGCCCCCGCCGCTCGACGAGCCGGACGTGGTGATCTGCTTGCCGTCGGTGCCCAGCACGTACCACTTGGCCCCGAAGTTGTTCAGGCCCTGGCCGCGGGTGTTGCCGGAGCTGGTGTCGGCGGCGAAGAGGTAGAGCGGGTGGCCGTTGTACGTGACCTGGGTGCCGCCGTCCGAACGCTTCGTGGTGCCGAGCTTCTTGGAGTCCGCGCCACCGGAGGCCGTCGGCTTGCCGTTGACCAGCAGCGGCGGCCACACCTTCGCGCACGCGCCGGTGCAGGTCGACTGGTTCTTCTTGTCGGCGAGGAAGAGGTAGAGCGTCCGGTTCTTGTCGCCGCCGACCAGGATCTTGCCGAACGGCGAGACGTCCTTGGTGGTGACCGTCGCGGGCGTGGACTGCGCGTCCTGCCCCGCCGGGCTCGCGGTCACGGTGGCGGCGGTCCCGGTGTCGTGGCTGCCGCTCGTGCTGCCGCTCGTGTTCCCGCCGCCGGAGCAGGCGGTCGCGGTGGCGGCGAGCAGGGCGGCGGCGACGGCGGTCGTGGCGGTGGCGTGGTGCCTCACGGATGTCCTCCGGGCGGTCGTGACGGTGTGTGGGGGGTGTGCCGTACGGCGGCGCACGCCGGGGGGACGGCGGGCCGTGTGCGCACGGGACGCGCGGGGCGCGGCGGCGCAGGGGCGGGGCCGCGCACAGCCCACTACACGCCAGGCCCGCGCGCCCGGCCACGCGGGAGCGCCGTCCGGGGTACGGCGCCGGGGCGCATGGTGGGAGCGGGGCGCGGTGGCAGTGACGTGGTGCCCCGGCGTGCCCCGGTGATGTCGCCGTGGTGTCTCGGTGGTGTCGCGACCGTGGCACAGCAGCGGTACGGCCCCGGTCCTGCCTCGGTACGGCAGTGGCGCCCGCGCGGGCGTCAGTGCCACAGTGTCCACTCCGGACGGCGCGCCGGACGGTCTCCGGCATGCGCACCGGCAGTCGCACCGGCAGTCGCAGGACCAGGCGTGCGGGGCGTATGACGAGCGCCGGCCGCGGGCGCCGTGAATCGTTACGGGGGCAATCTCGATGGAACCGCTCAAGGCCGGCGACCCGGCCCAGGTCGGCACGTATCAGCTGGTCGCCAGGCTCGGCACGAGCGGGCTCGGGCAGGTCTTCGCCGGGCGCGGCCCGGACGGGCGGCTGACGACGGTGACGGTGCTGCACGCCCGGCTCGCGGGCGACCCGCAATACCGCGAGCAGTTCCGCCGCGACGTCGAGAGCGCCCGCCGCATCACCGGCCCGTCGCTCGCGCCGGTCGCCGCCGACACCGAGGGCGACGCCCCGTGGGTCGCGACCGGCAGCGCCGACGCCCCGAGCCTCGCCACCGTCGCCGGCAGCGGCCCACTGCCGCCCGCCGCCGTACGGGACGTGGGCCTCGCGCTCGCGCACGCGCTGCGCGCGGTGCAGGCCGCGGGCGCGAAGCTCACCGGGATCGAGCCCTCGCAGGTGCTCCTGACGCCCGAGGGCCCGCGGCTGACGCACTTCGGGATCACCCAGCCCATGGTCGGCCCGGGCAGCACGATCGCCGCCGTGCCCTCCGACGCCGACGCCGTGCGGGCGCTCGGCCGGGTGCTGCATTTCGCCGCGACCGGGCAGCCGGCCCCCGCGGGCGGCGGTTGGCAGCAGCCCGGCCCGCGGATCGCCGACCCCGTCCTGGCCTCGATCGTCGCCGACTGCCTGGCCGCGCAGCCCTCCGGGCCGGGCCTGGACACCGTCGTCGAGCGGCTGAACGGCGCGGTGCCGCCCGCCATGGCCCCGCCGCCCGGCTTCGGCCCGGCCGCCGGGCCGGGCATGCCGCCGGGGCCGCCGCCCGGTTTCGCCTCGGGAGGCTTCCCGCCCCCGCCCGGCGGGGGCATACCGCCGGCGCCGATACCCGCGAACCGGTCCTGGTGGCGTACGGGCAACGGGCAGTTGGTGGCGATCACCGCCGTCGTGGCCGTCGTCATCGCCATCGGCGTCGCGACCACCGGTACGAGCGGCGGCTCGTCCACCACCGCCAAGCCCACGGTGAGCGCGTCAGGACTGCCGTCGCTGCCGACCCTGCCCGGCGACAGCAGCGACAGCAGCGACAGTTCCGATGCCGGAAGCTCGGACGGCGGAAGCTCGGACGGCGGGGACGACTTGGGCAGCGACCTGCCCAGCGACCCGCCCTCCGCCGATCCCGTCGCCGACGCCGTGACGGGCGACTGCTTCGACAACTCCGGCACCGCGACCAGCCCCGAACTGACCTCCGCCCTCTGCGAGTCGGGCACCTTCAAGGCCGTCGACGTGCTGCACGGCACGAGCGACACCCACAGCTGCGACAAGATCCCCGACGACGACTGGAACGTCAGCTACCCCGGCCGCGACCTCGTGCTGTGCCTGAGCTACCAGTACGAGCACGGCACCGCCTACCACGCCACGTCCGGCGAATGCGTCTACGGCGAGAGCGCCACCAGCGACTGGGACCGGACCGACTGCCAGACCGGCGCGTTCACCGTCATCGCGCGCTACACCGGCACCACCAGCTCGGCCAAGTGCAAGGGCCTGCGCGACTACGACTGGTCCGAGCACTTCGGCATCACCGGCCGCTCCGACCTCGACGTCACGCTGTGCCTGTCGATGGTCTACCCGGACGACGCCGGGCACGCGGTGCTCAACGAGTGCCTCAAGTTCACCGGTTCGTACGCGCAGCCGCACATGAAGTCCGTGTCGTGCTCGGCCGCGAACGTCATCGTCACCGGGCGCACGAGCAAGTACAACGCCAAGACCTTCTGCGGCAACGACGCGTGGACCAGCTGGAAGCCCACCGACTACGCGTCGCTCGCCTACACGCTGTGCTACCGCAAGCGCTGACGGAACGTCAATTACCTTGGGGTGAAGCCTGGCCGGGGCGGGCGCGGACGTGCATGCGCTCACCCTGCCGGCCGAAGAGGCTGAGCACCTCCACCGGGTGGCCGTCCGCCCCGCTGAACCAGTGCGGTACGCGGGTGTCGAACTCCGCGGCCTCGCCGGGCCCGAGGACGAGGTCGTGGTCGGCCAGCACCAGCCGCAGCCGCCCGTGCAGGACGTACAGCCACTCGTAGCCCTCGTGCGTACGCAGGTCCGGCTCGCCGGGGCGGGCCGGGACGAGCATCTTGTACGCCTGGAGCGGCCCCGGGGTGCTGGACAGCGGGAGGACCGTGCCGCCGCCCGGCAGTGCGCGCGGGGTCAGCCGCACCCGCGGGTCGCCCACCTCGGGGGCGCCGACCAGGTCGTCGAGCGGCACCCGGTAGGCGGCGGCGAGCGGCAGCAGCAGCTCCAGGCTGGGGCGGCGCAGGCCGGACTCCAGCCGGGAGAGGGTGCTCTTGGAGATGCCGGTCGTCTCGGACAGCGCGGCGAGCGTGAGGCCGCGCCGGGCCCGCAGCCGCTTCAGCCGCGGGCCGACCTCGTCGAGCACGGCGCGGTGGGAGGGCGGTTCGACGGGTCCGGGGTCAGGCTCGGGTATCGGCATACGGGCATTCCACCGCGCCGTCCCGGAAACGGCAACATTAATTGCCGTCCGGTACGTCACGGGTGCACGCTGCCCGGCATGAGCCCTCACACGGACCCCGGCCACGGCGCCGGACACGCCCACTCCCCCAGCGGCCAGGGCCACGCCCACGGACACGGACACGGCCACGACACCGAGATCGACTGGGAGGAGATGTCCGACCATCTGATCGCCGCCGGTGAGCTGCAGCTGCCGGTCCTGCGGGACGTCGCCGCCCGGCTGCACGCACTGCTCGACGGCGACGGCGAAGCCCCCGCCCACGAGGTGCGCCGGGTGCTCGACGTCGGGAGCGGTCCGGGCGTCATGACCTGCGTCTTCGCGGAGGAGCTCGGCGCCGCCGAGGCCGTCGCCGTCGACGGCTCGCAGCCGCTGCTCGACCGCGCCCTCACCCGCGCCGCCGCCCTGGGTCTCCAGGGGCGGATCGGCGTGCGGGCCGCCGAGCTGAACGGCGGCCTGCCCGCCGACCTCGGCCCCGCCGACCTGGTGTGGAGCAGCAAGGCCGTGCACCACCTCGGCGACCAGCAGGGCGCGCTCGACGCGCTCGCGGCCGTGCTGCGCCCCGGCGGCCTGCTCGCCGTCGCCGAGGGCGGGCTGCCGGTGCGGTTCCTGCCGCGCGACATCGGCCGCGGCACCCCGGGCCTCACCGCGCGGCTGGACGCCGTGGGGGAGGAGTGGTTCGACGCGATGCGGGCCGAGCTGCCCGGCAGCAAGTCCGTCGTCGAGGACTGGCCCGGCATGCTGCGGACGGCCGGGCTCACCGGCGTCACGAGCTTCACCTGCCTGCTGGACCTGCCGGCGCCGCTCACCCCCGCCGGGCGGGACTACCTGCTCGCGTTCCTCACCCGTATCCGCGAGAAGGTCGGCGGTGAGCTGCTCTCGCCGGCCGACCGCGAGACCCTCGCCGTCCTGACCGACCCCGACGCGCCCGAGAGCATCCTGCACCGCCCGGACGCGTATCTCCTGATGGGCATCACCGTCCACGTGGGCCGCCGCCCGAGCTGAGCCGCGATTTTCCGCCGCCGGTACGGGTGCTCGCCCGTACCGGCCCCGGCGCGCGGCCGTAGGTCAGCTCCGCGGCGCCATGTACGAGGTCACACGGTCGGCGAGGACCGCGTACTCGCCCTTCGTGAGGCCGGAACGGGCCTGCCGCAGGACCGCCTCGACCAGATTCCAGCGCTCGTCGACCCGGCTTGGCCCGGTGTCCCCCAGTGCCTCCGCCGCGGCGAGCTCGGCGGCGGCCTCCGCCGCCTCCTCCTGCTCGACGCCGCGCAGCGCCTGCGCCGCGTCCTCCCGCCCCGCGCCGGCGAGCTGCTCGGCGGTGACCCCGACCGCCCGCGCCATACGCGCCAGCGTCTTGTCGGGGCTGCGCACCGCGACATGCGTGCGCTGCACCAGCTGGTAGCCCGACACGAGCTGCCGCCAGCGCGCCTCGCTCATCCGGGCCCGCCGCGCGGCCTCCCGCTGCGAGATGTTCATCTCCATCTGGGCCTGCTTGATCAGCAGACCCTCGGGTGGCGCAGCCAATGGCTCAGTCATGCGCCGAGCTTCGCACCACTACGCACACCCCGTCCACCGAATCCCCCGAAAGAGTGGCCCGCCCGCCGGGCGCGCGTGATGGCCGAAAACAGAGGGGTCGGCGGGGCGGGTGGGAGGGATTTCGTTTTGTGGTGAACGACTTCGGCGTGGGGGCCGTACCTCCTGGCGCCGGGGCGGCGCCCTGCGCCGGACCGGCACCGCTTGCTCCCCCCACACCTAAGGAGCACACCTTGGATCTCGACAGGCGGATCGACACCGCACGCCCCTACGTCTTATCGCTCTACCGCATCGTCGTCGGGCTGCTCTTCGCCTGCCACGGCGCGTCGACCGTGCTCGGCATGTTCGGCGGCCCGGACGGCGGCCGCCCGCAGGCCGGCGCCTGGCCCTCCTGGTGGGCCGGACTCATCCAGCTCGTCTGCGGCGTTCTCGTCTGCGCCGGCTCCGGCGACCGGACCACCCGCGTCGCCGCCGTCCTCGGCTCCGGCGCCATGGCCTACGCCTACTTCACCGTGCACCAGAAGCGCGCGCTCTGGCCGATCGAGAACGGCGGCGAGGCGGCCGCGATGTTCTGCTGGAGCCTCCTGCTGATCGCCGTGACCGGCCCCGGCGCCTGGCAACTCGCCCGCGCCCGCCTCCCCCGCAGGTCCCCCACCCCCACCCCCGACCCGGAAGCCGCCTGACCTCCCCCGTCCCCGACACGCAACCGCCCCCGCGACCGGCATCGATCGCGGGGGCGGTTCCGTGCTTCGGGTCAGTGCACGACGCTTCGGGTCAGTGCACGACCATCGGGAGCTGGTCGGCCTCCGCCGTCTTGTCGGAGGGGGTGTCCGAGCTGGAGGCGATGCGGATGGCGGAGGGGCGGGGGGCGCGGACGACGGTCAGGGCGATCAGGGCCGCGGCGGCCTCGATCGCGAAGGCCCACCAGATGGCGTGGGTGTAGCCGTGGACCAGGGCGTGGGACTGCGTGAGCTTCGCGGCCGCCGGGGTCGCCGCGTGGTGGGCGGCGAGGTAGGTGGTGGTCGCGGAGGCGGCGATCGTGTTCAGCAGCGCGGTGCCGATCGCGCCGCCGACCTGCTGCGAGGTGTTGACCATCGCCGACGCCACACCCGCGTCACGCGGCTCGACGCCCGAGGTGGCCAGCGACATCGCCGGCATGAAGGCCGTACCCATGCCCAGGCCCAGCAGCACCAGGCCCGGCAGGATCACGCCCGGGTAGGAGGAGCCGACGCCGAGCCGGGTCAGGAACAGCATCGCGACCGCGGCGGTGGCGAAGCCGGGGGCCATCAGGGCGCGGGCGGGCAGCCGGTTGACCAGCCGGGCGCCGATCTGCGTGGAGCCGACCACGAAGGCGGTGACCATCGGCAGGAAGGCGAAGCCGGTGCGGACGGCCGAGTAGCCCTGGACGACCTGGAGGTAGTAGGTGAGGAAGAGGAAGACGCCGAACATCCCGATGATGGCCAGCGCGAGCGAGGCGTAGACGCCGCCGCGGTTGCGGTTGCCGACGACGCGCAGCGGCAGCAGCGGGAAGCGCACCCGGGATTCGACGGCGACGAAGGACGCGAGCAGCACCACCGCGCCGACCAGCAGCGCGATCGTGGAGGCGGCGGCCCAGCCCGCGGTCTCCGCGCGGGTGAAGCCGTAGACCAGGGAGATCAGGCCGAGGCTGGACAGCAGCACGCCGGGGATGTCCAGCGGCGAGCGGTTGCGGCCGCCGGCCGGCTCGCGGATCACGAAGTTGGCGCCGAGCGCGGCGATCACCGCGAAGGGGACGTTGACGAAGAACGTCCAGCGCCAGTCGAGGTATTCGGTCAGCACACCGCCGAGCAGCAGGCCGACCGCGCCGCCGCCGCCGGCGATGGCGCCGAAGATGCCGAAGGCCTTGGCGCGCTCCTTGGCGTCGGTGAAGGTCGTCGCGAGCAGCGACAGCGCGGCGGGTGCGAGCAGCGCGCCGAAGACGCCCTGCGCGGCGCGCGAGCTGAGCAGCATCGCCTCGTTGGTCGCGGCGCCGCCGAGCGCGGAGGCCAGCGCGAAGCCGGTCAGGCCGGTGACGAAGGCGCGCTTGCGCCCCCACAGGTCGGCGATGCGCCCGCCGAAGAGCAGCAGCCCGCCGAAGGCGAGCGCGTACGCGGTGATGACCCACTGCTTGTTGGCGTCGGATATGCCGAGGTCGTGCTGGGCGCTCGGCAGCGCGATGTTCACGATGGTCGAGTCGAGCACGACCATGAGCTGGGCGAGGGAGATGAAGACGAGCGCTTTCCAGCGCCGCGGATCGGGCTGGACGGCTGTTCCGGGCATGAGGGTATCCACTTCGGTACGTGGTGCGGTGGTCCTGCGGGGCTCGTGTGCTCGTGACTCGTGTGCTTCGTCGGCGGGCCGCAGGTGAAAAAGGCAAGGAGGGGCCGGGCGCTCGGCGTCGGGCCTTCGCGTCGGGGGTCGGCCGGTGGCCGGGCGCTCCGTTGCGCCCGCGGGAGGTCGGGATTACTGCGGGGTCGTGAGGTGCTGGGGCGTGAGGCCGTCCAGGAAGAGCTGGAGATGGCGGTGGACGTCGTCGCCCGGGCAGTCGATGCCGGGCAGCGGGCGGGTGAGGCGGGAGAGGACGACCATCAGGTCGGTACGGGTGACGTCCGCGCGCAGCGCGCCGACGCTCCTGGCCCGTGCCATCAGCTCGTCGACGGCCGCCTCGAACCGCGCCTTCTGCGCGGTCAGTTCGGGGCTGCGGGATTCGGCGCAGCCGACCAGCAGGCCGCACAGCGCGCCGACGTTCGCGTCGACGGCCTCGTGCGCGAAGCGTCCGAGCGCCGCGAGCGCGTCACCGCCGCCGGCGGCGGTCCCCGCCTCCGCCGCCGCGCTGTCCGCGGTGCGCGTCACGACGCTCAGCAGGACCGCGTGCGCGAGCGCGTTGCGGTCGGCGAAGTGCCGGTAGAGGGTCGCGTTGCCGATGCCCGCGCGCCGGGCGATCTCGTCGAGCGGCGCCTCGGGCCCGTACTCGACGAAGGCGTCCCGCGCGGCGGCCACGATCCGCTCCCGGTTGCGCACCGCGTCGGCCCGCGGCCGGTGCGGCCTGCTCCCCCCGGTCGCGTCCTCGGTACGCGCGGGACGACCTGCGGGACGACCCGCGGTCTCGATCGCGTCTGCCACGGTGGTCACGCCGGTCACCTCTTTCCGCGTCCGTCTCGGCGAACCGGGGAAGTGCTCCCCGGATTTTCATTCACGTGCATGTAACGGGGAGGGAGTCCCCGGATATTTCCCGGCCGGAAAGTGACCTGCGTCACGTGCTCATGTGCTGTGGTTCAGCGGATGTGCAGGGACTCCGCGCCGACCGGGCGGAAGCCCGCGGCCTGGAAGGTGCGGACGGCGCGGGCGTTGCCCGGGGCCTGCTGGGCCCACACGGGGCCGGGGGCCAGATGGCGCGCGGCGGTCGCGAGCGCGGCGCCGAGGCCGCGGCCGCGCGCGGCGGGGTCGACCTCGACCGCGACCTCCCAGCGGTCCGCGACACCGCGGCCGAGGACGAGAACGCCGCCGCCGTCCGCCCCCCACACGCGTACGCCGTCGCGGTGCTCCAGGGCGCGGGCCACCCGCGGGTGCGCCGGGTCGTCGATCTCGACGAGCGGGAGCGGGGGCGGGCCGGGCAGCGGCGACGCGACGGTGAGCAGGTCGATCGTGTCAGTACGGCGGCCGGTGCGGTCGAGCAGCGCGGTCAGGAAGCGCGGGTGCAGGGCGGCCGCCAGCGGGTCGCTGTCGACCGCGGCGAGCTGCGCGCGCACCCACGCAGGGTCCTCGCCGGTGAAGACCACCGCGTGCGCGGTGAAGGCGATGACCCCGGTGTCCCGCTCGCCGTGCGGCGCCACGACCGTCGTCCCGCCGTCCGCCGCCGGGAATTCCCCGCGGGCGGCGCCGTCCAGGATGTCGCGCAGTGTGCGTCCCATGGGGCTGCAGCGTATCCGGCTGCCGCCGGGGGGCCGCGGCGATACGAGCCGGGCCCGGCGGCCGCCCCGCCGCCCGGTGCGCCCGCGCGGCGGGGCTACGGGGGCGGGGGCGGGGGCGGGGTGTGGCGTGACGCCGCGGGGGCTGGGCGTACGGGTGCGGGGTGTGCGTGCCGTCGCGGGGCTGGGCGTACGGGGTACGCGGTGCCGGCTGCTCGGGGGCGCGGTCAGCGGGGCCGCGGGGCTCGGACGCACGCGTGCGGGGTGTGCGTGCCGCGGGGGCTGGACGTACGGGGTACGCGGTGGGGCTGCTCGGGGGGCGTGGTCGGCGGGCCGCGGGATGGACGTACGCGTGCGGGCTGTTGTGCGCCGCGGGTCCCGGGCGGGCGCGGGGCCGCGGGACGGACGTACGCGTACGGGCGGCGCGTGCCGCGGGTTCCGGGCGGGCTCAAGTGCCGCGGGCCGGGCCGTCCCCTCCTGCGCGGTGCGGACCGCGGGGCCTACTCCAGGCCCAGTTCCTCCTCGCTGCGGAAGCGCCGCGGGAGCGCGGGGATCGCCGTCGCCGCGAGGGCGAGGACGGCGAGGGCGGCTGCCGCGGCCCAGGTGAAGGCGGGGACGTAGCCGTGGGGGGAGGCGCGATGGAGGAAGACGGAGCCGATCGAGACGACGCCGAGGACGCCGCCGAGCTGCTCGACGGACTCCAGCACCCCCGACGCCGAGCCTGCCTGCGCCGGGGCCACGTGCTGGAGGGTGATCGCGAAGAGCGGGCCCATGATCATGCCGAGGCCCACGCCCGTCGCCAGCAGCGGCGGTGCGAGCTGCCAGGCGTGCGTGGCCTCGCCGTAGCGGCGCAGCACCCACGCCAGCGCGGCCGTCCCGGCGGCGAGCGGCACGCAGCCCGCGGTCACGACGTGCCGTCCGAGCCGCGGGACGAGCGGTTCCGCGAGGGCCGCCACGCCCACCACCATGCCCGCGACCAGCGGCAGCGTGGTGAGGGCGGCCGCGAGCGGGCGCAGGCCGAGGCCGTCCTGGAGGGTGAGCGTCAGGCACATCATCACGCCGCCCATCACCGCCTCCACGAGCAGGCTGAGCAGCAGCCCGGAGCGGAAGGAGCGGTGCCGGAAGAGCGCGGGGTCGACGAGGGTCGTCCCCGGTGCGCGCCGCCCGCGCCCGCGCTGGTCGGCGACGAGCAGGGCCAGGACGGGTACGGAGGCGGCGAGCGACAGCACGCACCACGCGGGCCAGTGCAGCTCGGGCCCCTGGACCAGGGGCAGGACGAGCAGCCCGATGCCCGTGACGGCGAGTACGGTGCCGCGCGGGTCGTGCCGTACGGGGGCGGGGGAGCCGCCGCGCGGCAGCAGCACCGCTCCCGCGCCGAGGGCGGCGAGCGCGACGGGGACGTTGATCAGGAAGACGGGCCGCCAGTCCGCGCCGGGCAGGTCGAGCCGCAGCAGGGCGCCTCCGACGAGCGGGCCGAACGCCGCCGCGAGTCCGGCGAGGGCGCCGAACAGGCCCATGACGCGGGCGCGTTCGCCGGGTGCGTACATGAGCTGGAGCAGCGAGGTGGCCTGCGGCACCATCAGCGCCGCCGCCGCGCCCTGTACGGCCCGGGCGCCGATGAGCACGCCGGGGTGCGGGGCGAAGGAGCAGGCCAGCGAGGCGCAGAGGAAGAGGGCGGTGCCGGTGAGGAAGGCCCGCCGGTAGCCCAGGAGGTCGCCGAGCCGCCCGCCGGCGATGAGAAGCACCGCGAAGGGCAGCGTGTAGCCGGTCACGACCCACTGCATTCCGGCGCTGCCGAGCCCGAAGCCCGCCTGGAGCGACGGCAGCGTGACGTTGACGGCGGAGGTGTCGACCAGGTCCAGGGCGACGGCCAGCATGACGACGGCGACCGCGAGGCCCCGCCCCCGGACGGCTCCGACCTGCGGTGACGCCCGCCCGCCGAGCGCATCGGACGCGGACGCTGACGTTGACGCGGGTGCGGGCACGGGTGCGGCTTCGCGGTGCATGGGTCCCCTCCTGCGGACGATTCCCTCCGAGCTGACGAGACTGAACGGTCCAGTCTCGTCAACACTCGCTAAACTAGACGGAACAGTTCCGTCTCGCAAGCGGGGTACGATGACGCCCATGCCCGCATCCGCACCCGACTCCGTCTCCGACTCCCCGCCCCCCGCCGGCGGCAGGCCGCGCCGCCGCAGCGAGGCGAAGCGCGAGGCGATCCTGCGGGCCGCGCTCACCGTCTTCCTGCGCGAGGGCTTCGCCGGGGCGAGCGTGGACGTGATCGCGGCGACCGCGGGCGTCGGGAAGCAGACCGTCTACGGGCACTTCGGCGACAAGGAGGCGCTCTTCCTCGCGGCGGCCGAGGCGGCGGGCGGCCTGCTCGGCGACACCCCGGACGCGTGGCGCAGCCCGCTGCCCGCGACGGGCGACCCGCTCGCGGACCTGACGGCGGCGGGCCTGCGCATCCTGCGGGCGGTGCTCGCGCCCGAGGCGGCGGCCCTGCACCGTATGACGATCGCCGAACTCGCCCGGCATCCCCGGCTCCAGGAGCTGTGGCGGGCCAACGCCCCCCGCCGCACCCTCGACGACCTCACCGCGTACCTCGCCGACCGGGATCGCGACGGCACTCTCGACGTGCCCGAACCCGCCACCGCCGCCCGGCAGTTCGTGCTGCTGCTGGCCACCGAGGGCCGGGTCGCCTCGCTGCACGGCACCCTGCCGCTGCCGGAGGCGGAGTACGCGCGCATCGCGGCGGAGACCGCGGGTCTCGTCGTCCGCGCGCACCGCGCCGGGCAGGCCCCGTAACGGCGACAACGCGCCGCGCAGGCCCCGTGACAAGGACACCGCCCCGCGCCCCGCGGGCCCCCGTAACGACAACGCACGGTGCCGCCGGGTCCCATGCACCCGGCGGCACCGTGCGTCACGCAGGCTGGACGGTCAGGCGTTCCAGACCTGCAGCTCGGACAGCTGGGCCGCGGGCCAGCCGTCGTTGGCGGTGACCGTCACCCGCACGTAGCGCGCGGTCGCGGCCGGGAAGGTGATCGTGACCGTGTTGTTCGCACCCGGCGTGAACGCGTAGGACGCGGACGCCTTGAGGGTGCTGAAGGTCGAGCCGTTCGTGCTGCCGGTCACCGACAGCGTCTCGTTGCGCGAACCCCAGCCCGCGGGCAGCTGGAGCACGACCTTGCTGACGCTCGCCGCCGAGCCGAGGTCGACCTGGGCCCACTGCGGGAAGGCGTTGTTGGCGCTCTCCCAGTAGCTGGCCTGGTTGCCGTCCGTGAGGTTGGACGACGGGTAGACGTCGGTGTGGCTGGACTCGCTCGTGGTGCGGCCGGCCGCCAGGTTGGTGTTCGCCGCGCCCGTACCCGTGCCGGAAAGGGCCACGGTGGTGGGGCTGTTGCCGGCGTTGCTGGTGACCGTGAGGGTGCCGGAGCGGGCGCCGGACGCGGTCGGGGCGAACTTCACCGCGACCGTGCAGCTGGCGTTCGCCGCGAGCGACGACCCGCAGGTGTTGGTCTGCGAGAAGTCACCGGAGACCGCGACCGAGGAGATGGCGGCCGCAGCGGAACCGGTGTTGGTCAGCGTCACGTTCTGCGCGGCACTGGTCGTGCCGGGCGTCTGCGTGGCGAAGGTGAGGGAGGACGGGTTCGCCGCGAGCGTCGCCGACGTCGGGCTGGTGCCGCCGCCGCTCGGGAAGACCTGGAGCGCCGACAACTGGGCAGCGTTCCAACCGGAGTTGGCGGTGACGTTGATGCGGACGTAGCGCGCGGTGGCCGCCGGGAAGGTGATGTCCACCGTGTTGTTGTTCGCGCTCGGGTCGAAGGTGCGCGCCGCGGAGGCCGACAGCGTGCTGAAGCTCGAACCGTCGGTGGAGCCCTGCACGGACAGCGTCTCGCTGCGGGTCGCCCACGCCGTGGACGGCGGCAGCTTCAGCGTGACCTTGCCGACGCTGGTGGCCTGGCCGAGGTCGACCTGCACCCACTGCGGGAAGGCGCCGTTCGCGCTCTCCCAGTAGGTGGAGGCGTCCGCGTCGGTGACGTTGCCCGCCGCGAAGGTGCCGTTGACGGAGCTGGCGGTGGCCGGGCGGCCGGCCGCGATGTCGGTGTTGCTGTCGATGCCCGCGCCGCTCAACGCCACCGTGGTGGGGCTGTTGTTGGCGTTGCCGGTGAGCGTGAGCGTGCCGTTGCGGGTGCCGCCCGTGGTGGGCTTGAAGGCAACTGTCACGGTGCAGGACGCGCCCACCGCGAGCGAGGAGCAGGTGTTGGACTGGGTGAAGTCACCGGTCGCCGCCACCGAGGAGATGGTGGCCGCGGTCGTACCGGAGTTGGTGACCGTCACCGTCTGCGAGGCCGCCGTGGAGCCGACCACCGTGGCCGGGAAGGACAGGCTCCCCGGGTTGGTGTTCAGCACCGGGCCGGGCGCGGTGCCGGTGCCCGACAGCGTGACGGTGCTGGTGTTGCCGCCCGCGGTGACGGTGAGCGTTCCGCTGCGCGCCCCCGCCGCGGTCGGCTTGAAGGTGACGCTGACCGTGCAGGAGCCGTTCGCCGGAACGGAGTTGCCGCACGTGTTGGTCTGCGCGAAGTCGCCGGAGGCGGCCAGCGCGCTGACGGACGCGGCCGAGCCGGTCGGGTTGGAGACGGTCACGGTCTGTGCGGCCGAGGTCGAACCCGTCGCCACGGAACCGAAGTTGAGGGCGCCCGGGGACGCTGTCACCCCTGTCACCGGGTAGGGCGGGAAGTTCGGGGTCGGGAAGCCGCCGCAGAACGGCGTACCGGAGATACCGGAGTTGCCGCCGCCGTCGGTGACGGCGAAGTTGCCGCCCTCGCAGGAGTAGACGGGGCTGGACGCGCCCACGCCGGTGGCGGTGACGTTGGTGAACTTCGCGGCGCCGCCGGTCTGCTCCTGGAGCGCGAAGGTGCCGGTGCCGGCGATGGTGACGTTGCTGAGGTTCACGCCGGAGACGGTCCCCTCGACCCACTGCACGGCCTCGTACGGGCTCTGCTGGATCAGCGCGTTGCTGACGTTGATCGGTCCGGTGATGGCGCCCTGCGAGCCGTCGAACCACAGCGCGCCCACGCCGAACTGCCAGTTCGGGTCGAGGCTGCCGGCCCGGATGATCGTGTTGTTGGTGATGTTGGTGGTGCCGACCGGCGTGGAGGTGAAGCGCTGGCCGACGTGGATGCCGCCGCCCTGCGCCAGGCCGGTGTCCTGCACCAGGTTGCCGCTCACCGTGTTGTCGTGGCCGCCGTAGATCGCGATGCCGTTGGCGAGGATCTGCGTCTCGACCGTGTTGTTCGAGATCGTGTCGTTGGCGTCGGCGCCGAGCGCGGAGTCCGCCCACGTGGCGATGCCGTCGTCACCGGTGTTGCGGATCTCGCTGTTGGTGATCGTCGAATTGGTCACGCCGCCGTGGAAGTTGATGCCGTCCGCGGTGGTGTCCCGGATCCGCATGGCGCTGAAGGTCAGCTTGTCCATCGGCCCGTCCATCCAGGCGCCGACCTTCATGTGGTCGATCCACACCCGGTCGACGGTGGAGTTGCTGAGGGCGCCGCCGATGCCGTTGACCTGGTCGCCGTCGTTGCGCTCCTGGACGTCGCCGAAGATCGCGAAGTCCTTGAGGTGGACGTTCGCGCTCGGGTTCGGCTGGTAGCCACCGTAGAAGCCGGGCGCGGCGCCCGTCACGGTGGAGTACCACATGCCCGCACCGGCGACCGTCACGTTGTTGACGATGATGTGCCCGGGGATCTTGAACGTGCCCGGCGGAATCCACACCGTGCCGCCCGAACCGGCCGCCGCGATGGCCGCGTTGAAGGCCGCGGTGGAGTCGGCGGCGCCCGTCGCGTCGGCGCCCTTGCTCGTCACCGACACCGAGCCGGACGGCTGCGCGAGCGCCCCGCCGACCTGCTCGAAGTCCGCGAAGTCGATCGTCGTCGCGGTGCCGCCGGAGGGCACCTGGAGGGTGAAGGTGGTGCCCGCCTGGTACGTCTGCGGCAGCAGCCGGTGGACCTCGTCGTAGAAGTGGTGCGGGTTGCTGCCCGGCGAGTTGGTGAAGGGGTAGCTGCCGTAGTACCAGCTGTAGGCGTTGGTGAGCGTGAAGTCCGGCTGCGCGGCACCGTTGATCGCGAACGACAGCGGCGCGGTGTAGACGGAGCCGCCCGAGGTGTCCGGGATGCTGTAGCGGAAGTCGATCGAGTTGGTCGCCACCGGCGTGGTGAAGGTGACGTACTTGCCGCTGCCCGAGAGCGTCACGGCCTTGCGGTACGAGGCCTCGTCCGCGAGCTGGCCCGCGGCCCAACTGGGGCCGATCACCGTGCCGTTGGTGGCGGAGCTCTCCGCCTGGACCTCGACGTAGGGCAGGCTCGCACCGCTGCCGCCGGTGGCACCGGCGGCGTACGCGGGCGAGCTGCTGAGGGCGAGCAGCCCGCCGCTGGTCAGCAGCGCGGTACTGCCGGCGATCGCGACCGCCCGGCGCAGCCGCGGGGCGCCCGCGCTGCCGCCGCCCGGCGGGCCCTGCCTTCTGCGGCGTGGGGGGAGGGGGGACATGCGGAACATCAGGTGCTCCTTTCGGGCACAGATCCCGATCTGCACCGGTGGGGGATGGAGCGTCGACGCAAGGGGCACCGTAATCTCACGGATACCGCACCGCAATATCCGTGCTCAGCATTGATAGAAAGTAACTTTCTTGCGCAAGATTCTGCGTTGAGTGCGGTGCGGGTGCGGGAGGGCGCGCGGGAGCCCGGCGGAGGGGAGGATTCCGCCGCAACCGGTCACCGGGTCACCGGGTCAATGCCCGGACGTCTGCTGCCCTTTCATGACATTGCGCATCGCCCCGACGAGCGCCGGCTCGAACCGCCCGACGTCCGAGGCGGCCGTCCGCGGCCCGCCGTGCAGCGCGCCGCGGGTGTCCTCGGAGACGGCCCCGGCCGCGTACCCGGTGAGCGTGAGGGTGAACACCGCGCCCCCGTGCAGGACTTGCAGCTCCTCGCTGCGGCCCGTTGCCTGCGCGACCGCCTCGTCACCGAGCCCGGGGACCCGGTGCACCTCGTCCGCGGGCGCGAGGGTCTGCGGGTCGACGCCCGCCAGGTCCTCGAACTCCCCCCGCGGGTCGGTGCGTTTGTGCAGGTCGACGGTGACCGCGAGCTGGAAGAGGTCCACGCCCCCCGAGCCGTCCGGCGCGTACAGCTCCATCGTGCAGCGCGCGGTGTCGACCGCCTTCCCCAGATGCGCGTCCGTCGGCGTGACGACCGCGGTCTCCGTCGCCCCCAGCGCCGTGAGCAGCGGCTTCATCGTCCCGCTCGTGCACGGGCTGTCCCCCAGCGCGTACCCGTGCAGATCCGGCCGCCCGTCATGCCGCGCCTGCCACACCCGCACCCCCACCCCCCACACCGCGGAGGCCACGAGCGCCCCGCACACCCCCCACACCCACACCCGCCGCCCTACCCCCGAGGCCGGCGCGTCCTCCCCACCCCCGATGACCTCCCCCGGCCCGTCGTCCCCCCCACCTATCAGCTCCGGTTCCGTTATCACACCCGCTCCCTCCCCACCTCCCGCGGTGCCCTCGCCACGACCGTACGCCGCGATTCCGCTTCCGCCCAGGTCACATCCCGTCGTCCTGCCCGGGCCTGCCGGAGGGAGCGGCACGAGCCCGGGCGCCCGCGCCGCACGCCCCACGCGCTCCTTCGCGCCGTCCGACACGCCACACGAGACGAGCAACGGCCTTCCGCCCCGGTGGGCGACCGGTCATTCTGGAGCCGTTGCCAGACCTCTGGAGGATCTGCATGGACGGCGAGCACGCGAAGGACGAGCCACCGCTGGAAGAGGGCCGGCCGCCGCCGGGCAACGCCGACGGGCAGGTCCCGCCGGCACCGGAGCCAGAGGGCAAGCACAAGAAGTGACCCCTGCCGTCATCGCCGAGCAGCGCGTCCTCCAGCACGAGACCATGGAGCAGCGGAGGCTTTGGCCCGCGCGCTCGCCGTGGCTCGGTGCCGCCGTGAACGCGCTACCGCGCGAGGATTTCGCTCCGGACCGGGTCTGGCGCTGGGACGGGCACGCCTACGTGCCCGTCGACCGGGCCACCGAGCCACGCGGGTGGGCCGGCGAGGTCTACGGCGATCCGTTCGCGGCCGCGGTCACCCAGGTGCGCGGCGGCCTGGCGACGTCGAGCCTGTCGTGCACGGCGGTGGTGGTGGACATGCTGGACTCGCTGCTCCTGGAGCCCGGTCAGCGCGTGCTGGAACTCGGCACCGGCACCGGATGGAACGCCGCGCTGCTGGCCTGGCGCGCCGGGAGCAGCCGTGTGGTCACCATCGAGGTGGACGCCGGCCTCGCCGAACAGGCGCGGTCCCGCCTGCGTGCCGCCGGTACCGCGGTGGATGTCCACGTCGCGGACGGTGCCGACGGGTGGCCGGACGGCGGGCCGTACGACCGGGTGATCGCGACCTACGCCGTGGACAGCGTGCCGTGGGCGTGGGTGGCCGGGACCCGGCCCGGCGGGCGGATCGTCGCCCCCTGGGGGCGGCTGGGCCACGTCGCGCTGACAGTCGCCGACAACGGGCAGTACGCCCAGGGGTGGTTCCAGGGCCTGGCCCAGTTCATGCCCGCCCGCGGCACCGGCACCCCGGACCGGACCTTCGCCCAGGTCCGCGGCGGAGCCCCTGCCCAGGACGAGCGGGTGGTCACCCGGGAGCTGTCGCCGCTGCGTGACAGCCAGCACCTGCTGTTCGCGCTACGGGTTGCCCTGCCGCAGGTACGGATCACTACCGGCACCGACCAGGACGGCGTCAACGCCTGGCTCCACGACGGCCTCTCCTCGTGGGCGGCACTCTCGGCGGCCGGCACAGGACGCACGATCGCCTACCAAGCCGGACCCCGCCGCCTGGCCGACGAGGTCGAGAACGCCT
Source organism: Streptomyces sp. NPDC021020 (assembly GCF_044333285.1). NCBI lineage: Bacteria > Bacillati > Actinomycetota > Actinomycetes > Kitasatosporales > Streptomycetaceae > Streptomyces > Streptomyces sp. NPDC021020. The sequence goes on from NZ_JBIRQQ010000001.1 coordinate 28,002, forward strand.
GGGACACCTGGGAGCGGGCCGGCTCCCCCACCGTCTACGACTTCGGGATGACCGTGACCGCACGCGGCCAGGTCGTGTGGGCCAACGACCCGGTCACCGGCCCGCGCTGGCCCGCGACGACCGCGCCTCCACACCGTCAGCCGGCAGCCCACGCATCCCCGACCGCCTGCACGGGGGCCGAGACCTGACGGGCCGTCGTACTTCCAGTCGTAGACGGCCTGCGGGTGGGCTCACATCGCGTCGCCGTGGTGCGCGACCAGCAGGCCCAGCATCCGCGTGAGCTCCGCGCGTTCGGTCGCGCTCAGCGGGGCGAGGACGACGTCCTGGAGGTCGGTGAGGAGCGCGTCGATGCGGTCGAGGCGGCGGCGGCCGCGGGGGGTGATCGTGATGACGTTGCGGCGGCGGTCGGACGGGTCGGGGGTGCGGGCGACGTACTCCTCGGCGGCGAGTTCGTTGATCGCCGCGACCATGTCGGAGCGGTGGATGCCGGAGCGGTCGCTCAACTCCGCCTGGCTCGCGGGGCCGTACTCCTGGAGGGCGGCGAGCACCGCGTAGTGCCACTTGCGCGCGCCGATCGCCGCGAGGCCGTCGGTGACGCGCCGGTCGCTCCACATCCCGGCGAGCCCGAGCAGCCTGCTGGGCAGCGTGCGCAGCCGGGCGGGCGTGCGGCGGTCGGAGGAGGCGGCTGCGGTCATGGGGGAAGTGTACGCCGTTGCGTTAGTCGGACTAACGATGTACGTTCGTTCGCGTCATAAACGTTCGTCGGACTAACGTTTGGTCCCGACCCCGGGAAGGCGCCGCATGCCCACTGTCACCGTCCTCGACTCGACCATGCACTACGCGGAGTTCGAGCCCACCGCCCCCGGCACCCCGTACGTCCTGCTGCACGGCAACCCCGGCAATTCGCACAGCTGGCGCAAGGTCGCCCCCGGCCTCGCCGGGCACCGCGTGCTCGCGCCCGACCTCATCGGCATGGGCGGCTCCGGCAAGCCCGACATCCCGTACGCCCTCGCCGACCATGCCCGCTACCTCGACGCCTGGTTCGACGCGCTCGGCCTGGAGAAGGTCGTGCTCGTCGGGCACGACTGGGGCGGCGTCCTGGCCTTCGACCGGGCCGCGCGGCACCCCGAACGCGTCGCGGGCATCGCCTTCTTCGAGACCTTCCCGCGCCCCCTCACGAGCGCGGACCTCACCCCGCAGGCCGTCGAGCGCACCCGCACGCTGCGTACCCCCGGCGTCGGCGAGGCCATGGTCGCGGGCGACAACCAGCTCGTCCGCTCCGCGCTCACCCGCGGCGTCCTGACCCCCCTCACCGAGCCCGAGCTCGACCTCTTCCTCGCCCCCTACCCGACCGAGGCCGACCGGCGCCCCCTGCTGGCCTGGGCCCGGCAGATGCCCATCGACGGCGAGCCCGCCGACACCGTCGCCCGCATCGCCGCGTACGGCCCCTGGCTCGCCTCCTCCCACGACGTCCCCAAGCTCCTGCTGACCTTCACCGGCTCCCCGACCCTCGCGGTCACCGAGCGGACGGCGGCCTGGTGCGCGGCCAACATCGCCGCCCTGACCACGATCCCGTCCGGCGAGGCGGGCCACCACGCGGCGGAGGACCGCCCGTCCGAGATCGCGTCGGCGGTCACCGCGTGGGCGGCGAAGGAGGGGCTGGGCTGAGGCCGCGCGTGCGGCGGGTGGGGCGGACGCCGAGGCGCGTCCGCCGCGCGGCGCCCGAAGGGAACGTTTCGCCACCCGGTGGAGCTTCTATGGTGTGTGCGCTGATATCCACCGCTTCACCACAGAAGGTGTCGAATGTCGATTCGTATGCGCCGGGCGGTCGCCGCCGCTGCCGCCTCCCTCGCCGTGGCCCTCGCGCTGCCGACGTCCGCGGCGCACGCCGCCCAGGGCGAATTCCGCTACACGTACGACGACTCCGGCAACCGTGCCGTGGGCGTGCTGCTCGACCCCGACAGCCGCGTCTGCCTGACGCTGCCCGAGGTGGCCGACCCCGCCACCACCGAACCGGCCTTCGCCCCGGAGAACTTCACCGGCAGCACGGTCACGATGTTCACCGGCCCCGACTGCGACGGCGACTACTACAGCCTCCGTCCTGGCGGCCGCGCGAGCGACCGGCTCAAGCTCCGCTCGGTCGTCTTCAGCTGAAGCCGGTACCGGGTCGCGGGGGTGTCGGCCCCGCGGCCCCGGTCGCGGGCGGGGCCGGGCCTGCGCCGGAGGGGCCGTCAGCGCGACGTCACGGAACGTCCCGTCGTGTGAGCGCCCTCGCGACCGGCTCGCCACTACGCCGGGCGTGCGTCATCCGCTCACGCACCTCGCGCAGAGTCCGAGGGCGGTACCCGGGCCCGCCGCAGCAGCTCTTGTGGAAGCCCACGCCCGCGTTGAACAGGACCGTGAGCGTCCGCCACGCGGCGACGTCCCGCCGCCGGGGCGCGGCGAACGCCGAACCGGCATGGATCATCGGCTCCGCGCAGCGCGGGCAGAGCCGCTGCCTCGTCCGGTCGTACGGCTGCTTGTACGAGGCCCGGCAGGCGAGGCAGACGTACGAGGTTTTCGCGTGGCCCATGCGGTCAGCCTAGAGACGGGTGGGGAGGCCGGCCAACGGATTCACCGGACGAACAGCCGGACGCCGGTGGTGCGCGGGCCGCCGACTGCTCGGCCGGTTGGCCAAAGGCTCGGGTCCCGGCCGCGGAGGGGCGCGGGAGCGGGGAGCGTGGCCGCTGAGGGCGCGGGAGCGCCGCGAAAATGGCAGGTGGCGGCGCCCGGGGCCAGGCACGATGGGGCGCATGCCGACCACGCCGCCGCCCTCCGCCGTCGAGACCTACGACGTCCGCGTGGCGTTCGACCACGCCGTCACGCGGGCCGCGCAGCGCGGGCCCGACGCGGGAGTGCGGCTCGCGGACGCCGTACGGGCGCTGGAGGCGATCGGGCTCGCCGACCACGGGGTGCGGGTCTTCGCCCGCACGCCGCAGGCCGTGCTCTTCCTGGACCGCGCACTGCGCACCGGCCTTCCCCCGCGCTCCGGCGCCGGGCACCGGGCGCACAACCCCCTCGCATGTGACCCGTACGACCCGTACGACGCCGGCCCGCTCACGCTCGCCCTCGCCTCCTGCGACGCGAACGGCCGCACGCGGGAGGCGGCCGTACGCCGGATCGTGACGCGGCTGGCCGAACCGCAGGTGCCGCCCGGCCTCGTGGTCTTCCTGGCCCTGCGCACCGCCGACTGGGTCGGCCCGGTGCGCGACCGGGCCCGCGGCGCGCTCGCCGTCCTGCTGCACGCCGCCCCGGGGCGGTACGTACCGCTCGTCGTGCCCGTCGCGGAACTGCTGGCCCGGCGCGAGCGCGGGGACTTCGTCCGGCAGCAGGCCGTGTCCGCACTGACCGCCGTACACGGGGCCGCGGTGCTGGACGAGCTGACGTCCGCGCCGGATCCGCGGGTGCGCGTGTTCGCCGTGCGCACCGCCGTCGCCGCGGGGCGGCTGCCGCTCCAGCGGCTGGCCGCGCTCGCGACGGACGACCCAGAGCGGCGCTGCCGTGTGCCCGCCGCGCAGGCCGCCGCCCGCGAAGCGGTCTGGTCCGAACGCCTCGACGTCCTGCGCCGGTTGACCACCACCGTCGACCGGGACGTCCGCGCGCTCGCCCTCACCGGCATGGTCCGCGCGGGTCATCCGGAGGAGGCCGCCCGCCACCTCGCCGACCCCTCGCCGCTGGTCCGCGCCACGGCCCGCGACGCCGCCCGCCGCACGGGCGCGGACGCGCGGGAGTGGTACCTCGACGCGGTCGCCGAACTGGTCGCGCAGGTGCCCGCGCGGGGCCGCCCGGCGGGGGAGGACGCCGGGTTCGCGGAGCGCGGGGGCAGGGAGGGCGCCGATCGGCTTGCCGAGGTGCCCGCGCGGGGCCGCCCGGCGGGGGAAGACGCCGATCGGCTTGCCGGGGTACCCGCGCGGGCCCGCCCTGCGGCGGAGGACGCCCCGTCGTCGCGCGCGAGCGGGATCGCTGCGGCCGGAGCCGTCGCCGGGCTCGCCGAGTGCGGGCGCAGGGAGGACGCCGACCGGCTCGCGGAGCTGCTCGCGCACCCGCAGCACCGGGTGCGGGCCGCCGCCCTGCGCGGGTTGCGGACGCTGGACGCCGTGCCGGTCGGCGACGTCGTACCGCTGCTGCACGACCGTTACGCCGCGGTGGTCCGCGAGGCCGCGGCCGCGCTCGCGACCCGTAGCGGCCAACTCCCCGCCGGGCTGGCGGAGTCGCTGCTCGCCGACACCTCGCGGGTGGTGGTGAGCCGTGCCGGGCTCCGGCTGCTCGACGAGCGCGACCCCGTACGGCACTTGACCGTGCTGCTGCGGGCCGCCGCGGGCCCGGAACCGGGCGTCGCACGCAGCGCCGCCGACGCCGCGGTGCGGGTCATCCAGCAGGCCCGGCCCATGACCTGGGATTGGCGGCGCGGACCCTACGTCCCGCTGGACCCCACGCCGGAGCAGGCCGCCGAGGTACTGGAGTTGGCGGAGCGCGCCGCCGCCCGGCTCGGCCACGGCCAGCGCCAGGTCCTGCACGAAGTCCTCGCGCCCATGGCCCCGTTGACGGAACTGCTCCGCGTCCGGCACGGCGTGCCCTCACACGCGCGCAGCCCGCTGCTCCTCGTCGAGGCCACCTTCCGGGCGCAGGACGCCGCGGACACGGTCACCCGCATCCGCGAGGTCCTGCGCGCCGTCCTCCCGTACGCGGCCGGTCCGGCCGCCGACTGGCCCGCGGACGACGCCTGGCCGGGCCTGCTCCCGGACTGGTTCACGGCCCGGTGCGCCCCCCTCGCGGACGAGGCCCCGGCGGCTCCCGCGGACAAGGGCACGGCGGCGCGGCGCCTCATGCGGTGGCGCGGACTCGGCCACGAGAAGCGCGCGGCGGAAGCCGACGCGCCCTGGCGGCTGCTGGACTGGATCGGCCTCTTCGACCCCGACGGCGGTGCCGACAGCCGCAGTTGGCGCTGGTGGGACGCGGTTACCTGGCGCGAGGAGGGGCGCGTGCGCGTCACCGTGGACGGCCACCCGTACGGCGGGGGCGCCGCGCTGCGGTGGCTGATCGAGGCGGCGGGCGGCCACGACGTCGTCCTGCCCTGACGCGTCCGGCACGGGGGCCGTGGGCCGGCTCGGCGCGGCGGCGACTCCGGCGACGGCCGGCCGCCGGGGCACAGGCGGCGCGCCGGACGACGTCGCGGGCCGACCCCCGCGTGCGGGACCCGGTAGCCCCTTGCGGCCCGTGTGCGAGTCCGCGGTCCGCCCCGCGTGCGGGGTCTGACCGCATCCCTTTGCGGCCTCCGGACGATTCCGCAGTCCGCCCGCGCGTGCGGGATCCCGCAGCCCCCTGCGGCCCTCGTGCGACCCCGCGGTCCGCCGGTAGCGCCCTCCGGGGACCCGCGGACGACGTCCCAGGCCGAGCCGCTGGCGGGAGGGTGGCGGTTCAGGCGTTCCGGGCCGAGCCGCAGGCGGGCGGGTGGCGGTTCAGGCGTCCCGGCGGGTGATCAGGGTGAAGCCCGCCGCCAGCGCGGTCGCCGCGTACGCGCAGAAGACGGCGAAGCCGGGCCAGGGGGCGAGGGCGTGGGCCTCGTGCGGGGCGGCGACGAAGACCTGCGTGCCCGCCTGCATGGGCAGGTAGGGGCCGATCGTCGTGCGCCAGCCGGACGGGAGCAGGTCGACGAGGAGGGCGGGGACGAAGAGGAGCCCGAGGAGGGTCGCCGTCGCGCCCGCGGAGGTGCGCAGTACGGCGCCGAGGCCGAGCCCCAGCAGGGCGAGCACCGCCAGGTAGAGCCCGCCGCCGACGACCGCGCGCAGCACGCCGGGGTCGCCCAGCGACACGGACATCGCGTCCACGCCCAGGAAGGCCTCGAAGGCGTAGAAGGCCCCGAAGCACGAGGCGACGCCGACACCGCCCGCGGCGCACGCGACCACGACCGCCTTCGCGGCGAGCACCGTGCGGCGGCGCGGTACCGCGGCGAAGGTCGCGCGGATCGTGCCGCTCGCGTACTCCGCGGTGATCACCAGTACGCCCAGCACCCCGACCGCGACCTGCGCGAGGTGCATGCCGCCGAGGCCGAGCTGCACCGGGTCCACCGTGCGCCGGTCGGCCGCGCTGAGGTGCGGCGGCACGAACGCCGCGATCACCGCGGCGAGCACAACGGTGAAGAGCGCGGCGGCGGCGAGCGTGTACGCGCTGGAGCGCACCGAACGCAGCTTGCCGTACTCGGACTTCAGGACGTCGCCGAAGTCGGCGAGGGTTTCCATGGTGTGCGGCCTCACTTCGGTTCCGCGGCGGGCGGGGTGGTGGGGCGGTAGTCGACGGCGGAGCCGGTGAGTTCGAGGTAGCGGTCCTCCAACGACACCTGTCCGGTGGTCAGTTCGAGCAGCGCGATGCCGTGCTCATGGGCGAGCGCCCCCACCGTGCCGATGTCCGTGCCGGTGATCCGCAGCGCCCCGTCCGGCCCGGACTCGGCGTGGGCTCCGCGGGCCCGCAGCAGCGCCAGCAGTTCGGTGCTCTGCGGGGTGCGGACGCGTACGTGGCCGCACCCACCTCCGGAACCGGACCCGCCCCCACCCCCGTCGCCGAGGAATTCCGCGGTGGTCGTCTCGGTGATCAGCCGCCCTCGCCCGATGATCACCAACCGGTCGGCGGTCAGGGCGGTTTCGCTCATCAGGTGGCTGGACAGGAAGACGGTCCGCCCGTCGGCGGCGAGCGAGCGCAGCAGCTCACGGATCCACCGCACGCCCTCCGGGTCCAGCCCGTTGACCGGCTCGTCGAACATCAGCACCGGCGGATCGCCGAGCAGCGCGGCCGCGATGCCCAGCCGCTGCGCCATCCCGAGCGAGAAGCCCCCGGCGCGCCGTCGGGCCGCACCGCGCAGGCCCACCAGTTCCAGCACCTCGCCGACCCGGGCGACCGGGATGCGGTTGCTCACCGCCAGGCATCGCAGGTGCTCGTACGCCGTGCGCCCCGGATGCACGGCCCGCGCGTCGAGCAGCGCGCCGACCTCGCGCAGCGGGCGGCGGAGCCCGGCGTACGACCGCCCGTTCACGGTGACGCGCCCGCCGGTGGGCGCGTCCAGGCCCAGCACCATCCGCATCGTCGTCGACTTGCCCGAACCTCCCCCTACCTCCGGTGGGGGGACCCCCAGGCCCGAGGAAGCCCGTGACCTGCCCGGCAGGGGCGGTGAACGACAGCCCGTCGACCGCGAGCGCGGCACCGTAGCGCTTGCTGAGGCCTTCCGCCTCGATCATCGTCGCGGCCCCGCTCAGCCGTGCGACGAGGAGGACTCGGCGATGACGCCGGTCAGGTGCAGGACGACGACGAGCGCGACGAGCGCGACTCCCGCCGCGATCCACAGTGCCTTCGCCCGGCGGCGGCGCGGGTCCGGCGGGGGGCCTTCACGGTCCTCCGTGTCGCTGTGCAGAGGGAGTTGGGGCATGGGGCGCGGCCTCCGAACGGGGTGGGTGGACGGGTCCGGGCCAAGTTATCGATACACACTGTCTTCATCAATGCGCTCTGTCGTAGCAACGGCAAGGTGTAAGGACTAGACTGCCGACGTGCCGAAACTGTGGAACGAGACGATCGAGGCGCACCGCAGCGCGGTCCGGGACGCGACGCTGGACACCACGGCGGCGCTGGTCGCCGAGCGCGGGCTGACCGGCGTGACGATGTCGCTGATCGCCGAGCGCACCGGGATCGGGCGGGCCACGCTCTACAAGTACTTCCCGGACGTCGAGTCGATCCTCACCGCGTGGCACGAACGCCAGGTCGCCGCGCACCTCGCGCAGCTCACCGCGACGGGCTCGGGCGCGCGGGACGCTGCCGCGCGGCTCGCCGCCGTCCTGGACACGTACGCGCTCATCCAGCACGAGCACCCGGCGCACGACCTCTCGGCCGCCCTGCACCGCGGCGAGCACGTCGCGGGGGCCGAGCAGCACCTCGCCGACTTCCTCGCGGGCCTCATCGCCGAGGCGGCCGCCGCGGGGGAGGTGCGGGACGACATCCCGCCGGACGAGCTGGCCCGCTACTGCCTCGCCGCCGCCACCGCGGCCCGCGCCCTCCCGACGAAGGCCGCCGTCCACCGCCTGGTGCGGGCCACCCTCGCGGGGCTGCGCGGATGAGGCCGCGGTACGGGTCGGGTGCGTACGTGGCGGGTGCGTTTCCCGCGGGTGCGGACGCCGCGGATACGTACGGGCCAGGTGCGTACGTGGCGGCTCCCGAGCCCACCCCGGCCCCCGAGCCCGCCGCAGGCGCCCCGCGCCGTACGACCGAGGAGCGCTGAACGCCCTGCTGCCCCCCGACTTCCACGACCAGCTCCGCCGCGGGGCCCTCGACCGCGCCGCCACCCGCCCGCGCGGGCCCGAACTCCCGGCCGTCCGGGACCTCGTGGGGCCCGGCGGCCTACGGCTCCGCCTTTACCGCTGCACGCCCGAGGCGCCGCCCGCCCCGGCCACGGACCCCAACACGCCCAGCTCGTCCGCCGGTTCGGCCCTCGGCGCCAGTACGCCTGTCCCCCAGAGCAGTTCGGTGCCCGCCACCCCCCACGGTTCAGCAACGGCCACCAACTCCCCCGCCCGGGAGGGCGTTCCGCTGCTCGTCTACCTCCACGGCGGCGGCTTCGTCTTCTGCGACCTCGACACCCACGACCGCACCTGCCGCCGCATCGCCCGCGCCTGCGCGGTGGACGTGCTCGCCGTCGACTACCGGCTCGCGCCCGAACACCCGCATCCCGCCGCGCTCGACGACGCGCTCGCGGTGCTGCGGTGGGCGCGCCCCGCCGCCGTGGCGGGGGACAGCGCGGGCGGCTTCCTCGCGGCCGCCGCGTGCCTGGCGCTGCGGGACGAGGGCGGCCCGCTGCCTGGCCTCCAAGCACTGGTGTGCCCGAACACCGACCTGACCCTCGCCCTGCCCTCGGTCGAGGAGAAGGGCACCGGCCACGGGCTGGACGCCGACGCGCTCGCGTACTTCGCGGCCGCGTACGTCCCCGACCCGGCACGCCGCGCCGCCGTGAGCCCGCTGCACGCCGCCGACGTCTCCGGGCTGCCGCCCGCGCTGATCGTGACCGCCGAGCACGACGCGCTGCGCGACGAGGGCGACGCGTACGCCCAACGCCTCAGCGCCGCGGGCGTGTCCGTACGCCACCGGTGCGAACCGGGCCTGGAACACGGCTTCATCCAGGGCATGGATCTGACGGACCCGGCCGCCGCCGCGGCCCACGACCGCTTCTTCGCCGACCTCCGGGCGCTCGTCCCGCGCCGCCACCGGGCGGCCGGTTAGCATGCGGAGAATGCTCGGTCCCGAGGACGTCCGCCGTATCGCGCTCTCCTTCCCGCTCACCGCGGAGAAGGAGCTGTGGAGCATCCCGACCTTCCACGTCGCGGGCCGGATGTTCGTCACCGTGCCGGACGACGGGACGTCCTTCGCGGTGCGCTGCCCGCGCGCCGAGCGGGCCGAGCTGATCGCGTCCGAGCCGCGCAAGTTCTGGGTCCCCGCGCACGAGGCGCACTCCTCGTGGGTACGGGCCCGGCTCGCGGCCCTCGACGACCGGGCCGAGCTGCACGACATCCTGCTCGACTCCTGGCGCCAGGCTGCCCCGCCGGACGCGGAATCGCCCGACTAGGAACGCAGAAACGCGAGTACCGCCAGCACCCGCCGATGGGTGTCGTCGGTCACCGGCAGGTCCAGCTTCGTGAGGATGCTGCCGATGTGCTTGCCCACCGCCGCCTCGGACACGACGAGTTCGCGCGCGACGGCGCGGTTGGAGCGGCCCTGCGCGAGGAGGGCGAGCACCTCGCGTTCGCGCGGGGTGAGGCGTTCGAGCGGGTCGCGGCGGCGCCGCAGCAACTGCCGTACGACCTCGGGGTCGACGACCGTGCCGCCCGCCGCGACGTCCTCGACGGCGGCCACGAAGTCCTCGACCTGGCCGATCCGGTCCTTGAGCAGATAGCCGACGCCGCCGCCGTCACCGGAGTCCAGCAGGTCGACGGCGTAGGCGCGTTGCACGTACTGGCTGAGCACCAGCACGGGCAGGTCCGGGCGTTGGGCGCGCAGCGCGACCGCCGCGCGCAGGCCCTCGTCCTGGAAGCCGGGCGGCATCCGGACGTCGGTGAGCACGATGTCGGGGCGGTGCCCCTCGACCGCCGCGACGAGGGCGGGGGCGTCGCCGACCGCGGCCGCCACCCGGTGGCCGAAGCGGGTCAGCAGGCCCGTCAGGCCGTCCCGGAGTAGAACGCTGTCCTCGGCGACGACGACGGTCAGTCCGCCGGTCGGGACGGTCGGCACGGGATCTCCACTCGCAGTCGGGTCGGACCGCCGGGCGGGCTGGTCAGAGCCAGTGTGCCGGACACCACGGCCACCCGGTCAGCGAGCCCCGCGAGGCCGCTGCCGCGCTCCGGGTCGGCCCCGCCGCACCCGTCGTCGTCCACGCAGAGGGTGAGCAGGCCGCGCGCCCAGCCGCCGGTGATCTCCGCGTGGGTGGCGCGGCTGTGCCGGGCGATGTTCGCGAGCGCCTCGCACACCGCGTAGTACGCCGCCGCCTCGACCGCGGGCGGCAGCCGTACGTCCAGGTCGAGCGTCACGTCGACGGGCACGGGGGAGCGGTCGGCGGCGTCGGTGAGGGCCGCCGCGAGGCCGTAGTCGGCGAGCACCCGCGGGTGGATGCCGTGGATGAGGTCGCGCAACTCCGCGAGCGCGGCGCCCGCTTGCTCGTGGGCCTTCGCCAACTGCTCGGCCAGCGGCCCCGGCGGCGCGTCCAGCCGCGCGAGGCCCAGCGTCATCGTCAGCGCGACCAGCCGCTGCTGCGCGCCGTCGTGCAGGTCGCGCTCGATCCGCCGCCGCTCCGCCTCGAAGGAGTCCACCAACCGCACCCGGGAGCTGGTCAGTTCGGTGATACGGGTCTGTGCGTCCGCCGGTACGATCAGGGCGCGGGCCGCCGCGGCCCGGACACCCGCGGCCGCGCCCACCGCGTAACCGCCCGCCGCCAGGCCCAGTACACCCAGCAGCGCCACTCCCACGGCGGGCGGCCAGCCCTCCACCGTCCAGGACTTGAGCACCTTCGTCGACGTACCGCCGTTCACCGCGAGCATGACCGGCGCGGCGAGCAGCGCGCCCGGCACGAGCACCGCACCGACCAGCACGAGCGCGTCCAGCGGCCACAGCACGAGCGCGAGCAGCGCGGCGTACCCGAGTTCGCGCCACGTCGCGCCCTCCCGGGCCCGCGTGAGCGCCCAACTCCCCGGCCCCGTCACGGGAGGTGCCCGGTGCGGCGACGGCGCGGGCGCCGCGTCCACCAGCCGCAGCCGGCGCCGCTCCACCGCCCCCACCGGGATCCCCGCGAACGCCGCCAGCGCCAGCACCGGCAGCCCCACCAGCACGAGCGACAGGGCTCCGCCCACGGCCAGCAGCAACGCCAGCGCCACCAGCGTCAGTACCCCCGCGGGCACTCCCGCGACCATGTACGCCGCCGCTCGCCACGGCCACGCCGACACCAGGAAACGCCCCCTGGCCAGGGCCTGCCACACAGTTCGGTCACGCATCCGCCCACCGTAGGAGCGCGCCCCCGGACCCCGCGACCGGGCGGGCCCCACCTCCGGGGTAGTGCCAGGCATACCCCGGGAAGTCGCCCCAGCCGTGATGTCCCCGCCGCCCGCGCCGAGTTGGCTTGTCGACCATGAACGACGACGTGCTCACCCTCCACGAGGTCAGCCGGACCTACCCGGCCGCCGGGGGTACGGTGACGGCGCTCGACAAGGTGTCCCTGCGCTTCGCCCGCGGCACCTTCACCGCTGTCACCGGACCCTCCGGCTCCGGCAAGACCACACTCCTGCACTGCGCGGCAGGCCTCGAACGCCCCACCGCCGGACGGGTCGTGCTCGACGGCACCGACCTCACCCGGCTCCGCGACGCCCGCCTCACGCGGCTGCGCCGCGAGCGCATCGGCTTCGTCTTCCAGGCCTACAACCTGCTCCCCGGACTCACCGCCGCGCAGAACGTCGCCCTCCCCCTCCGCCTCGCGGGCCGCCGCCCCGCCCCCAACGCCGTCCACGACGCCCTCACCGCGGTGGGCCTCGCCGACCGCGCCCACCACCACCCCGCCCACCTCTCCGGCGGCCAGCAACAACGCGTCGCCCTCGCCCGCGCGTTCGTCACCCGCCCCGCCGTCCTCTTCGCCGACGAGCCCACGGCCGCGCTTGACGCTCCCGCGGCCGAGCACGTCCTCACCCTCCTCCGCGACATCGCCCTGGCGGGCCGCACGGTAGTGATGATCACCCACTCCCCGGCGGCGGCCGCCCCCTACATCACCCACACAATCGCCTTGGCGGCGGGCCGAGTCACGCAGGGCTCCCCGTGCTGATCCCTGCGGGTGCCCTGGGGGGTGCCTCTTGCGGTGGCCTGTCCGCCTTCCCGCCGCGGTGGCTGGTCGCGCAGTTCCTCGCGCCCCTGGGGGGTGCCTCTTGCGGTGGCCTGTCCGCCTTCCCGCCGTCGTGGCTGGCCGCGCAGTTCCTCGCGCCCCTAAAAACGCTCGCCCTCCCGCCACACGTCACCCTCACCGGCAGGCAGCCGCCATACCGGCCGGAGGGGGACGGTACGGGGGTGCCCCCGCAGGAATGCGCACCTCGCCGGTTGCCAGTTCGGGGAGAGGTCGGACGCGCATTCCGAGGAGGTGCCCCCGTGGCGGCACCCGACCCCAGCCCCCGGGCAGGGGCGCGATGCCCCGCCGGGTACACCGGGGGCGCGTGGGGGTACCTCCCATGCGCAGCCTTGGGGGAGAACTGCGCGAGCAACCACCCACGCACCCGCACCCCGCCACCGGCGGAACGCCGCACCCCCGACCGCCCACGGCCACCGGCGGACAGGAAACGCAACAGCCCAACCCCCAGCCAGGTGACCCCGTGACCTCATCCCGCCCCCGCTGGGCCACCGTGGTGGCCCTCCTCACCGCCGGCACCCTCATCTGCGCCCTGCTCCAGGCACTGGCCAGCGCCCTCGCCGGCCCCCCAACCGCCGCTCCGGAGCGCTTCGCCCGCGCCCGGGCCGTGGTCAGGGGCGACGCCACCCTGCGCGTCAGCACCGCGCACGGCACCCGCACCACCGCCCTCCCGGAGCCGCGGGCCCTCCCGCCCGCCCTGCTCGATGAATTGCGAGCCCTCGGCCACGTCGTCGAGGACCGCTCCTTCGCCGTACGCACCACACGCAGCGGCGCAGCCCCGCTCACGGGCCACCCCTGGTCCGCCGCCCCGCTCGGCGGCTACCGCCTGACCGGCGGCCGGGCCCCGCAGGCCCCCGACGAGGTCGCGGCCACCGGGAGTTGGGCCCCGCCCGGCACCACCCTCCGTACCGCCCACGGCACATTGCACGTCGTCGGCACCGTCGAAGCCCCCCACCCCTTCGAGCACGCCCTCTTCTTCACCGACGCCCGCGCGGCCCAACTCAACCCGCCCACACGCCAAGTAGCGGTCGACGCCGACCCCGCCGCGGTCCGCCGCGCGGTCGAGGCGAGCGCGCCCGGCGCGACCGTGCTCACCGGCGGAGCCAGACGCGCCGCCGACCCGCATGCGGCGGCGGACCGTACCGCCCTGACCGGCGTGGAGGTCGTCCTCGGCACAGCCGCCGGCGTCACGGGCTTCGTCGTGGTCTTCGCTGTGTCGTCCGTGACGGCCCTCGCGGTGGCGGCGCGCCGCCGGGAGTTCGGGCTGCTGCGGCTCGCGGGCGCGACCGCGGGGCGGTTGCGCCGCCGCGTCCTCATCGAGCAGCTGCTCCTCGCGATCCCGGCTGCGGCGGCGGGCTGCGCGCTCGGCGGGGCGTACGGGGCAGGGGTGTTGGCCCGCTGGATGGTCGACAAGAGCCTCGCGCCCGCGTGGTTCGCCGCGGACACGCGCGGCCACCTGTGGCCGTACCCCGCCGCGATGGCCACCGCGGTCGCCGCCGCGCTGTGCGGCAGCGCGGCCGCGTCCTGGCGCGCGGGCCGCACCGCACCGGCGGAGGCCCTGCGGGAGGCGGACACGCAGGTCCGCGCCCTGACCCGGGGCCGCGCCCTCGCGGGCGGCGCGCTGCTGGCGACGTCCCTCGGCCTGGCCGCGTACTCCCTGTACGCCGACCCCGCGGGCCCCGCCGACCTGCTGCACCGCAAGTCGTACGTGTCTCGTCCGATGCTGCTGGTCGCCGCGGCGGCGGCGCTCTCGCCCGCGCTGGTACGGCCGTTGCTGCGGCTGCTGGGCGCGCACGGCAGGCTCGTCCGGGCGCAGGCGGCCGCGGCGGCCCGGCGTACGGCCGCGGTGGCGGCCCCGGTTGTGGCGGTGGTGGCGCTCGCGGGCGCGCTGCCCGGCGCGACGGCGACCGTGAACGCCGCGAAGTCCGCGGAGATCGCCCGCGCGACGACCGCCGACCTCGTCCTGACGGCGGCGGGCGGCCTGGACGCCACCGAACTGGCCCGCGTCCGCGCCGCGCCGGGCGTACGTACCGCCTCCGCCGCAACCGCCGCGTCCGTCACCACCCTTGAGGACAGCGTCGCGCTGATCCGCGCGCAGGGCTGGGCCGTTGACCCGGCGACGCTGCCGGACACCGTACGGCTGCCGGTCGTCGCGGGCCGCCTCGCCGACCTCGACGACGGTTCGATCGTCGTCACCACGGAATGGCAGCGGCACACGGCCGGCGAGACCGTGACCGTATGGCTCGCCGACGGCACGAAGCGGCGGCTGCGGATCGCCGCCGTCCTGGCGCAGGGCACGGGCGACAACGGCGTCTACCTCACCCCGCGCAACGCCCCGCCCGGCGCGGCCCCCGCCCTGGTCCGCATCCGCCTGGCCCCGGGCGCGTCCCCGGCGGCGGTGACGGCGGAGCTGCGCCGCGCGGTGCCGGGCGCCGATGTCCGTACCGGGCCCGCGTGGGTACGGGCGACCGCCCCGCACGCCACCGCGGCCACCCGCCTCGGCCTCGCCCTGACCCTGGGCATCGCCCTCCTCTACGCCACCCTCGCCCTCGCGACCGCCCAGGCCATGTCCACCGCGGCCCGCACGCGCGAGCTGACCCTCCTGCGCCGGTCGGGCGCGACCCGCCTCCAGCTCCTCCGCCTGACCGCGGCCGAATCGCTCCTCCCCGTCGCGGTCGGCGCGGCGATCGGCCTCCTGGCGGCGGCCCTCGACCTCGCCACCCTCCACGCCGCCCTCTCCCGCCTCTCCGTCCCCCACCCCCTGGCCCTTCCCTGGCGCGAGCTGACCCTGACGACCACGGTGTGCGCGGCGGCGGCGGTCGCAGCGACCGCGGTCCCGGTCCTCCTCCACCTGCGCCGGACCCGGGCGCGCCCGTAGAACCGTTCGCGCTGGTCAGGGCCTGTGTCAGACCCCACCCCTACTGTCAAAGCAGGACAGAACGATCTCAGGGGTGGGGCACATGGGTTTCTCGGGAACGCTGGTCTTCTGCCGCAGCGAGCGTCCGCTGGCGGAGGCGGAGGTCTTCGACACGCTGCAGGAGGAGGTCCGGGAGGAGCTGGTCGCCAACGGCGAATGGTGGCCACGACCGGGGGGTTGGCGGACGGCGAGCGTCGGCGGGGATTACTGGGACGAGGAGATCCTGCGCGAGATCGTCGAGTGGTCAGGCGCTCCGGCGTGCCTGGGGTACGTGTACGACAGCGACGTCGTCTACGTGCGCGGGCTGACCCCGGGCGGGCAGGAGTGGGGGGCGACCGTGGGCATGGAGATCGCGGCGGGACTGCGCGTCGAGCCGCCGGACGATCTGCCGGGCGACCCGATCTCCTGGTATTCCTCGGCCGAATGCGCGGAGGCGATCGCCCGCAAGGTCGCCGAGTTCGACGCGGACGTCCCCGGGGACGCGCGGGACGCGCTCGCGTGGGCGGCGGCGGCCGGCGTCGGCTCGGGCGTGGAGGCGGCCGCGATCGAGGCGCTGCTGCGCACGACCCCGGACCCCTTCGCGGAGGAGCTGTTCTGCGACCTGCTCGACGCCCTCGGCTTCCCGCCCGCGCAGGTGCCGATACCCGCCGAGGTGCCGATACCCGCCCCGTAGCCGGGACCGCCCCCGTACGCGTACGGCTGACGCGGGCCTGCCCGTACGCGAACCCCCCACGCGCAGAACCCCGCAGGCCCCGCCCGGCGCGGAGGGCGCGGGGCGGGGCCTGCGGGGTTGCGGCAGGGGAGGCCGGGAGGGCCTCAGGGGCGGGTCGGTGTCCGGCCCGCGGGGTGGATCAGTGCTCGACCCAGCTCGTCCAGGACATGTTCCAGCCGTTGAGACCGTTGCTCGGCGGGATGGTCTTGTCCGGGGAGTTGACCACCGTCACGACGTCGCCGATCAGCGAGTTGTTGTAGAACCACGCGGCCGGGGTGCTCGGGTCGTTGCCGCCCTTGACGTCGTGCAGGCCGACGCAGCCGTGGCTGGTGTTCTCGTGGCCGAAGACCGAGGCGGGGCGCCAGTAGTTGCCGTGGACGAAGGTGCCCGAGTCGGAGAGCCGCATGCCGTGCGGGACGTCCTTGATGTGGTAGGCGTTGCCCAGACCCACGGTCTGCGAGTCCATGTCCACCACCTTGGACTTCTCCTCGATCACCATCTTGCCGTTGTAGGTGGTGTTCTGCGCGTCGCCGAGGCTCGCGGGCAGGGTGCGCAGCACCTTGTTGCCGCGGTAGACGGTGAGCGTCTTCGCCTTGTTGTCGGCGACCGAGGTCTGCGAGCGGCCGATCGTGAAGCTGACGTCCTTGTACTGCTTGCCGTAGGTCGTCTTGGACATCTTCACGCCGTCCAGCTTCAGGTGCAGCGTGACCTTGGTGCCGGGCGCCCAGTAGGCCTCGGGGCGGAAGTCCAGGCGCTGCGCGCTGAACCAGTGGCCCTCGACCGGCACGTTCGGCTCGGCGGTGACGGTGATCGCGTGCCGCACGTCGGCCTGGTTGGTGACGGCCTTGTTGAAGTGGATCGACACCTCCATACCGACGCCGTACGTGGCGTTCGCGGCGACGTTGAAGACGCCGTAGTTGGCCGTCGAGTCGGTCGGGGTCAGGGTGGTGAAGGCCGACTGCGTGGTGGCCTCCTTGCCCTTGGCGTCCGTCGCGGTCGCGGCGACCGCGTACTGCGTGCCGGTGCGCAGGTTGCTCTTCGGCGTCCAGGTGGCGCCGTCCGCGGAGATCGTGCCGTCGACCGCGGTGCCGTCCTTCGCCGTCACCGCGACCTTGGTGAGCTTGCCCTGCGCGGCCGCGACCTTGAGCGCGCCGGACGTGTCGACGCCGGTCGCGCCGTTCGCCGGGGTCACGGTGAGCTTGGCCTGCGAGGCGTTGTCCGCGGCCTGGCCCTGGGCGGCGGAGCCGTTCTTGCCGTCGGACGAGTCGGAGTGCGCGTCCGCGTTGCCGCCGCAGGCCGCCGCGCCGAGCAGCACCGCGCCGACCGCGAGCGCCGTCATACCGTGCCGGAGGCGCCGCCCGCGGGTGCCGAATATCCGTGAAGTGCCCGATATCGCCCGGGTTGTCCAGCCGTCAGGCGCGGCCGCCTCCGCCCCGGTGGCGGTGTCGGCCGCCGTCTTGTCCGTCATCACTCTCGTGTCTCCCCATTTCCGCAAAGGTCGCACTCTAGGAGACCGCATTCCCGGTCCGTGGTTGCGGCTGTTGCATGACTGATACGTCACGTTCCTGTGTGCGACCTGACCAGGGCGGTTCCTGCCCCGCCCGGACCGCCTTCCCGACTCTCCCCGCCGCCGCCGTGTCCGAAGCGTCGGCTTACGGGTGAGCTGCCGCACGTACCGCTGACGTCGCCCGCGACGGGCGGCGCCGGTCCCTGACCGTTGAACCGGCCACCTCGCCGTTCCGGTTGCCCTCATCGTACGGACGTTCGGGGCGGCGGGTTCGTTCCGTAAACGTTGCCGGTTGTCTTGACACGCCGGATGCGGGACGGGACGCTCCTGAGAGCGCTCTCAGCACTCCCCAACCCGGCAGCGCGCCACGCACGTTGTGCTGCCGCCCCCCACAGGAGAAGGAGTACGTTCCGCATGTCGACGACAGACATGAGAGACATCTCAGGCATCCGGGGCAGAACCAGCAATTCCCCGCAGCGGCTCTTCCGACGCCTCGGCGTGGGGCTGCTCGCCGCCGCCGCGATGGCGGCGGTCACCTTCACGGGATCCGGCCCGGCCTCGGCCGCGCCGACCGCCGCGAAGCCCGCCGCGCAGCCCGCGGCCGTCGCCCCCTCGGCGGTCCCCGCGGCTCCGTCCGGTTTCACCACCACCTGGAGCGACGACTTCAACGGCGCCGCCAACACCGGGCTGAACACCGACACCTGGCGTTACGACGCGGGCGCGGGCTGGACGTTCGGCACCGGTGAGATCGAGACGATGACCAACAGCACGTCCAACGTCTACACCGACGGCAACGGCCACCTGGTGCTGCGTGCCCTGCACGACGGCAGCGACCCGGCCACCGGCTGGACGTCCGGCCGCGTCGAGACGCAGGCGGACGGCTTCGGCGCGCCGCCCGGCGGTGTCGTCCGGATGCAGGCCTCGATCCAGCAGCCGAACGTCTCGACCGCCAACGGCGCGGGCTACTGGCCCGCCTTCTGGATGCTCGGTGCGCCGCTGCGCGTCGGGGTGACCTGGCCGGGCTCCGGCGAGGTCGACATCATGGAGGACATCAACGGCCGCAGCTCCGTGTTCGGCACCCTGCACTGCGGTGTCGGCTCGGGCGGCCCCTGCAACGAGACCACCGGCATCGGCAGCGGCGAGCGCGCCTGCTCCGGCTGCCAGACCGGTTACCACACCTACGCCGTCGAGATCGACCGCTCGACCTCCCCCGAGCAGATCCGCTACTACCTCGACGGCGCGAACTACTTCACGATCAACTCCAACCAGGTCGACGCCGCCACCTGGGCCAACGCGGTCGACCACAGCTTCTACATCATCTTCGACCTGGCGATCGGCGGCGGCTTCCCCGCGGCCTTCGGCGGCGGCCCCAACGCCGCCACGGTCTCCGGCGGCCAGATGAACATCGACTACGTGGCCGTCTACAACAAGACGCCCGACCACGGCACGAACATCGCCAAGGGCAAGCCGACCACGTCGTCGTCCAACGAGAGCGCGCAGTTCCCGGCCTCCAACGCGACCGACGGCGACGTCACCACCCGCTGGTCGAGCGGCTTCTCCGACCCGCAGTGGCTCCAGGTCGACCTCGGCCAGAACTACAACCTCAACCACGCGACCCTGACCTGGGAGGCGGCGGCTTCCTCCGCCTACCAGTTGCAGACGTCGACCAACGGCAGCACCTGGACCACGGTCTACAGCAACAACAACTCACCGGCCGACATCCAGGACACCAACCTGAACGCGACCGCCAGATACGTCCGGGTCTACTCCACCGCCAGAGCCTCGGCGTACGGCAACTCGCTGTACGAACTGGCCCTGTTCGGCACCCCGACCTCCGGCGGCGGCGACCCGGGCGGCCCCGGCCAGGCCACCCTGCTCTCGCAGGGCAAGACCGCCACGGCGTCGTCCAGCGAGAACGGCAGCTTCACCGCGCCGATGGCGGTGGACGGCAACACCGGCACCCGCTGGTCGAGCGGCTTCACCGACCCGCAGTGGCTCCAGGTCGACCTCGGCGCGAGCCACACCGTCAGCCAGGTCGTGCTCAACTGGGAGACGGCGGCGGCCAAGTCGTTCCAGATCCAGACGTCCAACGACGGCACCAACTGGACGAACATCTACAGCACGACGGCCGGCACGGGCGGCACCCAGACGCTGAACGTCAGCGGCACCGGCCGCTACGTCCGGATGTACGGGACGGCCCGCACCACGCAATACGGCTACTCGCTCTGGGAGTTCCAGGTCTACGGCACCTGATCCCCCGCCCGCACCGCACGACGGACGCCATTCCGGCCGCTCCGGTACGCCTCCCCGCGTACCGGAGCGGCCGCCGTGCGTTCCGCGCAGGGCACGTACAGGGCAGCGGAGTTGAGCGGTCAGGCCCACGGCCAGCGGGCGTCCCGCCCGGACTCCAGCCGGGCGATCATCCCGTAGGCCTGGTCGGTCAGCCCGCCGAAGGTGTGCCGCCGCCCGCTGCCGGACGGGGTGGCGCCGGGGGCGTAACCGGCCATGTTCCACATGTAGACGGGGACGTCGACGGGCACGAGGGCGTCGATCTCGGTGGGCGGCATGCCGCCGTGCGAGGCCCCGTTGGAGGGAAGCCAGCCCCTGCGGGTCTGCTCGTCGGTCACCACCACGATCCGGTCGTGGCCGTCGAAATGCCGCTTCACCGCGGACGGGATGTCCGTCCCGTCGTGCCGCCCGAAGGACTCCACCAGCCGCAGCACGCTGCCGCCCTTCGGCACCGGCAGCTCCTTGCTGGCGATCCCGAACTCCACGAGCGTGGGCGCCTGCGCCCGCACCGCGAGAGCCGCGCCGAACACCGCCGCCTGCTCGGCGAGCGGGATGTCGGAGCGGTTCGGGGTCGAGAAGGGGTAGCCGGGGAACATCGAGGGCGAGCGGTCCACCAGGATCAGCGAACGCCCCGGCAGCGAGGGCACATTGGCGAGCGAGAGGGTCAGCGCCTGCTCCAGCGCAGCCGCCCACCGCAACGACGCGGTGTGCTTGTACGCGGCCCAGAAGCGGTAGGGCAGCATGCGCGAGCGCGCGACCTCCGCCGGGTCCGACAGCCTGCGGGCGACCTCCTCGGCCGCCGCGTCGCCGACCCCGGCCTCGTCGAAATTGCGCAGGTTGCGCACCAGGGCGAAGACGCCCATGCCGGGGATCACCGCCTCCCACGCCGCCGCGTCCATCGGGCCCTGCAGCCAGCCCGCGAGCGCCTCCCAGGACATGGCGGCCGCCGCCAGCCGCTCCCTTCCTCCGGCGGAGCGCACCAACTCCCGCCGCCGCTCGACGGGTTCGGCCAGCAGTGCGGCCCTCGCCCGTACCGTGCGCAGCACTTCGGGGATCTCGGCGCCGCGCCCGTGCCGCCGGTCGAGGGCGTGCCGGAAGAGGTCGCCCTGCCACGGCGCGGCCGGCCGCGGGTGCGTCAGCTCCAGGACGTCGCCGAAGCGGAAGGCGGCGCCTTCGGTGTCGTACCGCAGCAGCGCCCGCTCGGTGTAGAGCCGCCGCACCGCGTCCGCGATGCCGCGCTTGACGGGTTGCGGCACGAGCCGCCCGTAGCGCGAGATCCAGTACGCCAGCAACTCGCCCGGCTCGTCCGCGCGTTGCAGCACGCTCGCGACGACGGCCCGATGGGCGGCGGCGCCTTCGGCCGGGGCGGCGTCCGCGCCCGCGCCCAGCCGCGCGTGCACGTACTCGGCCGCGCCCACCAGCGCGGCGGTCCGCAGGTGGGCCTCCTGCCGCAGCCAGCCCAGCAGCGCCGCCGTCCACGCCGGGTCGGTGACGGCCAACTCCCGTACGAGCGAGGCGTACCGCTCGTCGCGCGCGTCCGCCTGCTCGTAGAAGGTGTCCATGCCCACGTAGTTGCCGGCCGCGAGCAGGAACAGCTCGGACCGCGCGTCGCGCGCGTAACCGGACGCGCCCTCGTACGTCGCGACCCGCTCCCCGGTCGTCCGCACCGGCGAGCCGACCGCTGCCGCGGCGGTGCGGCGGGTGTTGAAGCGAGCCATGGCAAAGGCCTCCCGAGATCGAGTCGGCGACGGTTTCTGGGCCACGAGGGACCCATTCGCCCCATGGGGGCAAATTCGACAAAGGAAGTAACCGCAACCTGCGCACCGGGAGGCCGGGCCTGACGTTACCCGCCCCTCCCGGCGGCGGCACCCGGTTTCCCGCCGGGGGCGCAATTGCGCCACGCGGAGCGCGCGGGCCCGGCAGGGCATCCGCGCCCTCACCCGGGTGGGCTTCCCGGGTGGCCGGGGCGTGGGGCGGGGGCGAGGCTGGAGCGCGATGGGCCGCGGGCCCTGGAGGAGGGTGACGTGGAGTTGTTCCCGGCGCTCGCGCTCGACGAGTGGCGCGACTCGAAGGAGACGCTGCACCGCTTCGTGCAGATCGTCGGCAAGATCCGCCTCGCCGGCAGCCCCCGCCGCAACCACTGGTGGAACGTGCCCTTCCACCTCACCGGGCGCGGCATCACCACGCGTCCGATGGGCCCGGTCCACGGCGGCGACGCCTTCTGCATCGACTTCGACTTCGTCGCGCACCGCCTGCTGGTGCGCACCCTCGCGGGCCGCGAGGAGTCCTTCCCGCTCGCCGGGCGGTCGGTCGCGGACTTCTACCGCGACACCCTCAAGGCCCTTGTGGCGCTGGACATCGACGCGGCGCCCGAGCACCCGTACCCGTACGATCTCCCGGACTCCCGGCGGCCGTTCGCCGAGGACCACGAGCACCGGACGTACGACCCGGTCGCGGTCGGGCGCTACTGGCGCATCCTCAGCCAGGTGAATCTCGTCCTGGAGGCCTTCGCCGCGGGCTACTCGGGGAAGACCAGCCCCGTCCACCACTTCTGGCACACCTTCGACATCGCGGTGACACGGTTCGCCGAGCGCGAGATCGGGCAGCCGGCGACTGCGGACCCGGTCACGCGGGAGGCGTACTCGCGCGAGGTGATCAGCGCCGGGTTCTGGTTCGGGGACGACACCGTGCCGGCGCCGGCCTTCTACTCCTACACCGCGCCCGAGCCGCCGGGGCTGGCCGCGCGACCGCTGGAACCGGCGGAGGCGAGCTGGTCGGAGGCGCGCGGCAGCCACATCGCGCTGCTGATGTACGACGACGCGCGCGCGACGCCCGACCCGTGGGCGACGGTGCTGGCCTTCTACGACAGCGCCTACCACGCGGGCGCGGAGCTGGCGGGCTGGCCGCGGCGCCCGGAGTGCCGCGAGTGCCCCGGCGGGGTCACCGACCCGCGACTGGCGGCGTGACCGGAAGTTATCCACAGGCTGAGGACGGGGCGCCTCGGGGGGTGCTCCGGTTGATCTATGGTTCTGGGAGTCAGTGCAACCCACCCATAGGTGACCGGAGAAGGGCCAGCCGCCATGTCTGCCGAGACGTTCGAGTTCCAGGTGGAAGCGCGCCAGCTTCTGCAGATGATGATCCACTCGATCTACTCCAACAAGGACGTCTTCTTGCGGGAGCTGCTCTCCAACGCGTCCGACGCGCTGGACAAGCTGCGGCTGGAGGCGCTGCGCGACGACACGCTCGGGGCCGACGTGTCCGACCTGCACATCACGATCGAGACGGACCCGCAGGCGCGCACCCTCACCGTCCGCGACAACGGCATCGGCATGTCGCGCGAGGAGGTCGTGCAGCTCATCGGCACGATCGCGAAGTCCGGTACGGCGGCCTTCCTCAAGGAGATGCAGCAGTCCGGCGACGCCGCCTCGGGCGAGCGGCTCATCGGGCAGTTCGGCGTCGGCTTCTACTCCGCCTTCATGGTCGCCGACGACGTCACGCTGCTGACGCGCCGGGCGGGCGAGACGCAGGGCACCCGCTGGACGTCCGGCGGCGAGGGCACGTACACGATCGAGGACGTCCCGGAAGCGCCGCAGGGCACCTCGATCGTGCTGAAGCTCAAGCCCGAGGACTCCGAGGACCAGCTGCACGACTACACCTCGCCGTGGAAGATCCGGGAGATCGTCAAGCGCTACTCGGACTTCATCACCTGGCCGATCCGGATGGCCGCCGAGCAGCCCGCCGCCGCGGCCGGCGAGGAGAGCGCGGAGGAGGGGGAGGAGGCCGCCGCCCCCGAGCCGCAGACGCTCAACTCGATGAAGGCGCTGTGGGCCCGCTCCCGCGACGAGGTCACCGACGCCGAATACCACGAGCTGTACAAGCACATCAGCCACGACTGGATCGACCCGCTGGAGACGATCCGCCTCCAGGCCGAGGGCACTTTCGAATACCAGGCCCTGCTGTTCATCCCCTCGCACGCCTCGCAGGACCTGTTCATGCAGGGCTACAGGCGCGGGGTCCAGCTCTACGTCAAGCGCGTGTTCATCATGGACGACTGCGAGGCGCTGCTCCCGTCGTACCTGCGCTTCGTCAAGGGCGTCGTCGACGCGCAGGACCTGTCGCTCAACGTCTCCCGCGAGATCCTCCAGCAGGACCGGCAGATCCAGCTCATGCACCGCCGCCTGGCCAAGAAGGTGCTGTCGACGGTCAAGGAGATGATGACCGCCGAGCCGGAGCGGTACGCCACCTTCTGGCGCGAGTTCGGCCGCGTCCTCAAGGAGGGCCTGCTCGGCGACGGGACGGAGCGGGACGCGATCCTCGCCGCGTCCACCTTCGCCACCACCCACGACAAGGACACGCCGACGACGCTGGCGGACTACGTGGGCCGTATGAAGGAGGGCCAGGAGCACATCTACTACCTGACCGGCGAGTCCCGCCAGGCGGTGGAGAGCTCCCCGCACATGGAGGCCTTCCGCGCCAAGGGCGTGGAGGTGCTGCTGCTGACCGACCCGGTCGACGAGGTGTGGGTCGACGTCGTGCCCGGCTTCGACGGCAAGCAGCTGCGCTCGGTCGCCAAGGGCGAGGTCGACCTCGGTGGCACGGAGGACGCGGAGAAGGCCGAGGGCGAGCGGGAGAAGCAGCAGCAGGAGTACGCCGACCTGCTGGCGTGGATGACCGAGTCGCTGAGCGAGAAGGTCAAGGAGGTCCGGCTGTCCTCCCGGCTGACGGTCTCGGCCGCCTGCATCGTCTCGGACGCCGACGCGATCACGCCCGCGCTGGAGAACATCTACCGGGCCATGGGCCAGGAGGTCCCGCAGGTCAAGCGAATCCTGGAGGTCAACCCGGGGCACCCGCTCATCGCCGGGCTCAACAAGGCCCGCGCCGACCGCCCCGACGACCCCGCGCTCGGCGAGACCGCCGAACTCGTGCACTCCCTCGCCCTGCTGGCCGAGGGCGGCGAACTCACCGACCCGTCCCGCTTCGTCTCCCTCGTGACCGGCCGCCTGCAAGCTGGCCTCTAGCCCGCCCCCGCCCGGCGCCGGACCCTCCGCGCGCCGGGCACCGCACCACCCCGAGCACCCCGCCGGGTTGCCCACGCGCCGGGCCCCCTCCCCGGGCGACCTCCCGCCCCGCCCCGCCCGGTGCCGGGCCCCGCGCCGCCGCCTTTTCGGCGGGAGGGGGCCCGGCGGCCGGCCGCGTCCGTCGTCCGTTCGGGTCAGCCCGCATGCGGCTGCGGCGGCGCGGGCGAATGCTGGCCGGAAGGGCCACCGGGAGGTGGCCGTTCCGGTCCGGGAGGCGGAAGAGCGGATGAACGCGCAGCAGCCCGGCGCCGGCGCCGGGGGCGGGGAGGGTGCCGCCGGTGACGGGAAGGCCCCCGAAGGCCTTGCCGCGCGGATCGCCGCCCTCATGCCGCGCGCCAAAGCGGATCTCGCGGAGCTGGTCGCCATTCCCTCCGTCGCCGACCCGCGGCAGTATCCGCCCGAGGAGTGCCGCCGCGCCGCCCAGTGGGTCGCCGACGCCCTCACCGAGGCGGGCCTGCACGACGTGCATCTCGCCGAGACCCCCGACGGCAGCGCCGCCGTCCTCGGCCACCGCCCCGGTCCGCCCGGCGCGCCCACCGTGCTGCTCTACTGCCACTACGACGTCCAGCCGCCGCTGGACGACAAGGCCTGGCGCACCCCGCCCTTCGAGCTGACCGAGCGCGACGGCCGCTGGTACGGGCGCGGTGCGGCCGACTGCAAGGGCAACGTCGTCATGCACCTCACCGCGCTGCGCGCCCTCGGCGACGACCTGCCGGTGAGCGTGAAGTTCGTCGCCGAGGGCTCCGAGGAGCAGGGCACCGGCGGCCTGGAGCGGTACGTCGCCGCGAACCGCGAGCTCTTCACCGCCGACGCCCTGCTGGTGTGCGACACCGGCAACGCCGAGGCCGGCACGGGCACGGCCACCGTGTCGCTGCGCGGCCTGGTCAACGTGGTGGTGACCGTCGAGACGCTGGGCGGCGAGGTGCACTCCGGCATGTTCGGCGGCCCCGCGCCCGACGCGCTGGCCGCGCTGATCCACCTGCTCGCCACCCTGCGCGACCCGGAGACCGGCGGCACCCGCGTCCAGGGCCTGCCCGGCGACGGCCGCTGGAAGGGCGAGGAGTACGACGCGGAGCAGTTCCGCACCGACGCCGGCGTGCTCGACGGCGTCCCGCTCACCGGCACCGGCAGCGTCGCCGACCGGCTGTGGGCCCGCCCTGCCGTCACCGTCCTGGGTATCGACTGCCCGCCCGTCGTCGGCTCGGCCGCCGCCGTCCCCGCCACCGCGCGCGCCCGCGTCTCGCTGCGCATCCCGCCGGGGCTCCAGGCGCACATGGCCGAGCGCTCCCTGACGGACCACCTGGCGAACGCCGCGCCCTGGGGCGTCCGCGTCACCGTCGAACCGGAGGGTGTCGGCGAGCCCTTCGCCGCCGTCACCGACGGTCCCGCGTACCGCGCGCTCGACGAGGCGATGCGCAAGGTCTACGGCAAGCCGATGGCCCTCGTCGGGCAGGGCGGCTCCATCCCGCTGTGCAACGTGCTGTCCGACAGCTACCCGCGGTCGGAGATCATCCTCATGGGCGTCGAGGAACCGCTGTGCCTGATCCACGCCCCCAACGAGAGCGTCGACCCGGCCGAGATCCAGCTCATGGCCGAGGTCGAGGCCCGCTTCCTGACGCTCTTCGGCGCCTCCCCCCGGTGAGCCTCCCGGAGCCGCCCCCGGAGCGCCGTACGCCGCAGGGCCCGGTCCCGGACGGCCCGGAAAACGCCCCGGAAAACGCCCCGGAAAGTGCCCCCGGAGGCGCCCCCGACAGCAGCCCCGCCCCCTGGACCGTCCCCACCGGCGACCCGTCCGGCGCGCCCCCCGCCCCCGCCGACCTGGCCGCCCACCGCACGACCGTCGCCTTCCTCGCCGACCTCACCCGCCTCCTGCTCGACACCAGCGGCGAGGGAGCCGAGCAGGTCCACCGCTCCGTCGGCGCCGCCGCCCGCGGGCTCGGCGCGCACGCGGACCTCGTCGTCGTCCCGGACGGCGCCACCGTCACCGTCACCTCGCACGGCGAGCTGAGTACCGTGACCGTCCGCGGCTTCCCCGAGGCCTTCCGGATGGACCAGGTCATCGCCCTCAAACCGCTGCTCGCGGACGTGTCGGCGGGCGGCCTGGACACCCCCGCCGCCGCCCGCCGCCTCGCAGCCGTCCGCGACGCGCCGCAGCCGTACCCCTGGTTCCTGCGGCTGCTGGGCATCACGCTCTTCGCGGTCGGCTTCGCGCCGCTCATGCAGCCCACCTGGTACGAGGTCGGGACGTCCGCCGTGCTCGGCGCGATCACCGCGACGCTCGCCGCCGCCTCCGACCTGCCGCGCTGGGCGCTCTTCCTGGCCTGGATCGTCTTCACCGCCGGCACGGTGCTGGCCTTCGCCGTCCCCGTACGGCACCTCGGCCCGCTGCTCGCGCTGGTGTACGCGACGGTGGGTGTCCAGACCGGCGCCACCAAGCTCGTCGGCGAGGTCGGCGGCACCTTCGTCGCGGCGGTGGCGCTGGGCGCGGCGGCCACCTGGCTCGGCGCCCGCCCGCGCCTGCCGCCCCGCCTGGTCCTGCTGCTGCCCGGCTTCTTCACCCTGACGGTCGGCTCGCTGGGCCTGCGCGGCCTGACCGCGCTCGCGGGCGGATATCCGGTGGAGGGCTTCCGCGACCTGACGAAGCTGGTCACGATCGTCACCGCCGTCGCCCTCGGCCTGCTGGTCGGCGCGGTCGCCGCGGAACACCGGCCGGGAGCCGCGCCCACGGCATGATGCTGCGTATGAGCGAGTCCGACAACAGCACGGGCGGCGGTACGCGGGACGGCGAGCAGGACGGCGCGCTCGCCCACAGCCTCGTCCCGATGAGCGGCCGCGACCCCGAGGAGGACGGCCGCGTCTCCACGCCCCTGGAGCTGCTCTTCGACCTCACCTTCGTCGTCGCCGTGGGCACCGCGGCCGAGCAGTTCGCCGACATGGTCGCCGAGGGCCTCTACGGCAAGGGCGTCGTGGCCTTCGTCCTCGCCATGTTCGCGATCTCCGTCGCCTGGATCAGTTTCAGCTGGTTCTCCTCGGCCTTCGGCACCGACGACTGGCTCTACCGCCTCCTGACGATGCTCCAGATGATCGGCGTCGTCGTCTTCGCCCTCGGCCTGCCCGCGATGTTCCACTCCGTCAAGGAGGGCGGGCATCTGGAGCTGCGGGCGATGGTGATCGGCTACGTCGTGATGCGCGTCGCGATGGTCGCCCAGTGGTGGCGGGCGGCGCGCGCGGCGCCGGACTTCCACGACGTCGGCATGGCCAGCATCCGCTGGACGGTGGTCGTGCAGGCCGGCTGGGTGGTCGTCGGCTTCGTGCGGATGCCGCCGGCCGCCGCCTTCACGGTCTTCGCCGTCCTGGCGGTCCTCGAACTGCTGCTGCCGGTGTTCGGCCAGGGCGGCGCGGGCGGCACCCCGTGGCATCCGCACCATGTCGCCGAGCGCTACAGCCTCTTCGCGATCATCACCCTGGGGGAGGGCGTCGTCGGCACCGTCGCCTCTTCGGGTGAACTCCTCGGCGGCCGGGACGGCACGATGTGGACGTGGGACGCCGTCGCGATCGTCATCGCGGGCGTCGGCCTGACGTTCGGCATGTGGTGGGTGTATTTCGCCGTGCCGTTCGGCGACATCCTCGTCCACCGCAGGTCGCGCGGCTATCTGTTCGGCTACGGCCACATGGCCGTCTTCCTCGGCATCGCCGGGGCGGGCGCGGGCCTGCACGTCGCGGGCCTGAGCCTGGAGGAGCACTCCGACATCGGCGGCCTCGCCGTCGTGCTCGCCCTCGTGCTGCCCGTCGGCCTCTACCTGCTGACGGTCTATCTGCTGCACACCCTGCTGCTGTCCGCGCCCGACCCCTTCCACCTGCTGCTCATCGGCCTCACGCTGCTGGTGCTGCTGGCCGCCGCGCTGCTCGCCGCGGCCGGTGTCGCCGTCCCGACGTGCCTGCTCGTCCTCACGCTCGCGCCCTTCGTGACGGTGGTCGGCTACGAGACGGTGGGGCACCGGCACCAGCGGCGGATGCTCGCGGACATCGCGGCGGCGCGGAATTCCTGATACGTAAATGTCAGATGAATGTCAAATCTTCCGCCTCATCATCCCGGGCGGGTCGCGGCGGAAATTCCGTGATATCGGGAGTACCTTTCTCGGCAGCGGAGGTCATCAGTCGATTTCCGTTATCAGAGAGGATGTTCGATGAGCAGGGCAAGGAAGGTTCTGGGCGGGGCCGCGGCGGTGCTGTCGGCGACCGCCCTGGCCACGGTCATGGGCATGGCCACGGCCACGGCGGCCGACCGCGACGGCGTCTGCAACGCCGGTGTCTCCGGCCAGGCGAGGACGGGCGAATTCTGCCTGTACTACAACTCCTACCAGGCGGGGTCGATTTTCGACAGCCGCTACGACGACGGCAATATCAAGAACCTCGCCGGTTACACGTTCCTGACGCGCGGTGTCGCCGGATACGGGCAGTACGTCAAGAACAACGCGGCCTCGGCGTGGAACCGCAATGTCACGAAGTCCGTGTACGTGTACTACAACAGCAATTTCATGGGCGCCTCCGACTACGTCGGCACGCTCCAGAAGAAGCAGCTCGTGAACACGTACAACCAGAACGCGTCCTACCTCTGGACGCAGTAAGGCCCGCTGTGCCGAACCACCACGCCCGGCCGCGCGCCGGGCTCGCGGCGGCCGCGGTGTGTGCCGTGGCCGCCGTCGCACTCGCCGCCACCGCGGGCTGCACGTCGTCGCAAAGCTCCGGCCGCACGGACGGGGCCGGCCACGCGCGGCAGGCCCCGCCCGCGACCGGCGCCGCGCCGGACATCCCGCTCGCCGCGTACCTGCCCTCCGGGCGCCAGCTGCGCGACTACGCGACCGCCCGGCAGATCCTGGCCAACCGCTGCCTCGCGGGCTTCGGCTTCAGCCCCGACCCGCTGCCGCCCGCCTTCACCGCGGACGACGCGGACGTCACCTCGCTCACGGCCCGCCGCTACATGCTCGCCGACCCCGCCGCGGCCCGCGCCTACGGCTACCACACGTCGCTGACCCCGTCGTACGTCCGCGTCGACCGGCGCGACCGGGCCGCGCAGCAGGCCGAGCAGGCCGCGCGCCCCGACCACCGCAGCGCAGCCGACCGCGCGCTGGTCAGCCTCGGCCTCGACCCCGCGGGCAACCCGGTGCCGCACCCCCGCATCGGCGGCCGCGCCGTGCCCGAGGGCGGCTGCACCGCGCAGGCCAACCGCGCCCTGACCGGTACGGACGACGCGCTGACCCGCGCCGACCTGCCCAACACGCTCCAGATCGACGCCTGGCAGCAGTCCCGTGACGACCCGGGGGTCAAGCGCGCCTTCGCCGGGTGGTCCGCCTGCATGGCCGCCCGCGGCTACCGCTACCCCGACCCGGTCGCGGTCGACAACGCCGCCGACTGGCAGTCCGCGACCCCCTCCGCCCGCGAGCTGGCCACCGCGACCGCGGACGTGGCGTGCAAGCAGCAGGCCCACGTCGTGACCGCCTGGCACGCCGCCGACAGCGCGCTCCAGACGGCCGCGATCGCCCGCAACACCGCCGCCCTCGCGGCGGTCCGGGCGGGCCTCGGTGCGACGACGGCCAAGGTCGCGGCCGTGCTCGCTCAGCCGCCGCCCGGCTGAGGCGCCGCGGGGGCGGTGGTGGCGGCCCCGCCGCCGTCGCCGTCCCCGGTCCCCGTGGTGGGGGTGGGGTCGGGGGTCGCCGGGGGAGTGGTGGGGGCCGAGGGCGTCGGGTCGGGGGTGGCCTGGGAATCGCCGCCGCCGTTGCCGCGCCCGGGTGCGGTGGCGGTGGGGCGCGGGACGGACGGCTCGCCGCTGCCGGGATGCCGGTCGGCGGGGGCCGAGGAGGTGGGGGCGGACGGGGAGTCGGTGGTCCCGCCGCCGTCACCGCTGCCGCCGGAGTGGCCGGTGCCGTGGCCGGTGAAGGCGTTGCCGATGGTGGTGCCGCCGTGGCCGCTCAGGTTCTCGCCGGCGATGGCCTCGTAGCCGGTGATCCCGGCCATCGTGAGCCCGAACGCGAGCGCGACGGCGACCACGGGCCGCCGCCACCTCCGCTGCCGCCCGGCCCGGTAGGACGTGGCCGCGCCGTAGCCGTCGTGGGAGCCGGCGTCGGCGTCGGCGTCCTTGGGCGCGGGCAGCGTACGCGTACGGTCCGGGCCGCCCACGGCCGTGACGTCCGGGCCGCTGACCGTACGGTCGACGTCCTGCCCCGCCGCCGGGTACGGGCCCGGGTCCGTACCGTCCAGCTCCTTCGCGGGCGCCGCTCCGGCCGCGCGCGGCACCCCGTCGGCCCTGGTCAGCGCCCGGCGGGCGACGGGTCCCGCCTGGACGGCGGCCTCCTGGACGCGGCGGCCGGTGTGCCGGAAGACGTAGCTGAGGACGGAGCCGCCGCAGGTGCCCAGCGCGCTGACCACGCCCGCGCCCGCGATGGTGCCGTAGACGCCGAGGTTCGAGGCGAGCTTGGCGGCGACGACCGCGGCCACCGCGCTCCCCGCCACCTGCGGCACGCTGAGGTCGAGCCCGCGCCGCCGCCCGGCGGGCGGGGCCTCGGGCGCGGCCGCGAGGGCCGGGGACGTCACGTCGTCCGCGCCGGGCACGGGCTGCGTACCGCCGTCCGCGCGCGTCGCCGTCGGCCACCCGGTGTCCGCCGGGTGCCGGTCTGCGCTCCTCGCCTCGCCCATGCTGGACTCCGCCCGTCCTTTCCTGCGCCGCTCGTGCGGGATTCACCGTTCGAGGGGAGGGACGAGCAAGCGGATGTGGCAGTTCCGTTTGTCGGATTTTCGTGAGCTACGCCACCGAGGCCCGGTTTCGTCCGGTACGCGCCCGGTTACGCCCTGACCTGGATCAGCGCGTGCGTCCCGCTCGTACGCCACCTCCCGGCCGCCCCGCCCGCCCCGTCCAGGCCTGCCACCGTCCGCGGGTCCAGCCCGGTGACGACGTCGGACTTCAGCGTGCGCAGGGCCGCCACCGGCCCCGGGAAGTAGGCCGTGACCTCGGCGAAGGGCGTCGTCGCGGGCCAGAGCCGGTCCTGGACGAGGCGCCGGTAGTTCAGGTCGCCCTTCATGACCGTGAGCGTGGCGGCGGCGAAGTCCGCGCGCAGGTCCGCGGGCATGTCCGCGTACGGCAGCGGCGCGCAGGAGAAGGGGTGCGCGCGCAGGACGAGCCGCCCGCCGCCGATCGCGTCCCGCAGCCGCCGCCCCACCTCCGCGCCGGGGCCCGCGTCCATCCGGTCCAGGCAGTCGAGAACGTCCCGCGTCGTCGCGTCGGAGACGAAGTACGGATACGGCTTGAGGTGCAGCACGACGTCCGCGGCGCGCCCGCTGCAGAGCAGGTGGTCGGCCAGCACCAGGTCCGGCAGCAGTTCGGGCCCGGCGTTGTCGGCGACGAGGCAGACCGTGCCGGGCGGCCCGCCGTCCAGGATCTGCCAGAGCGCGGCGCTGTCGTCGGCGACCAGCCCCGGCACCCGCTCGCCCTCCCCCGCGGACATCCGGAAGCCCAGATCGGCCCGGTTGCCCCACAGCGAGGAGAGCAGGACGGCCATGTCCCGCTCTGCCGGGTCCAGTTGCGGCAGCCGCCCCACCGCCGCCAGCTCCTCGTCGACCTTCCCCGCGGCCAGCTCGGCCCGCTTGAACGGCGCGAAGGGGTCGACGCCCTGCCATGCCCCCGGCGCGAAGTACCCCAGCGCGGCGAGGAGTTTGCGGTAGAAGAAGCTCTCGGCCCACAGGAACGGCACCTCCGCCCAGCGCCGCCCCACGTAACCCTCCCCCCACCGCGCCCAGTTGTCCGCCCCGGGCTCGGCGGCGTCCAGTGGGGCCACGACCCCGCCCTCCCCGATCTCCGCGAGCAGCGTGTCCAACGCCCGCTGCCGCGGCGGCGGATACGGTGTCGCCCCCCGCACCCGCGCGACCAGCGCCGGATGCCGCTCGTGCAGCACCCCCCACGCGAAGGACCCGGCGACCTCCCCGGTGACGACGGGAGCCCCACCCTCCGGCGGCACGGACGTCATGTCTGCTCTCCCTCCACGGAGCCCGGCGCGAGTGCGCCGCCCCCGCCGAGTTGATCAGCTCGCACCCGGCGCCGTCCACGTCCCGCCCCGGCCGGGCGCGCCGCGCGCTCGCGCATATGTGCCCGTGGATGCGCGGGCACGTCCGCCCCTACCGTTTCGGGTACGGCCTCGCGGGGCGCGGGGCCGGGTTCGGCGTCGAGAGGGAGGCGCTTGTGGCCAGCGTGTTTCAGGAGAGCAAGTTCAGGGGGATGTTCGCGGCGTTCGACGTGGACGGCGACGGCTTCCTGCGGGAGGAGGACTTCAGGGCGCTGGTGGACCGCTGGGGCGCGCTGCCCGCGGTGGGCCGGGACGCGGGGCTGCGCGACCGCGTCGAGGGCGTGCTGCTGGGCTGGTGGGGGCTGATCGCCGGGATCGCCGACGCTGACGGCGACGGCGCGGTCGACCTCGCCGAGATGCTCCAGGTCGTCGACCGACTCCCCACGATGCTCGCCGAGGTGACGGCGACCGCCGACACCATCTTCGACGCGGTCGACGCCGACGGCGACGGCCGCATCGACCGCGAGGAGCACCACCGGCTCGTCGAGACGTGGAACGGCCGCCCCGAGAACCTGACGGGCGTCTTCGACCTGCTCGACCTCGACGGCGACGGCCACCTCAGCCGCTCCGAATTCGCCACCCTGTGGCGCCAGTTCTGGACCAGCGACACCCCCGCCGACCCCGGCACCCACCTGTGCGGCCTCGTCCCGCCCCAGCACTCCTGACCTCGTGCCCCCGCCCTCCCGCGGTGACGGGCCGGGCCCGTCACCGCGGGAGGTGTCACTCAGCGGCGGCGAGGCAGAAGGGGTGCCCCTCGGGGTCGGTCAGCACCACCCAACTGTCCTCGCCGGGCTGGAAACCGGGCTTGCCCGCCCCCGCGGCGAGCAGTTCGGCGACGGTGCTCCCGACGTCGCGGACGGTGAGGTCGAGGTGCGCGCGGGCGGGGTCGGCGGGCCAGTCCGGCGCCCGGTGGCCCGCGACGCGCTGGAAGGCGATCCGCACCGGACCGCCGTCGCCGAGCGCCGCGTACTCCGCGTCGCTGGAGATGACGTCCCAGCCGGTGGCCGTCCGGTAGAAGGCGGCGAGGGCCGCCGGGTCGGCGCAGTCGATGACGATCGTGGTGGACAGGGCGTGGACGGACATGGGGTGACCCTTCGTACGGTGGCAGGTGACGTGACGTGCCCCCGGCCCACGCGGCGGGGCCCGACGCCGGTCGGGAGGCACGCGGACCAGCCTGCCGGGACCCTCCCCGTACGGTCTTGGACATCCTTGCGGGCCGGGCGTTGTCAGACCCCCCGGCTAGCGTTCGGGTGTGCGCTCGGCCATCACCCTCGCCGCCCGGCCCGACTTCAGCGTCACCGCTGTGTCCTGCCGGGACGACCACACGCGCTGGTCGGCGCCCGAAGTGCACGACGACTACCGGGTGGTGCTCGTCCGCCGCGGCCGCTTCCGCCGCCGCGCGTCCGGCACCGCCGCCGACATCGACGCGACGACGGCCTACGTCGGCGTCCCCGGCGAGGAGGAGCACTTCGCCCACCCCGCGGGCGGCGACGACTGCACGTCCGTGAGCGTGACCCCGGCCCTCTGGCGCACCCTGGCCGGCGACGCCACGCGCCCGCCCGCCCCGAGCCTCTACGCCGACGCGCCCCTCGACCTCGCCCACCGCCGCCTGCTCGCGAGCGCGCGGAGCGGCGACGTCGACTACGCGCTCACGGAGGAGCTGCTCGGCCTGCTCGCCGCGACCCTCGCCCGCGCCGTCACCGCCCCCGCCCCCCGCTCCGGGGGCGACGCCGCGCTCGTCGCGGCGGCCCGCGAGGCGATCACCGCGGCCCACCCGGCCGCCGAAGGCCTGCTCCCGCTCGCCCGGCTGCTGGACGCCTCCCCGTACCGCCTCAGCCGCGCCTTCACCCGCGAGCTGGGCGTCTCCCTCACCCGCTACCGCAACCGCGTCCGCGTCGCCCGCGCCCTCGACCGCCTGGAGCAGGGCGAGCCCAGCCTCGCCGCCCTCGCCGCCGACCTCGGCTTCGCCGACCAGTCCCACCTGACCCGCACCCTCCAGCACCACCTCGGCCGTACTCCCACGTCGCTGCGCCGCCTGCTGATCCCCGACGGGTCCCGGCCCCCGCGCGGCCGCAACGGGGCCGGATAGGCACTTCTCGCCCGGAGAAGAATCGGGTACGAAGGAAGATCGACGGGTGAGGGGACGCAGTATGTACGCCAAGGACCGGCCGGAGAAGGGCGGGCTCCCCCGCAGGGCGGCCGCGGCGGTACGGCAGGGGGCCGGGGCTTCGTCCGAGGCCGCGGAGCTCCAGCGCAGTGCCGGCAACACCGCGGTGACGCGCATGATCGAGGGGGGCCGGCGAGGGGCGCCCGTGCAGCGCGTGACGGGCGGGGAGGACGGCGGGCAGGCGGAGGCGCTCACCGCGGCGCGTAAATTCCAGGCCGCCGTCTACACCCCCGGGGCGCCGCGGACGCCCGGGACGGTCACGCCCGGCCCCCGCGCGGCCGCGCTCCGGGAGATCGCGTGGGAGAACCACTGGGCGCCCATCTCGGCGGTGTGCACGAAATACCACTACACCATCGCCGTGCGCGAGACGGGCAGGTATTCCGTCAAGCGTATCGAGGAGGGCGCCAAGCCCAAGCCCCACACCATCCTGGAGAAGTCCATCAAGCCCGGCTCCGTCAACAAGAGTTACGGCGCGGGTCCGGGCCAGGCGCCCGGCGATCCCGCGGCGGTGCTGCGCTGGCTGGAGAGCGAGGACCTGGACGGCTTCGTCGGCCACTGGAACGCGGGCCAGGGGCTCGTCGGCGTACGGATCGACAGGCCGCCGCAGAGCATCCTGGACCTGGGCATCGTCCAGGAGGGGCCCGGCGGCGAGCAGTACGTGCCGTTCACGGTGGGGCAGCAGGGCGGCGGCGCGGCCCTGACCGCGCTCAAGGGCGACCCGCGGTGGCGCACGTACCTCTACACCGGCGACTACGACCTGCACGAGGCCTACTCCACGATGGGCGCCATGGCCGGCGGCGGCCAGATCGCCGAGGCGTCGAACGAGAAGGCCCGCCTGCTCAACCGGCTCAACGCCGGGGTCGCGCAGCACTCCCAGGAGCAGGTCGTCCGCAGCGGCACCGCCGTTCTGGGGGAGCACGGGCTGCACATGGAGGATTCCGCGTACGCGATGTTCCAGCACGGCGACCAGGCCACCTACCGGATGAACCAGTACCTGGAGGCGCAGGCCGCGCACGAGGACGAGCTGCGCCCGGCGGTGGCCGAGCTGGTGCGCGCGGTGGCGACGGAGAGCGACGAGCCCATGGGCTGGTGCCGCTACGGCCAGTGGTACGTCACCATGAACCGCGCGGAGCACGCGGTCCTGCGCAAGGCCTGGCGGCTGGCCACCCCCAACAGCTGGAGCGACAAGGCCGTGAAGCGCACGGCCGGCAACGACTACAAAACGGCCCGCTACACCTCCTGACCCCGGGCCCGGCTCACCGCACGACGGCCAGCCACAGCGCCGCCGCCGTGACGGCGACAAGCCCGAGGTTGAGGGTGATCCGGCGGTCCTCGCCGGTCAGGTGGACGCGGATCGCGCCGGCCTGGAGGAGGAGGAAGCCGGCCGCGGCGGCGGGTGCCAGTACGGGGGCGACGCCGGTCAGCGGGGGCAGGACGAGGCCGGCCGCGCCGAGCAGCTCGACGGCTCCCAGCGCCCGGACGGCGGGCAGCGGCATGCGGTCGACCCAGGCCATCATCGGACGGAGCTGCTCGCGGCTGCGGGTGAGCTTCAGCGTCCCCGCGTAGACGTAGAAGAGGGCGAGCAGGCTCGCGACGATCCAGTAGGCGATGTCCATGGTTCCCGTTCGGGGGCGGTGGGCGCGGTGGGCGGTTGCTGCGGCGGTCGGTGCGGCGCGCGGTCGGTGAGGTCCGCGGCTGGCGCGGCACGAGATGGGGTGTGACACGAGTGCACCGCCGGGCCCCCGCCGGTGTCCAGGACCTCTTCCGCGCCGCCGATACCCCGCGGGTATCGTGGCAGCGTGGAGCATCTGGAGCTGCGTACCCTGCGCTACTTCGTCGCGGTCGCCGAGGAGCTCCACTTCGGGCGCGCCGCCACCCGGCTGCACATGAGCCAGCCGCCGCTGAGCCGGGCGATCCGGCGGCTGGAGGACGAGGCCGGGGCCCCGCTCCTGACCCGCTCGCCCGCGGGCGTCGCGCTCACACCGGTCGGCGCGGTGCTGCTGGCGGAGGCGCGGGCCCTGCTCGCCCACGCCGACCGCGTCCGGGTACGGGTGGGCGCCGCGGCCGGCCGCGCGGCCCTCACCGTCGGCATCCTGGGCGACGGCACCGACCCGGGGGCGGCCCGGCTCGCCGCCGCCTACCGCCGCGAGCACCCCGGCGTCCGGATCCACGTGCGCGACACCGACCTGACCGACCCGACGTGCGGGCTGCGCGCCGGGCTCGTCGATGTCGCCCTGACCCGGGCGCCGTTCGACGAGACCGCGCTGACCGTACGCACGCTGCGCACGGACCCGGTCGGCGTGGTGCTGCGCGCCGACGACCCGCTCGCCGGGCGCGACCGGCTGCGCCCGGCGGACCTCGACGACCGCCCCTGGTTCCGCTTCCCGCCGGACACCGACCCCGTCTGGCAGGCGTACTGGAACGGCGGCCGCCCGCGCGAGGGCCCGGTCGTGCGGGCCGTCCACGAATGCCTCCAGGCCGTGCTGTGGAACGGCACGGTGGGCCTGGCCCCGCTCGGCCACGACCTGTCCGCGGAGCTGGCGGTCGTGCCGCTGGACGGCATGCCGCCGAGCCGGGTGGTCGCGGCGTGGCAGGAGGGCGACACCAACCCCCTGGTCCGCTCCTTCGTCGAGGCGGCGACCGCGGCGTACCGCCGCTGAACCCCCTGACGTGTGGCCCGGGTTCAGCCCCGGTGCTGCTTCGCCCGGCGCTGGCGGTGCGCCTCGTAGAGGACGACGGAGGCGGCGTTCGAGGCGTTGAGGGAGCTGGCGGAGCCGGTCATCGGGATGGAGGCCACGTGGTCGCACAGGCCGCGCCACGCCGTGCTCAGACCGGCGGTCTCGTTGCCGACGAGCAGCAGGACCGGCCCGGTGAGATCCGTCTCCGCGATGTCGGCGTCGCCGTGCTCGTCCGTCCCGACGACCGTCACCGGCCGCCCCTGGGCGCGCTCGCCCGCGAGCCACCGCGTCACCTCGTGGTGCGACGGGCTGCGCACCACGGGCAGCGCGAAGAGCGAACCGGTCGACGCCCGCACCGACTTGGGGTCGTACGGATCCGCCGCATGACCGGTCACGACAAGGCCGTCGGCGCCGAACGCGTCCGCCGAGCGGACGATGCTCCCGATGTTGCCGGGCTGCGTCGGCCGGTCGAAGACCAGGCCGAGGAAGTTGTCGTGGACCCTGATCCGCGACAGGTCGTCCGGTGCCATCTCCACCACCGCGATGATCTCCGCGGCCCCGTCTGCCTTTTCGCTCAACTCGGCGAGCAACTCCGGTGCCATCGCGACCCGTTCGGTCGCCGTCCCGCGCAGCAGCTCCTCGGCCCACCGGGAGAGCGGCCGCCCGGCGTCGTAGAGCAACGCCCGTACCGTCCAGCCGTGTTCGACGGCCATGGAGATCGGCCGCACGCCCTGGACGAGGAATTCCCCCGCGCGCCCCCGCTTGGTGCGGTTGCCGAGCAGCGTCTGCAACTGCTGGAAGCGGGCGTTGCGCGTCGTGATCCGCTGCACTGCCATCCTCTGCATCTCCACGGGCGCCGCCTATGGTCTCGGTATGACGATCACGGTACGCAGGTCCCGTCCGGAAGACCACGCGGCGATCCTCGCCCTGATGGACAAGGCCCGCGGGACGGGACTCAGCGACGAGGAGCGCGCCCGCCGCGGCTTCGTGCAGGGCACGATGACGCCCGACATCCTCGCCCGCTTCCAGGACGGCCCCGGCATCTTCGTCGCGGAGGCCACGGAAGAAGCTGATGCCGCTCATGCCCCCGGCGCCCCCGGCGAACTCGCGGGTTTCGCCGTCACGAGCGAGCCCGGCCCGCTCCCCCCGGAGCACCCGGCCACGGCAGCCGTCGCCGCGGTCACGAAGGCGGCGGCCGGCCGCGACCTGGGCCGCCTCTTCCTCTACGGCCCCGTCGCCGTCGACGACCACTTCCAGGGCCGCGGCATCCTGACCCGCCTCCTCACCACCCTCAGCCGCGCCCTGAAGGACGACTACGACCTCGCCGTCGCCTTCGTCGAGACCGCGAACGCCCGCTCCCTCGCGGTCCACCGCCACTACGGCATGACCGAGGCGGCCTCCTTCGAGACCGCCGGCCGCGGCTATGTGGCCTTCACCTTCGCCCCGGCCGCGTTCGCGGGCGGCCGCTCCTGAGACGCCGGAAGGCGTCCCCCCGCCCGGGCGGCGCTACCGATCCCTGCGACGCGACCACTTGGGGAGCGCCCACCGACGAGGGTCCTTCCAGTGGGGGCCCTCCCGGTCCAGGTTCTTGCGGGCGAGGGCCACGGTCCCGGCATCGACGCCCGGGCAGATCAGCACGACCAGGGCCAGCGGGTCGTGCAGTGCGGTGGGGCGTCTGCCGACCGCGCGGGCGGCGTGCCGGTAGCGCCGCGCGACGGCGTCCGCGATCTCCGTACGGTGACCGGGGTCGTGCCACGCGGCGACGCACAGGGCGAACGCGGCCGCGTCGACGGTCCAGTCGTCGGGCCCGAAGAGCAGCCGGAGCAGCAGGGCGCGCCGGGCGGACCGCTGCCACAGCTCCTCCGGCCGGTGGTGCAGGATGCCCAGGCACACCCAGACCTGGGCCAACCGCTCCCAGTACAGCGGGCGTTCGCGTTGGACGGTCACCCATGGGGCGTCCCGCGGCGCGGGCATGTGGGCGAGCAGCCCGAGGAGATCGGCCGCGTCCAGCTTGCTGAAGGCCGCGGCCCGGTCGTAAGCGGTCAGCGGATCGGCCCAGATGCCAGCCGCGACACGGTGGAGGAGGTCGACGGCCTCCGGCGCGGGCGGCGGCACGGACGCGGTGGCCCGGGTGCCGTCGTACGTCCACAGCGGCGGACCGAAGTCCGTTGCGGCGGGGATGCGCGGGTCCGGCTCGGACGGATCCGGCACCGCGATCGTCGAGCCGGGAAAGCGCGTGTGGAAGAGGGTCGTCGGCGTCGGCGCTTCGAGGGACGTCGCGCGCGAGCTGACATCGGTGACCCGCCCCCCGTCCGACTCCGTCCCGGCCAGGTGGCCGAAGGCCCGGGCGATCGCCTCGGTGGGCGGCGGCACCGCCTGGAGCCAGGCCGCTCCCTCCGACGCGCGCGACACGCACGTGCGCAGGTAGGGGACCTCCGGGTGGGCCAGGGCGAGATCGACGAGTTCCGCCAGCCGGTCGGCGTCGCTGCCCTTCCCGCCCGCGCGGTAGCGGGCCGCGAGGAGCGCCGCCCGGGGCTTGACCCCCTTGCGGTCGGCTGCGACCGCGCGCTCGGCCCAGCTCAGCGACTGCGCGAAGTCGCCCTGGTCGTGCGTGAGGTCCACCAGGTCCAGGAGGAGATCGGCGTTCTTCGGCGGCAGTGCGACGGCGCGCTCCCACACCTCGATCGCCCGCTCGGGCTGTCCGGCGTCCTGGTGGGCGTAGCCGAGCATGATCAGGGTCTGCTGCGTCACGCGGCCCGCGGCTTTCTCGGCCTGCTCGGCCGCGCCGCACCACGCGATCGCCTCCTCGTGCGCCCCGAGCCGTCTGGCCAGCGCGGAAAGGGCGCACAGGACGTCGGCCCCGGCGGCCGGATCCGCCGCGGCCTTCCGCGCCAGCGCCAGCCAGGGCGCCAGCGCGTCCACCGTTTCCGGCGGCGCCGGATTGTCGACGGCCCCCCAGATCGCCGACACGGCGATGCCCACGGACACCGGCGGTATCTGCTGCTCGCCGAACCAGGGCGCGGCGGCCCACGGCTTCTCCGGATGAACGCCGACCAGCGACCCGAGCAGCTCGACCGCGTCGGCCACCTGCCCCTCGGCGGCCATCAGCGCGATGATCGCCGCCGCGTTCCCCGGGAAGACCGAGGTGCCGTCCCCCTTGAACAGCTCCCGCGCCGCCCCGGACGACCCGGCGGCCTCGGCCACCTCACCGAGCGCGGTGTAGCAGTCCACCACCCCGGGATCGTGGAACAGCGCCTGCCCGAGGTGGAACGCCGCCTGCCGGAGCCGCCCGGCGGCCACGTTCCGCCGGCACGACCTCACCGAGTCTTCCGCCCTTGTGTCCAGCACCATTGCGCCCCCTCGCCGTGGCGGGCCCCCTCGCGCCCGCGAGCGCGCAGCCTACCGACCGGTGCGGTGGGTTCAGGAGGCCGCCTCCGCCGAGATGCCGAAGAGCCCCACGCAGGGCGCGAGGCCGGTGACCGTGACGGGGACGGACCGGTGCGCCTCCCACCCGGCACGCGGCAGGCGCAGACGCCGCAGCGTCACGCGCCGGCCGCGGACGGCCCGCTGCTCGACGCCGTCGCTCTCGTACCCGAGCTTCCCGGACACGGCGAAGGAGCTGGGGTTGTCCTCCAGGGCGCCCGACAGCGCATCCACCGCGCCCAGCCCGGCGAAGGCAAGATGCAGGGCGGCGGCGCGCATCTCCGTCCCGATCCCCCGCCCTTGGTGCCGCAGGCCCAGCCACGAAGCCGTGCTCACCTGCCGCAGCACGGCGAAATCCCGGGCGGCGAGGGCCTGCAGCCCGACGACGCGGCCGCCCTCGAAGACGCAGAGGTTCAGCGCCCAGTTGTCGGGCGCCCAGTCCCCGAGCCGCAGCCAGTGGTGCTGCACCACGGAGCGAGCCCGCTCGGCGGGCGGCAGATCCGTCCACGGCACGAGGAACGGCATCCGATCCGCCGCGTGGATGCCCTCGGCAGCCAGATCCGCGAGCTCGCCGAGCTCTTCCTCGGAGGGCAGCCGCAGCTCCAGGCGGGGGGTGTTCACGCGCAGCCCCGTCAGGGGCCAGTGGTCCGTCAGCATGAGCCATGGTCGGACCCCGGCGAGGCCGGCGTCACCTCGTTTTCCGCCCCCATCACTTCGGGTGATCTATCCGGCGTCGCTGACCGGAGACTCGGATCCTGGCTGCTCCACTGACGTCGAACCGGCGCTCTCGCCCGCCGAGCCCGCCGCCAGCGGGGTGTGGCGGGGCTGCCGGAGCAGGGCGCGCTCTTCGTCCGGGATGTTCATCGACTCGGCCAGCACGGCTGCGAGCCCTGCCACCTGAGCATCGTCGACGTCGGCGTCGAAGATCCACCGGATGTTGTCGTCGGACGTGATGAGGTCGACGACCGGGCGACCGCTTCCGTCCCGTGCGGCCGGTGCTCGGACGTACCGCACCCGGTCGACCGGGATGTCCTGACTGATCTCGCCCTGCCCGAGGAACGTGGTCGACCTGGCCGTGATGATGCGGCGATCCGTGACGGCGACCAGATTCCTTGCCGCGGCTCTGTCCATCGCCGGCGCCACCTTCTCCTTCGCGCCGTCGAGGATCGCACCGATCCCGGCGGGGGCGTCGAGGCCCAGGACGCGGAGGGTCTCACCATCCTTCAGGAACCAGCGGAGGATGTGGAGATACCGGTCCGGTTCCAGTGACCTGGGTGCGCAGACGACACCGGGGATTTCCGGCAGCGGGACCGGCGGGTCGAGGGCGTCGGCAAGTGGCTGGATCGCCTCCAGCAGCTGGGCGCTGGTGAGCCGGGCCTTCTTCGCGTCCTTCCGCTTCCCCAGCAACGGCACCGTCGCGCGCCCCGGCAGCTCGGCGATGATCCGCAGCTCCCGCGTCAGCGAGCCGACGAGGCTCCTCGTCTCGGCCAGGGCGGTGCCGAGCTCTTCACCGGTCTCGCGCTCGATGATCTCGACAAGCTGCGCCTCGTCGGCCTCCGCACGCCCGACGGCTCGCGCACGCGCAGCGTGGAGCGTCTGGTACCCCGCCCATGCCTTGAGCGAGGACAGGAGGGCATGGGCGTCGAAGATGATCGCCTTGGCGTTCGTCTCGAGGTACTGACGTCGTTCATGCGTGGCGAGCCGACCGAGTTGCCGGACGTGTTCGCCGACGTTCAGCCGGTACGTCTCGCGCTGCTTACGCAGGGCGTCCTCTTTGGCCGCGACCTTCTCCCACTCGGTCGTCGCGACCGACCCGAGCTCTTGCGCGCGGCGGACCGCGCGATCGATGGTGTCGACCAGCGCCGTCAGCTCGGCCCACTGGCCGAGGCGCATCGTCGTGAGAACCTCGCTCGTCAGCGCAATGTTGGTTCTGACAAGGCCTGTGACCTGGCTCAGCATCATCTGGAGCGCGACCATGGCCAGCGCGGGCCCGATGGCGACCGCGAACTCGGCCGCGCTCACCGCGGTCACCGGGATCAGGCGAGCCTGATGAACGATCCGGCCGTTGGCGAACACTCCTCCGAGATTCGCCCCGTCCTTGACCGCGAGCGTTCCTCCGGCGTTCAGAAACGCCCGCGTGGTGTCACTGAGTCGGTAGACACCCTCCACACTGGCGAACGCGTTCGCCAGATTGCCGCCCACGGTGGCCGTGTTGCCGATCGAGGCGAGCGCTGCCGAGATCCGCGTTCGGTCGTCGCCCGACAGGAGCCCCACATCGACCGGATCGAGCTTGAGCTCCGCAGCGAGCTCCGCCGGGACTTCCCCGAAGGCCACGGCAACCCCGGGCCGAACCTCCACGAGCACCGTCGATGCCGCCGCCGAGTCGCGACCCGAGCCGGGTGCCGGGGAGCCTGCGGAATGTGAGTCGGTGGTACCGCTCCCGCTCCTCCCTCCGGGCTCAGCGGCCTCCATCGAGTCCGAAGGGTCCTGCATGCGCTCTCCTCCCCCAGGGGCGTCCCGCGGCCTTACGCCGCCGGCGTCCAGTGCCGAAGAGTACGGCAGACGCCGCCCGCAGCTATGCGGATCCGGGTGAATGCGCCCCCGCAGTGCTCCGGCGAATCGATCGCATGTTGACCATCTGTCTTCCCCTGATGACCGTACGTAGATAACATCGGCGCCCTGACTCGATCCTTGGGGGGAAGATGTCAGGGGGGTTGGACAACTGGCTGCTCGCTGCCGTGTCGGAGTTC
Source organism: Streptomyces sp. NPDC021020 (assembly GCF_044333285.1). NCBI lineage: Bacteria > Bacillati > Actinomycetota > Actinomycetes > Kitasatosporales > Streptomycetaceae > Streptomyces > Streptomyces sp. NPDC021020. The sequence continues at coordinate 72,082 of NZ_JBIRQQ010000001.1, forward strand.
GGACGTGCCTGCAAGGTCAAACTGTCGGGCGGCGGCAGCCCGGAAGCCTCCATCCGCGCACCCCTCGAGGCGCTGCTCCAGGCTGTCGGCGAGCACCACGAGCAGCACGAGGTCTCCTGGCACGACGAATTCCGCGTCCCCGACCTCGGCATCCGACCCGACTATGCCGTCCGCGCGAGCGGCGAGCTGGTCGGCTACATCGAACTCAAGAAGCCGGGGTTGTCGGTCGACCCCGACACCTTCGGCAAGAGCAACCGTGAGCAGTGGGAGAAGCTGCGGAATCTGCCCAACCTGCTGTACTCCAACGGCACCGAGTGGCGGTTGTTCCGCGACGGACGGCAGCTCGGCGAGACGGTCTACTTCAGAGGAACGCTCCGTTCCGCGGGCGAGAGTCTGGCTCCGGTGGACCCGGGCGCGCTGGATGCGCTGCTGAAGCAGTTCCTGGTGTGGAAGCCGCAGGCCATCAGACGCGTTGCCCGGCTCGTGCAACACGTTGCTCCGCTCTGCCGGTTGCTGCGCGCTGCCGTTCTCGAACAGCTGTCAGCCGAGGCGCGGTCGTCCAGGAGCGACGACGATGTCCGCGCCCGGCCGTTCACGGGGCTCAAGAACGACTGGCGGCGCATGTTGTTCCCGTCCGCGGATGACTCGACCTTCGCCGACGGCTACGCCCAGGCAGTCACCTTCGCCCTGCTGCTCGCCCGTTCCGAAGACGTGCTCGAAGAGGGAATCGGCCTCCACGACATCGGGCGCCGTCTTGACGCCGACCACGCCCTCATGGGGAAGGCTCTCCAACTCCTCACCGACAACGTCAACGAACGGTTCACCGTCACGTTGGAACTGCTGCGCCGGACCATCGCCCAGGTGGACTGGCCTGCCATCCGCACCGGCAACCGTGACGCCTACCTCCACCTCTACGAGCACTTCCTCACGATCTACGACCCGGTGCTGCGCCAGAGAAGCGGCTCGTACTACACCCCGCACGAGGTCGTCCACGAGATGGTGCGTCTCACCGAGGACGTGCTGCGCACGCGGCTCGGTCACCCCGACGGGTTCGGCAGCGACGCCGTTCGGATCGTCGATCCCGCCATGGGCACCGGGACCTTTCTCCATACGATCATCGAACGGGTCGCCGAGCAGGCCGCTGAGGCATCCGGACATGCGATGTCCGCCGACGCCATCTCGCGCCTCGTCCCGCGGCTGTACGGGTTCGAGATGCAGATGGGACCGTTCGCCGTTGCCGAGTTGCGGGCCTCCGACCTGTTGAAGCGCTACGAGACCCCGCTGCCCGAGGGCGGACTCAACCTCTTCGTCACCGACACGCTGGACAACCCGTTCGTCGAGGACGAATACCTGGCGTCCACGTACGACGCCCTGTCCGAGTCCCGACGGCGGGCGAACAAGGTCAAGGCCAACGTCCCCGTGACCGTCGTGATCGCCAACCCGCCCTACGACGACAAGGCCGAGGACCGCGGCGGCTGGGTGGAGAAGCGCACCGACCGCGCCGAGGTGCCCCTGCTCGACGCCTTCCGCTATTCGGGCAACGGGCGCTACGAGCACGTCCTCAAGAACATGTACGTGTACTTCTGGCGTTGGGCCACCTGGAAGGTCTTCGACGCGGACGACGGCGAACGCCACGGCGTGGTCTGCTTCATCACGCCCTCCGGCTGGGCCACGGGGCCCGGCGGCCGCGGCATGCGGGAGTACCTGCGTCGCACCTGCGACGAGGGCTGGATCATCAACCTGTCACCGGAGGGACACCGCTCCGACGTGGCCACACGCCCTTTCCCCGGCGTTGCACAGCCGTTGGCGATCTCCATATTCGTCCGCAAGGCAGGTGCCGAGCGGGGCGAGGACCACCGGGCGAGGGTGCACTACCGAGCTCTCGCCGGCCGCCGGGCTGACAAGTTCGACCAGTTGCACGCGGTGCAGATCGATGACGACGGCTGGCGTGACGCACACTCCCGCAGGCCGCGGCCGTTCACGCCTCTCACCCAGTCCGGCTGGGAGGACTTCCCCGCGCTGGACGACCTGTTCCCGTGGGGCAGCCCCGGTATGAAGTCCAACCGCTCCTGGGTGAGCGACCCGTCGGACGACGTGCTTCGTCGGCGCTGGACCACGCTGATTCGAGGTGGCGACCCCGTCCTCAAGTCCGAGCACTTCAAGGAAACGCAAGGTCGTGATCTCCATACCCGAAGAGAGCCGCTACCGGGTCGGCCTGTGCGCCTCTATTCGTTGGCACAGGAAACCGACGTTCACCCCGACCTCGTACGCATGTCCCTGCGGAGCTTCGACCGCCAGTGGCTGATCGCCGACAACCGCGTGCTCGACCGTCCGCGGTCCGACCTTTGGGCGTCCCTTCAGGAAGGGCAACTCTTTCTCAACCAGCAAGTCGCCCACAAGATCGACTCCGGCCCGGCGCTCGTGGCCACTCACCTCATCCCGGACAACGACCACTTCAACGGCCGCGGGGGTCGGATCATGCCGCTCCTGCACCCGGACGGGTCGCCGAACCTGCCTCCTGGACTGCTCGCCCACCTGGGCCGCGCAGTGGACCAGGCCCGAGTCACGGCCACGGACCTCGCCGCTTATGTCGTGGCTGTGGCCGGCCATGACGCCTTCACCCAGAGGTTCGCCGAGGAACTGCTGACGCCGGGCGTACGCGTACCCCTGACCCGAGACGGTGCGTTGTGGGTACGCGCCGTCGGACTCGGCCGGGAAATCCTCTGGGCCTCGACCTACGGCGAACGGTGCGCCGACCCCGCGCTCGGGCGGCTCGGCGGTGAAGTGCAGTTCCCCCTGGGGGACGAGCGGCAGGTCCGCTACCTGACACAGATCGGCAGCCGCATACCTGATCGACTGGAGTACCAGGCAGTGGCAAGGACGCTCTACGTCGGGGACGGCTCATTCGCTCCCGTTCCCGACGTCGTGTGGGCGTACGACGTCGGCGGCATGAAGGTCGTCAGCAAGTGGTTCGGCTACCGGAAGGCCTCGCCGACGAGCAAGCGGACGAGCCCCCTGGACGACATCCACGCGGAGCGCTGGCCTCACGAGTGGACGACGGAACTCATCGACCTGCTCTCGGTACTCCGCCGACTCACGGACCTCGAATCGACCCAGAGCGAGCTGTTGGGGCAGATCCTGGCCGGCCCCGTCATCACGGAAGCGGAGCTGACTGCTGCCGGGGCGCTGCCCGTTGCCGCAGCTGCCCGAAAGGCGCGCCATGCCGCGGTCGACGTCCTCTTCGAGGGGCACGAGGTTCGGTGATCCCCGCCGCGTCTCACCGGGTCTCGTCCATACCCGCCAGCGCCTCGGGCAGTGAGCAGGAGCCATCAGCCACACTTCGCACCGCCCGTGCGAAGAGCGGGGCAACCGCCTTGCGGAGGTCGGCCAGGCGGGCTATCTCGGCCAGCCTCTCCTGCGAGGACTCGTACAACGCCCGGAAGTGCACTGCAGCACCCAGATCCGTGAGCGCCAGCCAACCGTCGGCCAGGTCCACCAGCTTCATCCAACGGAGCGTCGGCAACTCCTCCCGAGCCAGATCCGCATCCAGCCCGTCCAAGGCCAGCGCCTCGAAAAAGGCCATCCGATCGCTCGGGTCCGGAACCGATCCTTCGGCCAGCCGTGCCAGGAGTCTCCACTGCGCTTCCGTGAGATCCAGGTGAGGCAGGGGTGCGGCAGAGTGCATGAGGCCATGCCTAGCACGCCCAACGGACAGCAGCGACGCCTCCACTCCGCCAGCCGGGCAGTCGAAGCCCCAGAGAAGCGGTGCGCGAATCGGGCCCACCTCGCTCCGGCGGCGCTGCTCGACGCTCTACCGGAGAGTGTGTCTTCTGTATCGGTCGTGCGCAGATGCTGATTCACAGCGGCTGAATTGCCGTCACGGTCGGCGCGCGAGCACAGCAACGCCCTTTGGGCTCCGGCCCGATGTGGACGAGGGTGCTCAGACCAGCGGAGGCAGCGGTGCATGCACACCGGGGTGCCTACGGTGCAGAAGAGCGAAAGCACCACGAGTGTGAGGGAGGACGCGGCACAATCAGCACCGGCATGCGTTCACTGAACTGGGAGCCGCCGTGGCTGGGTACGGCCGAACTGACGAGGACTGGGACGAGCTCGTCCGGGCTGGCCTGGAATTTCTGAAGGGGCGCGCCAAGCTCGGTCGGCTCACCTCGTACACCGAACTCAACGTGATCCTCGCAGACAGAACAGGTCTCGCGCGGTTTGACTTTGAGGAGGCCGGCGAACGGGCCGCGCTGGGGTATCTGCTGGGGCTCATAGTCGAGCGGGACTACCCGACGTCAGGGTTGATGATTTCCGCCCTGGTGCAGTACCTCGACGTAAACGACGCGGGTCCCGGCTTCTACGCACTGGCCCGCCAACTCGGTCTGCTCGCCCCTGGAAGCTCGAAGCAAGCGCAGTGGGATTTCTGGTGGCGCCAGGTCAAAGCGCTGCATGAGCGCTACCAAGGGCCGCCTCGCTGAACCTGCCCACGACGGCGGTGTCGCCCAGCAACGTCTGTGCGCGGGTGGTCGCTACGACGCTGTCCTCACCGTCGCCGTAGCGGATCGACACCAGCTCGCCGTCGTCCTACATCTTCTTCAAGACGGTCCGGACCGCGCGGGACAGGCCCTCGTCCATGGTGAAGCGGTCGCGGCTCCGTACGACGCCGTCGCCCAGCCGCCGCATCTGCCCGGCGATCTGAACGCCGGACTCGGACTTCCACTTCCAGACCCGCTCGACGATGTTCTGCGTCGCGATTACTGCCTGGCCCGTTCCCGGCTGCCACGGCGTCTTGTAGCCCTGCATGCGCCTGCGGCGGTGAGGTTGATGAGCGTGTGCTCGAAGGCGTGGCCCAGGTGGAGGGAGCAGGTGACGTTGGGCGGATGGATGACGATGGTGTAAGCGGGCTTGTCGCTCGTGGCGTCCGCGTCGTCAGTTCGCCGACCGGCTGTCCACGACACCCGCCAACTCGTCGGCGGACTCGGGGGTGAGGCGGTAAAAGCCCTGGAGGCCGGCTGAGCGTTCGAGGCGGCCGTCCACCACGTGCTTCAGGCCGCGGGTCTGACCTCGGAGGTTGCGCCAGGTGAGTCGGGTGAGGAGTTCGCCGGGGAGGGGTACGTCGAAGCGTACGGGGGTGGCGTCCACGTGCACCGCCTGGGCGCCGCAGCCGCCGGCGCCGAGCATCGACCAGTCGGCGTGCCCGGGGTATGTCGGGTCCTGCCAGGTATCGGGAGCCGCGCCGCAGCAGTCGCGGCGTTCCAGGTCGAGCACGCGCATCCGGCTCACCACGAACACCTCGCAGCGGTTGACGTGCAGGGCGTAGACCTCGTCCCCGGCGCGGGCGCGCGACCACCTGGGCAGGGAGGAATGGATGCCGCTGAAGGCGACCGGCGGTCGTTCGCCCACGCGCCCCGCCTTGCGCAGGGCGCGGCAGGTGTCGTGGGTCCACAGGACGGTGAAGGCGTCGGACATGCGGTGATCCTACGAACGGGCACTGACAGCGGCCCGGGGAGACAAGCGCAGTGCTGTCCCGGGCGGTTCAGTGGATGTGGTGGCCGTCCACGTTCCAGAAGTGGGGGAGGGGCGTCTGGCAGAAGACGCAGGCGAAGTCGTCCTCGCGCACGATGTTGACCTCCGCGCAGCCGGGGCAGCGGCGGAACACGACCTCATGGGTGAAGCCTTCGGGTTGTGTGATGCGGGCTCGGTCGAGGGCTGCGGCGACGGTCGGCCAGGAGGTGGGGTCGGGGCAGTAGCCGGTGGACTGGTTGCTGACGTCGGCGACCGACCACCGGTCGGCGGACCGGTGGAAGCTCATCTCGCCCGCGCTGAGGACCGGTGCCCCTCCGGCGCAGGAGACGTGCTCGCTGCGGCGCGGCGCGAGGCGCAGCAGGCCGTCGGTGCCGACGACGAAGGTGAAGGGCTCGGCCCGTTCCGCGGGCCCTTGGGCGGAGAGCCAGCGGGCGAGGTCGTCGGGGGTGCGGATGCCCTGCCCCTCGTCGCCGGGCCGGACGCGGGCCTTCAGCTCGGCCGGGCCCACGTACTGATAGCTCCGCGGCTCGGTGGTCACCCCGTCACGCTACCCACGCCCAGGGTCTGCGCAGGCGGCGGAAGGGCCGGCCGTGCCGTCGTGGCCCGCGGTTGTCCACAGCCCTGTGGAGAGGCGGACGGGAGCCGTACGGTCCACCGGTTCTTCAGGACGGGCGCTCGTCCGACCCGCGAAGCGAGGACCTGCGGCGCTCGGTCCTCGTCGAGCGGCTCCCCTCACCGCCTGCCGTGCTTACCGGACGGCCATGACGTGCAGGGCCGAACGCCCGCACAATGAGTTCATGCGTGAACAGGGTGGGGACGCGGCGGTGTGGCGGGTGCACCCGCGGCTGATGGTCTGGGCCGGGGTTTTCTGGGGGCTGGCGGTGCTGGCCGTCCTGGGCGCCTGGACGGCGTGGTCGGTCGACCAGGTCGGGCAGAAGGCCGTACAGGCCGCTGTGGCGACGGCTCTTGTCGCAGCGGTCTCCTTGGTCTGGGGGCTGGTGCTGCTTCGGCCGCGGGTGGAGCTTTGCGGTGAGACGCTGGTGATCGTCAACCCGCTGGCCACGTACCGGCTGCGCCGCGAGGACGTCGTCGCGGTGACCGACGGTCTGCACGGGGCGGCGGTTTTCCACCGCAAGGACGGCTTCACGACCCGCGCGGTTGCCCTGGGCGAGGCGTCGGCCGGCATCAGAAACGAGCGGCTTTCCGAAGTCCGCGCGGCGCTCGGGCTCTGAAGCCGGAGAGGTGATGCCTCAGGGCGAGTCGGACGAGGGCTCCTGCCGTCGTGCGAGCGAGAGCCTGCGGCGGCTTCGGTCGATCTCGGTGACGACGACCGCCATCTCCTCGCCGACCCGGACGACGTCCGAGACTTCTTCCGCGGGCCCCGAGGTGAGGTGTTGCCGGTGGACGAGTCCCTCGATCCCGCCGGTGAGGCGGACGAAAGCGCCGAACGGCACCAGCTTGGTCACCTCGCCGTGCAGCGTCTGCCCCACCTCGACGCGGTCGGCGAACTCCTGGAAGGGGTCCGGCCGCATCGCCCGCAGGGAGAGTCTGGCCTCCAGGTTCCACGTGTCGAACTGGAGGAACTCGCACGTCACCCGCTGCCCCACCTGGACGACGTCGGATGCCTCGTCGAAGTGATGCCAAGCGAGTTCGGGGTGGGTGATGAAGCCGACGCCGGGGAAGAGCGGGTGCGCGGGGCCGTCGTCCAGCGCCACAAAGACCCCGAACGACTCGATCGCCGCGACGGTGCCGGACATCCGCTCGCCGGGCGTCAGCGACGCGAGAAAGGCCCACAGCTCCGGGTGCTCGGACGCTCCGTCCATACGGCCCACCTTAGGACCGGACAGCCGCGCCCGCACCGGAACGCGTGGTGCCGACCCGTCAACCGGCTTCGTGCCGCGCCGCGGGCCCCGGCGACACGCGTTCGGTGAACACGGCAAGGTAGCGGAATTCGCCCCTCGGTCCGGGGTACTGGGAGTACGGCTGCCAGTTGAGGGGGTAGGTGCCGCGGAGGGTTCGGGTGTTGTCCGTGTAGTCGCCGCCGCTCCAAAGCAGTTGGCCCGCCAGGGTGCGGCCCTCGTGGAGGCGGAAGGCGCGGTCGCGGGTGTTGCCCTGCTCGGGCGGCATCCACAGGTCGGCCTCGTTGCTGACGAGGAGGGCCAAGCCGTTGTGGTCGGGGCGCGTGCCGAAGGGCCGACGCAGAGCAGGTCGAGATACTCGGCGCCGACCGAGTCGGGGGCGTGCTGGCGGACCTCCTTTCGGCACTGGACGGTGGGCGCCAGCTCCCACAGGACGCGGGCGAAGCTGTGCTGGAGGCCCGCCTCGGCCGTTCCGCCGAGCCGGGCCGCACCCGTCCGGGAGCCGGATTTCGGGGGTCGGCTCCCAAGGCGCCCCCGGGAATGACTCAGGGCCCCGAACCTGTAAGGATCAAGGCCCTGACCTGCTGCTCTGGAGCCGGGGCGGCAGGATTCGAACCCACGGCCTCTTCGTCCCGAATGAGGCCCTGCCCGCCCGCTGACCTGCGGCGATCGGGAAACCGCAGGTCAGGGGGTGAGTGGGGGTTGGTCTGGGTGGGTGCGGGGAGGCGGATTTTCCATGATCGTCTCCCAATTTTCTCCCAGAGATCGGGCCTCCGACCTGCCCGATCGTGTGGTCAGAGCTTCACGACCACGACGCGGTCGCCGCAGAGCTTGCGCATGTCGTCCTCGTCGGAGGTGAAGATCGTGACGTGTCCCGGCTGGCGAAGGGCCACGGCGGCCAGGGCGGCGTCGATGGCGTACTTGTGGCCGTGGAGCCCGGCGTTCTGGAGGAGGTCGATGGCGGCGTCGGCGACCTGCTCGGTCACGGGTTCCACGCGCAACCGCGACAGGGCCCATCGCCAGGCCGGGCGGTGGAGCTTGGCGTGGTAGGCCTCGACGAGGGTCATCGAGGTCGTGACGACGGGGATGTCCGCCCGGTCGGCGTCCTTGATACGCGCACCCATCCGCCGGTCGCCGCGTACCCATTGGGACAGGCCCTCACGGTCGAGCAGGTAGACCTGCCCGTCGCTCACGCCGCAGCCCCGGGCGAGTCGGCGCCGTTACGCGCCCGCTCCTCCCGCTCGGCGTGAGCCCGCTCGATCTCCCTGCGCTCCGCCTCGGCCTCAGCGAGCTCCTCTGCGAGGACGTCCCCGTACTCGCCCTCCCACCAGCCGACGGCCTCATGCAGCCGCTCCCGCTCACGCTGCCGCTCCACGGCCTGCGTGACGTACCGGCTGAAGCCCCCGGGCCCGACCTCGGAACGGATCTCCTCGGCCAGCTCCTCGGGCAGCGTCACGGTGTACTTCTTGGTTGCCATACCATCGACCATACCGCGCGAGGGGCTGGTCGGTCAGCACTGCCATCGGGTCGCCCGACGTATCGGAGCGGACCGGAGCGTTGAACGTGGATCGGCCCCGGTCCTCACGCTTCATGGCCCGTCGCCGCTTCCCGGCTTCTTGCTCGCTGGTAGGTGGTGACGGTGGATCTCCTCGTGGAACCGAATGACGAATGGGGTGATCGGCGAGGTCAACCAACCTCATCGGTTCGTAGTCCCTCGGTACGGGTAACGAGATCGGGACCGCCCTTGCTGACATATCAACACGCGCTCTATGTCGATTCATGCAACCTATGACGCGGATGATCACTGCGTCATCCGTTAGCGTGCGGGCTCATTCAAGGCTAGCCTTTGCGGTCGCGAGAATCTTCTTGTTCGGGCTGACGAACAACGCGTAGATGTTGTCAAGCGCGGCCGTTGACCGGAGCGTCAGTTGAGTGTGGTCGGCCTGTGGACAGGGCGACTGTAAAAGTCAACTCGCCGTGGGTCGGGAATTTGTTGTATGCCGCGGTCACCTGTCCCAGGACAGTGCCCATGCGCACGTCCTTGAATCCGGCGGCTATGAGTCCATTGGCGCAGCGGTTCAGCCACTCGTCACGCTCTCCAGCGACGACAACGGTTTCTTCCACGCTCTTACGGATTGCCACTTGCCTCCTTCGCGTCCAATTCAAGCGTCGTCCGTCTCTGCTCCGTCGGTACGATTCTGGGCGGCAGCGGTCGAGGGGGAGTTCCATACGCCGCGTGGCAGCGTTCCTGTTCCCGTCGCCAGATCTTCGACAATGCCGTATCTGTCTGGGGCACGGCGAACCCCAATTCTCCCAGGAGTACGCGGAAGAAGCGTACGGGCTCACCGTTCGAGTCGGTCACGAGAGAGGACAGCAACGGTACCTCGGACGTGACTTTGCTGTCGACAGCTCGCAGGCATCTCTGGATCGAACGCTCGGGGATTGATTGTGCATCTTCCAGGTCGAGCAGTTTGATCGTGGTGCCACGGGCAGCGACAGCTATGAGTTGTCTGGTGAGACGCTCGGCGGAATTCACTCGGGCAGCCGACACGGAAGCGAGCGCAGCCTCGACGGCCCCTGCGGGTTTTGAATTTGCTGCGGTAGGCTGTTTACCTGCCGGCCTTGAGCGTGTTCGCCCTTCCGCTTTGGTAGCATCTTTTCTGGCTGCGGCGAGAACCTCAGTCAGGATTTTCGCGTGCTGCGCGGCGGACTGGGTGGCTGCCTTCCGACGCCCTGAGCGGGTAAGGGTCCCTTTCTGGTGTCCGTGGAAAACTAGCCACCTGTGTGCATCGGTCCGTGGCGACTTCAATTCTCTGTGTGCATTGCTGCTCAGCCAAGGCCACAGTCGGTCGATTTCCTTGATCGCGGAGCGAACGCGATCCACATCAGGATCGTTCTGTGGTATCCGATGCTTACGTTCAGGGGTCTTCGCTGCCTTGGGCCACGAGCGCGCATCTCCTCCGCTCGTGGACTGCTTCCCCGGCTGCAGCGAGTAGCGTGGAGGAGCGTCCCGTGGCGGTGTCCCGTGAACGGCGAAAGCCCGCTCGGTCTCGACGGCAGCCCAACGCTTGAGTGAAATATGCTCCCGTACGTACGGCACGCCGAGCCGGACGAGTACCTGTGCCAGGTAGGGGAGCGGTTCGCCGTCGTACCGAATGAGGCCGGACAGAACGGGCGTCTCATCGCGCAGTGGGGTGTCCACTGCAACCAGCAGACGCTCGCGCTCTGAGCGGGACAGGCCGCCCAGCTCGGCACCGACGGTTCTCGTCAGGGTGCCCCACGTGGTGGTGGACCGCAGACGAGCATGGGTGATCAGGGCTTCCCGAACGGCGCTCACCAGCTCTCCCTCGCTGAGCTGAGTCGCCGGGGCGCCGGGCGCCGACGTATCCCTCCTGGTGCTGGAGGGGGGAGGAGGTGGGGGATCTGGTGCCGGGGTTGGCTCCTCGACGTGTCGTGGCACCAGCTCTGCCGCCGACTTTGATTCCGGGCGCTTCGCCTCGCTCAGCGGCGAGGGCGTCCACAGGCCCGTTCGTTGAGCCTCGTGGGCGTTGAGGCGGACGAAGCGCTTCACCTCGACGGCCCAGCTGCCACCGTTCTCCGTAACGAGGATCCGAGCACCGTCAGGAACCCGGTAGACGTGATCTTCCGGCGGGGGCTCTGTGTCGCCGGGGAGAGAGACCAGGGTGCGGACGATGGGACTGTCGACGGGCTTCACGTCCGCGACGAGGAGATGTCGGCCCTCTGCGGCGAACGGCGAGGTCACCGGTGTTCGGCCCGCGGGCACCAGGGCGAAGACCAAGCTGCCCTGGACGGGGAAGGCGAAGGGCTTCGGAGGCGGCTGGGAAAGTCGGATCTGCTCGACCTGCGGGGTCATGATGCCGGACGCTGTCAGCTCGCAATCTTCGAGCGCGGCCCACGAGACGACGCGGTCACGCGCCTCCACACCGATTTGAACACGCCGCTCACCGCCGACCGTCTCGCACCGGACACGCAGACAGTAGCCGTGGCGGCCCAGGAGGTCCTGGGTGATCGGGCCGTCCGTTGAAAAGATCCAGTCGATTCCCTCGGCCTCGGCGGCGAGCTCATCCGCCGCGCGACGCCAGGCGCGGTAGTCGAGACCGCTGAGCTGGAAGCGGAGGTGGCGGTCCCCGAACCTGACGTCGACCGCATCACCAGGGCCGGTCCCGAGGTCCGTGGTCCGAACACTGCCTTGGACTCTCTCCCGGTTCAACAGGCGTCGCACACCCTGCTTGATGAACAGGTGGTCGGCGCTGGACTCGCCGTTTGCCGTTCGGTGGCAGACGGGCGCTGACGGGTGGTGGGCGAAGTGGCAGACCTTGTCCGTGTACCGCTTGTCGCTCAGTTCTCCCCCGCAGCCGCCGAGCTGGAGCCCGCACCAGTAGGTGTATGCGGGGTGTGACTTCCGCCAGAGGTCAAGCTCGTGTGCGTCCATCGGCAGAATGACGGGGAGGTCCGAGTTGCTGTGTCCGACCACAGCGGTCTGCACGAGGCGGTGGTCGTACGCGTGCTGCGACATGGATCTCTCCGGGGCGCCCGAACTCGGAAGGTGGCTGCGTACAGGAGACTACGGCGGGCCGCCGACCGCCGTGCCGCAGTGGGCCGTTTGAAGGACGGCTGCGGGTTCCGGACGGCACGATTGCCCGGTGACAGTTGTGGGGACCGACCTCAGCACCCTCGTGTTACCGCCCGCTGGGCGGAGAGCGCTGGCGCGGCGTCGTTCCGAGAGCGTCGGCCACCACGCGGTCGCTGTTCCGACGGACTGGTGGAACGCTGCACTTGCCCACTACAGGCTGCCGGGAGGGCCGATCGTCGGTCACACCGGCAGGGATGGCTCCACCAGGATCAGCCGGGCGCAGCTCTTCGAGCTGGCCTCCGAGACCGACCCCTCTGAGGAGCGCGACGTATTGCGTCTGCTGTGGCACGTCCTGGCCTGAGGCAGCGGCTTCAAGCTCCGCCACAACCACAAACGTCTGGAAGGCATCGCCGAGAAGCCCGCCGCCGCAGCCGCCACCCTGCGCACGGCCGCACGCCTTGCCCGCAGCGATCCTCAAGCTGCCTACGCGCAGCTCTACCGGGTCACGGGCGTTCCCATCCCCCACTTTGGACCGGCCTTTTTCACCAAGTTCCTCTACTTCGCCGGGGCGGGCTCCCACGCCCATCCCTGCACCATTCTCGACAGCCGCGTTGCCTACAGTCTCCGGACGCGTTGTGGCTGGGCCTCACTGCACAGTGGCGGCAACTGGCCACCACGTACCTACCAGCGCTACTGCACCCTCCTGGCCCGCTGGGCCGCGGAGGAGAGCGTGCGGAGCGGAAGGGACGTCGGCCCTGACGAGATCGAACGGTGGCTCTTCAGCGTGTGACTCAGATTGTGGCCCTGGCCCGCTCGGCAGAGGAGCGCGCCGCCCGCTGGCTGCCACGACCCCGGTGCAGTGCCGTCGACTGCGCTGACGCGACTTGGCCGTCATCTGATCTAGACAGGTCAGATGTGATCAATCGGTAGCCGAGTGTAATGCGGGTTCGGCAGAATGCGCCCAGGGCGGGATCTGTCGGACTATGCCGAGTTCGGAGGGGTGCATGGCGATCAATGTGCTGCCAGTGACGGGGGAGCAGTCGGAGCTACTCGCTGCAGCCATCGCCCTGGGCGACCGATACACAAAGCGGCTGGGCCTGCTCACGCCGCCCACCTACCGCAAGTACGCCGACGACGGCGGCCTCCTGGTGGCGCTGGACGGGGACGAGATCGTCGGGTACGCGCTCTTCGGATTGCCCAAGCGCTACCAGTACGTGCGTCTCGCGCACCTCTGCGTGGCGGAGGAAAGGCGGGGCAACGGGATCGCAGCCCTCCTGATCGCAGAACTGCGCCGCAGGCAATCGCACCGTCTGGGCATCCGGGCTAGATGCCGACGCGACTACGGGCTTGGCCCCATGTGGAGCAGCCTCGGCTTCGTCCCGAAGGGCGAGGGGCTGGGGCGCGGCGGAGACAAAGAGACCCTCGACACATGGTGGCTCGACCTCGGCCACGAAGACCTGTTCACCGAGATCCAGAGCGACGCGCTGCTGGTTGTTGCGGTAGACCACAGTGTCTTCTCTGGGCTTCAGGGGTCGGGCGACGAGCAGGACGTCGAGGAATCGCGGGCTCTGGAGGCCGGCTGGCTCGCGGACCTCATCGAACTCGCCCACACGCCGCAGCTCCTCCTCGACGTACGGGAGATCGAGGACCGGACGGAGCGGACCCACCAGCGAGCCGGCATGTCCCGGCTCCGTTCGGCCTCGCCGGAGAAGGCTTCGGTGGCCGCGCGCCAGCGCGAGCTGATCGCGGCGCTGGGCAAGCGTATGGCGGACACGCCGATCGACGACGACATGCGCCGCCGGCTGCGGTATGTGGCCGAGACGGCGGGTGCCGGACTGCAGGTCCTGGCCACGCGTGATCCCGAACTGGAGCGGCTGACCGACCTCGTCTGGGACGTCGCGCGTGTCCGGGTGGTCTCCCCGGCCCTGGTGACCCAGCATGTCGACGAGCTCCGCCAAGCCCAGGTCTACCGCCCGGCGGACCTCCTGGGCACCGCTTTCTCGCTCGAGGAGGTCGCCTCCGGACGTGAGGGCGAACTGGTCGCCTTCTTCCAGCAGGCCGACGGCGACAGCGGGACCGCCTTCGCCGCACGATTGGCGGCCCTCGGTTCCGACGGGGTGTTGTGGCGCAGGGAGTTGCTGCGGGATGGCAGCGGGCACCCGGTCGCGCTCTACGCCTGGGCCATGGACGGGCGCACGCTGAACGTCTCCTTCCTGCGCACGGCTGCACACCGGCTGGAGGAGACGCTTGCCCGGCAACTGCTCTTCATGCTCAAACGGCTGGCGCGGGACAGGGGCGCGCACGTCGTCCGTATCGTAGACCCCCACCTCTCGCCGGCCGCCAGGTCCGCAGCGGGCGCCGACGGATTCGTCGAGGACGGGAGCGGCTTTACGGCGCTCGTCGTGGACATGAGCGGCTCAGCAGAAGCGGTTTCCGAGGCGGCAGGACGGATCGCGGCACTAGCTGGGCGTACGACGCCAAGCCTGGGCGCCAGGACCTCGCCCGAGATCGTGAGCGTGGCGGAGCGGGTGTGGTGGCCCGCTAAGCTCACCGACACGTCCCTGCCGTCGTTCATCGCGCCGGTGAAGCCCCGCTATTCCGCGGAGTTGTTCAACGTGCCCGCGATGCTCCTGCCACGCCCTGACATGCTCGGGATCAGCCGTGACCACGTCTACTACCGGTCCGCCGGCCACCGCGGTGAATCGGTCCCTGCTCGGATCCTCTGGTACGTCAGCGGGGGCAGCGGGGGGGAGCAGGGCAAGATGGTGATCGGCTGCTCACGGCTGGACGACGTGGTCGTTGGTGACGCCGATGCCCTCTTCTCGCGATTCGAACACTTGGGCGTATATCGTCTTACCGAGGTGCGGGACCAGGCCGGACCGAGCAACAAGGCCATGGCGTTGAGGTTCTCGGACACGGAGATCTTCCCGGCGCCGGTGACGCATGCGCGTTTGGCCGCGCTCGCCAAGGGGCTGGGGCTACCGTTGTCGCTGATCACGCTGTCGAAGATCAGCAGCGCGCTGTTCCAGGTTGTGTACGAAGAGGGGCACCGAAAGACGTGAGTGATCCGGAGCGCGCGATGCTGCTGTCCGTCCACCCGCGGTTCGCCACGGCGATCCTGGCCGGGACCAAGACGGTCGAGGTGCGCCGGCAGCGCGTCGCAGCTCCGCCGGGAACGCCGGTGCTCCTCTACGCGACAGCGCCTACGATGGCCATTGTGGGCATGGCACGGATCGCTTCGGTGCAAGTGGCCTCTCCGGGCGAGGTGTGGTCGGCCAGCCGTACGAGCGCGGGGATCAGCCGCCGCGAGTACGACGAGTACATGACCGGGGCGACCAGCGCCAGCGGCCTGAGCCTCGAAGAGCCGATCGCCTTCGACGCGCCAGTGCCGTTGGCCGCGCTCCGCATCGCCGGCGCGTTCCACCCCCCGCAGAGCTACCGCTACCTGAGCGGTGAGGACCTCCGGAAGGTCGCGGCGGCCGCACCCGGCATCGAGGCCGTGCTGCCAGGCGCGGTTTTGGCGGCCAGTGCCGAATGACTCCCCGGCGCGGCCGCGTCGGAGATACTGAGGGCTCGGTGGTCCGCGGCGCCGGTGGAAGCCGGCGCGTCGAGGAGACCACGCTCTGGCAATGAATGCCCTGGTGAAGGAGTTTGCCCAGGTGGCGACCGCGACGGATGATGCGCAGGGATCGGCGAGCGGCACCCGCGAGGGTGCACCGAGGGCCCTCCCGCCCCTGCCGGAGCCGGGGCAGGTCGTCAAGGTGCGGGGCTCCACTTGGGCCGTGTCCGACGTCCAGCGCCAGGGGCTGCCGCGAAGCCCCGCTGACGAGGGGTCTCCGGGGCTGACGCACGCCGTCAGCCTGCAGTCGCTCGACGAGGACCGGCTCGGGCAGGAGCTCACGGTCGTCTGGGAGCTGGAGGTCGGGCACACCGTCGCGCCCAACCAGGGGCTGCCAGAGACCGTGCGTGTGGAGGCGTTCGACGACCCCAACACCCTCGCCGCCTTCGTGGACGCCGTCCGCTGGGGCGCCGTGACCTCGGCGGACGCGGATTCGTACCAGGCCCCCTTCCGCAGCGGCGCCAACGTCGAGTCGTACCAGCTGGTGCCCCTCAGCCGCGCCTTGGAGTCGTCGCGTACAAACCTGCTGCTCGCGGATGACGTCGGCCTCGGCAAGACCATCGAGGCCGGCCTCGTCGTGCAGGAGCTCCTGCTGCGGCACCGAGCGAGGTCTGTGGTGATCGTCTGCCCGCCGAGCCTGTCCCTGAAGTGGCAGGACGAGATGCGGGAGAAGTTCGGCCTCGATTTCGTCATCGTCAACAGTGAGCTGATGGCGAAGGTGCGCCGCAGTCACGGGCTGAACGCCAATCCGTTCCGTCTCTTCCCGCGCGTGATCGTGAGCATGGCCTGGTTGCCGTCGCTGCGCGCGCAGCGCCTGCTGCGCGACGTGCTCGCGGACGTCCGCAGCTCGACGACGGCCAGGCGGTACGCGTTCGACGTGCTCGTGGTCGACGAGGCCCACCACGTGGCGCCGGCCAGCCCGACGACCGCGCCCGGCCAGCGCGGCTACGCGGTGGACAGCAAGCGGACCACCGCCACGATGAAGCTCGCGGAGGCCTGCGAGCACCGGCTCTTCCTGAGCGCCACCCCGCACAACGGCTACTCGGAGTCGTTCACCGCCCTCCTGGAGATGATCGACGGCCGCCGCTTCACCCGCGGCGCGAGCATCGACGAGCAGGCGCTGCGGGACGTGATGGTGCGGTGGCTGAAGACCGACCTGCCGGAGAAGGGATTCAAGCCCAGAAAGCTCGGGACCCTCGCTTTCACACCGTCCAAGCAGGAGCAGCAGCACTTCGCACGGCTGGAGCGGCTGCTGGCCGACAGCGCCCGCGCCAACGGCAAGGGAGCTGGCGGCGACATCGTCGCGATGCTGCTGAAGAAGCGTTTCCTGTCCAGCCCGTGGTCGTTCGCCCGCACGCTTGCCTTGTACGAGGATGCGGCAGGCGGCAACCGCCAGCTGCGGATGGACGACGAGGACGACTACTACACGGAGGTCCTGGGCAGCGGTCAGTCCGACGAGGAGGAGGGCGAGGCCGAGCACCCCGAGTTCACCGCGCTGCGCCACTCGAAGGGCTCTGACCCGCTGGCAACCGCCACCACGAACGAGATCGCCGAACTCATCGCGTGGGGGAGCGGCTACGAGCACAAGCCCGACTCCCGGCTGACGGAACTCCTGACCTACCTCAACGCCGTCTGCCGGCCCGACGGCACGTGGAACCACGAAAGAGTCGTGGTCTTCACCGAGTACGCGGCCACCCTCGAATGGATCGAGCGCATCCTCCGCCAACGGGGTTACGACGATGTGCTGGAGGTCATCCAGGGCTCCACCCCGACCGACGAGCGGGAGCGGATCCGCGCACGGTTCACCGAGAGCCCCGACAAGCACCCAGTGCGCGTGCTGCTTGCCACCGACTCCGCGGGCGAAGGCATCGATCTCCAGACCCACTGCCATCGGCTGATCAACTACGACATCCCCTTCAACCCGTCGCGCCTGGAGCAGCGCATCGGCCGCATCGACCGCTACGGCCAGCCGGAGAACCCGGAGATCTTCCACTTCGTGCCCGTCTCGTCCTCCACGACATACGAGGCGGACATGAGGTTCATGGGCATCATCGCCACCAAGGTCGGCACTGCCACCGTGGACCTGGGCAGAGTCAACCAAGTCATCGACGCCGAGGTGCAGGAGCACTTCGCCCCCCTCCGCAAGACCCGCAGAGCCCGGCTGACCGCACCGGACGACGGCAACGAAGTGATCACCCGTGTGCTGGCCGGCGGCATGGAGCTCAACCGCAAGCTCACCCGGCTCTCCGAGACGTACCAGGACAGCAAAGCGGCCATGCACCTCACCCCGGCCAACGCTCGGCGAGTTCTGGACACTGCGCTCACCCTGACCGCGCAACCGCCCCTGGTCGAGATCGGCGACGACCTCACCGACGCGCAGGTCTTCGAGATCCCCAATCTTGGGCGCTCGTGGCAGCCGTCCCTGCGCGGCCTCGACACCCGGCTGGAGCCCGGGGTCCCGCGGCCCATCACCTTCGACGACCAGGCCGCCCAGCACCGCACCGACCTCGTCCACATCCACCTCGGCCACGCCCTCATGCAGCGCGCCACCCGCACCCTGCGCTCCGCGCTCTTCAGCACTGACTCCCCGGTGCACCGGGTCACCGCCGTCGTCACCCCCGGCCTGCCCGAATCCTGCGTCGCCGCCGTCTCACGTCTCGTCCTGGTCGGCCGCGGCGGGCTGCGCCTCCACGAGGAGGTCTTCCTCACCGGTGTCCGCCTGCGCGGCCAGGCACTCGCCGAGTCCAAGGTCGAGCAGGTCCTCGACGAGACGCTCGACTCCGAGGACCTGGTCCTGACCGACGAGGCGGTACGGACCAGGCTCGCCGCCCAGTGGAACGACGACGGAGGCCAGCTGCGCACCCGCCTGCTCACGGCGATGGAACGCAAGAGCGCCAGCAGGCAGGAGAAGGTCACCGAAGCCCTCGCCCAGCGTCGGGACGCCGACATCCAGCGCGCCAGGGAGATCTTCGACGCCTTCCGGATCAACCTGCAAGAGTCCCGGGACCGCCTTGCGCGCGAAATCCAGGCCGAGGACGAACTGCTGTTCACCGACGATCAGCAGAAGCAGCGCCGCCGCGACCTGCAACGCATGTACGAACGCCTCGACAGCCTGGACGACGAGGAGCAGCGCGAAGTCGCCTCCATCCAGGAGCGCTACAGCGACATCAAGCCGTACGTGTCCGCCGCCGCGGTCGTGTTCGCGCTGACCCCCGAAGACGCCGAGAACGGAGCGGTTACCGCATGAGCCGCAAACACCCCCCGAGCGTTGCCGACCTGCACCGTGCCTGGCTCGAACTCGTTGACACCGACGGCCCGTTCCTCGCGGTTCCCGCGCTGGAGCGCGTCTACCGGCAGGGCATCCCGCAGCCCGACGCCCGCGCTCTCGACGCGATCAAGGACGCCAAGCCCGTCTTCGAGAAGGCGTGGGAGAACTGGGACGAGAAACGCGACGACCCAGCCGCCCTCGACCTCTACCGCGGGGCCCGCGACATCTGGGTGGACCTCGTCCTGCGCCAGGGCCTGCGCTGGGGCGCCGAATACACCGTCCCCGCCCCGGCCACAGCAGAGGTCCGCTCACCCGACTACACCGTCACCGTTCGCGCCGACGGAGCCCTCGTCCATGGGGACGCCGCAGCGGTCCTCGTCCTCGTCACAGACCCGACGGACTCCCTGCGCGACCCCCTCACCGATGGCTGGTCGGCCAGCCACATCGACCGCATGGAAGAGCTGCTACGCGCCTCCGGCGTCCTGATCGGCGTCGTCACCGACGGCCGCTGGTGGGCGATTGTCAGCGCCCGCCCAAAGACGATGGTCGCCTCTGGAATCGTCGACGCTCAGACCTGGATCGAGGAGCCGGCCACCCGCAACGCCTTCATCGAACTTCTCCAGCGCCGCAGGTTGGTCGGTGGCAAATCGGAAGACCGGCTGACCGAGCTCTTCGACCAGTCCGTCACCGCCGCCGAGAAGATCACCGAGGCGCTCGGCACCCAGGTCCGCCGCGCCGTCGAACTCATCGTCCAGGCCCTGTCCGAAGGTGCCCTGGACGCCCGCCGCCGCGGCGAACCGGACCCCCTGCCGTACAAGCGCGGCGACGTCTACGAAGCCGCCGTCACCGTCATGATGCGCGTCGTCTTCTTGCTCTTCGCCGAGGAGCGCGGGCTCCTACCGCAGGGGCGGCTCTTCGCGATGGGCTACGGCATAAGCGACGAACTCGACCTGCTCGACGCCCGCGAGAAGGAGGAAGGCGAGCAGCCCCTCGACGCCACCTCCCTGACCTGGCACCGCCTCCTCGCGACCTCCCAAGCCCTGTACCAGGGCGCGACCTTCGAAGACCTCCGGCTGCCCGAATACGGCGGGTCCCTCTTCGATCCGGCCCGCTACCCCTTCCTCACCACCTGCAACTCCCAGGACACCCTCGCCATCACGGTGAGCGACCGCGTCATGCTTGAGGTCCTACGCGCCGTCCAGATCGCTCACCTGACCGGCGGCGCCCGGCGGATCTCCTTCCGCGACATCGACGTCGAGCAGATCGGCTACATTTACGAGGGTCTGCTCGGCTACTCCTGCGAACCAGTGGGAGAGGTCATCGTCGGCCTCATCGGAAGCCCCGGCTCGGAGCCCGAGATCCCCCTCGCCGCTCTCGAAGAACTCGCCGCGGTCAAACGCACGGACGCCGCGCTGGCCGACGCGATCCTCGCCTGGGTCAAGCAGGACCAGCCGGCCGCGAAACCGCCGAGCAAACCCACCATCACCAAGGCGTTGAAGGCCGGCGACACCCTCGACGACACCGAGAATGCCCTCCGCGACGTCACCGACGACCCCGAACTCCGTGACCGGCTAAGCCCGTTCATCGGCGTCATCCGCCGCGACCTCCGCAACCGCCCGCTTGTGGTCGAACCCGGCGGCGTCCTGCTGGTGGAAACCCCGTCCCGCGCCTCTGCGGGCGCCCACTACACCCCACGCTCGCTGGCCGAGGAGGTCGTGCGGTACGCGCTGATGCCCCTCGTCTACTCGCCCGGCCCCCACCAGACCGCGGACCAGGACGCCTGGCGGCCGATCGACTCCGACCAGATCCTCGACCTCCGCATCGCCGACATTGCCTGTGGCTCGGGCGCTTTCCTCGTCGCCGCAGCCCGGTACTTGGCGGATCGGCTAGTTGAGGCGTGGCAGCGGGAGGGTGTCGCGCACGGGCGGACCCCGCATGACCTGCACGTCCACGCCATAAGGATGGTGGTGGCGAGCTGCTTGTACGGCGCGGACATCAACGGCATGGCCGTGGAGATGTGCAAGCTGTCGCTGTGGCTGGTGTCGCTCGACCCGAGGCTCCCGTTCTCTTTTGTCGACGACAAGGTGCTGCACGGCAACGCGCTGCTCGGCTTGACGGATGCGGAGCAGCTGCGCCGCCTGCACATCGACCCGGGTGCGGCTGGCAACCAGCTCAGCGTCTTCTCCGTGGACATCGATGACGTCCTTGATCGTGCCAGCCGCCTGCGTCGCCAACTTGCGACGGAGGTGGACGACAACGACCCTCAGCGCTCGGCCGCGTCGAAGCGCCGGCTGTGGCGCCGCTACCAGGAGCTGACCGCGCAGGCGGCGGATATCGCGGACGGGGTGGTTGCGGCCGGCCTGCGGTGGGGCGGAAAGCCGGGGAGGCAGCTGAAGGCGGCGTACGAGGACCTGCGCGTTGCGGTGGAGGCCGCGTACCCAGTCGGGGACGGGAAGCCAGATCGGAGGATGCTCGACGGAATTCTGGAGGCTGGGCTCACGCCGACGGCGAAAACGGACTACGAGCGGTGGAAACCCCTCCACTGGGTTCTGGCAGTGCCAGACGTGATGGAGCGGGGCGGGTTCGACGCTATCATCGGCAACCCGCCATTTCTCACGGGGTCCGACATCACAGGCGCTATGGGAACTAATGTTCGGGACTTCCTCGTAAATGAGATTGCGCGTGGCAAGCGTGGTAATGCTGACCTTGTTGCGTATTTCTTTCTCCGAGTCGTGGGGTTGATTCCTGAGAGCGGAACCTTGGGGTTGATCGCCACGAATAGCTTGGCTCAGGGGAAGAGTCGCGAAGTAGGGCTTGACCAGATGGTTTCCTGGGGGTTCACGATCACTCGATCCATTCAAAGTCGCTCATGGCCTGTTAGTAGTGCGAGCCTAGATTACTCCGCTGTGTGGGGATCTATGGGCCAGGTTTCAAACGAGGCTGCGAGATTTGCTGACGGGCTTGAAGTACCGCGAATCTCAACGCTGCTTGAGGCGACTGGAGGTGTCGATGGCGAACAGTTCAGGTTGCGCGAAAATCTGGGTGTTGCGTTCGAAGGCTGCAAGCCGTCCGGGGCTGGATTCGTAATCAGTGAGCCAGAGGCGCGTGGTTGGATTGCGGAGGATTCGAGGAATAGGAATGTTCTATTTGAGTACCTCAATGGTACTGATCTGAACTCTCGACCCGACTTGTCCGCCTCTCGCTGGATCATCGATTTCACTGGCCAGGATTTGCCTCAAGTGGAGGGTTTCACTGCGCCCTCGGCTCATCTTCGGACTACTGTTAAAGTGCAGCGCGCTCGGGGCTCCATGGCGTTGAGGGATGCGCCTTGGTGGCTATTTGAGCGTCCGCGACCAAATCTGAGAAATGCCATTAAGGGTATGAGGGAGGTGCTGGCTATTGCTAGGCATTCCGTGACGGTTATGCCCTGCAGGGTGAAGACCAGCCAAGTTTTTGGTGATGCGCTGGTGGTATTTGCCACCGACTCGTTTGCGGCTCAAGCTGTGATGTCTTCTAGTCTGCATCAGATGTGGGCAATTAAGTATGGGTCGGGTCTGCGTAAAGATCCTCGCTACACCCCTTCAAAGATCTTCGATACTTTCCCCATGCCTACCATGATTGACTCTTTGGTCGAGCAAGGGAGAACGCTAGAAGGGGAACGTCGTGAGATCATGCTGCGCCGGGGGCTCGGGTTGACTAGTCTTTATGGGATGGTGAATGACTCAACCATCCTTGATTCCATCGATCGAGACATCTTTCGTCTTCGGGAAATCCATGCGCACCTCGACGAGGCCGTCGCAGCTGCCTATGGGTGGGACGATATTCCCCTAGATCGAGGATTTTATACCTACCGGCAAGTGGAGCGCTGGACGGTAAGCCCCACTAGTCGTGCCATGTTGCTGGACCGCTTGCTCGAGGAAAACCACCGGCGGGCCGCCGCGCAGGGCGATGTCAGTGCCCTGGACGACAATGACGGCAGCGAGGACGAGGAGGGCTAAGACGTGACCACCCCCCGGCGCGACGGCGCCCAGACCGGCGGTGCGCCCGAGGCGCCGGCGTATCGGCTTGCCGTCGAGCCGGACGAGCGGTCATGGGTCGCCCGCGAGAACCTCGTCGATATCCTGGAGCGCGAGCTCCTCGGACCGGCCAACGGACCGGACGAGATCCTCGAAGGTGTCCCCGATGCGGCCTACCTTGTCGGCCGGATCGCGCCCGTACGGCTGACCGCCGGGCACGACGATCCCGGCGAAGCCGGTTCGGACGACGCGGCCACCGACGTGGGCGACGCCGTGGACGCCGCCGAGAGCCGAGGCGTGCCGCTCACAGCCGTCGACGACAGCAGCGCCAGCTCGGACGAGGACGAGGTCGAGGACCAGCCGCAGAAGCGTGGGCTGATGATCCCGGCGTCGATGGGGCTGCGCTGCCAAATCCCTGACGACCTTGACGAGTTCACTGTGACCGCCACGTGGGGCACGTACGAGCCCATCAGGGAGAAGCGCGGCGAAGGCCACGCAGCGGACGAGAGCGCGGCGCCGCCCCCCGCCCAGCGCCGCTACCAGCGCGTTCCGCACTCCGTCTCCAGGGCCATCAGGCCCGCCGACCTGGCCACGGCCTCCACGACCGAGATCGTGCTCCACGACAAGGTCCTGCTGCGCGTGGACCGTTACGACGACCCCGAGCGTGGCTGCCGCCTCATCGAGGTGGCGCTGTGCAACGACCGGGAGACCCCGCGGAAGATCCCGGTGGAGGCTTGGCTCTACCAGACCAAGCTCACCATCTCGGCCGCCAGCGCGGAGGTGTTCCTGCCGGTCAATGACGCGCTGCTGGACACCCGCTGGGAGCCGGACGACGAACTGCGCCGGCTGCGGCTCCAGTACCGCGACCGCCTGGAGTTCGCCCACGGACGTACGTGCTCGGTGGACTGGGCGGTGGCCGACGGGGCACGGCGGGCCAGCGAGGTGTGGACGACATGGCTGCCGGTCAGCGAGACGCCGCAGACGGCTGCCGAGGAGATCGGCGCTGCCCTGCTCGACATGCGCGCGCTCCAGACTGCCTCGGTCGGGGAACTGCGCAGTGGCCTTGAGCCGATCGTCGCCGGATACGCCGCCTGGCTTGACGGCGAGGAGCAGCGGGCCGACGCCCTCCCGGAGCATCTACGGTCCGAGGCCATGGAGGCGGTGGGCGACGCGCGCCGCGTGCAGCAGCAGCTCGAAACCGGCCTGGCCCATCTCCTCGCCGACGCGGAGGCCTTGCGCTGCTTCCGGTTCATGAATCGGGTGATGGCCGACCAGCGCGTGCAGTCGCAGGTCGCGGAGCGGCGGGCGGCCGGGCCGGAGGAGGGCATCGCCGAGGCCCGCGACGCGATCCTCGGAGAGAAGGGCGCGCTGGCGCATTCGTGGCGCACCTTCCAGCTCGCCTTCGTGCTCATGCAGCTGCCGCTGCTGTCCGACCCGGCCGCTGAGCGGCGTTCCGCGGACCTCGCCACGGCGCAGCTGCTGTTCTTCCCGACAGGCGGTGGCAAGACCGAGGCGTACCTGGGCCTTGCCGCCTACACGTTCGCGATCCGCCGCCGCCAGGGCGTCGTGGACGCCTTCGCCGGGCCGCTGGACGGGCGTTCCGGTGTCGCTGTCCTCATGCGGTACACGCTCCGGCTCCTCACCGCCCAGCAGTTCCAGCGCGCCACCACCCTGGTCTGCGCGGCGGAACTGGCGCGACGCGAGGACGAGGCCACGTGGGGGGAGGAGCCCTTCCGGATCGGGCTGTGGGTCGGGACGGATGTGAGCCCGAAGCGGTACGAGGAGGCCGCCGAGCAGCTGCAGAAGGTCCACGGTGGCCGCGGCTACCGGCTCACCGTGCTCCAGATCCAGCGCTGCCCGTGGTGCGGCACCCGCGTCGAGGCCCGCGACGTGCGTACCGAGCCGACCTACCGCAGGGTCTACGTGTACTGCGGGGACGAGCTCGCCGACTGCCCGTTCGCCGACGGCGGCGAGGTACCGGACGGTCTTCCCGTACTCACCGTGGACGAGGAGATCTACCGGCTCGCGCCGGCGTTCGTCATCGCCACCGTGGACAAGTTCGCCCGCCTCGCGCGCGAGGGTGAGGCAGCCTCGCTCTTCGGGCACGTCTCGCGGCGCTGCGACCGGCACGGCTTCGTCCACCCCGACTACCAGCACTGCGACATCAAGGACGGCAACAAGCACCCGAAGAAGGACGGCTGGCCGGCGGCCCCCGTCTACCCGGCCATGCGGCTACGGCCCCCGGACCTGGTCATCCAGGACGAGCTGCACCTGATCACCGGAGCGCTCGGCACGACCGTGGGCCTGTTCGAGGTGGCCATCGACGTGATGACCGACTGGAAGACGAAAGACGGGCGCCCGGTGCGCCCGCTGCTGGTCGCGTCCACGGCCACCGCCCGCAACGCGTCGGACCAGGTGCGGGCGCTCTACGGCCGCAGCGTCATGATCTTCCCGCCGCAGGTCCTGGATGCGGGCAGCACCTTCTTCTCCAAGGAGATCCCGGTCTCCGAAGCGCATCCGGGCCGTCGCTACATCGGCGTCAGCACGACAGGGGTGCGCCTGACCACGGCGGAGATCCGGGTGGCCGAAGTACTCATGGCCGGTGGGCAGCTGCTCATCGACCGGTGCGGAAGCGCTGCCGACCCGTACATGACTCTGGTCGGGTACTTCTCCGCCACACGTGAACTCGCGGGCATGGCCCGGTACATGAGCGACGATATCCAGACCGCTCTGACCAAGGGCCGCCCCTGGTCGAAGCTCCCGCGCCGCACGGGTACCGACTACGGGTCGCTGCACGTCGCCGAACTGACCTCGCGTGTGGCCAGCGCGGACATCACCGCGACCCTGGACCAGATGGCGCTGTCCTTCGACCCGGGCTTCGATTCCACAGCGGGCAGGCGGAACCGGCGGGCCCTGCGGGAGGCGAAGAAGTCGGAGCCGACCCGGGAGACTAATCCGTACGATGTGGTCCTCGCCACCTCTATGCTCCAGGTCGGCGTGGACGTGACCCGTCTCGGGCTGATGCTCGTCGTGGGGCAGCCGAAGAACACCGCGGAGTACATCCAGGCCTCTTCCCGCGTCGGCCGCCTAGCAGACAAGCCCGGGCTGGTCCTCGCCCTCGGGAACTGGGCACGGCCCAGGGACCTCGCGCACTTCGAGCAGTTCCGCCATTACCACGAGACCTTCTACGCCCAAGTCGAAGCCCTGTCCGTGACGCCGTTCTCGGTGACCTCCTTGGAGCGTGGCCTGGACGGCGTGCTGGTCAGCGCGGCACGGGTCCTCCAGGCGGCGAAGGCCGGCCCGGGGCTGTCTCCGGAGGACGGGGCGGGTTGGATCGAGGCTGAGCAGCACTTCGCCGGCGAACTCGTCGAGGCCCTCGTACGGCGGACGCACTCAGCAGGCGGAGAGGACGCGGCGAACCGGGCCCGCCTGCGGCTGGAGAACCGGCTCGATCAGTGGATCAAGCGGCGCAAGCGCCTGATGGAGGACCGCAAGTCACTGGTCTACGAGAGGGTGCTGGACGACGGCCGGCACGATGCGCTGATGATGAGCGCGGAGAACGCCAAAGCGGGCATCGACACACGCGACGCCCCGCCCTTCGTCGTGGCGAACTCGATGCGCGAGGTGCAACCGGAGATCAATCTCCTCGTAAGCCCGATCAAGGAACGATTGGTGTACCGAGCACCCGCTAACGCACCCCAGTGGACGATGCAGGAGGACGACCAGTGAGCGACGAGACGCGTTACGTCTACAACGTCGCCCACGCCGTCGATCCGCTGGGCGATCTGGAGGAGGAAGCGGAGAAGGCGACCAAGCACAACCGTGCCAAGGTCGGCTCGGCCCGCCCCTCGTCCCTGCTCTACACCTACGGCCCCGGCGCGATCATGGACCTCCCGCAGTTCACGATCATGCCCACTGGCCTCGACGACTGGGACCGCATCTGGAGCCGCCGCGAGTCCGCCCCGCCGCAGATCCATGCCCCGCGCCTGCGTGACGTGGTGCGGCTCATGCTGCGGTCCCCGGACGTGCAGTTGCGGCCGTACCCCTGGCAGCCGAAGAAGCACAGCCGCTCCACGGAAGGCAACGACCTGGGAGTCCCCGCGCGGGTCTTCCCGCAGTGGCTGCGATGCACAGGCTGCGACATGCTCGGTCTCGTCACGCAGTTTGACTACCGCAACACACACCCGTTCCGGACCGACCTGGCCGTCTTCGAGCACGCCAAATGCACGGGCCGCGCAGGGGCTGGCGTGCGCAAACCGACGCGGCGTACCGCCATCCCGGCTCGGTACCTGCTGGCCTGCGTCGACGGGCACCTGGACGAGTTCCCCTACGACCTGTGGGTGCACCACGGGCAGCCCTGCGCGCAGGCGGAACTGCCCGCGCTGAAGATGGTCGACCGGACCGCGGGCAAGGGCGCCTCGGCCCTGATCCGCTGCGCCTCGTGCGACATGCGGCGGCCGATGAACGAGGCCCAGGGCGAGGCCGGAAGGGCGAAGCTCCCGCGCTGCCGCGGCCGTCACCCGCATCTGGACGCCTTCGAACCCAAGGGCTGCGGGAACGAGACCAGGCTCATGCTCGTCGGTGCCTCCAATCTTTGGTTCCCGGCCACGCACTCGATCATCGTGATGCCGGAGTCGAAGGAGGAGAAGGAGAGCGACCTGGCCGACCGGGTCCGTACCTCCCTCGGGGAGAAGCTCGCGAAGTACCGGAACAGCCTGGACATGGTAAGGGACCTGCTCGGGATGCCCGGCGGCGTCGACGTCACCGGTCTGACCGACCACGACCTGGAGCAGGTCCTCCAGGCGGCCTCGGCGCCTACCGACACCCCGGAGGAGCAGGAGCAGAAGCTTCGGGACTGGGATCCGGTGGACCTCCTCGTCCCCGAGTGGAACTACCTTCTGCGCGACATCATCGGCCCCGGAGTGGAGGACCCCACCAGCGGCCTCGCCCTTGCCACCCGGGAACGGGGTGAATCCCTGCCGGCGGCAATCACCCGTGTGCTCGCGGTCGAGCGGCTCCGCAAGGTCAACGCTCTGGTCGGTTTCACGCGTATCGACGACATGGAGCGCGCCGGCGACCTGCCGCGCCGCCTGGTGCCGCTCACCCGCACGCCCAGGCCGGCCTGGACTGTGGCCACCGAGGACCGGGGCGAGGGGATCTTCCTTCAGCTCGACGAAGGCGCGGTCGCGGTCTGGGAGAAGCGCGTCGAAGACAGCGCCCTGTGGACACTGCACCGCAAAGCGCACGACAGGAACTTCGAGCGCCGCTTCTCCGAGACCGCGGGCAAGATCAAACCCAGCAGCCGCCTGAAGCCACCGCGCTACTGGCTTGTCCACACCCTTGCCCACGTCCTCATCCGCGAACTCGCCCTGACCTGCGGCTACTCGGCCGCAAGCCTCAGCGAACGGCTTTACGCCTGGCCTGCCGACGGCGACCGTCCCCCTGCCGCCGGCCTGCTCATCTGCACCACGGCCTCTGACAGCGACGGTACCCTCGGCGGTCTCGTCCAGCTCAGCGAACCGCAGCGCTTGGAGGGCGTCGTTGCCAATGCTCTCCGCAAGGCCGCCCGTTGCTCGTCGGACCCGATCTGTGCCAAACGCACCCCGCAGGAACCCGAGGACTTCCTGCACGGCGCCGCCTGCCACTGCTGCGTCATGGCCTCTGAGACCTCCTGCGAGCGCGCCAACCGCTTCCTCGACCGCCGGTTCCTCCTGGACCTGCCCGGTAGCACCCTTGGCTTCTTCCAGGCCGCTGAATGAGTGGACCTCCGACTGCCGCGAACGCACCGTGGCTGCTCGGCCGGCTCCTCACCGGCACCGAGGCCAAGGACGTCGCCGACCGCCTGGCCGACGGCGACACCTTGACCACAGCCCTCAAGGTCGTCGCCTCTGGCCGGAGGGCGGAGGCTCGGCAACTCCTGGAGGCCATGGGGCACGGCCCTGCGGCGCGGGACCAGTACGTGCTCGTCCTGCGCGCGATCGAGGGCGCACGGGCCCTCCCCAGCACGCTGTCGCCGCTGTGGACCATGCCGGGCCACCTCGCCCAGAGCGGCCCGCTCACCACGTCCGTACCCCGCATAGTGGACAGCGCCCGCCACGCGATCACCTGCTCCACCTACAACTTTCAGCGCAGCTCAGCGCTCTGGACCTCCCTGCGATCTGCGGCCCAGCGCGATTCCGTCGCCGTCCGCGTCTACCTCGATGCCCGCGCCGCCGACAGCAACGGCCACCACTGGTCCCCCTCCACCTCCGAGGTGGCCGCGCACCTCGCTCCGGCCGAGGTGTGGCGGACGAAGGAGTTCGACGGCGTCTACGTCCGCAACCACGCCAAGTTCCTTGCCATTGATCACCATCTCCTGCTGGTCACCAGCGCGAACTTCTCCTGGAGCGCTGAGAACAACAACGTCGAGTTCGGCGTTCTCATCGACAATCCGAGCCTTACCGAAGCCGTCGAACGAGAGCTGCGTGAGGTCGAGGGAACCCTTTATGAGCAGGTCCGCTAACGACGTTTGTGCTCTCGCAAAACGAAGTGTGTGCGGATAGAGACGTCTGAGCAAGGTGGCTGACGGGCGGCGCACTCGGGCCTCCCCGCTGTCAGTGGTCGCTCCTACAATTGGGAGCATGGCTAACGGCGTGTGGCACACCCGGTATGGCATAGAGATCAACTTGTCGCTGCCCGACCTCGGTCACCCGAACCGTCCCGACCTCCTCCGAGAGATCAGCGCGAACGTCGCAGAGCGCGATCCGCAGCTACTCGAATGCCTGGCCCATCACGAGGGACGGCAATGTCTCTCGGAGGCCGGTGGCAAGTCCCCCTGGATGTTTATCCGCCGCGGCCGGGTCGGCGGTCGCCGTCCTCTGGTCGCCTCACACATGCCAGTGACACACAAGGCGACTCCGGCGGAAAGCGAGCAGCACAAGGCCACGAAAGAGCGGGTCGTCGACGCCGCCGTCGGTTATGGCCTGGAGGCCGAAGCTGAGGTGTGCACGGCCAATCGGCGGAGTATCTCGGATGCCGTCGTCACAGGACCTGACGGCCTGCGGATCGGCTGGGAGATTCAGTACCACCACCTCAGCCCGAGCAGCGTGCACCGGCGGTCGGTCATCGCGGTGGATCAAGGGATCACGCCCTTGTGGGTGGCGAAGGACCGCACGGCGTCCTTGATCGACCGTGCGCCGTGGGTCCGGGTCGACGACATGCCGTGGAAGGAAATCGCCGGTGGCAAGGAGATGCTGATCCGCGGTGGATACCGGCACCTTCAGGTCTGGAAGTGCGTGCCGAGCAGCGAGCGCCACTGCCTCCTCCGAGACGGGGCCGGCCACTGCGGAGACCTCCACGCCGACTGGTTCGTGCCCGCGCTGTGCCTGCCGGAGAGGCGGTCGGTGCACATAGAGGACCTGGTCCTGCAGAGCGCCACGGGTGAGAGCGTGCCCGTCTTCGTACCGAGCCGCGGGGGAGGGCGCGCGGGGCGTCACATGTGGGTCTCGGCTGCCGACCGCGCGCTCTGGGAGGAGCTGGTGGGGGAGCGGTCGCCCCTTCCGGCGGCCCCGACCCAGGAGGACGACGATCTCATCACCTTCTCGGAGCAGGAGATCGACCGCACCTGCCGTGCGGGTGAGGAGGGCTGGTTCGTCAGCGATTCCCGACCGGTCCGTGATCACGCCCAGCCGACTGGCGGCATCACCCTTTCCCGGATGCCGGTCCGGCGGCCGCACGACCCGATGCGGATCAGCCATGTGGAGCGCGCCGCAGCCTCTGCCGCACTGGGCTGCCCTCCGTGGGAGCTCGGACCGTGTGCAGGGTGCGGTCAGCTCATGAGCAGGTACGGGCGGTTTGCGGCCATGTACTGCCGGCCATGTCGCGACCTTCTCAACGGTCTGTAGCCGGGCGCCGGGCGGGCCTTCGGCCTGCCGACGCTATTGCGCATCGATCTATGATCGTTGCTTCGCGTGAGAGGGGTGGGGCTGTGGGGGCAAGTGGCTCGGCGGAGCGGCGGGGGCAGGACGCGCGGCGCAAGGAAAGGGAGTTACGGGAGCGGTGGCAGGCCGCTCAGCTCGTGGTCCGGCGGTGGGAGCGGGCGGGTGCGGGGGAGCGGCAGGTCGCTGCGCAGTTGCTCACGCTGACCGGCAAGGGGGGCTGGCGGCTGCTGGTCGACCGCAGCTGGCCCGGCGCAGGCGCGTACATGGTGCTCGTCGGTCCCGGCGGGATCTTTGTCGTCGATGTCGAGGACTGGCAGGCCGAACCGCAGGTTGTCGACGGCAGGCTCCACGTGGCCGGTGAGTCCCGGGACGACGACGTCCAGCGGCTCCTGGGCGTGACGCGCAGCGTCGAGGAGGCGTCGGCGGAGCTGGGGATGTCGCCGGTGGCTGTGCACCCGCTCATGGTCTTTGCAGGGAAGCAGCTCGACGCGGCGCCGCTGGGGAGAGTGCATCTTCTCGGGGAACGTGAGGTCGGCCCCTGGCTCATGTCCCGTAGTAGGCGGCTACTCCCGGCCTCAGTGCGCTCCCACGCCGAGCACATTGAACGGACCCTACGGGAGTACGCGAGCGTGTCGGTGGAAGAGGCTCCGCAGCCGGCGGTCACAGGGCCGTACGACGCCGAACCGCTCGGGCTCTTCGACGTCGACGCGATGCGGGAAGCCGCTCTCGACGAGGCCCTGCGCGCGCCCATCGAGAGCTGGATGACGTTCCTCCACCCCGATCAGGTCGCGCTGGTACGCCGCAACTGGGGAGGCCCGGCACGGATCAGCGGCCCTGCCGGGACCGGCAAGACGGTCGTCGCCCTGCACCGCACGGCCCACCTGGCTCAGCGCACGACCGGCCGCGTCCTGTACGTGACGTTCGCGAGCAACCTGCCGCGCGTGCAGCAGACGTTCCTCTCCTCCCTCGCCCCGCACGTCGCCGACCGGGTGGACTTCCACAGCCTGCACGCGTGGGCCCTCGAGTACGTGCGGTCCCGAGGCGTGCACGTGAATCTGAGCGCGGAGAAGGCTGAGACCGCGTTCAGCCTGGCTTGGCGACGGGTCGGCCGCGAAAGCGTGCTGGCCGATCTTGTTCCCCAGCCGCAGTATTGGCACGACGAGATCACGTACGTCATCAAGGGCCGGGGAGTCACTGCCTTCGCGGACTACGTCGCGGTGTGGCGCCGCGGCCGCCATACGATGCTCCGCCGCCCCCACAAGGAGGCCGTGTGGGCGCTCTACGAGGCGTACGAGGCGAACCGTACCGAGCGCGGGGTGCACGACTTCAACGACGTGCTGTCCCTCGCACTGGCCGAAGTCCGGAGCGGCGCCCTGGCGCCGTACGCCGCGGTGATCGCGGACGAGGTACAGGACCTCACCCTTGTCGGGGCCCAGCTCCTCTACGCCCTGGTCGGCGATGCACCGAACGGCCTGCTGCTGGTCGGCGACGGCCAACAGGCCGTCTATCCGGGAGGCTTCCGGCTCTCGGACGCAGGCATCGAGGTCCGCGGCGACCGCGGCCAGGTACTGCGGGTCAACTACCGGAACGCCAAGGCGATCCTCGACGCCGCGCTGGAGGGCGTCGCGGCGGACCCCTTCGAGGACATCGACGGCGAACGCCTTTCGGGGCGCCGCGACGTGGAGTCCGAGCGTCACGACGGAGCGGTGGAACGGGTCGAGGCGTCGACGTCCGAGGAGCACGACAAGGCGCTGGTCGAGGCGCTGGCCGGTCTCGACGCCGACCAGCAGGCCGATTCCGCCGTGCTGTGCTCGTCCAAGCGGTCCATGGACCACTACCAGCAGCTGCTGGGCCGGGCCGGCATACCGGTCTTCCCGCTGGAACGCTACGAAGGCCACGCGGAGCCAGGCGTGAAGATCGGCAGCTACCAGCGTTCGAAGGGACTGGAGTTCAAGCGCGTCTACCTTCCGCGGTGCGAGGCGGCGGTGTCCGGGAGCGGCGGGGACACGGACGCCGACCGCGAGCGTCAGGAACTCGGCCGGCGCCGACTCTTCGTCGCGCAGACGAGGGCGCGTGACTTCCTCTGGGAAGGCAGTGTTGCACCAGCCGATGGCGCTCAGCGGGGCTGAGCCCGAACGAGGCCGTTCGTTAGGGTGCGGATGTGCGGCTGCCATTCGTTCTCTTTGACCTCGACAACACGCTCGTCGACCGGCGGGGGACGCTCGCCGGCTGGGCTGCTGCATTCACTGCTCGGCACGGACTGGGGGACGAGGAACAGGCGTACGTTCTCGCTCTTGTGTCCGAGCGGGCGTATCCGTCCACCTTCGGTGCGATTCATGCCCATTAACGGTTGAGCGCGTCGGCGGAGGAGCTGTGGCGGGCCTACTGCGCGGACATCGTGACCACAATGTCGTGCCCAGACGGGGTCCTGGACGGGTTGGACGAACTGCGCGCGGTTGGCTGGCGGGTGGGGGGACGACCCGGT
This sequence comes from Streptomyces sp. NPDC021020, assembly GCF_044333285.1. Taxonomy (NCBI): domain Bacteria; kingdom Bacillati; phylum Actinomycetota; class Actinomycetes; order Kitasatosporales; family Streptomycetaceae; genus Streptomyces; species Streptomyces sp. NPDC021020. Next base: position 105,368 of record NZ_JBIRQQ010000001.1, read on the forward strand.
TAACGACATCAGGGGTGGGCGGTCGGCGGGTCTGCGCACCATCTGGGTCGACAACGGCCGGTCCTGGGGATCGGCGGTTCCCGTCCCCGACCACACGGTTGCTGACGCAAACGGCGCTATAGACCACCTGCTACAGCTGGGCACCGCCTCATGACGGCGACGGTCGGGCTGCTGCATCCCGGGCAGAATGGGAGCTGCCTTCGGCGCCCAGCTGCGTGCTCGCGGCCACACGGTTCTGTGGTGCCCTGACGGTTGCAGCGACGCGACCCTTCTCCGGGCGGAAGGCGCGGGTTCAGTCCGTTGCGCTGGCCGAACGCGCAGCTCGCTCGCAGGTGTTGCTGTCGCTGTGCCCGACTGCCCCTGCTGAGTAGGTTGCAGCCGCCGTCGCGGACGCTCGGAACAGTACGGACGCGATCTACGTCGAAGCCCTGGGGCCGGGGCCTTCGCCGGGCTTGACCGGGGCGGAGGGGAGCAGATCGTGCTCGTCCGCCCGCCACATCGCGGCGTCGTCCTTGCCGCGCCACGACACCGCCGACCGCCATGCCGGTTGGACGACGCCGTCGAGGAGCGCGGCGCTCTCGGCGCCGTTCCACCCCTGCTCGCGGGCCCGGCTGACGGGGCGTCGCTCGATGCGTACCCACGTGGCGCGGTCCGTCCGGGCGCCGATGGTGCGGCGCTTGCGCACCACGGTCTCCCGGTCCAGGCGGACCTGGAGAGCCCGCTCGACATGGTCGAGAACGTCGTCGGCCGGTTCCCGCCGCAGGTCGACCGCGGCGGCCGAGGACACCGAAAGCGCCATGAAAACGACCGTAGCACCCCCATTTGCCCGGCTGTTTGGGCAGCAGTTTGCGATCTTGAGTGCTGCAGAGGCTCACGAGAAATGACGTCGTCGTGCTGTGGTGCCACTGGAGTGCGGCAGAAGGGTCTGCCCCGTGATCACCGGTCGTTAGACTCCCGGCGTTCGGATGCTGTCGATGGGCTGGAAGGCCGAGCCGTGGACGACGATTTCTGGGTCGGCTGGCCGGAACGATGGGCCGGCACGGACTGCGACGTGCGGACGGCCGTGGGCGCGATCCCGCGGGAAGTCAAGGACCTGTTCAGGTATGACGAGGTCCCTTGGCGGCAGTTCCGGCACTTTTACGGCCCGGGGGAGGAGATCCCTGGACTGCTCGCCACGCTCGCGTCCGGGGACGCCAACGCAGCCGACAGGGCCTTGGAGCGGCTTTGGAACAATCTTCATCATCAAGGCGGCACCATCGCAGTGGGGGCACTGGCGGTGCCGTTCCTGCTCCGGGTCTCGGCGACTGGGCGCCCCGAGCTCCGTGCCCGGACCCTTCGCCTGGTCGCCGAGATCGGCCGGTGTCAGCACACGGGGAACGGAACGCGGGAAGGCTTCCTCCAGGTCGCTGAGGAGCCGTTGATGGTCGACGGCAGCACGATGTGCCCGGTGGACTGGACGATCCAGGCCGCCCGTCAGGCCGTCACAGACGACCTGCACCTTGTACTCCCGCTTCTCGCCAGCCCCGATCCCGAGGTCCGCTCCGAGACCGCGTACGTCCTGGCGGCGGCAACCGGCGAGCTTTCACACGTCTTCTCTGCTCTGCGGTCCAAGCTGGCGAGAGAAGACGATGCGGTGGTCCGGGTGAGCCTGATCCTGGCGATCGCCCAACTCGCCCGCGAACATTCAGATGAAGGCGCTCCCCGGTGGGCCCGGGATCTGTGGTCGGATCCCGGACGGCCGCCCGAGGTCCGCATCGGCGCAGGCCTGGCCTGGCTGTGCCTGGTCACCGACCCCGCCCCCGACGAGCTCCGCGCCCTCCTCGCAGACCCCGACATCCGTCAATACGACAACCTGCTCCAGCCGGTGCCGTGGCTCGCCTGGATCGACCCCACCGGCGGTGGGTTGCGCAGCTGCATCGACGAAATGCTTACGGCGAACTTCCCCGGAACACTGCTTGACGATCCTTGGGGTGGAGGACCAGCAAGTGGGACTGACCAACAGCCGGCGGCTTCGTGATGGCGAGTGACCTGAGCCTTTCCTGGAGGCTCAGCGGCACGGGCTGGGCCAACTGCACCATCGCCGACCACGAGCGCGAAGTAGACCTCACAGCGTCTTCCATCAGCGAGGCACCGGAAGACCTACTGAACGCCGTCAGCCGCGTGCTGACCGGCAGACCGAGATCCGAACGCAGTTCGACGCCGAATCCACTGCCTACCGGTGGGTCGACCAAGTCGCCGACACATATGGGGAGAGCGCGTATCGAGGAAGATGGGGTGAGCACTTTCCTCGTACTGAGCTGGAAGCCCTCAGACGTCTCTGGCGTGCGGCCCCTCCGGGAAATGATCACGACGAGTACGGGGCATGACAGGCACTGGCTCTGGAACCTCCAGTGAGCTCAGGCATTCGGCTTACCGCGGGTGGCGATGCACTCCGTCCAGTCGCGCCTGGCCGGGCGTCGGGGCTGCGGGGAGGCCGGCCTCGTGGCGGAGGCGCCAGAGGAGGACGTCGGTCAGGGAGTCGGCCCCTTGTGAGTTCGCGGTTGTCCACAGCCCTGTGGAGGAGAGCGACGGGCCGTGGCCAGCCTGGGCGGCTTCGGCGAGGGTGGCTGCCGAGGCGGGCCAATGGGCTGCCATCACGGCGGCCGTGATCAGGACGCTCACGAATATGGCCGTCGCCCCGTCGCCCCGTCGTCTTCGCCTTTGCCGAGGGCCGGGCCGGAAGGCGGGACGACGAGTTCGTCGCGTGCGTCACCAAGGGCTGCACCGGCATCCGACGGGGTGAACTCATGTGGCTGGAGACGCAGTTCATACGGCCCGGCTCCCTTCATGTCGAGTGGCAGCTCTAGAGCTGGGCGGGGGCGAGTTTCATCGGTGCCCGCCCGAGGACGACTCCTACCGAACCATTGACACTCCGGACTTCCTGACCGGGCTGCTCACGCGGCACATCTCCGCCATGCGGCCCGAGCCCTGCGCCTGCCACGGGCTGCGGTATGCCTTCAACGGCTACTCCGCCGCCACCGGCTCCTACCCGGCCCGGTCCCCCTACGACGCCCACCCCATCCCCCTTATCGCCGAGCCCTGGCCCGGCATCCCCGCCCGGGGGAGGGGCGCCGCCAACCGGGCCCAGGCCTGTTGGGTGCCCATCGCCCCGGGACTGACGCCGCACGGCCTCCGGCACACCCACCGGAAGATCATGGAGGAGGCCGGCACCCTGCCCAAGCTCATGGACGAGCGGCTCGGGCACGAGGACGGATCCGTCCGGATACGCCGCGCGATGAGCCCCGGCTCCCCGGTCGGGGCGCTCGACGCGCTCCTGAGATCGGGAGAAAGGTCCCTCGGAAACGCCGTGAGGGGCGGTCCCCGAATCGGAAGACCGCCCCTCACCTGCAGTTTCACCACTCGGGTTGGCGGGATTTGAACCCACGGCCTCTTCGTCCCAAACCCTCTCGGCAGCTTCGGGACGTCGGCCCACGGGCCTCGCTGCCGAACTTCGCTCGGTCATCCAGTCCAGAGTCATCCGCAGTAGTCCAGCACAGGACGTGGTGCGTGGCTCCCCAAGTGGCTCCCCATCGCTGGCGTTTGTAGCAGCAGTCATGTCGGTGGGTTGATCTGTTTGTATGACTCGATGGCCGAAGCGCTGCGATACTGAGTCGCTGTGACGACAGCTGGCGAGCGGGAGTTGTTCCACTTCACGCACATCCGCAACCTGCGTGACATCCTCACCCAAGGCTGCATGGTCTCGGACTTGACCATGCAGGCGCGAGGTGGCGTGCCTGTTGAATGTGGCGATAGGGACATCAAGAAGGAGCGACGCTCTCGACTGGTCACGGTGCCCCCTGGAGGGGTGGTAGCCGACTACGTGCCCTTCTACTTCGCCCCAAGATCACCGATGATGTACAAGATCAACTGCGGTAAGGTCCTTACCTACAGTGATGGGCAGCCGCCTCTCGTTTACCTCACCACCACAGTGGGGGAGGTTGTGACAGCTCAGCGACCGTATGCGTTCAGTGACGGCAACTGCGCGAACACAATTACCCATCACTTCAACGAGCTCGAACGTATGGCGCAGGTCATTGACTGGCGCGTCATCGCAGCACGATATTGGTCCAACACGACGGACGATGGCGACCGGAAGCGCCGGCGCATGGCTGAGTTCCTGGTGCATGACCACCTCCCCATGTCCGCGATCACGGGGATCAGCACGTACGACCGTCAACATGCTGACAGGGTCGGAAGACTACTGGGTGAAGTTGGCTGGGTGCTGCCCGTCACCGTCAGACGTGACTGGTACTACTAGCCACGGGTATACAGGGGTGAGAGGCCGATGAGAGGAGAGATCGATGATCACCCGCGGTACAGGCAATCTTCTTCTCGCTGAGGTCGACGCGCTGGTGAACACGGTGAATACCGTTGGCATCATGGGCAAGGGAATTGCCCTCCAGTTCAAGCGCGCTTTCCCTGAGAACTTCGATGCTTACAAAGCATCCTGCGAGCGCGGGGAAGTTCGCGTGGGGGCCATGCATGTGCATGAGATGCAGCAGGCCGGAGGACCCCGATTCATTATCAACTTCCCCACGAAGAGGCATTGGCGGTCATCGTCAAAACTGGCGGATATCGCAGCAGGATTGATTGCACTGAGAGATGAAATCATCCAGCGTGACATCACATCAATTGCGGTCCCTCCCTTGGGGTGCGGCAATGGAGGGTTGAGCTGGAGTGATGTAGAGCCGCTCATTGAGCAGACGTTGGGCAGTGTTCCTGGTGCCGAGGTTCGCGTTTGGGCGCCGGAAGGAGCGCCAACTCCATCCGCAATGCTAACGCGAACCGAAAGGCCCGCAATGAATCGCGAGCGGGCAACGTTCATAGCTACCCTTGATCGCTACATAAATCGCAGTGTGTCGAGGGGGTTGGCTTTCCAATCGCGGGTGTCGTTGCTTGAAGCGCATAAGGTTGCGTATTTCCTGCAGAAGCTAGGGTTGCCCCTTGGATTGACATTTGCCAAAGGGCCTTATGGGCCTTATTCGCAACGATTGGATACTGCCGTTTCAGGCATGGAGGGCCACTTCATCACTGGGTTCGGTGACGGGACTAGCGGTGCCCAAGCAGTCCTTGAGCTGGACAAAGAGGCAGTCCTTGAGGCTCAGGACTACCTCACGCCCTCGCCGACGTATGCGAAAGTGGGGCTGATCTTTGATGAGCTCACCGCAGGCTTCGAAGATCCCTTCGGCATGGAACTGCTAAGCACCGTGCTCTTTGCGGCGCAAGAGCTAGTGGAACCTCCCGTTTCAATCGACGCTGTGGCTGACTACATTCAGTCCTGGAGTCCACGGAAGCAACGGCTTTTCACGCGTCAGCATATCGAAACGGCCTGGGAGCGGCTGGTGGAATCCGGCATGATGGATGTCAGCGGCATCGATTGCCGTCAAAATTCATCGCACTCGGCGTTGAAATAGAGCCCTGGACCCCCGATGTGGTAAATCGACAACGCGTACAAGCTGAAAGCCGCGGTTGACATAGTAGGAATGCAACTCGGTGTTGCTTTTCCAGGCGTCGAGGCGGAGCCACATCTTCCCTGTCTCGGCTGCCAGTCGGGATGCCCAGTCGAGCAGGCGATCTCCTACCCCTGTCCCGCATAATCCCGTGCGACTGCCATTCGATGGACATAAAGTGCATTCGCGGGTTGGCCGGCAACGGTCGGCCGCCGTGAACGCCTCGCCGGCCCCGCTCTTCCGGGCGGTATCCGGAATGAACGCTGGCCGTCCCACGATCCTCTTCGACGAGATCGACACCGTCTTCGGGCCGAAGGCCGGGGACAATGAGGAACTGCGTGGTCTCATCAACGCCGGTCGCCGCCGTATTGGGGTGTCTTACCAGTGCGTGGGCGACGGCGGACAGCAGACCGTACAGGAATTCCCGGTCTACGCCGCCGTGGCCGTCGCGGGACTCGGGTGGCTGCCTGACACGATCCTGCACCGGTCGGTCATCATCCGGATGCGGCGCCGGGCCCCCAACGAGCACGTGGAACCCTTCCGGAGTCGTATTCACGAACCGGAGGGACGCGCGCTGCGCGACCGCCTCGTGAAGTGGGCGGACTTCGTACACGACCGCGTCACGGGCGCCTTCCCCGAGATGCCGGAAGGGGCCACCGACCGGCCGGCGGACGTGTGGGAACCCCTGCTCGCCGTCGCCGTCGCCGTCGCCGTCGCCGACGCCGCCGGTGGGGACTGGCCGCGGCGGGCCCGGGAGGCATGCGCCGCGCTGGTCGCCGCGGCGGCTGCCGGCGACAAGGCATCGTTGGGAATCGGGCTGCTCACCGACCTGCGCGACACCGTGTTCTGCGGGGCCGACCGGATGCCCACCGCCCAGATCCTCGCCACGCTCAACGCCATGGACGAAGCGCCGTGGGCCGACATGGGCGGCAAGCCTCTGGACTCCCGGGCAGTTGGCCAAGCGGCTGGGGGAGTACGTCACCGCCGACAACCAGCCCGTCAAGGCCCGGAACATGCGCGTCGGCGAGGGAGTGTCCAAGGGCTACTACGCGGCGGATCTCGCCGACGCATGGGCCCGCTACTGCCCCCCTGCGCGGAAGTCCGCTACATCCGCCACGGACGACCTTCCCGAAGTGTTGACCAGCGGAGACGACGTAGCGGACGTGGCGGCCGGTAGCCGCTACGACGCCGCTACACACGCCGGTTCCGCTACACCCACGCTGCCGCTGTAGCGCATCCGTCCGCTACAACCCATCCCGCCGCTACACCGAAAGGTGCCCTGACCTGCGGCGTAGCAGCGGTAGCGGCTGTAGCGAACTTGGAGGGGGGAGGGGCCGCCTCCCCCCTCCCGAACGACCGACACCAGCGCGAAGGAGAACCAGTGACCACCGCCGTCACCGACGCTGTTCCGACCACCGTTGCGCGGCGTCTGCACTGCGTGGAAGCGGCTGCCGAACTCGTCGGCGTGGGCCGTTCCACCGCCTACGAGGAGATCCGGTTGGGGCGGCTGCGGACGGTCCGCGTGGGCCGTCGCCGCCTGATCCCGACCGAGTACATCGACCTGCTCAAGGCCGAAGCCGCCGCCGCCGCCTGACCACAACCGACTTCGCAGACGAAGGGCCGCGCTCGCACAGAGCGCGGCCCTTCCGTCGAAAGGCCCGACGCTGCATGACAACCGAACCCAAAAGCTCCCGCAAAGCGGGAAACGGCGCCGACTCGATCTACTGGGACGCATCCAAGAACAGGTACGTAGGGGCCGCCTCTCTCGGCTTCACCCCGTCCGGCAAGCGCCGGCGCGTGAAGGTCCGGGGGAAGACGAAGACCGAAGTACGCGTCAAGCTCCGGGAGCTCAAGAAGGAAGTGGAGACGGGCGTCAAGACGCCCGCCAACTACACGGTGGCCGACGCCGTGAACGACTGGATCGGCCGCGGCCTCAAAGGGCGCGACGAGAAGACGGTCAACAAGTGCCGGAGCCTCGCCGACAACCACGTCATCCCCTTCCTGGGCAAGGCCAAGCTCAAGGACCTGACGGCGGACGACGTGGACGACTGGTTGGACGACCGAGCCGACGCGCTCGCCACACGTTCTCTGCGAGAGGTCTACTCGGTGCTTCGCCGGTCCATCACCCACGCGCAGCGCAGAGACAAGGTGCTGCGTAACGTTGCCGACCTGGTCACCGTGCCGGAGGGACGGCCGGGTCGGCCGAGCAAAGCCCTGACGCTGGACCAGGCGAAAGCCGTCCTTGCCGCGGCACAGGGGACCAGGCTGTACGCCTACGTCGTCCTGTCCCTGCTCATCGGCATTCGCACGGAGGAAGCCCGGCCGCTCACCTGGGACCACGTCCACCTGTCGCCACCGGAAGGCACGATGCCGCACGTCGAGGTCTGGCGGTCGGTGCGCCGGCACGGGGACACCAAGACCCGGGAGAGCCGTCGCTGGCATTGCCTCGGCAGGTGGTGAGGGGGCTGGAGCAGCACCAGACCTGGCAGAAGCAGCAACGGGCGTGGGCAGGGCTGGAGTGGTCCACGTCGGGCCTGGTCTTCGCCACCAGGATGGCGAACGCGCTCGATGCCTCCCACGTCCGCCGCGACTTCAAACCATCGTGGTCAAGGCCAGGCTCACCCGCGACTGGACCCCACGGGAGATCCGGCACAGCTTCGTGTCCCTGCTCTCCGACCACGGCATCCCGCTGGACGTGATCGCCCGTGTCGTAGGTCACAGCAGCACTGCCACCACGGAGGCCGTCTACCGGAAGCAGCTCCGGCCGGTGATCACCGAGGGCGCTGGCGCGATGGACGAGATCTTCGCCGTGGGCGGGGGAGAGGCGGACGGCGAGCCCGGCTGACCGGCGGGCGGTGGCTCCCCTGGGGAAAAGAAGCGAGGTCAGGATCTACATTCTTGCTGTAGATGTAGATCCTGACCTCGCGTTTCACCAGTCGGGGTGGCGGGATTTGAACCCACGGCCTCTTCGTCCCGAACGAAGCGCGCTACCAAGCTGCGCCACACCCCGGTGCAACGGGGTTAACTTTAGCGGACGCGGGGCTGAGGGCGAAATCCGGTTTCGGGGGTGGGGGTCAGGGTCAGGAGGGTGGCTTCGGGGGGGCAGGCGAAGCGGAGGGGGGTGTAGCGGTTGGTGCCGCAGCCTGCGGAGACGTGGAGGTAGGAGGTGGAGCCGGTTGCGGTGTGGGTGGAGAGGCCCTTCACGCGGTCGGTGTCGAGGTCGCAGTTGGTGACCAGGGCGCCGTAGAAGGGGATGCAGAGCTGGCCGCCGTGGGTGTGGCCGGCCAGGATGAGGGGGTAGCGGTCGGCCGTGAAGGCGTCCAGGACGCGCAGGTAGGGGGCGTGGACCAGGGCCAGGGTGAAGTCGTCGGCCGGGTCGGGGCCGCCGGCCACCGCGGAGTAGCGGTCGCGCTTGATGTGCGGGTCGTCCAGGCCGGTCAGGCCCAGCACGGGGCCGTTCTCGAGCTTCACCTGGCCGCGGCTGTTGCTCAGGCCCACCCAGCCGGCCGCGTCGAAGGCGTCGCGCAGGTCGCCCCAGGGGTTGCGGATCGCGCCGTGCGCGCTGTGGCTCTTGCCGTTCAGGCCGTGCTGGCCGCGGGCCTTCTCGACCAGGTAGCGCCCGGGGTTGCGGAACTTCGGGCCGTAGTAGTCGTTCGACCCGAAGACGTACGTACCCGGGAAGCGCATCAGCGGGCCCAGCGCGTCCAGCACCTCCGGCACGGCCGTCGGGTCCGACAGGTTGTCGCCGGTGTTCACCACCAGGTCCGGGCGCAGGCCCGCGAGGGACTGGAGCCAGCGGGCCTTCTTGCGCTGGCCGGACACCATGTGGATGTCGGAGAGCTGGAGGACGCGGATCGGCCGCATCCCCCGCGGCAGCACCGGCACCTCGACCCGGCGCAGCCGGTAGGACCTCGCCTCGAAACCCGCCGCATAGGCCAGGCAGGCCGCGCCTGCCGCCGTCACACCCAGGGGTACTCCGTATCGCGCGCGCATGACCCCATCGTGTCAGAGTCGCCGTGAGTCTTAATACGGGGCGGTGCCCGCCGCGGAGTGCGAAAATCGACGGCATGACCACGACCCTCAAGCAGCGGCTCAAGGACGACCTCACCTCGGCGATCAAGGGCCGTGACGAGCTGCGCTCCGCGACCCTCCGGCTCACCCTCACCGCCATCACCAAGGAGGAGGTCGCGGGCACCACCGCCCGCGAGCTCTCCGACGACGAGGTCCTGACGGTGATCGGCCGCGAGGCGAAGAAGCGGCGGGAGGCCGCGGAGGCGTTCGAGCAGGGCGGCCGCGCGGAGTCCGCGCAGCGCGAGCGGGAGGAGGGCGAGGTCCTCGCCACGTATCTGCCGCAGCAGCTCACGGACGAGGAGATCGCCGCCATCGTGCGGGACTCCATTGCCGAGTCCGGCGCGCAGGGGCCGAAGGAGATGGGGGCCGTCATGAAGCTCGTCAACCCGAAGGTCGCCAAGCGCGCGGAGGGCGGCCGCGTCGCCGCCGAGGTCAAGCGCCAGCTCGCCGGCTGAGCGAGCCGCGGGGTAAGCCGCGGGGTGAGCCGCGGGCCCGGCCCCGGGGCCGTCCGCGCGGGGTCCCGCGGTGAGCCGTGAGGCCCGCCCCGCCGCAGCCCCTCCACCCTCCGCTCCGTACACGCGTAAGGGGCGCCCCCCAATGGAGGGCGCCCCTTACCTATGGGCGCCTACGGCTCACCCACCCGCGCTACGGGCCGTTTCCGCCGCGGCCGTTTCCGCCGCCGCCCTTGTTGTCGCCCCCGCCGCCGCCGCCGTTGAACGGCGGGAAGCTGAAGTCCGGAGGAGTCGGCACGCCGCCGTTGTTCGGGGGCTGCTGGCCCTGGTCCTGGCCCTGGCCGGGGTCGTTGTTGCGGGGGGCCGAGCCGGGCAGGGGCACGGTCACGAAGTGCTCGTTGTCCGTGCCGTCCAGGACACCGGCCATCGCGTCCTTCCAGATCGGCGCGGGGCCCGTCGCGCCCTCGACCTTGTCGAAGGTCACCGGGCCGATCTTGACCGGGATACCGCCGTGGCCGTTGACGCCGCCGTTGTCCTTGGCACCCGCGAACATCGACAGGCGCTTGCCGTTCTTGCCCTTGTTGAAGGGGTCGCCGAGCCAGACCGCGGAGGCGAGCGAGGGGGTGTAGCCGGCGAACCAGGCGTCCTTGCGGTCGTCGGTCGTACCGGTCTTGCCGGCCGTGTCGCGGCCGGGCAGGTCGGCCGCCCGACCCGTACCGTCGTCGACGACGCCCTTGAGCATGCTGTTGATGGTGTCCGCGGTGTTCTGCGACATCGCGCGGCTGCACAGGCTCTTCGGCACCGGCATCGCCTTGCCGTTCGGGCCCTTCACCGCCTTGATCACGATCGGGGTGCAGTAGACGCCCCGGTTGGCGAAGGCGGCGTACGCCGAGGCGACGGCCAGCGGCGAGACCTCGTTGGTGCCCAGGGTGACCGACGCGCCCTCACGCATCTTCGTGCCGTCGGCGCGGACGATGCCCAGCTTGCCGGCCATGGTGAGGACCGGGCACAGGCCGACGTCGGCCTCCAGCGCCACGAAGTAGGTGTTGATCGAGTGCTTGAGCGCGTCGGGCATCGAGTACGGCCCGAACTCGCTCGTCATCTCGTTCTGCGTGCCCTCGTCGGCCCCGGCGTGGATGGTCTCGCCCGAGCAGGTCGTGACGTCGGGGTAGCGGTCCATGTGGTAGGGCGACGGGTATGTCTGGTCGGGCTTGAAACCGGCTTCCAGGGCCGCCGCGGCGGTTATCGGCTTGAAGGTCGAGCCCTGCTGGAAGCCGCCGCTGCTGCCCATGACCTTGTCGACCGACAGGTTGATCTGGGTCTGGTTCTTGCCGACGCCGTACGGCTTGCTCTGGCCCATGGCGATGACCTCGCCGGTGCCGGGGCGCACCATCGTGTCGGCGGCGACGAAGTTGTCCCCCTGGTACACGTGCTCGCTGATCCCCTTGAGCAGCGACTTCTGCGCCTTGGGGTCGAGCGTCGTGGTGATCGTCAGACCGCCGGTGTCCCACGCCTTCTTCCGGTCGGCCTTGGTCTTGCCGAAGGCGGCGTTCGTCAGGAACGTGTTGCGCACGTAGTCGCAGAAGAAGCCGGCGCCGTTGACGGCGGTGATGCAGCCGTTCTTCGACGGCTTGTACTTCAGGCCGAGCGGCTGCTTCTGCGCGGCGGCCGCCTGCGCCGGGGTGATGTCCTTGAGCTGGGCCATCCGCATGAGCACCGTGTTGCGCCGGGTGAGGGCGGCCTTGGGGCTGGTGACCGGGTCGTAGACGCTGGGCGACTGCACCATGCCGGCCAGCATCGCGGCCTGGGCCAGGGTGAGCTTGCTCGCGGAGGTGCTGAAGTAGCGCTGCGAGGCGGCCTCGATGCCGTAGGCCTGCTCGCCGAAGAAGGTGATGTTGAGGTAGTTCTCCAGGATCTTCTTCTTGCCGAGCTCCTTCTCGACCTGGATCGCGTACTTCATCTCCTTGATCTTGCGGCCGATCGTCTGCTGGGTGGCCTGGGCGACCTTGTCCGGGTCGTCGCCGGCCTCCTCCACGAAGACGTTCTTGACGTACTGCTGGGTCAGCGTGGACGCGCCCTGTGTGCCGCCGTCGGAGGCGTTGTTGCTGAGGGCGCGCAGGATGCCCTTCAGGTCGAGGGCGCCGTGCTCGTAGAAGCGCGCGTCCTCGATGTCGACGATGGCGTTCAGGATGTTCGGGCTCATCGCGGTGATCGGGACGACCGTGCGGTCACGCGAGTAGACGGTGGCGATGAGGCCGCCGTTGCGGTCGAGGATCTTGGACGCCTGGCTGAGCGGCGGCGCCTTCAGCTCTCCGGGCAGGTCGTCGAAGCCGCTCGCCGTGCCCTTGGCGGACAGGCCTATCGCGCCGACCGCGGGCAGTGCGATGCCCGCCAGGACGGCGCCGGCCAGAACACTGACGCCGAGGAACTTGGCGGCCTGCTGGGCCGTGGTCAGCCCCCCGCCCGAACGCTTGTGAGCCATGAAGGCAGCCTACGTGGCGAATCCCCGGACGTACGCCCAGGTGTTCGCCTAGTCTGTAACAGACAGGGTGCGAACGTCGGCGTACCCGTGTCCAGAGTCTGCCTTCCGTCCTCACTCTTGTGGGTGATGAGAGGTACCCGAATTCCGTCATATGCCGCTGGGCACCGCAAAACGTCGTCCTCCCGGCGGAGGACACCTGCCGATGTGCTGCCAAGTCATCCTGTATGACCGGAACACGCCCGCGGATCACTCCGTTGGGTGATCTGCCGCGCACACATAGTCCATTCGGGCCATGCAAGATTGGGCCTGAAAGGGCTGTTGCGCCGCGCCTACCTTCCGTAACGTCCTCATCTGGCAGCGGTGAATATGCCGCGTGCCGCCGTGGGGGAGCCTCGAATTCGGGAGAGGACGGCGCCAGCATGAGCAGCTGGGTTACCGACTGGAGCACGCAGGCGGCTTGCAGGACGACGGACCCGGACGAACTCTTCGTCCAGGGCGCGGCGCAGAACCGGGCCAAGGCGGTGTGCACCGGATGCCCGGTACGCACCGAGTGCCTCGCCGACGCGCTCGACAACCGGGTCGAGTTCGGGGTGTGGGGGGGCATGACCGAGCGCGAGCGCCGGGCACTGCTACGCCGCCGCCCGACCGTCACGTCCTGGCGCAGACTGCTGGAGACCGCGCGGACCGAGTACGAGCGCAGCACCGGCCTGCTGCCGCTCGGCGACGAGGACGACTACGCCGCGGCGGGCTGACCTCCCGCCTTCACGTCCTCACGCCTTCACGTCCTCGCGAGCCGGAGCAGCACCGGGCCGCGTACCGCTATGCCGCGCCCCGCTACGCCGCGCCCCGCTACGCCGCGGCCGGGCCCTCCGCGAGCTCCTGTCCGATCGCCCGCAGGCCCTCCAGGTCGTGCACATCGCCCGGCAGGGCGGTGACCTCCACCATCGGCACCTCCGGATGGACGGACACGAAGCGGTCGCGGGTGCGTCGTTCACGCGCGACCACCTGCATGCGTTCGGCATGGAGGCGCAGCAGACCCGCAGCGAGTCGTTCCGTACCCGTTGTTGTGGCGGCGTCGCCTGCGCCATCGGTTGTGCCGGCCGTACCGGCGTCGTCCGGTCGGTCCTGCCGGGAATCAGCATGCCCGGCCCCGTGATCCACAATGCGGCCGTCCGGATTTTTTTCGGTGAGAGCCACGTCACGCTCCCCCGCGTCCGAGCCCGCCGCGCTGCCCTCCGCTGCCGAGTCCTCCGCCGCCGCGTCCTCCAGCTCCTCGGCCGCCGCCAGCGCCCGCTCCGCCGTCAGCTGGGCCGCGCCGCTGCCGTGCACCCGGTTGAGGACGAGCCCGGCGAGCGGCATGTCCTCGTCGGCGAGCCGCTCCACGAAATACGCCGCCTCGCGCAGCGCGTCCCGCTCGGGCGCCGCGACGACGAGGAAGGCCGTGCCGGGCGCCTGGAGCAGCCGGTACGTGGCGTCCGCGCGGGTGCGGAAGCCGCCGAACATGGTGTCCATCGCGGCCACGAAGGTCTGGATGTCGCGCAGCAGATTCGCGCCCATGACCTTGTTGAGGGTGCCGGTCATCATCGACATCCCGATGTTCAGGAACTTCACCCCGGCCCGGCCGCCGACCTTCGCGGGCGCCATCAGCAGTTTGATGAAGCGGCCGTCGAGGAAGGAGCCGAGCCGTTTGGGCGCGTCCAGGAAGTCCAGCGCGCTGCGGCTCGGCGGGGTGTCGACGATGATCAGGTCCCAGGCGTCCTGCGCGCGCAACTGGCCCAGCTTCTCCATCGCCATGTACTCCTGCGTACCGGCGAATCCGGCCGACAGCGACTGGTAGAACGGGTTCTCCAGGATGGCCCGGGCGCGCTCCGGATCGGAGTGCTGGACCACGACCTCGTCGAACGTCCGTTTCATGTCCAGCATCATCGCGTGCAGCGAGCCGCCGGCCGACCGATCGATTCCGGCCACCTCACGCGGTGTGTTGTCCAGCTCGGTCAGCCCCATGGACTGCGCGAGCCGCCGCGCCGGGTCGATGGTCAGCACCACCGCCGTACGGCCGCGCTCGGCGGCCCGCACGCCCAGCGCCGCGGCGGTCGTGGTCTTGCCGACGCCGCCGGAGCCGCAGCACACCACGATCCGGGTCCTCGGGTCGTCGAGCAGCGGGTCGATCTCCAGCTCGGGGCTCTCCAGGCTCATGTCACCACTCGCTTCACGCGTCGTCGTCCTCGGCCGTGGCGGTGCCGTCCGGGCCGTCCGGTACGCCGTCGTACACGTCGTCCGCTCCGTCACCGGACACGCCCGGCACGCCGGGCACCGCCTGCTTGCGCAGGCTGTCGGCCAGCCGGTAGAGGCCGCCGAGGTCGACGCCGTCGCCCAGCAGCTCCAGCTCGCGCACCGGCAGGCCCAGCGCGGCGATCTCGGCGCGCTGCTCGCGCTCCAGCACCACCCGCTGGGCGTGCTCGTGGGCCTGCGCGAGCAGCGGGTCGACCAGCCGCTCGGCCACCCCGCCGCGCCGCGCCCCGCCCAGGCCCGCCTGGGACAGGGCCTTGGCCACCGCGGTACGCCGCTTGCCCGCGGCCACCGAGCCGCTGTCCGCGGCTGCCTTGGCGATGTCGCCGTCGGCCAGCAGCACCGGCCGCACCATGTTGACGATCACCGCGCCGACCGGCAGCCCGGCGGCGCGCAGCTCGGCGACGCCGTCCATGGTCTCCTGGACCGGCATCTCCTCCAGCAGGGTGACCAGGTGGATCGCGGTCTGCGGGGATTTCAGCACCCGCATCACCGACTGCGCCTGGTTGTATATCGGGCCCATCCGCGCGAGCCCCGCGACCTCGTCGTTGACGTTCAGGAAGCGGGTGATGCGGCCGGTCGGCGGGGCGTCCAGCACCACGGCGTCGTAGACCGGCCAGCCCGCCTTGTCCTTGCGCCGCACCGCCTCGCACACCTTGCCGGTCAGCAGGACGTCCCGGATGCCGGGGGCGACGGTGGTGGCGAAGTCGATCGCGCCGAGCTTGCGCAGGGCGCGGCCCGCGCGGCCCAGCTTGTAGAACATGTCCAGGTAGTCGAGCATCGCCAGCTCGGCGTCGATGGCCAGCGCGTTGACCTCGCCGCCGCCGGACGCCGACGCGATCCTGCGCTCCTCGTACGGCAGCGCCTCCGTCTCGAAGAGCTGCGCGATGCCCTGCCGCTCCTCGACCTCCACCAGCAGCACCCGGCGGCCCTCCGCCGCGAGGGCGAGCGCCAGCGCGGCGGCGACCGTGGTCTTACCCGTGCCGCCCTTGCCCGTCACGATGTGGAGCCTGACGGCGGATGACTGTTGAGCGCTCACCTGGCGAGCCTAATTCCTTCCCCGCGGCAGGGTGGTGCTGGGTGAGATGCTCGTGGCTGTTTCGCGTGCGACGGACGTCACGTTTCCGGGGCTCCGCCCCTGCCCCGGCGCCCGACCCGGCGGCGGGCGAGGCGATAAAGTCGCGGCATGGCGAAGAAGTGGGAATACGCGACCGTGCCGCTGCTCGTGCACGCGACGAAGCAGATCCTCGACACCTGGGGCGAGGACGGCTGGGAACTGGTCCAGGTCGTGCCCGGCCCCAACAACCCCGAGCAGCTCGTGGCCTACCTCAAGCGGGAGAAGGACGCGTGAGCGGCGCCGTCGCCACCCGGCTCGCCGAGCTGGGCCTGACGCTGCCCGAGGTCGTCCCGCCACTCGCGTCGTACCAGCCGGCCGTACGGTCCGGGAGCTACGTGTACACGTCGGGCCAGCTGCCCATGGTGGAGGGCAAGCTGCCCGCCACCGGCAAGGTCGGGGCCGAGGTCACGCCCGAGCAGGCGAAGGAGCTGGCGCGGGCGTGCGCGCTCAACGCTCTCGCGGCGGTCAAGTCGGTCGTCGGCGACCTCGACCGCATCGCGCGGGTCGTCAAGGTCGTGGGCTTTGTCGCGTCCGCTCCCGACTTCACGGGGCAGCCGGCTGTCGTCAACGGGGCGAGCGAGCTTCTCGGGGAGGTCCTCGGGGAGAAGGGCGTGCACGCGCGCAGCGCCGTCGGGGTGGCCGTCCTCCCGCTGGACGCGCCGGTCGAGGTCGAGATCCAGGTCGAGCTCATTCCCTGACGGGGTCTTTTGCGTGAGGGGCTCGCCCTTACGCAGGGCGGTGCTCATCAGGGGCGCGGGGAACTGCGCGCTCAGCCCCCACCGGGGCGCGGGTCGCCACCGGCCCGAAGGGGCAATTCGGTTCGTTCCGGACCACCGGCGGGTGGGTGGTTGCTCGCGCAGTTCCCCGCGCCCCTGGTGCGTGCCCGGCGCCGCAGGCGCAGCGCAGCCTCATGAGGGTGACCCTCGTGCAACGCGCCGTCGCCACGTAGAGTCCGGCTCATGACGGTGACGAGCGGCGCGGCGGGCCAGCCGCCGGGGTGGCCCGAGCGGGTGCGGGCCCTCGCACGGGGGGAGCTAGCCCCCGTGCCACCGCGCTGCGCGGCCACCGTGCTGCTGCTCAGGGACGACGCGCACGGCGGGCCCCCCGCCGTGCACCTGCTGCGGCGGCGGACGTCGATGGCCTTCGCGGGCGGCATGTACGCCTTCCCCGGCGGCGGCGTGGACCCGCGCGACGAGCGCCCGGTGCGCTGGGCCGGGCCCGGCCTCGCGGAGTGGTCCGCGCTGCTCGGCGTGGAGCCGGCCGCGGCGCAGGCGGTCGTGTGCGCGGCGGTGCGCGAGACGTTCGAGGAGTCCGGCGTGCTGCTCGCCGGCCCGGCGGACGGTACGGGCCTGGTCGAGGACACCACCGGCGCCGACTGGGAGGCCGACCGCACCGCCCTGGTCGCCCACGACGTGTCCTTCGCCGAGGTCCTGGACCGCCGCGGCCTGGCCCTGCGCAGCGACCTGCTGCGGCCGTGCGCCCGCTGGGTCACCCCGGAGTTCGAGGAGCGGCGGTACGACACCTGGTTCTTCCTCGCCGCCCTCCCCGCGGGCCAGCGCACGCGGGACGTGTCCGGGGAGGCGGACCGTACGGTGTGGCTCACGGCCCCCGACGCGGTCGCCGCGTTCGACCGGGGCGAGCTGACGATGCTGCCGCCGACGATCACGATGCTGCGCGACCTGCTGCCGTACGGCCGTGCGGCGGACGCGCTCGCCGGGGCGGGGGAGCGGGACCTCGCCCCGGTCATGGCGACGGCCACCGTGGACGCGGCGGGCACGGTGCTGCTGAGCTGGCCCGACCACGTACAGACCGGCCACGCGCAGACCGGCCACGCGCAGCCCGGCCACGCGCAGCCCGGCCACGTACAGCCCGGCCTCATACGGGGACAGGCGGCGGACCGGTGAGCGCGGGCACCGCCCCGGGGGCGCCGCACGCGGCTGTCGGCGGGTGGGCGACGCCCCGCGCGCTGTGCGTGCTCGCCCCGAACCCCTCGCCGATGACGCTGGACGGCACCAACACCTGGATCCTCGCCGAGCCGGACTCCGACCTGGCCGTCGTCGTCGATCCCGGCCCGCTCGACGAGGGCCATCTGGCCGCGGTCGTCGCGGCCGCCGAGCGGGCGGGCAAGCGCGTCGCGCTGACGCTGCTCACGCACGGCCATCCGGACCACGCCGAGGGCGCCGCCCGCTTCGCCGAGCTGACCGGCACCGCGGTGCGGGCGCTGGACCCGGCGCTGCGGCTGGGCGACGAGGGCTTGGCCGCGGGCGACACGGTGACGACCGGCGGGCTGGAGCTGCGGGTCGTCGCGACTCCCGGGCACACCTCGGACTCGCTGTCCTTCCTGCTGCCCGCCGACGCCGCCGTGCTCACCGGCGACACCGTGCTGGGCCGCGGCACGACGATGGTGGCGTATCCCGACGGGCGGCTCGGCGACTACCTGGACTCGCTGCGCCGCCTCCAGGCGCTCACGGTCGCGGGCGAGGCGGACACCGTGCTGCCGGGCCACGGCCCGGTGCTGGGCGACGCGCGCGGCGCGGTCGAGTTCTACCTCGCGCACCGCGCCCACCGGCTCGCCCAGGTCGAGACCGCCGTGGAGGCGGGCCTGCGCACGCCCGGGGACGTCGTCGCGCACGTCTACGCCGACGTCGACCCGCAACTGTGGCCGGCGGCCGAGCTGTCGGTGCGCGCCCAACTGGACTATCTGCGAGAGCACGGACTGATCGAGCTGCCATGAACACCCTGAACCCGACCGACGTCTTCACCCCGCACGAGCCCGGCTTCGCCGCCGACCCCTACCCGGCCTACCAGGAGCTGCGCGCGGCCGGCCGCGCGCTGTGGTTCGAGCCGACCCGGCAGTGGCTGATCCCGCACCACGACGACGTCAGCGCCCTGCTGCGCGACCGCCGGCTGGGCCGTACGTATCTGCACCGCTACGGCCACGAGGACTTCGGCCGCACCCCGCCGCCGCCCGAGCTGGAGCCCTTCACCGTCCTCAACGACAACGGGCTGCTGGACCTGGAGGCGCCCGCGCACACCCGGATCCGGCGGCTCGTCGCGAAGGCCTTCACCCCGCGCCGGGTGGAGGAGCTGGCGCCGGTCGTGCAGCGGCTCGCGGACGAGCTGGTCGGCGCGCTGCACGCGGAGGGCGGCGGCGATCTGCACGCGGCTGTGGCCGAGCCGCTGCCGGTGGCGGTCATCGCGGAGATGCTGGGCATACCGGCCGCCGACCGCCCGCTGCTGCGGCCCTGGTCGGCGGGCATGACGGCGATGTACGAGCTGAACCCCGGCCCGGACGCGGCCCGCGCGGCGGTGACGGCGAGCGAGGAGTTCTCCGCCTACCTGCGCGAACTGATCGCCGCCCGCCGCACCGACCCCGGCGACGACCTGATCAGCGCGCTCATCGCGGTGCACGACGACGGCGACGTGCTGAGCGAGCAGGAGATGGTCTCCACCTGCGCGCTGCTGCTCAACGCCGGGCACGAGGCGACCGTCAACACCACCGCGCTGGGCTGGCTGCACCTCTTCCGCCACCCCGACCAGCTGCGGCTGATGGCGGAGGCCGCGGCCGCGCCCTCGCCGGACGCGCTCGCGGACGGCGTCGAGGAGGTCCTGCGCTACGACACCCCGCTCCAGCTCTTCGAGCGGTGGGTGCTGGACGACATCGAGATCGGCGGCACGGTGATCCCGCGCGGCTCCGAGGTGGCCCTGCTGTTCGGCTCGGCCAACCGCGACCCGGCCCGCTTCGACGACCCCGAGCGCTTCGACGTCACCCGCCCGGCGGCCGGCAACAAGCACGTGAGCTTCGGCGCCGGCATCCACTACTGCCTGGGCGCCCCGCTGGCCCGCCTGGAGCTGACCGCCTCCTTCGGCGCCTTCCTGCGCGACGCCCCCGGGATGCGGCTCGCGGCCGAGCCGTCGTGGCGGCCCAACTACGTCATCCGCGGGGTGAGCGAGCTGCTCGTCACCTGGTGAGGCGGGCCGGCTGGGTGGGTTCCGTCAGCCCGTGAGGTCGCGGCGGCCCAGCCCCGGCGCCTCAGCCCGTCAGATCCCGGCGCCGCAGTCCCGCCAGGCCCGCGCCGACCGCCGCCGCGGCCGCGAGCAGCAGCCAGGCGTACGGGGCCGCGCCCGGATGGCCGCCGGGCAGGTCGGGCAGATGGGTGAACGGCGACAGGTCCGTCACCGCCTGCGGCAGCCGCAGCACCGGCCCGAACTGCCCGAGCAGCACGCACCCGGCCAGCAGCCCCCACACCGCGGCCGCCGCGCGCGGCAGCAGCCCGAAGAGCGCCAGGCCCAGCCCCGCGAGCACCCACACCGCGGGCGCCTGCGCGACGGCCGCGCCCGCCAGCCGCGGCAGCTGCCCGCCGACGTCGTGCACGCTCAGCCCGTACGCGAGGCCGGTCGCCGCGCCCGCGGCGGCCAGCAGCGCCACCGGGCCGAGCAGCGCGTGCAGCAGATGGCCCGCCGCCCAGCGCAGCCTGCCCACGGGGTGGGCGAGCAGCGCCTCGGCGCCGCCGGCGGTCTCCTCGGCGCGCAGCCGCAGCAGGCTCTGCACGGCGTAGGCCCCGGCCGCGATGCCGTACACGCCGACGACCGTGGCGAGGAAGGCGTCGGTCAGGCCGCTGTGCCCGCCCATGCGCCGGAGGATGTCGTCGACCTGGTGGTTGTCGCCCACGACGGCGCCGACGGAGTCGGTGACCGAGCCGTAGACGGCCCCGGCGACGACCAGGCCCGCGCCCCAGCCGAGCAGGCTGCCGCGCTGGAGCCGCCAGGCGAGCGCGAGCGGCCCGCGCAATTTCCCCGCCGCCCGGCCCGGCCGCCCCGGCAGCAGGCTCGCCCCGGTGTCGCGCCGCTCCACCACGGCGTACGCGAGCGCGCAGCACCCGGCGGCGAAGGCGGCGGGCAGCGCGAGCACCCACCAGGACTCCCCGGCGTAGGGGTGCAGATGCTCCAGCCAGCCCAGCGGGGAGGCCCACACCAGCGGCGAGGAGGCGTCCGGGCGCGCCGCGTCCCCCGCGGCCCGCAGCAGGAAGGCGGCCCCCAGCAGCGCGCCGCCCAGGCCCCGGGCGGCGCGGGCGCTCGCGGTGAGCTGGGCGACGACGGCGGCGACGCCCGCGAAGGCGAGCCCCGCGGCGGCCAGTTGCAGGCCCAGCGCGACCGAGCCCGCCAGGCCCTGGCCGAGTACGGTCAGCCCGGCGGCGACGGCCACGGCGACGCCGGTGTTCGCGGCCAGCGCCGCGGACAGGGCGGCGGTCAGCGGCGCGCGCCGGTCGACCATGGTGGAGCCGAGCATCTCCTGACGGCCGGTCTCCTCCTCCTCGCGGGTGTGCCGGACCACCAGCAGGACGCTCATCAGCGCGGTCAGCGCCGCGCCGATGACGCCGAGCCGCCACGCGGTCAGGGCGCCGACGCTGTGCGCGTCGTAGACGGGGCCGTAGAAGGCGCGCAGGGGGCCGCTGGCGTTGGTGCTGCGGGCGAAGTCGGTGCGTTCGGCCTGGTCGGCGTAGAGGGAGCGGTAGGAGGCGCAGCTGCCGGCGACGGTGGCGGCCATGGCGTAGACCCAGCCGGGGATCATGATCCGGTCGCGGCGCAGCGCCAGCCGGGTCAGCGTCGCGGTGCCCGCGGGGGCGAGGGCGCTCACCGGGCGCCGCCGGGGGCGGCGAGCGGGGCCGGCCGCTCGTCCGCGGGGGTGTCCGCCGTCGTGTAGTGCCGCAGGAACAGCTCCTCCAGGGTGGGCGGGCGGCTGGTCAGGGCGCGCACTCCGCAGTCGGCGAGGGTGCGCAGCAGGTCGGCCAGCCGGTCGTTGTCGGCGGTGAGCGTGACGCGGGAGCCGTCGACGGCCGCGTCGTGCACGCCGGGCAGGGCGGTGAGGCCGGCGGGGACGCGGTCCAGCTCGGCCGCCACCGTCGTACGGGTGAGGTGGCGCAGCTCGGCCAGGGCGCCGGACTCCACCGTGCGGCCCGCGCGGATGATGCTGACCCGGTCGCACAGCGCCTCGACCTCGCCGAGGATGTGGCTGGACAGCAGTACGGTGGCGCCGCGGTCGCGGGCCTCGCGTACGCAGTCGCGGAAGACCTCCTCCATCAGCGGATCCAGGCCCGACGTCGGCTCGTCGAGGATCAGCAGCTCGGCGTCCGAGGCGAAGGCGGCGACCAGGGCGACCTTCTGCCGGTTGCCCTTCGAATACGCCCCGCCCTTCGTCGTCGGGTCCAGCTCGAAGCGCTCCAGCAGCTCGTTCCTGCGGGCGGCGGTGGCGCCGCCGCCGAGCCTGCCGAAGAGGTCGATGATCTCGCCGCCGCTGAGGTTGCGCCACAAGGTGACGTCCCCCGGCACGTACGCGAGGCGGCGGTGCAGCGGGACGGCCTCCCGCCACGGATCGCCGCCCAGCAGGCGGGCGGTGCCGCCGTCGGCGCGGATGAGGCCCAGCAGGACGCGGATGGTGGTCGACTTGCCCGCCCCGTTGGGCCCGAGGAAGCCGTGCACCTCCCCGGTGGAGACGGACAGGTCGAGCCCGTCGAGTGCGCGTGTGCGGCCGAACGTCTTGACCAGCCCGGCCACGTGAATTGCCCGGTTCATGCTTCTGAATCTACGCGATCTTCAGAAATTTGTGAAGTTCACGAAAGGGTTAAACTTTCGTAGCAGAGCCCGAGCGGGAGGCGGACGGTGCAGCAGGAACCAGTACGGACTTTTGACGGCGCGCAGGACGCGGCGGTGTCCCAGGGGGAGGAGGCGGCGGGCGGCGGCGGGCTGGAGCCGGACGCCGCGGCCTTCGTGGAGCGCTTCGCCGGGCAGCTCGCCGACGCCGGGATGCCGCGCATGCCCGCCCGTATCTTCGCCGCCCTGCTGGCCTCGCCGGACGGCGCGCTCAGCTCCGCCGAGCTGTCCGACCGGCTGCTGGTGAGCCCGGCGGCGGTGTCCGGCGCGGTGCGCTACCTCGCGCAGACCGGGCTGATCGGCCGCGAGCGGCACCCCGGCTCGCGGCGCGAGCTCTACCGGTTGCACAGCGACCAGTGGTTCGAGACCTTCACCAGCCGCGAGCAGATGCTCGGCCGCTGGGAGACGACCCTGCGCTCGGGCGTCCACAGCCTCGGCGAGGACAGCCCGGCCGGGCGGCGGCTCGCCGAGACCGCCGACTTCTTCGTCTTCCTGCAGCGCGAACTCGTCGCCCTGCTGGACCGCTGGCACGAGCAGCACGGCCGGCGCGAGGAGGCCTGACGCCCCCTCCCGTCCTCAGTGCCGCGGCACCGTCAGCCGCCACGCCGCCGGTTCGACCGTCCAGGTGCGGGTGCGGACGGGGCCGGTCACGGCGGAGTCGGCCCGGTAGCGGAAGTCGCGGCCCGAGACGGTGACGGTGCGCGCCCGCGCCCGTACCGGCCCCGCACCGCCCTCCGGGCGGCGTACGCAGACCTCGGCGAGACCGGCGGGCGCCGGGCGGACGGACACCTCCTGCACCGGCTGGTCCAGATCGGCCAGCAGTACACCGTCGGCCTCGACGCGCAGCCGCTGGCGCGGCGGGTGGTGGCCGCCGGCGGGTATCGGCGCGGTCAGGGTGCGGACGAGCTGACGCGCGGTCTTCTCGACGGGCGTCCACCAATGCGCGGTGGTCTGCGGGAGCGGCGCGCCGCACGGGATGCTGAGGGCGCCCAGGACGATGCCGCCGCTCTCGTCGACCAGCAGGTCGAGCTCGCGGTGGGCGCCGTCCAGCACCGCGCGGGCCGCGGCCGGGACGTCCCCGGGCACGCCGAGGCCGCGGGCGAGCGCCGAGCGCTGGCCGATCGGCACCAGGCCGAGCGGTGCCTCGTGCAGCGTGCGGTCGCGGTGCAGGGCCCGTACCGTACGCAGCAGGGCCAGGTCGTCACCGAGCAGGACGGGGCGGCGCCGGCCGCGGTGGGCGAGGGCGCGCTCGGCCTCCTCGTCGGACTCCGGGAAGACGATCTTCACCGACCCGGCCCCCGCGCACAGGACATCCTTCGCAATTCGGACGGACTCGCCATCGGCCGCCCGCGCCGCCGGATCGATGACCAGCAGCAGGTCCGACCTCCGGACGGAGTCCGGCGGGGGGTGCCCAGGAGGGTGAGCCGACACCTTGGTCCTTCCTCAGGTAAAATCTCGGTGCAAGAGCCCCTTGCGCCGTTGCGTCAGGGGCTTCGTCTATTCCGGGGCAGGTTTCGACGGCTCTGCACGTTGGACATGCCCCGCCCGGAAGGGGTGTACGCCTGTGCCCGCACTTGTGCTGCTCGGTGCTCAGTGGGGTGACGAGGGCAAGGGGAAGGCCACCGACCTGCTCGGCGGCTCCGTCGACTACGTCGTCCGCTACCAGGGCGGCAACAACGCAGGACACACCGTCGTCGTCGGCGACCAGAAATACGCACTGCATCTCCTCCCCTCCGGCATCCTCTCGCCCGGGTGCACCCCGGTGATCGGCAACGGGGTCGTCGTCGACCCGGCTGTCCTGCTCTCCGAGCTGAGCGGGCTCAACGAGCGCGGTGTCGACACCTCCAAACTGCTGATCAGCGGTAACGCCCATCTGATCACGCCCTATCACCAGACCATCGACAAGGTGACGGAGCGCTTCCTGGGCACGCGCAAGATCGGCACCACCGGGCGCGGCATCGGCCCGGCGTACGCGGACAAGATCAACCGCGTCGGCATCCGGGTGCAGGACCTGTTCGACGAATCGATCCTTCAGCAGAAGGTCGACGCGGCGCTCCAGGACAAGAACCAGATCCTGGTGAAGATCTTCAACCGGCGCGCGATCAGCACCGACCAGGTCGTCGAGGAATACCTCGGCTACGCCGAGCTGCTCAAGGGCTACGTCGCGGACACCGCGCTGATCCTCAACCAGGCGCTCGACGAGGGCAAGGTCGTGCTCATGGAGGGCGGCCAGGGCACGCTCCTCGACGTCGACCACGGCACTTACCCCTTCGTCACCTCGTCCAACCCGACGTCCGGCGGCGCCTGCACCGGCAGCGGTGTGGGCCCGACGAAGATCACCCGGGTCATCGGCATCCTCAAGGCGTACACAACGCGTGTGGGCTCGGGACCGTTCCCCACCGAGCTGTTCGACGAGGACGGCGAGCGGCTGCGCACGGTGGGCCACGAATTCGGCGTCACCACCGGACGCAACCGGCGCTGCGGCTGGTTCGACGCGGTGATCGCGCGCTACGCCACCCGCGTCAACGGCCTGACCGACTTCTTCCTCACCAAGCTGGACATCCTCACCGGCTGGGAGCAGATCCCGGTCTGCGTCGCCTACGAGATCGACGGCCGCCGGGTGGAGGAGCTGCCCTACAGCCAGACCGACTTCCACCACGCCAAGCCGGTCTACGAGTACCTGCCGGGCTGGTCGGAGGACATCACCAAGGCGAAGACCTTCGCCGACCTGCCCAAGAACGCGCAAGGGTACGTCAAGGCGCTGGAGGAGATGTCCGGCGCGCCGATCTCCGCCATCGGCGTCGGCCCCGGCCGGACCGAGACGATCGAGATCAACTCGTTCCTGTGACGCGCTCCTGACGCCTGCTCCGGTAAGCCCCGCCCACCTGGTGAGCGGGGCTTACCGCTGCCCGCGGGCCGTTACGTGTTCTACGTGTCCGGCTGCTTCTCGTAGACCGGCGGCTGCTTCTCGCGTGCGACACCGAGGCGCTTGAGGTGCGTGGCGTCGACCAGGACGAGGGTCGTCGCGCTGCCGGGGGAGCAGGAGGCGGCGGGCTTGCCGGACACCAGGAACGACGGGCTCAGCCGCGTCGGCGTGCCCGCGTCCGTCACCGTCATCAGCCACTGGCACTGGTAGAGGGTGTGGGTGCCGTCCGTACGGTCGCCGTTGAGGGTCACCGTGCCGTCCGGGCCGACGACCAGCGTGCGGGAGTCCGTCACGCCGCCCGAGGCGCCGTAGGACGTCTCCCAGGTGCCGACCAGGTCCGCGGGCGCCGCGACGGGCGGGGGCGGGCCGTCCGTCGGCGTCGGGGGCGCGTCCTGCGACGCGCTCGGCGTGGCAATAGGCGCCGACGTGGCAATAGGCGCCGCGGAAGAGGTCCCGGCGGTCGCCCGCGGGGAGCCGCCCCCCGTGTCGTGCCCGCTCTCCTTGACCAGGACGTACGCCGTGCCGCCGCCCGCGACCACCGCGAGCAGGGCCAGCGCCGCCACCAGCGCGCCGCGGCTGCCGCGCCGCCGTACGGGCGCGGGCGGCGGGACCCGCACCGCGGTCGGTACGGGCGCCTGCGGCGGCTCCGCGGGCCGCGGGTCCCGCGGCGGCGGGGTCTGCGCGGAACCGGCGCCGCCCGTCGTCGTCGTGGCGCCCTGGTCCGCCGCCCCGGACTCCGCCTCGGCCTCCAGCTCCAGCAACTGGACGGCGTGCCGCCCGAGCTGCGCGACGATCGCGCCCGGCAGCCACGGCTCGGCCCTTCCCGCGTCGGCCTCCTGCGCCGCCGCACCGCCCCGTATGCCGTCGATCAGGCGCAAAACCTCCGTGAGGGAGGGGCGGCCCGCCGGGTCCTTCGTCAGGCAGGCGGCGACCAGGCCGCGCAGGCCCTCCGGGACGGCGTCCAGGTCCGGCGGCTCCTGCACGATGCGGAACATCTGGGCGTGCACCCCGCTGCTCGCCGCCCCGAAGGGCTGGAGCCCGGTCGCCGCGTAGGCCAGGACCGAGCCGAGGCAGAAGACGTCGCAGGCCGGGGTGACGCGGTCGCCGCGCACCTGCTCGGGCGACATGAAGGCGGGGGAGCCGACCATGGCGCCGGTGTGGGTGATCGAGCCGCTGCCGTCGGCCACCGTCTCCAGGGCGCGGGCTATGCCGAAGTCGATGACCCGGGGGCCGTCGATCGTGATCATCAC
This sequence comes from Streptomyces sp. NPDC021020, assembly GCF_044333285.1. Lineage (NCBI taxonomy): Bacteria > Bacillati > Actinomycetota > Actinomycetes > Kitasatosporales > Streptomycetaceae > Streptomyces > Streptomyces sp. NPDC021020. The sequence continues at coordinate 132,095 of NZ_JBIRQQ010000001.1, forward strand.
GTTGGACGGCTTGAGGTCGCGGTGCACCAGACCCGCGGTGTGGATGTCGGTCAGCGCGTGCGCGAGCCCCGCGGCGAGGACCGCGACCGAGCGCTCCGGCAGCGGCCCGTAGTCCTTGACAACCTGCTGGAGCGAGGGACCCGGCACATAGCCGGTGGCCACCCACGGGATCTCCGCCTCGGTGTCGGCGTCCAGCACCGGCGCAGTCCACTTCCCGCCGACCCGCAGCGCCGCCCGCACCTCGCGGCGGAAACGGCCGCGGAATTCCTCCTGCGCGGCCAATTCCGCCCGCACGAGCTTCACCGCGACCGTACGGCCGCGCTCCGAACGCGCGAGGAAGACCCGGCCCATGCCGCCGGTGCCCAGCCTGCCGAGCAGCCGGTAGGCCCCGATCCGCTGCGGATCCTCCGGTCTCAGCTGGTCGACCATGCGTGACTCCCCCGTCTCCGCGCCCCGCGCCGGCGCGCCGCCCCCTGCCAGACCGAAGAATATGCGTACGAAACTTCGTACGGAGGTCCGGTGGCCGGGCGCACCGCAGCGGGACCTCGCCTATCGTGTCCGGCGGCGGGATTCCACCCTCCCCGCCGCGAACAGCACGAGCACGGCGCGCACGGCCAGTGAGGAGGCGGGGATGCCGGAGACCGGCGGCCCGGCCGCACCGGTACGGCGCAGCAGCCTGCGCCAGCAGATCGCCGACGCCCTGCGCGACGAGGTACTCACCGGCCGCCTCCAGGCGGGCCGGCACTTCACCGTCAAGGAGATCGCCGAGCTGTACGGGGTCTCCGCGACGCCGGTGCGCGAGGCGCTCGTCGACCTGGCCGCGCAGGGCCTGCTCGACGTCGAGCAGCACCGCGGCTTCCAGGTGCGGCAGTTCAGCGCCGCGGAATTCCGCTCCCTCACCGAGGCCCGCGCCTTCGTCGTCGAGGCCTTCTTCCGCGAGCTGGCAGGCCAGGGCCGCGGCATGGGCCACGTCCCCGCCGACGTCCTGGCCTCCGTACGCCGCCGCGCCGAGGCCGCCGCGCACGCCGCCAGGGCCGGCAGCCTCGACGTCCTCGCGGGCTGCGACCTGCGCTTCTGGCGCGAGCTGTCCGCGATCCGCGGCAATCCGCACATCTGCGACTTCCTCGACCGCGTCCGCACCCAGACGTGGATCTACGCCGTCCCCCACCTGCGCGCCCTGGCCGACCCCGCGGGCGTCTGCTGGTCCGGCCACGTCGACCTCGTCGACGCGGTCGCGGCGGGCGACACCGCCGCCGTCCACGCCCTCACCGCGGAATCCACCGCCCACACCCGCGCCCTGCTCGAAAAGCTGGCGCCCGCACGCTCCTGACGCGACCGGCGCGGGCGACTTAGGCTGTACGCCCCCGACCGGATGGAGTTCGTACGTGGCCTGCGACCTGTGGCTGGTGCCGCTGGTGGACGTCCTCTGCCACAGCCCGGAAAACCCCTTCTCCGAGGAACTCGCCCGCTACGACAAGGCGCTCGGCGACGCAGGGCAGCCGCCCGTCCCCGTCTACGCCTACATGCCGGGCCTGTCCGGAGACGTCGCCCCCATCGCCTGCTTCGACTACGACGCCCTGCACTTCCTGCGCCGCGCCTACCTGCTGAGCCTGCAAGGCCTCGAAGTCTCGCCCGTCGACGAACTCGGCGGGGACTACGAGCAGTTGCTGGAGATGTTCGAGAGCACCGCGCAGGCCTCCCACCTGGTGTGGCACTACGACCACGCGGGCGCGTACGTGCCGCTGGACTTCCCGCACCCGGTCGTCAACGACGAGCTGCTGGAGAGCGGCGGCCCGCTGGGCTCCAGCCACGGGCTGCTGCGCGAGCTGGAGTTCGTCGCGCCCGCCATCGGCATCGACCCCGCCAACCCGCCGCAGGCCCCCGCCCCGCCCGACCGCCACACCACCCTCGAAGAGCCCGCCCTGACCGCCTCGAACCCGCCGCCCGGCCCCTTCGCGCGCGAGCACCACGTCTGGCTCGGCCTGCACGCGGCGGCAACCCGCTCGCTGGGCCAGGGCTCGATGATCGTCTTCAGCTGAGCGGACGTCGGCCGTATGTCGGCTCGGCAATATGCCGGGCCGACCGGCATATTGCCCAGCCGAACCGGCATATTGCGGGGCCGACCCGGCCGCCCGGCTATGGGCGCGGGTTTTCCGGCGGCCGCTGGCGCGGCATGTTCGGCCGCGCGCTCGGGTGGGGGACGCGCGGGGGCGGCGGGGGCTCGGTACGGGCCGAGGCGCACGCCGGGAACTGCGTCCGCAGCGGCGTCCCCGCCGAGCCGGGCCCGAAGTCCACCATCCAGTCCGCCGTCTCCATCCGGACCAGGTCCGCGACGTCGTCGCAGAAGCGCCGCAGGATCGCCAGGCAGCGCTCGGCGGCCTCCCCCGCGGTGCCCTCCGCCGGACCCAGCACCTCCCGGACGCTCTCCGACGCCCAGTCGAAGCGCAGCTGCTCAAGACGCCGCTCCACGCCCTGCGCGGTGCCCACGTCCCGCATCCAGCCCGCCGTCAGCCCCAGCACCCGGTCCGCGGCGACGCACACCGTGGCCAGCAGCAGCGCCAGATAGCCCCACGCCACCGGCGAGCCGCCCGCACCCGCCAGCTCCGCGAGCGGCAGCGCGGCGCCCACCGCGGCGAACGCCGCCGCCCCGCAGCGCAGCGCGCGCGCCCCGCGGCGCTTCCACAACCGGTCCCGCAGATACCAGTCCGCGGTGCGCAGCGCCCCGCACTCCGCCCACCGGTACAGCTCCTCCAGCCGCTGCGCGGGCTCGCCCCAGTCGCCGCGCGGGAAGGGCAGCGCCCGCAGATCCGCGCGCCCCGCCCGGCCGGGGCCGTCCTGCGGCCCGTACGGCACACCGTCCACCGCGTCGTACGGCTCCTCGCGCCGCTGGTCGTACGGCTCCTCGCACGGCCCGTCCTGCGGCCGGCCGTGCGGCTCGTGCCGGGGGTGCAGCGCCCGCCGCTCAGGCTCCTCCCGAGGGGATTCCTCGGGAAAACTGTCCTGCTGGCCCACCGCACGCTCCCTCGCTCCGCTCCGTGACCTGAAGTGACGAAGTTCTCTTCTTAGCGCCGAACCGCCGGGCCCGGCGGGGGCCGTCCGGGGTTTCGGCCCCCACCGGCCGCGTGATCAGGTGTGGGACCCGGACGGCGGTCGCCCGAAAGAGTGAGGTCGGCGGTGCCGGTGCGGGCCACTACCCTGGTGCGCGTGAAGGTCCTTGTCATCGGCGGCGGAGCCCGCGAACACGCCCTGTGCCGTTCCCTGTCCCTCGACCCCGACGTGACGTCGCTGCACTGCGCCCCCGGCAACGCGGGGATCGCGGACGTGGCGGAGCTGCACCCGGTCGACATCCTCGACGGCGCCGCCGTCGCCGGGCTCGCCGTGAGCCTCGGCGCCGACTTCGTCATCGTCGGCCCGGAGGCACCGCTCGTCGCAGGTGTCGCCGACGCGGTCCGCGCCCGCGGCATCGACTGCTTCGGCCCTTCCGGGGACGCCGCCCAGCTCGAAGGGTCCAAGGCCTTCGCCAAGGACGTCATGGCCGCGGCCGGGGTGCCCACCGCGCGCTCCTACGTCTGCGCCACCGCCGCGGAGATCGACCGCGCCCTCGACGCGTTCGGCGCGCCCTACGTCGTCAAGGACGACGGGCTCGCCGCGGGCAAGGGCGTCGTCGTCACCGACGACGCAGCCGCGGCCCGCGAGCACGCGCTCGCCTGTATCGCCGCCCCCTCCGGGCGGGTCGTCATCGAGGAATACCTCGACGGCCCCGAGGTCTCCCTCTTCGCCGTCACCGACGGCCACACCGTGATCCCCCTCCAGCCCGCCCAGGACTTCAAGCGCGCCCTCGACGGCGACGAAGGCCCCAACACCGGCGGCATGGGCGCGTACTCGCCGCTCCCGTGGGCCGACCCCAAGCTCGTCGACGAGGTCGAGCGGACGGTGCTCCAGCCGACCGTCGACGAGATGCGCCGCCGCGGCACGCCCTTCGCGGGCCTCCTCTACGCGGGCCTCGCCATCACCTCCCGCGGCGTGCGCGTCATCGAGTTCAACGCGCGCTTCGGCGACCCCGAGACCCAGGTCGTCCTCGCCCGCCTGCGCAGTCCCCTCGCCGGCCTCCTGCGCGCCGCCGCCACCGGGCAGCTCGCCGCGCACCCCGCGCTGCGCTGGAGCGACGACGCGGCCGTGACCGTCGTGGTCGCCTCCCACAACTACCCCGGCATCCCCCGCACCGGCGACCCCATCACCGGCCTCGCGGACGCGGCGACCGACTCCGCGTACGTCCTCCACGCCGGCACCCGCCTCGACGAGGCCGGCCGCGTCGTCAGCGCGGGCGGTCGCGTTCTCTCGGTGACCGCGACCGGATCCGACCTCGGCGCCGCCCGCGCCGCCGCGTATGCCGCGCTTGCGGCGATCCGCCTCGACGGGGCGCATCACCGTACGGACATCGCGGCGATCGCCTCCGGCGGGGCGTAGGGGGCTTGCGGCTTTCCCGCCGCGGGGGTTCCCGCGCCTGGCGGCGCGGGGTGTTTCCCACCCGCACCACCCGTGCGGGTAGGAGCGAAAAGTGCCGGTCTTCTTGTGGGGCTTGACCACCGTCGGCGGCGAGCCCGCCGTACAGCCCGGAGGGGGACGGTGCGGGGTGCCCCCGGAGGAATGCGCTTCCCCGTACCTCACCGACTCGGTGAGAGGGCGAGCGCGCATTCCGAGGAGGTGCCCCGTGGCGGCCCCCGACCCCACCCCCGCACGGAGTGCGCGATGCCGCGCCGGGGGACACCGACCGAACCCCCGCCACAAAGCGCAGAAAGTTCGGGGGAAGCCACTCCAAGGAGTGATGGCTCGGCCGTACCGCTGACCCGCTCGCGGGACGCGAACTAGGGTGCCGCGGAGGCGCACCGCGGGACATTGCGGCAAACAGCCGTACGGCCATTGCGATGTCGGTGGGCGGTGCGACAGTGGGGGGAGGCCGTCACCGGGGCGGTCACCGACGCGCAGGGGGTGAGCCGCCCGATGGCCGGAGAAGCAGGCGAGGCGTTCGCGCGGGCCCGCGCCCTCGCGGTCCTGCGGGTGCGCGGCGCCGCGCTCACCGCGGCCCTGCTGCCCGCGGCCGCCGCCGTGCTGCTGCACGCCGCCGCGGCGACCGGCCGCCTCACCGGCGCCGGATGGGAAGGCGTCCGCTGGGGCGTGACGGGCGCCGCACTCGTCGTGCTGGCCGTCACCGCGGCCGTGGCCGCGGTGATCGCGCGGGCCAGGCCCGCCGTGAGCCCGGCCGTCCCCGTTTCGGAGACCGCCGCCCCCGACCTGCACCGTATGGTCGCCGACCTGGCGGAGACGCTCCAGGTGCCGGCCCCGTCCGGCATAGAGCTGACGCCGGACTGCGACAGCTGGCTGGAGGACCGCAGGCCCGTCCCCGGCGCGGTGGAGCGGCGCCCCGCTCCCGTGCTGGTGATCGGCTCGCCGTTCCTGTGGTGGATGCGGGTCGCCGAGCTGCGCGCGCTGCTCGCGCCGGTGGTCGCGGGCACGGGCGCGGCGGCGGATCCGGAGATATTCGCCGCCCGGCGCTTCGTCCGGGGGCTGGACGCGGCCGCGGCGGTCGCCACGCAGGGCCGCCGGGAGCGGTCGGTGCTGCTGCGGCCCGCGTTCGGGGTGCTCGGCTGGTCGGTGCGGCTGCTGCTGCGCGGGTGCCGCGCGCATATCGCGGAGATGGAGCGCGGGGTGGCCGCGGGCGCGTCCGAGCGGGCGCAGGCCGTGGATTACGGGCTGCGGATCGTCGCCCAGGAGCAGGTGGGACTCGCGTACGCGGGCTGGGACCGGCTGCTGACCCGGGTCGCGCTCCCCGCGTGGCGGATGGGCCGCTGGCCCTCCCGGCTGGACGCCGGGGTGGTCGCCGCCCTCACCGAACTCTCCCGCCGGGACCGCCTCGCCGACGGCTTCGAGAGCAGGCTCGGCGAGCGGCCCGCGTGCGATCTGCTGGAGGAGCCCGGCGTGGTCGACGAGGCGGTCTCGCTGCTCGCGGCCCGGCTCTTCCACGGCGGCGCGCGGTGCGCCGGGCCCGACTGGGCGCCGGTGAGCTGGGCGCGGTATCCCGACGAGGTCGTCGACCGCATCTGGCGGGCGGAGGCCGCGCGGCTGATACGCGTGCTGGACGAGGTGCGGCCGGGGCGGAGGGCGGCGCCCGCCGCGGCGCCGGAGTACGGGCCCACGGCCCGGGGGCGCGGGGTGCTGCTCGGTACGGAGCCCGGCAACGCGACGCTGGCCCGGGTGATCGACCGGCTCGCCGCCGGGGGCAGCGAGGAGCTGGCCGCGCGGATCGGGGCGCTCGTGGCGGCGGACGAGCTGCCGCTCGGGGCGGTCGGCGCCGGGGGCGCCGGGGGCGCCGGGGAGGCGCCCGTGTACGAGCTGCTGCCGCCGCGGACGGGGCGGGAGCTCTTGACCGAGCACGTGACGGCGATCGTCTGCTGCGCCGCGGTGGACACGGCGGGGGCCGGGGCGGGGCTCGACTGGCTCGACGGCCCCGCGCTCGTGGTCGACGGCGCGCGCCGGGGCGACCTCGGGTGGCCGGTGCTCCGTCTTGTCGAGAACGGTGACGCGGCGCCGCTCAGGGCGTGGTTGTCGGCGCTGGGGGTTAGGCCGGAGGAAGCTTTGCGGCTCTCGTGAGCCGCCCCGGGGCGGGTGGCTCGGTTTGTCGCGCGACCTTCCCCCGGTGGGTGGTTGCGCGCGCAGTTCCTCGCGCCCCCGGTGTACCCGGCGGGGCATCGCGCACTCCGTGCGGGGGTGGGTCGGGGGCCACTCCGGGGGTACCTCCTCGGAATGCGCGTCCGACCTCGTGAGCTAGGTGGCGGGTCTTGCGTGCGCATTCCTCCGGGGGCACCCCCGGATCGTCCCCCTCCCGGGGTCTCGTGGGCGGCTGTCTGCCGGTGGGGGTGAATGTTGCAGGGACTACGGCTCGCCGCCGACGGCGAATGCGCCCCACAGGAAAACCGTCAGACGACGTCTTACCTGCACGGGTGGTGCGGGTGGGAACACCCCGCGCCGCAGGCGCGGGCACCCCCGCGGCGGGTCGGCCGCAAGCCCACCGCAAGGCGGACCGCCCGGGGCGCGGGCACCACCGCGGCGGGTCAGCCGCACGCCCCCCACCGCCCGGCGCAGCCGATGCTTACTCCCCCGAGCGAAATTCAGCACGAAACGTGACCGCCGCAGCGCATTCTGTGATGTGCTGGTCAGAGCACACCGCACCATTGCCCCGGCCTCCGCCCGGGACGGGAAGTGCGGGGAGTACGCGAGGGGCGGGGCGTCCGGCGGAGGTGGAGCGGGCGGCCGGCGGGGACGGAGGCTGGGCTGTGGGGGCGGATCGGATCAGGCGGTGGGAGTCGGGGGCGCTGGCGCACGGGGTGTCGGACCCGTTCGGGCAGGGGCCGCTGCCGTGGCTGAGGGGGGAGTCGGAGTACGCGGACGGCGGGGAGGGCGGTGAGCCGTCCGTGCCGTGGTACGTGGATCTGGCCGCGAGCAGCGGGGAGGCGCCGCGGCGGCCGCACCTGCCGGGGCCGCGGATGGCGGACGACGTGCGGCGGCAGATCAAGGGCTTCGCGTCTGCGGGGGGTGTGGCGCCGGGTGGGGCGATCGACTTCCGGATCACGGTGGATCCGCCGCAGGAGTTCACCGTGGACGTCTACCGGATCGGGCACTACGGCGGTGACGGCGCCGCACTGGTGAGCGCGAGCCCCCGGCTGTCGGGGATCGTGCAGCCGGCGCCGCTCAAGGCGGGCCGGACGGTGTCGTGCCACCACTGGTGGCAGTCGTGGCGGTTGCAGGTCCCGCCGAGCTGGCGGACGGGCGCGTACGTCGCCGTCCTGACGACTGCCGACGGCTACCGCAGCCATGTGCCGTTCACGGTGCGGGATCCCGCGGCCGCCGCGGATCTGCTGCTGCTGCTCCCGGACGTGACGTGGCAGGCGTACAACCTGTATCCGGAGGACGGCCGGACGGGCGCGAGCCTCTACCACGCGTGGGACGGCGAGGGGCGGCTGCTGGGGGAGGCGGACGCGGCCGGGACGGTGTCCTTCGACCGCCCGTACGCCGGTGCGGGCCTGCCGCTGCACATCGGGCACGCCTACGACTTCGTGCGCTTCGCGGAGCGGCACGGCTACGACCTGGCGTACGCGGACGCCCGCGACCTGCACGCCGGGCGGGTGGATCCGGCGCTCTACCGGGGGCTGGTCTTCCCGGGGCACGACGAGTACTGGTCGGCGCCGATGCGGCGGGCCGTGGAGCGGGCCCGGGATCTGGGCACCTCGCTGGTCTTCCTGTCGGCGAACACCATGTACTGGCAGGTGGAGCTGTCCGCGTCGGCGTCCGGTGAGCCGGACGGGCTGCTGAGCTGCCGCAAGCACCGCGGGGAGGGGCGCGGCGGCAAGGTCAGCCTGTGGCGGGAGCTGGGCGAGCCGGAGCAGCTGGTGCTCGGGGTGCAGTACGCGGGCCGGGTGCCGCAGCCGTCGCCGCTGGTGGTGCGGAACGCCTCGCACTGGCTGTGGGAGGCGACCGGCGCGGGTGAGGGCGACGCGATCGAGGGCCTGGTCGCGGGGGAGGCGGACCGGTACTTCCCGCGCGTCCCGCTGCCGGAGTCGACCGAGCGCATCCTCCTCGCGCACTCCCCGTACGAGTCGGCGGACGGCAGGAAGCGGCACCAGGAGACGTCCCTCTACCGGGCGCCCAGCGGCGCGTACGTCTTCGCGTCCGGCACTTTCGCCTGGTCGCCCGCGCTCGACCGGCCGGGCCATGTGGACGCCCGTGTCCAGCGGGCGACGGCCAACCTGCTGGACCGTATCTGCAAGCGCGACTGACACCCGGCGTGCCGGGTCCTCCCCGGTGCGCGAGAATCGGGGGCTGAACCACCTATTTGGGGAGGACGACCCATGCCCGGATTCGTCGACACACCGGAGCCCGTGCAGGTGCCCGGTCTGGTCCATCTGCACACCGGCAAGGTGCGCGAGCTGTACCGCGACGCCGACGGCAATCTGGTGATGGTCGCCAGCGACCGCATCTCGGCCTACGACTGGGTGCTGCCCACCGACATCCCGGACAAGGGGCGGGTGCTGACCCGGCTGTCCCTGTGGTGGTTCGACCAGCTCGCCGACCTGGTGCCCCACCATGTGATCAGCACCGACCTGCCCGCGGGCGCGCCCGCGGAGTGGGAGGGGCGGACGATGGTGTGCCGCGCGCTGGACATGGTGCCGGTCGAGGCGGTCGCCCGCGGGTATCTGACGGGCTCGGGGCTGCGCGAGTACACCGAGCACCGCACCGTGTGCGGGCTGGCCCTGCCCGAGGGCCTGGTGGACGGCTCGGAGCTGCCCGCGCCGATCTTCACCCCGGCGACCAAGGCCGCGGTCGGCGAGCACGACGAGAACGTGGCGTACGAGGAGGTCGCCCGCCAGGTCGGCGCCGAGACGGCGGCCCGGCTGCGGCAGACCACCCTCGCGGTCTACGGCCGCGCGCGCGACATCGCCAAGGAGCGCGGACTGATCCTGGCCGACACCAAGTTCGAGTTCGGGTACGTGGCGGGGGCCGACGACCACGACCTGGTCATCGCCGACGAGGTCCTGACCCCGGACTCCTCGCGCTACTGGCCCGCCGACCGGTGGGAGCCGGGCCACGCGCAGCCGTCCTTCGACAAGCAGTTCATCCGCGACTGGCTGACCTCGCCCGCCTCCGGCTGGGACCACACCGGCGACACCCCGCCGCCGTCGCTCCCTGCCGAGGTCGTCGAGCACTCCCGGGCGCGCTACATCGAGGTGTACGAGCGCCTCACCGGCACGCCCTGGACGTGACCCCGGCGGGTACGCGAAAGGCCCCGGTCGTGGTGACCGGGGCCTTCGCTTCACTGGAGCGGACGACGAGATTCGAACTCGCGACCCTCACCTTGGCAAGGTGATGCTCTACCAACTGAGCCACGTCCGCAGGTGGTGGACTTACTGTACCCGATCGGCTCAGCGGACCGGAAACCCCTTTCCACGGGACCGAGGTACGCGAAAGGCCCCGGTCGTGGTGACCGGGGCCTTCGCCTGACTGGAGCGGACGACGAGATTCGAACTCGCGACCCTCACCTTGGCAAGGTGATGCTCTACCAACTGAGCCACGTCCGCAGGTCGTGCAGATCACTCTACCCGACGATCCGGGAGGCGATCCGAGCGGGCGACAGGAATTGCACACTGCCCCTCCCCCCTGGAAGGGGGGCGCTCTACTACTGAGCTACACCCGCATGATGTCCGCTGACCTGGGCTTTTCCGGCCCCGCCCTCGGCGTGATCCCCACACTAGCGGAAGAGTGGGGGTGGATGTCCAATCAGTGGTGCCCGGCCGCGTCGCCGCCGCGGGCCGGGCACCCCGATCCCGGCGGAGCCTCAGCTCGCCTTGCTGAACGCCTCGTAGACCTTCTTCGGGATGCGCCCGCGCGCCGGCACCTCGAAACCGTTCGACTGCGCCCAGGCCCGGACGGTGGCCGGGGTGGGCGCGATCGGCGTGCGCTTGTAGGCGCGGCCGGAGAGGGTGCGGCGGCGGCCGGCCTCCACGTACGGGGCGAGGTCGTTGCGCAGTTTGTCGGCGTTCGCCGCCGAAAGGTCGATCTCGTACCACTGCCCGTCGACGCCGAATGCGATCGTTTCCGCGGCCTCGCCTCCGTCGAGATCGTCGGCAAGGGTGACCAGTACGCGTTGCGCCATAGGAATCGGTCCTTTCGTGCGGCGTCGGCGTGCGGCAACGGGTCCGCGCCGCTGGGGCCTTGGGCGGTCCGCTCGGCAGTGGGCCGCGGACCGGTCCCGCCGGTGCGGGCACACCGACGCGCAGGGTGTCGACAAAATGTGCATTCGGGGCGGTGCTGTGCGGTGTCACGGAATGGGCGGTGCTGGGACGGCAGATGTTACTGATAATTCCCGGCCCTGTGTCATCCCAAGCCTGTTCGTCATCGGGACCCTATGATTTTCCGCCGGGTTTCCCCAGGCATTTCGGCAGCCGATACATAAACGTGATGCATGATCAGCGGCTCATCCGAACGTAGCGGACTGACGACCCTCATATCTACCCGCGTAGAAATTCTCACCGGGTACGCTGGAGGACACCTCACGTACCACACCACCGGGAGTGCCAGTGGCACGCGTCGTAGTCGACGTCATGCTCAAGCCGGAGATCCTCGACCCGCAGGGCCAGGCTGTGCAGCGCGCGCTGCCCAGGCTCGGCTTCGCCGGGATCTCCGACGTCCGCCAGGGAAAGCGCTTTGAACTCGAGGTGGAGGGGCCCGTCGACGACGCCGCGCTCGCCCGCATTCGGGAGATGGCGGAAACCTTTCTCGCCAACACCGTGATCGAGGACTTCGACGTAAAGGTCGAGTCGTGACTGCCCGCATTGGCGTCGTCACATTCCCCGGCACGCTCGACGACCGCGACACCCAGCGCGCGGTCACCCTCGCGGGCGCGGAAGCCGTGCCGCTGTGGCACCGGGACAAGGATGTCAAGCAGGTCGACGCGGTCGTTCTGCCCGGCGGCTTCTCGTACGGCGACTATCTGCGGGCCGGGGCGATCTCCCGCTTCTCGCCGGTGATGGCGACGATTATCGAACAGGCGCACGCGGGAATGCCGGTGCTTGGCATCTGCAACGGATTCCAGGTGCTGTGCGAGGCCCATCTGCTGCCGGGTGCGATGCTGCGCAACACCGGGCTGCACTTCGTGTGCCGCGACCAGAAGCTGCGCGTCGAGACCTCCGCGACCGCCTGGACGGCCGACTACGCCGCCGGCGAGGAGATCTCGATCCCGCTCAAGAACATCGACGGCCGCTACACCGCCGACGAGCGCACCCTCGACGAGCTGGAGGCCGAGGGCCGGGTGGTCTTCCGCTACCTGGCCCGCGGCGAAGCCGCTGAGGGATACGGCAATCCGAACGGCTCGCTGCGCGACATCGCCGGCATCAGCAACGCCGCCGGGAACGTCGTCGGCCTCATGCCGCACCCCGAGCACGCCGTGGAACCGCTCATCGGCACCGGCCGCACCGACGGTCTGGCGTTCTTCACCTCGGTCATCAAGAAGTTGGTCAGCGCATGAGTCTCGACACTGTCAAGCACGCGGCCGAGACGCCGGACGCGGCCCAGCCCTGGAAGGAGCTCGGCCTCAAGGAGGACGAGTACGAGCGGATCCGGGAGATCCTGGACCGCCGCCCGACCGGCGCCGAGCTGGCCATGTACTCGGTCATGTGGTCCGAGCACTGCTCGTACAAGTCGAGCAAGGTGCATCTGAAGCAGTTCGGCGAGAAGGCCCCGCAGACGGACGCGCTGCTCGTCGGTATCGGCGAGAACGCCGGTGTGGTGGACGTCGGGCAGGGCTACGCCGTGACGTTCAAGATCGAGTCGCACAACCACCCGTCGTACATCGAGCCCTACCAGGGCGCGGCCACCGGCGTCGGCGGCATCGTCCGCGACATCCTCGCGATGGGCGCGCGGCCGGTCGCCGTCATGGACCCGCTGCGCTTCGGCGCCGCCGACCACCCCGACACCAAGCGCGTGCTCCCGGGCGTCGTCGCGGGCGTCGGCGGCTACGGCAACTGCCTGGGCCTGCCCAACATCGGCGGCGAGGTCGTCTTCGACCCCTGCTACCAGGGCAACCCGCTGGTCAACGCGCTGTGCGTGGGCGTCATGAAGCACGAGGACATCCACCTGGCCAAGGCGTCCGGCGCCGGCAACAAGGTCATCCTGTACGGCGCCCGGACGGGCGGCGACGGCATCGGCGGCGTGTCCGTGCTGGCCAGCGAGACCTTCGACGCGACCGGCCCCTCCCGGCGCCCCGCCGTCCAGGTCGGCGACCCCTTCCAGGAGAAGCTGCTCATCGAGTGCACCCTGGAGATCTTCGCGGAGAAGCTGGTCGCGGGCATCCAGGACCTCGGCGGCGCGGGCCTGTCCTGCGCGACCTCCGAGCTGGCCTCGGCCGGCTCCGGCGGCATGCGCGTCGAGCTGGACACCGTGCCGCTGCGCGACGCGACGCTCTCGCCGGAGGAGATCCTCATGAGCGAGTCGCAGGAGCGCATGTGCGCGATCGTCGAGCCCGACAAGGTCGACCGCTTCCTGGAGATCTGCGAGAAGTGGGACGTCATCGCCACCGTCATCGGTGAGGTGACGGAGGGCTCGCGGCTGGAGATCTTCTGGCACGGCGAGCAGATCGTGGACGTCCCCCCGCGGTCGGTCGCGCACGAGGGCCCGACGTACCACCGCCCGTACGCCCGCCCCGACTGGCAGGACGCGCTCCAGGCCGACAGCGCCGACACGCTGGCGCGCCCGGCGGACGGCGACGAGCTGCGCGCGCAGGTGCTGCGGGTCGTGTCCTCGCCCAACCAGGCGTCCAAGGCGTGGGTCACCGACCAGTACGACCGCTTCGTGCAGGGCAACACGGTGCTGGCGCAGCCGGAGGACTCCGGCGTCGTCCGTATCGACCCCGACACCAACCTCGGTGTCGCCCTCGCCACCGACGGCAACGGCCGCTTCGCGAAGCTCGACCCGTACACCGGCGCGCAGCTCGCGCTCGCGGAGGCGTACCGCAACGTCGCCGCGACGGGAGCGAAGCCGCTCGCCGTCTCGGACTGCCTCAACTTCGGCTCGCCCGAGGACCCGGCGGTCATGTGGCAGTTCGCCGAGGCCACCCGCGGTCTCGCGGACGGCTGCCTGGCGCTGGGTACGCCGGTGACCGGCGGCAACGTCTCCCTCTACAACCAGACGGGCGACGCCGCGATCCACCCGACGCCGGTCGTCGCCGTGCTCGGCGTGATCGACGACGTCACGCGCCGCACGCCCATGGCCTTCGCGGAGCAGGGCCAGCTCCTGCTGCTGCTCGGCGACACCCGGGCCGAGCTGGGCGGTTCGGCGTGGGCGCAGGTCGTCCACGACCACCTCGGCGGGCTGCCGCCCGTGGTGGACCTGGAGCGCGAGCGGCTGCTCGCCGAGATCCTGATCTCCGGTTCGCGGGACGGCATGATCGACGCCGCCCACGACCTGTCTGACGGCGGCCTGATCCAGGCCGTCACCGAGTCCTGCCTGCGCGGCGGCCACGGCGCCCGGCTCGTCGTGCCGGACGGCCTGGACGCCTTCACGTTCCTCTTCTCCGAGTCCGCGGGCCGCGCGGTCGTCGCCGTCCCGCGCTCGGAGGAGCTGCGCTTCACCGACATGTGCGGTGCGCGCGGCCTGCCCGTGGCGCGGATCGGCGTCGTCGACGGCGACGCGGTCGAGGTGCAGGGGGAGTTCACGATCCCGCTGGCCGAGCTGCGGGCGCAGTACGAGGGGACGATCCCGGGCCTGCTGGCCTGAGAACTCCCGCTTCTTCACGCGGCGGCGCGCTCCCCGGGAAGGGGGGCGCGCCGCCGTGTTTCGTCCGCGGCCCGTCCCCCGGGAGGGTTCGGCGCTGCCCGCCGTACGGGTGGCGGGCGGCCTGCCTGCGACGCTGCGGGTCCCGCGCGGACAAGTCTCTGCTGCCCGGCCGGTCGTGCCGGGCCGGTCGTGCCCGGCCGGTCGGCGGAGAGGAGAGGTCCATGGCAGGGATCCAGCAGCAGCGCGCGGGGAGTGGGCAGGCCCGGCCCACGGTGTGCCTGTGCATGATCGTCAAGAACGAGGCGAAGGTCGTCGAGCGGTGCCTCGCGGCGGCGCGCCCGCTCATCGACTCGTGGGTCATCGACGACACCGGCTCCACCGACGGCACGCAGGACCTCGTGCGCCGCGCCCTCCGCGGCATCCCCGGCGAGCTGCACACCGCGCAGTGGCAGGACTTCGGCCACAACCGCACCGTCAACATCCGCCGGGCCGTGGGCACCGCGGACTTCCTGCTGCTGCTCGACGCGGACATGGTCGTACGCGCCCCGGCCTCCTTCGACGCGAGCGGGCTCACCGCCGACGCGTACATGCTCCGGCACGCGGGCGACGTCGAATACCGCGTCAAACGCCTGGTGCGCGGCGCGCTGCCGTGGCGGTACGAGGGCGCCACGCACGAATACCTGACCGCCGACGTGCACCACACCGTCGCCGACCTCGACACGCTCGTGATCGACCACCGCGCGGACGGCGGCTCGCGGGCCGGCAAGTTCACCCGCGACGCCGCCCTGCTGCGCGCGGACCTCGCCCGCGACCCCGGCAACCCGCGCACCGTCTTCTACCTCGCCCAGACCCTGCGCGACCTCGGCGAGACGCAGGAGGCGATCACCCTCTACGAGCGGCGCGCGACGATGGGCGGCTGGGAGGAGGAGGTCTACTACGCCCTCCTCCAGGCCGGCTCCCTGCGCGCCGCCGCGGGCCCCGGCGCCTGGCCGCTCGCCATGGACACCCTGATCCGCGCCTGGCAGTCCCGCCCGCAGCGCCTGGAGGCCGTCTACGAACTGGTGACCCGCCTGCGCGGCGCGGGCCACCACACCGCCGCCCACGCCTTCGCCACCGCCGCCCTCGACCGCCCCGCCCCCGCGGACTGGCTCTTCGTCCAGCCCTGGATCTACCGCTGGGGCCTGCTCTTCGAATACTCGATCACCGCGTACTGGACGGGCGACCTCCCGGCTTCCCTGCGCGCCTGCGACCGCCTCCTCGCCCTGCCCGACCTCCCGCCCCGCTACCGTGAGCAGACCCTGCGCAACCGCGAGGCCGCGGCGCGGGGCGCGGTGCGGGCGGGCTGACCTCAACGCGCGGCGGCCTTCGCGAGCTTGGCGGTCTGGGCGGTGACGACGGCCATCGGGACCTCGGGGAAGCCCGGGTCGTCGTCCGCCCCCGTGACGTAGTAGACGGCGACCGTCGCCCCCGACCGCACGACCACGAAGTGGAATCTGCCGTGCACGGGCGCCCCGCCGTCCTCGTCGCCCTTGTCGTCGACGCTCGGCACGGTCTGGACGAGGTGGTACGACAGGGCCTCGTCACCGAGCTTCGGGTCGGCGAGCCGCTTCGGGCTGCCCCAGCTCTGCCCCGGCTCGGGGGACGCGAAGGACGTGCAGGTGCGCAGCGCGGTGCGCAGGTCCGCCATGAGCTGGGCCGCGTCGGCGGGGGCGTACGACTTCAGCGACATCATGAGCGCCCTCGGATCTTTGTCCGCGACGGGCATGACCATCTGCTCGACCACGGCGCCGTGCTGCTGCCGGGCGAGTGTCAGCGTCGTGTAGTAGAGCGGCGCGCAGGCCGCGGGGCTGACGGCGGGCAGCGCCTTGACGTTCCTGACGTTCACGGGCGACTGCACGCCGTCCCCGCTCCGCCCCGTCACGCTCCCGGTGTGCCACCCCGGCACGTCCTTCGCCCCGACGACCGCCTGCTCCAACTGCGCCTGCGTCAGCGGCCGTACGTCCGCCGGGACGGCCATCGGCGTCTCCGCAGGAGCACTGTGCGAGGCCGCCGCCTTCGCCTTGCCGCCGGTGTCCGCGCCTCCGCCGCCTCCGCCGCATCCGGCGACACCCGCGGCGGCGAGCACGACCGCCACCCCGACCACGAGCCCCCGCGCTGCTGCTGTGACCATGTGTTTCCCCACCCCTGAGCTGCTTTTTCCGGTGCGGGGGCCATTAGAGCAGGCGGGGGCCCGGGGGGTCAGCGCGCGGCGGCCTTCGCGAGCTTGGCGGTCTGGGCGGTGACGACGGCCATCGGGACGGCGGCCGGGTCGCCGTCCATCGCGAACTCGGAGTAGGTGGCGACCGTGGCGCCGCTGCGGACGACCACCACGTGGTAGAGCCCGTGGCCGGGCGCGTTCACGGCGTCCGGGTCCTCGCCGGGGATGGTCTGGACGGTGCGGAAGGCGACGGCGTCGTCCCCCGCCGCGGGGTCCGCGAGCTGCTGGATCGAGCCGTACGTCCCCGGCTGGGTCGGGGGCCCGTACTGCCCCTTGCAGGTGCTCAGCGAGGTGCGCAGATCCGTCACGACCCGGTCGGCGTCCGCGGCGGTGGCGTACGACCGCAGGCTGAGCAGCACGTCGTGCTCCCCGGCTCCCGACGAATCCGTCCGCACCCATTCCCCGGCGGCCGCGGTGAACGGCCCCCACCCGCCCATGAGGTGATCCGTCTCGGCGTACACCGGCCCGCACGCCACCGGAGCCGCCCGCGGCCTCTTCGCCGGATCCATGACGACCTGCGCGTACCCGCCCTTGCCCTCGGTCACCTCCGTCGTCCACCCCGGCAACTCGGCGGCCCCGACCTCGGCGCGCTCCAGCTGCGCCTGCGTCAGGCTCGGCGCATCCACGACCGCCCTGTGCGTGGCCTCGGCCTTGCTCTTCCCGCCCCCGCAGCCCGCCATCACGACCAGCGCGGCCGCGACCGCGACGACAGCCGCGGCCTTCGACGCCGTAGTGCCCATGGTGCCCCCACCCCTTGTGCCCTTGCACATGCTGTGCGGCCGCCATGAAACCACGCGCGCCGCGTGGCCGGTCGTCGGCGTCCAGCGGGCGTTCGACGCGCTCGGAGACAAGGCCGGGGCCGGATTCCGGATTCCTCCCGGTGTGCGGCGGTGCGCCCACTACAGTGACCGCCATGGGTGGGGTGGAGGGATTTGTGGCGGGGGGCCGCTACCGGCTCCTGGAGTCCGTCGGCCGGGGCGGCATGGGCCGGGTCTGGCGTGGTCACGACGAGACGCTCGACCGGCAGGTGGCCGTCAAGGAGGTGCTGCTCCCCGAGGGGGTCACCGCCGCCGAACGCGCCGAGCTGCTGGTCAGGATGCTGCGTGAGGCGCGGCTCGCCGCGCGGCTCCAGCACCCGGGGATCGTCACCGTGCACGACGTCGTCGAGGACGGCGGCACACCGTGGATCGTCATGGAGTTCGTGGCCGGGCGCTCTCTCGGCGCGCTGCTCGGCGACGAGGGGCGGCTGCCGTGGGAAAGGGCCGCCGCCGTCGGCGCGGACATCGCCGAAGCGCTCGCGCACGCGCATGCGGCCGGGGTCGTCCACCGAGACCTCAAGCCCGACAACGTGCTGATCGCCGGGCGCCGCTGCGTGCTCACCGACTTCGGCATCGCCCGCGTGCTGGACTCCACGACGAAGCTGACCCGTACCAACGCCCTCATCGGCACACCGCAGTTCATGGCGCCCGAACAGATCGAGGGCACCACGATCACGACGGCGGCCGACCTGTGGTCGCTGGGCGCATTGCTGTACACGGCGGTGGAGGGGCGGCCGCCGTTCGACGCGCCGGGCCTGATGCCCCTCTTCCACGCCATCCTCAGCACGCCGCTGCCGGCGCCGTCCCATGCCGGGCCCCTGAGCGGGCTGCTCGGGCGGCTGATGGAGAAGGATCCGGCGGCCCGGCCCTCGGCGGTGGAGACGGCGGAGCTGCTGCGGGGGGCGCTGGGCCCGGGCGCCGCGCCCGCACCTGTTCCCCGGCAGGGACCCGCCCGCGCCCCGGTGCCGACCGTCGTGGAACCCGCCGCGGCGCCCCCTCCCCCGCCGCGGCCGCCGGCCGCCCGCCCGGTCGACCACCTGCCCACCCGGCCGGCCACCGCGAGCCCTCCCCTGCCGGCCCGGCTGCCTGCGCCGCTGGTCACGCTGCGGCCCGTCCCTCGCACCTCGTGGCGGGAAACCCTGCCGGGAGGGGTGACCGGGCCCGTCTCCCTGAGCACGGCGCTGTCCGCCACAGCGGTCGCGTTCGACGCCAAGGGCAGGCAGCTCGCCACCGGGCACGACAGCGGCGTCGTCCAGGTCTGGAACGTCAAACGCCTCACCCTCGTGGAGCGTTTCACCTTCAGCGAGTCGGCGCATCTGCACAAGGTCGGCTTCAGCGACGACGGCAAGAGCGTGTTCGCGGGCGGAAGCAGCGGCGCCCGTCAGTGGAGGATCCGCAACGGTGACGTCAGCAACCTGTTCGTCGCCAATCTCCTGGACGGCACCGAGGGGGAGATGCACGACGTGCTGCGCGCCTACGACATGGACGTCTATGCCGCGGCAGGCAAGGACGGCGTGGGCACGATGAACGTCGCGGGCATGGTGATGCTGGCCCTCGTGTCCGCCATTACCAAGGAGACCCACGAGCTGCCGAAGGAACTGGAGGACCGGATGACTCCCGGATTCCTCAAGGTGGAGGGCGAGAGCGCGTACGGCCTGGCGATGTCCGCAGACTGCGCGCTGCTCGCGGTGGCCACCAGGAGCCCGCGGGTGCAGGTGTGGAACCGGGTGGGCCGTACGCTCACGGCCACCCTCACCACCGGCGACGGCACCCCGGTCACGGCCGTCGCCCTCAGCCCGGACGGTACGAAGCTTGCGGGCTGCGCCGAGCGCGACGCCGTCTACGTCTGGGACGTCCCCTCCCGCCGCCTCGACCTGGTCCTCGGCCCCGGCCACGGCCCGACCACCGGCCGCGACATCGCCTTCAGCCCGGACGGCGCATGGCTCGCGGTCACCGGCGACTACGGTGTGCGCCTCTTCAACACCCAGACCGGAGGCCCGACGGCCGCCCTCGGCACCCCCGGCATCCCGGCCGCGGCCTTCGCCTTCTCCCCGGACGCCAAACGCCTGGCCGTCGCCCAGCGGGGCGCCCCCCTGACCGTCCTCCCCCTCCCGCCGGGCTGACCCCGGCGCCGGGGCACGCCCTCCCGCCGCCCGGTGAAAACCGCTGGCCCGGGGCCCCGGGGGGCTGGTTGGGTGCGGGGCATGGGAAAAGGTGAGCTTCCGGGTGGGTACGAGATATCCGCCGACCCCGCGCGGATCGATGCCGCGCGCGTGCACGCGTGGCTGTCGGAGGATGCGTACTGGGCGCGTGGGCGGACGCGGGAGAAGCAGGACGCGGCCATGGCGGGGTCGCTGAACTTCGGGGTGTACGACAGCGCGTCCGGGGAGCAGTGCGCGTATGCGCGGGTCGTCACGGACATGACCACCTTCGCGTGGCTCTGCGACGTCTACGTGGCCCCCGCCGCCCGCGGCAAGGGCCTGGGCACCGCCCTGGTCGCCGCGATCCGCGACCACCTCGCCCCGTACGGCCTGCGCCGCCTCATGCTGGCCACGGCGGACGCGCAGGGCGTCTACGCGAAGGTGGGCTTCACGCCGATCGAGAACCCGGAGCAGTGGATGGTCCTCGGCGTCCAGATGTAGCGGCTTGCCGTCACCCCTCCTCGGTGGCCCGGTCACCAATGGGCCTGCCGGCTACGCGACCGCACCCCGGTCGTCCCGTCCTGTGCCAACGCAGCCGCGGCAGCGTGCAGCATCTCGCCGACCGGGGGCGAGGGACAGCCGGTCTGGAGCGTGACTTGCCGGGCGGCCTGGTGCACGAGCATGGGCAGGCCTCCCACGGCTCGCCGTCCCGCCATCTCGGCGGCGCGGCTGAGTGCAGTGGGCCAGGGGCGGTAGACGACATCTACGACGGTGCCGACAGGGTGGGCCTGGGCCGAGAGCGGCGCGAGGGCGTCGGCGACGCCGGGCGGTAACGCGGAGACGACGAGGTCCGCGGGCAGGTGATCCGCGGCGGCCCCCCAGGGCTCGATTCGGAGCTGGATGCCGATCCGCTCGCCCACGGCCTCAAGGGCGGAACAGGCCCGTCTGACGTCGCGGGCGATCACCGTCGCCCGGTCGCAGCCCAGTTCGCGGGCCGTCCAGGAGCGGGACCACGGTGCGCTTGAGCGGCATGGTCAGCGATAGGCCCGCCCATGTGCTGTCGAGGGAGTCGAGGAAGGCGGCCAGCCGGTCGGGGGTGCAGTCGATGGCCTGGTACGTCCAGTCAAGGCCGAGGGCCTTGTACGCGGCGCGGTGGAGCACCGGGGACAGGGCCTGGTCGATGGGTGAGCCGAGGACGGCGAGTTGCTTCATCAGAACGGCCGCCCCGGGGCGGGGGCGTGGTGGAGCATCGCGGTCACGCCCTCGTCGGACGGGGTGTAGCTGATGCCGCGCAGGATCGCGACGGGGACGCCGCGGCCGCGCTGGCCCAGGATGATGCCGGCGGCGGCGGCGATCATGTCGGTGAGGGTTTCCTCCTGCTGCTTGCCGTCGTGCTCGGTGGTCCGCAGCGGTGCCAGCCCGGCGGCGCCGATGGAGATGCACGTGGCCCCGCGCCGGTCGGCGCGGCCGTCGGAGTCGGCGACGACGACGGCCACGTTCGCGCCGGTGGCTGTGGTGAGGGCGTCGCGCAGGTTCCGGGCGGAGGCGTCGGGGTCGGCCGGCAGCAGCCAGGCCCCATCAGCTCCGGCCCGGTCGATCCCCGCGGAGGTGAGCTGGTAGCCCAGGTGGTGCCGGGCGATGATCGGGCCCTTCGGGGTAGCCAGGAAGTGCTGGGTGGAGTTGTCCAGGATGAGCTGCACGATTGCGGCGGGCTTGCCCGTCTGGGCGGACAGCTCCGCGGCCTCGGGGGAGGGGCTGATGTCGGCGAGGTCGACGTAGCGCTTCTCGGCGATGGACACGGCCTTGCTGGCCACCACAACGATGTCCCCGTCCTGGAGCGCGGTGCCGGTGCGCGTGAGGACGTCGGTGATGGCCGTGGCCAGGTCGTCGCCGGGCTGGACTTCGGGGAAGGGCTCCAGGGCGAAGGCGGAGAAGGCCGAGGTGGGGGCGGGGGTGGTCATCGTGGAGCTCCTGCGGCGGGGGTGAGAAGTGCGTGCAGACGGTCGTGTCCGGTTGCGAGCATCTGGGCCCGCTGCCCGGTGGTGGCGTGCTGCCCGCGGGTGAGCCAGTCGCGGACGCGGTGCAGGTAGTGCGGCCACAGCTGCCGGGCTGTGTCGGCGGGCGTGGCACCGGAGTTGACGACACGCCAGGCGTCCGCGAGGGGCAGCGGCCAAGGCCCGCCATCGTATCGGTCCGGGGGCAGGGCGAGGCCGTCCAGCGCGGTCAGCATGTCCCGGACCCGCTCGGGCGGAAGCGCGCGGTCCGCGGGTCGGTAGACGATCGGAGCCCCGCTGCGGGTGAAGGGGGGACGGTTCCAGGCGGCGGTCAGGTGGAGCAGTACGGGGACGGCCTGGTGGTAGATGGCCGGGAGGTGGTCGAAGGACCCGGCGTGCCGTTTCGGTGCGTTGACCCGTACAGAGGCGACGGGGCCGGTCGCGGCGGCGGTGAGCAGCAGGAAGGCGTCGATGCCGTATCCGGCCGTGCACGCTGCGAGGTCGGCGGGCAGTTCGGTGGCGGCCCGTAGGGCGGCGGCCAGGGCTGCGGCTGAGACGGCGAGGTCTCCGGCCAGGGGCTGGGGCACGTCGTGGCCGGTGGCCGCGGCGATCAGCGGGCGGGCGAGGTGGTTGGTCAGGTTGGCCTCGTCCCAGTGGCGCGGGTAGTCGGCGATGGCCAGCGCGGCGCCGCCGCGCACCCGGTCCAGCAGGGCGCGGTAGACGGCCGGGTCGGGGTTGCGGGTGTCGGTGTCGGCGATGAGCACCACGCCGGCGTCGGCGATCTCCGCGCGGCCGGCGGCGGCGAGGATCTGGGCGCCCTTGCCCCGCACGAGCCCGGTCAGTGCCATCTTCCCGGCCCGTGCCGGGGTGGCGGCGAAGGAGTCCGCGGTGTCGGGGGTGTCGGAGGAGTCGGCGTGCACGATGACCGCCCGTACGTCGTTCAGGGCGCTGTCCACGGCGGTGGTGGCGGCGGCGATCGTGGCGGGCTCGTTCCGGCTGGGCAGGATCGCGGCTGCGCGCCCGGTCGTCACGGGTACTCCTTGGTGATGAGGTCGGCGGCGGTCTGCGGGTCCGGCGCGTAGAGGTAGCTGTACGGGTGCTGTTCGAGCCGGGTGATCAGGTGGGTGCGCCAGCGGGCGAGCGGGGCGTCGTCCAAGGGCCAGACCGGTCCGTACGGGGCACCGGTGGGGCCGGTCAGTGGGGTGGGCAGGCCGCTGATGTACCGGGCGGCGGCTTCGTGGAGGCGGAGCTGTTCGTTCGCGGAGAACGGCGCGGCCGGCACCAGCAGCGGGCCGGGAACGGCAGGGTGGACGGTGAGGCGGACGGCCGCGGCCAGGGGGACGGGCACGCGGAGGAACGGTGCGAGGTCGACCACGGGCTTCGGGGCCTGCCACAGCGCGGGGTCGTGCGGGCGGACGGCGGCTGTCGGCTTGCCCGGCAGGATCAGCAGCTTGTTGTCCTCCTCGGCCAGGACGGTCAGGTCGTCACCGGCGTGGGTCCAGCCCCGCTGGCCGAGCGCCAGGGTCACGCTGGTCTTGCCCGCGCCCTTGGTGCCCAGCAGCAGGACCCCGTGCCCGGACGGGGTGACGGCCGCGTTGGCGTGGAGGGTGACCATCTGCCGCTGCTGGCGGGCGCGCTCCAGCGCGGTGTACGTGGCGTAGGCAAGCGTCGCGGACCCGGCGGCGCCGCGGGGAAGGCTCATCCGCACGGTTGGTCCGTCCACGGCCACGGTGGGCTGCGTGTCGGCGTACGTCACCGCTACGGCCGGGCAGTCCTTGGGCCCGGCGCCCGGGTTGAGGAGGTGCCAGCCGCCGGGGAGCCGGTCGGCCGCCGTGGCGGCCGGGCCCGTGTCCAGTCCCGGCGGCAGCTCCAGGCCGGCGGTGAGGTGGCCGGTCGCCACAGCGGCCTGGCTCACGACACCAGCTCGGACCGGTCGAGTTCGGCCAGCAGCTCGGCCAAGGGCAGAACGGTGGGCAGGTAGCGCTGGTTGTCCACGAGGTCAGGCACCCAGTCCGTACGGTGCAGCACGGCGCGCACCAGGTCCTCGTTGGCCGGGCCGGGGCGGGCGGTGGTGATGTCGAGCATGGCGGGCTCGGGGTAGCGGCTGCCGTTGCGCCACATCACCGCGATGCGGCACGGCCCGCCGGTCTTCTTGGCGAGGGCGCGGCTGGCCTCGTCCACGAGCCAGCCGCCGACCTTGCCGACGTGGTAGGCGGGGTTCTTCCCGAACAGGGCTTCGTTGCCCGCCTGCTGGCCGGGGGCGATCAGCCCGGAGCGGGCGTTGCCCCGGCCGACCATCCCGTCCTCGCCGTAGTCGACGGCCGAGCCGGACACGGTGAAGTATTGGCCGGACAGGGGACCCCTGCGGCTGTTGCGGGTATTGCACACCACCGTGACCGGGCCGGGCAGGCGCTGGAGGAGCTGGTCGGTCAGTTCCTGGGCGGCGTCATGGACGGCGTCCTCGAACTCTGCGCTGCTGGACAGGTGCCCGGCCACGGCCGGGACGCACACCGTGACCGTCAGGGCGTGCCCTTCGCGGACGACCAGGGCCTTGATGTCGCTGCCGGCCCACGGCTGCCGGCGGAACCAGGCTTCGGTGAGCAGCGCGACGGTCTCGGCCGTGGTGCGGGGCGCGGTGGCGACGAGGAACGCGGTGTCGTTGCTGAAGGCGGTGGGGCGCTCGGGCAGGTCCTCCAGGGTGCGCGGGGCGAACCAGCGGGGGAACTTGGAGGAGTCGGTCGTCTGATGCTCGACCTGCCACACGATCTGCTCGAACCCCGGCAGGGCGGTGCACAGCTGCTCGGCAGCGGCGCTTTCGAGGATGTCGCGGACGGGGATCACCCGGCCGCCGAAGGACGTGGAGATGCGGCCGCCGAAGACCACCCGGACGGGGCGGTCGTAGCTGCCGTCGGTGTCGCCGAACCGGGCGCGGCCTCCGAGGACGGCGACCTTGTCCAGGTTGTGGTGGAGGACGGCGCCGAACTCGCGCAGGCAGTATTCGCTGTAGCGGATCGAGGCCAGCTCGGCGATGGAGTCCGCGAGGGTGTCCGGGTGGCCGACGCCCTTGCGCTCGACGACCTCGACGTCGAGGTCATGGGGCAGTACGGGCGGCAGGAGCGGTGCGCGCATTGCGGTAGGCATGGTTGATGACCTCCAGGGTGCGGCGGAGCTGGGGGAGCGGGAACAGGGACGGGTGGCGCGGGCCGGCATCACCGTCAGCGGGCAGCGCGCGGTACATGGCCTGGCGCAGCATCAGGTCGCTCGGCGCGGCCTCCGGTCTGCCGAGACCGGCTTCGAGGTTGTGGCCGCGCACTTGCACGTGCCGGCCGTCGTCCAGGTGCAGGCTCACCTCGTGGCGCCGCGGCGCGTCGCTGTCGACCCGGGCGTCAACCGTCAGCAGCGCGCCGCCCTCGAACGAGATGGTCGCGGTGATGCGGTCCTCGGACTCCGCCCACCGCCGGACGCGGTGCACCTCGCTGGTGCAGCCCGTGACGGGCTGCACCGGCAGGAGGCGCAGGGCGAGTGCCAGGCCGTGGATGGCCTGCTGGTGCAGGATGCCCCCGGCGGTGGCGTACCGGGTGCGCCAGTCGCGGTAGTAGCCGATGTCCCGGCGGCACACCAGCGTCACCGCGGCCCGCTGGACGGGCGGCGCCTGGTTGAGCAGCTGCGCGAGCCCGGGGGCGAAGTGCGGCTGGAAGCCCACGAAGATCCGGTCGTCCTCCGGTGCCGGCGCCAGCTCGGACGGGTCGAGCGTGGCCGGCTTCTCCACCAGGACCGTCGCACCGGCCCGCGCGGCGGCGCGGGCGGCCACCAGCGCGGTGCCGGGCGGCGTCGCCACCACGACCATGTCCGGCGCGAAGTCCTCCAGCGCTGTCCCCCAGTCGGCGAGCAGCGGCACCCCGGCGGGCGGGGCGACGACCGGAGCCGGGTCGGCGACGGCCACCAGGTCCACCCCGCTGGTGCCAGTCAGGGCCTGCGCGTGCTTGGTCCCGACCTCCCCGTAGCCGATGAGCAGCGCCCGCTTCATGCCAGCCCGCCCGGGACGGCGCCGCGCAGGAACGCCGCGCCGCGCGTGAGCGCCTCGCCGGGGGTCTCGCGTACGTGGGTCTCCAGCGCGTACGGCAGCCCCGGCCGCGCCCTGTCCAGCGCGGGGAGCAGGTCCGTGTAGGGCACGTCGCCGCTGCCCGCCGCCACGAACCGCTTCGTGCCGTCGCCGCGTGGCACGTAGTCCTTGACGTGGACGTACTCCACGCGAGGGGCGAGGGCTTCGACGACGTCCGGCGTGCCGTGACCGACCTCGAAGAGGTTCCCGAGGTCGAGCCACAACCCCAGCGCGGGGTGCTCTGCCAGCACGTCCAGCAGCGGGCCCGGCTCGGCGACCGTGCACACCGGCTCGTTCTCCAGCAGCAGCCGCACCCCAGCTTGCTCCGCGGCCTTGAGGGCGTACGTCAGCAGCGGGTCGTCCCGGAACGTCTCCGTCTGCTCGCCCACGGACAGGTGGGAGAAGACACGGACGCGGGTGGTGCCCAGGATGCCGGCGACGACCAGCGCGCGGTCCACCCAGCGCTTCCTGTCCGTCGACGGCACCTGCGTGGGGAAGCCGAAGCTGTCCACCCGGCCGGGTATGGCGTCGGGGCGGCACCACTTCCACAGCGGGGAGGCCAGCGCCGCGACGTGCAGCCCCCGTTCGTCGGCCAGCCGCCGGACCTCGCGCAGCTTCGCGTCGTCCAGGACGAGGGCGTTGGCGCCGTGGGCCGTACGGATCTCCAGGTGGCTCACGCCGAGGGCGAGGGCCAGGTCCATGCCGACGGCGGGGTCTTGGCCCAGCTCGTCGGGGTTGAGCACGGTGATTGCCTGCACGGGTTCTCCTCGTCAGATGCCTGCGCTTGAGACGGCAGGGCCGCGCGCCCCGCAGGAGGCGGGACGCACGGCCTGGAGCCCGGGGCTAGGAGCCGCCGCCGGGCGGGGGCGGCTGCGGGTGCGGGCCCGGCGGCGGTCCGGGCGGGGGCGGCGGGGGAGGCTGCGGCTGACGCATGTCGGGACACTCCTTCGTCCGTGGGGGCCGGTGCAGCGCCTGGACGACCGGGCGCTTGCTGGCGGTTCTGCGTGCACTCACAGGCTGGGGAGAAAAGCGGAGGAAACCCATCCAACGGCCCTATAGGACGGTCCTCTTGCGCCCGCCGCAATACCCTGACGGGCAGTCACCGCTGCTCTACGCTGAGGCAAGGTCATGCCGCCGCCCCAGAGGGGGAGATCACCGTGCGCAGCCAGCCCCAGCTAGTCCTTCCCGCCGATCTGTGGGACCGCGAGAAGGCGCGAGGCGCCCTGGCCGCGCGCGACCTTGCAGCCGTGATCCGGCACTTCCGCCAGTACACCGGCGCCAGCCAGACCGCCGTGGGCTCCCTCGTAGGGCTCGCCCAGTCCGACATCAGCGCGATCGAGCGGGGCGTGCGCCAGGTCCAGAGCGTCACCGTCCTGACGCGGATCGCCGAGGGGCTCGACATCCCGCTCTCCCTGCTGGGCCTGGCCGACACGGCAGGAAGCGGTGATCCCCCGGCTCGACGCAATTCGCCCGTACCGCCGCTGACGGCCGCTAGGGTGGCCGGAGCCGAGCTGGAGGACGATGTGCGACGTCGTGAGGTGATGGCCGGGGCGCTGGGACTCGGCGCCAGTCTGATCGCCGGAACCGGCTCCGACGCGGCTGCGGCAGAACCGGCCGCCCAGAACCCGGCAGCCTCCATGGAGCGAGCTCTGTTCGAGCCGATCACTGCCAGGCCGACGACCCTGAGCGATCTCGCCGGTGGACTCACGTCAGCCCGCGCGATGTTCTCGGGCGCCCGCTACGCGGACCTCGGCCGCGCCCTCCCGTCGCTGATCGCCACGGCGGAGGCGACCCGCGAGGCCACCACCGGCCGCACACGGGAGCGCGCCCAGGCCGGCGTCGCCCGTGCCTACGTGCTGGCCACCGAGCTGGCCGTCAAGCAGCACTCCGAGGCGGCGTGGGCCACTGCGGACCGCGCGCTCCTGGCCGCACGGGCCAGCGGGGATCCGAAGGCTCTGAGCGATGCCGCGCGGGTCCTGGCCATCACCATGCGCCGCGCCGGACGTAGCCGCGCTGCTGTGGACTTCCTGACGCGTACCGCTACCTCGCTGGTCGTGGAGAAGGACGGACGGCAGGGCGACACCTTGGCCGCCCGCACCTGCCTGCTCATGACCGCCGCATACACGGCCGCCTCCGGGGGGCGCCGCAGCACCGCCCTGGATCTGCTCCAGGAGGCCGAGGAGACCGCCGACCGCATCACCGCCGACCGGAGCCGCAGCGCCGAGCCCGCTGGCCTCTTCACGATCTCGGCGAGCCCCGCCGAAGTCTCGATGTACCGGATCAGCAGCCTCACAGTCCTCGGGACACCCGATGACGCCGTCGCGTACGTCCGACGCGTCGAACCTGCCCGGCTGGCGAACACTGAGCGGGTCGCGCGCTACCTCACGGACACGGCCCGCATGTGGCACCAGCTCGGCGACGGGCGCCGCACCTTCAACGCGCTGCGCGCGATCGAGCACACCGCGCCGGAAGAAGTACGGCGCCCAGCGGTCCGCACGCTCACGGCCGACCTTCTGTACCGGCCGGGCAGTCTGGCCGGGCTACAGGAGTTCGCTGTGCGTACGGGTGCCGTGGCGGCCTGACACGCTCCTCACCCAACGGGCTCGGTGCGCCTCAGCGCGCGGCGCGTGAGGTCTCGCGGGACCAGGTCGCGAGGAGGCGGAGGGCGGTGGCGGAGGGGGAGTTCGCCTCCACCGTGTGGATGACGACGGCCTGGTCGGGGGTGTCGGGGAGGCGGAAGGTCTCGAAGGCGAGGTCGAGGGGGCCGACCAGGGGGTGGTGGTAGAGGTAGGCGCCGTGGGTTTTGTCGCGGAGGTGGTGGGCGGACCAGACCTCGCGGAAGTGGGGGCTGGACGTGTGGAGTTCGGCGAGGAGGGCGGCGAGGGCGGGGTCGCCGGGGTGGCGGGCCGCGTCGAGGCGGAGGTAGGCGGCGACGTCGTGGGCCTTCGCGCGCCAGTCGGCGTAGAGGCTGCGCATGGCGTCGTCGAGGAAGACCAGGCGGGCCATGTTGCGCTCGCGGGGCGGGAGTTCGGCGAAGTCGGTGAGGAGGGCGGCGGCGAGGGCGTTCCAGGCCAGCACCTGGGTGCCGCGGCCGATGACGTACGCCGGGACGTCGGCGGCGGAGTCCAGCAGGCGGCGCAGGCCGGGGCGTACGTCGTCGGAGGAGGGGTACGGGGACGGGTCCGAGCTCGGCGCGGGCCGCGCCAGGCGGTACAGGTGCTCGCGCTCCACCGCGTCGAGCCGCAGCGCGCGGGCGACCGCGTCGAGGACGGCCTCCGAGAAGTGCAGGGTGCGGCCCTGCTCCAGCCGGACGTAGTGGTCGACGCTCACCCCGGCGAGCTGCGCCAACTCCTCCCGGCGCAGGCCGGGTACGCGGCGCAGGCCGCCGTGCCGGGGCAACCCCAGATCCTCGGGGCGCAGCCGGGCGCGGCGTGAGCGCAGGAAGTCGCCCAGTTCGGTACGTCGGTCCATCGCCATGGGTCAAGTATCGGCGGAGGACGAGGAGATGGGCGGGCGGTGCCTGGTCACGCCGTGCCCAGGCACGGGAGGGCCGTGGCTGCGCGCGGCGTGCCCGGCGAGGGTGGAGGGACCGGAAGCGTTCCGGGGCCCGGCGCCAACCGGGCCGCGTCATCGGGGAGTTCACCGTCATGAGCAGCATGGACACCGTTCCGCTCGGCCGCACCGGCCTGCACATCTCCCGCCTGGGCTTCGGCTCGTGGGCGGTCTCCGGCTCCAACTGGTCCTACGGGTGGGGCGACACGGACGACGCCGAGTCGATCGAGGCGATACGGCACGCGGTGCGCGCGGGCGTCAACTGGATCGACACCGCCGCCGTCTACGGCCACGGCCACTCCGAGGAGC
This sequence comes from Streptomyces sp. NPDC021020, assembly GCF_044333285.1. Classification (NCBI taxonomy): domain Bacteria; kingdom Bacillati; phylum Actinomycetota; class Actinomycetes; order Kitasatosporales; family Streptomycetaceae; genus Streptomyces; species Streptomyces sp. NPDC021020. The sequence continues at coordinate 161,590 of NZ_JBIRQQ010000001.1, forward strand.
TGGTCGGGAAGGCCGTCGCGGGCCTCGCCGCGGACGAACGCCCTTACCTCTTCACGAAGGTGGGCCTGGTGTGGGACCCGGCGGACCCCTCGGCCGCGCCGCTGCGCACGATGCGGCCGGACAGCGTACGGCGCGAGGTCGAGGACTCGCTGCGGCGCCTCGGCGCCGAGCACATCGACCTCTACCAGGTGCACTGGCCCGACACGGGCGAGGTGCTGGGCGAGGGCAGCGGCCCCGCGCCGGTGGAGGCGACACCGCTGGAGGTCTACTGGCAGGTCATGGCCGACCTCAAGGCCGAGGGCAAGGTGCGCGCGATCGGCCTGTCCAACCACGCGCCCGCGCTGCTCGACGCGGCCGAGCGCATCGCGCACGTGGACGTCGTCCAGCCGCCGTTCTCCGCGATCAACCGCTCCGCGGCGGACGAGGTCGCCTGGGCGGCGGCCCACGGCACCGGCGTGATCGCCTACTCGCCCCTCCAGTCCGGCCTGCTTACCGGCACGTTCTCCGCCGAGCGGGTCGCGGGCCTGCCCGCGGACGACTGGCGCCGCGCCCACCCCGACTTCACCACCGCGCTCCCCGCCAACCTCGCCCTCGCCGACGCCCTGCGCCCGATCGCCGCCCGCCACGGCGCGAGCGTCACCGAGGTCGCCCTCGCGTGGACCCTCGCCTGGCCCGGCCTGACCGCCGCCATCGTCGGCGCCCGCACCCCCGCCCAGGTCGACGGCTGGCGCGACGCCGCGTCCCTGCGTCTGACGCGGGCGGACCTGGACGAGGTGGCCGCCGCGATCACGGCGACGGGAGCGGGTACGGGCCCGGCCCGGCCGTGAGCCCGGCCGGTGGCGGCGCCGCGCTCCACGACGTATTCGCCGCCCGCCGACCGGACGACGATGTCACCCGAGACGTCCAAGAGGCGCGGGAACTGCTCACGGACGGGCCGAGCGCTTCGTGGCCCGGCGCCTGATCCGCGACACGGGAGTCCTCGTCGCGATCGAACGCCCGGGCTCAGCCTTCGTTCCCGGTGGACCAGCTCAGGAGCTGTTGGGTGTCCAGCTCCATGCCGACGGGGTCGGGGAGCGGGAGCGGCTGGCCAAAGGGGACGGCCAACCGCAGGGCGTACGTGCCCTGTTCGAGGCGGCTGTGGACGGTGAAGCGGCAGGTGTCCAGGTCGACGAGCAGGTAGACGGGGATCCCCGCCTCCGCGTACGCGCGCGGCTTCTCGACGCGGTTGCGCCAGCTGCTCGCCCAGTCGCCGCGCGTCACCTCGGCTGTCATCAACACCCCCTCCGGGTCGGCCCACTGACCCGACCCGGGCAGCCGCCCGACCGGCAGGAGCGTCGCGTCCGGGACCGCGCGGCCGTCGCGGGCGGCCCCGACTCTGAGGCCGAGCCCGACGTGCAGGCCCCACTCGGGCCGCCGCTCCATGCACTGCCGGGCCAGCCACGCCGTCACCGTCGTGTGTCGGCCGTCCGGCCGGGGCTTGAACACCGGGCTGCCGCCGATGAGTTCCAGCCGCAGCCCCTCGACCTCCCGGGCCGCGTAATCCGCGAGTCGGTCGAACTCCTCCGGCAGGACGTGCGGTTGCCGCCGGGCCTCATACGTCGGCACGGCTCACCGGCCCCCGTGGCCGGCCGACAGCAGGTCCGCCGACGCCAGGTCCAGGACGAACCACACGACCTTGCCGATGTGGCGGCGCGGGTACGTGCCCCAGTGCGCCGACAGCGCCTCCACCAGCAGCAGGCCCCGCCCGCCCTCCGCGTCGGGCTCCACCGCCGGGCGCGGCACCGGCGGGGTCTCGCACGCGTCGGCGACCTCGACGCGCAGGAGCCGCCCCGGCGACAGCTCGACGTCCACCGCGACGAGGCGGCCCGTGGGACGCGTCGCGTGCCGCACCGAGTTCGTCACCAGCTCGCTCAGCAGCAGCTCGGCGGTGGCGCCCACCGCGCCGTCCACGTCCCACTCCGCGAGCTGCTTCACCAGCAGCCGCCGCGCCCGCTTCGGGGACCTCGCGCTCCGGGTGAACGTCCACCCCGTGCACACGCCCGGGCCCTGCACCGTGCTCATACCTTTCCCACCACTTTCCGTCACGCCGGATATCACCGTCTGTCCTCCAAGCGTTGCGGTGTGCAGCTACGCTCGACAACTGACGCGAACTCAGCTCTTGCGCTGTCAGGAAAGGCCGGTCCGCCATGGTGCAACCCAAGGACCTCAACCCGTTCGATTCCCCTCAGGCCTTCTACGGCTCGGAACTCCGCCGCCTGCGCAAGGCGGCCCTCCTCTCCCAGGAAGGCCTGGGCGAGCTCGTCTTCTGCTCCGGCGCGTACGTCGGCCAACTCGAAGTCGCCGACCGCAGGCCGCAGCTGGATCTCTCCCAGCGCTTCGACACCGTCCTGAAGTCGGACGGCCACCTGGAGCGGCTGTGCAAGATGGTCCTGAAGGCGACCAAGCACGCCGAATACTTCGCGGGTGTCGTCGACCTGATGACGCACGCCCTGACTATCCGCCAGTTCTCCTCTGCGCTCATTCCCGGCCTGTTCCAGACCGAGGCGTACGCTCGGGCGCTGTTCGAGGCCGGGGACCCGTCGCGCTCAGAGGACAAGGTGGCGGAGATGGTCTCCGCCCGGCTGGGCCGCAGGTGGCTGCTGGACGACCCGGCAACGCCCAAGTTTTGGGTCATCCTGCACGAAAACGCCCTGCGGATGCCCGTCTGCGACGGCGAAGGGATGCACGAGCAGCTCATGCACGTCGCGCAGGTCGCCCGCTCCCGGCGTGTGACCTTCCAGGTCCTGCCGGTGTCAGTAGGCGCGCACCCGCTGATGGGCAGCGAAGTCACCCTGATGACCTTCCGCGACGCCCCGACCGCCGCGTACGTCGAAGTCGCCCGCTCAGGACATTTGTTGGATTCGCCGGACATGGTGAGTGGCTACGTCGAGGCATACGATTTTTCCCGGGCCATCGCCCTCTCGCCGAAGGCGTCCCTGCACATGATCGAATCAGTGGCCAAGGAGTTCAGCGCGCAATGAGCACATCGAAGGTCCCCGGCACGGCCCAGTGGCGTAAGTCGTCGTACAGCAACGTCGACGGAGGCGAATGCGTCGAGGTCGCGGACGGGCTCACCGGCATCGTGCCCGTCCGCGACTCGAAGGACCCTGAGGGCCCCGCCCTCGCCTTCGGCACCGACGCGTGGGTCGCCTTCGTCGGCGCCGTCAAGGCGGGGGAGTTCGCGGGCTGAGCCCCAGCGCTGTCCGGGGTCAGCGCTCCACCGTGCCGATGAGGCGGCCGCGGGCGAGGACGGGGGCGGTGACGGAGGTCAGGAGGGCGCCGGGCCTTGCCTTGTCCGGCGCCGTCCCGCCGGGGGCGGGGCCCAGGGGGGTCGCCAGGGCGAAGAGCTGGAAGGTGTAGTGGTGCGGGCCGTGGCCCTTGACGGGGGCGGGGCCGTGGTAGCCGCGGCCTATGACGGAGCGCAGCACCGTGACGCCGGGGGCGGGGTGGCGGGCGGCGAGGGCGCCGGGGGGCAGGTCGCGTACGTCCGGGTCGACGAGGACGACGCAGTGGACGGCGGGCTTGGGGGTGGGGACGTCGGTGTCCTCCACGACCAGCAGGAGTTGGGCGGTGCCCGCAGGCGGCGGGGTCCAGGCCAGGTGGGGGGAGACGTTCCGGCCGCCCGCGTTCCTGGCGTGGTGCTCCGGCGGGATCGTGCCGCCGTGGGCGAAGTCGCGGCTGCTGAGGTCGAGCAGTTCGGGGCCTTGCAGATTCGGGCGGTTCCACGCGGAGTGGCTGTCGCCTGACCTGCGGTTCTTCAGCAATCGGCCGAGTATGGGCATGGTGGTGCTCCCGGTGTGGCGTGGTGGTGGGCGGTCCTCGGGCGGTCTGCCCGACCGGCCGGGTCAGATGCGCTGGGCCAGCCGGTCGAGCAGCGGCGCGGCCGCCGCGAGCTGTTCCCGCTCCTGCGGTGTGAAGCCGTCCGCCAGCGCCCGCGCGACCTGCTCGGTGCGGGCACTGCGCTTGTCCGCCAGCGCCTGGCGGCCCGCGTCGGTCAGGGCCAGGAGGACGCGCCTGCCGTCCTGCGGGTCGGTGCCGCGCTCGACCAGGCCGCGGGCCTGGAGGCCGCCGAGCGTGGCCCCCATCGCCTGCGCGGTGATCTGCTCCTGCCGGGCCAGCTCCGACGACGTCGTCGGGCCGGTGCGGTCCAGCTGGGAGAGGGCGGTGCGCTCGGGCATCGTCAGCTCGCCCTCGACCCGTACCTGACGTACTCGCCTCAGCAGCGCGCCGACTCCGGCTAGGAGGGCGGTGGCGATCTCGCCGGTGTCCAGCTCCTCACTCATATAATAAAGCTACCTTATCAACCTGCCTTAGTGAATCCGCTGCGGCCCCCGTCCGCCGCACGCTCGGGCAGCTCCGCGGTCAGCTCGCGGGGAGCATCAGTTTCTCCGCCTGGGGCTTGATCGCGTCGTGGACGGGGTCGAACTCCGAGGTCGCCGGGGTCGGGGTGTAGAAGGCCGCGATCGTGCGGCCGACGCGGACGGCCGTGAAGACGACCGGGAAGGGCGTCGGGTGGCCGTGGTCCTGGATCGTCTCGGTGATGCGGTAGGTCACGGCCTCGTCCCCGAAGTCGGGGGACGAGACGTCCTTGAGGTGGCCGTAGCTCACCTTGTCCTCGGCCGTGAAGCTCTTGCACGCGTGCAGGGCGGTCGTGAGGTCGGCCATGAACTTGTGGGCGTCGTCGCCCTCGTAGGAGGCCAGGCCCTCGGTGACGACGACCTTCGCGTCGATCAGGAACTGGTTGGTGATGTTCTGCTCGACGAAGGCGTGCGGCTCGTAGGCGCTGTCGAAGCCGGTGAGGTCCTGGAGCGGCTGGCAGGCCGCGGGCTTGGCGTGGATACGGGCCTGGCCGAGGTGCTGGCCCAGGCCGATGCCGCTGCCGAAGTGGCCGGGGTCGACCGGGTCGATCACGACGTTGCCGATGTCCCCGTGGCCGACGATCAGCTCCTTGAGCTGCTGCTCGTCCAGCGTGGAATTCGCCGCGGGCGTCGCGGGCGGTGTTGTCGTGGGCGCCGCGTGCGTGGCCGTCTTCGTCGCGGACGGCGCGGCCGCGTCGTCCTTCTTCCCCCCGCACGCCGTGACCGTCCCCGCGACCGCGAGCGCGCACAGCGCGAGCACGGCTGGTGCTGCCTTTCCGTTCATGTCCCCACCCCTTTGTTGCACAGCGGAACCGTTCCGCGGGGCAACTGTAGAGGGAGGGTCCTCAAGTACGCGCGGGAAAAGGCGAGTTCAGGGGGCGGCGGCGCAGCCCGGACCGCGCGGGTCGCCCTCCCGGTCGGCCAGCAGGATGTCGAGGGGCGAGAACGTGCCTTCGGCGTCCGGGATGGGCACGCGATCGAGGTCGGCGGTCGTTGCGGCCACGAGGCGGATCTGCCCCCGGGCCACGAGGTGCGCGTAGCGCTCGGAGTGGGGTGCGGCAGCAGGCATGGTGCCCCCTCTGTTGTGCGGCGGAGCCGTTCCGCCTCGCGCTCCATTGGAGCAGAGCCACGAACGGGTCCGGGGGCTATGCGCGGACGGGCCTGAGCGCCCCACGCCCCCCGGGCGGCAGTGCCGTGGACAGGCCCCCGGCCGCGGTGCCAGCATCGGGACGGTGACTGTCGAAGGGAAGAGCCTGCTCAGGCATCGGGACTTCGTGCTGCTGTGGGCCGGGCAGACCGTCAGCGAGGTCGGGTCGCAGATCTCCGTGCTCGCGCTGCCGCTCGTGGCCGTCGTCGTGCTGAAGGCCAGCGCGTGGCAGGTGGGGCTGCTGTCGGCGGCCGGGACGTGCGCGTATCTGCTGGTCGCGCTGCCCGCGGGGGCCGTCGTGGACCGGGTGCGCAAGCGGCCGCTCATGCTGGGGTGCAACCTCGGGCTGCTCGTCGTCATGGGGTCCGTGCCCGTCGCGCACGCGTGCGGCGTGCTCACGCTCGGGCAGCTCTACGGGGTCGAGTTCGCGGACGGCGTGCTGTCCGTCTTCTTCGTCGTCGCCTACCAGAGCCTGCTGCCGCACCTGCTGCGCGACGAGCAGCTCATGGACGGCAACGGCAAGCTCGCCGCGACCCAGTCAGGCGCGCAGATCGCCGGGCCGGGGCTCGGGGCCGGGCTCGTCGCCGCCGCCGGGGCCGCGACCGCCGTCGTCGCGGACGCGGTCTCCTTCGCGGTCTCCGCGCTCACCCTCGCCGGGATCCGTACGAAGGAGCCCGAGCCGGTGAAAGCGGCGGGCGGGCCCTCGCTGCAGGCCCAGATCGCGGAGGGCCTGCGGCACGTGCTGCGGGACCCGATCCTGCGCAACTCCGTCGCCTTCAACGGCACCGCCAACTTCTTCGTCATCATGGTCGAGACGCTCGGCCCGGTCTTCCTCATCCGCACCCGGCACGTCGACCCGGGCCTCGTCGGACTGCTCCTCGCGCTCGGCGCGGTCGGCGGCGTCGCGGGCGGGGCCGCGGCGAAGTCGCTCGCGCGGCAGGTCGGCTCCGCGCGCATCAGCTGGATCGCCATGACCGTGCTCGCGCTGCCGGGGCTCCTCATCCCGCTCGCGGGCAGCGGGCCGCGCGCAGTGCTCTACGGGGTCGGGTGGAGCGCCTGGACCTTCTCCTCCGTCGTCACCGGCATCTCGCTGGTCAGCTACCGGCAGGCGACCTGCCCGCCGGGCATGATCGGCCGGGTCAGCGCGGCCGCGCGCTGGATCACCTGGGGGACGCTGCCGCTCGGCGGGCTCGCGGGTGGCGCCCTCGCGAGCGTCCTGGGCGTACGGGCCACGCTGTGGATCGCCGTCGTCGGAGGCTGCTCCTCGGGGCTGTGGCTCTTCTTCTCGCCGCTGCGGCGCATGCGGGACATTCCGCTGGGCGGTGGTGCGGTGGCGGCGGGGGCCGCGGCCTGACCGTGCTCGGGGGGCCAAGGGCCCTGACACCGTGCGGGGTTCGTGGTTGGCTGGGGCGGTCACACACTCGCCCGAACCGAAGGCAGAGCATGTACGAGTACAAGGTCGTCACCTTCCGTGAGTCGCTGATAGGCGACGCGCTCGACAGCGACAAGCTGGAGAAGACGCTCAACAAGCACGCGGAGGACGGGTGGGTGCTGAAGGACATCACGTCCGGTGATGTGAAGGGGCGGGTTGGGCCCGGGGCCGTCGAGGGGCTGCTCCTCACGTTCGAGCGGCCTCGCCAGGGCTGAGGCTTGCGCCTCGGGGGCTTTCGCCACGGGGTGCCTCTTGCGCTGGGCGCGCGGCCTTCTCGCCGCGGGGGCTGGGCGCGCAGTTCCTCGCGCCCCTTCCGCGCCGGGGTGCCTCTTGCGCTGGTCGCGCGAGCTTCTCGCCGTGGTGGGTTGCTCGCGCAGTTCCTCGCGCCCCTTACCCCACGGGCTGCCCCGTTCCCCGATCGCGGGACCTTCTGCCGGTGGGGGCTGGTCGCTCCGTTCTCCCCCAGAGCTTCGCCTGGGAGGTACCCCCACGCGCCCCTGATTGGTTGCCCCGCGCCGCAGGCGTCAACCCCCTGCGGCGCAGGCACGAGCCCCCCGCGGCGCAGGCACCAGCCCCCCGCCGCAGGCGGGAGGCCTCGCGGTGTCGGACCCCGGGGCTAGGGTCGGGGGATGGCGAATGCTGGGCGTCGACGGGCGCGTGCGTACGATCCGGAACGGACGTGGGGGGCGCTGCTCGCGCAGGCGGGGCTCGTGCGGGATGCCGTGCGGGGGCTCCGTGCGGAGCAGTACGCGGGGGCGTCCGGGCTGCCGGGGTGGGATGTGCGGCTGCTGGTTGCGCACATCGTGCGGCAGATCGACGTGCTCGGGGAGCTGCTCGGCGCGGCGGAGCCGCCGCCCGGGGGGCGGCTGATCGGGCTGGACGGCTGGACGCAGGCCACCGAGCCGGTCGCGGCGCAGCTGGACGCCGGGACGAAGGAGACCGCCGCCGCGATGGGCGAGCCCGTCGCGGCGATCGAGGCCGCGGTGGAGGGGCTGGCGTCGCTGCGCGAGGAGGCGCTGCGGCCGGGGCGGCTGCTGCCCGAGCCGTTCGGCGGGATGCGGGCGCTGGATTTCACGGTGACGCGGCTCGTGGAGCTGGTCGTGCACACCGACGACCTGGCCCGAGCGACGGGCGCGGAGCCGGTCTTCGACCGGCAGGCGCTCGCCGCCACGGTGCGGGTGCTCGCGGACGGGCTCGCGGCGAAGGCGCCGGGCAACGCGGTGGAGGTGCGGGTGCCGCCGTACGCGGCGGTGCAGTGCGTCGAGGGGCCCCGGCACACCCGCGGCACCCCGCCCAACGTCGTCGAGACGGATCCGCTGACGTGGGTCCGGCTGGCGACCGGGCGTACGGAGTGGGCCGCGGCGGTCGAGGACGCCGCCGTCGCCGCGAGCGGCGAGCGCGCGGACCTGGCCGCGTACCTCCCGGTGATGCGCTGAGGCGGCCACCGGCCGTACGGGACCTCGGTGGTCAGCCGCTGACAGCCAAGTCACCCCGTGGCGCGCCCGTCATGCACTGCCGTATCCGTATCGTCCCGGAATCCACCCCGCCCGCGGTGGCGTAATTACGCCGGTAGCCAGGCGTTCCCTAGGTGCGGCCCGGCGCGCGCTCCTACTATCGACACGGCGAGACCGGCTGCTGAAACCGAACCTTCCGGCCGGGATCGACCCGGAAGACGCGCCCGCCGGAACCCCCGTACCGGCGGGCGTTTCCGTGCCCGCAGACATGCGGGGTCCGCAAGATCATCTCCGGCCGTCGTACCGGCTCTTTCCGGCCACCGCGGGCGGCAGCCGGAGCCGCTCTCCGCGATACGCGTCCGGCGGAAACATCTGAGCCCTATGATGCGGGCGCAGTCTCGTCGGCTGCGTGAGAACCCCATGAGCGGCCGGCGGCCCCGCCTTGGGGGGTACGTCACACCCCCGTGCCCCCCAAGGCGCTACGCGCATAGAAGTCCTGCTCGGCGGCGCTCCGTGACCGTCCCCCGTTCGGACGACGGGCGATCCTGCCCTAGACTCGAAACGTGCCACGTGGTGACGGACGACTCAGCCACGACCTGCTCCCCGGCGAGAAGGGCCCCCAGGACGCGTGTGGCGTCTACGGTGTCTGGGCCCCCGGCGAAGAGGTCGCCAAGCTCACCTATTTCGGGCTGTACGCCCTGCAGCACCGCGGACAGGAGTCCGCGGGCATCGCAGTGAGCAACGGTTCGCAGATCCTGGTCTTCAAGGACATGGGCCTGGTCTCCCAGGTCTTCGACGAGACCTCCCTCGGCTCGCTGACCGGCCATATCGCCGTCGGCCACGCCCGCTACTCGACCACCGGCGCCTCGGTGTGGGAGAACGCGCAGCCCACCTTCCGGGCCACCGGCAACGGCTCGATCGCGCTCGGCCACAACGGCAATCTGGTCAACACCGCGGAGCTGGCCGAAATGGTCGCCGAGCTGCCGCAGACCCCGGGCCGGGCGACCAAGGTCGCCGCGACCAACGACACCGACCTGGTCACGGCGCTGCTCGCCGGGCAGTGCGACGCCGAGGGCAACCCGCTGTCCGTCGAGGACGCCGCCCCGCTGGTGCTGCCGAAGATCAAGGGCGCCTTCAGCCTCGTCTACATGGACGAGCACACCCTCTACGCCGCCCGCGACCCGCAGGGCATCCGCCCGCTGGTGCTGGGCCGGCTGGAGCGCGGCTGGGTCGTCGCCTCCGAGACCGCGGCCCTCGACATCTGCGGTGCGAGCTTCGTCCGGGAGATCGAGCCCGGCGAGCTGGTCGCGATCGACGAGCAGGGCGTGCGCACCTCGCGCTTCGCGCCCGCCCGCCCCAAGGGCTGCGTGTTCGAATACGTCTACCTGGCGCGCCCCGACACCGAGATCGCCGGCCGCAGCGTCTACCTCTCGCGGGTCGAGATGGGCCGCAAGCTCGCCGCCGAGTCGCCCGTCGAGGCCGACCTGGTGATAGCCACGCCGGAGTCCGGTACGCCCGCCGCGATCGGCTACGCCGAGGCCAGCGGGATCCCGTACGGCTCCGGCCTGGTCAAGAACTCCTACGTCGGCCGGACGTTCATCCAGCCCTCGCAGACCATCCGGCAGCTCGGCATCCGGCTCAAGCTCAACCCGCTCAAGGAGGTCGTCCGCGGCAAGCGGCTCGTGGTGGTGGACGACTCGATCGTCCGCGGCAACACCCAGCGGGCCCTGGTGCGGATGCTGCGCGAGGCGGGCGCGGCCGAGGTCCATGTGCGGATCTCGTCGCCGCCGGTGAAGTGGCCGTGCTTCTTCGGTATCGACTTCGCCACCCGCGCGGAGCTGATCGCCAACGGCATGAGCGTCGACGAGATCGGCGCCTCGCTGGGCGCGGACTCGCTCGCGTACATCTCGCTGGACGCGATGGTCGAGGCGACCACGATCGCCAAGCCGAACCTGTGCCGCGCGTGCTTCGACGGCGAATACCCCATGGAGCTGCCCGACCCCGAGCTGCTGGGCAAGCAGCTGCTGGAGGTCGAGCTGGCGGGCGGCGCGGACGCCGCCGACGCCCTGCGCAGGCCGTGAGCCCGGCCGCTTCCGCGATTCCCCGACACGAAAGTGCCTGCAATGCCTGAGACAAACGGTGCGAGCTACGCCGCCGCCGGCGTCGACATCGAGGCCGGCGACCGGGCCGTCACGCTCATGAAGGAATGGGTGCGCAAGGCGTCCCGTCCCGAGGTCGTCGGCGGTATCGGCGGCTTCGCGGGCCTCTTCGACGCCTCCGCCCTCAAGCGCTACGAGCGCCCGCTGCTGGCCTCGGCGACCGACGGCGTCGGCACCAAGGTCGACATCGCCCGCCGGATGGGCGTCTACGACACCATCGGCCACGACCTGGTCGGCATGGTCGTCGACGACCTGGTGGTGTGCGGCGCGGAGCCGCTGTTCATGACCGACTACATCTGCGTCGGCAAGGTCCACCCGGAGCGGGTCGCGGCCATCGTCAAGGGCATCGCCGAGGGCTGCGTCCTGGCCGGCTGCGCGCTGGTCGGCGGCGAGACCGCCGAGCACCCGGGCCTGCTGGGCGCCGACGACTTCGACGTCGCGGGCGCCGGGACGGGCGTGGTCGAGGCGGACGCGATGCTCGGCGCGGACCGCATCCGTTCGGGTGACGCGGTGATCGCGATCGAGTCCTCCGGGCTTCACTCGAACGGGTACAGCCTGGTCCGCCATGTGCTGAGCGAGGCGAACGGCTGGGCGCTGGACCGCGAGATCGCGGAGCTCGGCCGCACCCTCGGCGAGGAGCTGCTGGAGCCGACCAAGATCTACGCGCTGGACTGCCTGGCCCTGACCCGTACGACCGAGGTGCACGCCTTCGCGCACATCACCGGCGGCGGGCTCGCCAACAACCTGGCCCGGGTCGTCCCCGACGGGCTGAACGCCACCGTCGACCGCTCCACCTGGGTGCCCGCGCCGATCTTCGGCCTGGTCGGGGTGGAGGGCCGGATCGAGCGCTCGGAGCTGGAGCGCACCCTCAACATGGGCGTCGGCATGGTCGCCGTCCTCCCGCAGGAATCCGTCGAGGTCGCGCTGAGCGTGCTGGCCGACCGCGGGGTGGACGCCTGGGTGGCCGGCGAGGTCAACGCACGCGAGGACGGCGACGGGGCCGTACGGATGATCGGCGACTACGCCGGGTGACGTCCGGGACCGCGGGCACGACGAAACCCGGTCGGAGGCTGACCGCCCCCGACCGGGTCACCGCAGGTGGTGCCGTTGCGGGTGTCGTTACCGCGTCAAGCGCGACGACGTTGCGACGACGCGGATGACGAACCCGAGGACTCGTCGCCCTCGTCGTCGTCGTCATCGTTGTACAGATCCGCGTACTGAGCGTACGGGTCGTCGTCGTCCAGCTCGTCGTCGTCGTCATCGTCTTCGACGGACTCCGGATTCACCGGCATCGACGACGATGCGCCCAGCTCGTCAGCCAGACGGGCAAGATCCGTGCCGCCAGAGTTGTACTTCAACTGGCGGGCGACCTTCGTCTGCTTGGCCTTGGCCCGGCCGCGCCCCATGGCTCGACCCCCTTAACGGCGGGGCTCAGCGGCCCCGAGTCTTGACACGCGTTCATGATGCGGAAGGCGTCCTCGCGGACGACCTACCCGTAGGGCCTCAACGGTACCTGCTTCCGACGCCGCACGGTACGTCGCCCGCACGACGCGCGTCGGAACAGGGGCTGTTCGTGGCCCTGTCCTGCCTGGTCAGGCCCGATTTTACCTTCTTCTAGCACCAACTTGCTATCGGGCCGTGCGTTCGGTCACGTGCGTCACTCCCGGCTACTGGCGGATACTCGCGAGTACCCCCGGCCCGTTCACGGACGCAGCCATTCGTCGGCCGGTGTCCGGTCCGCCATCCGCTGCTCGGCGAGCCGGTCGGCGGCGACCGCGGGCGGCACCCCGTCGGCGCTCGCGCGCTCGAAAATGGCCAGCGTCGTGTCGTAGATCCGCGTCGCCTTGGCCTTGGCCCGGTCGAAATCGAAACCGTGCAGTTCGTCCGCGACCTGGATGACGCCGCCGGCGTTCACGACGTAGTCGGGCGCGTACAGGATGCCGCGGTCGGCGAGGTCCTTCTCGACGCCGGTGTGGGCGAGCTGGTTGTTGGCCGCGCCGCACACCACGGTCGCCGTCAGGGCGGCCACCGTCTTGTCGTCGAGCGCGCCGCCGAGCGCGCAGGGCGCGTACACGTCCAGCGGGGTGCGGACCAGCACCTCCGCGTCGCTCACCACCGAGACCTCGGGGTGCCGGGCGGTGACGGCCTCGACCGCGGCGGCCCGCACATCGGTCAGCACGACCTCCGCGCCGTCCTCCAGCAGGTGCTCGACGAGGTGCTTGCCGACTTTGCCGACGCCCGCGATGCCGACCCGGCGGCCGCGCAGCGACGCCTGGCCCCACTGCACCCGGGCGGCGGCGCGCATGCCCTGGTAGACGCCCCACGCGGTGAGCACCGAGGAGTCGCCCGCCCCGCCGTTCTCCGGGGAGCGGCCGGTCGTCCAGCGGTTCTCGCGCGCGACCACGTCCATGTCGGCGACGTAGGTGCCGACGTCGCACGCCGTCACGTACCGGCCGCCGAGCGAGGCGACCGCGCGCCCGTAGGCGAGCAGCAGGGCCTCGGTCTTGTCGGTGTCCGGGTCGCCGATGATCACGGCCTTGCCGCCGCCGTGGTCGAGACCGGCAAGCGCGTTCTTGTACGACATGCCGCGGGCGAGGTTCAGCGCGTCGGCGACGGCCTCCTCGTCGGAGGCGTAGGGGAAGAAACGGGTACCGCCCAGGGCGGGGCCCAGTGCGGTGGAGTGGAGCGCGACGACGGCCTTGAGGCCGGACGCGCGGTCCTGGCAGAGAACGACCTGCTCGTGCCCGCCCTGCTCCGATCGGAACAGCTTGGCGATGACACTCCCGGTGTCGGTTACGTCGGTCACGGTGGTGACTCCCATAGTCCGGTTGCCCAGTGCTGCGGATGGCTCTCGCCCCCGTACGGGTGGCGGAGGCGCGATGCTGGGCTCAGCGTAGGCCCTCCCGGGGGGTACGGCGTGGCGCGCGGCCCCCACACCACCCCCTACGGCGCACCCCGGCCGGCGGGTCGCCCGTGGGCGTGACCAGTGGCCGGGATCACCTCCCGGGCGTGCGGGCGCGTGGGACGATCGACGGGGACGCCGCGGATGATCGACGGGGACGCCGCGGCGGCACGGCGGCGCGAGGAGCGGGTGTGAGCGGTTCACCGGTAGTGGTCCCGTACGCGGCCTATTTGCGCGTCTACGAGCCGCTGGCGGCCTTTCCGGAGCCCGAACGCACCCACTGGTACCGCTACGCCGCGGCCGGCACCTGCCGGACCGCGCAGGACGAGCTGCGGCAGTCGCTGGCGGGGCTCGTGCCCGTCCCGCCGATCGCCGTTCCCGTGCACGAGAGCGCGGACGCCTTCGTCGCCGACATCGGCGGGGTCACCCACATCTGCCCCTGGCGCACCCGGCTGCGCGGCTGGCTCGCGCTGGAGACCTTCGGGCAGCAGCTGGCGCCGCCGGTGCTGGACGCGATGCTGCCGCCGGTCGTCCGCCGGCAGGCCGCCGCCGACCACGAGTCCTGGCGCGAGCGCAACCCGGACGCCCGGCCCTGGATCCGCACCGCGACCTGGCACGTCCCCGTGCGCTGGTTCGTCCTCGTCGGCGACGACGAGCGGGAGTACGAGCCGGCGGGCGAGGGGGAGCGCAAGGAGCCGCTGCTGCGCTACCGCACCCCGATGGTGCAGGCCCGCCGCCGGGTGGCGCGGGGGCTTCGGGTGCTCAAGGACGCGCTGGACGACGGCGGCCCGCTGATCGACGGGCTCGTGGACGTCGGCCGCTGGCTGGAGGAATTCCACCCGCGCTCGCTCGTCGAGCTGGACTACGGGGGCTTGGTGCACATCATGGGCCCCGAGCGGCTGGCCGAGGACCGCTCGGCCGCGGACGTCGCCGAGGGCCTGGCCTCGCTGCGGGAGGGCGACTCGGCGGCGGCGGGCGTCGCGTACGAGCGGCTGACCGACCGCTGGCGGGCGGTGCGGGAGCTGCAGTTCTCGAACTGAGGCGATTCGGATTATCGGGTCAAGCGTGATGGAGAGCACGTACCTGGAGTCTTGCCTGGATCACCATCTGTCATGCCAAAATGGGACAACGGGTCCGCCTCGGGCTCGATTCGAAGGTGGGGATGTGGCAGTTGATCGTGCTGTGACTGATCGTCACGCTCGCGTGACTGTCCGTTATGACACGGTCCATCGGCTTCCGCCGAGCTTGAACACCTGAGAGGGCAAATCCATCGGTTTGGCCGACGCGGCTGGACGGATGGTGTAGTTGTAGTGCCGAGGACAAGCCGTTCGTCCTATTACCGACTCGGCCCGCGCCTGCCATTTCGGGCAACGCGGGTCAAGGTGCAGAATTCAGAGGAAAGAACCGCGCTGGTTCGGTTCTCTCAAGGAGGCCGCTCATGACCGCTCGCACCCCTGATGCCGAGCCGTTGCTCACCCCTGCCGAGGTCGCGACCATGTTCCGCGTCGACCCCAAGACGGTCACGCGCTGGGCCAAGGCAGGCAAGCTCACGTCCATCCGCACGCTGGGCGGCCACCGCCGCTACCGCGAGGCGGAGGTACGTGCGCTGCTCGCGGGCATTCCGCAGCAGCGCAGCGAGGCCTGACCGGCACTTTTGGACGCCGTCCCCCTAAGCGGCGCCCGGTCCCGGCGGATCGCCTGCCCCCATCAGGCACCCCAAGGGACCCAGCTCCACCGGCTCCATCAGCAGTGCTTCGGCAGTTGCTTCGTATGACGCGGATCCCGCCGGATCCGCACCAGCAGGACAGCAGAACCACAGCAGCACCACAGCTTCACCGCGATCGCATCGGACTCCGCCGGGTCCGGTGCGATTCGTTTTTGTGCCGTGTTCGCGCCCTCTTTCGTGCCTTGGCACGATGTCTCGGACGTGGTGCCATTGCACATATTAAATCGACGGCCCTGCGGAGGGCGTCAGGTTCCGTGATTCCGGAACGAGTTCACGTGACTCCCGTCACATGCTGCGGACTTGTGGATCTTGCGCGCGGTGCGGTAGTGAACTCCCGCGCCGGAAGGGGGTGTCGGGAGAGGCCGGGCGCATCACCGGACGAAGGCACGCAAAAAGACCCGGCTCCTTGCGGAACCGGGTCTCCGGGTCGAACTACTGCGGTCCTGACGGGATTTGAACCCGCGGCCTCCACCTTGACAGGGTGGCGAGCACTCCAAACTGCTCCACAGGACCTCGCTGCGGAACAGACTCTACAGCAGGTCAGGGGGTGCGGTCGAACTCGGTCGCGAGAGGGCCGCGGTCAGGCCCAGGCGGCGTCCAGCGCCTTGAAGACGCGCTTGTCGGAGACGGGGAAAGCCGTACCCAGGGCGTGGGCGAAGTAGCTCACGCGCAGCTCCTCGATCATCCAGCGGATCTCGCGGACGGACGCCGGGACGGGGCGGCCCGCGGGCTGGGCGGCCAGCAGCTCGGCGTACTCGGCCTGGATCTCGCGGACCTTCTCCATACGGGTGGCGTCGCGCTGGACGCCCGTCGGCATCTGCTGGAGGCGCCGGTCGGCGGCCACCAGGTAGCGCATGACGTCGGGAAGCCGCTTGAGGCCCGCCTCGGTCACGAAACCGGGGCGTACGAGGGCGGCGAGCTGCTCGCGGACGTCGGCGGTGTTGGCCAGCAGCGCCGGGCTCGCGGTGTCCTTCAGCCGGCGCTCGCAGGAATGCCAGGCGGCCAGCACCTGCTGGACCTGGCGGACCGTGCGGACGGTCAGCTCGACCAGATCCGCGCGCACAGCGTCGTAGAGCTTGCGGTAGCCCTCTTCGTCCCACGCCGGGCCGCCGTGGTCGGCGATCAGCCGGTCCGCGGCCGCGGTGGCGCAGTCCTCGAAGAGGGCCTGGATGCTGCCGTGCGGATTGCGGGACAGATTCAGCTTCTGCTGGTTGGAGAGCTGGTCGGCGACGAACTTCGCGGGATTGACCGGGACGTTCAGCAGGATGAGCCGGCGGGTGCCGCGCCACATCGCCGCGGCCTGCTCCGGCTCGGTGTCGAAGAGCTTCACCGCGACCGTGGCGCCCTCGTCGACGAGCGCCGGATACGCCTTGACCGGCTGCCCGGCCCGCCGGGTCTCGAAGGTGCGGGGGAGCGCCCCGACCGTCCAGTCCTTCAGGCCCGTGCGCTGCTCCACGGAGGCCAGCGCGGGGTCCGAGGCACGCTCGAAGGCCTTGGTGATGGCCGCGCGCGTCTTCGGCTTCAGACGCAGCTTGAGCGCGTCCAGATCCTTGTCCTCGGCGACCGTGCGGCGCCGCTCGTCGACGACCCGGAAGGTGACCTTGAGGTGGTCCGGCACCTTCGCGAGGTCGAAGTCCTCGGCCGTGACGGGCACACCGACCATCCGCTGCAACTCCCGTGCCAGCACCGACGGCAGGGGGTCGGGCCCGGCGACCGCGCGCTCCAGGAACGCCTTCGCGTAGTTCGGCGCGGGCACGTAATGCCGGCGGATCGGCTTGGGCAGCGAGCGGATCAGCTCGGTCACGACCTGCTCGCGCAGGCCCGGGATCTGCCAGTCGAAGCCGTCCGGCACCGCCTGGTTGAGGACCTGGAGCGGGACGTGGACGGTCACGCCGTCGGCGTCCGCGCCCGGCTCGAACTGGTACGTGACACGGAACTTGAGCGCGCCCTGCCGCCACGAGTCGGGGTAGTCGGCCTTGGTGACCGCCTCCGCGTTCTCGTTGATCAGCATCGCGTGCTCGAACGTCAGCAACTCCGGCTCGTCGCGCCGCCGCTCCTTCCACCAGGAGTCGAAGTGCGCGCCGGACACGACGTGTTCGGGGATGCGGGCGTCGTAGAAGTCGTAGAGCGTCTCGTCGTCCACGAGGATGTCGCGGCGCCGGGCGCGGTGTTCCAGCTCCTCGACCTCGCCGAGCAGCTTGCGGTTGTCGTGGAAGAACTGGTGGTGGGTGCGCCAGTCGCCCTCGACCAGGGCGTTGCGGATGAACAGCTCGCGGGAGACCTCGGGGTCGATGCGCCCGTAGCTCACCTTGCGCTGCGCGACGAGCGGGACGCCGTACAGCGTCACCTTCTCGTACGCCATCACCGCGGCCTGGTCCTTCTCCCAGTGCGGCTCGCTGTAGCTGCGCTTGACCAGGTGCTGGGCGAGCGGCTCGACCCACTCCGGCTCGATCTTCGCGTTGACCCGCGCCCACAGCCGGGACGTCTCCACCAGCTCCGCCGACATGATCCACCGCGGCGGCTTCTTGAACAGCGCCGAGCCGGGGAAGACCGCGAACTTCGCGCTGCGGGCGCCCAGATACTCGTTCTTCGCCTCGGGGTCCTTCAGCCCGATGTGCGACAGCAGCCCGGCCAGCAGCGACTGGTGCACGCGCACCGGATCGGCCGCGTCGTCGTCCGACCTCGGCTCGGTCACGGTGATGCCCAGGGACTTCGCGACCTGCTTCAACTGGCTGTAGATGTCCTGCCACTCGCGGATCCGCAGGTAGTTCAGGAACTCCCCGCGGCACATCCGGCGGAAGGCCGAGGACGACAACTCCCGCTGCCGGCCGCGGACGTACGTCCACAGGTGCAGGAAGGACAGGAAGTCGCTGCCCTCGTCGCGGAAGCGTGCGTGGCTCTGGTCGGACTGCTGCTGCTTGTCCGCGGGCCGCTCGCGCGGATCCTGGATCGACAGCGCCGCCGCGATCACCATCACCTCGCGCACACAGCCGTTGCGCTCCGCCTCCAGCACCATACGGGCCAGCCGCGGGTCCACGGGCAGCTGCGCGAGCTTGCGGCCGGTCTGGGTGAGCCGCTTGCGCGGGTCCTTCTGGGCGGCGTCCAGCGCGCCCAGCTCCTCCAGCAGCTGGACGCCGTCCTTGATGTTGCGGCTGTCCGGCGGGTCGATGAAGGGGAAGCGGGCGATGTCGCCGAGCCCGGCCGCGGTCATCTGCAGGATCACGGAGGCCAGGTTCGTCCGCAGGATCTCGGCGTCGGTGAATTCGGGGCGGGAGAGGAAGTCCTCCTCGTCGTACAGCCGGATGCAGATGCCGTCCGACGTACGGCCGCAGCGCCCCTTGCGCTGGTTGGCGCTCGCCTGGCTGACCGGCTCGATCGGCAGCCGCTGCACCTTCGTGCGGTGGCTGTAGCGCGAGATGCGGGCCGTGCCCGGGTCGATCACGTACCGGATGCCGGGGACGGTCAGCGAGGTCTCCGCGACGTTCGTCGCCAGCACCACGCGGCGCCCGGCGTGCTGCTGGAAGACCCGGTGCTGCTCGGCCGACGACAGCCGCGCGTACAGCGGCAGCACCTCGGTGTGCCGCAGGTTCTTCTTGCCCAGCGCGTCCGCGGTGTCGCGGATCTCCCGCTCGCCCGACAGGAAGACCAGGATGTCGCCCGGCCCCTCCGCCTGCAGCTCGTCGACCGCGTCGCAGATCGCCGTGATCTGGTCGCGGTCCGCGTCGTCGCCGCCCTCTTCGAGCAGCGGCCGGTACCGCACCTCCACCGGATACGTCCGGCCGCTGACCTCGACGATCGGGGCGTTGCCGAAATGCCGCGAGAAGCGCTCCGGGTCGATCGTCGCCGACGTGATGACGACCTTCAGGTCCGGGCGGCGGGGGAGGAGCTGGGCCAGGTAGCCCAGGATGAAGTCGATGTTGAGGCTGCGCTCGTGCGCCTCGTCGATGATGATCGTGTCGTACGCACGCAGCTCGCGATCCGTCTGGATCTCCGCGAGCATGATGCCGTCCGTCATCAGCTTGACCAGGGTCTGCTCGCCGACCTGGTCGGTGAAGCGGACCTTCCAGCCGACCGCCTCGCCCAGCGGCGACCGCAGCTCCTCCGCCACGCGCTCGGCGACCGTACGGGCCGCGATACGGCGGGGCTGCGTGTGCCCGATCAGGCCGCGCACACCGCGGCCCAGCTCCAGGCAGATCTTCGGGATCTGCGTCGTCTTGCCCGAGCCCGTCTCGCCCGCGACGATCACCACCTGGTGGTCGCGGATCGCCGCCAGGATCTCGTCGCGCTTCTGGCTCACCGGGAGCGCCGCCGGATACGTGATCTCCGGCACATTCGCCCGGCGGGCCGCTATACGCTGCTCCCCGCGGTCGACCTCCCGGCCGATCTCGGCGAGCACGGCGTCGCGCGCCTCGGCCTTCCTGATCCGCCGGACGCCCTCCAGCCGCCGCCCGAGCCGCTGCTCGTCGCGCAACGAGAGGGTGGGGAGGCGGCGGGCCAGGTCGTGGGTCGCGTAAGTAGACATACGGTCCTCATGCTCGCACCTGCGGTGGGCCGGGAGCGAACCGATTTCGCCGCCCGCGCCACTCGGAGCTTGCGCCTGCGGCGCGGGGCGAGCGTTTTAGGGGGCGCGGGGAACTGCGCGCTCAGCCACGACGGTGGCGCGGGTCGTCACCGACCCAAAGGGTCTCTTCGGTCCGATCCGGACCACCGGCCGGTGGTGGGTTGCTCGCGCAGTTCCCCGCGCCCCTAAAAACGCTGGCCCTCCGCGGCAGCGGAACCCGGCGGGCGTAACAGCGGGGGCGGGGGCCGCAGGTCCTGGCTAGCGTCGAGGCATGAGGGCCAGAGCAGCGGCGGGGTGGAAGGGGCTCCGGAGCTCACCCTTCTGGCCCGCCTGCGTGCTGGTCGTGCTGATCGCCGCCGCCGCGGGGCTGTTCGCCGGGTCGTACACGTACGCCATGGCCAGCCCCACGCCGCGGCTCATCCCGACGGCCGTCACCGGCATCCCGACCTCGCAGGTCAAGCGGGCCGAATTCGTCGCGGGGATGGAGAAGGCGCTCGGCGCGTCGCTCAGGCTGCACCACTACGACACCTTCGCGCAGGCCAGGGACGCGGTCGAGGAGCAGCGGGTCTTCGCGATCCTGCGCGAGCCGGGACGGGCCGAGGTGGGGGAGGCGATGGACGCGCCGCGGCTGTACGTGTCCTCGGCGTCCGGCGCGAGCGTCGCCGAGCTGCTCGCCCAGACCGCGCCCGCGGTGGGCGGCGCGATCGGCGTACCGGTGACCGTCAGCGACATCAACCCGCTCCAGAAGGGCGACCCGCGCGGCCTGGCGATCTTCTACGTCTCGCTGGCCGCCGTGATCCTCGGCTTCGTCGGCGCGATCCAGCTCAGCGTGCACGCCCGCGCCCTCAACCCCGCGGAGCGCATCGCCTTCATCGTCGCGTACGCGATGCTCGGCGGCTTCGCGATCGCCGCCGTCGTCGACTGGGGGCTGGGCGCGCTGCGGCTGCCCTTCGCGGAGTCGTGGGCGATCCTGGCCTTCACGATGTTCACGTCCGGCATGGTCTTCACGATGTTCAACACGCTGGTCGGGCGGTGGGCGATGCTGCCGACGTGGGGCCTGATGGTGCTGCTCGGCAACCCCTCGTCCGGCGGCGCGGTGTCGTGGCCCCTGCTGCCGTCGCTGCTGGGGCGGATCGGGCGGTGGCTGCCGCCGGGCGGGTCGGTGAACGCGCAGCACACCGCCGTCTACTTCGGGGGCCACCAGCACGCCTTCCCGTTCCTGGTGCTCGCGGCGTGGGCGGCGGTGTCGACCGCGGTCTTCGTGGGGTGGCGGCACCGGCACCCGGGCGGGCGCTGACCCGTACCGGGCGCCGACGGAAAACGGTGGAGGCCCCGCTCCTCAAGGGAACGGGGCCTCCACCGTGCGGTGGCTGGGGCCGGGGTCGAACCGGCGACCTACCGCTTTTCAGGCGGTCGCTCGTACCAACTGAGCTACCCAGCCGCAGCGGTCCTGACGGGATTTGAACCCGCGGCCTCCACCTTGACAGGGTGGCGAGCACTCCAAACTGCTCCACAGGACCTTGCTGTACTGCTTGTACTGCGTTTGCACTGCTTTCGTGCGGGATAAGTCTGACACACCAGGTGCCATGCTCTCGCACGGATTTTGCGACCCCCGAGAGCTTCACCCTCCGTGACTGGCCGGGCACCGCCCGCAGGCCGTTGTCGCTAGATCAGCGTATCAGACCTGCGCGGGCCTCCCGAAACGCGCGCCGCAGCCGCCGCAGGAGGCCGGATCCGTACCGCCGCGGCGGGGGTGTGCGGGTGCACGATGGGGAAAACGGGGGCGACACGGGGTGCCGGGGGTGCTGCGGATGTTCGACGCGGTTCTGGACAGTGCGGATCTGCCGGTCGCCGACCGCTTCGCGTGGTGGCGGCACGTGACGTCGAACGAACTCACCCCGACCGTCCTCACCAGCGACGCCGCCGACGACTTCCGGGCCAGCATCCGCATGCTCCGGCTCGGCGATGTGCAGGTCGCGTCCGTCTCGTATCCCTCGCTGCGGTCCTGCCGCACCCCCGCGCTGGTCCGGCGGTCGGACGCCGAGACGTACCACCTCGCCCTCACCCTGAAGGGCGTGCAGACCCTCAGCCAGCTCCGGCGCGACGCGACCCCGGCGGCGGGGGAGCTGCTGCTCTACGCCAGCTCCCGCCCCTTCGACGCGCGCGTGCCGCAGGGCCGGGAGCCGGGCGGCGGGGTCGAGGTGATCATCGTGAGCCTGGCCAGGACCGCCCTGCCGCTCCCCGCGGCCAGGGCCGAGCGGCTGCTCGCGGTGCCGCTGCCCGGGGACGCCGGGATGGGGCGGCTGCTGAGGCAGTTCCTGACCGGCGTCGTCGCCGAGCCCGTGTGCCGCGGACGGCAGGACGCGGCACGCCTCGGCACCGCCGCGGTCGACCTCGTCACCGCCTGCCTCGCCCACCACGCGGACGCCCGCGACGCCGTACCGCCGGAGAGCCGCACCCGGGCGCTCACCGCGGGCATCCACGACTTCATCGAGCACAACCTGGGCGACCGGCAGCTGTCACCCGCCGCGGTCGCCGCCGCGCACCACATCTCGCTGCGCTACCTGCACCTGCTCTTCCAGCGCCAGGGCACCTCCGTGGCGGCCTGGATCAAGCAGCGCCGGCTGGACAGGTGCCGCCGCGACCTCGGCGACCCGCACCTGGCGCACGTCCCGATCGCCGCCATCGCCTCGCGCTGGGGACTGCCGCTGCCCGCCGAATTCAGCCGGGCCTTCCGCGCCGCCTACGGCATGACCCCGAGCGACTACCGGCACGCCGCCCGGCAGTAGTGCACGCGGCCACAACGGCACTGCGCTCAGCCCCAACGACCGGGCGGCCGCCCGCTGCGAGAGTCGGACCCGTCAACGCGGCGGGCCGGCGGGGACGCCGCCAGCGGCGCCACGCCCGCCCGCACATCCACCGCCGGCCGCACCCGGGGGGAGCGGCCGGCCGGACGGGAGAGGCGGTTTCCGCAGATGAGGAAGTCCGAGGAAGGCACCGTGTCCGAGGCAGGCAGCACGTCCGAGGCACGCACCGCGCGCGGCGGTACGTCCCGCGCCGGAGGGCGGCGCGCACGCCCGCTGGCCCTGCTCGCCGGGGCGGGCGCGCTGGCCGCGGTGACGCTGCTGGGGTCGCAGTCCGCGTCGGCCGACAGCAGCACGAACATCACCGGGGGCGGCGCGAGTTACCAGTCGTACGGGGAGATTTTCACCGTCCACGACTACTCGGCGGACGGCTACGCCGTGGTCGGCTACCTCTACGGCCCCAACGGCGGCCTCCACACCTGCCTGAACACCAACGGCGAGGCGGGGGCGGCGAAGGTGTGCAACTACTCCTTCGCGGAGGGCAGCGAGGTCGAGTGGCAGGTGTGCCGGCGCAAGTCCGGCGTCGACTACAACTGCAGTGCCTGGCGCGTCGACTACTCGTGACGCCGTGCGTGCCCGCCGGTGTCCGTGACCACCGGCGGGCACGCCCGCGGGGCCGTCAGCCCGCCCCGTAGTACGCCTCGACGGGTGCGCGGGCCTCGTCGTAGAGGGCCGGGCCGCCCAGCGGGACGGTCGGCCAGGCGCCCGACTCCGGGTGGAGCGCGACGAGTTGGCCGGTGGACAGGGCGTAGACGACGCGGCCGAGACCCGAGCGCATGATCGCGCCCGCGCACATCGAGCAGGGCTGGCAGCTGGTGTACATCGTCGTGCGGCCCGCTGCCTCCGCGTCCAGCTCGCGGGCGGCCCAGCGGGCGAGCTTCAACTCCGGGTGGGCGGTGATGTCGTCGTCCCGCCGTACGGTGTTGTGCTCCTCGGCGAGCACGGCGCCGTCCGGGCCGGCCAGGAGGGAGCCGAAGGGCGCGTCGCCGATCTCGACGGCGCGGGCGGCGAGCGCGATGGCCCGCCGGAGCAGCGCCTCGTCGGCGGGGGTGAGGGCCGTGCCCGTGCCGGGGTCGGAGCCGGTGCCGGGGTCCTGGGCGGAGGAGGGTTCGGCGGCGGCCGCGGGGTCGGGGACGGAGGTGGGGTCGGGGACGGGGTCGGTCATGGGGTGGTCCTCCGGTGGGCGGCGAGGGCGGCGAGGGCCTGCCAGGCCGGTTCGGGCGTGCGGGTCTGCTGCGGGTCCCCCTGGTAGGGGTCGAGGACGACGGCGGTCGCGCCGAGGCGCTCCAGCTCGGCGAGGTCGTCCGCTATCTGGTCGAGCGTGCCGACGCCCGCGGGGCGGTCCGGGCCGGTGGCGGGGGCGGCGGTGACGTCGAGGGCGATGCGGGGCGCGAGCGCGGGCAGGTCGCCGTGCGCGGCCAGCGTCGCGCGCAGCCAGGGCAGGGCGACGCGCAGCGGGTGCCACGCGTCGCCGTGCCGGACCGCCCGCCGGATCGCCGCCCGGCTGCTGCCGCCGACCCACAGCGGTACGGGCGTCGCGCCGCCGGGCCGCGCCTCGTGCAGCGCGGCCAGATGCGCGTCGGTGAGGCGGCCGCGGTCGGCGAAGGGCACCCCGAGGGCCGCGTACTCCTGCCGCGACCAGCCCGCCCCGACGCCGAGCACGAACCGCCCGCCGCTGAGCTGCTGCAGCCCCTCCGCCATGCGGGCGACCAGCAGCGGGTGGCGGTAGGGCAGGACGGTGACGGTGGTGCCGAGCAGTACGGTGCGGGTGAGTCCGGCCAGCCACGCGAGGGTGGTGAAGGGCTCGTAGAACGGCTCGGGGTAGCGCTCCGCGACGTCCGGGGTGACGGTGACGTGGTCGGACATCATGAGCAGGTCGTAGCCCAGCTCCTCGATGCGGCTCGCCCATTCGCGCAGTACGCCCGGGTCGGTGCCCGGCCCGAAGTTCGGGACGTTGACGCCTAGTTGCATGGCGTCGAGGCTATCCCGGCGGATGGGGCGTGCTGAAGGGACTTCTCCTCGTGACGAGGGGCTGTTGCGGTGAATCTGCCGGTAGTATCGCCGTATGGCCGTGAATCCCTACGAGTTGGACGATGTCGACTGGGCGATCGTCGGGCAGTTGCAGCAGGAGGCGCGGATCTCGCTCAGCGAGCTGGGGCGGCGGGTCGGGCTGAGCGCGTCGGCCACCACCGAGCGGGTCCGGCAGCTCGAATCGCTCGGCGTCGTCACCGGCTACCACGCGGCGGTGGACCTGTCGAAGGTCGGCTACCCGGTGCTCGCCGTGGTCCGCCTCAAATACCCCGGCAACCGCCACCAGCCGCTGCACCGGCTGCTCGCCGACCGGCGGGAGATCCTGGAGTGCCTGCGCACGACGGGCGACGACTGCTACACGCTCAAGGTCGCGGCGACATCGATGGAGCATCTGGAGACGCTCGTGGACGCGCTCGCCGCCTTCGGGAGCACGACCACGAGCGTCGTCTACCGGCAGACGCTGCCGTTCCGGGGCCCGGCGCGGCCCTCGTCGTAGGGCTTTCGGCGGCGGCTTTTCGGCGGTGGCTTTTCAGCGGCGGGCCGTCACCGTCATGTCGGCGTGGCCGATGATGTGGCCGGACATCGTGAAGGTGGTGACGGTCGCGGGCGTCTCGGCGGGCAGGTCCAGGGACGGGACGTCCAGCGCGTAGACGGTGATCCGGTAGTGGTGCGTCACGTCCCCGGCGGGCGGGCACGGCCCCAGATAGCCCTTCGCCCCGGCGTCGTTGGTGCCCACCACGCTGCCCGCGGGCGGGGTCGCGCCCAGGGCGCGGGCCGACGCGGGGATGTCCCAGGTCTCCCAGTGCCAGAAGCCGGAGCCGGACGGCGCGTCCGGGTCGTACATCGTGACGGCGTAGCTGCGGGTGCCCGCGGGCGCGCCGTGCCAGGCCAGCCGGACCTGCTTGTTGCCGCCCGCGCAGCCGAAGGCGTTCGCCCAGGCGTCGGCGGGGAAGGTGCCGTGGTCGCGGACGTCGGGGCTGGTGACGGCGAAGCGCGCGGCGCCCTCCGGGATGCCCGAGCGGATCTGCTGGTGGCCGTACGCCGGCTGCCGCGGGGCGCTGCCCTGGGCGGTGACGGCGGTGGCGGCGGCTACTGCGACGGCCGCGGCGGCGGTGGCGGCGGTGCGGATGGTGGGCTTCATGGCGTCCTGTCCTCCGGTGACCTGGTGCTTTGTCGTGGGGCTCCACGATCGGGCGGTGCGGGGAGGGCGGGGAAGGCTGCGCGGAACCTGGCATCCGGAGTGCCAGGCTGCGGGGGCTTTGTCGTTGGACGGGGGTGGGCGGGGGCGCGGATCATGGGGGGATGGGCGGGATGGGCGGGATGGGTGGGGCGGGGGCTGTGGGTGGCGTGGGCGGTGCGGGCCGCGCGGGGGGCGCGGGCTGTGCGGCTGGCGCGGGGGCTGTGGGTGGTGCCGGTGCTGCGGGTGGCGCGGGGGCTGTGGGTGGCGCGGGGGCTGTGGGTGGCGCGGGGGGCGCGGGCTTTACCGGGGAGGGTAGGCGGCGGGGCTCCGGCGGCGGCGGTGGGCCGCGGCGGCCCGAACTGGCGGAATTCCTGCGGGCGATGCGGGCCCGGCTCACGCCGCGGGACGTCGGGCTGCCGGACGTCGGCCGCCGCCGTACCCCCGGGCTGCGGCGGCAGGAGGTCGCGCAGCTCGCCGCCGTCAGCATCGACTGGTACATCCGGCTGGAGCAGGGCCGGGTGGGCGTGCCTGGCACCGCCGTGCTGGACGCGCTCGCCGAGGCCCTGCGCCTGACGCCGAGCGAGCGCCAGCATCTGCACCTGGTCGCGCGGGGCGAGGCGCCGCCGATCGCGTACGCGCCCGTGCCCGTCGCCGACTCGCTGCGGGTCCTGCTGGACGGAATGCCGCTGTGGCCCGCGTACGTCGTCGACTTCCGGATGGACGTCCTGGCGTGGAACGCCGCCGCCTCCGCCCTCTTCGGCGAGGACTTCGGCACGGGCGAGGCCGCGAACACCGCGTGGTTGCTCTTCGCGCCGGGCTCCCGGCTGCGCGCCGCGCAACTGGACTGGAAGCGGGTGGCCCGCGAGACGGTGGGCAATCTGCGGGCCCAGTCCGCCCGCCACCCCGACGACCCGCGGCTCGCGGCGCTGGTCGCCGAACTGCGCTCTGTGAGCGTCGAGTTCGCGGCGTGGTGGGACGACCACACCGTCCGCACCCGCAGCCACGGCACGAAGCGCCTGCGGCACGCTTCCGCAGGCGACCTGACGGTCCGTTACAACGTGCTGGCGACGTGCGACGGCTCCGAGCAGTACCTGGTAGCCGTCACCCCGGCCGACCCCGCCGCCGAACGCGCCCTGCGCCGCCTGCTGTCCGACCGCGGGGAGCTGCGCGGGGCGCCCAACGTGCGGGCGATCGGGGCGTAGGGCTCAGCGGGAGCCCCGGCGCGCCGCCGGGCGGTTCGTGGCGGCGGCCCGCGTCGTGCCCGGCGGGCGGGCTCAGCCCTCGGCCGGCTCTGCCGCGCGGGCCGCCAGCAACGCGGCCATCTGGCCCAGCGGTTCGGGACCGAAGACGCGGAGGATGACGGTCTGCGCGCCCGCGTCCACCAACTCCTCGATGCGCGTGGCGGCTTGCGCGGCCGTACCGGAGACGGTGAAGAGCTCGTCCGGTGTCCGGCCCAGCCAGGCCGCGTGGCCCGCCAGGAATTCCCGCAGGGCGGCGGCCGCCCGGTCGGGGTCGTCGTCGATCGCGCCCGCCGCGTACGCGACGACGCCGAAGCCGTCCCCGGCGCCGCCCTTGCGGGCCAGCTCCCACGCAGTGCGGACGTCGTCCGGGCCGTGGCCCTCGGCGAGCAGCGTGCCGTCCGCGACGCGCCCGGCCAGCTCCAGCGAGCGCGGCTGCACCACCCCGGCGACCAGCGGCGGTGCCACCTCCGGCGGGTGCACCAGCCGTACGCCGTCGATGTGCACCTCGCGCCCGTCCAGCTCGACCTTCTCGCCGCGCAGCAGCGCCCGCACCGCCGTGAACGTCTCCTCCAGCATCGCGAGCGCCGACTTCGGGGCGAGGCCGACCTGCGCCATCCAGTTCGACGCGCCGTGCCCGATCCCGGCGACCAGTCGCCCCGGAAACGCCCGCTCCAGCGTGGCCAGTTCCATCGCCAGCAGCGCGGGGCTGCGCAACGGCGCGGGCGCGATCCCGATCCCGACCCGCAGCCGCGTCGTCGCACCCAGCGCGATCGCGGCGGCGGACACACCGCCGTTCCAGCCCAGGTCCTCGACGACCCACAGATCGTCCAGCCCGATCTCCTCCGCCTGCCGCGCGAAGCCCACGAGCCCGGCCGGATCCCACGCGCGGTCGTACATCACGCCGATGCGTACGTTCGTCATGCCCGGCACGCTACGTCGCTGCTCCGCGCGCGATCAACGCCTTTCGCGGAGCAGCCGGGCCAGGGGTTCGCGCACGTCGGCGGGGTGCAGGCCGAGCGCGTCGAAGTCGGCGGGCCCGGCCCAGCGCAGCTCGAAGCGGTTCTCCGCGCAGTCCTCCTCGGCCTCCGGCCCGGACAGGACGGGCTCGCCGGTGACGTCCTCCATGAGGTAATAGGAAGCGGGCCGCCCGTTGTGCAGCCCCGTCCAGAGCAGCTCCCCCGCGCGGGCCCGCAGCGTCGTCTCCTCGGCCAACTCCCGTACGGCGGCGTCCTCGTGGCTCTCCCCGTCCTCCACATGCCCGCCGGGCGAAGCGAGCGGGTTCGCCGATTTCTGGTCGGGGAGTTGCAGGAACCCACGCGAGGGGGGTTCGTCAACGGCATTGAGTATGCCGGGTTCGCGGTCAACTTGCGTCAGGGGCGGGGCAGTTTCAAGGGTGGCTCTGTCCGCGATGCGCGGCCCTTGCGCGTCGCGAACTCGTCGACGCCACGATCGTCCCGCTCGGCTATAGCCGGCATCCGGCGCGGGCTGCGACAGCACAAGTACACCGCTCGCTCGAAAGCGCTATAGCTTCGGCCTGTGACCGACGCACCCAGCCAAACCGACACCGCCTTGCCGGACGAGCTCCCGCATCACCAGACGCTCCTGGATGAGACGGACTGGGCGTCACTGGCCACCCCGTGCGGGACAGGCGAAATCCTTCCGGCGGCGCTGGCACGCCTCCTCGATCCCGATCCGGGCACGAGAGCTGCGGCCGTCGTCGACGCCCTCGGGGCGGTGACCCACCAGAACAGCATCTACGAAGCCACCCTGCCCGTAGCGCTGTATGTGGCGGCCATTCTCAACCATCCGGCCACCGCGACGGGCGACTACGGACAGGATGCGGACCGGGCGCCGCATCGTCCCACCCGCGCGGCACTCCTGGACTGGCTCAGCAGCACCGCCTACGACGCCGACGACGAGAACGTGGCCGTCGGCGAACGCCACTGCGGGAAAGAGTTTCTCGACGACTATCAGGAGATGCGCGCGTTTCGCGACCTGCGTCCAGTGCTCTACTCCGCCGTCCAGCCTCTCCTTGGCCACGACGACGCGGAGGTACGTGCCGCAGCCGTCGTTGCCGCCATCCCCTTGGTAGAGCATCCGGCTCTCGCTCTGCACCGAGGAGAGTTGGCCAACCGAGCCCGCAACCTGCTGGCTACCAGCACGGACCGCTACAAGCGCGACCGTGTATTCGACGCGCTGAAGGCGTGGGGACACGACACGAGCGGCCTGGAGAACGCGGATGACCTGAGCGCTCGCGAACTTCGTGCCCGTCGCATAGCCGAACGCGCTTCCTGGGCGGGTGGTTACGCCGATGAACCGCCGTTCTGACTCAAGGAGTGGCAGTGCCCCCGGCCCCGGCTAATTACTGAGCGTAGCTGAATCACAGAAGAGCTAGAACCGCTCCTCGTGAACAAAGCCACCCGTCATCGGGGGACGGGGCCGCCGCGGTGGGGGTGAGCTGTGTGGATGTACTTCATGGCCGTGGTGACAGAGAGTCCGAAGACACGGACAAGGTGGACCGGATCTTCGGTCTCGCGGGCTTCGTCCAGGATTCTGTCGGCGCGAACAGCACGCAGAGTCACACCGGCGGGGGTGAAGCGCTTGTAGATGTAGTCCGTGCAGACGGGATCGGTGGTACTGGCAGTCTGCTGGGTGATGAGGAGGTGGGGGTTGGCGGTGCGTGGCCAGCGCCGGTGTCGGTGGCGGAGCCATGCGTGCAGTAGAGCGGTTGTGGTGTCGTCGAGGTGGACGACGTGGCGGCCGTGGGGGCGACGGATCAGGAGTTGCCGGCGGGTGAGCAGGACGTCGGAGAGGGTGAGGTTGCGCAGGTCGGTGCCGTTGGTTGCGTGGAGGGCGGCCAGGGCCAGGACCAGGCGGTTGGCGGGGTTGGTGCTGACATCGAGGAGCCCGGCGAGCCGGTCGGGGGCCAGGGTGGCGGGCAGCAGTTCGCGGCGGGTGACATGCAGGCCGCGGGTGGGGTCGGCGAAGACGAGCTTGGCGTGCTTCAGGGCGCGGAAGAGCGACCGTAGGGCCACTGCGCGCTCGTGGGCGCGAGGGCCTTTGACCGCGGTGACGGCCGTGGTCACGTCGGCCGTGGTCACTTGACGCAAGGTGGTGTAGCAGCTGGTCCAGTCAGCCAGCGGCGTGGCCAGGTAGACGAGGTAGCGGCGTATGGTGCCGTAGTCGGTGGCGAGGTGGTGGGAACGGGTGGCTCCGCGCAAAACCCTTACCCAGGTTCCGAGTTCGTCGCCGATTCGGGGTGGAAAGGCGGCGATGGTGCGCTGAACGAAGGCCTCGTTGCGGTTGCGGCGCGGGGGCGAGGCCAGGAGCTGCTCGCGCTGGTTCAGGAAGGCAACCAGCCCGCCGATGCGACCACCGCGGCTGGGGCGCGCGCGGTTCAGCGCCCGCAGGTCATCCTCACGGAAGGTGGTGTCGGCGCCCAACCAGGTGGCGGCCACCCGCAGAACCCGAGCTGTGGACTCGTGGGACTGCTGGCTCCAGCGGTGCTCGGTGGTGTACGAGGCGAAATCCGCCAGGATGGCCATCACCGAAGGCGGCGGGGATGGCAGTAGTGCGTTGACCAGCGGGCGCCAGTCCCGGTCCGCATCGAAGAGCGTCAACTGGCCTGCGTGTTGCACGGCCGGTGGGGCGAGTACCAGTCGATCTGCTCGGTGGACTTCGGGGCAACTTGCGCTGACGCCCGCCGGGAGGGATGACCCGGCGAACCGCAGCTGTCGCCAGGTGCTGGCCTCGGTGTCGGGTCCCATCCGCAGGCGAAGGCTCGTGCAGTCGCGGCATCGGCCGTTCTGAAGGGGAAGCGGCCCGGCGCCACACCGTCTGCAACGTCCTTGCTGGTCAGCATATTTGCGACGCCAGTGCCTACAAGCGTTGCACACTTGGTTTCGGCCCCACGAAAGGCAGTGATCGCAACTTCGTGGTTGAGGTTGGGAGCGGGCCCGCTGAGCATGCGGCAGCACGGCCACCCCGTGGTCGAGACCGGGGGCCAGCAACCCGGCCCTGTTCAGGACCGCGGTGACTCCGGAGTGCTGGTGAGGAAGGGCATCAAGGATGGCGGCGTCGACCAAGTCTTGGCCTGCGGCGTCGCGGGCCGCCAGAGCAAGAGTCAGGGCGTCCACCGCACTGACGCGCCAGGTGCGACTCAGGCGGTGCTCGGCCTGTACTTCGTTGACCAGCGGTTTCAGTCGTTCCAGATCGCCCTGGAACCGACCGCGGAGCAAGACGGCGTGGTGCTCCTGCAGTCGATAAGGCGCGGGGAACAAGGCCATCTGTCCGCGAACTGCCGGCGGGCAGATCTGCCCGTCGTCCATGATGGCGGCGGGACGCTGGGCGCGTGCCCAGTCAGGTGCGTGGTAGCGGCCGTCGGTCTGCAGGCGGTAGGTGCCGGTGGGCGTCGCGGGCCGCCGGATGGAGGCCGGCAGGCAGAACGCGAGCTGGGTCCACACCGGGTGGCGTGGGGCCTGGGCGGGCTCGTAGTACCAGGCCGCGTCGTACTCGGTGATCGCCACGACGCATGCACGGCAGAAGCCTTCCTTGTTGACCCGCCACAGCCGCTTGCAGCGTCTGCACTCGGCCGCCGGGTGGTAAGGCTTGGAGCGCCACTGGTGGCACGGGGAACAAAACGGCGACTGCGCTCGCGGTCCCCAGCCGAGACACCCCGCGCACTGCCCCAGCGACGGAACGCGTATACGCGCTCGGGCCATCTCAGTTCGGCGGGAGCGACCTGGGCCGCCCCGCCCCACTCGACCGGCGCGGCACCGGTCGCGGCAAGTCACCTGCGGCCTTTGCCAGTTCCTCACCCTGGGCAGCCACAGTCTTCCGGGCCGCGGGTTCGGCGACCAGCAGGTCGGCAACCGTGCACTGCAGCGCGGCGCAGATCAAGTCCAGATCCTCCAGCCGCACCGTCACCGGTGTCCCCGACCAGAGGGCCGAGACCTTCGACAGCGATGGAGTGAACCCGACCTCTTCGAACACAGGCATCAGCTCGCTGGGCCTCCAGATGCCCCGATTGGCCGCCGCCCAACGCAAGTTCCACTTCACGACAGACCCCCCGCGTCCACGCGCAACCGCTGTGCAGCCCGAGCCGACGAACGCCGACTGGCCATCTCCGGATCGCTCTGAGCAGACAAAATGTACCGAACCGTGGTCGTCGTCCAGTCATGGCCAAGCAACTTCTGTACCTCCCACAGCGACATCCCGGCCTCGTAGCGATGTGTGGCACAAGCGTGCCGAAGCAGATGCGGAAAGATCCGCTCGACCGGGCCCGACAGATGGGCCGCCGAGGCGCGCGCCAGCGCCTTCCGCAGCGTCGAAGTCGTCACTGCTGGACCCACCGGACTCGGCTCGCCGCCGAGATCCCGGGCCAGACGCTCCGAAGGCCATACCGGCGACTCAGGGTGCTCGGGGTCGTCCGAGAACAGCCCTCGCACCTCCTCCACGTACCACCACAGCAACTCACGGCCTTCGGCGAACAAGAACGCCTCGCGCTGCCGCGGCCCCGACCCTCGGGCGCCCTTGCCCTGGACGACGAACCGCCCGAAGTCGCCCGCTTCCCAGTGCAGGTCCTTCACGCGCATCTGGCACAGCTCTGAGGCCCGCACCCCGGATATGTAGATCAACTTCGACATCACGTAGTCCCGGCACGCCACCGCCTCCTTGCGGGCGTGCGCCAGCTCCCGCCGCCAGCCGGCGAAGAACTCGCCAACCGCTCGCGCCGAAGGCGGCACCCGCAGGCCGAAGTCGCCGCGGTGTGCATGTCGGTTGAACGGATCGATCGGCGACTCGACCGCCGCACCGAATCGCTGGAAGATCTCGTGCGCGTAGCGTTGCTCCAGGAACGCGAAGAAGTGGTCGATCCGGTTCAGCTTCGAACGCACAGTCGGCGGCTGGCGCTTGCCGACTCCGGCGAAATAGGCATCGACGTGACGTGGCGTCAGTCGCCACGGCACGACGCCGTAGTGGTCGCACACCTCGATCACCGGCTTCGTCAGCCCGTCCAACGTCGAGGACGCCAAGCCCGCCACATCTCGTGCCCACTGGTACTCGACGAGCGTGTCCATGAAGAACAGCTGCTCGTCCTCCTCATCGGCCCCGCCGGCGTACCGGCGCTGCAACAGCAGCACATCACTCAGCCCTGGTTCACCACCCAGCAACGCCGCCCCTGCGGGTTCGCTGGGCGGTGGTACGAGGGAGAGCACGCGTGTCCTGAGATCTGCCACGGACCCAGAAATTACAGCAGCAACTCCTGAAATTCAGGAGAACGGCCTAAAATCCGGGATGGTCGCTCAGCGAGCCCAGTGGGCCTCCAGCCAGCTGAGATGGAACGACGCGCCGCTCAGCACTCTCGGGAACCCGCTCGTACTCCAGTTAGCACGGCGTAGTGGTGCCCCCGGCACTCCGGCCCTTCCGCCCCGGTGCCCAGGCACATGGCGCAGGCGTCCGCGAACACCCGCAGCAGATACCGCTTGATGAGCAGCACCCGGCCGTCGCGTACGACGACGGCAACCCCCCGCGGGATCGGCATCACTTCGCCGCAGGCGTGACGTCCCCCGCGGGTACGTACAGCTGCACGTCCCGCGCGATGGTCAGCGGCATGACCCGGCCGAGCCCGACCTCCCGGAAGTGCTCCGACGCCCGGTGCGCCGCGAACGCCGCGGCGTCCGCGTACCGTTCGATGCTCACGAACCGCCCCGGCGCCTCCTCGGACCGCAGCACCTCGAACGCCAGGCAGCCATCCTCCTCCCGGCAGGCGGCCCCGAATTCGCCGAGGATCCGGGCGAATTCGTCGGCGTCCGCGGGCTCGCAGACCATCGTGGCGACGAGAAGCACGTGCGCGTCCATGCGCGCAGCCTAGCCCGGCTGATCAGTAGCCGGGGTGCGCGGCGTACGCCGTGGGGTCGTCCTGCTTGGGGTCCAGCCCGTAGGCGTTCCGCCCGCGATCGCCCTCGGTGGTCGTGAAGACCAGCATGATGATCACGCCGATCAGCGGGATGAAGCCGAGCAGGGCGAACCAGCCCGACTTGCCGATGTCGTGAAGCCGCCTGCAGGTCACCGCCGTGGACGGAATGAGGAACGCGAACAGGTAGGTGTAGTAGGGGATTTCGCTGCTCATCTTGAGCTTGACGTAGCCGACCACCAGGAAACCGATGACCGTGAACAAGGTGTACATCCAGTACTCCTTGCGGCGCGCCCGCCCGTCGAAGTCGGCGTATTTTCTCAGCGCGCGGATGTACCACCGCATTGTTCGTCCCCCCAAGGACCAGTCGCCCGCCCGGCCACCCGGTCCACGCCGATCCCGGCGGGGCCAGCAGAGACTAGGCGTGCCCATTCGCCCAGGTCAAGAGCCCGCGCCGGGCCCGCCCGGGACCGCGGACCCGACAACCCCGGCAACCCGGCGCGGGGTGGACGAAGACCTCCAGCCCCAGGTCACGCCGCCGGAGGCGGGACGACGAAGCCGCGGGTCGGCCCCGGAGGGCGCTCCTC
The DNA here is from genome assembly GCF_044333285.1 of Streptomyces sp. NPDC021020. Lineage (NCBI taxonomy): Bacteria > Bacillati > Actinomycetota > Actinomycetes > Kitasatosporales > Streptomycetaceae > Streptomyces > Streptomyces sp. NPDC021020. Next base: position 196,184 of record NZ_JBIRQQ010000001.1, read on the forward strand.
GTCGGGGAAGCGGGCGGCGAGCGACGCCAGGGCGTCGGGCGTGATGTCGCGGCGGGCGGCCGGATCGGCGGAGTCGTAGACGCGGAACGGGCCTTCCGGGCGTGCTGGGTCCTCGGGGGCGATGACGCCGGGGACGCCCAGGCGTCGCAGGACGGCTTCGACGCGGCGGGCCTGGTGGGCGTTCATGGAGCCTCCTTGGCCGACGGTGAGAGTCGGACTACGTACCGTACTCGCCTCGGGGCCGGCGCACCGTCCCGGCGTGGGGCGGGGCGGTGCGCCGGCCGGTCAGGAGGGTGAAGGGTCTTGGCGGAGGATTGCCGCGCCGCCCGGGGGGAGGGTGAGGCCGGCCGGGGGGATGGTGCGGGTGGTCAGGAGGTCGTGGCCCGCGGTGGGGACGGTGACGGGGGCCGGGGTGTGGTTGATCAGGAAGAGCCAGCTGCGGTCGCCGGACGGGGCGTGGCGGCGGACCGCCTCGACGCCCGGGGGGACGGCGGTCTCGGGGCGGACGCCGGATTCGGTGAGCAGGCGGGTGACGAGGGCCGCGTAGGAGGGGTCGTCGAGGCGGGTGGAGGCGTACCAGGCCGTGCCGGAGCCGTACGCGTGGCGGGTCAGGGCGGGTTCGCCCGCCAGGGCGCCCTCGGTGTAGGAGGCGACGGCGTCCGCGGGGTCGGTGAGGCGGAGTAGCTCGCTCCACTCGGTGGCCTGCGAGCCGTCGGAGAGCGGGGTGGTCAACTCCGCGGGCAGCGGGCGGTATTCCTCGACCCGCACGCCCAGCGCGATGCGCAACGGCTCCGCAGGGTAGCCGCCGAGCCGCGCGTGGTGGCGCTCGTCGACGACGCCCGTGAAGTGCTGGACGAGGAGCGTGCCGCCGCCGTGCACGTAGGCGCGCAGGCGTTCGGCGTCCGCGTCGGAGAGCAGGAACAGCGCGGGGGCGACGAGGAGTTCGTAGCGGCCGAGGTCAGGGTCGGCCGGGTGCGCGAAGTCCGCGATGACCCCGGCGTCCCACAACGCGCGGTGCGCGCGGCGCAGTTCGCGGTGGTAGTCCAGCGACGCGGACGGCAGGCCCTGCCCGTCGAGCGCCCACCAGCAGTCGGCGTCGTGCAGGACCGCGGCGCGCGGCCGTACGACCGAGCCCGCCAGCTCGCCGAGCCGGGACACCACCGCACCCGCGTCGGTCACTTCGCGGAAGACCCGGGAGTCGGGCCCGGCGTGCGGGACCATCGCGGAGTGCCAGATCTCGGCCCCGGCGCGGGACTGCCGCCACTGGAAGAAGAGCGCGCCCTCCGAGCCGCGGGCGATGTGCGCGAGGGTCAGGCGCAGCAGGTCGCCGGGCTCCTTGGGCAGCGTACGGTCCGCGGTGTAGACGGTGTTGGCGCCCTGCTCGATCAGCAGCCACGGCTTGCCGCCACCGAAGGAGCGGGCGCGGTCGGCGCCGAAGGCGGTGTCGGCGGCGGCGTCGATGCCGGGCGCGGCGGGGTAGTGGTCGATGCCGACGACGTCGACCTCGCGGCCGAACGCCCACAGGTCCAGCACCTGGTAGCCGGGCAGCATCAGGTTGGTGGTGACGGGGCGGTCGGGCGTGGTGTGCGCGCGGATCGCATCGCGCTGCTCGCGGTACGCGTCGAGCGCGAGGTCGGACCAGAACCGCCGGTAGTCCAGGGCGAGTCCGGGGTTGCGGTGCCACTGGGTGGCGCGCGGCGGCAGGATCTGCTCCCAGGATCCGTAGCGCTGGCTCCAGAAGGCCGTGCCCCAGGCGTCGTTGACCGCGTCGAGCGTGCCGTGCCGGGCACGCAGCCAGACCCGGAAGGCCGCGGCCGCGTGGTCGCAGTGGCAGACGGTGGCGTATTCGTTGTGGACGTGCCACATCGCGACGGCCGGGTGGTCGCCGTACCGCTCGGCCAGCGCGGTCGCGATCCGCACGCAGGCCTGCCGGTAGGCGGGCGCGGCCAGGCAGTACGTGTCCCGGCTGCCGTGCGTGAGGCGTACGCCCTCGGCGGTGACGGGCATCGCGTCGGGGTGCGCGAGGGTGAACCACGGCGGCGGCGAGGCGGTGGGGGTGGCGAGGTCGACGGAGACGCCCCCGGCGTGCAGCCGGTCCAGGTGCGCGTCGAGCCAGCCGAAGTCGTAGCGCCCCTCCTCGGGTTCGATGAGCGCCCAGGAGAAGACGCCGACCGTGGCGAGGTTGACGTGCGCCCAGCGCATCAGGAGGTCGTCCTCCTTCCACACGGCCTCGTCCCACTGCTCGGGGTTGTAGTCGCCGCCGAAGGCCAGCCGCCCGCCGAGCCGCCGCAGCACGCCGTCCAGCGGGCTGCCCGTGCCGTCGCTCATGACGTCGACTCCGTTACACGCAAGGGGAATTCCGCGCCGCAGAGGCGAAAAGTGGGCATGACGAGACCTTTCGGGGGCGGAAGGTGACGAGCGGGGGAAGGATTCAGCGCACCGGCGCCGGGCCCGTGCTCTCGCGCGGGGTGAGCACCGGGGTGAGCAGACTGACCTCGGCAGTGGCCCGGTCGTCCAGCCGGTTCATCACCAACTGCACGGCCTGCCGCCCGAGTTCGTGCGCGGGGCCGGTCACCGCGGTGAGCCGCGGCGAATACTGCTCGGCCAGCGGTTCGGGGCACAGCGCCACGACCGACGCGTCCTCCGGCACGACCCGGCCGCTGGTGCGCAGCAGGCTCAGCAGCGGGCCGATCGCGCCCTCGTTCTGCACGACGAAGCCCGTGGTCGCGGGGCGGTCGGCGAGGATGCGGGACAGCGCGCCCGCGGTGGATTCGTAACTGCCCTCGCAGGGGCGGTGCAGCACCCGCAGCCCGCGTTCGGCTGCGCGCTCGCGGAAGCCGCTGAGGGTGCGCTCGGCGTAACCGGCGTGCCGCTGGTAGACGGCGGGGGCGTAGCCGATGAAAGCGATGTCCTGGTGCCCGAGGTCGGCGAGGTGCTCGGCGCACAGCGCGCCCGCGCCCGCGAAGTCGTGGTCCACACAGGCCAGTCCGGTGGTGTCGGCGGGCAGCCCGATGAGTGCGGCGTGCGTACCGGTCTCGCGCAGGACGGGGATACGGGCGTCGTCGAGTTCGACGTCCATCAGGATCACCCCGTCGGCGAGCCCGCTCGCGGCGACCCGGCGCAGCCCCTCCGGGCCCTCGTCGTTGGTGATGAGCAGCACGTCGTAGCCGAAGCTGCGGGCCGCGACCGTCACGGAGATCGCTATCTCCATCATGACCGGCACGTAGACGTCGGTGCGCAGCGGAACGACCAGCGCGATGATGTGCGAACGCTTCCCCGCCAGCGCGCGGGCGCCCGCGTTGGGGTGGTATCCCAGGTCGCTGATCGCCTTCTCCACGCGCTCCCTGGTCGGGGACGAGATGGAGCGCTTGCCGCTGAGGACGTAGCTGACGGTGCTCGCGGAAACTCCCGCGTGCTTGGCCACCTCGGCCAAAGTCACCATGCTGGTGAACCCTTCGTGTCGTGCCGCTGGTTGTCCATGGTGTCGCCCGGGGGCCGGTCCCGTCACGCAGCGGGGGATGGGCGTGCGGGACCGGCCCTGTCGGGGGGTGGGCGGCGTCAGCCCTTGATCGCTCCGGTGAGCATGCCCTTGGCGAAGTGCTTCTGCATGAACGGGAAGACGATGGTGATGGGGAGCAGGGTGAGGACGACAACCGCCATCTGCAGCGACAGCGGGGCGGTCTGCGAGTGGCCGGCGACGCCGAAGCCGCCGTTCACCTGGCCCGGCATGTTCATACCCCGGTTGACGTACTCGTAGAGCACCATCTGCAGCGGCCACTTCTCGTGGTCGGCCGGCATGTAGAGCATGGCGTTGAAGAAGGTGTTCCAGTAACCGACCGCGTAGAAAAGGGAGATGACGGCCGTCACCGCGCGGGAGGTGGGCAGCACCACCGACCACAGGATGCGCCACTCGTTCGCGCCGTCCATCCGCGCCGCGTCGATGAGTTCGCCCGCGGTGTTGGAGTAGAAGCTGCGCAGCACCAGGATGTTGAAGACGCTCACCGCGCTCGGCAGGATCAGCGCCCAGTACTGCCCGAGGCCGCCGAGCCCGTTGACGACCAGGAAGGTCGGGATCAGGCCGCCGTTGACGAACATCGTGACGACGAGCAGCAGCAGCAGGAAGCGGTGGCCGAGCGAGCGCGCGCGGGACAGGCCGTACGCGCACAGGATCGACACGACCATCGAGATCGCGGTGCCGACGACGGTGATGCCGAGCGTCACGACCAGCGACTGCCGCACGGTGCTGTCGCGCAGCATCGTGGTGTAGGCGTCGAGCGTGAGCCCGTCGGGCACGATGACCAGGCCGCCGGCCCGGTTGATCGCGCCCGGGGTGGAGAAGCTGGTGAGGATCACGCAGTAGAGCGGCAGCAGGATCAGCAGGACCACGGCGCCCAGCGTGAGGCCCTTGACGCCCTGGCCGACCGGGGACGGCGGCTCCTCCCAGGAGGGGCGGTTGGGGTTGCGCCGCCGGGTGGCCACCCGCGCGGGGGGTGCGGTGAGAGTGGTCATTTCCGGTACAGTCCGTCCTCGCCGAAGCGGTGGGCCAGCTTGTTGGCGCCCCAGATCAGCAGCAGCGAGATGACGCTCTTGAAGATGCCCGCGGCGGCGCCGTAGCTGTAGTTCTGGGTCCCGATGCCGTAGTAGAAGGAGAAGGTGTCGAGGACGTCGGCGGCGTCGTGGCCCACGGCGAAGCGCTGGACGAGCAGTTGCTCGAAGCCGACCGACAGCGTGTTGCCGAGCCGCAGGACGAGCATCAGCACGATCACGCTGCGCATGCCGGGCAGCGTGATGTGCCACATCCGCCGCCAGCGGCCCGCGCCGTCGGACGCGGCGGCCTCGTACAGGTTCTGGTCGATGGCCGACAGCGCGGCGAGGAAGACGATGATGCCCCAGCCCGCGTCCTTCCACACCACCTGCGAGGTGACCAGCAGCGAGAAGGTGTGCGGGTTGGTCATCACGTCCCACGTGCCCAGGTCGTGCTGGCGCAGGAAGTGGTTGAGCAGGCCCGCGCCGCCCAGCATCTGCTGGAAGAGCGTGACGACCAGCACCCACGAGTAGAAGTGCGGCAGGAAGGTGATGGCCTGGATGACCGACCGCAGACGGGAGTTGAGGACGGAGTTGAGCAGCAGCGCCAGCAGGATCGGGATCGGGAAGAACAGCACGAGCTGCACGGCGCTGATGTAGAGGGTGTTCTCCAACGCGTGCCAGAACAGCGGGTCCCCGAAGAGCTGGCGGAACTGGTACAGCCCCACCCACTCGCTGTTCCTGATGCCGTCCAGCGGGTCGTAGTACTGGAAGGCGGTGATGGTGCCGAACAGCGGCAGGTAGCTGAAGACGAGCAGCAGGGCGATCGCCGGCAGCGTCATCAGGATCAGCGACTTGTCGCGGCGCAGCCGGACGCGCCAGGTCAGCCGGTTCTGGTGGGGCAGGGCCGCGAGGGCCTGCCGGGCCCGCCGCCGGGCGGCGCGCCGGGAGGGCTTCCCGGCGGCGCCGCCCTCGGGACCGTCGCCCGGGTGCTGCTGTTCGTCCTCGCCCTGGTCGGCGACGGTCGAGGCCATGGTCCGCTTCCCCTTACTGGCCCGTGCCGAGCTTGTCGAGGACGTTCGACTGGTACCAGGCGACCATCGCGTCCCCGCCGCCGCTGCCCTTCCAGGTGCTGACCGCGTCCTGGAAGGCCGAGACCGGCTTGATGCCGTGGTAGACGTCCTTGATGGTGTCCTCGACGGCCTGCCCGGCGTCCGCGGTGGCGTAGCGCTGCGGCACGGTGATGTTCATGTTCCAGAACACCGGCTTGTAGGCGTACTTGGCCGCCTCCGCGTTCCACGCGCAGCGGTCCTTGGTGACCTGCGGGAAATCCGGGTTGTTGATGACGTTGACCCCCGTCGCGAGGAAGGGGTACGTCTGCGCCTGGACGTTGGCCAGGCCCGACTTGGTGGGCGTCGGGCCGTTGGCGCCCATCGTGAAGTCGGTTCCCTCGACACCGAAGTTGACCAGCTGGTATTCGAGCGAGCCGTACGGCGCCGCGAGGTAGTCGGCGATCCGCAGGCACTCCTCGATCTGCTCCGGCTTGAGCTTGGAGTTGAGGTAGCTGAACTCGCCCGCGGAGGAGCTGAGGAAGAGCCGCGGCGCCTTGGTGCCGTCCGCCGAGAAGGGCTTGAACGAGCCGCGCCGGTAGCCCTTGGTGGCCGCGATGCCCGCCTGTGCGTCCGCCTCGTTCCAGGCACCCGTGCCGTCACCGTTGATGAGGGCCTTGCCGGCGTAGAAGCGGGTCTTCGCGTCGTTGTTGTTGCCGGCCAGCGCGTCCGGGTGCATGTAGCCCGACTTGGCGAGCTTGTAGCACCAGTTGAGGGCTTCCAGCAGCTCCGGCTGCTCGTACTTGTGCACCAGCTTGCCGTCGGTGACGGCGAACTTCCAGGAGAAGTCGAAGATCTGGAACATGTACTGCCATACGTCGTCGAAGGCCCACACGTTGCCCTTGGCGTTGGTGAGTTCCTTGCCGAGGTTCATGAAGTCGTCGGCGGACCTCACGTCGTCGGGGTTGATGCCCTTGGCCTCGAAGACGTCCGCCCGGTAGAAGAACTGGCCGGGCAGGCCGAAACCGGTGGAGAAGCTCGGTATGCCGTACAGCTTGTCCTGCCACATGCCGGCCGTCCACGCGCCGGTCGGCAGCGCCGCGAGGTTCGGGTACTTCTTGACCTTGTCGCCCGCGAGGTAGGGGGTGAGGTCCGCGAGCTGGGTGCCGCACAGCTCGCCGACCTTGAAGTTGGCATTCCACCAGCCCGGCAGCTGCACCCAGTCGGGGAGCTTGCCGGCGGCGGTGAGCGTCGTGATCGTCGTGTCGTACGTGACGCCGTTGGCCGGCTTCATCGTGAGCGTGGCGCCCAGCGCCTTGTTCATGGCCTGGTAGAAGGAGTTGTTCGCCGACGGGATGGTGCCCCACAGCGGGGTCAGCGTGGTGTAGGAACCGCCCGCGCCGGGCACCGCGGCGACCGACTTCGCCGGACTGGCGGGGTACTTGAGGAAGCCCGGGTCGGTCATGGCCCCGGCCGCGCCGGCCGCCGAGGGGATGTCGGCCTGGACGGCGTTGTTCGGCACGTACGACGGAAGGGCCGCGGCGGCGCCCTTCTTGGTGTTCGTGCCGCCCTTGCGCTTGGTCTCGCTGTTCTTGCCGCCGCCACCGCACGCGGCGAGCAGCGGGGACAGCGCGGCGCTTCCGGCGACGGCGACCGCGCCGTTCACAAAGGATCTGCGGTTCAACTCGATGCTCATGATGGGGCGGCCCTTCGCCTGAGAGGTTCCGTGACGAGCGTCGTGCAAGGCAGGTGGGAGAAATCCTGGGCGTCGCAGCGAGAGGGGGATGCCGTCCGCATCAATCGAAGCGCTTCGACGTTGCGGCGAGAGTAACGACGGCCTACACGTTCGACAAGTGGTTGCGCAAAAACTCTTCCTCGTTCGGCTGTTCGTCCACGTCAGGCCGATCAGGGCTGATCAGGGCAGGTGAACCGGGCACAGTAACGGGTTACGGGGGCGGTGGTGATCAATCCTCGCGACATGGTTGACACGGCCACGGACCGCATGTCAGCGTCGAAGCGTTTCACTTCGGGTGTGTGTCCGCGTGCCGTCCCCGCGGCGTCCGCACCCGCACCCGCACCGCCCACGTACGGCCTGCCCTGTCCTCCTCCAGTCGCGGCCCAACGCCGCACTTCGCAAGGGGTTTTCCGCTGTGAGTACCGTCTCCGTGCCCGCCGAGCTGCCCGCCGAGCCGCCCGCGGACCCGCCCGTGGACCCCGCCGCGCGGCAACTCCCCTTCCGCGACGTGTCGTTGCCGCACGCTGAACGGATCGAGGACCTGCTCGGTCGCCTCACCCCCGCCGAGCGCATCGCGATGCTGCACCAGTACGCCCCCGGCATCCCGCGGCTGGGCGTGGCCGCCTTCCGCACCGGCACCGAGGCGCTGCACGGCGTCGGCTGGCTCGGCACTGCGACCGTCTTCCCGCAGGCCGTCGGCCTCGGCGCCACCTGGGACGACGAGCTGCTGCACGCGATCGCCACCGCGACCGGCACCGAGCTGCGCGCGTACCACCACCACCGCGCCCCGGCCCTCGGCGAGGGCCGCATCAGCCTCCAGGCGTGGGCGCCGGTCGTGAACCTGCTGCGCGACCCCCGCTGGGGCCGCAACGAGGAGGGCTACTCCGAGGACCCGCTGCTCTCGGCGCGGCTCGGCCACGCCTTCTGCCGCGGCCTGGCCGGCGACGACCCGCGGCGGCTGCGCACCGCGCCCGTCCTCAAGCACTTCCTCGCCTACAACAACGAGGACGGCCGCACCACCACCTCCTCCGGCGTACGGCCGCGCGTACTGCACGAGTACGACCTCGCGGCCTTCCGGCAGCCCGTCGCCGAGGGCTCCGCGACCGGCGTCATGGCCGCGTACAACCTCGTCAACGGCCGCCCCTGCCACGTCACTCCGCTGCTGGAGAGCGAGCTGCGGCGGTGGGCGGAGCCCACGGGGGAGGAGCTGTACGTCGTCAGCGACGCCGAGGCGCCGTCCAACCTCGTCGAGGACGAGCACTACTTCGACGACCACGCCGTCTCGCACGCCGCGGCGCTGGTCGCGGGTATCGACAGCTTCACCGACCACGGCGACGACCCCTCCGTGACCGTCGCCCGCCTCACGGAGGCCGTCGAGCGCGGGCTGCTCACCGCCGCCGACATCGACCGCGCGGTGCGCAGGCAGCTGTCGATCCGCTTCCGGCTCGGCGAGTTCGACCCGGACGGCGGCCCGTACGCGGACACGCCCTGGTCGGCCGTCGACTCCCCCGAGCACCGCGCGCTCGCCCTGCGCGCCGCGACGGAGGCGGTCGTGCTGCTCAAGAACGGTGCGGTGGAGGGTGGTTCGGGGCGCCTGCTGCCGCTCGCGGCGGACGGGAGGCGCGTCGCGGTCGTCGGGCCGCTCGCGGACAGCCTCTTCGAGGACTGGTACAGCGGCACGATGCCCTACCGGGTGACCGCCGCGGACGGGCTGCGGGAGGCCGTCGAGGCGGTCGGCGGCGGCGTCGAGGCGATCGAGGGCGTCGACCGCGTGACCCTGCGGGCGGCGTCGACGGGCGGGCTGCTGGGCGCCTTCGGGGAGGACGCCCGGCTGTCGGTGGGGGCGGCCGGAAACGATGCCGACGCCGCTGCCGCGGCTTCCGGGGGCGGGGCCGGGCTGTTCGACCTCTTCGACTGGGACCTCGGGGTGCTCACCCTGCGCAATGTGCGCACCGGGCGCTACGCCGGGCTCGTCGACGCGGACGGCTCGCTCGCGGCCGACCGCGTCCAGCCCGCCGGGTGGGACGTGCACGAGACCTTCCGGCTCGAACCGGTCGGCGACAGCGGCGCGGTGGCGCTGCGCGCGATCCACGGCGGGCGGTACGCGGTCGTCGACCCGGCGACCGGTGCGGTCACAATGAGCGCCGAACTCGCCGAGGACGCCGAGCACTTCACGCTCACCGTCGTCCGCGACGGCATCGCGCAGGCGGTCGCGGCCGCGGCGCGGGCGGACATCGCCGTCGTCGTCCTCGGCAACGACCCCATCATCAACGGCCGCGAGACCCAGGACCGCGCCGGGATCACCCTCCCGCCCACGCAGGAACGGCTGTTGAAGGCCGTCGCCGCCGTGCGTCCCGAGACCGTGCTCGTCGTCATGAGCAGCTACCCGTACGCCGTGGACTGGGCCGAGTCCAACGTCCCCGCCGTGCTGTGGACTTCGCACGCCGGGCAGGAGACCGGCCACGCGCTCGCCGCCGTCCTGCTCGGCGCCGCCGACCCCGCGGGCCGCCTCCCGCAGACCTGGTACCGCGCGGACGACCCGCTGCCCGAGCGGCTGGACTACGACATCGTCAAGGCGGGCTGGACGTACCAATACCACCGGGCCGCGCCGCTCTACCCGTTCGGGCACGGCCTGTCCTACACGGACTTCACGCTCTCGGACCTGACCCTCTCCGCCGACTCCGTCGACCGCGACGGCACCCTCACCGCGAGCGTCACCGTCACCAACTCCGGTGCGCGCGCGGGCATCGAGACCGTGCAGCTGTACGTACGGGCGTGCGCCGCCGGGACGTACGAGGCGCCGCTCCTGAAGCTCGCCGCGTACGGCAAGGCCCGGCTGGCGCCCGGCGAGTCCGCGCGGCTGGACTTCCCGCTGACGGCGGCGGAGGCGCTTGCGCACTGGTCCGTGCGGGAGGGCAGCTTCGCCGTCGAGCCCGGCGCGTACGAGGTGCTCGCCGGGCGGTCGGCCGGGGCGCTCCCGCTGGCCGCGCCGCTGACCGTGACCGGGCCCGCACCCGCACCCCGCGCCGTCGTCGGCAGCCGGGTCGCCGCGGTGGACTTCGACGACCACGAGGGGGCCCGGCTCGTGGACGCGACGCGCTCCGCGGGTGACGCGGTGGCCCCTGCCGGGGAGGAGGCCTCCCTCGTCTACCGCGCCGCGGACCTGGGCGGGGCCCGGGCCTTCACCGCGGAGGTCGCGCTAGCCTCCGGCGGGGCGGCCCTGGAGGTCCGGGCCTCCGGCGCACTCCTCGGGACCCTCCCGATCCCCGCGACGGGATCCCGCTACACCTGGACCTCCGTCTCGCTGGACCTGCCCGCGGTGCGGGGCGTCCACGACCTGACCCTCACGGTGCGCGGCGCGGCTTGCGTGAGGGCCTTCACGTTCGAGAGCTGAGCCCTCGGGGGGGGCCTGCGCTTGCCGCGCCGGGCAACCCCCGGGGCGGGGGGAGGATGCGGTTGCCGCGCCGGGCGACCTCAGGGGCGCGGGGAACTGCGCGACCAGCCACGACGTACCGTCACGTCGTCACCGGCCCGAAGGGGCAGTTCGGTCCGTACCGGACCACCGGCCGGTGGTGGGTTGCTCGCGCAGTTCCCCGCGCCCCTACGGGCGCGCCCGGCGCAGCAGGCGCACCCCCGGCGCGGGGGGAAAGCGACTGCACCTGGTTAGGACGTGTTCACGTCATAGCCAGGGAGTGTCATGATGCTGGCGCACGGAGATTACCCGCCGGTAGGCGGGGGGTGAGGACGGATCCCCGACCGCGTCAGGAGAGTTCGGCATGGCCTCATACAGCAGGCGCACGTTCCTCGGTGGTGCCGCGGCGGTCGCCGCGGGGCTGACCCTCGCGGACAGCCCGTACGCGTCCGCCGCCGCGTACGACCGCGCGCTCGCCACGACCGCGGCGCGGGCCGTGCGGGTGGCGGGCACCACGCTGGAGCAGGTCGCGACCCCGGCGGGCGCCGGACCGTACGTGCGGCTGGCGGCCGGGCCGGGGTGGCCGGTCGTGGTGCGGACGGAGCTGGCCGCGGGCGCGGCGGGGCGCGACGACCGCCGTACCGGGCTCGCCTCCTTCGTGCAGTTCACCGACCTGCACCTCGCGGACACCGAGTCCCCGGTGCGGTTCGAATACCTCGCGCCCTTCATCGACTCGGCGTACCGCCCGCACGAGACCCTGACCGTACGCGGCGCGGCCTCCCTCGTGGACCGGGTCAACGCGCTCGCGGGCGGCCCGTACACGGGGCAGCCCTTCTCGCTCGTGATGGCCACCGGCGACAACACCGACAACCACGAACTCGTCGAGCTGGACTGGTACTTGTCGGTGATGAGCGGCGGCGCGATCACCCCGTCCACCGGTGACACCAGCCGCTACGAGGGCGTGCAGAACTCCAACTCCTCGAACTACTGGAATCCGGAGTCGTCCCTGCGCGACGACTACAAGGCCAAGGGCTTCCCGCAGGTCCCCGGCTTCCTGAGTTCCGCGGGCCGCCCGTTCACCGCGACCGGCCTGCGCGCCCCGTGGTACACGACGGTCGGCAACCACGACGACAGCATCGAGGGCACCCTCCCGGACCTCGGCCTGCTGGGCTCCCTCTACACCGGCGGCAACAAGATCGAGGGCCTGGACTCCGCGACCGCCGCCAAGCTCGCGGACGCCATCCAGCACGACCCGGCGAGCGCGGTCGTGCTGCTCGGGCAGCTCCTCGCGTCCGGCCCGGTCCGCAAGGTCACACCGGACGCGCGCCGGGCGCCCTTCACCCCGAAGCAGTTCGCGGCCGCGCACCTCAACTCCGCCTACACCGGCTCGGGTCCGTACGGCCACGGCTTCACGCAGTCGGCCGCCGACAGCGGCAAGCTCTACTACACCTTCCCGGTCGCCCCCGGTGTGCTCGGCATCAGCCTGGACACCACCAACCGGGCGGGCTGGGCGGACGGTTCGATCGGCACCGCGCAGCTGAAGTGGCTGGAGTCGGTGCTCCAGGCCAACAGCACGCACTGGTACGACAGCGACGGCAACGTGGTGCGGCGCGGCTCGCAGGACAGTTACGTGCTGGTCTTCAGCCACCACACGAGCACCACGATGGGCAACACGCTGCCCGACCCGTACAACCTCTTCGAAGCCCGGCACAGCGGAGCCGAGTTGGTCGCCCTGCTCCAGCGCTACCCGAACGTGCTCGGGTGGGTCAACGGCCACACGCACGCCAACCAGATCACCCCGCACGCGCACGCGGTCGCCGAGCGGTCCTTCTGGGAGATCAACACCGCCTCGCACGTGGACTTCCCGCAGCACGCCCGGATCATCGAGGTGGCCGACAACGGCGACGGGACGCTGTCGCTCTTCACCACGCTCATCGAATCCGCCGCGCCCTACGCGACCGACTTCGGCGACACCTCCGAGCGCGGCCTCGCGGCGCTCTACCGCGAGCTGTCCTACAACGACCCCTACGCCACGCCCGCCGCGAAGATCGGCGCCGCCGGGGACCACAACACCGAGCTGCTGCTGGCCCGTCCGGGCGCCTGAGCAGCGCGTCGACCCGATCCCGGCGGGGGTTCCGCCATGGCCCCCGCCGGGATCACGGGGGTAGGCTCGCCTGCGGCTGGGGAGCTGATGCGATCAGAGGTTTGCCGTGTACGTGACGCCGGAGCCGTCCTCGCCGGTCTGGTACGACCGCCCCGCCGCGCGCTGGGTCGACGGGCTGCCCGTCGGCAACGGGCGGCTGGGCGCGATGGTCTGGGGGCCGCCGCACGACCAGCGGCTCTCCCTCAACGAGGACACCTTCTGGTCCGGCCCGCCGCCCGCCGGGCACCCCGCCGTACCCGCGGGCCTGCTCGACGACGTCCGCGCCGACCTGCGCGCCGGGCGGCACACCGCCGCGGGGGAGCGGCTCAAGGCCGCGCAGGGCCGCGGCGCGGAGGCGTACCAGCCCGTGGGCGACCTGGTACTGCGCGTCACCGGACCGGGCGGCGCGCCCCTCCCGTTCCGCTTCCGCGAGCTGGACCTCGACACGGGCGTGGCCCGGCACGTCGCGGACGGCGTCGAGCAGACCGTCTTCGCCGACACCGCGACCGGGCTGCTGGTCATCGAACTGCGGGCCCCCGAAGGGCGCCTGTCCGCCGAGCTGAGCTGGCGCACGCCCCAACTCCGCCACGCCGTACGGGCGGTGGACGGCGACGGGCTCGCGCTGCTGCTGCACGCCCCCTCCCACGTCGGCGACGACGCCGAGCGCCGCCCGGTCGTCGAGCACGGCGACACCGGCATGGCGGCGGCCGCGCTGGTCCGCGCGTCCTGCGAGCCGGGCGAGGGCGGCGGTACGGTCTCGGTCGCGGACGGGGTCCTGCGGGTGCGCGACGCCGCGCGGTGCACGATCCTCGTCGACGTCCGCACCGGCTTCACCGCCTGGAACCGCGCCCCGCGCACCGACCCGGAGGAATGCCTCGCGCGCGCCGCCGAAGCCGTCGCCCTGGCCCGCGGCCGAACGGACCTGCTGGCCGTACACGCCGCCGAGCACTCCGCCGCCATGGGCCGGGTCCGGCTGCGGGTCGGGTCGGGCCCGCAGCCGGCGGAACCCCTCGACGTACGGCTGCGCGCGTCGGAGGCCGGGCCGCGCGACGAGCAACTGGCCGCCGTGCTCTTCGACTTCGGCCGCTACCTGCTGCTGGCCGGCTCCCGCCCCGGCACGCAGGCCGCCCACCTCCAGGGGCTGTGGAACGACTCCGTCACCCCGCCCTGGCACTGCGACTACACCGTCAACATCAACACGCAGATGAACTACTGGCCGGCAGAGAGTGCCGCTTTGCCCGAATGCCACGGCCCGCTGCTCGACCTGGTCGCCGATCTCGCCGACGCCGGGCGCGAGGTCGCCCGCGAGCTGTACAGGGCGGACGGGTGGACCGTCCACCACAACACCGATCTGTGGCGAGCGACATGGCCGGTCGGGGACGGCAACGACGACCCCATGTGGTCGAGTTGGCCGCTCGGCGGCGCGTGGCTCAGCCTCCACCTCGCCGAGCACTGGCGCTACGGCCGCGACCGCCGCTTCCTGCGCGACCGCGCCTGGCCCGTCGCCGCCGAGGCGGCCCGCTTCCTGCTCGGGCTGCTGCACGAGGACCCCGACGACCCCGCGGGCCACCTGATCACCGCCCCCGCCACCTCGCCGGAGAACCGCTTCACGACCCCCGACGGGCCCGCGTCCGTGGACCGTTCCAGCACGATGGACCTCACCCTCGCCAGCGAACTCTTCGGCTTCCTCACCGAATCCGCCGCCGAGGCGGGCCCGGCCGCCGACCCCGAGCTGGTCGCCGCCCTCACCGCCGCCCTGCCGCGGCTGCGGCCGGCAGGCGTCGGCAGCCGCGGCGAACTGCTCGAATGGCACACCGAGCGCCCCGAGACCGAGCCGCACCACCGCCACGTCTCGCACCTCGTCGGCCTGCACCTCGGCCGCACCCTCACCGACCCGCGGCTGCGCGCCGCCGCCCGCCGCAGCCTGGAGCTGCGCGGCGACGAGGGCACCGGCTGGTCCACCGCGTGGAAGACCGCCCTGTGGGCGCGGCTCGGCGACGGGGCCGCCGCGCACCGGCTGCTCGGCGTGATGCTGCGGCCCGTCGAGGGCGACAGCGACGGCGGCGGGGTCTACCCCTCGCTGCTGTGCGCGCACCCGCCCTTCCAGATCGACGGCAACTTCGGGGCCACGGCCGCGATCGCCGAGATGCTCGTGCAGTCGCGCGGCTCCGAACTTCTGCTGCTCCCCGCGCTGCCGCCCGCCTGGCCGGAGGGCGCGGTCAGCGGGCTGCGCGCGCACGGAGCGGTCACCGTCGAGCGGCTGGCCTGGGCGGGCGGCGCCCTGTCGGCGGCCACGCTGCGGGCCGCGCGCGACACCACCCTGACCGTCCGCTGGCCCGGCGCCCACCGCACCCTCAGCCTGCGCGCGGGGACCCCGTACGACATCGCTCCGTGAACGCATGCGGGTGCGCGCGGAGTTGGCCACCGAGGCCAGATGGCGGCGCGAACTCGCGTACGGTTGGCGCAATGTGACGTTACGACAGTGTCAACGGCGCCGCTGCTCAGCGGACCTTCCGGGGCAG
The DNA here is from genome assembly GCF_044333285.1 of Streptomyces sp. NPDC021020. Classification (NCBI taxonomy): domain Bacteria; kingdom Bacillati; phylum Actinomycetota; class Actinomycetes; order Kitasatosporales; family Streptomycetaceae; genus Streptomyces; species Streptomyces sp. NPDC021020. The sequence continues at coordinate 211,569 of NZ_JBIRQQ010000001.1, forward strand.
CCGGGAGGGGCGGGCGGCGCCCCGCAGCGAAGGGAAGCACGCATGTCCGAGGACCTGGCCCGGCCCGACGTCGACGGCACGGACGGCGAACCGCCGCTGATCGACACGAGCGTCGCGCACTCCGCGCGCGTCTACGACTTCATCCTGGGCGGCAAGGACAACTACCAGGTCGACCGCGAGGCGGCCGAGCAGATGCTCGCGGGGTGGCCGAACCTGCGCACCTCCATGCGGGAGAACCGCAAGTTCATGCACCGCTCGGTGCGTTACGCCGCCCAGCAGGGAATCGACCAGTTCCTGGACATCGGCACCGGCATCCCGACGTCGCCGAACCTGCACGAGATAGCGCAGGAGGTGAACCCGGCGGCGCGCGTCGTCTACGTCGACAAGGACCCGATCGTCTTCGTGCACGCCGCGGCCCGGCTCACCGGCACCCCCGAGGGCAGGATCGCCTACCTGCGCGCGGACATGCACGACCCGGAGGCCATCCTCGGCTCGCCGGAGGTGGCCGAGACGCTGGACCTGAGCCGCCCGGTGTCGCTGTCGCTCATCGCCGTCCTCCAGTTCGTCCCGGACAAGGAGGACGCGTACGCGCTCGTCCGCGGCTACCTCGACCGGCTCGCCCCCGGGAGCCTGTTGACCATCACCACGGTGACCACCAACACCGACCCCGACGACGCGGGCACCGTCACCGCCGAATACACCAAGCGCGGCCTGCCGGTCCGCGACAGCACCCGCGCGGACGTCGAACCCTTCTTCGCCGGGCTGGAGTTGACCGAGCCCGGCGTCACCCTCATCCACCGCTGGCAGCCCGAGCCCGGCACGGAGGACTCCGTCCGGGACGACGAGGTGGCGATGTACGCGGGTGTCGCGCGCAAGCCGTAACTGCCCCTCGTCGGAACTCCGTTCGCCCCGCGCTGTGTGCTTCGTGCGCGGGGCGTCCGCGTCCCTACCCCTGCGGGATCAGCTCGGCGCTGACGATCCGGCCGCCGCACGGGGCCTCGGCGACGTCCCAGCGCGCGCACAGCGCGTCCACGAGCAGCAGCCCGCGCCCGTCCACGTCCCCCGGTCCGGGCTCCCGCCGCTGCGGCCGGTCCGGCGTCCCGCCGTGGTCCTCGACCTCCAGCCGCACGCGTACGCCGTCGAAATGCACCCGGCACTCGAAGACCGGACTCGCGGTGTGCCGTACGGCGTTGGTCGTCAGCTCGCTCACCAGCAGAGCCGCGGTCTCGACGGTGTCGTCGTCGCACCCCGCCCCGCCCAGGTACGCCCGCACCCGCCGCCGCGCCACGGCGATCGCCTCTCCCCGCGCGGGAAGAGCGAACCCCAGCCCGGCCGTCATCCCGGCCCCCGGCCGGAACGCGGACGCCGTCGCCGTACCGGACGATCCGATACCGGACCGCCGCGGGAAGTCGTTGCTCGGTAAGGCCACGGTGTGCGTTCCTCTCAACGGGAGGCGTACGTGCCAGGCGTTCGGGCGGCGCGCGGTGACGCCACGTCACTATATGCCCCTGGGCAACGCAAGTTGACAAGAAACACTGTGTAATTTGCAGATCCGGAAGTCCATAGTGTGCGCGGGCCGGCCGCGGTGCGGGTGCTTTCGGTAGGGGTGGGCGGATTGCGGCCGGGCGGGGCCGGGTTGTGCCCCCGAGCCCGCCCGGCCGGCGGGTCCTACAGGACCATGCACCTGTCCGGTTCCATCGCCTCGGAGGCGTCCGCCGCGATCCGTGCCGGGAGGGCCACGGCTATGGCTTGACTTGCCAGTGGCATATGCGGAATGCTGGCGACCGTTGCAAGGCCGGTCTGCGGCGGTGCCGCCGCGGTGGCGGTCTGGCCGGCGGCCAGCCATGCGAGACAGCAGAGCCCGGAGGCAACGGCGATTCTGGTGCAGGTGATTTTCACGCTGTTCCTGACGTGCGAATAACGGGTGACTGCCGCACCATTGCACCGGGCTTCGGCACGCGGGCGTGCAAAAGAGGTGCACCTCGGGCGCATTGCATGCGTAGGCACACCTGTTCCCAATCCGCGTGCCGGTGCGGTTTGGGAACGCGGAAGATCATCCTGCCAGATGCCGCCCCAGCTCCGTCAATCGCTGGCCAATGTTTGCGGTTTCGCGATGTCCTTGGGCCTGTGCGGCGTCGAACGCCTGTCGGAGAAGTGCGTAGGCCTCGTGGGGTAAGCCCGATGCGCGGCGAACGGCGGCCAGCAGAATTCCGCACTCGACGGCCTCGTCGAGGTCCTGCGTTGCGACCGCCGTCGCGAGCGCGGCTTGCAGACGCTGTGCGGCGGCGTCGAGCCGCCCCGCGTCCAGGTCGACGTGGCCGAGCCCGCGCAGCGCCTGGATCTCCTGGTTCGCCGCACCGATGTCCCGCGCGAGGCGCAGGGCTTCCGCGAGGCAGGACGTGGCGCGGTCGTGGTCGGCCTGGAGACGCAGCGCTCCGCCCATGCTGATGAGGGTGTCGGCCTCGCTCTTGCTGTCGGCCAGTGACCTGTAGACCGGAAGGGCCGCCCGGCACAGTTCGAGAGCCGCCGCGGAATCCCCGAGTTCCACGAGGAGGTCGGCGAGACTGCCCCGGGCGGTGGCCTGCTCGTACCGATTTCCCACGCTGTCGAGCAGGGCGACCGATTCCTCGAACGCTTCACGCGCGCGATTGAGCTCGCCTTTCCGGCGCAGCAGGTCGCCGATGTTGTTCATGACCACCGCGGCGAACTTGTCGTCCCCGAGTTCGTCGAAACCGCTCCGCGCGCGGCGGAAATGCTCCAGGGCGCGGTCGTTGTCCCCCAGATAGAGGCGGGCCACTCCCAGGTTGTTGTGCAGGCGAATGACCAGCTGCGCGTTTCCGGAATGCGTCGCGGAAACGAAAGCCCGCTGGTAATGCCGGAGGGCGTCCTGATGCTGCCCCCGATGCCAGTGCATCGAACCCACCGCGCGGAGCGCCTCCGCCTCCGCCGCCGTGTCCGCCAGCGCCACCGCCAGGTCGAGGGCGCGGCGGGCGGCGTCGGCCGCGCGGTCGTACTGGGCCGTGCTGGCCAGGGCGTCGGACAGGCGGAGGAGGGCGCGGCACAGGTGCGGGGTGGGGGCGTCGGGGGGCCACTGGGTCACCGCGCGGGTGAGGAGGTCCACCGCGGTGGGCCAGTAGCACTCCGCGTTGAGGTATCCCGCCAGGGAGAAAGCGAGTTGGGCCGCGAGCGCGGTGTGGCCGCGCGCCAGTGCCATCCGCTGCACCGCGAGCGCGTTCTCCCGTTCCGCCGTCAGCCAGGCTATTGCTGAGGGGGCGTCAGCAAAGACCGCGAGGGATGCCGCCGCGTCCGCGGAATCGTGCGGCTCGCGGCGGTAGGCGATGCGGTCCGCCCGGTCCGCGGTCTGCGCGTAATAGTGGATCAGCCGTAGGGCGATGTGCTCGCGCAGCGGCTCGTCGTCCTCGCTCGTGACCAATTGAACGGCGTATTCGTGCAGAAGATCATGAAACGTGCACCGATCCGCCACCGGCTCGCGCAGCATGTGCGCGGACAGCAGCCCCTCGACGAGCCTTTCCGCGTCGCCCGGCGCGACGTTGAGGATCGCCGCCGCCACCGGGACGGTGATGTCCGGGCCCGGGTGGAGGCTGAGGCGGCGGAAGGCCTGGCGTTGGGGGAGGGGGAGGCCCAGGTAGGAGAGCTGGAAGGCGGTGCGCAGGGCGGTGCCGGCCGTGTCGTGGATCTGGTCCAGGCGGTCGGGGCCGGTGAGGCGGTCGTGGAGGGTGGCCAGGGTCCAGGCGGGGCGGGCCTGGAAGCGGTTGGCGACGAGTTCGATGGCCAGCGGCAGCAGGCCCGCGAGGTGGACGATGCGGGCGACGGCCGCGTCGTCGGACGTGCGGTCGTCGCCGGCGAAGCGGCGGAAGAGGGCGGCCGCGTCGGCGGGCGGGAGGACGTCGAGGTGGAGGGCGCGCGCGGCCGGGAGGCCGGTGAGGTGGCGGCGGCTGGTCAGGATGATGAGGGAGGGTGTGCCGTGCGGCAGCAGCGGGCGGACCTGCTCGGCGTCGGCGACGTCGTCGAGGACGACGACCGCCCGCCGCCGCGTCAGCGTCGTACGCCACAACTCGGCCAGTTCGACGACGTCCAGGGGCAGTTCGGCGGACGGTGTGCCGAACTCCCGCAGCAGGCGGGTGAGTGCGTCGGCGGTGGTCATGGGCTCCTGGACGGCGGAGTGGCCGCGCAGGTCGAGGCACACGCAGCCGTCGGGGTAGTGCGGGGCGAGGGCCACCGCGCTCTGCACCGCGACCGCGGTCTTGCCGATGCCGCCCATGCCGCTCACCGACTCCAGGGCGACGACGGTGCCCTCCCCCGTGCCTGCCGGGGACCTGAACGCCGCTGTGAGCAGGCGGAGTTCGTCCTGGCGCCCGATGAGCGGCGGCTGGTTCGGCAGGACGCGCGGGACGTGCCGGGCGGGGGCTTGCGCGGGTGGCGCGGGGGGAGCGGCGGCCGTGGCCGGGGGACGGGGCGCGACGGCCTCGCGGATCAGGTCCGCGACGGGCCGCTGGCGCAGGACGCCCACGTAGATGCGCTTGAGGGCTTCGCCGGGGCGCGTCCCGTACTGCTCCATGAGCAGCTGCCGGGCGCGGTCGTAGACGCGGAGGGCGTCGGTGTAGCGCTCGCTGCCGTAGTAGGCGAGGGTGAGCAGGCCGAGGAGCGTCTCGTCGTCCGGGTGCTCGGCGGCGAGCTGGTCGAGGTCGGGGACGAGGGCGCGGTAGTGGCCGAGGCGCAGGTCCAGGGAGATGCGGGAGACCGCGGCGGCCAGCCGGCGTTCGCCGAGCGAGCGCCGTACGGTCTCGGGCCACAGGCCGGTCAGGCCGGTCAGGGCCTCGCCCTGCCAGAGGTCGTCGGCCTCGCGGTAGAGGCGGAGCGCGGTCGTGTCGTCGGCCTGGGCCGCGCGGCGCAGCAGGTGCTGGAAGCGGTGCCAGTCGACGGCCTCGGGGTCGGCTTCGAGGACGTACGCGTGGTCCCGGCGGGCGATGCGCGGGGCGTCGGGGGTGCGGGCGGCCCGGCTCAGCCGGCCGCGCAGCCGGGAGACGTACGAGTGGGTGTTGTCGCGTGCGTGGGGCGGGGCGGCGCCGTCCCAGAGGCGGCCGATGAGGGTGTCGATCGGGACCGCGCGGCCGACGTCGAGCGCGAGCGCGGCGAGGACGGTGCGCTCCTTCGGCGAGCCGAGCGCGAGGTGTTGTCCGCCGGTGTGCACCGCCACCGGTCCGAGCAGTCGGAAATCCACCAGCGCCCGCCTTCCCCCGGCTGGCCGTCCTTCATTCCCCGCTGGTTCTCCTTGATGATGAGCATGACACGAACGTGCGAATGGTCACCAGGGACCGTGGACGGGCTGGCCGAATAGCTGCCGCGGCGGCCCGGGCGTGCGTCTCCTGTGCGCCGTGCGCGCGTTTGGCATATGCGCGGCGCACATGCGCCGTGCTGGCCGGATCACCGGCGGGCCGACAAAGGGGCGCAGATGGACCGTTCGCCGTACGAGACCCACCGCAACAGCATCGCGGGAGACGCCCAGCTCGGCGGGCCCGCGATCCAGGCCAGGGACATCCACGGCGGGGTGCACCTGCACGCGGCGGCGCCGCGCGCCGTGCCGCGGCAATTACCGCCTGTTCCCGGCCATTTCGTGAACCGCCGCGCCGAACTCGCCGACCTCGACGCGCTGGTGGCCGGGCCGGGCGGTACGAGCGCGGGCGCGGTGCCGCTGATCGTCGTCAACGGGCCCGCGGGCGTGGGCAAGACCACGCTCGTCTCCCGCTGGCTCGGCGGACGGGCCGCCGACTTCCCGGACGGGCTGCTCTACGCCGACCTGCGCGGCCACACCACGGAGGGGGCCGCGCCGCCCGGCGAGGTCCTGGGCCGCTTCCTGCGCGCGCTGGGCGCCGCGGCCGTACCGGCCGACCTCGCCGAGCAGACGTCGGAGTGGCGCACGCGCTGCGCGGGCCTGCGGGTCGCGGTGCTGCTCGACAACGCCTTCACCGCCGCGCAGATACGCCCGCTGCTGCCCGTGGGGCCGGGCAGCGTCGCCGTCGTCACCAGCCGCAGCCGGCTCACCGGACTCGGCCTGGACGGCGCCGCCTTCCACCGCCTGCACGGCATCGGGCGGGCCGACGGGGTGGAGTTGCTCTCCCGCGGCATCGGCGCCGAGCGTGTCAGCGGCGAGATCGCCGACGCCCATCGGATCGTGGACCTGTGCGCGGGCCTGCCGCTCGCCGTGTGCCTGGCCTCCGCGCGGCTCGCCTCCCGCCCGCGGCAGCGCGTCGCGGCCCTCGCCGACGCGCTCGCCCCGGACGCGGAAGGGCTCGACGCCCTCGACGTCGAAGGAGAGACCACCGTGCGCAAAGCCCTGGACGCGACCTACGCCACCCTCGGCCCGGACGCCGCGCTCCTCTACCGCCGGCTCGGCCAACTCCCGCTCGCCGTCTTCGACCCGCCCACCGCCGCGGCCGCGTGCGCCCGCCCGCAGCGCTGGGCCGAGGACCGCCTCGACCAGCTCACCGAGGCCAACCTGCTGGAGGCGACCGGCCCCGAGCACGGCGGCCAGAGCCCCGGCTACCGCTTCCACGACCTCGTCCGCGTGCACGCCGGTGCGCTGGGCGCCGCCGACACCGCCGACGGCGGGCCCGACACGGCGCTGCGGCGCGTCTGCGACTGGTACCTGCACACCGCCACGGCGGCCCAAGCACGCCTGACCGCAGTGCAGTTGGTACTCCCGCGCGACTACGTCCACCCGCCTGCGGAGCTGCCGCCGCCCTTCACCGACGACCTCGGCGCGACCCGCTGGCTCGACACCCGCCGCCACGACCTCATGACCCTGCTGCGGACGGCCGCCGCCCGCGGCTGGCACGCCCTCGCCTGGCAGACCGCCGACGCCATGTGGCCGCTCTTCCTGCGCATGCGCCACCACGACCTGTGGATCGAGGCGTACGACATCGGGCTCGCCGCCGCCCGCGCCGACGGCGACGCGCGCGCCGAGCGGCAGATGCTCAACTCCGGTGCCATCGGCCTGAACGCCGCCCGCCGCTTCGACGCCGCGATCGCCCGCTACGAGGAGTCGCGGCGGGCCGCGCACGCGGCGGGCGACATCCGCGACGAGGGCCAGGCGCTCCTCGGCATCGGCCGCTGCCACCGCGAGGCGGGCCGTCCCGCGGCGGCCGTGCCGTACCTGGAGCAGGCCATCTCCCGCTGGGACGCGTGCGGTTACGTACGGGGTACGGCCCTGGCCCGTACCGTCCTCGGCGAGATCGCGCTCGCCGCGCGGGAACCCGAGAGCGCCGCGGAGCTTTTCGCGCGGGCCCGCGCGGTGCACACGGCGGTGGGCGACACGCACGACGCCGCCCGCAACCAGGCCCTGCTGGGCCGGGCCCGCGCGATGGGCGGCGACCACGAGGGCGGCGCGGCCGCGATGGACGGCGCGCTCGCCGTCTTCACCGCGTCCGGCGCGGCGCACTGGCAGGCCCGCACCCTGGAGATGCTCGGCGACAGCGCCCGCGAGCGCGGCGACCACCTTGCGGCGGCCGCCCTGCACGCGCGGGCGCTGTCCTGCTACGAGCTCACCAGCCCGCCGGACGCCGACCGGCTGCGGGCCGCTCTGCCCGCGCAGCCGCACCCCGCGGGACGGGCAGCAGCGGACCGGCCCACGGATGCGAGCGTGCTCGCGCGGGCGGGCGAGGCTCCGGACGCGGGTCCGGACGCGGGTCCGGACGCGGGTCCGGGTGCGGCGCCGGGCAGTTCGCCGGATGCGGGTGCGGATTCGGGCAGCCCGCCGGGTGCGGGTGCGGCTCCGGATGCGGCGCCGGGCAGCCCGGCGGGTGCGGACACGGCTCCGGGCAGTTCGCCGGGTGCCGACACGGCTCCGGGCAGCCCGACGGGTGCCGACCCGTACAACCCGCCCCGCACGCGTCCCGGCACGGCTCCGGGCAGCAGCGCGTGACCGTGATCGCCGCCGCCGCGAGGCCGCGCAGGGTCGCGCCGGGGACGAGGACGAGGCAGGCGTGCAGGCAGGACGGCAGCAGCGGGTGGTGGGCCGGGTGCCGCGCCGGGCTGAGGGGCGGGGCGCCCAGGACGAGCGGGGCGGGGTGCGCCGCCCCGGCCACCGCCCAGCCGCCCTCCGTGCGGGGGACGGCGGCGAGCGCCGCGCCGGGGTGCCGCTCCAGTGCCGTCGCGAGCCACGCGCGTGCTTCGGCCGCCGTGCGGGGGCGGCTGCCGGTGAGCACGTCGGCGTACGCGGCCGCGCACCCGTCCGCGCAGGTGTCCGTGTCGACGGCGAAGTGCTCGTCGAGCGCGGCGGCGTACGCGGGGAGCGCGCCCACCGCCGGGGGCGGGCCCGCCGGTCCCGGCACGGCGGTGAGCGTCACCCGCCGCACCCCCCAGCGCAGCGTCACCGTCACCCCGGCCGTACCCGGCGGGAGGGTGCCCGGCGGGTGGCGGCGTACGGTCACGAGGCCCGTCATGCCGACCTCCGGTCCGGGCCGCCCACCAGCGCCTGCCACGGCGGGGGCACCGGCAGGGGCTCGGTCAGCGCGGCGTGCGCGGGCTCGCCCAGGCCCATGAGCTGGTAGAGCAGCGTCCGCATGTTGCGCAGGAAGCGGCCCGGCTCCGACGTGATCCGGGCCGCGATGGCGGCCCGTTCGGGCTCCCGCCGCTCGGCGGCGGCGTAGGCGAGCTGGTCGACGAGCGGGTGGCCCGGCGACAGCGCGGGTACGGTGCGCGCGAGCGCGGCGGCGGGCGAGGCCGGGTTGGTCTCCTCCGTGACGGGACCGGCGAGCAGCAGCGCCGCTTTCGTCAGCGTTCCGTACAGAGTGACCGATCCGTGGTCGCCGATGATGCCGTCCGCGGCGACGAGCACGCTGCGCCAGTCCGCCTCGGGCGGCACGAGCGCGATGCCTGCCCGCCGGCAGCTGGCCATCCACGAACGTACCTGGTAGGCGCCGTGCCCCGCGTAGACGTTCGGGTGCACGAGGATCGCCACCCGGTGCGACTCACGCGGCAGTTCGCCGAGCAGCCGCGGCAGCAGCGCCTCGAAGCGGCTGAAGGACGACCACGGCCCCCATGTCGAGGCGGCCACCACGAGCTGGCGGCCCCCGGTGAGCCCGAGCGCGCGGCGGAAGCGTCTGCGCAGCGGCAGGCTCGCGACGATCCGGTCGTGCACCGGGTCGCCGACCACCCGCGCGAGCGGCACCGCCTCCGGGCACTGCCGCCGCAGGTCGCGCAGGTCGGCGCGGTGCGGAAGGACGACGGCCGCGGGCAGTTTCCCCGCGGCCGTCAGGTCCACCCGGCGCAGCCCGGCCACACCGGGATCGCTCGTCCCGAGCACACGTTTGAGGTACGCGGCGCCGTGCGGCATGGTCACCAGCGGCGCGCGTATCCCTCCGGCACCGATCCGCCCCGCGGCGAGCGCGAGGTCGAACTCCATCCGCAGGGCCTCTTCCCACGGGATGACCGCGCATCCCATGCGGGCGAGGAAGGCCGGTACCTCGTCCCCGAACGGGTGCGGTGGCACGGTGAAGACCACCTGCACCCGGAAGTCCCCGTCGACCACGGACAGCACGTCCGTGAGCCGCTTGACGTAGGTGACGGTCTGGGCCACCACCAGGATCCTCTTGCACCCGACAACCGTCAGATACTGGCGCGTCGACGCACCCGGTATCCTCCCGATCGGTCGTAACGCTGACACGAAATCCCCCAGGATTTGTCTGTCTGCCGCGGGCTGCGGACCGCCGCCCGCACTGGTGACGGGATGCCCGGGCGCGTGGACGGATTTCTGGCGGGACCCTTGCAGGAAGCTTGCAGAAACCTGGATACGGGGCCGGAGCTTCCCGTTCCGTGAGCACGCGACGCGCCGATGGCCGGATTCGCACGTCAGAACGGCCTGATACCTCGTTCGTGAGTTCCGCCCTCGGGACCCGACATCGCCGGGTGACGCTCGTGGGGACGGCATCTGGCATGTGCCGCGCGGAAGTTGCGAGCCTACGGGGGTTGCGATGGCGGAACGGTCGGCAATGCGGGCGGGGTTGGACGGGCAGGCCGTGCTGGTCGCCGCCGGAGTCGCCGATGTGGCGCTCGGGGCGCTGGGGGCGGCCGTCGGGGCGCTGCGGGATCTGCTCGGGCGGGCGGACGGGCCCGAACTCGCCGAGCAGGCGGGGCGGGACCTCGCCGCGCGGGGGCGGCTGGCGCTGGACCGGCATGTGCACGTACCGCCCGCGCATCTGGAGGTGCTGGCCCGGCAGTCGCGCGCGGCGGCGCGGGGGGCCGGTGGGGGCGGTGCCTGAGCGCGGCCCTGATCAGTGGCTGGGGCGCGGGCCGGAGCGCTGGTCGCAGCGGTGGGATCCCGCGGCGTTCAAATCCCGGGTGGACGAGGTGCTGCACGACTTCGTCGGCCCGGAGGCCGCGCAACTCGCGGCCATCGACCCGCAGTTGGCGCCGGTCGCCGAGCAGGTCGCGGCCGCCGCGGTGGACGGGAAGCGGCTGCGCGCCGCCTTCTGCTACTGGGGCTGGCGGGCCGCCGGGCAGCCGGAGAGCGACGCGCTGCTGCGCGCCGCCGCGTCCATGGAACTGGTGCACGCCGCCGCCGTCGTGCACGACGACCTCATCGACGACAGCCCGCTGCGGCACGGCCGCCCCACCGCGCACCTCGCGCTGCGCCCCGCAGTCCGCGGCCTTCCCGGGGCGCCCGCGGCCGCGCGCTCGCTCGCGATGCTGGTCGGCGACCTGCTCATGGCGCTGGCCGGGCAGATGTTCGCGACCAGCGGGCTGCCCGCCGCCTACCTCGCGCGGGCCCGCCCGCTGTGGTCGGTGATGGCGCGCGAGCTGATCGCCGGGGAGTGCCTGGAGATCCTGCGCACCGGCGCCGCCGCCGACACCGAGGCCTCGCTGAAGGTCGTGCGCTACAAGACCGCCAAATACACCGTGGAGCACCCGCTGCTGATCGGCGGCGCCCTCGCCGGTGCGGGCGGCCGGCTGCGCGCGGGCTACTCCGCGTACGCGCTGCCGCTCGGCGAGGCCTTCCAGCTGCGCGACGACCTGCTCGGCATCTTCGGCGACCCGGACCGTACGGGCAAGAACGCCGCCGACGACATACGCGGCCGCCGCCCCACCGCGCTGCTCGCCCAGACCTGGCAGCTCGCGGGCACCGCCGACCGGGCCAGGCTGCGCGCCGCCCTCGGCCGCCGCGGGCGCGACGCGGGAGCCGCCGCGCTGGAGGCCGTCCGCGAGGTCATGCGGCGGCTCCGGGCGCCCGAACGCGTCGAGGAGATGATCACCGCGCGGGTCGCCGCGTCGCTGGAGGCGCTGCGCGGCCTGGACGTCCCGGCGTACGCGGCGGGCGCACTGACCGCGCTGGCCCACTCGGCGACCGAACGCACAGCCTGAGCGCCCGCGCAAGCGCCCCGCGTGGGGCCAGCCGCCTGCGCGGGGCCCGCCGCCCGCTACTGCGCCCCGCCGCCGTACCCGACCACGACGACTCCGCCGCGTAGGACCCGCGCGTGCGATCCGCGCGCCAAGCCGAGGAGCCCCGCCATGACCGCCACCGACGACGACACCTCCATGGACGCCCTGCTGCACGCGGGCGACGAGTTGGCCGACGCCACCGTCGCCGCGCTCTTCGAACGCGGCGAGGTCGGCACCTTCAACACCCTCATGCGGTACGTCTCCACCGCCGGGTCACCGCTGCCCGACGGGCTCCCGGACGTCGCGCGCGACTACCTGGAGGCCACCCGCGTACCCCCGTCGTGGGTGGACTGGGGCGAGATGGAGCGGGCGCGGCTCTTCTTCATCGACAACAACGTCCACATCTCCACCGCCCTCTCCTTCGCCGCCATGCCCGCCTGCTACGTCGTGCCGCGCGTCGCCCGGCTGCTGTCCATGACGCACGGCCTCAGCTACCCCTCCAAACGCATGGCGGAGACAGGGCAGTTCACCGTCCACCTGATGCAGCCCGACGCGTTCGAGGCGGGCGGCAAATTCGTCCCCGCCGCGCAGAAGGTGCGGCTGCTGCACGCGTCGATCCGGCACCACCTGCGGCGCGACGACCACTGGGACGCGGCCGAACTCGGCACACCCATCTGCCAGCAGGACATGATCGGCGGGCAGATGTTCTTCTCGATGCTCGTGCTCGACAGCCTGCACCGGCTCGGCGTCCACATGACGCAGGAGGGCGCGGAGGCCTACTACTACGCGTGGCGCGTCGTCGGCGCGATGCTCGGCGTCGACCAGGACGCCGTGCCCAAGTCCCTCGACGACGCACGGCTGTTCCTCGACCGCTACATGGTCGCGAACATGGGACCGTCCGAGGAGGGCGCCCATCTGACCCGGCAACTCATCGACCTGTACGAGGAAGTGGTGCCCGGCACGCTCTTCGACCCGCTCGTCTCCGCCCTCATCCGCTACCTCGTCGGCGACACGTGCGGCGACTGGCTGCGCGTCCCGCACACCGCGTGGGACACCGTCGTCCGCACCGTCCCGCACCTGCTGAACGTCCTGGAGACGATCGAGGACCGCTCGCCGCTCGGCGCCTGGGCGCTGGACCGGCTCGGCCACCTCACCACCGCCCTGGAACTCTCCTCCCTCACCCGCGGCCGCGTCATGCACTACGCCATCCCCGAGCAGCTGCGGAAGGACTACGGGGTGTCCGACGCCGTCCCGCGCACCCGCCGCTGGACGCCGCCGCCCCCCTCGGTCGGCTGAAACGGCGAGGCGCCGGAGCACGTCGTGGGCGGTTCGCACCCGGTGTGCCCGGCCGGGCATCTAGGGTGAGGACGAGGATCTCAAGGGCGGGCCCGGCGCTGCCGGGACGGCCGCGGACGGCGGGAGCGGATTCGCGATGACGGTTGAACTGCCCGCCGCACCACGCCCGTTCGTCGACCGGGACGAGGAGCGGGCCCGCGCCGAGCGGGCCGCACGCGAGGGCGCGGGCAGCGGCCGGGCCGTCGCCCTGTCGCTGAGCGGGCCGCCCGGCGTCGGCAAGAGCGCGCTCGCCTACCGCATCGGCCGGGCCCTGCACGACAGCGGCGGCTACACGCACGTGCTGACCGTCGACCTCGACGACTACCGCGGCCCGGACGGCTGGCTCGACACCGGCGACGTGCTGACCCAGCTGCTGGAGTCGCTGGACGTCGAACCGCAGAGCGTGAAGGCCGCGTTCGCCGCACGCCGCCGCCAGTACCGCGCCGTGACCGCGCGCAACCGGGTCGTCCTCGTGCTGGACAACGCGCGGTACGGCTCCGAGGTCGCCGATCTACTGCCCGCCTCCGACGGCGTGCTCATCACCACCGGCCACCGCCCGCTGCACGACCTCGACGGCGGCGCGGGCCTCGACCTGCCGGTCGGGCCGCTCGACGACGCGTCCGCACGGCAGTTGCTGGAGGGCATCGTCACAGACGGCCGCCTCGCCGCAGAACCCGAGGCCGTGGACGCGCTGGTGCGGCTGTGCGAGGGCTCGCCCTCGGCGCTGCGCATCGCCGCCTGCACGCTGCGCCGGCACGGGCTGCGCCCGCTGACCCGGCTGCTCGGAGAGGTGCGCGGCGTCCTGGACGAGGAGGTCGCACCGGTCGTCGACCGCGTCCTCGACGTCGGCTACGGCGAACTGTCGGCCTCCGCGGGTGAGTTGTACCGGTTGCTGCCCTTCCATCCCGGACCCTCCTTCACCCGCGCCTCGGCCGCGGCGCTCCTCGGCCGCGGGGCCGACGCGTGCGACAGCGCGCTGGAGGAGCTGCACGCGCAGGGCCTCGCCGATGTCCGCGACGCCTTCCGCGACCCCGCGGCGCGGCTGCGCCTGTCCTACGCCCGCCGCGCGCACGCCCGCCGCACGGCCGACTCCGCCCCCACCGCCACGGGCCCGCACGACCGCGCCGCCGCCCTGCGCCGCTTCCTGCGCTGGGAGACCCGCCAGTGGCAGCAGGCCGACCTCCTCCTCGCGGGCCCGCGCCTCCGCGTCCACCCCCTCCTCCCGGAGGAGCCGGGAGCCCCCGACGTCCTCCTCGCCACGCGAGCCCCGGGCGAGGGCCCGGGCGCGGCACGGGTGCCCGGCGGCGACGCCGGTGCTGCGCCCGCTGCGGGTGTTGATGCGCCGGGGGCGGGGGCGGGTGATGCGCCGGGGGCGGGTGCCGGTGTTGCGCCTGGCGCGGGGGCTGGTGTTTCGCCCGGCGCGGAGGCGGGTGCTGCGCCGAGCGCGGGTGCCGGTGTTCCGCCGGGCGCGGCACGAGTGTCCGTCGGCGATGCCGCTGCGCCGGGGGCAGGGGCGGGTGTTGCGCTCGACCCCGGCGCCGGTGCCTCACCCGGCGCGGGTCCCGTACCCGGCGTTGCGGCCGAGCCCGGCAGCGGCGACGTACCCGCGTCCGGCGGGCGGGCCGGGCGCGTACCGTCGCCGTCGCGGTGGATGTACGAGGACCGGCACGTCCTCTTCGCCGCCGTGCGGCTCGCGCACGCCGTGGGGGAGGACGCGCTGTGCGTGGCCCTGTGCGAGGCCGCCTGGACGTACGCGCAGGACCACCCGCCGAAGGCGGATCTGCTGGACGTCTTCCGGCTCGGTCGGGACAGCGCCCTGCGTGCCGGGGATCTTCCCGGCGCGATCCGCATGCGGTGCCAACTCGCCCGCTGGCTCTGGCCGTCCGACCCGGACGCCGCAGAACCGGAGATGGCCGCCGCGCTCGCCGCCGCCGAACTCCTCCCCGGCGACGACGATTCGGTGAAGCTCCGCGCCTCCGCGCTGGAATTCCGCGGCATGCTCGACGCCCGCAAGGGCGATCTCGCCTCCGCGGCAGGCCGTTACGCCGAGTCGCGCACCCTCCAGGATTCCATCGGCAACGACTACGGCGTCCTGCTCCAGGACTACCGCCTCGGCCAGACCCTCGCCGAGCTGGGCGAAGTCGCCGCGGCCGAGGCCCTGTTGACCCGCGCGCACGCCGCCGCGGAAGCGGACGGGCGCGACCGCATCACCGCCCGCACGGGATTCGCGCTGGCCCATCTGCTCGCGGGGCGCGGCGCGTTGGACGAGGCTCGCGTGCTGTACGGCGCATCCCTGGACGGCGCCCACCGCCGCGGCTCCGACTTCGACCGGGCCCGCGTCCTCGACGCTCTCGCGGCGCTGGAGGAGCGGGCCGGACGCCCTGCCGAAGCCGCCGCCCACCGCACCGCGTCCGCCGCGGTCCGGGAGCGCAACGGGCTGGAGTAGCGGCCTGCTCAGAGGACGTACGCCGCCTGCGCCGGGAGCGCCGGGCCCAGGGTGAGGCGGAAGGCGCGGTCGCCGATCAGGCAGTCGTACGTGCCCGCGTGCAGCGGCGCGGTCAGCGTGGCGGGGGCCGCGTGGACGGCGGAGAGGGCCGCCGCCGGGTCCGGGTGGACGACGCGGCCCGCGTGCGCGGCGGGTGCCGTGCGCAGCGCCCACAGGGCGGGGTCGCCGCGGCGGCGCAGCACGCACGTGCCGTCCGGGAGGATCGCCGCCGCGGTGTGGCAGCCCGCGTAGTCGTCGAGTACGGCGCCGGTCCAGCCCTCCGCCGTCCAGCTCTCGCGGTGCGGGCCGGGCCCGGGCGCCGCCGCCCTGCGGTAGAGGACGCCCGCGGTGCGCGCGAAGTGCTCGCCCGCGGTGCCGTGTTCGACGGCCAGGTGGTGCCCGGCGGGCCCGAGCCCGGCGGGGACGCGCTCGACCCGTACGCCGCCGCCCGTGCGGTGGACGTGCACGTCGAAGGCGGCCGGGAGGCGGGCCGGGGGCGCGGGCGGCGGCAGCGGCCGGGGCCGTACGGTGCCCGCGGGCGGGTCGAGGCCCAGCAGCGCGTACAGCTCGGCGCGCAGCCGGGGGAGGGAGCGGCCGAGCCGGTCCTCCGCGAAGGCGGCCCGCGCCGCCCGCCCGGCGACCGCCGGTCCGTACGCCGCGAGCTCCCCGGGCAGGTCCGCGGCCCGCGCCAGCCGCGGGACCCCCGCGAGCAGCATGTCGATCGGGCTGCCCGGTATGACCTCGCCCCCGCCGTCGCACGCGGCGAGCACCGGGCGTTCCGGGCCGCCCGCCGCGAAGTAGAGGGCGACGGAGCCGTGGTCGGTCACGAGGACGTCGGCGGCGACGAGGAGGGCGGCCCACTCCTCGTACCCCGCGCCGACCGCCAACCCGGCGGCGCGCGCGGGCGCGAGACGCTCCGCGAGGTCGAAGTCGCCCAGCGCGGCACGCGCGTTGGGGTGTACGACCAGCGCGAGCTGGTAGGCGTCCACGGGGAGCACGGCGGCCAACTCGGCCGCCAGCCGGGGACGTCGCTCCAGCAGCGACTGCTCGCCCCACGTCGAGGCGAGCACCACGAGCCGCCGCCCGCCCGTGCCCAGCGCACGGCGGTAGCCGTCGCGCAGCGAGCGCGAGGCCAGGATCCGGTCGAGGGTCGGATCGCCGACGACGGTGGCCCGCGGGGCGGCATGCGGTGCGGCGGCGGCGAGTTGGGCGATCTGGCCGGGGTGCGCGAGGGCGTGCAGTACGAGGTGCTGGTCGTCCTGCGGCAGATAGGCCGGGTCGAGGCCGGACGCGATCATGGCCGAGCCCTCCGCGGGCAGGGCCTTCCCGAAGCCCGCACCGTGCGGCAGCAACACGCGCTTGCCGGACAGCAGTTGGAGCGCGCCCTTGGGGCTCGCGGTGAGGATCAGGTCGTACGGCCGCTCGCACGCCTCCTCCCACGGCACCGTCCGCCCACCGGCCGCGCCGACCGCGGCGAGCGCGTCCGTACCGAAGGCGGAGCCGGGCACGAGGGTGAAGCGGCGCGTGATGCGGGCGTCACCCTCGAAGACCGGCAGCACGTCGAGCAGGCGGTACATGGCGACGTCCGAGCGCGCGGCGAGCAGCACGGTCCTCCCCGT
>NZ_JBIRQQ010000001.1:228500-349303 GCF_044333285.1 Streptomyces sp. NPDC021020
CCGTCGCCCGTCGCCCGTCGCCCGTCGCCCGTCGCCCGTCGCCCGTCGCCCGTCGCCCGTCGCCCGTCGCCCGTCGCCCGTCGCCCGTCGCCCGTCGCCCGTCGCGCCAATGTTCTCGATTCTAGTGGCCGCGGGGGCGTCCGCGCTGGCGTTTCCGCAGATCAGAGGCGGCTTGGTGGGCGGCACGGAGGACATGGCCCGATCGTAACGCGGTGGGCCGCCCCGACCGCCGCGACCTGCGGCGAAGCCGCCCGCGGGCCGCGCGCCTGCGCGACAATGGCCCCGTGGGCGAGTGGGGGACGGCACTGATCGCCGCGGGTTCCGCGGTCGCGGGCAGCATCGTCACGGGCTGGTACGCCCGGATCGCCGGGGGTGAGCAGGCGCGGGCGGCGCGGCACGCCGGGGACCGGCAGGCGGACGCGACGCTGGAGGCCGTCCGGCTCACCCTGCGCGAGCAGGCGGCCGAGCGGGCCCTCGACGTGCGGCGCCAGGCCTACGTCCGGCTCCTCGACGCCGCGGGCTCCGCGTCCGCGGAGGAGCGCGGCGGCGGCGCCGCTGCCCCCGGCTCCCGGGCGGAGCTCCAGCAGGCCCTGGCAGCCGTCGAGTTGGAGGGCCCGGCCGACGTCAGCGCTGCCGCGGCGGCCCTCGCGGAGGCCCTGCGCCGCCGCAAGCCGCCCGCGGAGGTGGAAGCGGCCCGGCAGTCCTTCCTGGCGGCGGCCCGCGCCGCCCTGCGGCCGTAGGGGTAGCGACCCCGGCGCGCCGGGCGCCCTGTGCAGGTCAAGTCCGCGCCGGGCAATCGCGCGTAGCGCCCCCCGGCCCTTCGGCGCTCCCGGCCCCCCGGAAACGCAGGGCGCGAGCCCGGCACCGGACCCGCACCCGCCCCGCGTGCTCGCGCCCCGCGCGCTCACGCCCCCGCGCGGCCCTTGCGCAGCAGCGCGGTCGCCGCGGCCGCGCCCACCAGGCCGATGGCCGCCGCGGTCGCGATGCCCGCCCGGTAGCCGTGGATCAGCCCTTCCGTGCCCGGACCGGTCGCGGCCGCGGCGACGGTGGCCAGGACGGCGGTGCCGAGGCCCGAACCGATCTGCTGCGCCGTGATGTTGACCGCCCCGGCGACCCCGTGGCGGGCGGGCTCGACGCCGGTCAGCGCGGCGGACATCATCGCGGTGTACGCGAGGGTCTGGCCGAAGGACATGACGACCAGGCCCGGCAGCAGCACGGTGAAGTAGCCCGTGCCCGCGCCGATGAGGGTCCACGCGGCGAGCCCCGCGGCCATGACCGCGAAGCCCGCGGCGAGCGTGCGGCGCTGCCCGAAGCGGCTGACGGCGGCGGCCGCGACCGGCGTGCTCGTGGCGACGGTCAGCCCCATCGGCGCGACGGCGAGCCCGCTCAGCAGCGGGCTGTAGCCCCGCACTCCCTGGAGGTACAGCGGTGCGAAGAAGAGCAGGCCGACCATGGTGGTGTAGAAGACGACGCCGGAGACGGTCGCCGCCCGTACGGTACGCAGCCGCAACAGCCCCAGCGGCAGCAGCGGTTCGGCCGCGAGCCGTTCGCGTACGACGAAGGCGGCGAGCAGCGCGGCCGCGGCGGCGACCGGCCCGAGCACCGACAGGCCGCCGAACGGGGCGTGTTCGGCCTGGCTCACCCCGTAGACCAGCGCCATGAGCCCGGCGGTGATGAGCGCGGCGCCCGGCAGGTCGAGGCTGCCCGGGGTACGGGCGCTGTCGCGCGGCAGCACCTTCGCGCCGACCAGGCCCACCGACGAGGCGACCGCGAGCAGCGCGAGGAAGGGCGTGCGCCACCCGGCCGCGGAGGTCAGGACGCCGCCGACGACCAGGGCCCCCGCGAAGCTGGAGGCGCTGATCGCGACGAACACCCCCATGGCGCGGGCCCGTTCGCGGGTGTCGGTGAAGATCGCGGCGACGAGCGCGAGCGCGGGCGGCCCGCTCAGCGCCGCCCCGACGCCCTGCATCGCCCGGCCCGCGACGAGCACGCCCCCGGCGGGTGCGAAGGCGGCGACGGCCGCGCCCGCCGCGTAGACGGCGACGCCGCCGAGCAGCATCCGGCGGCGGCCGAGCACATCGGCGGCGCGTCCGCCGAAGAGCAGGAATCCGGCGAAGGCGAGCGCGTAGGCGGTCATGACCCACGGCAGCAGCGCGGGGCCCATGTGCAGCGACCGGTCGAGGTCGGGCAGCGCGGTGTTGGCGATGGCGAACCCGGCGGAGTCGAGGGCGTTGACGGCGGAGACGACCGCGAGGGCCACCCACCGCGCGCGTCCGGCGCGCGGCGCGCCCGTATCCTCCTCCCGCCGCCGGGCGTACGTGCGGGGCGTGCGGGCGGCCGGGTCGGGGGCGGTGCGGGCAGGTGCGGCGGCGGGGCGCCGCGGGGTGCTTCCGGGCAGGGCGAGGCCGAGAGGCATGGGGGTTCCTTAGGGGAGGAGAGGGCCCCCGGAGGGGCGGAGGAGCCGCGCGGCCCCTCGTCGGAAAGCCTCGCCCCGGCACCCGGCGGGCGTCCAAGACCGGCCGCTCATCGCCCCATAGACCGCGTCTATCGGCACACGTAGAGTGGCTTTTCATGGAGCTGCGGGAGCTGCGCTACTTCGTCGCCGTCGCGGACGAGCGGCACATGGGCCGGGCCGCGCGGAAGCTCTTCATCAGCCAGCCGTCCCTCAGCCACACCGTCCGCCGCCTCGAACACGAGCTGGGCGTCGAGCTGTTCACCCGCCACCCGCAGGGCATGGAGCCCACCGCCGCCGGGCTCGCGCTGCTGGAGCACGCCCGCCGGGTGCTGCGCGCCGCGGAGGTCTTCGGCGAGGTCGCCCGCGCGTACGCGACCGGCGACGCGGGTCGGCTGCGGCTCGGCTTCGAGGCCAGCGGCGCCGGGATCCTCGGCCCCCGGATCCGTGCCCGCTTCGCGGCGCTGCGCCCCGGCGCCGACCTGGAGCTCAAGCGCTACAACTGGGGCGGCGAGGTGCCCGCCCTGCGCGCGGGCGAGGTGGACGTCGCGTACGTGTGGCTGCCGGCCGACCTGACGGGCCTGGCCCGGTTGCGGCTCGCCGAGGAGGGCCGGGTCATCGCGCTGCCCGCCGGCCACCCGCTCGCCGGGCAGGCCGCGTTGACGCTCGCCGAGATCCGCGATGTCCCGCTCGCCTGGACGCGCGCGGCACCGCGCAACTGGGTGCGGTGGTGGGCGGTCGACCCGCGGCCGGACGGCAGCACGGTCCGCTGGGGCGCGGAGAACCGCAACGCGGAGGAGATGTTGGAGAACGTCGCCGCGGGCCAGGGCGCCTCGATCGCCCCGGCCTCGATGGCCGCCTTCTACGCCCGCCCGGACATCGTGTGGGTGCCGCTGACCGACACCGAGCCGCTGCGCATCGAACTCGCGTGGGATCCGTCGACCGCGGGCCCGCTCGTCACCGCCTTCGTCGGCGCGGCACGCGACGTGCTGGGCCGGCCGAACTGAACAGCCCTACCCCGTAGCGGGGTTCAGCATCCGTCGTGCTCCGGCGCGAAGGTCATCTTGGCGCCGCTGCCGAGGTGCTGGGCGTCGAGGTAGACGCTCTGCTTGACGCGGTACCAGACGTCGTCGCGCGAGGACGTGCCGCCGACGTCGTCCAGCCGGACGCACCACTCCTCCGCGCGGTCGACGTGCCGGTAGGTCTCCGTGCCGTGCTGCACGCTGGAGCACACGCTCGTGTCCTCGGTCGTGTACCAGGTGCGCTTGCTGCTGCCGCGGCCCGACGTGTGCTTCACCCGCTTGGTGCTCGGGTGGCAACTGCGCTCCATGTGCGGGCGGTTGCGCAGGCTCGTCGACTCCGCGACGTGCCGGGTGGTGTCGAGCTTTCCCGACACCTTGCGCGGCCCGTCGCAGGCCGCGAGCCCCGCCGCGACGGCGAGGACCGCCACCGCGAGCGCGGCCCGGCGTATGTGGTGCTGCATGTCTCCCCCTCGTCCCCGTCCCCAACGGGTGGTGAATTCCCGTGAATTATCGCGGAGGGCGGCCGCACCGCCTCGCACGGGTGTACGTGCGGGCACGGGTGGTGCACGGGCCCGGAGCCGGTCGGGCTCCGGGCCCGTGACGACCGCCGGTCCGCGGGGGTCAGCGGACGGGCGGGGGTCTCAACGGCCGCTCAGAGACGGGGTGTCGGGGGTCATCCGGCCGGCTGCCGCCCGGGGACGTTGACGCAGCAGCCGTTCTTGCCCTCGGTGTCCTCGCTGAACGCGACGTCAACCGGCGGGGCTTCGGCCTGGAATTCGCGCGCCGCGTTCTGCCCGAGCACGCCGACGTCGAGCGTGCACGCCTCCAGCAGGGTGACGTCCTTCACCCCGACCTGGCGGCAGATCGTGAGGGCCTTGTCGTGCAGCTCCTGCGGGAGTTGCTTCTCCCAGAAGGGCGCCGTCGGGTCGGCCGCCTGTGTCTTGTCGCCGCAGACCGCGACCAGGGACTGCCCGTCGGGCACCCGCCAGCTGTCCCCGTAGACGTTGTAGAGCGTCTTGAAGTCCAGCGGGATGGGCAGCACCGCGCCCGTGCTCGTCCGCAACTTGTCGTTCGTGCCCGGGGCGTTGGCCAGCAGGCCGACGACGGGCTGCGGGTACGAGCCGAGGCCGACGTGGACGTCCACGTAACCGGGGTTGATCGTCGCCGCCATCGAGTCGCCCTGCGGATCGGTCACGACGTACTGGTTGCCGGCGCGTACGATCCGGTCGCCGGAGGGCAGGGTGACCGAGGCCCCGTCGGCGAGGGAGGCGCCGGAACCGTTCACGACCAGGCCCTTGGCCGCGCACACCGCGACCGTGTCCGCGCCCATCTGCGTCGCGACACCGCTGTTGACGGACGCGCCGGGCCAGCCGAGCGGGGCGCCGGAGACCTGGTTGTTCTGCACGGTCATCGACGAGGCGCGGGCGAGCGTGAAGGTGCCCTCGGCCTGGAAGTCGTAGTACGTCCCGCCGAAGGTCTCCAGATGCGTGTCGCCCGTGCCCTGCGCCGAGGCGCACGAGGGCGGCGAGACCGTGAGGTTGCTCTGGTTGCTGCGCAGCGAGGGCGAGGAGCCGATCCCGTAGGCGGGTGTGCCGACGAGGTTGAGGTTGTTGGTCTCGCCGGTGTAGCCGGTCATCAGGCAACTGGGCGCGTTCGTCGTGCCGTTGTGGGTGACCGTCTGCACGGTGAGCGAGGAGCCGGCGTTGAAGTTCGCCGACGAGCCGCCGCCGTTGCCGCCCACCATGAACTCCACCGCGTTCCAGCCCGCCGACAGGCTGAGCATGCTGTCGGCCGTCGACGCGCTCATGCTGCCGGCGCCGGTGTCCATGACCACGGTGTCCAGCGCGCTCGTGACGTTGCCGGACAGCTTCAGGCTGCCGAGGTTGGTGATCGGCTGCGAAGGCACCGTGACCGCCGAGCCGTTGGTGTAGCAGTGGACGGAGTACGTCCACCAGCCGGCCGGGCAGGTGGCGGCGTAGTTCAGGATCCAGAACTGGATGAAGGCCGAACCCGACCCGGCGCCGGGGTTGGCGAAGATGAACTGCTCCCAGCCCTGGCATCCCGGGTGCCCGGCGCACACCGGGCTGGTGAAGGGCGCGCTGTTGAGCTGCAGCGAGTACGCGTTGGCGACACCGCCGCTGCTCTCGCTCGTCACGCCGCTCACGGTCGGGAAGGAGCCGGTCGCCCCGGTGAGCAGGCCGGTCACCCCGGCGGAGAAGTCGATGCCGTTGCCGACGGTGTACGGCGTACCGCTCGCGCCCCCGGCGCCCGCGGGCACGTTCGCGGCGGCGGGCAGGTGCGGCCCGGCGTTCCCCGCGGCCGGCACGTTCGGGACGTACGGCTTCGGCGGCGCCGTCGTGCAGCCGGTGCTGTGCCACGACAGCGCCGGGTAGTCCGCGGTGTAGCAGCCCTTGGACGGCGTCGTGAGCTGCGTCATCGCGCTGTGCCACTGCTGCGCGGTCAGCGGCCCGGGGGACGCGGAGCCCGCGGCCGTACCGGACGGGATGAGGAACACCGCGACGAGTGTGGCGATCGCGGTGCCGACGGCCCCGGCGATCCGCCGGAGCCGTCTGTGCGCGGGTTGCGCGGGTTGCGCGGGTAAGGAAGAAGATCTCTCGCCCGCGGGTCTGGCAAATGTCATGCTCATGCCTCACCTTCCTGCAGGGTGGTCCCCGCATTTCGGCGCATCGTAAGCACTTGCCCATGGGTCGTCGATGTCATAAACAGGGCATTCTCGGGGGTGAATGTCTGAAATCTGGCCACACGCCGGACCCACACGAACAGTTCACAACTCGGTCGGACGTCCGGAAACCCGGTGGCCAGGGCTCGTGGCCCGCCAGTAGTCTCACCGAGCACATCGGCGTGTAGCTCAGTCAGTGGAGCACCGGGCTCTTCACCCGGAGGGCGCGGGGGCGGAACCCGCCATGCCGGCTATGGACAACGACTCCGGCCGCGACGACGGCCACAACGCCTCCACCCCCGGCCGGGAAGCCGCCGAGGTCCACCGCGGCTATCCACTTGGCCAGTTGGCCGCGGCCTTCACCACGGCGGCGACCCATCACGACCCGCGGGTACGGGCCCGCGCCGCAGACCGTGCGGCCCGCTGGCGGAAGGTCCTGACCGGCATGGCCGACGGCACGATCACCGTCGGATCGCGCACCCCGGTCGCCGGCCTGCCCGCCTGGGTCACCCCGGAGGTCGTCCGCGGCGGCTTCGCCACCGGCACCCCGGCCGCGGGCGGGCCGCTGCGTCCGCACGAAGTCCTCGCCGCACAGGGCGCGGGTCTGCCGGCCGACCGCCGGGCCCTGTTCGCGTACGCCCTGACCACCGCGGGCCAGGCCGAGTTGACGGACCTGCTGGCGTCGGGCGCGTACAGCGTCGACCTGCCCGAGGAAGCGGCCCTGCTGACCGTGACCTGGCTCGCCGACCACGGGGAGACCGCGACCGCGCTGGAACTCCTCGACGAGCTGGAGCCGTTCGCCGACCGCCTGCGATTCCTGCCGCGCCGGCTACCCGCTCCGCCCTCGGGGGCGGACAGCGGCGTCGTGTTCCGCTGGACGGTCGGAGAAGTGCGCGAGCGCCTGCGGGAACGGCGCCCGCACGCCGGTGTCGAGGCCATGAACGAGGCGCTGTCCGTCTGGAACCCCTTCGCCGACGAACTGCTCGACCACTGGCTGAAGACCGTACGTGACGGCAGCATCCTGGCCTCGCCCCCCGCGCCGGAGTGGCGGGAGCAGGCCGCCGCCCTGCTGGAGCGCTACCGCGCGCTCGCCGCCGAGCACACCCTGTGCGGCAAGCACCGCCGTCCGAAGGAGAACGCGTTCGTCCTGCGGACCGCGCTGGAGGACCTGGTCCGCGGACGGGACCTGGACGCGCGGCGCCGCGGAAAGGTGCAGCACGCCGTCGACTCGATGGTGCGCCGCCGCGGCGCGCCCGGCACCCCCGGGCACAGCGCGCTGCGCGCCCGCCAGGCCGCGGACGCCGCCCGTCCGACCCTCCACGCCATGGCCCAGCTTGTCGCCGGGCGCCTCGCGGACCTGCCCGCGGACACCGGCACACCGCAGGCCCGCGCCTTCACGGCCCCGGTCACCCCCGCCGAGCACGAGAGCACGGGCCTGCCCGTCAGCGCCGACGTGCCCGAGCCGATCGCCCGCCTGGTACGCCGGGCGCTGGCCGCCGACGTGCCCACCCTCATCGGCGCCGGTGTCGTGCCGTCCGCCGAAGTGCTGGCCTCCCTCGTACCCCAGCTCGTCGCGACCGCGACCGCCGCCTCCTACCCCGACCCCCGGCTGCGCCGGCTGACGGCCGCCGCGTACGGGGCGTTCCGCAACCGGCGCTCGCTGCTCCTGGTCGACCTCCAGCACCAGGTCCGCTTCGAGGAGCTGCCGTGGGTCCGTGCCGTCGCACCGCACCGGCAGACCACCGACCCGGTACGCGCCACGGCACGACGCACCCTGGCCGACCTCGGCGAGCTGGCACTGCAGGGCTGGCCCGGCACCGTCCTGCCCAACCCGCTGGTGAGCGAGTTCGCCACGCTCACCCGTACCGCGGGGTTCACGCTGCCGTGGACCGAGGAGCTGGCCGCCGACATCTTCATGGGCACCTTCACGCCCAAGTTCGCCGACGCCGCGCGGGCCGCGGCCGAACTCCTCGACGGCACCCTGTACGCGGCCTACTACGGCATCGACTGCGCGGCCGTCGCCGGCATCGGCCAGGAGGCCGGCGACGGCAAGGGGCGCCGCGGTGCCTCGCGGTTCGCCGGGCTCTGCCGCGAGCGGGCCGGCCTGGCGGGGACGACCTGGCTGTCGGTCGCCCAGGGGGGCGCGGTGATCGAGCAGGCGCAGATCCTCACCACGCACAACCTCGCCCTGCTCGCCGGCCCGGTCGGCGTGACCCCGCCGTCCGGCTGGGCGGCGCTTGCCCGCGGGGCGTTCGCCACCACCTGCCGCCTGGCCGCGCGGATCCACGGCAACCCGCGGCCGCTGACGACCATCAAGGACATGGCCTACGCCTGGCGCCAGACCCTCTTCCACCTGTCGATGGCCACCGCTGCCGAGCGCGACGCGGCCCTGGAGCAGTTCGAGGAGGACGTGGCGCGCTACCCCGACCATGCCCGCGGGCGCCTCGCGCCGGTTCTGGCGGGGGTGCGACTCGTACGCGAGGGCGGCGGCTTCGGCGACGGCGACGGTGACGCCGGCGCACGCCGACTGGTCGGCTGGACGCCCGCCGGCCGCCACTGGCTCCAGGGGTAGGGGGTGGCCCCGGGCGCGCGCCGAGGGCGGCGGTCAGGCGGCGGTCGGAATGCCCAACTCGGCGAGCAGGGCGCGTACGCGCTGTTCGACGGCCTCGCGGATCGGCCGTACGGCCTCGACGCCCCGCCCCGCCGGATCGTCGAGCTGCCAGTCCACGTACCGCTTGCCGGGGAAGACGGGGCAGGCGTCGCCGCAGCCCATGGTGATCACGACGTCCGAGGACCGGACCGCCTCCGTGGTCAGGACCTTCGGTGCCTGGGCGGAGATGTCGATACCGACCTCCTTCATCGCTTCCGCGACGGCCGGGTTGACGGAGTCGGCGGGCGCGGAGCCCGCCGAGCGGACCTCGACACGGTCGCCCGCGAGGCGGGAGAGGAACGCGGCGGCCATCTGGGAGCGCCCGGCGTTGTGGACGCAGACGAACAGCACCGACGGGCGGGTGGCGGGAGCGGTCATGGCGGGTGTCTTCCTCGGGGGCGCGGTCGGGAGAGTGCGGTCAGGAGGCGGCGGACTCGGTTTCGGCGGGCGGGACTTCGGCCGTACGGGGCGGCGCTTCGGCCGTATGGGGCGGGGTCGCGGCGGTGTGCGGACCGTGGACCGCGGTGACGACGGCGAGGCCGAGCGCGGCACCGAGCAGCTGCGCGGCGACGAACGGGGCGACGGAGGCGGGTGCGATCCCGGCGAAGGTGTCGGTGAAGGCCCGGCCGACGGTCACCGCCGGGTTCGCGAACGAGGTGGAGGAGGTGAACCAGTACGCGGCCCCGATGTAGGAGGCCACGGCGACCGGCGCCGCCGAGGCGCGGCCGACCCGGCCCAGACCGAGGACCAGCAGGACGAGCCCCGCCGTGGCGACGACCTCGCCGAGCAGCAGGTGGCCGGCGGACCGGTCGTGGCCGGACAGCCCCACCAGCGGCTCGGCGAACATCGCGTCGGCCAGCACCGCACCGCCGATCGCGCCCGCGACCTGGGCGGACACGTACGCCACGACGTCCCGCCCGGTGAGGCCGCCCGGGGCGCGACGCCCGGTGAACCAGGCGGCCAGGGTCACGGCGGGGTTGAAGTGCGCCCCGGAGACCGGCCCGAGCAGGGCGATCAGTACGCCCAGGCCGAAGACGGTGGCCAGGGAGTTGGCGAGCAGCTGGACCCCGGCGTCCCGCGACAGCTCGGCGGCCTGGATCCCGGAGCCGACCACCACCGCCACCAGCAGCCCGGTCCCGACCGCCTCGGCGGCGGCCCGGCGGCCGAGCGGCACGTTCACGCCGTGGCCGCGGCGGGCCGCGCGGTGGCCAGGAACGCGGCGAGCCCGTCCAGGACGCCGGGCAGCGCCCAGTAGTACACCCACGTCCCGCGGCGCTCGCAGTCGACGAGCCCGGCCTGCCGCAGCAGCTTGAGGTGGTGCGAGATCGTCGGCTGGGACAGGTCGAAGGCAGGGGTCAGCTCGCACACGCAGATCTCGCCGCGCTGCCCGTCCTCCCCCCGCTCCCCGCTTGAGGCGATCATCGACATCAGCCGCAGCCGTACGGGGTCGCCCAGCGCCTTGAAGACCTTCGCCAGGTCGGCCGCCCGGTCCTCGTCCAGCGGTACGGCGGACAGCCCCGGGCAGCAGGCGGCCTCCTGGCCGACCACCGCACGCTCTTGTTTCGACATACCTCTATGTTGACGTTCTTCGATCCACGGCGCAAGGTTGGATCGAAGAACGTCAATGCAAGCCATGTCCGTCGTCCAGGGAGAAGCCATGAGCGAGCAGTCCACCGACCTGCGCGAAACCGTCCGCCGGCGGTACGCCGCGGCCGCCGTCAAGGTCACCGGCGGCGGCACCGCCTGCTGCGGATCCGATCCGGTCGAGGCCGGAGTCGGGGTCGGGGTCGGGGTCGACGCGAACTTCGGCTCCGCCCTCTACGCCGCCGACGAACGCGAGGCCCTGCCCGCCGAGGCCGTCGCCGCGTCCCTCGGCTGCGGCAACCCCACCGCCGTCGCCGCACTCCGCGAGGGCGAGCGCGTCCTGGACCTCGGCTCCGGCGGCGGCATCGACGTCCTGCTCTCCGCCCGCCGCGTCGGCCCCACCGGCAAGGCGTACGGGCTGGACATGACCGAGGAGATGCTCGCCCTGGCGCTGGCCAACGCGGCGAAGGCCGGCGCGGCCAACGTCGAATTCCTCAAGGGCACCATCGAGGCCGTCCCGCTGCCCGCGGACACGATCGACGTCGTCATCTCCAACTGCGTGATCAACCTGTCCACGGACAAGCCCGCCGTCTTCGCCGAGACCTTCCGCGTCCTCAGGCCCGGAGGCCGGATCGGCGTCTCCGACGTCGTCGCCGACGACACGCTCACCCCCGCCGAGCGCGCCGAGCGCGGTGACCACGCCGGCTGCATCGCCGGTGCGCTCTCCTTCGCCGAATACCGCGCCGGACTCGAAGCCGCCGGCTTCACGGACGTCGAGATCGCCCCCACCCACCCGGTCGCCGACGGCATGCAGTCCGCGATCATCCGCGCCACGAAGCCCGTGCCGGGCGCTTGACGCGTCAGCCGCCCAGCAGCCTGCAAACCGGGGCGGTCACGCGTCCGACGAGTGGTGTATGACTCCGTCCTCGTCGAGACGGGGGTGGATCTGCTCGGGCGGGTGCAGGCTGGTGTCGGAGGGGCGTGGTCCCTCGGGGCCGTCGGTGCCCCAGCGCACCAGCCGGCGCATCCGGCAGATCCGCCGGGCCGTGCCGTTGACCTCGACCTCGTTGGCGTTCTCGGTCCGGAGCAGGTCGGCTGCGCGGACGAACTCGGCGAGCCGGTCGGCTGCGGGGTCGGTGCCCGCGGCGACGAGGGTACGGGCGTCGGTCTCGCGGTCGGCGTCGAAGTCGATGAGGCCCTTCTGCCGGGGCTCGAACCACGTCAGCCCGAATTCCAGGGACTGCCGGGCGCCGTGGGCGGTGGTGTGCAGGGAGCCGTCGATGGTCCACCGGTCGCCGCGCCCCTTGAGGACGCGGTACGTGGTCGGCAGCAGCAGCACCTCGGGGTAGTCCGCCACGGCCCGCGCGGACTCGCGCAGCACGTCCTGCGGATACCGGTCGCCGCTGTAGGCGAGGGAGCGCATCGCGAACCGCTCCGCGGCCTGCGTGGGCGTGACCGGTTCCGCGGGGTCCAGGACCAGCCCCTCGTCGACCTCCGGATCCTTGGACGACCTGCTCCAGTCGGGGACGGCGGGCTCGGGGTCGGTCGGACGGGGCGTCTCGATCCCGTCCGGGCCGGCCCCGGCGTACTCCTCGGCCCGCACCACCCGGTACCGCCGGCCCAACGCCGTCAACTCGTCGATGCGCTCGGTCTCCAGCCGTGCGACCGCCGCCAGCAGGCCGCGCCGCTCGTCCCGATCCTGCGTGTCGTCCCTCGCCCGGAACCACAGCAGCGAATTCAGGCTGTCCCGGGCGTCCTGCGGGGTGGCCGACGTGACCGGCGTGACGAGCCGCCACCGCGCGGGTACGTCGGCGTCCTGGACCGCCACCCCGAACAGCGGCCCCCGCACCATCAGGGACTGCGCCTGCCGGGCCGCGTCGATCGCGTCGGCCTCCACAACCTCTTCCACCGGACCGTGCGGATACCGCACCACGACCGGCCACACCCCGTCCGGTGCTCCATCGCCGTCAGCCATACCCTCATCCTGCCGACTCCGACCCGC
The DNA here is from genome assembly GCF_044333285.1 of Streptomyces sp. NPDC021020. Lineage (NCBI taxonomy): Bacteria > Bacillati > Actinomycetota > Actinomycetes > Kitasatosporales > Streptomycetaceae > Streptomyces > Streptomyces sp. NPDC021020. Next base: position 240,891 of record NZ_JBIRQQ010000001.1, read on the forward strand.
CGCAGGGGGCGTTTTCCGCACAGACCACCTGATCGCGTCCGCGGGACCCACCGCGAGAGGGTGCCCCCAACGCCTCCTGGAGCACGATGGCCCCCTGAGCATCCTGATTCGGTAACGGCGTGCCCACTGGGGGGACATGTCCCTACTCTGGGCGATCTGCCGGGCAAGGGGACCCGGTCACGATCCAGGGGAAAACGCATGCACTACACCCGCACCACCGCTGCCGCGCTGGCCGTCTGCGGCGCCGCCGCCCTCGCGCTGACCACCGCGCCCGCGCAGGCCGCGACCGGCTCCGTCCACCTGTACAAGATCTACTACAACAGCCCCGGCACGGACACCCGTTCGGCTTCGAGCCTGAACGCCGAATACGTGCAGATAAAGAACACCACGACCAAGAGCGTGTCGCTCAGGGGCTGGAGCGTCACCGACGCCTCCGCCCACAAGTACACCTTCGCCGCCTTCACCCTCGGCGCCGGCAAGACCGTGACGATACACACGGGCAAGGGCACCAACACCGCGGCCAACCGCTACTGGGGCAGCGGCAATTACATATGGAACAACGACAAGGACACCGCCACCTTCAAGAACTCCGCGGGAGCGAAGGCCGGCGCCTGCTCCTACAACAGCACGAAGGCGAGCTACAAGATGTGCTGACCCGCTGGGCCCGCCGGGTCCCGCCTGCCCGATGCCGGGCATCAGCCCGAAGACGCCGGCCCGGCCGGGCGAACGGGAGGCCCCGCCTGCCGCGAACGGCGGCGGTCGGAGCGGGCGCGCGGCGCCGGGCACCCGGCAAGATCCGAAAAGCGGCCGCGCGCCTCAGCCGACCCGGTCGAGGACGGACGCCAGCGCGGCGCGCAGCTGCTCGTCCTCGCGGATCACCGCGTGGTCGGCCCCGGAGACGACCATGCGGCGGTCCCCGGCGACGAGCGCGGCCAGCCGGTCGTGCTGCTCCCGCGTCAGGGCGGCGGCGCCGAGCGCCCGGAGGGCATCGCACGCACCCTTGAGGTCGGCTCCGGTCTCCGTCGAGAGCAGCGCCGCCTCGGCGAGCCGGGTGCGGTCGAGGCCCGCCGGGTCGGCGACGGCGAGCAGCCCGAGGACGGCCGAGGGCGCTTGCGCCGGGTCGTCGAGGAGAGCGTGGAGCCGGGCGGTCAGCGGGCGTCCGGCGGGGCCGAGTACGGCGACCTGGCGGGCGGCGCGGGCGGCCGTCCGGTGGAACCACTGCCGGCCCGCGCTTCTGTCGAGCACCGAGGCCAGCACCGGTACGACCTCGGCCGCCTCACCGGCGGTCCGCCACAAGGCGAGCGCCAGGGCGAGGTCGGCGTCCACCTCCGGAACGGTGTCGCGGTCGACGGTCCGGCCGAGCGCTGTCCGCAGGGCCGGGGCGAGATGGGCGGCCGCCGGGCCGAGACCGGCCAGGGCGCGGGCGCCTTCGGCGGCGCCGCGCGCACCGGTGGCGAGCGCCGCCTCGGCAGCGGCGAGCAGGGGCCCGGTCTCGCCGGTCAGCTCGTACAGCGCCTGCGCCACGAACAGTTTCCGGGCGCAGGCCCGCAGGGCGGTGGCGGCCTGCTCGCGCTGCTCCGACCCGATGCCGGCGGCGACAGCGGTGATCGCGGTGGCGGCGTAGTGGAACCGGGGCAGGACGGCGCACAGTTCGGGCAGCGCCTCGACGGCCCGGGGGCCCCACTGCCGCAGCAAGTGGACCAGCATGGCGGTGTCGTTGTGGTCCTCGGTCGTCGAACAGCCGCAGCCCTCGCACCCGTCGGGACACTCCAGCACCTTGGCGGCAAGGCGAGCACGGACCGCGGCGAGCAGCTCCGGGTCGAACGGGAAGGGTGCGTCGGCCGGGGCGTGGGACCCGGCGGCGCACTGCACGGCGCGCGGGCGCCGGCCGAGGGCCTGGGCCAGCAGCGGGGCGGCGGCCTGCGGCGCCACCAGGACGAGCGCGGCGAGGGCCTGGTCGGCTGCCTTGTCGTCCGGCTGCGCGGCGAGTTCGACGAGGACGGGAGCGGCCGCGGCGGCAAGCGGGCCGATTTTGCCCAGGAGTTGGGCGGCTGCCCATTCGGCGGCGAGCGGGGCGATCGCGGGTATCAGCCGCCGCGGGGCGCTGCGGGACAGGGCGCAGGCGCGGTCTGCCGCCCACAGCGCCTCGGCCCGCACCTCGGGGCGCTCGTCACGCAGCGCGGCGTCGAGCAGCGCGAGTGCGCTCTCGCGGTCGGCGTCGGCGCCCCGCCCGAGCAGGATCCCGACGATGGCGCGCAGCGGTTCCCGGCGCTCGTCCGCGTACCCGGACCTGGCCGTCTCGCGGGCGGGCAACAGGCCCAGGACGGCGTCGCGATGGGCGGCGAGCCACGGCTCCCCGGCCTCCAACGCGGCGAACACCGCGGCCCGGCGCACCGGCGCGGGCGTGTCCGGCCCGAGCAGGGCGCGTGCCTCGGCGACGGCGCCCCCGCGATTCAACCGGCCGTACGCAGAAAGGAGTTCGGCCCGGACGGCGGGCTCGGTCTCAGCGGCCAGCCGTGCGCGGACGGCGGGCAGGCCGGTGGCGGCGTCCCGGGTGTGCCCGACCGCCCAGCCGGCCGCCTGCCGGACGGCAGGGTCCCCGTCGGACAGCAGCGCTACGAGCAGCGGCAGTTGGGCGGCCACGGCGGCCCGCACGGTGCCCGGCTCGACACCGTACTCGTCCTCGCTCTCGGCGAGGCAGCCGAGCAGCCGGAGCGCGTCGACGGTCTGTCGGCCGGAGGCAGCGATTCGGGCGAGATACGGGGCGGCGTCGGCACTGGCCGCGTACACGGTGCCCTGGTGCACGATCGAGCCGTACAGCTCGTCCAGCGCCTCCTCGGCGCCCCCGCCCCCCTCGGCGAAGGTACGCAACAACTCCGGCAGGTCCCCGGCGGGCCCGTAGGCGTGGTCGACAGCGGACCAGGGATGGGCGTCGAGCCCGGCGAGGACGGCGGAGAGCTCCATGCCCACGATCTTCGCAGGCACCTCCGACATCCCCTCGGACCAGCCGCCACAGGAAGCCTCGGGCCGTCCGCGGCGGCGGCGCCGACGCTCGAAGAGTCCGCCTGCCGGTCCACCGCGACCGCAACGGTCACGCTGCCCGGATCGCTGATGGCAGAGGTCGAAGAAGCGGCACGAGGACTTGCCGAGGCCCTGCCTCGGAAGCGGGACGCGGACCTCGGGGACGCTGAGATGCTGGTGGTGCCCCCAACGGGATTCCGCCAGCCACGGCGCGGGGGCCGAAGAGCGCGCTGACGCTGTCGGCGACGGTCGAGGTGCCGCGCCGGCGTCGGGGCGGCTCGTGGTGAGCGCGTCCGACCTCTGGCTACCGCCGGGCGCGCCGGAGGGGACCGAGATACCGGCCCCTGGGCGCGCGAGCGAGAGCGCGGCCCGGTCCTCGGGCGTTCCCGAGCCTCCCGGGAGGAGTGTGCCGCGAGAGTCCCGCCCCGTCCGCACACCCCGGCCGAGACGCGGCGAGAGCGCGGAAGAGGCGATGTGCTCCTACTTCCAGCGGGAGCACGCGAAGGGCCGGACCCCGAGTGGCGCCGAGCTCGACCGCGCGATCGGCACCAACGACTACGGCCGCGCGGTCCTGGCCCAGTGGCGCCGCACCGGCCGCCTTCCCTCCCGGGACAGCGCGGTCGAAGGGTGACCACTGGTCCCAGCAGACACCCGCCTGTCCCGCCGGGACACCTCTGGCTTTGTTCACGAGTTCGGAAGTCACCAGCGAGGCTCAGCGTTCGGTTCCCGGGGGAGGCGGGTGGCCGGAGGCAGGAGCCGGCGGGGTGCGCACTCGGGCGTCGGTGCCGGTGGCTGTACGGCTTCAGCTGTTTCCGGGGGCTGGAGTCTCGTTGGGGGCGTTCCAGCTGGCGAGGAGGTTGAGGGCTTCGGCGTCGCGGCTGCCGGGGGCGACGCCGCAGATGATGAGGTACAGGCCCTCGTCGGCGGTGAGCTGCATGGTCTCGTAGCTGAAGGTCATGTCGCCGACCAGGGGGTGGGTGACGCGTTTGGCGCCGGCGCGGTGGCGGCGGACTTCGTGGCGGGCCCAGCGGCGGTCGAAGGTGTCGCCGCGGGTGGACAGTTCGCCGATGAGGTCGGAGAGGGCCTTGTCGTGGGGGTTGCGGCCGACTTCGGCGCGCAGGGTGGCGACGTTCTGGTCGGCGACGGCGTCCCAGTCGGGGTAGAACTCGGGTGCTGCCGGGTCCAGGAAGGTGAAGCGGGCGGAGTTGGCCGGGCGGGCGGGGCTGTCGAAGACGGGGGCGAACAGGGCGCGGGCGAGGGCGTTGCCGGCGAGCAGGTCCAGGCGGCCGTTGCGGATGTAGGCGGGGACGCCGCCCATGGCCTCCAGCATGTTCCACAGTTCCGGGCGCAGGGTGCGCCGGGCCGGATGGCGGGGGGCGCGGGCCTGGGCGGTGGTGGCGTTGGCGGCGCGGACCAGGTCGAAGAGGTGGGCGCGCTCGGCGTCGTCCAGCCGCAGTGCGCCGGCGATGGCGTCCAGGACGGCGTCGGTGGCGCCGCGGGCGTCGCCGCGCTCCAGCCGGGTGTAGTAGGGCACGCTGACTCCGGCGAGCTGGGCGACTTCCTCCCGGCGCAGGCCCGGGACACGGCGGGCCCCCGCGAGCGGGGAGGGCGTGAGACCGGCCTGCTCAGGGGTGATCCGGGCGCGGCGGGTGGTGAGGAAGTCGCGGATCTCGCTGCGTCGGTCCATGCTCCGACACTATGTCCGGGCACGCCGTGGGATCCGGCCGTGGGGGACCTTGCCAGGGTCCCCTTGGCGGCCCCGATCGGGCGGTGTGCGGTGTTCGCTGGATGGCAGGCAGCCCGAACGCGGATGCCTCCCGGCCAGGGTGCCGGGTCCGGCCCCGTCAGGGAGAGTGGAATCCATGCGTGCAACCCTGCTCCACCAGGCCGGTGACGTCCGGGTCGAGGACGTGGCGGACCCGAAGGTCCAGCAGCCCACCGACGCGGTGGTGCGGATCGTGCTCGGGTGCATCTGCGGGAGCGACCTGTGGCCGTACAAGTCGCAGCCCCTCACCGAGCACCCGCGGCAGATGGGCCACGAGTTCCTCGGTGTCGTCGAGGAGACCGGCCCGCAGGTCACCACCGTCAAAGCAGGAGACCTGGTGGTGGCCCCGTTCACCTACAGTGACGGCACGTGCGAGTACTGCCGTGCCGGACTGCACACCTCCTGCGAGCACGGCGGACCGTGGGGCGTGAACGGCGTCGACGGCGGCCAGGGCCAGGCCGCCCGCGTCCCGTACGCGGACGGCACGCTGGTCAAGCTGCCCGTGGGCGAGGATTCCGGGCTGCTGCCGGACCTGCTCACCCTTTCGGACGTCCTGTGCACCGGCTACCACGCCGCCCGCACCGCCGGCGTCCGGCCGGGCGAGAGCGTGACGGTGGTCGGCGACGGCGCGGTGGGCCTGTCCGCGGTCATCGCCGCCGGGCTGCTGGGCGCGGAGCGGATCATCCTCATGGGCCGCCACACCGCCCGCACCGACCTGGGCCGCGCGTTCGGCGCCACCGACGTGGTCGCCGCGCGCGGCGAGGAGGGCGTGGCCGCGGTGCGCGAGCTGACCGGCGGGCGCGGTACGCCGCGGGTGCTGGAGTGCGTGGGCCTCAAGGACGCCCTCGTGCAGGCCGCGGGGGTGGTACGCGACGGCGGCACCATCAGCCGCGTCGGCGCCCCGCAGTATCCGGAGGTGCCGCTCGGCTTCCCCGAGTTCCTGCGCAACATCACCCTGACCGGCGGCGTCGCGCCCGCCCGCGCGTACATCGACGAGCTCATGCCGCACATCCTGGACGGCAGCATCCGCCCCGGCCGCGTGTTCGACCGCACCGTGGCCCTGGAGGACGTCGCCGAGGGCTACCGCCTGATGAACGACCGCGAAGCCCTCAAGGTCGTCGTCCGCCCCTGACCGGACCAAGCCGGTCCGCCACGACCACCACCACCTCACCGAACGAACGACGGGAATCCTCGTGAAGCACATCCGCCTGCGTGACCTGGACGTCTCCCGCATCGGCCTGGGGGCCATGGGCATGTCCCACGGCTACACCGGTGCCGGCAGCGACGACGAGCAGTCCGTGCGCACCGTCCACCGCGCCCTGGAGCTGGGCGTCACCTTCATCGACACCGCCGAGGTCTACGGCCCGTACACCAACGAGGAACTCGTCGGCCGCGCGCTCAAAGGCCACCGCGACGAGGTCGTGCTGGCCACGAAATTCGGCCTGATCTCCCACTCCGGCCGCGAGAGCGGGCCGGACAGCACCCCCGTGAGCGTGCGTACCGCCGTCGAGGGCTCCCTCAAGCGCCTGGGCACCGACTACATCGACCTGTACTACCAGCACCGCGTGGACCCCGGCACGCCGATCGAGGAGACCGTCGGGACCCTGGCCGAGCTGGTCGCCGAGGGCAAGATCCGGCACATCGGCCTGTCGGAGGCCGGCCCCGACACCATCCGCCGCGCCCACGCCGTGCACCCGGTCACCGCGGTGCAGTCCGAATACTCGCTGTTCACCCGCGACCCCGAGGCCCGGGTCCTGCCGGTGCTGCGCGAGCTGAACATCGGCTTCGTGCCGTTCTCCCCGCTCGGCCGCGGCTTCCTGACCGGCACGATCCGCTCCCGCTCGGATTTCGACGCCACCGACTTCCGCGCCGACAACCCCCGCTTCACCGGAGAGAACTTCCAGCACAACCTGGACCTGGCCGACCAGGTCGCCGCCGTCGCCGCCGAGATCGGCGCCACCCCCGGACAGGTCGCCCTCGCGTGGCTGCTGGCCCAGGGCGACGACATCGCCCCCATCCCCGGCACCCGCCGCGTCGCCCGCGTCGAGGAGAACACCGCCGCCGACGCCCTCCGGCTCACCGACGAGCACCTCGCACGGCTCAGCGCCCTTCCCCCGGCCGCCGGCGACACCCACAACCCGGCGCAGATGAAGATGATGGAGCGCGGATGACCGGCACCAACCCCCGCGTCGCGCCCGACCTCGTGCGCAGCCACGCCCCCAAGCCGGCCGACCTCACCGACGACGTGCTGTTCGCCGACGTGTGGCAGCGCCCGGACCTCTACGCTGTGGCCTGCGGCCACCATCTCATCGTCAGTCCGTACAGCTCACGATGATCAACGGTGGCCCCACTCGTCCACCCACCGGACCCGGCAGCGCCGTCACGCACTACGAGCGTCGGGTGAGCAACTCCGCCAGTCGGTCGGCGAATTCAGTGAGCCAGTCCAGCCGTGGTCCGCTGCGGGCGATATGGAAACTGTGGCGGCGGCCCCAGAACGCAGCCTGGACAGCATGGAACTGGGCCCATCGCTGGACGCGTTCACGGTCGAGTTCCGCGGCCTCGGCGAAGACGTCCACGACGCGGTGGACAGCCTTGCGCAGGTCATCCGCTTCGAGGAGCGTCAGCGCGCGGGACTTCAGCAGTGTGCCGCCGTCGTAGGCGGGATCTCCTACGTACCCCTTGGGGTCGACAGCCAGCCACGGCTCTCGGTCGGCACGCAGGATGTTCCGGGCATGGAGGTCGCCATGGAGGAGGGTGTCCGGCTGGGCTCGCCCCAGGTCCCGAACGGTCGCCACAGCGGCATCCAGCACCTGCCGCGGCAATGCGTGCGACAGTTCCTCGGCGTCCTTGCGCAGCTGCTCCTCCCAGGTCTCGGCTTGCTCACGCAGCCGGGGCAGGCCGGGTGGTGCGGGGACGGCCAGGCGGCGATTGAGCCGGCCGGCGACCGTCACCACCTCATCGCCGTCCTCGACCTCCGCCAGGGTCGACGGCCGAACCCGCTCCAGCAGCATCGCGAACCGCTCGTCGTCGCGCTCATGCAGCCGGACGGCGCCGCACCCACCCCACGCAACGAACGCATCCGGCTCATGAACGTTACCGGGATGCGGAAACGACACCTTCAGCACGGCGCGCTCTTCAGCCCGCTGCCGTACCGGAACGATGACGCCGACGCCCCCATGCATGACCTCGCCGTCCGGGACGCACCCCCAGCGCCCCAGCAACTCCTCCACGATCCCGGGCAGCGCGGCGAGCCACGCCGCTCCGGCCTCTCCCTCGCGGTCGAAGGTGCTCTGTGCGAACTCCTGTGGTATCGAGATCATCCCGGCACCCTACGCGTCAGCCCGCCGCAGCCAACCGGGCCCAAGCCGGCTACTGCCGCTGCCCGGCAGACCGTGCACACTGAGGTTTTCTCAGCGGTGATCGTTCGTCTGGGGTGATCTGGTCCCCCGCGCAGGCTCAACTGAGGTTGTCGGTGGGTTCCCGGACCATGCGCACGTTCGGCAGTCTGCCTTGCCAGAGCTCTCGCTCGCCTGTGGCCTTGAACCCGTGGCGTTGGTAGAAGCGGATCGCGCGCTCGTTGTAGTCGGTGACCCACAGGCGCACAGGTGTGCCCCTTGCCCAGGTGAAGAACTCGCCCATCAGTCGGCCTCCGATCCCCCGGCCCTGGACTTCCTCCAGCAGGTACATCGGCCCGAGGGTGACCACCTCGTCCCGGCGACCGCAAAGGAAGCCGACGATCTCCCTCTCGGAGCGGACGACACGGCAGAACAGCAGATCCGGCTGCTGCCTCGCCGCCTCGATGAACTCCCGCCACCGGGAGATTCCCTCCTCCGAGGCAGAAGAGCCGCGGTGTTCATGGATCCAGTTCTCATCGATCCCCGCGTCCTCGCAGGGATACGTCTGCAGCCAGACCCTCAACTGCAGCGGGCCCAGGAAGCCGGCGTCGTCGGCATCAGGAGCTTCGATCACGTGGGTCATGGGGACCATCCTCGACGAAGCTCCCCGAGCGGCTCGCGCGCTTTCTCGATCCCGCCGCCGCGGGTCACAGTCCTGACTCGGAGCGGGTGTCGACGTGAAGTGCCTGTTCGGACTTGCCCTTTGGGCGGCGGACGGGGGTTCAGGATGCCGATGCCCGCGCCGATGTAGCCCTTGTCCGCCAGGATCGGCAGGCCGTCGGCGGCCGCCCTGTAGAGGGCGGGGAGTGCACGGATGCGGGCTGCGGTGCTGTCGGGGACGCTGCCGGGCTCGACATCGGAGCCCCACAGCGAGGTGCCGTCCGGCGCGGACAGGAACTGGATGTTGCCGCCGAATGCCTTGTGCTTCTGGCTGAGCCACAGATCGTTGCCGTTCTCGCGGATGCCCGTGAGGCGGTCCGATTCGATCAGGGTGCCGTCGAGGATCACCTGGAGTCTCTCCACAATCCGCCCGCCCCGCGAATACCGTCCGGGCCGCCGGCATCCCCGCTTTCCGATCTGGCCGTATCGCCGTTCGGTATGCCCACCGCCTTGCTGCACGGCGAAGTACGGGTGGCGTGGCTGGGGCGGACCTCTACCGAGGTCCAGCAGGATCCGCGGCAGTCGCTGATGCGGCAGTTGCGCAACAGCAAGGGTGCGTTGCCCGAGGCGTGGGCGATCGTCTGCCACTTCTACGACGTCGAGTCGGGGCGGATGGAGCTGGAGGCCCGTGGACGGAGGGGCGGGCTACGAGCGGTTCGACATCCCCCATTGCCCGCGACGGCGATATCGCCGACCTGATGGCCGAGGCGGGGCGGCCCAATCGTCGTTTTGACGTCGTCATTTGTGAGGAGGTGGCGCGGACGGTACGCGGTCCGGCCGGCGTTCGGCCTGGGCATCGCGGTGTCGCTGGCGGCGAACGTGGCGGCGGCGCCGCGCCTGGCGTGGCAGCCGGTCCTGGTGGCGGGGTGGCCCCCGGTGGCGCTGCTGCTCGCGGTGGAGCTGCTGGCGACGGGCGCGGGGACGCCGGGCGCGCCGGAGGGGCCCGAGACACCGGCGTCTGGGCGCGAGAGCGAGAGCGCAGCTCGGGTATCGGAAGTTCCCGAGCCTCCCGAGGGAAGCGTGCCGCGAGAGTCCCGCCCCGTCCGCACACCCCGGCCGGGAAACGGCGAGAGCGCGGAAGACGCGATGTGGTCCTACTTCCAGCAGGAGCACGCGAAGGGCCGGACCCCGAGTGGCGCCGAGCTCGACCGTGCGATCGGCACCAACAACTACGGCCGCGCGGTCCTGGCCCAGTGGCGCCGCACCGGCCGCCTTCCCGCCCGTACCGGCGGGGCTGAGGGGTGATTGCTCGTCCTGGCGGCCCCACACGCGCACGCGCCGGTACGTCGTGATGACGTACCGTCCGAACGGGTCGTGCCAGTTCGGTCGCACTGCGGTCGCGGCACCTCCGGGCTCGCGCGGAGAGGTTCATCGCATCGTTCACGTCCACCGGTGCCTTCACCTCGCACACCTGGGTCCGCCGCTGCTGCCCGGGGCAGAGCACGACGGGGACACGCCCCAGGCGTGGGCGGCCGTCCGGTGAGCCGCCCATCCCGCCAGGCCCCGGAGGGGGGAGCTCCTGCCCGTGGCGCCTCGCCCGGCGATTTACGACGCGCCGCCCGATGGCGGTGCAGACCTCGCGGCGGCGCCTCCACCCGGAGCGCGGGGCGGGCGGCGGCGCCGTTTCAGCAGGCCGCGGAGTCCCAGGTGGGTGGCGGACGCGGCGAAGAGGGCAGCGCTGATCAGCAGCCAGTGCGGGAGGAAGACGTCTTCGCTCAGTGCGGTGTCTCCTCGGTAGGGCTGGGAGCGGCGGAGGATGAGGGGGTACCAGACGAGCAGCAGCAGGCCGGAGAGGTACACCGGTACGCGCAGGTGGTTGAGGTAGGGCGTCGCGCCGGTGCGACCGCGGTCCAGTGTCCGTCGGGCGGCGACGTCGGCCGTGGAGTACAGGGGGACCAATACCAGGTCGTGTACGAGGGCGGCGCCCACGAACCACGCGGTGACGGCAATGGGGCGGCGGGCCAGCAGCTGGAGGGCTGCGTAGGCCGCGAGCGCGAAGCAGCCCGCCATCGCGAGCAGGTGGACGGGGCGGGCTCCGTACCAGCGGAGCAGACGGCGGCGCGGTCGGTTCATCGGCTCACTTCCTGAACGTGAGGTCGCCGACCCACTTGGTGTTGTTGACGCCGGGGCTGGCCGGCACGATCACCCGGGCGGGAAAGCCGTGGTCTGCCGACAGGTCGGCGCCGTTGACGTGCAGCGCGAGCAGCGACAGGGGGTTGTGGATCTGGTTGGCGGCCAGCAGCACCGTGCTGAAAGCGCCGCCGCGCTGGACGGACTGCACCTTCACGCTGCCTGCATGGGGCAGGCCCGCGAGGGCGGCCAGGTCGGCGAGGCGCGGGCCGGACCAGTGCTGGTCGTCGGTGGACCACCCCTCGACGCATGCGATCGGCAGCACCGCCTGGTGCTGTGGCATCGCCAGCAGCTGTGCCCGGGTGAAGGTGTGGGTGCCGGCGGGTCCGTGGACGCGCAGCCGCCATGCCGGTCCGATGTCGGTGGCGGTGACGCCGACCTGCGCGGCGGTCTTGTTGACGGGGAAGCCGTTCGGTCCGGTGCCGGGGTTGCGTCCGTGCGGGGCCAGCAGCGCCGTCCGGCGCCATGGGCCGCCGATGCTCTGCCCGGCGGTGACGGCCATGAGCACGAGTGATCCGGCTCCGGTCAGGGCCAGCGCACCGCGCCGGCTCATGGTGGGACGGGAGGGCGTGGGGGTGACGAGGCCGCTGTCGTCCGGTGGTTCGGGCCGGGTGCGGGCCACGTCGGTCCGCAGCACCGTCATCAGCGGCGTGGCGCGCAGCGCCCGCCACATGATGCCGAGCCGCAGCGCCACGTGGGCGGCGAAGGCCGCGATGAAGACCCAGGCGCCGTAGAAGTGCAGGGTGTAGAAGGAGCCCGGGAAGATGTAGTGCAGCTGGATGTTCAGGATGCCGGTGGCGAACTCGAAGAGCGCACCGCCGACCAGCAGCAGGAGGGACACCCTCTCGATCGCCTGGGCCGGTGTGCGGACGGGGGGCCAGGTGAAGAGTTTCGGGATCACCGACCACAGCTTGGCCAGCAGGACCGGGACGAGGACGACGCCGAGCGTCACGTGCACGCCTTGGTTGAGCCGGTAGAGCCAGGAGGGGTGGGTCGGCCAGGTGAAGAGGTAGAAGCCGAGGATTCCCTTGTCCGGTGTCTGGTCGTTGACCGGGCCGAGGCGGGGGTTGTAGGCGGCGTAGGAGAACAGGCCGGTCAGGAACTCGATGCCGATCCCGGCCAGCAGCACCAGTCCCCACACCGAGGTCAGCCACGGACCGCGGATCGGGCTGCGCCAGAACCCGGTCCTGAAGGGTCCCGGTGGTGCGGTGCGGAGCAGTGCCGCCGCACGCCGCGCCGGCGGCCCGGGCGGTCGCGGGGGCGGGCCGGCGCGGGTGCTGCCGGTCGGGCGGTCGGGCGGTCCGTCCTGTTCGTCGTGGGCCATCGGAGGGGTGAGTCCTCTCACTCGTGAGCCGCGGGCACGGGCGCGGTGGGTACGTGGGTCGGCCGCGGTCTCACCAGAGGGTGAACAGCAGGTGGTTGACCAGGAGCGCGGCCGACGCCTGGAGGAGCAGCCAGCGGCGGTGGTCGACCGCGGGGAGGAGGGCGGACGCGGGAAGCAGCCATGCGACGAAGGGCAGCCAGATCCGTTCCGTTTCCGCCTTGCTCATCCCGGACAGGTCGGCCACGAGCATCATGAGCAGTGCGGCCGCGGCCAGGACGGCGACCGCCTGGGGACCGGTGGGCAGGCCGGTCCGCAACCTCTTCACGGCCGCGGGTGCAGCGCCGAGCGCGCGGCGTGCCGCGGCCACGCCCACGAGTCCGGCGCTGAAGACGGCGCAGGCGAGGTCGGCCCAGACCCAGTAGCTGTACGGGCGTACCCCGCCGACGCCCTGGTAGTAGCGCTGGACCAGCAGGGGGTAGGCCTGCCACCAGGCGAATCCGGACAGGGTGAAGGCGGTCGCCACCACGCCGGCCCCGAGCAGGGCTGAGGGCAGTGGCCGTGCGGTGCGGGCCAGGGCGAGGACGGCGGAGGATGCCACGGCCACCAGGACCAGACCGTACGAGAGGTAGGCGGACAGGCCGAGCAGGATCCCGGCGCCCAGGGCCGCGGCTGCGGGCGTACGGACGGCGCGGGTCGCCGCGAGTGCCAGGAGGGCCAGTCCCCAGGCGACGACCGCGGTGAAGTACCCGTCGGCGGAGGCACCGATCCACACGGCCGCCGGCGACATCGCCACAAAGGGTGCGGCACGCCTCGCCGTCGATTCGTCGCCCAGCACCCGGACCGCCAGCAGGACGGCGATTGCCGTGGAGCCGCCGGCGCCGATGCACCAGGCGGAGGCCCAGGCACCGCCGCCGAGGCCGATCCGGTCCAGGGCGACGAAGGTCAGGACCGCCCCGGGCGGGTGGCCGGCGACATGCGTGGTCCACGGCTGGGGCTGGGTGCTCAGGATGTGCTGGGTGAAACCCTGCAGTGCGGCGTGTACGTGCGCGAAGCGGTCGATCTGCGACAGGTACTCGGAACGGGTCGTCAGCCGGCCCGCGACGCCCGGCTTCCACCCGTCGACCAGTGCCAGCGACCAGGTCCATGCCATCGCCGCCGCCCAGGTGGCGAAGAGGAGCGGTCGCCACGCCAGACGTCCGGACAACCGCGGCCCGTAAGCGACACAGGCTGCCGCGACGAGCGCGGCGGCGGGTGTGCCCGGGCCCCAGTGCGGGCGCCAGACGGCCTGCAACGGCGGCCACGGCACGTGCAGCGTCCCGTCCGCGTGCTCGATCGCCGCGCCGACCACGCAGGCCGCGGCGACGAGCAGAACGCCGACCGCGGCGGCGAACGCGTCGGCCCGGCGCCCCCGGCGTCCTGAGACTGCGCCGCCCCGGCTCGCGGGGGCCCCGGGCTCGCGGTCCGGGCAGGCGGGGTGTTCCGGCGACGGGTCCACGTGGCCCGGGACGGTTCCGGCGCGCTGGGCCTTGGTCATCGCTGTACGCCCTTGCGGAGCGCGAGGAAGTGCCGGCCGCCGCGCTCCCAGCGCCGGACAGTGGTCAGCCGGGCGCTCTCACCCCATGCCCTCACCGCGCGGGCACCGGCACGCGCCCAGTCGAACACCGGCCCCGACGCGCCCTCGCCGTCCTCGAAGCAGGCGGTGAACCGCTCCTGGATGTCTTCGGCCTCGACCTCGACGAGCACTTCACCCGACGAGCCGAGCAGCTGCTCACATCGGTCCAGCAGCCGCCCGGGATCGCCTCCGATACCGATGTTGCCGTCCGCGAGCAGCACCGTGCGCCAGCGCCCTTCGGCCGGCAGCGGGTCGAAGACGGAGCGGCGCAGTGCGGCGCCGCCGTCGGCCAGGGTGCGCGCGACCGCATGCGGCGCGATGTCGAGGCCGAGGACCAGGACACCCCTTCGCACCAAGGCCGATGTCAGCCGTCCAGGTCCGCATCCCACGTCGAGCGTCAAGTCGCCGCAGCGCTCCAGCAGCGTCTCGTCGGCCGGGTCGGGCGCGGCGCACCAGCGGTCGACCGCCACGGCGAGACGCTCCCCGCCGCTCCTGCGTACGTACAGGGGTCCGCCGCCGTTCAGCAGGGCAAGGGCGTACGGGTCGTCCGCGACCGCTGTGCGGGGCGGTGCCGTCGCGGCGCTGCCACTCATACGGCGTGCTCTCGCGCCGGGGAAACGGTGGCGAGGGGTACGCCGATGTGTCTGTGGAGCCGGCCGAAGCGCCCGTAGGGGGCCAGGGCGGCCACCACGGCGGCGTCCCGCGCGGTGTCCACGTCGGTCAGTTCCGGCAGGTCGCACACGCGCAGCCCGGCCGCGACCAGGCGTGCCCGCTGGAGTCGGCCGGTATCCGGTTCGGACATGGGCACGCCGACCACCAGCGACGGGTCGGGTGCGGCCAGTCCGAGCGCCCAGAAGCCGCCGTCGCTCGCCGGCCCGAACCACGCGTCGTGACGGAGCGCGGCGTCGGCACGTAGGGCGGGCGCCAGCAGACCCTGCGTCAGCTGGGGCGTGTCCATGCCCACCAGGAGGGTGGGGCCCGTGCACGCGGCGAACGCGGCGGCGATCCGCACATCGAGTCCCCCCGGAACCTGGGGGACGACATCGAAACCAGGCGGGAGCCACGGACCCTCCGCACCGTCCAGCACCAGGACGCGCCGCATGACAGGAAGGGCCGCCACCACCGCCAGGGTGTCGGCGAGCGCCGCCTCGGCGAGAGCGGACGCCTGCTCGGGGCTGTACGGCGGACTGAGCCGCGTCTTCACCCGGCCCGGGACAGGGGACTTCGCGATGACGACGACCGTCGACCGGGGAGATCTCACCGCACACCCTCCCGGCCCGCGGCACCGAAACCGTTCAGCAGCACGGTCATGTCCCGGACCGCCTCCAAGCTGCCGCGTACCGTGCCGGTGACCTTGGAACGCCCGGTCCTGGGCCGGTAGTCGACGTCGGTCTCCCGTACCCGCCAGCCCGCCTCGGCCGCGCGCAGTACCGTCTCCAGCGGATATCCCGACCTGCGATCGCGCATGCCGAGCGCCAGCAGGCCGCTGCGCCGGGCCGCCCGCATCGGGCCGAGGTCGGACAGGCGCAGGCCGGTCCTGCGCCGCACGCGCCGGGCCAGTTCGAGGTTGGCCAGCCTGGCCGGCGGCGGCCAGGCCCGCCAGCCGACCGGTCTGCGCCGCCCGAGCACGAGATCGGCCTCTCCCGCGAGCAGCGGGGCGACCACGCGGGGAAGCTGGCGCGGGTCGAGCGTGGCGTCGCAGTCGCAGAAGCACACCACGTCGGCGGTCGCCGCCGTCAGCCCCGCGTGACAGGCCGCGCCGAACCCGCGCACCGGCTGGTGGACGACGGTCGCCCCCAGACCGCGTGCCAACTCCGCCGACCCGTCGCTCGAACCGTTGTCGACGACCAGGGCGCGGAAGCCCGCGGGCAGGCGCCCGAGCACCCAGGGCAGCGCGCTCACTTCGTCGAGACACGGCAGAACCACGTCCACGGACGCAGTGGCTCCGCTGCTCACGACCGGTCCCGGAAAAGCATCAGCCATCAGTTCACCAAGGGTCAGAGGATGCCGCGGCGCCCCTCGGCGTCGCTGCGGTCGTGCCGCTGTGGACCGGCGGGGTGGCGTGCGGCAGCTGCGTCCGCCCCGCGGTGTCGCGCCGCCTACCGGCGCAAAGGCAGCGCGGCGAACTCGGCCATCCCGGCCTCGAAGGGGATCGTGGCCCGCCACCCCAACTCGGTATGGGCCCGGCCGGAGCAGGCGGTGACATGGCGGACGTCGCCCAACCGGAAGTCGCCGGTGACGACGGGGGAGGGACCGCCGTGAGCGGCAGCCAGCGCACCGGCCATCTCGCCGACGGTACGGGGGGTACCGCTTCCGACATTGAAAGTCCGCGCGGTCGCGGCGGGAGCCCGCGCGGTCCACCGCACGGCGGCAGCGTTCGCGGCGGCGACATCCCGCACGTGGACGAAATCACGCCGCTGTCCGCCGTCCTCGAAGACCCGCGGAGCCTCGCCCCGCTCCAGGGCCGACCTGAACAGCGACGCGACACCCGCGTACGGGGTGTCGCGCGGCATCCGGGCTCCGTAGACGTTGTGGTAGCGCAGCACAGCCGCCACACCACCGGTGACCCGCGACCACGACGACGCGAGATGCTCCTGCGCGAGTTTGGTCGCCGCGTAGACGTTGCGCGGGTCGGTGCGTGCACCCTCGTCCACCAGCCCCGGCGCCAGATCGGCGCCGCACCGCGGACAGGCCGGCTCGAAGGAACCCCGCCGCAGGGCCGCGGGATCACGTGGCCCGGGGACGACTTCACCATGAGTGGCGCACAGGTAGCGGCCCTCGCCGTACACGGTCATCGAGCTCGCCAGCACCAGCCGCGCGACACCGGTCCGTCCCATCGCGGCCAGCAGGACCGCCGTACCCAGGTCGTTGCATCCGGCGTACAGGGGAGCGTCGTCAAGATCCACCCCCAGGCCGACCATTGCCGCCTGATGGCACACCACGTCCACACCGGCCAGCGCCGCCTCCACCGCCACGGGATCGCGCACGTCCCCGTGGACGAAGTGGACCCCCGCCGGAAGATCGGGGAAGCGGCCCGCCGGATGAGCACTCGGCAACAACGCGTCCATGACCCGTACAGCAGCGCCGAAGGCCGTCAGCGCCTCGACAACATGGGATCCGATGAAACCCGCCCCACCTGTGACAAGAACGCGCATATCCACGAGGTTAGAAGGGGCCGTCCGTTGCGGACTCCGACACGCCGTCACCGGTGAACGGCTTCATCTCGTGGAGGCGAGGGACACAGCCCACCCGGGGATTGCGCGTCGGAAATCGCAGACAGCGCCGACGCCCGAGTCCACTCCGGCTGCCGGACGCGAGAGATCGGAGCACCTTCATCCGTCGGGTCGGACCCGCAGGTGCTGTCCCAACCACCGCGAACCCGACCCCGGTGGGAGTCAGCGCCCGGTGAGCTGGTGGTAGAGGCTGGTCCATGCGGTGTCCTGGGGTGTGGGTGGCTTGTGGTCGCAGAAGGGCAGGGCGTGCTGGGCGGTGTAGTAGCGGAGCATGTCGAGGACCGCGAGCGGGGCGCTGTCCTTGCCGCCGGTGTAGTCGGGGCCGGGTAGGACGTGCTGGTGCACGCGGCAGGTGGGGTGGTTGCTCGGAGTGCCCAGGTCGAGGGCGCCGGTGCGGGGGCCGGAGGCGCAGGCGGTCAGGGCGGTGGCGGCGAGCAGCAGGACCGCGGAACGTGTGAGGTGGGGCAGGGACGAGATGGTGGCCTCCTCGGGGCGATCGGTGGTGTGGGGTGTGCGGCTGTCACATCGGCACGGCCCGCAGGGCGGTGCCGATGCCGACGGCCACGATGAGCAGTGCGGTGCCCAGCGGGGTGAGCCGCGAGCCCCAGGTGGTCAGCGCGTGCCAACGGCTTCCTTCGAGGGCCGGGAGGCGGTCGCGGAGCCTGAGCAGGACGAGCCCGGCCGCGGCGAGCGTGGCGGCCATCCCGAGGCCGTAGCAGACGACGAGCAGGATGCCGAAGGCGGTGCGGCCCAGTGCGATGGAGCCGAGCAGGACGACGAGCGCGGAGGGGCTGGGGACCAGGCCGCCGGCGATGCCGATGCCGACGAGGCCGCCCTTCCCCCTGCGTCGCCGGGGGGCGTGGCTGTGGCTGTGCCGCCCGAGCCATCCGTGGGTGTGGGTGTGGGTGTGGGTGTGGGTGTGCGGGTGCCCGTCTTCGTGGGTGCCGGTCGACTCGTCCGGGTCGAGCACGGCTGTCGCCGAGGCCGGTGCCGCGGTCATGGGGCCGGGAGCAGCCGGGCCGGCGGGCGGGTGCGGATCAGGATGGCTGTGTGCGGTGCCGTGCTCGTGGTCATGGTCATGGTCGTGGTCGTGGTCGTGGTGGTGGTCGGAGTGCGGGTGCGCCGTAGCCGGTTCCGGTGTGCGCAGGGTGCGCATCGCGGCGGGCAGCAGCCACAGTCCGGCCGCGGTGATGACGAGGCCGCTGGCTCTGCCCAGCCAGGACAGGACGTCCTCGCCGACCAGTGTGGAGGAGACGCTGAGTGCGATGCCGAGGGCGAGCACCGAGGCGGTGTGGGTGAGGGTG
The DNA here is from genome assembly GCF_044333285.1 of Streptomyces sp. NPDC021020. Taxonomy (NCBI): domain Bacteria; kingdom Bacillati; phylum Actinomycetota; class Actinomycetes; order Kitasatosporales; family Streptomycetaceae; genus Streptomyces; species Streptomyces sp. NPDC021020. Next base: position 259,335 of record NZ_JBIRQQ010000001.1, read on the forward strand.
ACCGTTCCCGCGACGGTGACGGCGTCGCGCGGTCTGCCCCGGCGGCCGGCCAGGTAGGCGGCCATGATGGTCTTCCCGTGGCCGGGGAGCGCGGCGTGTCCGGCCCCGAGGACGAGGGACATCAGGACGGCGAGCAGGCCGAGCGGCAGGGTCAGCCGGTGCTGGTCCGTCAGCGTGCCGAGGCGGCGGTCGAGCGCCGCGTACCATCGCGCCGCCCGCCCGGAGTCCTGCGTGCGTGCGGCGGCGGTACCGGTTCCGTCGCCCAGTTCCAGTGCGGCGTGCCGTGTGTCGAGCGGGCTGGAGAGCAGGTCGGCGGGGTAGGCGCGCAGCTCGTGCGAGACGGACCGGGCGGGTACGTCCGAGGTGCCGATCCGCACGCCGTCCCCGTCTGCAGTGATCTCGTGCCAGCCGATCCGTGAGTCGTCGACGCCCGAGGTGAACCGGAGGTGGTCGCCACCGGCGAGGGTGGCCGGGGCGGTCAGCCGGCATTCCAGCCGTCCGGTGTCCAGGCCCGCTTGGCCGGGTACGAGCCGGTAGGAGGCGGCCTGTAGCCGGAAGGCGAGGTTCGCGGGGTCCTGGCGTGCCCCCGAGGCGGTGGCCCTGACTCGTCCGGCCAGGGCCGTGCAGGCACGCCGGGCCTCGGCAGCGGCTTCGGCCTGGCTGAGGGTGCCGTCGTGGTCGGTGTCCATGGCCGGCTTGGCCTGGAGGGTGGGGATCTCGGCGGTGTCGACGACCGCGAGGTCGTCGACACGGTCGGTGTGCAGGGTGAGGCCGTCGTAGCGGTTGACGGTGAAGTTGCCGAGCGGGTGGGCGGCGGCCGGTCCTGACGCCGCCCACAGCAGGGCCGGGACAGCGGTCAGCAGCAGGGCCGCGCGGCGGAGCCGGCGGGTCGGGGTGCCCCCGGGAGAGGTCATCGCTGTCCTTGGAGACGGGCCAGGCGCGTACGGGCGTCGGGCGCGTGGAGCGGGGAGAAGTACGGGTTGGCGCCGAGCGCGGCCGCCAGGTCGGTACGTGCCGAGGCGTCGTCGCCGAGCGACTGCTCGATGACGCCGCGGTGGTAGCGCAGCAGCGCGTCGCGCCAGCCGAGCCGGTCGGCCTGCCGGGCCATCGGCAGCGCTTCCGCGTCCCGTCCGGCCCGGTGCAGTGCCCAGCCCAGGGCGTCGGCGACCAGGACGTTGTGCCGCCGGTGCCACTCGGCGGTCAGGAGGGTGACGGCGAGCTTCGGGTCGCCGTGGTCGGCCTCGTACTGGCCGAGGTTGAGGTCGTCCACGACGCCGTTGGCGGCGAAGAGCTTCTGCTCGGCCTGGAGCACGCCGTATTCGGTGCGGGCCTCGCCGTCCCGGCCGAGCGACTGGAGCAGCTCGCCGAACTCCAGGACGTACTGCGGCTGCGGCACCCGTGCGATGGCGGTGCGGTAGTCGGCGAGGGCGCGGTCGGTCCGCCCGAGCGCGGCCTCGGCGCGTGCGGATCCGGCCAGCGAGGCGGTGTAGGTGGCGTCGGCCGCCAGCGCCCGCCGGTAGTGGTCGAGGGCCTGCTGCGGATGGCCGGTGTTGAAGGCGAGTTCGCCCAGGTAGTGCTGGCAGAAGGCGACGTCGGCGGGGGAGGAGGCGTCGTCCAGGGCGCGTTGCAGTGCCTGGGCCGCCTCGGTGGTGCGTCCGTGCAGCTCCAGGGTGTAGGAGGCGCGGGTGAAGGACTCGGTGGAGGGGCGCAGGTCGAGCATGTGCTGGACGGCGTCCTGCGCGGCCGGGTCGTCGCCGAGCTGGGTCAGCGCGTCGTTGAGCGCGCCGTAGGGCGCCCATGCGTACGGGTCGTCGGCGACGGCCTTGTCCGCCCAGGTACGGGCTTCGGCGAACTGGTGCCGGGCGTTGGCGAGCCCGGCCATGCCGGTCAGGGCGGAGGTGTTGTGCTGCGGCTGGAGGGAGAGGGAACGGCGCAGCGCGGACTCGGACTTGGGGTAGAGGGTCGGATCGACGGTGAGCCGGGCCTGCTCGACGTAGGCGGAGCCGAGCTGTGCCCAGCCGGCCGCGTCGGCCGGCTGCTGCCGCAGTCCCGCCTGCAGCTCGGCGATCACCGCGCCCATGCTCTGCGGGCCGCCCGGGGCGCTGTCCCCGCCCGGTGCCGACAGGGGTGCCGAAGGACCCGGCGGATCCGCGGAGTGCTCCAGCACCGCGAAGCCGGTCAGGCCGGCGCACAGCGCGGCGGTGGTGGCGATCAGTGCAAGGCGGTGCATGACGGTCGTGTCCCCTGCTCGAAGAGGGTGTGGAAGGCGGAAGAGGAGCGGGTGCCCGGCGCGGACCTGCGGACGCGTCCCCGCACCGGGCATCCGTGGGGTCATCCGGCCTGGTTCACCGCGTTGGTGAAGGGCAGGGCGATGTACGGGAAGGTGCCCGTGTACGGGCGGCCGGGGCCGTTGACACCGTCACCGGCTGCCAGGGCCTGGATGAGGTGCCCGGGCGTGGCACCTTCGAGCACCTGGAGGGCGATGTCGACGACGTCGTCGCCCATGCGGCGCCCGTTCGGGAAGCCCTGGAAGTCACCGCCGAGCACGCCGAGCCGGTTCGGGTTCGCCGCCACCGGGGTCGACATGTTCAGCCGCAGCTCCTCCGCGGGGACGAAGCGCCGCGGGTCGATGTCCTTGTTGAGCAGTTGCGAGTTGAGGTCGACGGCCAGCGGGCCCCCTGTCGCCTTGGCGATGCCCGTCAGGAAGATCTCCTGGAGGTCGGTGCGCGGGGTGGCGGGGGCGGGGATGCCGTAGATCTGCTGGATGAGCTTGGGCACCTCGGGGTCGAGGACCTTCGCGACGATCTTGGGCTGGTTGTGGTCCTGCGAGGGCGGCAGGGCGTTGAAGGCGTTCTTCAGGCCCGCGGGGACGACCGCCTCGTTGACCAGCGGGTTGCCCAGCCGCGAGACCTGCACGTACGGCCCGACCGGCGTGGACCTGCCCGGTGTGAGCAGCATGGTGCGCCGCTCGGTGGTGCTCCACACGCCGATGACCGGGTTGCGCTTCGGGTCACCGTGGTAGGCCAGCGCGGACTTGGGCACCTGGATGGCGAGGGTGTTGACGTTGTAGCCGTTGAGGGTGTTGTGCCCGGTCTCGCTGAGGTTCCCGCCGTAGAGCAGGTCGAAGATCCTCAGGTCGAGGAAGAACGGGTCGGCCGCCTGGCTCGCGACGGTCCGGCCGCCGCCGGGCAGCGTCCGGGTCGCCTGGTCGCGCAGCCGTCCGTAGTTCGGCATCGACGCCTTGCCGACGTTGGACGGGGCGGCGATGGCGTCGTCCACGAGCGTCACGGGGCGGTGGCCGGCCCGGATCTCCTGCAGCGTGTAGTGCTGGCGGAAGAGCAGGGTGGGGTCGGTGAGGTTGTTGACGACCCCGTTGTTGTAGAGGAACGTCTTGTCGCCGCGGCGGTCCTCGTTGCGGAACGTCCACCGGTAGGTGAGGTCCGGGGTGCCGGTGCCCTGGCTGTCGATGTTGATGTCGTAGTGCGCGTCCGTGGCGAACGGGTAGAAGTTCGGCCCCCCGTTGGGCTCCTGGAACGGGTACCAGTTCGCGACCAGCGTCACCGTGTCGGGGTTGTCGGGGCTGGAGAACGCGTACAGGTCGGTGTTGTCGACCTGCGGGTCCGAGGCGATCAGCGGTGCCTCGCGGTGGCTGGACGCCTGGCCGACGCCGGCGCCCGGACCGGCCAGCGCCGTGACCGCGACTGCGGTGCCGAGCGCGAGCAGGAGGGCTGCCGACTTCCGCCGGCCGATGCCGGCGGGTTTTCTGCGAAGGGTCATGGAGGGGCTTCCTCTGGGTTCGGAGGGTGCGGGCCCGTGGGCCGCACCACACGTTGCTGTGGAATTCGCGCCTCAGCGGCTGCCGGATTGGCCACATCGACCGGCTCCACCCGGATGGCTCACGGATTTCCCATCCGGTGGCCGAAAAGCGCGCTTCAAGCCGCCGCCGGCGTCGGCGGTGCGGGCTACGCGCGCCCCAGTGCACGCTCCGTGTGCTCCGTGCGCTCCTGCCGTGTCCGGCTATTTGCGCATACATTGCAAGAACAAGCCCCGAGCGGCAGCTCACTGCACCCCGCAGAGAAGACGAGGGTCCATGGCCACCACCGGGTCACCCACCGCCGCCCCCACCACCGACATCGACCGCCGGGGCCGCCTCGCCCGGCTCTTCACCCGGCCGGAACGGCGACGGCTCGCGGGAATGGCCGCCTTCGTCCTGGGACTGCACCTCATCGGCTGGTTCACCCTCATGGCCGTGGTGGCGCCGGGCCACTACCGCGTGAACGGCCAGTCCTTCGGCCTGGGCATCGGCGTGACGGCCTACGCCCTGGGTATGCGCCACGCCTTCGACGCCGACCACATCGCCGCCATCGACAACACCACCCGCAAGCTGATGCACGAAGGCCGACGCCCGCTGTCGGTGGGCTTCTGGTTCTCCCTCGGCCATTCGAGCGTCGTCTTCGGCCTGACCCTGCTGCTGTCCCTCGGCCTGAAATCCTTGGCCGGCCCGCTCAAGGACGACGACTCCCACCTGCACCGGATGACGGGTCTGATCGGCACCGCGGTCTCCGGCACCTTCCTGTACGCCATCGCCGCGGTGAACCTCGTCGTGCTCGCCGGGATCTGGAAAGTGCTGCGCACGCTGCGCGCCGGGCATCTCGACGAGCAGGCCCTGGAGGAGCAACTCGACAAGCGGGGCCTGCTCAACCGCCTGCTGGGGCGGGTGATGCGATCGATCGACAGGCCCTGGCAGATGTATCCCGTCGGCCTGCTGTTCGGCCTCGGCTTCGACACGGCCACCGAGGTCGCGCTGCTGGTCCTGGCCGGATCCGGCGCCGCCACCGGTCTGCCCTGGTACGCCATCCTCTGCCTGCCGGTGCTCTTCGCGGCCGGGATGAGCCTGCTGGACACCCTCGACGGATCGTTCATGAACGTCGCCTACGGATGGGCCTTCTCCCGCCCGGTCCGGAAGATCTACTACAACCTCACCGTCACGGGCCTGTCCGTCGCCGTCGCCCTGATCATCGGCACCGTCGAACTGCTCGCGCTGCTCGCCGACAAGCTCGCCCTCACCGGTGGCTTCTGGGGTTGGGTCAGCGGGGTGAACCTGAACACGGTGGGCTTCGCCGTGGTGGGCCTGTTCGTCGCTGCCTGGGCGTGCGCGCTGCTGGTCTGGAAGTACGGCCGCATCGAGGAGCGCTGGACCCCGCCCCCTGGTCCACCGTCGCAAGCACTCGCCGTCGAGGAGTGAGGCGGGAGGTGTCCGTTCGGCTCCGCCGCGTTGCGGCGGAGGACCGGCGGGGGCGTGATGACTTGTTGCTGCCTACGTGGTGAGGCGATAGCGGGCCATCATGCAGTCGTCCTCGTGGTCGAGGATGTGGCAGTGCCAGACGTAGCCGCGCAGGGACCGGCCGTCCTGGGCCGCGAACGCGGCGTCCGGGTCGAAGCCGAGTTCGTCCGCGGAGGGGAATCGGACGAGCATACGGGTGACCATGCCCCACGGGCAGCGGACGGTGTCCTTCAGGCCGGCCTCCCACGCCTGCGGGGCCTGCGGGGTGCCCCGCAGGAAGGGGTCCGGGTCCGGTGCCCAGAAGGTGCCGGGCCGGGGGCGGGGGTTGCCGCGCAGGAAGTTCTTCAGGTCGAACGGCTGGCGGTTGACGATGCGCGCGCCGGCCAGGTGCAGGTGCATCGGGTGGTCCTGGAAGGAGGCGTTGACGATCTCCCACAGTTCCACGGTGCCCTGTTTGGGCATGAGGATCGGGCTGTCGTCGTAGTGGAGGTTGTCGAGCATCATGCTCGGCGGCCGCCGGGTGCCCCGCATCTGGGCGATGGAGACGACGCGGCGCCGGGTGGGGGCGGGCCAGTCGGGTAGACGTGCCGGCTGGTGGGTTCCGCCGCGCAGCCGTGCGGGCGGGGCGGTCCTGTGGCCGGGGCCGCCGGTCCCGATGAACCGCATGACGTAGGGAAGGGGCCGTGCGCCGGTGACGGCCCGGACGGAGGGGGCCAGTTCCTGGTCGTTGGTCAGGTCGACATGGGCACCGGCCGCGAGTCCGGAGAAGTCGGCCACCACGTCGACGCGCTCTGCGGGGGAGAGCCGCACCGAGGCGGTGCGCACCGGGGCGTCGAGCAGGCCGCCGTCGGTGCCGATGACCCAGAACGGCATCCTGTTGCCGAAGTACAGCTGGTAGGCGCGCAGGTTGGAGGCGTTCAGGATCCGAAAGCGGTAGTGGCCTCCGGCCACCCGCAGGTACGGGGAGACCGTGCCGTTGACCGTCATCCGGTCGCCGATCATGCCGCCGTCCCAGCGCCCTTGGGGCACCGAACGCAGCGTGCGGAAGTTCAGCGAGCCGTCGGAGTGGAACCTGCGGTCGGCGAGGATCAGCGGGATCTCGAACTCGCCGCTCGGCAGGCCGAGCGGATTGGCCGCGGTGCCCGTGTCGAAAGAGTCACGCAGAAGGTACGAACCCGCCAGCCCTGCCACCACGTTGAGCCGGGTGATACCCATCGCGTGGTCGTGGTACCAGAGGTGGGCCGCCTCCTGACCGTTCGGGTGGCGGTACGTCATCGCGCCGCCCGGGGTGAAGGTCTGTTCGGGGTGGCCGTCCATGCCGGGTGGGGTGACCGCGCCGTGAAGGTGGACCGACGCCCGGGGCCGGACGCGGTCCTGCTCGGAGGCGCCCTCCAAAGAGGGGTCGATGTCGGCAGCGAAGAGGTGCCGCCCCAGGCCGTTGGCGAAAGTGAGCGCGATCGGATGGTCGCGGTGCGCCTCGACCGTCGGTCCGAGATACGGCAGACCGCCGTAGGACCAGGTCGGCGCGATCCCCAGATCACGGTGGAAGCGGTGCCGGGCGGCAGCCGTCGCCAGCGTACTGTCACCCGACGACGTCGGCAGTACCGGCAGCGGGTCCACGAACGGCGTCAGCTCCGGCGAGGGGAAGGACAGCTCTCCCGCTCGGTCCGGTCCGGCCGCCCTGGCAACATCGGCCGAAGCCGTCCCCCCGCCGGCCAGGCTTGCGGAGCCCAGGACGCCGGCCGCGAGCAGGGAGCGACGGGACGGGGCTTGTGCCATGGGGTACCTCCTAGGGGGGCTCCGCACAGCCTCGGCGCTTCCCTGCTACCGCCGTCCGTGCCCCGCCCCTTTTGTCATGCGAACGGATGGCGGCCACCTGCCGAGCAACCAGGGCAACCGAGCGAGGGCAGATGGGCGTCTGTGGCCGACCGTGAAGGGCGCGGGAGTCTCCTGACCAGCCACCCCCAGCAGCCTGGGTGCCGCCCTTTCGGCTCAGTCGCGTTGCGGCAAGCCTGCCGGCATGGTGACTTATTCGTAGCTTAGGTCGCATTACGGACATGCGGTTCGGGGTGGGAGCGTCGCTGACGGGCGCGTCCGCCGGGTTCCTATGGGGCTTTGAGCTTCACCGCCCACGGCCGTTGCCCTCCGGGGCGACGGCCCGTCCCCGAAACGGATGGCTCATGCCGCCCTACTGCCTGCCACGCCGAAAGCCCTCGCTGCGCGCTGCCGAGCGCACCCTCGCCGGTGCCGGCGCCCTCACCCTGCTGGGTGCCGCCGCCCTGACCGGCCTGACGCCGGGTGTCAGCTCGGCCTCCAGCCACCGTGAGGCGCCGCTGATCGCGGGCGACCCGAAGGCCGACAACACCGACGTCTACGCCTTCACCAGCCCGGACAAGCCGGACACCGTGACGATGATCGCCAACTGGATCCCGTTCGAGGAGCCCAACGGCGGCCCGAACTTCTACCCGTTCGCCAACGACGCGCACTACAACATCAAGATCGACAGCAATGGCGACGGCAAGGCGGACACCACCTACACCTGGTCCTTCACCGACCATCTGCGCGACGGTGAGAACCAGTTCCTGTACAACACCGGCGTCGTCAACAACCTCAACGACACGACGCTCAACTTCCGCCAGACCTACACGCTCACCAGGACCGACGCGCACGGCAACGTCACGACGCTGCTGAGCGACGCGGTCGCGGCGCCCTCGAACGTCGGCAAGGCGTCGATGCCGGACTACGCCTCGCTGCGCAAGCAGGCCGTCACCCCGCTCCCCGGCGGCGGCCAGACCCTCGCGGGCCAGACCGCGGACCCGTTCTTCGCCGACCTGCGGATCTTCGACCTGCTCTACGGCGGCAACCTCAAGGAGAGCGGCCACGACACGCTCGCCGGCTACAACGTCAACACCATCGCCCTCCAGGTCCCCAAGAAGGACCTGGCCCTGGGCGGCGACGCCACCCGCAACCCCGTCGTCGGGATCTGGTCCACCACCGACCGCCAGGGCGCGGCGGTCACCGGGACCGCGAGCAAGGGCTCCGAGAGCGGCTCGGCCTCGTACGGCAGCAGCGGCGGCACGCGGAGCGCGGACGACGCCAAGGCCCCGGGCAAGGGCGGCGCCACCGGCTGGCACCAGGTCTCCCGGCTCGGCAACCCGCTGGTCAACGAGGTGGTCGTGCCGCTGAACTACAAGGACGCCTTCAACTCGATCAGCCCCGACGTGGACCACACCGTGACCCCGGTCGTGAACGCGGTCAAGAACCCCATCGTGCCCAAGCTCATCCAGAGCATCTACGGCGTCCCGGCGCCCGCGACCCCCCGCAACGACCTGGTGGAGATCTTCCTCACCGGCATCTGCAAGGCCTGCGGGCCCATCAAGGCCGACCTCAACTCCCAGCTCCTGAACACTGACGTGGACAAGAACAAGTTCACCGCGTCCGAGGAACTCCGGCTGAACATGTCGGTCCCGCCCACGGCGAACCCCAACAGGCTCGGCGTCCTCGGCGGCGACCTCCAGGGCTTCCCGAACGGCCGCCGGCTCAACGACGACGTCGTCGACATCGAGCTGCAGGCCCTCGAAGGCGCTGCACAAACCGGCAAGATCGTGCCCGCGCTCGCCGCCGGCGACGCGGTCAACACCCCGTACCGGCAGCCCGGCGCGACCTTCCCCTACGTGGCACTGCCCAACACCGCAGCGGTCAACCAGGCCGACTCGCTCCACCCCGACGGCGGCGTCGGAGCCGGGCTCGGCGGCACCGCTTTCAAGGGCCGTTCCCCCGTCGTGCCCGCGATCGCGGCCGGCGGCGGCGCGCTGCTGGTATGCGCAGGCGTGATGGCCCTGCGCCGGCGGCGCGCGGGCCGGATGTGACCGTCCCCGTCCCGCGCGGCTGCCCGCCCTCCGCACCGGAGGGCGGGCGGCCGCGCGCCCGCCGCCGGCTGCTCGCCTCTGCGGCCGTCGCCCTCGGCATGGCGCTCGCCGCCGCGGGGAGCTGCGCGCTGGCCATCCGGCCCGAACCGCGCGCCGCGGCCGACACGGGGACGCTGCCCACGGCCCGGCCGACCGTGTCCGCGGTCGCCCCCGCTCCGTCCGCGCCTCCGCCGACCCGGATACGTATCGCACGCCTCGCGCTCGACGACCCGCTCGTCGGGCTCGACGTGCAGCAGGACGGTCACCTCGCGGCACCGCAGGACCCCGCCCAGGTCGGCTGGTGGAGCGACGGCCCGCGGCCCGGTGACGAAGGCGCCGCGATAGTCGTCGGCCACGTCGACTCCACCACCGGACCCGCCGCGTTCTACAACGTCTCCTCGCTGCGCCCCGGCGACCGGATAACCATCGACCGCGGCGATCGCAGCCACGTCACCTTCACCGTCGAGGCGCTGCGCCAGTACGACAAGGACGCCTTCCCCGACAGCGTGTACGCGCTGACCGGCCCACCGTCCCTGCGCCTGATCACCTGCGGCGGAAGCTACGACCACGCGCGCGGCGGCTACCGCGACAACGTGGTCGTCTACGCCACCCTCGCCCCGCCCCGCCCCTCGCCCGCCCCCACCCGGAGCGCACCTTGACCCTGCACCTCCGCCGTCGCACGCACCGGCGCACCCTGCTGTCCGCGAGTGTCACCACGGTCCTGGGCGTCGGCCTCTTCCTCGCCGGCGGTCTCGGCCTCGCACCCTGGCAGACCGCCCCGGCCGGAACCGGTACCGGCCGGGGCGCCGAGGGCGCCGCCCCGGCCGCCGACCCGCTGGCCGCCGACATCACCGGTGTCCAGGCCCACCTGCGCCAGACCCCCGACGACGCGGTCGCGCTGGCCACCCTCGGCCTGGACTACGTCCAGCAGGCCAAGGCCACCGCCGACCCGACGTACTACCCCAAGGCCGAAGGCGTCCTCCAGCGCTCTCTGACGCTTGCTCCGGCGGACAACTTCACCGCGCTGGGCGGCATGGCCGCGCTCGAAGCCGGCCGACACCACTTCGCCGAAGCTCTGGCCTGGGCGAAACGCGCCGTCGCTGCCAACACCTACAACGCGTCCCTCTACGGCACCCTCGCCGACGCCTACACCCAGCTCGGCCGCTACTCCGAGGCCGCCGACGCCGTCCAGCACATGGTCGACCTGCGCCCCGGCGCACCCTCCCTGTCCCGCGCTTCCTACGTCGCGGAGCTACGAGGCGACATCGCCACGGCCCGCACCGACATGCAACGCGCCCTCAACGACGCGGCAGGACCCGCCGACCAGGCCTTCGCCTACTACTACCTCGGCGAACTCGCCTTCAACAACGGCGACCCCGGCACAGAACTGGCCGAAGCCGAAGCCGGGCTCCGCGTCGCCCCCACCTACACCGCCCTGCTCCAGGCCAAAGCCCACGCCGAAGCCGCCCTCGGCAGGACCGACGCCGCGATCACCGACCTCACCCAGGCCGTCCAGCGCGTCCCTCAACCCGAGTACGTCCTCCAACTCGGTGAGCTGTACCAGTCACTCGGCCGCACCGAGGAAGCCGACCAGCAGTACCAGGTCTTCCGAGCCGAGCAGAAGCTCTTCACCGCCAACGGCGTCGCACTCGACTCCGACGCCGCTCTCTTCGAAGCCGACCACGGCAGCGCCCGGCAGGCCCTGGCGATCGCCCGCCAAGGCCTCGCCACCCGCCCCTTCATGGACAGCCACGACGCCCTGGCCTGGGCACTCCACGCGAACGGCCAGGACCGCGAAGCCCTCACGGAATCCGACCAGGCCCTCGCCCAAGGCACCCGCAACGCCCTTTTCCACTACCACCGCGGAATGATCGAGCAGTCCCTCGGCGACACCACCGCGGCCCGCACCGACCTCACCCAGGCCCTCACCATCAACCCCCATTTCAACCCCCTGCACGCACCCCAGGCACAAGCGGCCCTCGCGACACTGCGATAGGAACAGAGAACACGGCTCAAGGCGGGCGTCACCCGACGCCCGGCCCCGCGGGGCAAATCGCCCACGCCGCCGACTTCTGCTACTCCGCCCTCACCGGGCGCGGTGACCGGCAGAGCCCCGGACTCCCAAGGCCGGTCAGCAGCAGCTCGACCTTCGAGCCCGCCCGAACGCCCCGCTCACCCACCGGCCGTCAGCGTTCGCCAACGACCGCGACGGGGCCTGGCTCGGGAACACGGCGGACGAAACCTGTTCCGGGCCACCCCGGCTTGCGCGGAGAAGTCCGCCATGAGCACCACGCGGTCGGCCGCGGTGTCGAACCCGAGTACCGGGTTGCCGTATCCGCCTTCGGCCGTCATCACCATCGGCTTGCTCAGCCGTCGGCCGAGCGGGTCAGGAACCCGCACAGGACGTTCACTCCTTCCTGGTCCTGTAGCTCCCGCAGGTCGACAGTCTTCCCCATAGGCGTGGCGCGCCAGGCGCTTCTCCGCGGAGGGCAGCGGGCCGGCCACACTGTTGACCGAGCACTTCCATGCCCATCCGCACGACCGGACGAGATCCAACACCGGGACCCAGCGTGTCAAGCGTGGGCGAGCTGCATACGGAGTGCGGCGTCGGCCCGGTCGACGGCCGCAGCTATGGCCCGCTCGTGGCGGGCAGGGAGGCGTCCCGCACCGACTCCCGCTCGCGCGACGGCGATGTGCAGGTCCCGTTTCTGACGGCCGGAAAGGTGCGTGCTCGTGGGGTGGCTGAGGAGTTCGCGGGCTGCGTGGGCGTCGAGGCGGGCCGTGGTGGTGGCGGCGTCGCGTAGTCGGCCGGCGCGGGGGTCGGACGGGTCCTTGACGAGTTCGAGCGCGCTCAGCGCCGCCCGCGTCTGGAACGCGGCCGTCTCCGGATCCGGGAGGTCCAGCAGTGCCTGCACCTGCTGGAGCGCGTGGTCGAGTTCGCCGTCCGGCAACCGCGCGCCCGGCGGGCCGCAGCAGACGCGCAGGAAGGCCCTGACGGCTTCCTCCCACGGCTCGCCGGCCGCGGAGGAGTCGATCAGGCGGCGGGCCTCGCCGTCGGGGCCGAGTTCCAACAGCGACATGACCTTGATCTGGCGGCCGTCCAACAGGCGGTTGCCGATGCCCCGGTGGGCGGCCATCGCTGCCGCGGCCTCCGTCCAGCGGCCGGTCCGCGCCAGCGCCCGTGCGCCGTCCGTCATGAGGGCGAGCCAGAGCTCGCGGACGATCCTGCGGTGGTCCGCATCCGAGGTGGTGAGGGCAGAGATGTCAACGGCGCGGCCGTGGATCTCGGCAGCGCCTCGGGCAACAGCGGCGCGGTGGAGCCGTTCGAGGACGTCGTAGGCGGAAGCGCCGTCGTCCGCGCGAGTCAGCAGGCGGGAGATGTTGATCAGGGGCATGAGCGCCATCGCTGCGACGTCGCCGGCGAGGCGCCCGGCGTCGGCGAAGGCGGCGTGCTGCCGCCAGCACAGCTCGGCCGCGAGCCCGGGCATGCCGACGTCGGAGGCGACGAGCGCGGACATGTTGAGGACGCCGCAGGTGCGGGCCACCGCGTCGTGGTGGTCCGCACCTGCGGGTGCGACGGCCGCCCGGGTGAGGTGGGCGATGCGCTCTTCCAGCGGTAACGCGGGTCTTTTGGGGCGGCGGACCAGCGGGATGCGGCGGGCTATCGCGGGGAGCATCGGCGGTCAGCTCTTGCGGGGCCAGTCGACGACGAGGCGGCTGTGCGCCTTGTCGACGACGAAGCGCGGTTCGGTGGGGACGAGTTGGTCGCGGGCGGCTCCGACAGCCATGCGGAAGGACGGTTCGGGGCCGTCGTTGCCCCAGCCGTCGTGCCACTCGCGGATCTCGGCCGCGACGTGGTTGGCTAGCTCGGCGCCGCCCGGACCGTGGCCGATGACGCCGATCGCCCCGAACCAGCCCTGCTCGTCCTCGCCGGTGGGCATGGTCAGGTAGGCCAGGCTGCCGCCGTCGAGCGCTGCCATGGAGCCCCAGAAGAAGTGCGGCTTGAAGCCGGGGCGCTGGCCCGGCATCCGCGACAGGCCGTTCGGCAGGACGCACGCGAGGTACAGGTACAGCCACTCGAAGGGCGCGCCCTTGCGGAACACCACGCCGGTGTCGACCTCGGTCGGGGGCGAGTCCAGAACCGTACGGATCGCGTTGCGGTCGACCTGCTGCTCGCTGAAGGTCTCCAGATGGACGTTGCCCTCACCGGCCAGGGGTACGACAGTGCGGAGATCGTCGCAGACGCCCTTGCGCAGGGGGATGAAGCTGGCCATCTCGCAGGAGACGGTCCGCCACGCGTCGCCGTCGCGCTCGAAGGCGAAGGAGCGGGAGATGCTGCCGCGGATGCGCATCGGCAGGACGAGGCGACCGCCGGGCGCGAGCTGGTCGAGGATCTTCACCGGTACGTCACCCGCGCCGACGGTGAACTGGATGCGGTCGTACGGCGCGTGCTCGGGCAGGCCCGCGGCGCCGTCACCGAGGACCGCCGAGACGTTCCGCGCCCCCGTCCCGGCGAGGGTCAACTCGGCTCGCTGGACGAGGTCTGCGTCGACGTCCAGCGTCCACACGTGCCCGTCGGGGGAGACGAGCTGCCCGAGCAGCGCGGCGTTGTAGCCGGTGGCGGCCCCCGCTTCGAGGACCCGGTCGCCCGGCTTCGCGCCGAGCTGCTCCAGCTGGATGGCGACGATCTGGGGCGCGGAGATGCAGGAGAGCACCTCGCCGTGCTCGCCGTGCTTGATCGGCGTGGCGTCCTCGGCGTAGGCGCCTTCGAGGTCGACGCCGGGGAGGAAGCGGTGACGTTCGACGGTCCGGAAGGCTTCGGTGACCTCGGGGGTGCGCAGGTGGCCGCTTTCGGTGAGGCGGTTCACGAGCGCTTCGCGCAGGGCGGCGGGGGTGGTGCTCTCGAGGGTCAGCGTCTTCTCCATTTCGGTGAGGCTAGAGGCGGTACGGGTCGGTGGGTGGGCTGCCACGTCGGTGTCAGCCTTTTCGGCGAAGGCGACGTGGTATCCCAGCCATGCCGTCGCGGCCTGCCGGTCGGCAGGCACTCCGGCGCGGTTGAAGGTGAAGATCGCGTGGTGGGCGAGTACGGCGCGCAGGCCCCGGGTCAGCAGTCCGTCAGAGGCGAGTTGCCTGAGCCGGCGCCCGGCACGCTCGAACGCGACGACGCGCTCTGCCCAACCGGGTTCGGGGTTCTGCCGGCGGGCGGCGTCCGCGGTCATGAGCCGCCGCATGGACTTCACAGCGCGGTCGAGCGTCGCGCCGGTGGGCGGAGTCGCGGGCGGTCGCAGGGCGGCAAGCTGCGCCCAGACGTCTCCGGCCTCGAAGTGGTCCTGCCCCGCGGCGCGGATCATGGCGGACAGCAACAGGACGGAGCGCTCGCGGCCCCCGGGGGTGCCGACCTGGTTCAAGGCGAAGAAGCTGTCCGAGCAGAACAGCTCGTGCGCGATACCCATGGCGTCGGGGCCGCCGAACGCGTGGGTCTCCGGTTCGTAGATGCCGCCGGTCCAGCCGCTGACGTGCCCGTCGGCGGCGAGTTTCTCCAGCAGGGTGGAGGCCGGGCGTTCGGTGCGCAGCCGCAGGCCGCCGTCCTTGCGGAGGAAGTGGAACCGCTGGCCGCGTAATCCCCCGTGCAGGGCTTTGGCACCCTCCGGGGTGACCCTGCCGCCGGGGAACGCCACGCTCGCATGCCAGCAGGTTGTCTCGTGGGCAATCGGGATCTTCTCGTCGTCGGTGTCCATGCGCGCCTCGGCGCTCCTCTCGGTTGGTGCGGGTCAAGTGATGAGCAGGGCCTTCGTCCAGCCCGTGGTGTCGGTGCCGTCCAGCGCGAGTTGTGCTCCCGCGCGGCCTTCGACGAGGCCCGGCACGGTTAGCCGCTCCAGCTCAGCGGTCAGGCGTTGGAGCAGGTCGTCGAGTAGGCGGGTGAAGCGCTCGGGCGTGGGGCTGTCGGCGGCGACGGCACGGGTGAGGGTCACCAGGCCTGCCCAGCCGTGGCAGAGCGAGGCGTCGGTGACGCGGGCGAGGTGAGGCGGAGCCGACAGGGTTCGTACGAAGGTGTCCTCCGCCGCCAGGCGGCGGCGCGGGTCGGCCAGGGCCAGTCCGGCGAGCTGTTGCGCGCGGGCGATCCCGGGCAGGCCGTAGCACCACGAGGGGCGGGCGGGAGCGGCTGGCGGAGGCTCGGCGGCGTCCAGGTGAGCGCGGGTCGTCCAGTAGGAGCCGCCGTAGGTGTTCAGCCAGGTCGCGATCGCCTCGATTGCCTCGTGCTGGCCGGGCACGAGGACGCCCTGTGCGGCGGCGAGGGAAAGCACGGCCAGGACACCGGCGATGCCGTGCGCCATGCCGTTGTTGCCGTGCCCGCCGGGCATCTCCTCACCACCGGGCCCGGCCGCGGACCACCACCCCGGCAACTGCCGTCCGTCGACCCGGACCTGCCTCGTCAGGGACACGAGGTAGGCCAGCACGTCCTCCGAGCGCCGGGACGCCGCCTCGCGGGTGAGCAGCAGCGCGCCGAGCCCGGCCAGGCCGCGGACGAGGTCGAACTCCGCGAGGTGCGGCAGTTCGCCGCGGTTCTGCCGCTCGCGGGCGGCGGCCAGCCGCGCGTCCACGATGCGATCGACTGTGGCTCGGACGTCGGGCCGGACCCGTCCCGTACGGCTGAGGACGAACTCCACCGCCGGGGCGCCGTGGAAGAGGGACGCGTTGCTGCCGGCACTGACGCCGCATGCCACGGCCTGGACCAGATGCTGATGTGCGACGGACAGGTCCCCGCGCTCGATGTGCAGCAGCGCAGCCCCGAGCGGGCCTTCGGACAGATCCTGCGTCCGGGCCGCCGCCGTCATGAGCACGCCGCCATGGGGACGACGATGCTGTGGGCGCGCCCGCCGATCCAGCCGTCCGCGTCCGGCGGCGGAGCCTCGTACAGGGACGCAGCACCGGTCGCGCTCCCGGCCAGGTGCGCGCGCAGCAGGTCCAGATGCATTCGCCGGCGCAGGTCGAGCGGGAGCTGCATGTCGTCCTCGGCCAGCAGCACACGGTTCGGCACCCCGAACCGGTCCCTCAACGCGTGTAACTGCCCGGTCCATTCGCCCAGTGGCACGGTACGGCCGGGCAGGTCCCGGGCCCGGATTTTCCACCGCGCGGGCACCAGGACGGTGCGCCGGTAGCGCAGCGCGGGGAGGACGGGCAGCGTCCAGGCCGCTCCCCAGTCGAACCAGGTCACCTGGGCTGCCCCCGCCCGGCTGATCTCGGCCAGGAACCGGACCAGCGGTGGCGTGCAGTTGTTCCACTGGAAGTTGATCGCGGTCGGGGCGAGCAGTTCGATGCGCGTGCCGGTGGCGGCCTCGGCGAGGTAAAAGCGGCCGTCGCGGGCGCCGACGGTCAGGTCGGCGGGGAACAGCACTCCGTCCTGACGGTGCCGGAATTCGCCGACGCTGAGCACCCGGGGCAGAACCTGCGGCGCTCGCGTCAGCAGGTCCAGCGGGACGCGGCCGGCATGGAAGGACAGCTCCACCAGCTCCGCCCCGTCCGTGACCGTCGGCAGATCCGTCCAGGCCGCGGTGGTGTCAGGGAACAGGTGCCAGAACCGCCCGGTCATCGTGCCGGCGCCGCGGGACACGGTCGAGACCTCCAGCCGGAAGTCGCCCCGGTCCAGGGCGGGCATCGAGCCGGACCGGACGTGCGCGCACAGTTCGAGGTGCGGCGCGACCATCCGACGCGTGCCCGCGGCGGCCTCCAGTTCCTCGATCACCCCATCGGCCAGCACCACTTCGCGGCGCCCTTCGGCGGCCGCCGTCCCTCCCAGCTCCAGCAGCAGCCGATCCCGCCGCGTCATCGTGCGAGGCGGCGCGTACACCCCGCCGAAGCCCGCCGGCAGCCCGAGGCCGCGCCCGGGATCGGTCACCAGCTCCAACGGCACCTCGACGCCCTCGCCGTAGCGGTCGACGAACTGCGCGGTGTAGTCGCGCCACACCTGGGTGCCCGCCGGATGCATCGCAAGCCGGGTGAGCACCGTCGCGGCCGTCTCAGCCTCCGTCAGCACCGCCCGGGGCAACCGTACGGTCGCGTCCAGCCGCAGATCCGTCGTGGGGCGGCTGCGCCGGACCTCGTCGCGCAGGTCAGGCGGAAGTACGTCGGCCGGGTCGGTGACGGTCGCGGGGGCGCGCAGCGAGGAGCGCAGGAGCCGTACGTGGAGGAGCTGCGCGAGCAGCCGGGCCCGAGCAGGCTGGGGCGTGCTCGGATACTCCGCTGCGAGCTTCTCTGCCAGGTCGGCGTACCGGATCGGCGTTCGTGCAGCGTCGAGGACCAGCGCGACCGCGGGCGACATCGCGAGCGAGAACTCCGCCGCCCCCTCGGACGGGACGACGACACGTCCGTCGTGGCGGCGCGCGAGGTTGTTGACGCACACCTCGATGTCGGCCATCCGCTCGCTGTTTGCCTCCCATCTGCTCACAGCCTCGTCCAGAACCACCGGATCAGGCCGGGTGACGGCCCGGTGCCGGTGCCCGACGCGCACCTCGGCCCCGGCGCCGAAGCAGAGCGGTGCGACCCCGGCGAACAAGCCGAACGGGGTGGAGCGGCCGGTGAACCGGATCGCGTACCGGGCGAGCGACAGGGCCGCGCGCCGCGCCCGGCGCGGCGTCACCGAGCCCCCGGAGACGATCGCCTCGACCTTGCTGGTGAGGTCGGGGCTGGTATCGCTCACCGCCTGCCGGAAAGCGCCATCCGTCCACACCGCGGTCAGCCACACACGCCAGTCGTCGACCTGCGCGTCCGCCCTCGGCCAGGACGGCAGGTCCGGGCCGACGACGTTCGCCGTGGCCCGCAGCATCCCGTCGCCGCCCTGGTAGAAGCTGGGTCGTGAGCGAGTCATCAGCTGCTCCCTTCTCATAGCGAGGTGCGTGCTGGGCGGAGGAGTCGCCCAGCACGCAGGGGCGGGCCTGCTACTCCACGGAGGAGCCGCCGCAGGCGCTCGGGCAGGACGATCCGCAGTTGTCGCCGGTGGTGCACATCAGCACCGACTCGCTGGCCGGGGTGTTCTCGATGAAGGCGATGTCGAGCTCGAACGGGTCGTCGGAGACCTGGGCGCTCGGCGCGGGAGCCGGGACCTGGGTAGCAGTGGTCATCTGTACGTCCTTCCTCTTGAGGGGTGGTGAACCTGACCTGCGCCTACGGGCGTGCAGGTCAGGGGTTCGTGATCTGACCGCAGCGGCAGGGGGCACCGATGGTGCACCGCCTGGTCACGGGACCTCCAGCGAGGCCGGGTCGTCGATGTCGAACGTGTGCCCGCCCGGGTGTCCCGCGAATTCGCAGCACGGCTCGCTGCCCCGTGCGCGCGGGCTGACCGCGCAGCAGTCGTCCCGCACCTCCAGAGCCTGGGGTAACTGCCCTTCGGCCCAGCTGGTCCAGACGGAGCCGGTGTCGCAGCCGTCGAGGTGCAGTACGAAGGCGTGGTGGTCGCCGGTGGCGTGAGCTCCGAGGGGACACCGGAGTTTCCGTTCCACGTCCTCCGCCCTGGCGCTGCCGGGAGTGGCGAAGGAGAGCGCCAACGCCGTGAGGTGCCGCGGGAGGAGAGCGCGCGCTCCGCAGACGGGAACTCGGGGGTGGGACTGGGCACGGGAGGTGTCCGACATCGGGCGGGAAGGTCCTTATGGGAGTGGAGTGCGGTGGTCGTGAGGGCCGTGGCTGATCAGCGTTCGGACGCAGAACAACACGGGCGGAAAGCCGACATCAGCGCGTCGGCCGGCTCGGGTCGGGCGGCGCTCGGGTGGAGGTGGCGGTCACGGCACGGGCCGCTTGACCGGGCGGACCCAGGTGACGCACCAGGTGCGCGTGCCGTCCTTGCTGACACCCCACGCATCCGCGAGCGCATCGACCAGGAGCAGGCCGCGACCGCTCTCCGCGTCGGAGTCCGCGGCGCGGATGCTCGGCCGGGCGGAGGACCCGTCCTCGACCTCGACGACGAGGAAGTCGCTGACCAGCACCAGGCGGAATACGACCTGCTGTTCGGCCCCGTACCGCAGGCCGTTGGTGACCAGCTCGCTGATCAGCAGCAGCGAGCTGTCGGCTATCGACGACAGACCCCAGAGGGACAGCTTGGCGCGGGCGATTCTCCGCAGCCGGGGTACCCAGGCGGCGGTGGCTTCAGCTACCTCGCCGCCGCGTGCCAAGGGCGCACGGTCGACCGTCAACGAGAGCATCTGCCGGACGCCCGGTAAGGCGTTCGCCGGGCTCCCCGCGCGCAGCTCGGCGAGGATCTCCAGGCCGGGGGCAACAGCAGCCATATCCCTCACCATTTCGGCAACTCGCGGGCGACGGCGCGGCTCACAGGCCGACGGCAGCCAACCCATCGTCAGGTTTCGTGCTGGCCCAACTACGGTGGCGCAGGCCCTCGTAGAGTTGCAACCGGATCGCCACTGAAATTTCTGTGCAACTCAAAAAAGGACTATTCGTGAGCTTGCGCAGGAGGATGTGGCGACGGCGCAGAGGATGCGACACTCTGCGCACAGTGGTAAAGAGCTTGCACAAGTGCTTGGGGGTAGTGCGCACATGGCAGCGAAACGCGGCGCGAGCGGCAGGCGGCTGGAGCTCGGCATCCAGCTCAAGCAACTCCGGGAGAACTGCCCGCCCGTCGAGGAGGGCCGAGCCCGCGGGATGACCCGCAAGGCGGCGGTACGCGGCCTCAAGGCGCTCTCCGAGCCGAGCCTTGCCAGGATCGAGAACGGCGAGCTGAACTTCCGGCGGAACCCGGGGGATCTGAGAACGCTGCTGAGGCGGTACGGCGTCACGGACGAGTCGCTCGTCGAGCAGCTGCTGGAGCTGAACCGCGAGAGCGCGAACGACGAGTGGCTGACGCAGTACCGCAGCTTCATGCCGACCGGGATGCCGCACTACGTCGGGCTCGAAGCCGAGGCCTCCGTGATCAGTGCCTACCACCCGACGGTCGTGTACGGCTTGCTCCAGACCGAGGCGTACGCCCGGGCGCTCTTCGAAGTGCAACGGCCCGTCGAGGACACCACGGCGGAGTTCGTACGCCGCAACGTCGAGCTGCGGATGGAGCGCAAGCGCCGGGTCCTGGACCGCGACGGCTCGGTCCGGCTACGCGTCATCCTCGGAGAAGCGGCGCTGAGGATTCCGGTCGGAGACGACGAGGTGATGCGCGAGCAGTACGCCGAGATCGTCAAGCTGGCCCGGCAGGACCACGTCTCGGTCCAGATACTGCCCTTCAAGCGGGGCTACCGATCGAGCAACGACTTCGCGATCATCGACCTCGGTGAGCTGCCTGCCCGCGTGCAGACGGACAATGCTTGGGGCGCGGTGTCGACGTCGGACAAGCCCCGCGAGGTCGATCGGTTCACTCGCCGGTTCGACGCGATGGTGGGCGTGGCCCTGGGCCTCGAAGACACCATCGACTTCCTGGAAGAACTAGCAAGAAGGTAGTAGAGCCATTAACACTCACGTTCCGGCCAACGAACTGCTTCCCGACGAGGCCTGGCGCAAGTCGTCCTACAGCGACGGCACGGGCAACAGCTGTGTGGAGTTCGCCGACGCGCTCGCTACTCTCGGCGGCATCGGAGTGCGCGACTCGAAGGACCCCAGCGGGCCGGCACTGACCTTCAGCGCTGACGCCTGGACCGAGTTCGTCGGGCTGGTCCGTACGGGCCGGGCCGACTTCGGCACAATCTGAGGCCCGACTGCGCTACGGGGCCGAGGCCGGCGCCGGGGGCCGGGCCGTACCCGCCGCCGGGGCGGCCGCCCCGTGCGCAGCCCCGAAGCCCGGGCCGCCCTCGCCCCAACCCCAGCCCGGTCGGCCCTCCCGGACCGGGTGCCCCGGGGGGCGGGATACCTCCGCTCGCGCGGAGGGGACCGGGCGGTGGGGTCACAGGGACCCATGCGCTGCGGCGCACCTCCGCCCGCGCGGAGAGGACGGTTCCCTCATCCCGGCGACGCGCCGCGACGGCGGAGCACCTCCGCTCGCGCGGAGAGGACGCCGCCCTCCACGTCCGCGCGGAGAGCTGGAGCGGAGCACCTCCGCTCGCGCGGAGAGGACAGGTAGGCGATGAGCGTGGGATCGGTGTGGAGCGGAGCACCTCCGCTCGCGCGGAGAGGACAGGCGCGGCCTGGTCGGCATGGTTGCCCGGTTCGGAGCACTTCCGCTCGCGCGGAGAGGACACCTGCTCCTTCTCCTCGTCGGAGGCGCCGGCCGGAGCACCTCCGCTCGCGCGGAGAGGACGCGCTGGACCATCCCTTGGTCATGGTCCTGCGCGGAGCACCTCCGCTCGCGCGGAGAGGACCGCCGAGCCTGCTCGATCGACCGCAGAACCTCCGGAGCACCTCCGCTCGCGCGGAGAGGACGGCAGCTCCGTACCGGTCGGCGCGACCACCCGGGGAGCACCTCCGCTCGCGCGGAGAGGACCCTTTTGACCTGCGGCGTTAGAGGGGCTTTGCACTTTCTTTGCTCGGCTCCAGCCGTATCTGGACGCTGCGAGCGCAGGTCGGATCGGGCCGGTACGTGGAACGTCAGCCTACGGCTGGGGCCGCCATGAGCACCAACGCGGCCGGCCGCGGGATCGCACCCAAGCACCGGCTTCCGTAGTCGCCTTCGGCCGCCATCACCACCGACTTGCCCAGACGGCGACCGAGCGTGGACAGGAACCGGCACAGCACCTTCACGCCTTCCCAACCCTGAAGTTCCCGGAGGCCGACATCGAAGTCGATCTCCTCGGCCGATGCCGGGCGGAAGAGCACCAGCCAGCCCAGTACAGAGCAGACGTGCAACGACACCACGGGCTTCAATGCAGCCTGCGTGCCCGTGGAGTTCGGCCTGCTCACCGCCGATGTGGGGAAGGCGTTCACCGCATGGCGGGGCAGCTTTCTGACGTCGGTGAGGAGTTGGCGGACATCGGGCTCTACTCGGTGGCGCTCGCTGAGATGAACGGGGTGGACCTCGACGCCGAGGTGGCGCGCGTGATCGAGAAGGGTGCCGGGCAGGCCGGCGACGGCTGAACCCGTACGCCCCGCCGCACGGGAGCGCGCCTGCCGGATTCGGCCACCAGAAGGCGCTGCACCGCCGGGATTCCGCCAAGTCGGCGCTCCCGCACAGAAGTGGGAGCGCCGACGGCCCCGTTCCCACCTTGCAGTGGGAGCAGGGCGCGGAGGTAGGGATTGCTGACCGCAAGGAGAGCGTCCCGACTACTCGTGAGGTGGGTGTGGCTATGGCGGTGCCTCCGCGGGCCTTATGGCCGTGCCGGACGCCGGCGTTGGTCGGCATCACCGTGGTCGCCGCGGTTGCCCTCGCAGGCTGCAACTCCACCGCGGATTCGCCCCCGGCCGGCAAGGACGTGACGCAGGCACCGGGCTCGTCCGCCGCCCGGTCGGCTGCGCCTACGGCCTCCGCGGACGCTGCCCGGCGCGCCGCCACCGCCGCGTATCTGGGGATGTGGCAGGACATGGCGGTCGCCGGCCGGACCTCGGACTGGAAGTCGCCGCTGCTCGCCACCTCCGCTCGCGCGGAGAGGACCTGGGGTTGGCGATCGCGGGCAGGTGCACGACCGGGACACCTCCGCTCGCGCGGAGAGGACGTCCACCGGCTCCACGAATTGGTCCTCAACGGCGGTACACCTCCGCTCGCGCAGAGAGGACGGTAGCTCGGGCCAGCCTGCGTATTCGTCGTTCGGGACACCTCCGCTCGCGCCAGAGGGCGTGCCCCGGCAGTTCCAACAGGAAAGTTCGCCGCAGGCGCAGTTGCGGCGCTGCCACCCCCACCGCCGGCCGGAAAACACTCCGCGGTCTGCGGCTTTCGAGAGCGTTTGCTCTCCTGATCTGGCCGGGGCTGCGCATGGCGTCAGTGTGCCAGAGGCAGGTAGTGGATTACGCCCAGGCTCGGCCGAGGAGCTCCGGTGCTCGACGTGGGAGAGACAGCCGACGTTCGGAGGTGGGACAACAAGACGGGCTGGTGGTTGTATCTGCCCGCGTAGTACTGGTAGATACGAATGGTATGTGAGCGGTGGCTCAAAATGGGGGAATTGTGGATCTTCGAGTGGTGTGGGGAAAGGCTGGGGTCGGGGGTCGGCCGCATCCGTTGATTTGTCACGCGTTGGATACTGCGGCCGTTACTGAGGTGCTGTTTGATGTGGCACCTGGGCCACATTGTCGTGAGGAGTTGTTGGCTGCGCTGGGGCCGTTGGGTGACGGGCGAGGGTGGGCTGCTGTGCTGTGCGGGTTGCATGACTTGGGGAAATGTTCTCCAACTTTTCAAGCCTTGCGGTCAGATTTGGCTAGGGATCTATTGCCGCGCGAGGTCGCTGCAGATGTTCTGTGGCAGGCGGAGAATCGAGGTCCGGGGAAGCGGGCGGACATTCATCACGGGATCCTGACGGCGTTGCACTTGAAGCGGATCCTGAGGGGGTGGGGTGCGTCGCTGCAGACGGCCAAGTCCATCGCCTGGGCGTTGGGAGGGCACCATGGGGTCGTTCCGCTGAGCGCCTCGGTGCAACAGGCGCGGTATGCGATCGGCGGCCGTGGCGGTCGATGGTGGGACGCGGCGGTCGAGTCCCTGGTAGCCCATGTGGCAGATCTGTGGGGCTTGCCCGACCCGAAAGGGCTGCCCTGGGGTGAGGTGAGGTTGAGCCCGCAGGCCGTTGTGACTCTGGCGGGTCTGGCGTCGGTGAGCGATTGGATCGCTTCGGCACGTCCGCAAGAGGACTACGCCGGTAGCGGGGTTGATCTGTCAGGTTATGTCGCCCAGGCCCGGCGCGTGGAGTTCGCAAAAGTGTCCGCTCTGCGGTGGTCGCCCTGGACTGCCCCAGGCAACACCGAGTTTGCATCTCTGTTCCGCACGGTTCGCCGCCCTTTTCCCGTGCAATTGCTGGTGGAGCGTGCTGTGGCCGGTATGCAGGGGCCGGGCATCGTGGTGGTCGCTGCGCCCACAGGGGAAGGGAAGACAAAAGCTGCTCTGCAGGCGGCGGCAACATTCGTAAGGGTGCTTGGGTTGCGCGGCTTCTACGTTGCTATGCCCTCGCGGTTGACCAGTAACCAGGTGTATGACATCACCGAAGAATTCCTGTCCGATAATGGTGGCGGCGCAGCGCTTCGGCTATTGCATGCGGCGGCGCAGGAGTACCTGAAGGGACGCAGCGAAGATGCGCCCCTTGTTCCGCGTGATGTGGACGCTGACGGGCAAGGCGACGGGGAGGGTCTGGCTGGCGAGTGGTTCGCGGGTAAGAAGGGACTTCTTGCCCCGCTGGGGGTGGGGACCGTGGACCAGGTGCTGATGGCGGGACTGCGTTCCACGCATGTATTCGTACGGCTGCTGGGCCTCTCTGGAAAGGCTGTAGTCCTTGACGAGGTGCACGGGTACGACGTGCACATGTCGGCGCTGCTTGACCGGGTGGTGTGGTGGTTGGGACTGATGCGTGTACCGGTGGTTCTGTTGTCGGCGACGCTGCCATGGAAGCGGCAGCAGGAACTCGTCGCGAGCTGGCAGGCTGGTGCTCTCGGCGACGTAGGGCAGCCGGGGCTTCCAGCCGTCGTCGGGTCGGCGGCCTACCCGCGGGTGGTGTGGGCGGACTCCAGCGGGACTCCAGCGCGAGTAGCTGCTGTGGACGCATCCGAGCTGAATCAGGACCGTGCGGTGCGTATTGTGCGGGTGCCGTTCCAGGGACATGCGGTGTGGGCGCTGGAGCAGGCGCGTGAAGGGCAGTGCGTGGCGGTGGTGCACAATCTGGTGCGGTGTGCCGTGGATGCTTATCTGGAGCTGGCCGAAGCTGTCGCCGAACTTCCTGAGGACGAGCGGCCCGAGTTGGTGCTGCTGCACGGTCGTTTGACCGCGGCGGAGCGAACGGCTGCTGAGGCGGTGGTACGCGCGAAGTTCGGGCAGCGGGGCGAGAGCGGGGAAGATTCTCGGCCGAAGCGGGCCATCGTGGTCGGTACTCAGTTGCTGGAACAGGGCATCGATGTGGATTTCGATGTGATGGTCAGCGCCCTTGCACCGGTGGACAGCCTTATCCAGCGCATGGGCCGGATCCAGCGGCACAGCAGGCGCCGCCCCTTGGTGCTCGCGCTGACAGGCGTGGAGGACGCGGGTCGCAAGGTGGTCTTCCCGCCGTACACCACGTCGGTGTACGACGAGTTGGTGCTGTTGCGGACCTGGGCGGTCCTGCGTGACCGTGAGCGCGTGAACTGTCCCGGTGATGTGCAGGAGTTGGTGGACTCGGTCTACGGTGACGCCCAGGTGCCCTGTCCACCGGAATGGCGTAGCCAGTGGGGGCGAGCCGCTGCGGTGCATGACCGTCGGCGGCGCCGGCATGAGAGTGAGGCGGTCTGGCTGCGGCTGCCCCAGCCCAGAAGGGACCTGCAGGTCGAGGAGCTGACCCAGCGTCCAGGGAGCGCTCGTCGGACTCGGATCCAGAGCGGCAAACCCGTGCAGTGATGAGGAGGAGAGATGGAGGACGGCGCGCTGCCGTTGCCTGAACCATCAGGTCCGTCCGTCGACGTGGTGGTGATGCACCAGGTGCCCGGTACGACTGCGGCTGTCCCGCACGGGGGCGGCCACCGAGTCGATCTGGGCCAGCTGGGACCGCTGTCGCAGGACGTGGTGAACATGCTGCGGGACTCAATGATCTCCCTCCAGGCCGGCGGCGACGTCCCTCCCGCAGTGATTGAGGAATTGAAAGGTCTGCCGGTTCCTGAGCTGTTCCGCGGCTCGCCGTGGCTGCGCCGGGCGCGGGCGCTGGTTCTCATGGACGGACGGGCCCGGGTCGCCGGAGCGGCTGTGGGCTACCGGGCGGGGCTGGGGCTGTGGGTGGCGGAGGATACCGTGAGCGACGGTGCATGAGCAGTACTTGGGAGGTCCGGGCCGTGATTGTCAGTGTCATCTGCAAGACTCACGTGCCGTGACGCTTGGTTGTGTCGAGGGGAATTGTGAGTTTCGATCTGCTCCATGAGGCGTGGTTGCCGGTGGTGACCTGTGACGGCGATTCAGCTGAGTTAGGACTGCGCCAGGCCTTGGTCGAGGCGGGCAGGATTCGCCGGTTGGCGGGGGAGACCCCGACAGTGACAGCCGCGCTGCACCGCTTGATCCTGGCGTTGGTGCATCGGGCTTACGGACCTGCCGGTCCTGAGGAATGGGCAGAACTGTGGGAGAGCCCCTTGGGACTGCCCGCCGGACCGCTCGACGACTACATCGCCCTCCATCCCGGGGCCTTTGATCTGCTGCACCCGCAGGTGCCCTTCCTGCAGTGCCCTCACCTGCAGACACTTGCCCCGGCAACCACCTCGAAGATCGTCGCGTTCCGGGCGACTGGAAGCAATCGCACGCTGTTCGACCACACCACCGCAGAGGATCGTCCGGAGCTGTCGCTGGCGCAGGCAGCGCGCTGGCTGGTGACGACGCTTGCCTTCGACACCTCCGGCACCAAACAGCCGTTCACCAGAGTCCGTACTGCTCAGGGCGGGTTGGCCAACCGATTTGCCACTGCCCTGGTCGAGGGCCCAACGCTGCACCAGACATTGCTGCTGAATACCGTGCCCTACTCCCCTGATGCCGAGCTTCCGCTGGGTACCACGAGTGAGGACCGGCCCGCGTGGGAGGTGCTGCCGCCCGGTCCGGAGCCTGATGAGCGGGCGCCGTACGGCTGGACGGACGTGCTCACCTGGCCGTCGCGGCGCCTGCTGCTGCACACCCGGCAGGAGGCGGGGGCAACGGTTGTCGACGGTGTTGTCCTCACCCCTGGTACAGACCTGGTCGCAGAACTGGACCGTGTCGAATTGATGGCAGGCTTCCGCCGCCCGTGGCTTAAAGGCAATCAGCAGGGCCGGATGCAGCCGGTGGCTCTCGACGAATTGCGCGGCATCTGGCGGCACAGCCAGGACCTGCTGCTGTCCAGCGACCCGCGATGGTGGAACACCTTCAAGGCTAAACTCCGCTCCCGCGGGGCGCTGCCCGCAGAGGAGCCCCAGCGCCAGCGCCCGGCTGCTCTTGATCACATTGCCGAGCGCGTCGAGGATGGTCTGATCCCAGAAGACACGGTGTACACCCTGCGGGCCTTCGGCCAGCGTCTGGGTGATCAGGGCGGAGACACCTACTTCTGGCAGGAGGAGTCGGTGCCGGCTCCCGTGGCGCTGATGCGTGCGGATAGCGCCCGGATCGGCTACCTCCTCGGCTACGCCGTATCTCTCGCCGACGACCTCGGTGAAGCCTTGGCAATGATGCAGCGCGACTACTACACCGCCTTCCACGGCCAGCGCCCCGCGGCACGAGGCCGCCAACAGCCCACACCCTCCGAGAACGCAACCCGTTACTGGCCCCGCCTGGCGGCACCGTTCGGGAGTCTCCTGCGCGAGCTGGGAACCGCGGTCGTCACCGGCGACAGCGAGACCGCTCCACTGGAGCGATGGGAAAGGGACACCGTGGAGCTTGCCGACCGTGCGGCACGCCGCTGGCTGGACGGCGCACCACGCCGCGACCGCCTCGTTCTGGCAGCCGCATCCTGCTGGGACGCCTATGAGGAACGACGTCAGGAACTCGTTCGGATCTACCGCAGCGGTCTGGCCGCCTATAGCCCACCGCAGGAAGGCCACGGCTCATGACGGACACCGAAGATTCCACCGCTCCCCTCACCCGCAGGCAGCGGCGGGCGGCATTTGTCACTCACCTCTACCGGCTCCAGCGCGACCTGTCCTCGCCGAACCGCCACGCCGCGTCCGAAGCCCGTCGGCAACTGGCCGTGCTACGCCGTGCATCTGGCGGTCTGCGCTACGAAGCCCAGCGCTACGACATCCTCTTCGTATTCGACCCACCACGTGACGAAGAGGCCGTCTGGCTGACCGCTGCAATGCTGTTTGCCCAGAAGCCGCATCCGCGGCCCGTCGGGCCGTGGAGCAGAGCCTCGATCGGCACAGCCATGGGCCTGCTCGCTCAGCAGCGCCAGGCATCGGTGGCGCGACGATTCACGCAACTGGTGTCGGTGGATACCGCGAGCCTGGCGCATTACCTCAGGCAGGCGCTGCAACTTGTCGGCGGGGCGACAACAGGAGTGGACTTCTACCGGCTCCTGGACGATCTGGTGGACCTGCTAGGCGACGACCACACCATCGTCGGCGAGGACAACCGCACTCGGATCCGACTGGAATGGGCTCGCGACTACAGCCGGGCTCTACGCGGCAGACCAGGCCGTCAGGTCCCACGGCCCGGGCCGCCTGCGCCGGCGGAAGTCAACGCCGCCCCCTCGTCAGACTGACCTTCACCACTCAAGGATTCTCATGCTCATCGAACTGCACCTGTTGCAGTCATTCCCGGTGTCAAACCTCAATCGGGACGAACTCGGCCAGCCCAAGACTGCCCAGTTCGGCGGCCACGCTCGCGCCCGAATTTCCAGTCAGTCCCTCAAGCGCGCTGCCCGGGAACTTCTGCCACACCACGGTCTGGAATTGTCCGAGACCGGGGTGCGCACCAAGCGTCTCCGTGACGCCGCCAGTGCCCTCCTGGTCCGGCCAGGGCGAGAGGAGGACGAGACGAAAGATGTTGCGCAGGCGGGACTGGAACGTCTCGGCTTCGGGGTCGATGCCCGTGGACTGACCCAGTACCTGCTCTTCGTGGGCCGCCCTG
The DNA here is from genome assembly GCF_044333285.1 of Streptomyces sp. NPDC021020. NCBI lineage: Bacteria > Bacillati > Actinomycetota > Actinomycetes > Kitasatosporales > Streptomycetaceae > Streptomyces > Streptomyces sp. NPDC021020. The sequence continues at coordinate 288,127 of NZ_JBIRQQ010000001.1, forward strand.
CCACCGAAGCCCTTGCCGACTACTGCGACCGCAACTACGACTTGCTTGTCAAAGCCGCAGCGGCGAAGAAGACCGCAGCAGCCAAAGCCGCCAAGAAAGACCCCGACCAAGACAACAACACCAGGTCACCCGCCCGGCCGGCGAAAGCTGCCAAGGCCAAACCGGACAAGGCCACGCACGAGGAGGCGCGTCGCATCCTTGACGCCACTCGCGCCGCCGATGTCGCCTTGTTCGGACGCATGATCGCCGACAACAAGGACTTCTCAGTCGACGCAGCCTCTCAAGTCGCCCACGCCCTGTCCACCCACGCGGTCGTCACGGACTTCGACTACTTCACTGCCGTCGACGACCTGCGCCCAGGGGACGAGCCGGGAGCCGACATGATCGGCACCATCGATTTCAACGCCGCCTGTTATTACCGCTATGCCAACCTCGATCTCGCGCAGCTCGCCACGAACCTCGCTGGCGATGCAGACTTGGTCACCCGAAGTGCCCAGGCGTGGCTGCACGCATTCATCCGCGCTGTCCCCGGCGGCAAGCAAAACTCCACCGCGGCCCGCACGCTGCCCCAGACCCTACTTGGCGTGGTCCGCGACGACGGGGCCTGGAACCTCGCCAACGCCTATCTACGGCCTGTTCCCAGCAACGGCGACTTGATGACCACCTCCAGCGAACGCCTTGTTCAGCACTTCCAGCAGCTCGGCGCGTTCTACGGAACGAGCGCGCTTCGACGCACCGTCTTCGCCGCCATCGATGGCCACCTGCCCGGAGTTCCTGACGAGCACAAGGCATCCACCGTAGAAGACTTCGTCGCGCGCCTGATCAGCGCCACTACGAAGTAATCGCGGTCGCGTCATGGCCACACTCTTCCTCCACTTGGACGCCCCCATGCAGTCTTGGGGCACGCGCTCTCACTTCGCCAGTCGCGACACTGCAACCGAGCCCACTAAGTCGGGTTTGGTCGGGCTACTCGGTGCGGCTCTGGGAGTTGCCCGCGACAACACCCAAGCGATCGCCACGCTTGCGGCCCTACCCATGGGGATCCGCGTCGAACGGGAAGGCACGATCGAAGAGGACTTCCACACCGTGCAGAACGTGCCCAACACCGAGGGTAAAAAACATCGCGGCGTAGTTACTCATCGGTACTACTTGGCTGACGCCGTATTTCTAGCTGCCATCAATGGCCCCAAGGAAGAACTCCAGGCCATCCATCGAGCCCTCCGGCACCCCAGGTGGCCGCTCTTCTTGGGTCGCAAAGCCTTTCCACCTGGCCGACCTGTAGTTACTCCTAGTAATAACACGGCCCATCCGCCGATCACCGATCAACCCCTTGAAGAAGCCCTTCATCACCACCCCTGGCTCGAAACAGACCCGACCACGCGACAGCGCGCCGAAGCCGGAGAACCCCGATGGCTCCGTGCAGTCATCGACACCGACCCCGCCCACCCCCAGGCCGAGATCCGCCACGATCACCCGATCTCTTTCCAACGAGGCAACCGCCAGCACAAAACCCGCACTGTTCGGACCGTCCACATCCCCCTCGCTCCTCAGCTCCTCACTATCCGCCCCTGATCCGCACCAGCAGCACGCCAGGCGGGCCGGATCCGCACATGGCAGACCCTGAAAGGACAGATGCATGACGGCCCTCTGGCTGACTCGCCTGGTACCCGATCCCCGCAACCGCGATGTCGTCTCAGATCTCCGCAGCGCCGTCAGCATGCACCGCCGCATCATGTCGGTCTTCCCTGATCACGTGAGTGACCAGGCCCGGCACGATCTCGGAGTCCTCTTCCGTACCGACGAGAGCCCTACCGGCCCCCAGTTGCTCATCCAGAGCAACCAAGAACCCGACCTGAGGCAACTCCCCGAGGGATACGGGAGCGGCTACACGAAACCGCTCACCCCGCTCTTGGATTACTTCCGCGTTGGCCTCCCACTGCGCTACCGCATCGCAGCTAGCCCCGTCCGCAAACCCGGCAGGACCAGCCGTGAGCTCTACGGGCTCAAAGCTGTCGTCGCCCTCAGTGGCGAGGCCGCACACCACTGGTGGCTACGCCAAGCCCAGCAATCCGGGCTTCACATCTCCACCGTCACCGCCATCCCGCTGGATCCCGCGCGCGGCTACCGCGACGCAGGTCAGCGCGTCAACCACAACCGGATCCTTTTCGAAGGAACCGCTACGATCAGGGAACCGGACCTCCTGCGCATCAAGGTCACCGCGGGAATCGGCCGCGGCAAGTCATACGGCTGTGGCCTTCTCAGTCTCGCCCCTGCCAGGGACGCTGGTTGACCGCATCCACCGCGCTGGGTACGCCGGGGCCAGAATGCGCATGCACGGCGCAAACTCGTGGCTCCGGGGGCCCTGATGCTTCTGTGCGTCTCTACCTCGACTCGTCCGTGCGTCCCAGGACGACACCGGCGTCTGCGCGGAGGTCACCAGCCAGCAGCGCGGCACCGAGACCCTCTACCTGCCCACCGCCGCACTCGCCTGCGTCCTGCTCGGCCCCGGCACGTCTATCACCGCCCGCGCGCTGGCCACCTTCGCCCGCCACGGCACCACCGTCCTGACCACCGGCTCCGGCGGTGTGCGCTGCTACGCCGCCACGCTCCCGGACTCCCTCACCACCACCTGGCTCGAACGCCAGGTCCGCACCTGGGCCGACGACGCGCAACGCCTGCGCATCGCCACTGCTATGTACGAGCAGCGCTTCGGCGCCGGCACCGTCCCGGACGGCACCAGCCTGGCCCAACTGCGCGGCATGGAGGGCCAGCGCGTCCGCGCCCACTACCAACTCCTCGCCCACCAGTACAAGATCGGCCGCTTCCGCCGCGCCTACGACCCCGAGTTTTGGGATACCCAGGACCCCGTCAACCTCGCTCTGTCCGCCGCGAACACCTGCCTGTACGGCATCGTCCACGCCGCGATCCTCGCCCTAGGCTGCTCAAGCGCCCTCGGCTACGTCCACCACGGCAACCAGCAGGCATTCGTCTACGACATCGCCGACCTCTACAAGGCCGACCTCACGATCCCCCTCGCCTTCTCCCTCAACGCCTCCACCAACCCCGAAGCCGAGGCCCGCTGCTCCTTCCGCGACGCACTGCGCCTCTTCCGCCTTCTCCCGCGCATCGTCACCGACATCCAGCACCTCCTCGACCGCGAAGTCCCCGACCCCGAGGAACACCTCGTCGACCTCTGGGACCCCGTCACCGGCCCCATCCGTGGCGGCACCAACCACGCCACTTGGCCCCCTGTCGGAGCCCCCACCCCATGCCCTCCATGACTGTCATCGCCGCCACCGCCGTCCCCGCCCACCTCCGCGGCGCCCTCACACGCTGGCTCCTCGAAGTCACCCCCGAGCTGTACGTCGACTCCGTCTCCGCCAAAGTCCGCGAAGAACTCTGGTCCGCCGTCTCCGCCTCCACGGCCGCCGGCACGGCGGTCCTGGCCCACCCCGCCGACAACGAGCAGGGCTTCACCCTCCGCACGGCCGGCACCCAGCGGCGAGAGCCGCTGGACTTCGACGGGATGACGCTGATCGCGTTCCGGAGGGAGGGCCAAGGGATGGCAAAGGCCTTCTAACGGCCCAGGTCAGAAATGGCCGCTCCGCGCGAGCGGAGGTGACCCGGCGGCATCGAGGCGGCTGAGGCCTTCGACCTCGTCCGCTCCGCGTGAGCGGAGGTAGTCCGATCCGGCCCGCCACAGCGGCCGCGCTCCTCGCGTCCACTCCGCGCGAGCGGAGGTAGCCCGACGTAGGCATACGTTCCAGCGGTGCGCGCGAGGTCCGCTCCGCGCGAGCGGAGGTAGCCCGTGCGGCTTGGGCTGGAGGCGGGGGAGGCGGCCGTCCGCTCCGTGCGAGCGGAGGTAGCCCGGGCCAGCTCGACCTGCGCAACGCCCGCGCGCGGTCCGCTCCGCGTGAGCGGAGGTGACCGTCCAGTCTCTTTGACGGTGCATGACCGACTCCCGCGCGGGAGCGCTCGGTTTCATGAGATGTGCGAGAGGCCGTCCGGGGGCTCGCCCGGGCCGCTGTCGGCGCAGTCGCCGGTGCCGAGGGCGTTGGCGATGCTGTAGGCGGTCTTCAGGACTCCGTTGAGGTGGTCGATAGCCTTGTTGGTCGTGGCGATTGCTGTGGCGTTGTTCGCCTGGGCAGTCGAAATGGCCGCGTCAGCCCCGGGCACTGGTGGAAGGCCGACCTCCGTCAGGGCGGCCAGTGCCTGCTGCAGGGTGGCGATCTGGGTCCGTATTCCGTCTATGCCCTGCTGCTCCTGGTCAACGTCATAACTAGCGCTTGACGTGACGTCGTAGCCCACGACGCTCTCCGCGTCGTATCCGACCACGGCCTCCACGTTGTAGCAGCCGTCGCCGTTTCCGCCCTTGGCGTCCTTGCGTTCTTCGGCCAAGTGAGCGTCAGCCGTGGTGACATCGCCACGTACTGTTTTGGCATTCGTGAAGGAGCGGTTGGTGTTCTGGAGGGCCGCGAGCGCCTCTTCGGCGTCATGCTGGGCGGACGCCCGCGCGCTCGCCAAGGCGCTGGCCTGCGCTGTGGCCTGATCCTTTTGCTGACCGGTCTGCTCGGCTGCCGCGTCCTCGGTCCAGCCGTCCTGCAGCAGGGCGCTGCAGACGCTCTGCCCGTATATCTGGCTGTTGTTGTCGCGGATCACGATCACTACGGCGTCCTTCTGGACGCCACAGACCACGGGGACAAGGCCCTGCGTGCCGCTGGCCTGCGTGGTCCAGAAATCTCCACCCCTGGACAGCGACTTCGCAAGCCCGCTGCACAAGTCGCCTGGATCCGCGGACCCGTTGCTGGTCACCTCGGCACGCGTTGCGTGGCCGTACAGCGAGATCGTGCACGTGCCCCCGGGAGTTGGGCGTGGGGCTGAGCTAGCTGCGCCCGGGGTCTGCGAGGGAGCGGCGTGGGCTGCAGGCCCAGCGGCAGGTGAGGACGAACAGGCGGTGAGGAGCACGCCGGAACCGAGCAGGACCCCGGCGGCAACGCCTGTTCTCATTGTGTGTTCTCCTCGTGGACTCGACGTGAAGCAGATGTGTTGGTCGGTACTGTCCCAAATCCGTGCCGCACGCGTGGCCAGGTCCGGAATCTGTGGCTGTGCAGTGCACAGGCAGGTCCCACCGAAGACGATCGTGTGCGGGTCAGACCCGCTCCGGATCAGCAGGCACCTCCTGCGTGGGCCTGGTCGCGCCCGCGTAGTCGTCGCCGTTGTAGCGGTAGGGCTCGATACGGACAGCCGCGCCAGTGTGCGGGGCGTCGATCATCTGGCCGGCGCCGATGTAGAGGCCCACGTGGTGGATGTGGGTCGGGGTGCCGTAGAAGACGAGGTCGCCGGGGAGCAGCGGGGCGTCGGTCGGGAGGTGGGGGCCGCGTTGGTACTGCTCCTGGGCCGTGCGGGGGAGGGGGATGCCGGCGGCTGCGTAGGCGGATTGGGTGAGGCCGGAGCAGTCGAAACTCGTGGGGCCCGTGGCGCCCCAGGCGTAGGGGAGGCCGAGTTGGCCCTGGGCGTAGTTGAGGGCTTCGAGGGCGGCCGGGGCCGCCGCCCGGGGAGCGCCGAGGGTTGAGGGGCTGGTGTAGAGGGCGGCCTGGGTGAGGACTTGGGAGACGTACCACTCCGCGTGGTTGTAGGCGTAGACGGCGCGGTGGAGGTTGGTGGGGGCGCCGGAGCGGCAGAGGTAGGTGGCCGCTGCGTAGATCGCGTCATGGGGGTTGTACGGGGACGGGGCTGGTCCGCCTGAGACCTGGGTGGTCACCGAGGTGAAGCTCGCCGGGAGGAACTGCATCGGGCCTTCCGCTCCGGCGGAGTTGGCCCCCGCATGGACGCCGGGGAGGCCGGAGCGGCCGTGGTCGCTCTCGATCTTGCCGATGGCCGCGAGCACGGGCCAGTCCAGCCCCTGGCAGGTCTGGGCGGCGTCGATGTAGAGGGTGAGGTAGTCGGGCGGGATGTCGGACAGCGCCGCAGCGCTGGCCGGGCTCGTCGTGCCGGTGAAGGGGGAGAGGAGGGAGGCGGCGCCCGCTGCCGCAAGCGTCATGAGGAGGGTGAAGCAGGCCAGTACGGCCGCGACCGCCTTCGCCATGACGTCAGCCACCCGCCCGTACGGAGGCCGCAGGGGGAGTCGGCGACGGGGGGAGAAGTTGGTCGAGGTTGGGCGCGGGGGTGCCGCTCACCGGCGCGATGTGAGGCCACGCGGTGGGGAGTTGGGCGAGGCGCAGGCGGCCCGGAGCGGCGCGGTGGGTGCCGAGCGGCAGCCAGTGGGTGCCCGCCGGGGTGCCGTCGGCAAGGAGGTGGTCTGCGCTGGTGGTGGCCAGCGGGACCAACGCCGGGGCGTCGAGGGCGGCCAGGCCCGCGGTCAGGGCTCGGCGGACGGCGGCCTCGCGCCGCGCGGTGGGGAACCAGAAGAGCAGCGGCGTCGTGATGCCGGTGGTCGTGGCGAGCTTGGCGTACGCGGGAAGCTTCGCGGCGACGCGGTCGGGGCGCTCGGTGCCGAGGTCGTACTCCAGGAACCACTCTACGGCCGAACCCGCCTCCTGCCAGCGGGCGTACGCGTCGGGGCGGACGATGTCGCCGAAGTGGCGGGCGCAGCGGGCCTCGGACCACCAGGTGGTCAGCTGCCCGCTTTCGCCGCGCCGCGCACCCGCGATCAGGGTCGTGAAGACCTCGTTGGTGCCGACGGTGTGGGCCAGGCGGAGCGAGTGGGCGATGCCGATGGCGCGTTCGTGGCGGTAGCCGAGGTCGCGGGGGTCGAGGCCGTCCTCGTGGGCGAGGATCGCGGCGCCCGCGGTGTCGAGGACGTAGTGCATGGGCGCGGAGCCGGACGGGGCGTACGGCTGGAAGCGGTCGACGACGCGCCAGATGAAGAGCTCGCGCAGCCGCATGTTCGCCGAGCGCGGCGACGGCCAGGCCATGGCGGAGAGCTGCGCGCTGGTGAGGATCTTGTGCTCGTGGAGCATGCGGGCGACCCAGCGGTCGCGGGCGGTCAGGCGAGAGGCGAGGCGGGCGATGTACTCGCCGGTCGCTGCCGCGCGGGGAGTCGGGCGGGGCGGGCGGTGGGCGCGCAGGGCGCGCTGCGGGGTGGGATTGGTGATCACGGAAGGGTTCACCTCCGGGGGGATCAGGGGGTGCGGCGGGGGTCCGCGGCCGCGGTGGGCTGCGGCGCGGGATCAGACGGCGGCAGGGCGTTGCGGCGGGCCGCCGCGCGGATGAGGCGGGCGCGGCCGGGGACGGGCGGCGGGAGCTTCTCGGTGACGGCCGTGAAGGCGGGGGCTTCGGCGCCGTGGAGGACGGGTCGGACGACGGCGTGGAAGGCGTCGAGGTTGGACAGGTCGTGGGCGGTGAGGCGGGGTTCGGTGTGGCGGGCGAGGCGGTGGGCGTCCTCGGGGGAGGCGTTGAAGAAGATTTTGGTGCGGGCGTTGGTGCTGACGGCCTCTTCGAGTTCCTTGGGCAGTTGGCGCAGGTGCTGGTGGGCGAGGGTCATGGACAGCCGATAGGCGCGGGCTTCGGCGAGCATGTCCTCCAAGGCGTAGGGGAGGTTGAGGAAGTTGTGCGCCTCGTCGAGGTAGAGGCCCGCGTCGTGGCGGCGGGGCTGCGGGATGTGGGCGCGGCGGGTGGCTGCCTGCCAGGTGGCGGCGACGGCGATGGAGCCCATCAGGTGAGCGGTCTCGGTGCCGAGGGCGTCCTTGGCGATGCGGACCAGGCAGATGCCGCCGTCGAGGACGGCGTCCATGCTCACGGTGGACGGGCCGCCGGCCAGGGCGGCCCGTACGAAGGGGCGCAGCAGGAAGCCGCGGAGCTTGTTCATCAGCGGGGCGGTGACCTGGGCGCGGGCGGGGGCGGACAGGTCGTCGTACCAGGACCAGAAGCCGCGCAGGATGTCGTCGTGGATCTGGGCGGTGGCGCGCTGCCGGAAGGCCGGCGAGGTCAGGAGCTGGGGCAGGTCGCTGAGCAGCGGGGTGCCGGGCAGGGCGCGCAGGGTGAGCAGGCCCGCGCGCAGGATGTCGTCGGTGCGCGGGCCCCAGGAGGCGGCGTAGACGCGGGAGAAGATCGACACGAGGTTGTCCACGGTGGCGGCGGAGTCCTCGCCCTGGAGCGGGTTGAGGACCGGCGGGCGGGCTTTGCTGCCCGCGTCGAAGAGGGTCACCTTGTCGCCGACGTCCTCGGGCAGGCGCATCAGGAGGTCGGTGATCAGGTCGCCCTTGGGGTCGACGACGACCAGGCCGCGTCCTGCCTCGGCGTCGGCGAGGATCATGCGGGCGAGCAGTTCGGACTTGCCGGAGCCGGTGGCGCCCAGGACGTGCAGGTGGTGGCGGGCGTCAGGCACGCGCAGGCCGACGGGCCGGGAGTGGCCGGAGTCGGTCAGACCGATGGGGCGGACGCCCGCGCCCGTGGTGGGTACGCCGGGTGGCGGCGGGACGGCCCGGGCTCCGGCGCGTTGCAGGGCGGGCACGGCGTCGTCCCAGGGCAGGTGCGCGAGGGCGGCCAGCTCCGGGACGGACAGCAGGTCGCCGCGGTCGAGGCGGCGTTCGTCGACGCGTTCCCGGGCGTGGCGCAGGCGTGCGCGGCGGTAGTAGTTGTGCTCGGTGTACGCCGAGAAGGCCGCCGCGAGGGCGTGTGCGCGTCCGCGCAGGGCCGCCTGCCGGGATGTGCTCCGGGCGGCGGTCCGGGCGGCGGTCACGGCGTAGCGGATCCGGGTCTCGTACGACGCCCCGCGCTGCTTGGCCACGATCGCCCGGTCCTCCGCGGCGGTCGCGAGCGCCGTCTGCCGCTCCTGGACCGGGCGTGAAGAGCGGGCCGGACGGTTCGGGCCGGGGGTGAGCAGGTCCAGCAGCCGGGCGACCGCACGGGCCGGGACCCCGCTCCCGGCGCGGCGGGCCCGCTTCACCCGACGGCCGGTCACCGGCCGCGCCAGGACCTGCACGACGGCCCGCTCGTCCGCCCCGAGCCCCGCGGGAGCGCCGAGCAGCGCGCGGATCGGGTCGGCGGGGAAGTCCGTACGGATCGGCAGCGCTTCGGTACGGGCCAGCCGCAGCTCGCCGCCCGCAGCCTCCACTGCGCCCTTCCTGGTAGGGAAGCCGCTTTCCGCGGACGTCGTCCGGGTACGGGCACCGGGCCAGGCCGCCTCGATCGCCCGCTCCACCATGCCCGGCGGGACGACGCCGGGCACCCACACCCTGATGCGGATCGTCTCGCGGTCGAAGACGTACTCCCAGGCCAGGTGCGGTTGCCCGGCCCAGAAGCGGCGCCATGCCGGACGGAGCAGGCCCAGCAGGTTCGCCCAGAGCGCTGCGGCGCCCGCGGGGTCGGCGCCCGGTGGGGGAAGGATGGTGACCAGCCGGGCATCGACGGCCAGACCGCGGCGGAACCGTCGGCGCCACCACCGGTGGCCCCCCACGGTTGCGCCGACGGCGGCCATGAGCACCGTAGCGGCGATCGGCGCCCACGCGTACGCCGTCCCGGTCGCGTGCCCGAGAGCTTCGTGCAGCGTGCCGCCGGGGTCCAGCAGGAAGCGGCCCAGCGGCGAGGTGCCCGCGGCCGTACGCGGCATGCAGGCTCCCGGGTTCACGCCACGTGCCCTTGTGCAGGGGAGGGGCCGGGCCCGCGGCGCTCGGCGTCCACCTCGGCCTGCCAGGTGCGGAAGGTCCTGGTGCCGAGGCGCTTGAGGTAGTGCGGGATGCGGTTGGCGGGGATCCCGACGAGCCGCGGGCCGAGGACGGCCAGCAGGTCGTTGGCTTCCTGGGAGTTCCAGTCGGCGTCGCGGACGGCCTGCTCGTCGGGGAAGACGTCGGCGACGCGGTCGCGGGCGAGGTCGAGGGCCGCGTCCTGGGTGCCGCCGAAGCTGTAGACCCACAGGAAGTTGTCGGGCGGGTCGGGCTCGACGAGCGTGCGGAAGCGGGCGATCTCCTTGGTGTAGGCGTAGAAGCCGGTCGTGTCCCGGGCCCGCATGACACGCAGCCACGCCAGCAGGTAGGCGTCGGAGAAGAAGTCGCCGCTGTCGTGGATCCGCACCCAGCCGGCGTGGAAGCGGCGGGCACCCAGCTCGGCGGTCATCGCGCGCTCCCATCCCGGCAGGTCGTCGAGGACGAAGGCGAGGTTGGCGTGGTGCTTGGCGCGGACCTGGGGCCAGCGGTAGGTGCCGTGGCGGGCGTAGCAGACGTGGCGGCAGATCCCGGCGGACGGGCACGTGTTGTACGTGCGCCCGTCGGGCAGCCGTCCGGCCCAGGCCGGGAGCGTCCAGTTCCAGACGCCGATGGCGCGCATCTCGCGGTTCTGCGTCAGGAGCCGTGAGGGTCGTCGGTCGGAGGAGGGGCATGGTGCTGGAGGCATGGTGAGCCCTTCGCAGCAGGGGCAGAGGGGGCGCGCCGGTCAGCCGGCGCCGAGGTGGACGTACGTGCCGCCGACCGCGGCGGCGAGCCGGGCGTACTCGTCCTCGGGGTCGATGACGTGGACCTCGATGCCCCGGTAGAGCGACCGCAGCAGTTCGAGCTTGACCAGGTACGACTTCCCGGCGCCGGAGCGCCCCAGGACCACGGAGTTGTGGTTGTCGAGCGCGAAGCGGTCCCAGTGGACCAGGCCCTGCGAGCCGATGTTGTAGCCGTAGAGCACGCCGCTGGGCGCGGTCGTGCTCGCCGGGTCGGGCGGCGGCAGGTCGGGGTTGGTGAAGGGGAAGCTCGCCGCGAGCGCGGCGGTGTCGAAGGTGCGGCGCATCCGGATCGGGTCCAGGCCGAGCGGCAGGCATGTGACCCAGCCCTGGAGGCTGCGGTACGTGGTCGGCTTGGCGTCCATCAGCAGGCTCGCGGCCAGCGACCGTACGGCGGTGACCTCGTCGGCCAGGGCTTCGGCGGTGGCGGCGTGGACGGTCAGGTACAGGCCGACGCGGTAGAGCTTGCCCTCGCCGCGGGCCACGCGGGCGGACAGCTCGTACGCGTCCTCGGTCGCCGCCTCGACGTGCGGGTCCAGGAGCCTGCCGTGCTCCTGGGTGTGGCGGCGCCCGGACTCCATCTTGGCCAGCTGGCGCTTGAGGCGGTTCGCGGCGGTGACGGGGTCGATGGGCTCGACGTGGAGCGCGACGTCGACGCGGCCGGGGTAGGTGAGCAGCGGCTGGAGCCAGCCGGGGTGGACCTCGCGGGGATAGCCGGTGACGGCGAAGGACGCGACGTGGTCGGTGCCGACCTCCAGCCGGCGGGGTGTGACGGCGAGGGTGTCGGGGGCGAAGGCGCTTGAGGTGCGCTGCCGTTGCGGGGTGCGCTTCCTCCTCATGGCTGTTTCCCTCCGTCCTCGGGCCCGCTCCGGTGATGACGTCGTCCGGACCGACCAGTTCGGTGGAGGGCGGGAGGAGGGTGTCCGGGTTGCAGGCCGCGGCCAGGACGGCAGAGGCCTGGTCGGCGTTCAGCGGCGTGACGGTGATGCCGGTCGGGCCCAGCAGCTCTGCTGCCTCGCCCAACCGCCGGGCCAGGCGGTTCTCCGCCGCGCGCCGGGCGGCCTCGGTCACGGGGCCGGAACGGCGGGCCGCCCGCAGTTGCGCGAGCGCGGCCAGCGGCGAGGCGCCGCCGAGGCCGTCGGTGGGGGCCGTGGCGCCGAGGGGCTCGCGCAGGACGAGCAGGACCTGGCGGCGCAGCAGGACCGACGAACGCCCCAGCTCCGCGAGGAAGTCGGCGTGCTCGCGTGCCGCGTCCTCCAGCGCCGGGTGCGGCAATCCTGTTGCCTGCGCGTGGAGTTCGGCGATCTGCGCGGACAGGTCCAGGCGCTCGGCTCGTACCAGGACCTGCACCGGGGCGGTGAGCGAGTGCAGATAGCGGCCGAACGCCGCGACCAGGGCCTCCTGTTCGGTAGGCGTCCGCAGCGCGAAGTTGACCGTGCCGCACGCCGCGACTGCGGCCAGACCGTCGGAGCCGAGGTCGATCACGCCCGCCTCGTTCACGCCGCTGACGGGGAGGCTCGGCGGGCTGGCCGCGGCTGGAATGGCGTGCTCTGCACCGGATGTGATCCGCCCCGCGAGCCAGGTCGGTGCCGGGTCCGTGCCCTCCGGGGCGGCGATCCGCAGCCGAGCGGACGCGCGCTGTCGTACCGCGGCCAGGACCAGCCGGTCCATCGACAGCCCGTCGCGCCGCCCCAGCGCGAGGAAGGTCGCGGCCCCCGCTGCCGGGACGGCGCCCAGTAGGAACACCGCCGCGGGAACGAAGCCCCGGCTCAGCAACCACGTCCCGTACAGGACGACACCTGTGACGGCGAGGATGAGCAGCTGGCGTGCGGTGAGGTTCGCGACGACGGTGTCCTCACGGTCGACGTCGGCCGGGATGCGTACGGGCTGGCTCACCGGCGATCACCTCCTGGCGGTGTGCTGCGGCTGGTACGGCGGGGTGGTGGGGGTGCTGGCGCGGCGCGGGCCCGCGGGCGCGGCGGGCTCGGCTCGCGGAACGTTGCGGGTGGGGGCGGTGCCGTCACCCGCCGGGGCTGCACCGGGCTTGCCGGGACCGGCTGCCGGAAGAGCGGCTGCCGGGGCGGTGGACCCGCGGGCCGAGCCGCGGCCCGCACCCGCGCGGGCGCACCCGGAGCGCGGAACGTCGGCTGACCCGGCGGTTGCACGGGCCGCGGCACAGGGGAGGGGGTCCCTGCGGCGCCCGGGGCCTGGAACGTCGGCATGGGCGGTGGACCGGCCGCCCGGCGCGGAGATGCCGCAGCTTGCGGGCTGTGCCCCGGCGCCCGGAACACCGGCTGCCAGGGCGGCCGTCGACGGGCGGCGGGCGCGGCTGCCGCCGGGTTCACCGCCCGCCGAGGCGCCACTGGGACCGGCCCGCCGCCCGGCCGCTGCGGCACCCCGCCGACTCCTGGCCGGGGAGACGCACCACGCCCTCCATGAGCGGGACCGCCGGCGCCGCGCAGCACCCCCAGCGTCTGGTACATCAGGTACGCGCGCGCGGCCCGCCCGGCGAACGACCGCCCCTGCCCGACGCGTACCGAGCCCAGGATCCAGAACGGGATCTTGAACAGGATGTACGTCAGCGCGAGCGTCACCAGCAGGTTGACCAGCCCGCTCGACACCCCGCCGAACAGCCCCTTCCCGGCGAGCCCACCGGAGTTCAGGAAGACCCGGATCCCCGTGATGAGCGTCAGCGACTGCGCCACCTGGATCGCCAGCACCCCGCCGAACGTCCGCCACCACCACCGGGCGATCCCGTCCGTCTGCGGCAGCGCATGGCACATCAGCGCCAGCGGCGCGCCCGCGACCAGGATCACCGTCAGCGCCACCCGCACCACGTACGTGATCAGCAGCGCCACCAGCACGCCGATGACGACGACCCACATGATGTCCGTGAACAGGTCCGCGCCCGGCACGAAGCTGCTCAGCACGAACGTAGCCAGCGTGTTGCCCGCGCCCTCGCCGTCCGCCCCGGCACCCATCACGGCGTGCGAGAGCGCGTTGGCCAGGTCGACGGCCTTGCCAGCGAGGAACAGCGACAGCCCGGCGGCCAGCAGGCCGACGGGGATCCGCGGGGCGATCTCCTTGACCGAGTAGCGGCTCTGCAAGGACTCGTACGACATCAGCACGATCCCGGCGAGCGCGATGAGGATCGCGTAGACCGCGAGCACGATCTCCCACGAGTTCTGCCACAGCTCCCCGACCCGCGGGAGCGACGACAGGCTCGGCGTGGCCAGCAGGATGTCGCCGAGCAGCTTCAGCAGCGGATTCAGCGCCGCGGTGATGATCGTCTTGAAGAAGGCGCCGATCGCGGCGTTGATGCCCTTCGTGATCCACCCGGTGATCCCGCCGGGCCCGCCGCCCGCGTCCGGCGGCGGGGATGTCGCCCCCGGCGTCGGCTCCTCGGCGGGCGCCGAACTGCCCGGCTGCGGGATGCAGTCCTGCGGTGCGCAGGGGGACGGGCTGGGCGTGGGGGTGGCGCTCGGCGGTGCGGTCGTGGTCGGCGGGGCCGTGGCCGTCGTCGTGGTGGTCGGACCCGGTGACGGTACGGGGTCGGCTCGCGCGGGCAACCCGCCCACGACGACGACCGTCACGGTGACCGCCACGGCGGCAGCCAACGCGCGACGCCGCCGGTGGACGGGGGAGCCGCGCCGGGCACGGCGGCCCGGCGCGGCAGAAGCGGTGGTCACTGGGCGCCCACGATGCCCTTGAGGATCTGCACGATGAGCGGCGCGAGCGCGGCCAGACCGTAACCCCACCCGGCGCTCTTGAAAGCGGTCTTGGCCTTCTCGACCTCGCCGGGGTCGCCGCCCGCCATCAGGTAGCGGACGCCCCCGATCGACAGGAACACGGTCGCCAGGCCGGCGAGGATGCCCATGATCCAGTTGCGGATGTTGTTCAGCACGGTGCCGACCGAATTGGCGAGGGCCAGCACCTGCGACGGCTCGGCGGCCGTGGCCGCCGGCACGCCGAGCGCGCACAGCACGAAAACAGCGGCAGTGACCGTCAGCGCGCGGCGGCGGATCTTGCGGCGGGAGGAACGGGCAGCAGGTATCAGCATCGGTGGCCTTCCCGGAGTATCGGGCGGTTCGGGGCGGGCGAAGTGCTCCCGCGCTTCCCCAGGCCCGGATCCGCGCCCGTTTTGGACACGCCGTCGCTGCCCTTCCGCGGCTGGCCCGGCAGCCGGTCCAGGGCGGCCGTGGCCGCCGGGTCGTCCGCGTCAGCCGCCCGGCACTCGTCCCGGATGAACGCGACGAGCCGGGCCTCCGCACGGCTGCGCGCCTTGTACGCCGCCCCCACCGTCGTCCCGTGCCGGTCCGCCCACGCGGCCACCGGCATCTCCTCCAACCGGGTCGCCCCGATGAGGTCCGCCTCGCCCCGCGACACCACCGCTGCCCGCACCGCCCGGGTCAGCACCAGATCCGGATGCCCGACCGGCGACCGCGGCGCGACGGACCGGAACCCGCTTCCGCTCACCGGCACCGGCGCGTCCAGCGCCTCCATCAGCGCCGCGTACCCCTGCCGGTACGCCGCCCACCGCAACCGCGGCAGCACGTGCGGCCGCCCCAGGTCCACCGTCGCCAGCCCACCCAGAAACCCGGCCAGGACCTCGGCGTGCACGTCGAACACGTCCCCCGGAAACCGCGCCCCCAGCCACCGCGCCACCCCACTCAACGCCGGCAACGCCATCCCGGTGCACGCCAGCGTCCACGCCGCCCCCTCCCGCCGCGACCGCCGCACCATGTACGCCCACACCGCATCCCTGGTGGCGGCCGGGCACCGCCGCCGCAACATCCGCTCCCTGACCTCGTCCAGCGCCATCTTGCGATTGGGCAGCCCACTGAACTTCCGCCCGTTCAACGCCAACGGCGACGGCCCGGCCACCAACAACGCGAACGACACCTTCGCGCTGTCCAGCGGCAACGGATCCCGCAACCCCTGCTGATCGCTTCCAACACGTCGAGCACCCATACCGCGGCGCCTCCTCGATCGACGACTAGCTGACGCCCACCACCGAGCCAGACCCACGCCAAGAAACCGCCCTGGCGGGACCAGGACGGTTCTCTTTAAGCAGGTAGTAGGGCGGCCTCATACCGCTGTGCGGGAAGGGGAATTACCGCGGGCGGGAGCAGTTTCCACCCAGCATCTGAGGCCGCTTGACGTGGCCTCTTGTCCATTCGTCAGCTGCTTCTTCACCATCGAGCGCCGGAGCTGAACGTCGGCCTGATCGCAAACCTCCGCTTGCGCGGAGAGGACGTCGCCGCAGCGACCTTCGCCTCGACCAGCCACGGGACACCTCCGCTCGCGCGGAGAGGACCGCCTCGCCGAATCGATCCTGCAATGGGACGACGGAGCACCTCCGCTCGCGCGGAGAGGACTCGTCGATGAGGTGCATGGTCGCCGCGTCGATCGGGACACCTCCGCTCGCGCGGAGAGGACCGCCGCGTACTCGCCGTCCTGCTGGAGCAGTGCGGGACACCTCCGCTCGCGCGGAGAGGACTTGCCGCAGGCGCCCTGGCACTGACACTGGCCCGGGACACCTCCGCTCGCGCGGAGAGGACCCGGACCCGGTTCCCGGCCCGCCCCATTACCGCGGGACACCTCCGCTCGCGCGGAGAGGACGGCATCGGCGGCACCGTCGTGGCCGCCCCCGACGGGACACCTCCGCTCGCGCGGAGAGGACGAGCTCATCCACAGCGACCCCGTCGCCCGCGTCGGGACACCTCCGCTCGCGCGGAGAGGACCTGACCGAGGCCATCCCGCCCGCGTACACCCGCGGGACACCTCCGCTCGCGCGGAGAGGGCGCCACGGCCACGCTGCCCGCGAGCGCCCGCGGCGGGACACCTCCGCTCGCGCGGAGAGGACATCTTCAGTGCGTTCGCGCGGCGGACGAACGCCGGGACACCTCCGCTCGCGCGGAGAGGACGGCTTCCCGCCCGAGACCTACCTGTGGATCAACGGGACACCTCCGCTCGCGCGGAGAGGACCCCCCCTTCGACGTCACCGGGACCTACGTCGACGGGACACCTCCGCTCGCGCGGAGAGGACACGCCGAGTCAAGAAGAGCCCAACCGTGACGACGGGACACCTCCGCTCGCGCGGAGAGGACTGGAAGAAGTACACCGACGAGGCGTGGGTCAGCGGGACACCTCCGCTCGCGCGGAGAGGACGTCAACGCGACCGGCCCCGCGCCCATGAACATCGGGACACCTCCGCTCGCGCGGAGAGGACCGGATGAGGTCCTGCATGGTCTCGTCCCGCGGCGGGACACCTCCGCTCGCGCGGAGAGGACGAGGGGGAAGACGCGGGCGAACTCCCCGAAGCCGGGACACCTCCGCTCGCGCGGAGAGGACGGCGATCCCCTGGCCGCTCTGCGGGTCCTGCGCGGGACACCTCCGCTCGCGCGGAGAGGACACCGGCAAGGCGAACAGCTCGCTGTTCCAGGCCGGGACACCTCCGCTCGCGCGGAGAGGACAAGGCCAAGCCGCACCCGATCCGCACTAGGGCCGGGACACCTCCGCTCGCGCGGAGAGGACCGATCGGCTGCGGCCTCGCGTCGCTCGGCGATCGGGACACCTCCGCTCGCGCGGAGAGGACTGACGACGGGGATGGCGTTCATGCCTGCGATCCGGGACACCTCCGCTCGCGCGGAGAGGACGCCGTACGGGCGCTGTCCCGCCACGACGTGATCGGGACACCTCCGCTCGCGCGGAGAGGACACTTTTTGACCTGGGGCGTTAGGAGGGCTTTGCAGTTTCTTTGCTCGGCCTCATCCGGCTCTGCTGCGCGCACGTGCCGGTTGCGTCAGGGCGGTACATGAGCGTGAGTCTAGGGGCCCACGTTGGTGCGAGGGCGTAGTCCTCCGGGCGATCAGGGCGGCGTATTCGCCATCTCCTCGAAGCCACCGTGTCCAACGGCGGGCAGTACGAGGGCCTTGGAGTTGTCAGGCACCGACTGCCCGAGCCCGAAAGGACCGTCATGCCGTGGATCCGAGGTCCCGCACGCTTCCATTCCCGGGTAGCGATCTTGGTGTCGGCGGAGCCCGTCGCGCTGGCGACAGGTTCCGTGTCGGCGCGAGAGCCATGGCCGGGCAGGGTTCCCGGAGGCGACCCGCTTTCGCCTACGCCGCGGCGGCGGCACAAGGCCGAGTGTCTTGTGAGCGATACGGACTCGGTTCCTCCCGGCGGCGTCGGTACAACTCGCCAAACAGCCCCAGTCCTTGGCCGTGATCAATGCTTTCCGGTTTCAGTCGGACCAGGCCCGGGACTCTCGAAATGCGAGAGGTGAGGCGTGGTGGGCGCCGAGAATAGGGCAGACTCCACCGTCGCGAACAACGGACCTGTCTCGCCACGGCAAAGGCCGAATGAGGACCGTGGCCGGGAGACCGATTCCCCGGCCGGTCAGGGAAGTTGGTCGTACACTGGGCACAGTGAGCGCGGCCGTGTCCGCCATTTCACCGGGCACGTGACCACCCTCGGCGGCGCCGCAGGGGAGCGCTTGCGGGGCGAGCTGGCTGTCGCGGTGCGCGAATTGCTGCGGTGGGCGGCGGAAGCCCGCATCGCCGCCGGGGAATCCTCTGGGAAACACGAGGACACCGCGGTATGACCACCGACAACTACCTGAAGTCTGCACACAATCCGCCTGCTCAGCGAACATCATCCAGGCCGCCGACGTCCCCGCTCTCCGATCTGGCCGTCTCGCCGTTCGGTATGCCCACCGCCCTGCTGCACGGCGAAGTACGGGTGGCGTGGCTGGGGCGGACCTCCACCGAGGACCAGCAGGATCCGCGGCAGTCGCTGATCCGGCAACTGCGCAACAGCAAGGGCGCGCTGCCCGAGGCATGGGCGATCGTCTGCCACTTCTACGACGTCGAGTCGGGGCGGATGGAGCTGGAAGCCCGTGGGCACAAACGGGGCTACGAGCGGTTCGACATCCCCATTGCCCGCGACGGCGGCATCGCCGACCTCCTGGCGGAGGCCACCCGCCCGAACCGCCGGTTCGACGTCGTCATCTGCGAGGGGGTGGCGCGGACGGCTCGGCGGATGTTCGAAGGGCTGTCGATCGAGCGGGAGTTGGAGAAGGCCGGGGTGCCGCTCTTTGCGTCCAACGAGCCCATCAAACTGGACGGCGGGCGGGCGCAGCAGATACTCATGCGGCGCATCAACCAGTCCGTTGCCGAGTACGAGGTGCTGAACACCCTGGAGATGTCCTGGGGCGGGTTGTGTACGCACGTGCGGGACGGCTGGAACATTGGCAAGCCGCCCTACGGCCACACGGCACGGCAGTACCGGCACCCCAACCCCGCGAAGGCTGCCAAAGGGGCCACGAAGACGCGCCTCGAACCTGCGGAGATGCGCGGGGAGGCCGTCACCCAGATGGGTAACTGGCGCTACTACGAGCACCTCGGCTACGGCCAGATCGCCGACCGCCTGGACGCCGACCCCGACCACTACCCTCCCCCGGAGCCGCCCGGGGGGCCGGAGCGTGCCCGGGGGCGTGGAGCAGGTCGGCGGTCTACGACATCCTCCACAACCCGAAATACACCGGCTACCAGGTCTTCAACCGCCGGGCGACCCGTTCCCGGCACGGCGCCCGCAACGACCCCGCCCTGTGGGTCTGGTCGCCCGAGCCGGTGCACGAACCGCTCATTCCCCAGTGGATGTTCGACGAGATCAACGACACCCGCCGCCAGGAGCACGGCACCCGCCCCGGCGGCGGCGTGAGCAGCGATCCCCACGCCCGCCGGACGTATCTCTTCCGGAGCATGATGATCTGCGGGTGCGACCGCCGGATGCTCGGCAACGGGCGGCCGACGCGGACCTACTACTCCTGCTGGCCCAAGGCGAACAACCGGGGCCGCCGGGAGGTCCTGGAAGGGCATCCGAAGTCGGTCTACATCCGCGAGGACCTCGTTCTCGGGGCTGTCTCGGACTTCCTCGGCGACCGGCTCTTCGGCCCCCGCCGCCGAGAGCTGTTTCTCGCTGTACTCGCCACTCACGACGACACCGCCGCCCGGCAGCGAGACCGGGAACGCGAGCGCCTGCAGCGCGCTCTCGACGAGACGACCCGCTGGCAGGACAACCTTCTCGCCCAGGCCCAGGACTGTGTGCCCGGGGACCCCTTCGCCGCCGGGCTGCGCGAGAGCTTCAACCGGCTCGCGGCCGACAAAACGCGGCTCGTCGGGGAGATCGGGGAGCTGGACGCCGTAGCCGCTCCCGAAGGGCCCACGGAGGACGACGCGGCCTTGCTGGACGCCGTGCCCTATGTGGCCCTGAACCTGGCGAACGCGCCGGAACGTCTTCTTCGGCCGCTGTTCGAGATCGTCAGGCTTCGGGTCAGGCTCCACCTCGACTCGGACGCGGTGACGATCAGCGTCACCCTGCCCGCCCACGCCCTGCCGGACCTGGCGTCGGCCGCCGAAAGGATCGAGGAGAGCGCGCCCGCAGCCGGGCGGGACGCCGGTCGTGCAGGGATTTGTGGTGCCCCCAACGGGATTCGAACCCGTGCTACCGCCTTGAAAGGGCGGCGTCCTGGGCCACTAGACGATGAGGGCTGAGGGCCTGCCGACGGGGCCTCGCGGCGTGCGTCGGGGACGTCAGAAGCTTAGGGGATGGGCGGGGGGTTAGCCAAAACCCTTTCGGTGCGGCGGGGAGGGGGTGGGGGCGCGGGTGGGCGGGAGAATGGGCGGGTGCTGGAGATGAGCCGTGAGGAGTTCGAGGAGCTGGTCGGGGAAGCCCTCGACCGCATCCCCGTCGAGCTGACCCGCCTGATGGACAACGTCGCCGTCTTCGTCGAGGACGAGCCGCCCGCCGGGGATCCGGACCTGCTGGGGCTGTACGAGGGCACGCCGCTCACCGAGCGCGGGGAGTGGTACGCCGGGGTCCTCCCCGACCGCATCACCGTCTACCGCGGGCCGACCCTGCGGATGTGCGCGTCGCGGGAGGAGGTCGTGGAGGAGACGGAGATCACCGTCGTCCACGAGATCGCCCACCACTTCGGCATCGACGACCGGCGGCTGCATGAGCTGGGTTACGGGTAGGGCGCGACGGGCCACGGGAGGCGCGGCCCCGCGCTTCGTACGGAGCCCCCGGGCCGACGCGGAAACGGCCGCGTGCGTGTCCTGGCGGGCGCCGCGGCGTTGGACACGGCGTCGTACGTCCGCAGCGCGCGTGCGCCTTCCCGCACCCGAGCCGCACCCAGCCGCACCAAAGCCGCACCCGAGCCGAGCCAGAGGTCCGTGCCCGATGCCCCCAGCGCCCCCGCCGCCGCCCCCGCCCGCGCCCGCGCCCGAGCTCCCGTACCCGCACCGCCGGGGCGCCGCGTCCGTGCGGTCCGCCGTGCTGGTGGCCGTCCTCGCCGCCGGCGTCGCGGCGTGCGTGAGCGCGGGGGGTGAGCAAGGTCACTCCGCGCCGGTCACCGCGACCGGGAGCGCGGCCGTACGCGCCGGCGGACATGCCGCGCCCGCGGAGGACGCACCGGGGCGCGGGCCCGTCGCGCAAGCGCCCTCCCGGGAGCCGGAGCCGGCGGCGGAGGAGGGCTCGCCGTCCGCCCCCGCGGGCCCGCGCGGCTCCCGTACGCCCGCCCACCAGCCCGTACCGCCCCGCGACGGCGCCTCCGAGCCGCAGCCCACCGCCGGGACGCCGCCCACCGCGGAGCCGCCGTCGAGCGCCGCGCCCCCGGCGGAGGGCACGACCGCCGCGCCGCCCCCCGACGACCCGCCGTCCACGACCGCGCCGCCGGGCGGGTCCGGCGAGGCCACGTCACAGCCCTGAGCACAGCCCTCTGACCACAGCCCCGGGCACAGCCCTGACCACAGCCCCGAGCGCAAGCCGCCCGCGTCCCGTATCCTTGGCCTGGATACGCAGATACGCAGGTCAGCAGCCCTCCTCGAAAGGGATTCGCGAAAGCGGTGCGGCATGCGTATGCTGGTAGATCGTTTGATCTCCTGATCCCCTGATCCCATTGCCTGGCGCCTGATCCGTAACGCGCCGCGTGGCGCGTTCCTCATCTCCTGTGGCTGACCGCATCGAGGCGGTCGTAAGCAAACCTGTGGAGCTGGCGCGTGCCGTAAGTCTCCGAGAGGTTTTGCTTTCGCATGTCCCTTGACAATGCCGACCGTTCCGCCATGCCCGAGTACGCCGCCGACGCGGCCCACGTCACCGAAGAGGTCACCGCAGCGGTGGCCGAAGCCGTAGAGGCCACCGACGAGGCCGTAGAGCCCGCCGCCGAGACCGTCGAAGCGACCGAGCCCGGCGTCACCTTCGCCGACCTCGGCCTGCGCGACGAGATCGTCCGCAAGCTGGCCCAGAACGGCGTGGTCACCCCCTTCCCGATCCAGGCCGCGACCATCCCGGACGCCCTCGCCGGCCGAGACATCCTGGGCCGCGGCCGCACCGGCTCCGGCAAGACGCTGTCCTTCGGCCTGCCGCTGCTGACCCAGCTGGCCGGCGGCCGTACCGAGAAGCGCCACCCGCGCGGCGTCATCCTCACCCCGACCCGCGAGCTGGCCATGCAGGTCGCCGACGCGCTCCAGCCGTACGGCGACGTCCTCGGCCTGAAGATGAAGGTCGTCTGCGGTGGCACGTCCATGCAGAACCAGATCTACGCCCTGGAGCGCGGCGTCGACGTCCTCGTCGCCACGCCCGGCCGGCTGCGCGACCTGATCAACCGCGGCGCGGCCGTCCTCGACCAGGTGCGGATCGCCGTCCTGGACGAGGCCGACCAGATGTCCGACATGGGCTTCCTGCCCGAGGTCACCGAGATCCTCGACCTCGTCCCGGCCGGCGGCCAGCGCCTGCTGTTCTCCGCGACGCTGGAGAACGAGATCGACTCCCTCGTCAAGCGCTACCTGGTGAGCCCGGTCACGCACGAGGTCGACGCCGCCCAGGGCGCGGTCACCACCATGACCCACCACGTGCTGGTCGTGAAGCCCAAGGACAAGGCGCCGGTCACGGCCGCGATCGCCGCCCGCAAGGGCCGCACCATCATCTTCGTCCGCACCCAGATGGGCGCCGACCGCGTCGCCGAGCAGCTCATCGAGTCCGGCGTGCGCGCCGACGCGCTGCACGGCGGCATGACCCAGGGCGCGCGCACCCGCACCCTGGAGGACTTCAAGCACGGGCAGGTCAACGTCCTGGTCGCGACGGACGTCGCCGCGCGCGGCATCCACGTCGACGGCATCGACCTGGTGCTGAACGTCGACCCGGCCGGCGACCACAAGGACTACCTGCACCGCAGCGGCCGCACCGCGCGCGCCGGGCGCTCCGGCACCGTCGTGTCGCTGGCCCTGCCGCACCAGCGCAAGCAGATCTTCCGGCTGATGGAGGACGCGGGCGTCGACGCCTCGCGGCACATCATCGGCGGCGCGGGCGTCTTCGACGAGGACGTGGCCCGGATCACCGGCGCCCGTTCGCTGACCGACGTCCAGGCCGACGCCGTCCACAGCGCCGCCGCCCAGGCCGAGCGCGAGGTCGCCGACCTCACCCGGCAGCTGGAGCGCGTCCAGCGCCGCGCCACGGAGCTGCGCGAGGAGGCCGACCGCCTCACCGCCCGCTCCGCCCGCGAGCGCGGCGAGGACCCGGACGAGGCGATCGCGGCGAAGGCCGCCGAGGCCGCGGAGGCGCTGGCCGCCGCGACGGTCCCCGAGCCGCAGCCCGCCCCGGCGTACCAGCGCCGTGACGACCGCGGCAACTTCGACCGCCGTGACGACCGCCGGCGTGACGACCGCCGTGACGACCGCCGTGACGACCGCCGCCCGTCGTCGTCCTCGTCGTACGAGCGGCGGGACGCCCGTCCGTCGTACGGCAACCGCGACGACCGCCGTCCGGCCTCCTCGTCGTCCTCGTCCTCGTACGACCGCCGGGACACCCGCCCGTCGTACGACCGGGACCGCCGCGACGACCGCCGCCCGTCGTCCTCGTCGTCGTACGAGCGCCGGGACGCCCGCCCCGCGTACGGCAACCGCGACGACCGCCGCGACTCCCGCCCCTCCTACGGCAACCGCGACGACCGCCGCCCGGCCTACGGCCGCCGCGACGACTCCCGTCCGTCGTACGGCAACCGCGACGACCGCCGTCCGTCCTCCTACGACCGCCGCGACGACTCCCGCCCCACCTACGCCCGCGACGACCGCAAGCCCCGCTGGAAGCGCAACGGCTGACCCCACCCCCCCCACCGGGTGCCGGGGCCCCGCCCCGACACCCGGTAACCCTGCTGAGCCGCCCCGACGACCCGGTTATGCTGTCGGGTGCGGGCCGTTAGCTCAATTGGCAGAGCAGGGGACTTTTAATCCTCTGGTTGTGGGTTCGAGTCCCACACGGCCTACCCGGTCTGACCCCTTCGGGGGTCGCGGACCTGCAGGTTCAGTGCCCCGATCGTCTTCGACGGTCGGGGCACAGCCGTGTCCGGGCTACGGGTACGCGTCCAGGCCGCGGGCCAGCGTTGCGGCGTGGTCCGCCATCGCGCTTTTCCATTCCGCGCCGTCCTGCTCGGCGATCTCCCGCCACAAGGACGCGGTCGCCGCGCCGAAAGCCGCGAGTGCGGCAGGAGTCGCGTCGCGCCACGACGGGAAGCGGTAGGCGAAAGCGACTGCCGCTTCGACCGTGTGCCTGGCCTCCATGAGGCGCAGCGCCAGGGCGCCGGGATCGATCCAGGCGGCGCCGCGTGTCGGCCAGGCCCAGTCGATGAGCCGGGCCCGGCCGTCGGCGATCAGGACGTTGTCCGGGGCGAAGTCGGTGTGAAGCAGCGTATCGCCGTCGAAGTGGTGCAGCGTGCCTGGCGGGGCGTACTCCGCCCACCGGTCCACCGCCCGCTTGATCTCGACGTCGGCCGGTGCGCTGATCCCCTGGAGGTCGGCGAGTGCCGCCTCCACGAGGGGGAGGTCCGGGGAGCCGGGCGTGTAGTCCGCGTGGCGGCCGTTGACTACCTCGTAGCCGAGGAGGCTCCAGCCGCCGACTTCCAGGTGCCAGTACAGGCGCGGGCAGGAGGAGGGCAGGTGCGGAGCCACCGCTGCCTCGCGGCGCTGTGCACCCACCTGGGGGTGCGCGGTCGGGATGCCTTTGACGAAGACCGGCCCGCCGTCCGTGTCGAGGACGGAGGCGACCCCGGAGTTCATTCCGCCAGGCGAGGTCGCCGCCTGGCGCACGGCGCCGGTCTTGTCGGCGACGGCCCGGCGTACGACGGCGGGAAGCTGCGCGAAGGGGATTCGGGACATGGACACGACGCGCGGTTCCTCGGCTGCTCGGGGAATGGGGGTGCCGCCCCCGGCCAGGGTACGACCGGGGCGGCACCCCGAAGAAGGCTGCGAGCGGTCGACGGGACAGGACCGTCGTTAGGCCAGTGACCGGTCGGTGATGATGTTCACCCGCTCCTCGAACACCTTCGCCGCGTCGGGGGTGAGCGTCGCCAGCGCGACCATGCTGCTGAGCATTACGTCGCACAGCTCGTTCTGGACGTCCTCCCACGTGTGGCTGTGCCCCTTGCGGGGGTTGGCGGAGACGGCGCCCATCGCC
Organism: Streptomyces sp. NPDC021020; assembly: GCF_044333285.1. NCBI lineage: Bacteria > Bacillati > Actinomycetota > Actinomycetes > Kitasatosporales > Streptomycetaceae > Streptomyces > Streptomyces sp. NPDC021020. The sequence continues at coordinate 313,061 of NZ_JBIRQQ010000001.1, forward strand.
GCCTGGGCCACCTCGCCGACCTCCTCCTGGACCTTGAGGAGACGCAGCAGCCGCGCTTGTGCGGGCGTCGCGTTGTCCTTGTCGTCCAGCCACTGCACGAGCTGGTGGATTTTCGTCCAGATCTCGTCGTTCACGACGGCGGTGCTCCCTGCGTCCGTGCGGATTCCAGATCAGGGGCGACGCTACCGAGCCGGGCGGGCGCGTAGGCCGCGATCTGCTCAGCGATCACACCGGCGGGTGTGGTGGTCGTGTCGACCACGAGGACAGGTACGCCCATGCCGCGCAGGATCACCACCACTTCCGCGTACAGCGCCGACTCGCGCGCGGGGAAGTCCGGCGCCCGGTTGAAACGGTGTGTGGCGCCGCGTCCGGCGATTCGGGCGGCGATGCGCCGGGGGTCCGCGCCGAGGACGACCGCGAGGTCCGGCATGCGCATGCCGGCGTTCAGGTCGAGCAGGTACTGCTGGGGTACACCGTCGAGTGCTTGCACGACGAGTGTCGAGGCGAGGTACCGGTCGCTCACCACGGTGACGCCGGACTCCAGGCGCGGGACCACCTCGTGGGCCAGGTGGTGATGCCGGTCGGCGACGACCAGGCAGGCCAGCGCCGCCCCGCTGTAGTCGTCCGCGTTCTCGCGGATGAACCGGCCCAGCGTGGAGCGGGAGGGCTCGGTCGTCGCGTGGACGTGCTCCCCGCGGTTCGCCAGCGTTTGGACCAGGGCAGCGACTGTCGTGGACTTGCCGACGCCGCCAGGGCCGTCGACGGTGATGAAGCGTCCGGTCGTCATGCGGTCACCGTCGAGCCCGTGCTGCTCACGGGCGATCTGGGCCAGGGCCTCGCGCAGTTGCGGCAGCGGGGTGCCGGCGAACTGGATACCGACGCTGAACGCGAACTCGTCGCGTTGCCTCATTGCTTCGTCCGCGCCGAGATCTGTCAGGTCGACGTCGGCATAGGCGGTCATGGCGGCCGGGTCGTACCCCGCCGCCAGGAGCTTGTCCCACACCGGCGAGCCCGGATAGGGCCGGAATTCGAAGGCCGAGGCACGGAATCCTCCGGGCAGCCGGTCGGCGAGGTCCCACAGGCGCCGGATGTGCGTCAGCGTCGCGGCAAAGTCCTCCGCCCGCTCCGAGGGGTAGCCCAGGATGAAGTAGCCCTTCACGTTCACACCGCGCCGCATCAGCCGTTCGGCGACCCGCAGCGTCATGTCGGCGGTGATCCGCTTGTCCATCGCGGCCAGCACCCGGTCACTCCCGGACTCGATCCCGAGCGCCACCTCCCGCATGCCGGAGCCGGCGAGGGTGTCGAGCATCGCGTCGTCCTCGCGGTCCAGGACGTTGATCCGGCCCGTCGCGTCCCACACCCACCGCTCCCCGACCCCGTCCGCCGTGAACGCGTCCGTCATCGGGTGGATGATGCGGCGCGCACCGAGGAAGAGGTCGTCGACGAAGCGGAAGGCGCTCACACCGTGGACGTCGGCGAGCTGGTGCATCTCGGCGAGGATGGTGTCCGGGGTACGGGTGCGGATCGTCAGGTCCGGGTTCTTGCTGACAGCCGCGCCGCAGAACCAGCAGTCGTAGGGGCAGCCCCGCGCCCCGACCATGTTCGCCTCGCGTCTGCCGTCGCCCGCCAGGTATGGGTCCTGCGGCAGGAACGCACGGTCCAGGGACAGCTCGTCGATGTCCGGGCTCAGCCAGTGCCGGACGCGGGCCGGGTCGTGCTCGACGCCCTCGACGGGTGTATCGAGGATCCGGTCGCGCCACATCACCCCCGGCAGCTCCGCGCGCCGCCCGGCGTCGTCCAGCAGGGCCGTCACGCGGGTCTCGCCCTCACCTACGACCAGCGCGGCGAGGCGGCTCATACGAGGGTCGGCGAGCACGGTTTCCGGGGCGGCCTTGGCGTGGTGGCCCCCGACCATCAGTTGTACGTCGTCGCCCAGGCCCGCTGCGATCCTCGCCGACAGCTCGTAGGTGGGTGCCAGGAGGTTCAACCCGGCCCAGCGCGGCGCGGCCTCGTTCGCCAGCCGGACCGTCTCCTCGATGCCCAGGCCGTGCGCCTCGGCGTCGAGAAGGCCGATGTTGTGGCCGGCCTGTGCGGCGTAGGTGGCGATGTACCCCATGCCGATGACCGGCAGGGTGTAGTCGGTCAGGCGCGGCCGCAGCGAGTAGTCCCGCAGCGGCGCGTTGATCAGGAGCAGATCGAGGGGCCGTTCCGGGTCGGCACCGGCGATCAGGTCAGGGACGTGGCGTAACGGGTGGTCGGGCATGGATCCCCCACGCGAGTGTGTAGGTGGTCAGGGCGTGAAGTTGCGGCCGGTCCGGTGCCCACCGGGACCAGGCGGCTTCGAACTTGCGTGGCGTTTCGGGCAGCGGCGCCGATGGGGCGGCTTTGGCCGCCCAGGTGCGCACCGCCAAGTCGCCGTGCGGGTAGACGGAGTAGTCGCCGGTGAAGTCCGCGGCGGCGCAGGCCGCGGTCCACGGGCCGATGCCCGGTACCTCCTGGAGGGCCTTCACCATGTCGTCGGGGGACAGCCGGCCCCAGACCTCGCCGTGCTCCAAGTAGGCCGCCGCAGCGGCCGGTAGAGCCTTGCGGTGCAGTGCGGCACCGATCACGGCGAAGTGCTCCTCGGCCAGCTCCAGAACTTCGCGCGGGCCGGGCACGCTGTGCATCACCCCGGCCGGTGTGTCCCAGGAGGGGCCGTAGGTGGTGATCCACCGCTGGTACAGGGCGCGAGCCTGCGGAGCGCGGATGATCTTCCGCAGGAGACCGCTGGTGATCGCCTCCCACAGCGTCGGCGACGGCAGGCGGTGCACCGTCCCCAGGCGGGCCAGCGCTTTCGTGAGGGGCCGCGGGGCGTCCGCCGGGAGCTGCGCCGGTTCCGTCGCGACCGCTTCCACGCGCTCGCCGGCGAGCGGCCCGCCCAGTTGCGACGTGGCCGGCGCGGTGCCGTCCCACGCCACGAACCAGGCACCGGCGCCCCTGACGACGAGGCGGCACGCGGCGCCGTCCGGGCCGGTCGCCCACGCCGGGTGATCGGTCAGCAGGGTGGTGGTCATCGTGGCGCCTTTCGCCGTGCGTCCGTGGGCGCCCGGCGGTGTCCGGCCGGGCGTACTCGGCAGTCTGCTCGCTCTCCGCGTACGCGCGGGCACGAACGGCTCGTTCGACGTCACCTCGAATGCCGGGCGGCCCAGTCGTCGCGGGCGGCGACGAGGGCGGGGCAGATCTTCTGGTCGAAGAGGTCGGCGTGCTCGCGGAGCTTGGCGGCGATCTCGGTGAGCTGGTGGGGGTCGAGTCCGAGGATCCAGCGGCCTTCGGCGAGCTGGAGGTTGACGGCGGGGACGCGGTGGCGGGGGTCGGGGTCGTGGGGGTTGCAGTCGATGCTGCCTTCGAGGACGGGCTCGTCCTGGGGCCCGTCCCACAGGCCGGGGGCGATGACGGGCATGAGCGGGCCTTCGAAGAAGGTGCGGTGGTTGACGAGGGCCAGCCGCTGGGCCAGCTCGTCGGGCGGGACGTCTACCTCGGTGGGGTCGTCCTCGGCCCATTCGGGCAGGTAGCCCTCGTTGACGGTGCCGTCGGTGGTGGTGATCGTCCACGTCCCCGGCGTGCTCCACGGCGGAGGCTGCTCGCGGGCTCCGACCTCGAACCAGACGACCTTTCCGGCGGGGTCGTCGGCGCTGCCCCAATCCGCGGCGAGCGCGTCCACGAGCAGCAGCCCCCGCCCGCCCTCGGCGTCCGGCGAACCGTGCCGCGGCTTCGGCCGTACGGGACTGGCGTCGGTCACCTCCACCCGCACCCGGGTGCCGGTCCAGCGCACGGCCACGACGCACGGGGCTTCGGCGTGCCGGATTGCGTTGGTGACGATCTCGCCGGTCAGCAGGCCCAGATCGTCGAACATCGCGTTGGTGAACGGCACGCGCCATCCGCGTACCACGTTGAGCACTTCACGCCGGGCCGCCGTGACAGCCGCCTCGTCTGCCGACACGCGGAAGTCACGGCTGCGGGCGCGGCACAGGTCGCTCGCGCTCGGCCGGGCTGGAGGAGCAGCGGAGGTCGTCGTACCCGGCGCGGTGCTGTGTGACATGTCAGGGAGACCCTTCGGGGATGGGGCGGAGCACGCCGGTGACGGGGCGATGAGAAGAGGTTCCGCCGACCGCCCGCCTGGCGGGAGTGTGCGCGGGGTCCAAGCGCGGGGTCCGCGAACACACACTGTGTGAAGGCGGGTTGGATACGCTCGGCTGCACTGAGTGATGCGAGGACTACATGGAGCCGAACACACTGCTCGACGCCCTGCTCGATGAAGCCGGCATGTCCCGTGTCGGTCTGGCCGCGCGGGTGAACGCCGCAGGCAGGTCTCGGGGCAGGCAGATGCGCTACGACCACTCCTCGGTGATCCGCTGGCTGCGTGGCCAACGTCCACGCGGTATCGCACCCGACCTGATCTGCGACGTTCTCTCCGCGCGCCTGGGTCGGCCGGTGAGCCTCGACGACATCGGCATGGGCCTTCCCGGGAACGGCGGACACGCCTCGCCGCTGGCGGGTTTCATCGAGCGGTCCACCGCGCTGTGGCGGGGAGACGGGCAGCAGCGCGAGGAACTCGTGCGAGCCCCACTTCTCACCGGCATGGCCGCGATCGGCCCGGTCTGGGAGTGGGAGAACCCGCCGGAGGATTTGGACGTCTCGCGTGCCGGCAGCCTCCACGTGGGCCGTGCCGACGTGGAAGTGCTACGCCTCGCCCGTACGCACTACGAGGCGATGTACCGCCAGACGGGTGGGGTCGCCACACGGGGCCGGGTCGTACGGTTCCTCGCCGAGCACACGGCCCCGCTCGTCAGGGGTGCCTACACCGATGCCACAGGGCGTGAACTCCACCGTGCAGTCGGTGGGTTGGCGGCCGTTGCCGGTATCTGCGCGTACGACTCGGACGCCCAGGGGCTCGCGCAACGCTACTTCCACCAAGCGTTACGTCTTGCCAAGGCGTCCGGTGATCGTGCCTTCGGCGGCTATGTCATAGCGCTGCTGGTCAACCAGGCTGTGTTCGTACGGGATTTCCGGCAGGCAGTGGCCTTTGCCGAGGCCGGTGTCCGTACCGCGGGTGCTCACATGTCCCCGGCGCTGGCCACCGATCTGTACGCCATGCAGGCCAAGGCGTTCTCTCGCATGGGGACCAGGCCGCCGCCCACCGCTGCATGGTGCTCGCCGAATCCGCCGCCGCGCGCATCCGCCCCGCTGACGAGCCGGTCGAGCTGGGCTACGTACAGCCTGGCCTGGTCGAAGCGCAGTTGGCGGAGGCCCTCATCAGCCTGGGTGATTGGGCTCCGGCCCAGACGTATGCCACCGAGGCAGTGCGCGCCCGCGCGCACGCCCGCGGCTCGGTACACCGTATGGCCACCCTCGCCACGGCCGACCTCGGCCGTGGCAGTCCCGAACAGGCCGCCGTACACAGCCTGGACGCGCTGGAACTGGCCAAAGGGCAGGAGTCGCGGCGGCTACGGGACCGCTTCGCCAAACTCCGTGGTCTGCTCGCCGACCACGGTTCTGCGGCCGGCCGCGATGCGGTCGAGCAGATCGACGCCTCCCTCTCGCTGCCGCTGTGACGGGCACAGCGGCTGTCCGGTGCGATAGCGTCCCTGGCACCGCGGCAGGCGATCAGGTACGGAGTGAGCACGTGTCGGTCTGGAAGAACCACGGCGAGAAGACCGTCTACGAGAACCCGTGGCTCACCCTGAACCTCGCGGACGTCGAGCTGCCGGACGGTCGTCACCTCGACCACTACGTCATCCGGCAGCGCCCGGTCGCCCTCGCCACCGTCGTCAACGAGGCCGGTGAGGCACTGCTGTTGTGGCGGCACCGGTTCATCACCGACTCGTGGGGTTGGGAGTTGGCCGCCGGGGTCGTCGAACACGGTGAGGACATCGAGGCGGCAGCCGCTCGCGAAATGCTGGAGGAGACCGGCTGGCGCCCCGGCCCGCTCCAGCACCTGCTGACCGTCGAGCCCTCCAACGGCCTTGCCGACGGCCGCCACCACGTCTACTGGTCCACCTCCGCCGAATACGTCGGCCACCCCGAGGACGACTTCGAATCCGACCGGCGTGAGTGGGTCCCGCTGGCCGCCGTCCCGTCCCTCATCGAGCGCGCCGAGATCAGGTCCGCCAACGCGGTGGCCGCGCTTCTCCTGCTGCACCGGATGCACGCCGGAGGGTAGGGAGCCGCCATCGCGCGCCTTGATCCAGCGGTCCCTCCGGTCGAGGTTCTCGCGCTGAATGCATGAGCGATGCGTGAGCGGACGTGGTGACACCCGGTGTTCTGTAGCGGACCCGGCGACAACGACCTTGCCGGAAACGCACTCGCCTTCCTCGCCTTCCAGGCCGTCAGCGGCGACCAGAAAGCCGGAGTCGAGATCGCCGCCCGGTCTTGCGCCACGATCGGCCCGGAGGCCCCCGCCGGAGTACGCGCCCTCCTCCACGAAGGCCTCGCCTGGGCCTGTGCGGTCGCGGGGCCGCGCCACCGAGTGCGAGCACGCCTTCGTCGCAGCCGAGTCCGCCCTCGCCCCTTACGACGACACCTACGCCCGCGACAAAGCCCTTTACCTCTCCTGGCTCGGCGACTCCTACCTCACCGCAGGCGAAGCCGAACAAGCCGCCGCCACAGCCGACCGCGCCCTCGACCACGCACACGGCATCGCCTCCGTCCCCCCGCCCGCCTGGCACCTCTCCTCAAGCCGGGGCCTCCCCGCGGTGGACGCGGTGCTGGAGAAGGCCGTAGCGGTCTGACGCCTACGCGTCCGGCTCCGTGCTGTCCGCGACCCACCGCAGGTACGCCTCCGACCCGGCCACGATCGGCACCGCGACCACTTCCGGCTTCTCCCACGGATGCTGCTCCAGCAGATGCGCCTCCAGCGCGGGATACCGCGCAGCGGTGGTCTTGAGCAGCAGTTGCCACTCCTCACCGGTCCCGAACTCCCCTCGGTGCCAGAACACCGACACCACCGGCCCCACCACTTGCGCCCCCGCCGCAAGCCGCCCCCGCACGGCCGACTCCGCGAGCCGGACAGCCTGTTCGCGCGTCTCGGTAGCGGTCGACACCTGCACGAAGTCGGTCATGCCCGGAGCATAACCGAGGCCGCCTGGTCGCTACTCCGTGCTCAAAACTAATGACACGAGGCTCGGGCGACTGCACCTCGGCGGACATGACGAAAGCTCCCCGCCATTCCGAAGGCGCACATGCGTACAGGGTTCAAGCGTGACCGTTCAAGGGATCACTCTCTCCTGAAATCACCCGGTCACCCTCCTGCCTAAAGGTCATGGGCACCCACCCCTCCTCAGAAGGATCGGACGGGCCCTCAGTGACGAATGCCCCTACCTGGCCTACATAGTCAGCCAACTGCTTCAACGTGGACGTCACTTCTGCATGACCGTTGGACGTTTCCAATGTGAATTGGAAGGAAGGAGAGAATTCGCCTATCACGGAAGTCATTGGATTGCGTGTTTCGAGTTCCATCACAAGGCCGCCATCTGATATCGGCGAAGCGTGCAGAATTAGTCGCGGCGGCAGGTTCTGATTTGCTTTCTCTGGATTCTCGAACACAACCTGCATTCGTTGTGAGATCCCGTGGATTTTGGTCTCCACAACCATGTTGGAGCGATGTTTGTCTGTGTTGTTGAGATCGGACAGCAAGACAAGGGGATCCTTCGATATGTCTTCAGCGGGCCGATTGAACGGCTGCAAAAGCTCGATCCGTTCGGCTACCAGGTCGGGGACGGTCTGCAGGTTCCGCTTCCTTGCGTCGGCCCACTTGGACTGGTCGCGAATTACGGGGAACTGTAGAGCCCTCGGATTTGGAGGCGTACGGCCGTCGATGTGCGCGAACTGCCAGACAAGCCCGTCAAGCGAGCTTCGTAGGTTGTGCAGGCAATCGCCGAGGACGAGGGCCCATTCCAGCAGTGGGGGATAAGTGCGGATCTTGAGCCGCAGCTCCCACCTCCGTCCATCTTTAGCGAGACTCCCCTCGGTGGCCACAGGATCGTTCGCCGCCCAGATCTGGAGCCTTGACTCAAGATCCCGGGCGTGGCGAGCTGCCTGCGCGATCTTCAGTACTGGCCAAGAGCTGATGTCCGCACCCACTTTCCATGATCGGCCGAGGCCGCGTACCGGCGTCTGCTGCTGATCGGATGGGTCGGGTTCGGGCGCTGTTGCTGTGACCATGCGGGCAATGTACTGGTTTGCCGTTCCGGAGCGCCTTCGATTTCGCCGTCCCGACCGGCAAGGCGAGACCCCGCACTGGCCGGAGGTGGGTGGGGGCGCGCGGCGCTCATGGCGCGGAGGCGGTAAAGCAGCGCTGGTGTCGTCGGTGGCGCGGTTGGCCAGGCCCAGGGCGTCGCTCTGCTGGTACACCAGCGCGTTCGGGCCGTCCACCGGCGCCCGCAGCGAATACCCGTCCCGTTCATCGTCGAACGCGGCGAGATCAGATCCGCCAACGCGGTGGCCGCGCTCCTCGTCACCCACCGCACACACACCGGAGTGTGGGAAGCCCTACGTCGCCCGACGTCTGTGGGGCTCATTGGGGGTTGACCGATGGGGGAGTGCATTCACGCCTGGCTATGGGCTGTCCCGTAATCGATCTTCGCGCGGCGAGTGATCTGGCAGGAGCGCTGGCGCTCTGGTCGGTCGGCGCGTCGTGGGCGGCATCTACCATGCTTTCGTGACGCGATCGTGGGCTGTACGAAGGATGGCCGAGCAGTTTGTTGAGCTGCTCGGGATAGCTCCTACCAGCATCGATGGTGGCGAGCTCAAGTTCGTCCGGGGAAGCCTGCGCACCACGCTTTCAATCTGGAAGGACCGCTACGACCGGTTGCTCTTCGGCTGGATGGTGCACACGGACTACACCGGTCTCGGTGACCGGATGGACGGCTTTGGAAGAGTGGGCATTCGGATCGACCACCCCTCGCCGTCCGGCGACGCAGGTCCGATCGACGTCCCTCCCGCTGCCTGCTATCCCTGGCCGGCGGGCAGCGCCCCGCTTTCCTTCGAGGTCACTGCCAGCGTTACTCGCTACGGGCCGCCCTCCCTGCAGTTCGTCCGCAACTCCCACGACCTGGGGCTGTTGCTCCTGGCGGATACCCATGTTCATCGGGACGAGGTCTGGTCGTGCGCGCCGGCCAACAACGAGCCGGGACGACTTGCGAAGGCCATCCTTTTGGCTCGTCAGTGCGGTGATCAGGATCTGGAGCGGGAGGCTGTCGCCAAGCTGCGGAACCGCGGCGAGGAACCGGTGGCTCGTCGCCCCGACTACTTGTTCCGGCAGGCCGTCGCCGACTGGTCAAGGCAGTATGCCAAGGCCACGGGCGTCGATCTCAGTGACCTGGCCAGGCTCAAGCGGAAGAGCCCTCAGTACCCCGAGATCCCGTAGTTCAACACGGCTCCTCTGGGCTGGGAGATGATCTCGCCGTGATCACGGCATCGAAGCCCCGCTGGACAAGCCCGTTCACCGGGCTGAGCCCGCAGCAGTTCGGCGCGCTCATCACCGCTCTGCGCAAGGAAGACGCGGTCCCGGGACGCAGGGGACGGCCGTTGGTTCTGCCGCTTGAGGATCGCATGCTGCTGGTCATCGCTTACTGGCGGACCAACATGACACTGCGACAGCTCGCGCTGCTGTTCGGGATCTCGAAGTCTGCGGCCGACCGCATCATCGGCCATATCGGGCCTTCCCTCGCTCTGCGCCAGCGCCGGCGGTTCCGCAAGGATGCTGTGCTGATCGTGGACGGCACCCTGGTTCCCACCCGCGACCACAGCATCGCCGAGCGATCGAAGAACTACCGGTACTCCACCAGCCACCAGGTCGTCATCGACGCCGTCACTCGGCGCGTCGTCGCCGTCGGCCGGTCCCTGCCCGGTACCCGCAACGACTGCAAGGGATGGGAACTGTCCGGCGCAAAGGCCGCCGTCGGGACGACAAACGTGATCGCTGACGGCGGCTACCGCGGCACCGGGCTGGTCATCCCTCACCACTGGGAACGCGACCAGGCCGAACTACCGATCTGGAAAGCGGAGCACAACGCCTCCCACCGCAAGGTCCGCGCCCGCGTCGAGCACTTCTTCGCACGCATGAAGACCTACAAGATCCTCCGCGACTGCCGCCAGAAAGGCCCCGGCCTCCACCACGCCGTCGCCACCATGCACAACCTCGCCCTGATTGCATGATCACGCCGACCCGCAACCAGGCCCCGACCTGCCCGACCACACCCTTCTGCAACACCCTTTAGCTGGCCTCCGCCTACCGCTCGCCACGGCCCGGCACGCTCTGGCCAGGACTTTTAATCCATTGGTTGTGGGTTCGAGTCCCACGCGGTCTACGAGGTCGGGCCTCCCCGGAGGCCGCTGGCCTGCGGGTCCGGTGCCCCGGTTGTCTTCGGACGGCTGGGGCACAGCGGTGTGTGGGGGCGGGCGTGGGCGGGTGCGCGGTTGGTGGAGCGGTCCGCGACCTCAGCTTCGGTGCTCGTCAGGACGGGTTGCTGCGGCCGGGCCGTTGTCACAGGGACGGCCTATGGTGCGTCGCAGCGGGGTGGAGCGACTTGGGGAGCATTCATGGGAACCAGCTACGAGGGCGTACTCGTCGTGGCCGGAGTCGAGCCGGTGCGTGCGGCTCTGGCCCGGGCCGAAGTGACGGCGATCGTTGCTCCTGTCGGTGTGGAGCGCACCGCGATACTGCCGTGTGAGGGCGCGCACAACGTTGCGGAGGTGGACGACTTGGCGCGCTACCTCAGCGGTACGTGCGGATTCAGCGTGCTCGTCCACACTCTGTACGACTCCGACCTACTGAGCTTGTACGTCTACAGAGGCGGCGACTGCGTTCATGAATACCAGTCGGAAATGGCCTACCTGGGAACGTCTTTCGAGGACGAGGACGGTGAGATGAAGGTCGAGTTGGGCGGCGTGCTCTACGCCTCCGACGACGAGTCCCTGCCCACCGGTCCCTGTGGTGCTGACCCCGAGGTGTTCTCAGCCTTTGGGACCGGGCACGTGGACCATGGCCAGCTCGGCGCGCTGCTCAGGTGCGAAGGCCTGGACGACGAGGGTGCGTGTATGTACGCCCAGGGCCTCCACTGGGCTGTGTCGGAGGCGTTGAATCTGCAACCCGCGGCGCTGACCGAGGCCTACCGTCATGCCGATGTCTCCGACTACCCGGGGGCCGTACTGGTCGGCCCTCCGCGGAACGAACTGCCGGCCGGTGCCGCCCTGCTGTAGCCCCCGTCACATCGGACAATCGGGCCAGGCGCGGTCCGGAGGCAAGCGATTGCCACCGCTGTCAGTACCAGAGGGTGAGTCCCGCCGCGCCAACTCCCGTGCGGGCCGCATGGCGCAGTACGCGGAGGGGGCCGTCGATCAGTTCGTCGACGTCGCAGTTCGGGGCGTCGGCCATCTCGTCCAGGAACAGCCGGATGCGGGCGGTCACCTGGGGTCGGCGGGGCCGGGGGAGGGCGAGCGCCTGCTCGGCTGCGGGGAGGGCGGCGCGTACCGCTGCGGCGTCGAAGAGGAACTGGCCGCAGCAGCCCGGGAGCTGGGGGATCGCGTGGGGGCCGAGCCCCCACAGGAGTGCCGCCGCGCTGTCGCCCCGGGGGACGGTGGCGCAGAACGTGCCTTCGCCCTCCTGCTGCGGGACCGCGTGGAGGAGGTGGTCCTGCAGCTCGTCGGCCTCGGCCGCGGCGTTCCGGACGCCTTCGACCGCGTCGGCGAAGCGCGCGATGTCACCGGTGTGCGAGGGGTGTTCGGGTGCGCTGTCGGTCGACCGCCACTCGCGCCACCGGTCCGCGTCGGCGGACGCCTCCGGCCACGCTCCGTGGGCGCGTGCCGCGTCGGGGAACAGGCGACGCGCCTCCTCGACGGCGGCGTCCGCCACGACGCCGACCACCCAGACCCCCATCACGCTCATCCGTGCTCCTTCGCGTCCATGTCGCCCGCGGCCCCATCGCCCCTGTCTCGTCAGCCGAGGCCTTCGACGATGCGGAAATCGCGTTCGGCGCCGTCGGAAAGGACCGCCAGCGCCTTCTGTGGTGCTCCTTGCGTACGCGGGGGTTCCGGACCGGGGCCGACGCTACCGAGTCCGGCGGGCGCGCGCGGCGGGATCGGCTGGGCGACCATACGGGCAGGTGAGGCGACCCGCCGCGCGGGAGCGGCCCCGTCCGGTCAGGCGCCCGCCTGGAGGCGGAGGCCTGCCAGGGTCAGGTCCAGGGCGGAGCGGAACTGGTCGGTGTCGTCGTGGCCGTCGAACTCGTCGGCGATCTCGTGGACGAAGGGGAAGTCCGCGGGGTCGAGCTCGCGCCAGGTCTGGGCGTAGCGGGAGAGGTACTCCTCGCGGGTGGTGGCGCCGTCGAGGACTTCCTCGGGGGGTTCCTGGCCCATGTCGACGGCGGTGCCGACGACGACGCCGACGACCGCGGACACCGCGTGGAAGCGCTGGCGCGCGGTGAGGTCGAGGCGGAGGGTCTGGCGGCCCAGCTCCTCGTAGAGGCGCAGCGAATTGCCCTGGACGTCGGTGTTGCGCATGAAGTACGCGCCGAGCCAGGGGCGGTTCACGATCGCGTCGAAGAGGGTCACGGCCATCGCGCGGAGGTCGTCGATCGGGTCGTCGCTCGGCGGGAGCTTCTGGATGTCGGCCAGCACCTGCCCGATCACGTGGTCGGTGGCGCGGTCGAGCAGCTCCTCCTTGTTCGCGACGTACCAGTAGATGCTGGCGACGCCGCCGCCGAGGCGCTGGGCGAGGGCGCGGAAGGTCAGGGCGTGCGCCCCGGCCTCGTCGAGCAGGGCCACCGCCTCGGTGAGCACGGACTCCATCGAGTGCGACGCCCGCCGGCGCCCCCCGGCGGGACGGCGGCCGTCGACAGGACGGCGACCTTCGACGGGACGGCGGCGGCGGCCGTCGTCCGGACGATCCTGCAGGCGTGCCATGGCTCACATCCCAACCGGTCTTGCGCGCTATCGAACGTTGTTCTATCGTAGCGTATCGTACGTTGTTCGATAGCCGAACGGTGTTCGATTGGAGGACTGCCATGACTACCGCAACGCTGAAACCCACCTCGTCCCGTACCTACCCTTCCTTGCGCGCGGCGTGGATCCCGCTGGCAGCCCTGTGCCTCGCCTTCTTCGTCGAGATGGTCGACAACACGCTGCTGTCGATCGCGCTGCCCACCATCGGCCGCGACCTCGGCAGCGGCACGACCGCGCTCCAGTGGGTCACCGGCGCGTATTCGCTCACCTTCGGTGGCCTGCTGCTCACCGCCGGTTCGATGGCCGACAGATTCGGCCGCCGCCGGGTGCTGCTGCTCGGCCTCGCCGTCTTCGGCTCGCTGAGCCTGTGCGTCGTCTTCGTCAGTACGGCGGGGGAGCTGATCGCCCTGCGGGCCGCGCTCGGCGTCGCCGCCGCGGCGATGGCCCCGATCACGAACTCGCTGGTCTTCCGGCTGTTCGACGACAAGGCGCTGCGGATGCGCGCGATGACGGTGATGATCGTCGTCGGCATGTCCGGCTTCGTCCTCGGGCCGCTGCTCGGCGGCACCGCGCTGGCCCACGTGCGGTGGGAGTGGCTGCTCGTCGTGAACGCCCCGATCGCGCTGCTCGCGTGCATCGGCGTACGGCTCGGGGTCCCGGCCGACCGGCGCGAGGACCTGACCGAGGACAAGCTCGACCTGCCGGGCGCCGCCCTGAGCGTCACCGCCATCGGCCTCGCCTGCTACTCGCTGACCAGCGGCGTCGACCACGGCTGGCTCTCCGCGCTGACCCTGGCGTCGATCGCGGGCGCCGTCGTCGCCGCGTACGCCTTCGTACGGCACGAGCGGCGCAGCCCGGCACCCATGCTCGACCTGCGCGTCTTCTCCAACGGCACCGTCCGCGGCGCCGCCATCGCGCAGACCGGCACGTCCATCGCGATGGCCAGTGTGATGTTCGGGCTGATCCTGCACTTCCAGTACGCGTACGGGTGGAGCCCGGTGCGGGCCGGCCTGGCCAACCTGCCGATCATCGTGACGATGATCGTCGCGACCCCGCTGTCCGAGTGGCTCGCGCGCCGGTTCGGCCACCGCATCGCCTGCCTGGTCGGCGCGGCCTGCCTGGCCGGCTCGCTGGCGGGCCTCGCGTGGGGGGTCAGCCACGGGTACGTGGCCATCGCCGTCTGCATGGTGCTGATGACCGTGGGGCTGCGCACCGTGATGACGATCTGCGCGGTCGCGCTCGTCGACGCGATGCCGAGCAACCGCACCTCCATCGGCGCGGCTCTGAACGACACCGCCCAGGAGGTCGGCTCCAGCGTCGGCACCGCGGTCGTCGGTACCCTGATCGCCGCGCTGGTCACCAACCAGCTCCCGTCCGGTACGTGGAGCAGCGGCCTCGTGGCGTCCTTCTTCCACGGCGAGCGGATCACCTACGCCGTGATCGCCGTCGCCGTCGGACTGATCGCGGGCCTCGGTGCGCTGACCCTCACCAACTCCCACTCCACCGAGGAGCACGGGGGCGAGGACGACGAGGAGGCCGAGGAGGCCGAGGAGGCCGAGGCGGAGTCCGGCAAGCACGAGGCGGAGGCCGCCAAGGAGGCCGAGGAGCGCGTCTGACGGGCCCCTCGTGCCGCTCGGGTGCGCCGGCGACCCGCTATTCACGGGACTTTCCCCAATTCGCCGGCCCCCGAAAGCCTGTCGACAAATCGGCTCGGTAACAATGCCGTCGCTAATGCACTCCGCTGACGTTTGATTTCCTCGCAGGCGGGCTGGGCTGGGCGAACAGCCCGTGTTCGCGACTGTACAGAAAGCGGGTTTGCGGGGCATAATCGGCCGCCTGGGCCAACTGGCCACAGATCACAAGACTTTCGGCGGCGAGACGCCTCGCAGGCCATCGGGTACGTCTCTCGCCCTCGTGCGTCGAGTAGGGGCCCCTGTCTGCCTGCACCTGGCTGCCCGACCAGCATTCAGGGAGCATCCTCACAGTGCACGCGATATCCAGACGAGCCGTTGCCGCTGTCGCCGGAGCGACGATCGCCCTGACCGTCGGCGGGATCGGCACCGCCTCCGCGCACGACCGCGGCGGCAACGGCGGCAACAACGGTGGTGGTCACAGCGACTGCGGGCCGCTCGGCATCACCTACAAGGTCGACGGCGGACGCTGGACGACCGAGGGGCGGATCAACGGGGACACCCCGCCGTCGAAGATCACCGTGAAGCTGACCTCGACGCCGGACACGAACTGCTCCTACACCGTGTCGCTGGCCTCCTACAGCACCGAAGGCCCCGCGTGGGAGAACTCCGGCCACCAGGACTTCCTCGGCTGGGACAGCGTCACCCTCGACCGCAAGCACAAGTCCGCGACGCTCGACGTCAGCGCGCACGCCCCGGACTGCTTCGGACAGGTCGACCTCTACGGCAACGGCACCCAGTACGACGGCGGCACCGGCCCCGGCCACGGCCCCCTCCCGCACTACAACGACTCCCCCACCCCCACCAACCTGATCACCGCGTGGAACGGCGGCCACGAGTGCCAGACCTCCCCCTCGCCGACCCCTTCGCAGGACAGCCCCTCGCCGACCCCGTCCGAGGACAGCCCGTCCCCGACACCGACGACCGAGAGCCCCTCCGCGACACCCACGACCGACAGCCCCTCGCCCACGCAGAGCACCGGCACCCCCGCGCCCAGCGTGAGTGACACCGCCGCCCCCACCGGCACCCCCTCCGTGCCCCCGGCCACCAGCCCCGCCACCGGAACCGGCAACCTCGCCGAGACCGGCAGCAACAGCAACCAGAACACCGCCCTCATCGCAGGAGCCGCAGCACTCCTCGTCGCCGGCGGCGCAGCCGTCTACTTCACCCGCCGCCACCGCACCGGCAACCACAGCTAAACCACACAGCACCACCCCGCACCACACACGGCCGCCCGACCCGGAAAACCCGGACCGGGCGGCCGTGCCCATGGACGAGCCGAACGTCAGTTGCGCCAGGTGTCGTTGAGCGAGACGTTCCCGGACGCGGGCGCGGTCGCCGTACGGTTGCCGCCGGACTCCCAGGTCACGTTGCCGCTGCCGTCCTTGCGGATGTACTTGTACTGGAAGGACGTTCCCGCCGGCAGGCTCACGTCGAGCTTCCAGACGGGATAGGCGGCGGAGGACATCGGCAGCGCGCTCGCGGTGTTCCAGCCGCCGAGCGCCGGGATGTCCCCGACGACGTAGATGTTCTGCCCCCACACGGTGGTGGCGTTCACCGCGAAGGACGCCCCGGCCGCGGGGTTCGTGCCCCCGGTCGTGGAGGACCCGCCGCTGACGCTGCCCGTACTCCCGGTGGCCGAGCACGATCCGGCGTAGAGGGCGACCGCGTCGTTGGCCCCGATCGTCGCCGTGAACTTCCCGTCGGAGCCGACGGTGTACGGGGCGCCGCTGTGCTGGACGTCGCAGTACGTGCCCGCGGGCAGCGACGTGGTGAAGGTCTGGGTCAGGGACCCGGACTCGTGGTTGATCGCGACGAAGCCCTTGCTGCCGCGGCCGAAGGCGATCGCGTTGTTGCCGTTGTCCCACCAGTTGGTGACGGCCGTGCCGGAGACCGCGTTGCGGAAGCCGACCATGTTCGCGATCTGCGGCCAGGCGTGCTGGCACTTCCAGCCGTCGCTGTAGCAGGAGTTGACCTGGCCGTTGTTGGGCGGGCCGGCGTCGTTGTCGGAGAACTCGTAGCCGGAGTAGACGTTCGGTGAGCCGTACGGCCACGCCAGCATGAAGACGTTGGCGAGCGTGTACGTGGCGTTGCTCTTGTAGTTGAGGGTGGAGCCGTTGCGCTCGGTGTCCCAGTTGTCGACGAAGGTGCGGGCCTTGTCGCTGGAGAGGTAGCCCGCGCCCCACGACGCGCCCCACTGGCTGAGGTAGGACAGCTTCTCGCTGCCGAAGATCCGCTTGAGGTCGAACGCGCCCTGGAATTCGTCGACATCGCCGGTGCCGGTGTACTCGGTCGGCTGGACGGCCTCGCCGGAGCCGTAGATGACTTCCTGCGCCCAGTAGATGCCCGGGTTGCTCAGCTTGGACTTGATCGCGGCCAGGTCGCTCGCGGCGATGTGCTTGGCGGCGTCGACCCGGAAGCCGTCCACCCCGAGGGAGATGAGGTGGTTCAGGTACGCGGCGATGGTGGAGCGGACGTAGTCGCTGCCGGTGTCGAGGTCGGCGAGGCCGACGAGTTCGCAGTTCTGGACGTTGGAGCGGTCGGCGTAGTTGGAGATGTCCGTCCGGCAGGTGTGGAAGTCCTGGTTCTGGTAGTAGCCGGGGTAGTTGTACTTGCTGTAGTTGGTGCCGGCCGTGCCGGTGCCGGAGCCGGACGACATGTGGTTGATCACCGCGTCCGCGACGACCTTCACGCCCGCGCTGTGGCAGGTGCTGACCATGTTCTGGAACTCGGCCTCGCTGCCGAGGCGGTTCTGCAGCTTGTAGCTGACCGGCTGGTACGCCGTCCACCACTGCCCGCCCTGGATGTTCTCGGTGGCGGGCGAGACCTCGACGTAGCCGTAACCGGCCGGGCCGAGCTGGTCGGTGCAGGCCTTGGCGACGGAGTTCCAATTCCATTGGAACAGCGTGGCGGTGACGTCCTTGCTGCCCGGCGGCGTCGCGCTCGCCTGTTGCTGCGAGGCGGCGGCGACCAGCCCCGCCGCGGCGATCACCGCGGCGAGGGCGCCGTTGAGGACCCTGGATCTCATGGGCGGCTCCTTCAGCGAATGGGCACAGTGGTGCCCTGTGAAGGCGGCCACGCGCCAGGCCGCCGTACGAGACGGGAACCCGTTCCCGCCGGGTTCCGGCAGGAGCTTCCTGCCGCGGCGGTGGACACGTCAATGACCCGGACGGGAAAACTTTCTGTGAGTTGCAGAAAGAACTTGCAGGCGCGGCTGCGTGCGGGCGTCTGCCAGACTGCGGCGCATGGACGTCCGCCTCGCCCCGTGGTCGGAGCCCGCGCTCGCTCTCCTCTGCAGCATCAACACCCCGCAGATGCGCCGCCATGTCGGCGGCCCGGAGCCGGAGGACGCCCTCCTCGCCCGGCACCGCCGCTACCTGGACATGCCGGCGACCGGCAGCGGCTGCATGTACGCGGTGCTGCTCGCGCTCCCCGGCACTGCCGAGGAGGAGATGGTCGGCAGCATCGCCTACTTCCGGCGCGAATGGCGGGGCGAGGAGATCTACGAGACCGGCTGGAATGTCCTGCCGCCCTACCAGGGCCGCGGTATCGCCGCCGCGGCCGGCGCCGCCCTCGTCGCCCTCCTGCGCGCCGCCGCCCGCACCCCCGGCACCCCGCGCCACCTGCACGCCTTCCCCTCCGTCGACAACGCCCCCTCCAACGCCCTGTGCCGCCGCCTCGGCTTCCACCTCCTCGGCCCCTGCGACTTCGAATACCCGCGGGGCAGCGGCACGACGATGCGCAGCAACGACTGGTGCCTGGACCTCACTTCGCGGTAAACGGCTCACGGACACGCCCGCGCGGGCCGCACAATGCGGTCATGCCGAACGACGTAGCGGCGCTCGTCGCCGCCGTGAGGGCCCGGGACGTGGACGCCGCCCAGAAGCTGCTGATCGCGGGAGCGGAGCCCAACGCACGGGACGGGGACGGGGACGGGTGGACGGTGCTCGGGCTCGCCGCCGCCCAGGCCGACACCGAGATGTGCCACCTGCTCGTCAGCAGCGGCGCGCGCCTCGACCTGCGGTGCCCCGGCGGCCGCACACCGGTGATGGTGGCGGCCGACGGCGGGGCGCTCGGGGCCTGGTGGGCGCTGTGCGCCGGATCGCCGGACCTCTCGCTCCGCGACGACCTCGGCCGGGACGCGGGCGACCTCGCCCGCGCCTGGCTCGGCGTCGACCCGGCCGCCGAGCTGCTGCGGCGGTTGGGCGCGGCGGACGGCGAGAGCGCCGAGATCACCCGCGAGGCCGCGCCGGACGAGGGCGTCGGCCACTTCGAGACCGTCCGCGTCACGACGCCGCTCGGAACGGCGAGCGTGCAGACCGGGCACGCGGCGATCCTCTCCGAGCTGGAGGAGAAGCAGGGCATCCGCGTCCCCTACGCCGAACTGGCGGACCGCGCGCTCGCGTTGGGGCCCGACCACGCCTGCCACTTCCTCGTGGCCATCACCCTCACCAACCGCATGGACGACGAGACGCTCGCGCTGGCCGCGGGGGAGCTGGAGGCGTCGCCCGACCCCGCGCGGCGCAGGTTCGCCGCGGAGGTCCTGCTGCTGTACGGCATGCCGGTCCTTCCCGACAAGGAGGGCGAGACTGCCGAGCGACTGGACGCGGCGGCCACCGAGGTGCTGTGCCGCCGGGTGGGGGTGGAGGAGGACCCGAGGGTGCTCGCCGAGATCGTGAACGGGGTCGGGCTCCACTACGCCGTACGTGCTCTGCCGGATCTCGTGCGGCACGCCGGCCACCCGGACCGGGACGTCCGGCTCCGCGTCGCCGGGGCCCTGCACGGGTTGGCCGAGCCCGACGACACGGAGGCGCTGGGCGCACTCACCGCCCTCACGCAGGACATGGACAGGGAAGTGCGGGAGGTCGCCGCGCGCTCCCTGTCGGACGTCCAGGCCGATACACCGGCCATCCGCGCGTCGCTGGCCCGGCTGATGGCCGACTCCGATCCGGACGTCGCCGTCGAGGGTGCGCGCGGCCTCGGCCTCCGTGACGACCCGCGCGCCGACATCCCGCTGGTGCGGTCCTTCCTCGGCCGTGACGAGGACAGCAGTCCGGAATGCCACCGCGCGTACGACGCGATCCGGCGCATGCCCGTCGAGCGCTTCCGGGCCGCCCGCGCCGTCGTCGAGGGGCGTGACCCCGACGCCGGGCAGCAGGGCTGAAGTCCGCGGTACGGCTCCCGGGGGAGGCCGCGGGCTGGGACCATAGGACGCCGACTCGGCTGCCGGTCGGGCGAGTTGACCGGGTGCGGAGAGGGGACGGGGCAGGCGCATGGGCGAGGTCAGGGTCGAGACGGTGGCGCTGGACGCCGCCGGGGGGCGGCAGATCGCGGCGCGGACGCGGACGTCCGCGGTGCTCGGGGACCGGGCCGCGGAGGTGGAGGAGGCCATCGTGCAGGCCTCGGCGATCGCGCAGCAGTCGCTGGCGCAGGTGCCGGAGCGGGACGGCTGGCAGGTGACGTCCATGGAGGTCACCTTCGGCCTGACGCTCGCAGCCGAGGCCGGGGTCATCCTCTCCAAGGCCTCCGCGGAGGCGTCTTTCGAGGTGACCCTCACCGTCGAACGCTCCTCGGGCCGATCGCCCGAGCCGACGCCGGAGCCTGCGCCGACGCCGGAACCCAGGCCCGCGCCGACGCCGGAGCCGGACCGGTCGTGACCGCCGATCCGGCCGCGGGCGCAGGTGCGGACTACTGGGTCGAGCTGTCCCAGGGGCAGCGGCGGCTCGGCGCGGGCTTCCTGCTGACCCGGCGGTTCGCCGTCACCGCGCTGCACTGCCTGCGCGGGACGGCGGACGGCGAGGCCGAGTTGACCCTGACCCTGGCGGACGGCACGCGCGTGCCGGGGCGGGTGTGCCGCCAGGACAAGGAGGCGGACCTCGCGCTGGTCGAGATCTCCGCGGGGTACGGCGTCGCGCAGCCCGTACCCGTCGCCGGGGTCGCGCGGGGCGGCGAACGCTGGCGCGGGCCCTACCGGCCCGCCCCGAACGACGTGGAGCTGACCGGCTGGGTCGCCGGCGGGGCCGTCCCGTACGACTGCGAGGGCGGCGGCCGGATCGAGGCCCTGCAACTGACCGCCGACCAGCACCTCGGCGACTACTCCGGCTACTCGGGCGGGCCCGTCGAGAGCGCGGAGGAGGGGCAGGCCCCGGCGGTCGTCGGCATCCTGCTGGAGCAGGCGCCGGACCGTGCCGACCCGGGCCGCAGCGCCAACGTGCTGTTCGCCGCGACCATCCGCGAAGTGATGCGGCGCTTCGACCACTTCGACGTCGGGCACCTGGTGGCCGCCCTGCGCCCGGCCGTCGGGCCGGCGGACGTCCTGCCGCCGCCGAGTCCGGCCCGTCGCGTCGACACCCTGCTTGACCTCTTCCAGCAGATGGCCGAGCAGGACGTCCTGGACCCGGCCGATGTCTCCGAGCTGCGCTATCTCGCGCTGAAGCGCGTCTTCGAGACGCAGGGCCGGGACGCGGGCGGCCCGGTATGACCGACGACTGGGAGAGGGCGCTCACCGCTGCCCGGGACGCGGTGCGGGACCCGGACCGGATCCGCTCCGACCGGGCCCGGCGGGCGGCCGAAGTGCTCTGCGCTGAGCAGGAGTTGCCTCTTGCGCGGTCGCTCGGCCCGCAACTCACGGAGCTGGTCGCACTGCTCGACGGGCTCGGGATGGCCGACCTGTCCGGCGCCCTGCTGGACCATGTGGCCGCAAGCCTGCGCGCGCGGCCCGGCCTGTTCGACACACTCGCCCCCGCGCTCGGCCGGCTCGCCGCCGCACTTGCCGCGCACGGCCGGTACGAGGCCGCGACCTGGGCGAGCGCCGCCTCGCTGGAGGGCGCCACGGACCGGGGCGCCGTGCTGGCCAACCTCGCCGCCTTGACGCTGCGCGCGGGCGACACCGCGAGAGCAGCCGAATTCGCCTTCTCGGCACGCCGGTTCGCGGGCAACGCCAAAGGCGCAGAGGCGCTGGCCGTCTCGATCCTGGGCATCGCGGTCTCCGCCGAGGCCGCCCGCCGGGAAGGCGAGCACGCGGAGGCGGACCGGCTGGTCGACGAATTGGCCTGGTACGTACAGCGTCTGGTGGCCCGGGTCGGTGACGACCACCCCGCGTCCCTGTCGGCCCTGGCCGCCCTGGCCTCCGCCGAGTTCGCCTCGGCTGAGGCGGCGGGCGAGTGGGTGCGCATGGAACGCGCGGTGGACGTCCTCGCCGTCGCGGCCCAGCGGATGGCGGCGACGCTGGGCGGCCGCCACCCCCGCTCACTGGCGGTCCTGCGGAGCCTCGCGTCGGCGGAGTACGAGCTGGCGCGTACGTCCGGTGACGTCCGACGACTCGCGGGAGCCGAATCGCTGGTGGTGGCGGCGCTGCGACGGGCGGAGGGGCAATGGCCGGAAGAGCGGCAGGAGCGACCGGGGCAGGCGGGACGGCACGCCGCCGGGCGGGGCCGGAGCGGGGCACAGCTCAGAGACGCGGCCGAGTCGTTGATCGATGGAACCGATCTCCTGCTGGCCGAAGAGCAGGCCGCCTGCGTCCGGCGTGGCGAGGACAGCCGCCCCATGCGACGGCGGTTCACCAACATCCGCCGCCAACTGCTCCTCGCCCGCTCCCTCCTGGACGACCTGCCCGCTACGGCTTACGCGCTCGCCCTCGACGCCGGGCACGAACTCGGCGAGCTGGCCTCGACGCGCCGGGGTGACGAAGGCCGGGCCGCCACCGGCGAGGACGTCGCCCCCGAGGACGCCTCCCTCAACTCCCCCCGGCGGCCAGCCCCGTGACCGTCTCCGCGAGGCGTTCCGCGTAACCGGCGGTCAGGGACGCGGGGTCGAAGAGCAGTCGGTACCACATGGGGCCGTAGACCAGGTCGACGAGGAAGTCCGCCTCGGCGGCGCCGAGTTCGCGGGGCTCGTGGGCGCGGGCGAGCAGCGTGCGGACCAGCTCGCGGCGGGGGAGGATGAGGCGCTCCCACACCGTACGGGCGAAGGCCTCGTCGCCGATCGACTCGGCGACCAGCGCGCGGTTGAGGACGCCGCTGATGCCCTGCTGGGCGGCGAACGTCGCGGTGAGCAGAGCGGCGAGGTCGCCGCGCGGGGAGCCCGTGTCGGGGGCGGGTAGGTTGCCCGCCGCGTAGGCGGCGAGGGCGTCGAGGATCACCTCGCCCTTGCTGCGGTAGCGGCGGTAGACGGTCTGCTTCGAGACGCCCGCGCGGGCGGCGATGCCCTCGATGCTGGCCGCCCGGTAGCCCTTCTCCTCGACCAGCGCCATGGTCGCGCGCAGGATCGCGTCGTCGACGCCGGGGTCTCTGGGCCGTCCGCTCATGGGGTCCTCCTCACGCTGTCCTCCTCGTGGGTCCACCGTACCCCACTTGACATACGGACCGGACCGTATTTGAATCTCATTACGAACCGCACCGCACCGTATTGAAAGTGAGGGTCCGATGATCTCTCGTCGCCCCGGACCGGCCCTGTGGGCCCTGGCCCTCGGTTACTTCTCCTTCGGCACGTCGTCGCTGGCCGTCGTCGGCCTCGGCGCCCCGATCGGCGCCGACCTGCACGTCAGCCAGTCCCAGGTGGGCCTGCTCGTGACGGTCTTCGCGCTGACCTTCGCCCTCACCGCGCCGCTCGCCCCCGTGCTGCTGGGGCGCCTCGGGCGCAGGAGCGTGCTGCTGTCCGGGCTCGCGGTGATGGCGGCCGGCGGGGTCGCCGCCGCGCTGGCCCCGAACTACGGGGCGCTGTCCGCCGCCCGGGTGCTCACCGCGCTCGGCGGGGCCGCCTTCGGGCCGGCCGCCTCGGTCGCCGGTTCGCTGCTGGTGCCCGCCGAGCGCCGGGCCCGCGCGCTGGCCACAGTCTTCGCCGGGATGACGGCCGCGGCCGTACTCGGCGTACCGCTCAGCACCAGCCTGGGGCAGAGCGTCGGGTGGCGCTGGACCACCGCGGGCATCGCGGGGCTGACGCTGCTCGCGCTCGGTCTCGTCGCCGCCTTCGTGCCCGCCCTGGAGCGCGGCACCCCGGCGACCCTCGCCGCCTTCCCGCCGGTGCTGCGCACCGCCGGGGTCGTGCCCGCGGTCACCACCACCTTCGCCTTCATGGCCGCGCAGTTCACCGTCTACGGCGTCATGGGCGCCTACCTCGCCGACCGCTTCGGCTCCGGCACCGGGCAGGTCGCCGCGCTGCTGCTGGTCTTCGGCATCGCCGGTGTCGTGGGCAACGCGCTCGCCGGCCGGGTCTTCGAACGGCTCGGCGGCCCCGCCACCATCACCGTGTCGCTGACCGGCTTCGGCGTCGCCTTCGCCGCCCTCCAGCTCGCCCCCGCCGACCTCGCGGCGGCCGTCGCCGCCATCGTCGTCTGGGCCGTCTTCAGCCAGCTCTTCCAGGCCCCGCAGCAGGCCCGCCTGGTGGCCCTCGTGCCCGAGCAGCGCGCACTGGGGCTCGCACTCAACGCCTCGTCCCTCTACCTCGGGATGAGCGTGGGCAGCCTGCTCGGCAGCGCCCTGCTCCCCGCCCTCGGCGCCTCGTGGCTGCCGGCCGCCGGGCTCGTCCCGCTGGCCCTCGCGGCCGCCGCGCACCGCGCCTCGGGACGGCACCACGCCGTACGGAACGCCGGGCCGGCAACGGCCCCCGCGGCCACGGCGCCCGCCGCCCCCGCGCACAGCCACTGACCAACCGACCGCCCGACCACCGCACATGAACCCGCATGATCCGAGGAGTTACACCATGACCACCACGGCCACGACCGCAGCGCAGACCGCCGCCGAGCAGAACACCGCCCTGGTCCGGGACTTCATGGAGACCGTCTGGAACGAGGGCCGTACGGACGCCGCCGCCCGCTACGTCGCCGCCGGTCTCGCGCAGCACAACCCCGCGCTCCCCGACGGCCTCGCCGCCCTCACCGGACTGGTCGACACCCTGCACGGCCAGCTGCCGGAGCTGCGCTTCGACGTACGGCGCACCGTCGCGGAAGGCGAACTGGTCGTCGTGCACAGCCTGTTCACGCCCGCCCCGGGAGCGGACGCGCAGGCCGTCGTCGACATCTTCCGGGTCGAGGACGGGCTGATCGCCGAGCACTGGGACGTCCACCAGGAGCTGCCGGCCACGACCGCGAGCGGGCGCCCCGCCGTCTGACCGGCACGAGATCGCGGACACCGCGGCTGCCACCGGCCCAATCGCCGCTGGCAGCAGCGGTGTTGTCCCATGATTGGTCCAGACCTTGACAGGTCCAGACCAATGCGGGAAGGTCCGTCTCGACCCCACCGAACCCCCCTAAGGAGTGGTCACGTGTCGAGACAACGTCTCATCGCGTTCCTTGCCGCACTCGCGGCCGTCGTCGGGCTCGTCGTCCTGGTGCCCATGGCGTCCACCGCCTCGGCCGCCTCCTGCGCGACCGCCTGGAGTTCGTCCTCGGTCTACACCGGCGGCATGACCGCCTCGTACAGCAGCCACAACTGGCAGGCCAAGTGGTGGACGCAGGGCGAGACGCCCGGCGCCGCCGACGTCTGGGCCGACCAGGGCTCGTGTACGGGCGGCAGCGGCGGCACCGGCGGCACGACCGGCGGGAGCGGCACCGGGTGCAGCTACCCGGCGTGGGCCGCGGGCCACGCGTACGTCACGGGCAACATCGTGCAGTACACCAACGGCCTCTACTACATCGCGACCCACGACAACCCGGGCTACGACCCGACGATCAGCACCTGGTACTGGAGCCCGTACACCTGCACCGGTTCCAACGGGGGCACCACGGGCGGCAGCACCGGCGGTACGAACCCGCCCGCCGGCGGATTCGTCGTCAGTGAGGCGCAGTTCAACCAGATGTTCCCGAACCGGAATTCGTTCTACACCTACAGCGGTCTGACCGCGGCGCTCAGCGCCTACCCCGGCTTCGCCACCACCGGCAGCGACACGGTGAAGAAGCAGGAGGCCGCGGCCTTCCTCGCCAACGTCAGCCACGAGACGGGCGGCCTCGTCTACATCGTGGAGCAGAACACCGCCAACTACCCGCACTACTGCGACACCAGCCAGCCGTACGGCTGCCCCGCCGGGCAGTCGGCGTACTACGGCCGCGGCCCGATCCAGCTCAGCTGGAACTTCAACTACAAGGCCGCGGGCGACGCGTTGGGCATCGACCTGCTCGACAACCCGAACCTCGTGCAGAACGACTCGGCCGTCGCCTGGAAGACCGGGCTCTGGTACTGGAACACGCAGTCCGGGCCCGGCACGATGACCCCGCACAACGCCATGGTCAACGGTGCCGGCTTCGGTGAGACCATCCGCAGCATCAACGGCAGCATCGAGTGCAACGGCGGCAACCCGGCGCAGGTGCAGAGCCGGGTCAACGCCTACCAGTCCTTCACCGCCCTGCTGGGCGTGCCCGCGGGCAACAACCTCTCCTGCTGAACCGCTCCTCCCGCTTTTCGGGCGCCCCGTCCCTGCCGCCGCCGCGGCAGCGGCGGGGCGCCCCTCTTTCCCGGCCCTTCTCCGCCGAAGACGCGACCTGCCGGGCATGTCCAGAAACCGGCGGTCCGGCCTTAATATGTGTACGCGGCAACGTGTTTTTCGGCACGTCCTCCCCCCGGCCGTCGATCCGCTCCGTCCGTACGCCCGTACGGTCGTCTGCCGCCCGCCGCCGTAAGGATCACCGTGGCCGCTCCCGCCTCCGCCGCCCGTTCCGCCCCCCGCCCGCTGCCGCGCTCCCGCGCAGTGCTCGCCGCCGCAGGCGCCGCGGGCGCGCTGCTGCTGGCCGTCGGCTGCGGGGCCGCGGGCAGCGACGCGGCGGGTACGGGCGAGCCCAGCGCGCAGGCCGCCGCGGACCGGGACGCGCCGGAGGCGGTGGCGTCGACGTCCGTGGCCGCGTCCCCCTCGGCCTCCACCTCCGCCTCCGCGTCGGCCACGCCCTCCGCCTCGGCCACCGCGTCCGCCTCCGCGACCGCGACCCCGTCCCGTACGGCCTCCGCCTCGCCCGGCGCGCACACGAAGGCGCCCTCCGCCCCCGCGTCCGCCCCCTCGGCCGGCAAGCAGTCCGGAAGCTCCTCCGGGACCAAGAGCGGCGGATCGGGCGGCGATACGGCGCCGCACTTCCCCGTCCCCGTCACGGTCGGCAACGCCACCCAGGTCATCACCGTCGAGGCGAGCGGCTCGTACGCCACCGTGACCGCCTGGTCGAAGGGACCGGCGGGCTGGAAGGCGGAGTTCAGCACCACGGCGGGCCGGGTCGGCTCGGCCGGAGTCGTCAACGGGGCCACCCGCAAGCAGAATTCGTCCACCACCCCCTCGGGGACGTACACCCTCACCGAGGGCTTCGGCGTCGCCGCGAGCAGCACCGCGATGCCGTACCACCGGGTCGGCGCCGACGACTGGTGGGTCGAGGACCCGCAGTCCGCGTCCTACAACTCCCTGCACAGCGCCAAGGGCGCGGATTTCCCGCTCACGGAGGCGGGCGAGCGCGGCAGCGAGCACCTGATCGACCACCCGACGCAGTACGCCGAGGCGCTCGTCGTCAACTACAACCGGTGGCCCGCGGTCCCCGGCCGCGGCGCGGGCATCTTCCTGCACGTCAACGGCGCCGGTGCGACGGCCGGTTGCGTGTCCGTCCCGCGCGCGACCATGGACCGCATCATGAGCTGGGCCAAGCCCTCGGCCCACCCCCGTATCGCCATCGCCACCGCCTGAGCGGCCCCCGGCTCGGAGAATTCGGTTCCCCCGGCGCCGCACCCGCCGCTAGGGTCGCGGCGGAACGACGAACCCTGCGAGGAGCGAGGACATGCCCGGCAGAACGAGCGCGCGCTGACGTCGTAGGCCCTGACCGGCCCGTCATCGCGTGCTGCCCCCGGTAGTCGGCGCGGCACAGCGAGCCTTCTTCTCCCTGCCCGAACCGCCGGTGCGCCCGTCCGCGCGCCCGGCGGCGGGTCTCGTTCGCCGCACCCCGAGGGACCTCCGTGCCGTACGCCGCCACCCCCGCCGTACCCCATCCCGATTCCGAACTCCCGCCCCCGCCGGCCCTGTTGCGGGACGCCGACTTCCGCCGGCTGTGGGCGGGCCAGAGCGCCTCCCAGCTCGGCGAGCACGCAACTCTCGTCGTCCTGCCGCTCCTTGCCGTCCTGACGCTCGGCGCCGGGCCCGGCGAGCTGGGCGTCCTGCGCGCGGTGGGGCAGGCCCCGGTGCTGCTGCTCTCGCTCCTCGCCGGCGCGTGGGTGGACCGGTGGCGGACCCGTACGACGATGGTGCTCGCGGACGCGGGACGCGCGCTGCTGCTGGGCGCCGCGGCACTCGCCTGCCTCCTCGGCGGACTCGGCCTGCCCGCGCTCCTCGGGCTCGCCTTCGCCGTCGGGGCGCTGTCCGTCCTCTTCGACGTGGCCTACCAGACCTCGCTCGTCCGGCTGGTGGAACGCGACCTGCTGGTACGCGGCAACAGCGCGCTGGAGGGCAGTCGTTCGGCGGCCCAGACCGGGGGACCCGCGCTCGGCGGCGCGCTGGTGTCTGCGCTGTCCGCGCCGGTCGCGGCGGCTTCCGGCGGGGTGCTCTTCGCGCTGTCCTTTTTGTCGATCCGGCGGATCCGGCGCGCCGAGGCGCTTCCGCCGCCCACGGCGGCCCGGCCCCGGGCCCGGCAGCAGATCGGCGAGGGCCTGCGGTTCGTCGCGGGTGAGCCGCTGCTGCGGGCCGTCTGCGTGGCCTCGGCGGCCTTCCAGCTCTCCTTCGCCGCCATGACCACCGTGTATCTGCTCTTCCTGCCAAGGGAGTTGCACCTGCCGGGCACCGTCGTCGGCCTCGCCCTCGCCGCGACCGGACCGGGCGCGCTGCTCGGCTCGCTGCTCGCGGGCCGCCTGCCGCGCCGCTTCGGCTACGGCGCCGTGATCGTGTGCGCGGCGGCCCTCGGCGACGGCGCCTTCCTGTGCGTGCCCGCGCTGCACGGCCCCCCGCGGGTGACCGTCCCCGCCCTGCTCGCGGTCGGCCTGCTGTTCGGGAGCGGCGGCCAGTTGGTCAACGTCGCCCTCATGGCCGTCCGGCAGGTCGTCACCCCGGACGCGATGCAGGGCCGGGCCGCCGCGACGATCAATTTCACCGGCATGGGGACAGCCCCGCTCGGCTCCCTGCTCGGCGGCTTCCTCGCGGGCGCGCTCGGGCTGCGCACCGGCCTGCTCGTCACGGCCGCCGCGATGCTGCTGTCCCCGGTGCTGCTGGCGCTGTCGCCACTCGCCCGCCTCGGACGCGAACTGCCCTCCGCCCGGGGCGTGTCGGGGTCGCGGGGCGTGGCGCGAAACCCGTAGCCCGGGCAGGAGAGGCCTCAATACCCTTGCGGGCATGTGCTTCTACGCCGTCGCCCACTACAAGCTGCACTACGTGTGCCTCACGTGCCGGGTGAGCTTCAAGCGGCACGGCGCCGCGAACTGCCCCGCCTGCGGGCGGGAGATGCTGTGCGCCGGGCACGACTTCGCCGCCCCGCGCCGCCGGGACGTGCGGGGCTGGTCGGTCGTCGAGGTGGTGCTGCGCGCGGGGCTGCGGTACGAGGGGCTGTCCGGCTGCGGCTGCTCGAAGGAGCCGGAGTACCGGCCCCGGACGAGGGCGCAGGTGCGGGTGCGGAAGGCCGTCGCGGCCCGCGAGGGCGCACCGCTGGCGGAGGTGCTGGCCCGTCCCGAGCCGGGCGAGCCGGTGGCGCCGCGGCGGTCGCGGTGAGGGGAGGGCCCGCACGCGGGTGGTGGGCGCGGTGGTGGGTGGTAGGGCTGGTCGGGACCGCCGGGGTGACCGGCGCGGTGCTGCTGATCCTCGGGCCGCTGTCGTGGCTGGTCGCCGGGGGCAGCGTGCGCGCCCTGCACGGCAAGGACCAGGCCGACGCGGTCAACGCCGTACGCCAGACCGTCCTCGCCGCCTTCGCAGGCGCCACCGTCTTCGCGAGCCTGGCGTACACCGCGCGCACGTACGTCCTGACCCGGCGCGGGCAGGTGACCGAGCGCTTCCGGGCCTCGGTCGAGCAGCTGGCCTCCCCGCACACCGAGGTGCGGCTCGGCGGCATCTACAGCCTGGAGCACGTGCTCGCCGAGTCCGAGCAGGACCACGACGCGGTGGTGGGCGTGCTCGCCGCGTACGTACGCAACCGCACCGGCGCGGAGCTGGGCCCGCCCGCGGTGCTGCCCGCCGTACGCAACGCCGGGCGGCCGATGCCGGAGTGGGGGACGCAGCCCCCGCAGGACGTGCAGGCCGCGGTGGACGTGCTGGCGCGCCGCCCGCAGCGCCCGGAAGTCCGCCGGGTGGATCTGCGGGGGGCCGTGCTCGTGGGGCTGAGCCTGCGCGCGTTCGAATTCGCCGCGCCGCCGCGGCTCTCGCCGATGTTCCTGACGGCGGCGGATCTGCGGCGGGCCGACCTGCGCGGGGTGGAATTCCACCGCTCGATCCTGAACGGCGCCGACCTGCGCCGGGCGAACCTGGCCGGTGCCCGGCTCGCGGGCGTACCCCTGTCGGGCGCCGACCTGCGGGAGGCGGTCCTCGCGGACGCGGACCTGCGGGGCGCCGACCTCGGCCGCGCCGACCTGCGCGACGCCTCCGGGCTCACCGCCGAGCAGCTCGCCGGCGCCTTCCTCGACGCCGAGACCCGGCTGCCGCCCGAACCGGCCGCCGACCCCTGGGTGGCCGCGCGGCTCGCGGACTGCGCGGCGTGGGAGCCGGTCCGCACGTCGAACGGCCCGCCGCCGACGCCGCGCCCGGCGTGAGTGGCCGGCGGGTCGGGGCGGCGCGTCCGGTGTGACTACTCGGCGGGCCCCGGCGGCGCGTCCGGCACGGACTCGCGCAGCTTCGCGAGCAGCTCCAGCAGCAGCGCGCGCTGCTCGCCGCCTAGGCTCGCGGTGGCCGTCGCGAGCGCGGCGCGGTCGATGTCCTCGGCCCGCGCGTGCGTCGTACGCCCCAGGTCGGTGAGCTTCAGCAGGTAGGCGCGGCGGTCGGTGGGGTGGCGGCGGCGCTCGACCAGGCCCTCCCGCTCCAGGGCGTCGACCAGCGACGTCACGGTGCGGGCGGCGACGCCGAGCGCGTCGCCGAGGTCGCGCATGCGCAGCGGCTCGTCCGTGGTGGACAGCGCTCTGAGCAGGCGCAGCCGGGACACGGACAGGCCGTGGCAGTGCAGTTGCGCGTCGACGTACGTGCGCAGCCGCACCGTCGTCCTGAAGAGGTCGTCGACCAGTACGTCGCTGCTCCGGATGTCCACCACTGGGCCCCGTACCGCTCCTTCCGCGCCCCGCGAGGATGGCGCGTTCCCGTGCTGTGCCCGTGCATTTCCTGTGTTGTGTGCCGACTCATAGTGAGTAGACTCAGCATATCGGGTGCGCGGCTCGATCCGTCCGTGCGCCCGCTCATGCCCGCACACGTACGTACACCCGTAAGCGATTACGGTTCACCTCGCCGTTCCGCTGCCCCGCCGTTTTCCCGCGCCGCATCACGTCTGCTACCCGCCCACGCACGCACGCCCCGGGCCCCCGGGGGAGGAGGACCATGCCCGGCCGACGCCTCAACCAGCGCCTGGTCGTACCCACCATGTTCGTCGCCACGTTCTTCCTCGTGGTGATGGACGGGGCGATCACGACCGTCGCGCTGCCCTCGATCGCCCGCCAGTTCGGCGTGACGGCGGCCGGGGCGGACAGCGTCGCCGTGGTCTACCCGGTGTGCGTCGGCATCACCATCCCCGTCTCCGGCTGGCTCGGCGACCGCTTCGGCGGCAAGCCGGTGCTGCTGACGGCGATGGGCCTGTTCACGCTCGCCAGCGCGCTGTGCGGGATGGCCGACAGCCTCGGCCAGCTCGTCGTCTTCCGCGGGCTCCAGGGCCTCTCGGGCGGCCTGCTCACCCCGGTCGCGGCCGCGATGCTCTTCCGCACCTTCAGCCCCGCCGAGCGGGTCCGCGCCTCCCGCGTCATGATCATCCCGCAGCAGATGGCCCCGGCGGTCGCGCCCATGCTCGGCGGCGTCCTCGTCGACAGCATCTCCTGGCGCTGGGTCTTCTACGTCAACCTCCCCTTCGGCATCGCCGCCCTCCTCTTCGGCCTGCTCTTCCTCGACAACCCGCGGCACGGCGACCCCGGCCGCCTCGACGTCCCCGGCCTGCTGCTGTCCGCGGGCGCGCTGTCGCTGGTCATGTACGGGGTCTCCGAAGGCGCCGAGCACGGCTGGGGCAGCCCGCTCATCGCGGGCAGCCTCGCGCTCGGCGCGGCGCTGCTCGCGGCGACGATCGTCGTCGAACTCCGCAAGCCCGCGCCCGCGCTGCGGCTGCGGCTCTTCAAGGACGCGCTCTTCCGCGACACGAAGATCCTCGGGCTCATCGGCATCGTGCCCTTCATGGGTGCGATGTACGCGGCGCCGCTCTTCCTCCAGGAGGCGCGCGGCGCGACCGCCCTCCAGTCCGGCAGCGCGACCTTCACCGAGGCCTTCGGGGTGCTGCTGACCGTGCAGCTGGCCGCGCGCGTCTTCGACCGGTTCGGACCGCGGCTGATCATCGCGAGCGGCCTCGCGGTCGTCGCCGCCGTGCTCGCCGTGATGACGGCGACGGTCGGCGCGGACACCGGGCCGTGGTCTTTCCGGATCTACATGTTCCTGCTGGGCCTCGGCATGGGCGCGGTCTTCATGCCGCTGACCGTCGCCTCCTTCGCGACGATCGGCAAGGAGGACATGGGCCAGGCGTCGACGCTCAGCAGCGTCATCAGCCAGCTCTCCATGGCTCTGGCCCCGGCGCTCGTCGCCACGCTGCTGATCGCCAACACGTCCTCGGCCGGCCACATCGCCCCGGCCTCCGCCTACCACACGGTCTACCTCGTGCTGACGGTCATGGCCTTCGTGTCCGTGCTCTTCACCCTCACGATCCGCGACGCCCCGGCGCGGCACGCCCCGCCGCCGGCCGGCTCCGGGGGCCCGCGGACCCCCTTCCGCCGCCGGGCGGGCGCGGGCAGCACGGAGCTGGGCTGACGGCCCCCTCCCGCGGCCCGGGCTCGCGCGTTCGGCCCGCTCCGCGGGGGGTGTGGACACGGCCCGGGCTCGCGTGCGTGAGCTTCGGTGCGTACGCCCGCAGGGCCCGTGACCCGCGACTGCCGTACGGGCAGCGGGTGTCGATGCCGCGCTCGTGCGTCCAGCTCCACCGGCCGATCGGCTTCCACGCGACGCTGAGCCTGCTCGCGGCGCAGGCGGGGCCCTTCGAGTCTTCCCGGGGCTCGCGCCGGGCCGACCGCGACGACACGGCGCTGCTGCGCGCGCTGGAGGTGCTGGAGGCGAGCCGCGCCGCGTGGCACGCCGAGCTGCGTGCGTACGACGCGGAGCGCCGCGGCTCGCTCAGCCCGGCCCCGGCCGCGCGCAACCCGTACGAGGTGACGAGCCGGCGGTGGGCGGCCGCGCCGCGCGAGGGCGCGCTGCACGCCCTCGCGTACATCCTGGGCCGGGGCTGGACCGACCTCGCCGGGGACGACCCCGCGGGCGCCGAGCTGAAACCGCTCGTCACGGCCTGCCTCGCGGCGGGCGGCCCGCTCACGCCCGGGCAGCTGGACGAGCTGACCGACTGCGTACGGCGGCTGCGCGGGCGCGCGCCGGGGTCCCGTACCTGCGGGCTGCTGTGGGCGGCGTGGCACATGGAGGTCGCGGCGTCCTGAGGGGCCGTGTTACGTCTCCGGGCGCCTCCTCGTCGGACGGGTGGAAGCAGCACTCACGCAGGACGAGGAGAGGGAGGCCCCCATGGGGACCCGGATCAACGCGCTCGGCACGGAGATCGGCCAGAAGCTCGTGAAGCACATGGTGGGAACCGACCGGGCACTGCGCGCCACGCAACTGCCCCCGGCCCTGCGCGAGTTGGTCAATATCCGCGCGAGCCAGCTCAACGGCTGCGGCGGCTGCCTCGACATGCACGTCAAGGAGGCCGCGGCGGCGGGCGAGACGACGGTACGCCTCAGCCTCGTCGCCGCCTGGCGCGAGACCACCGTCTTCACCGAGGCCGAACGCGCCGCCCTCGAACTCACGGAACACGGCACCCGCCTGGCCGACTCGGCGGGCGTCCCGGACGCCGTGTGGGACGCCGCGGCGAAGCACTTCGACGAGGAGCAACTGGTCGCGCTGGTCGGCCAGATCGCCCTGATCAACGCCTTCAACCGGCTGAACGTCATCATCCGCCAGCCGGGCGGCGACTACGTGGTGGGCCAGGTCCCGCACTGAGCGCGTACCTCGCGGGGGCGGTCGGGGTGTGGGGTTCGGTGGCGGGGGCTGCCGCTGGCGCGGGGGCGGGGGGCTGCCGCTGGCGCGGAGCTGGGGGGCCGCCGGGGGCCGCCGCTGCGGTGGCCGCCACTGGGGTGGGGCGGGGCGCGTCGCCGGGCGTGGCGGGCGGTGGCGGTTTGCGGGGCCGGGCGCGGGCGTGGCGGGGGCTGCGCCCGCCGGACGGCTGGAGCCGCCGGGCCGCTGGGGGCGCCGCTGCGGTGGCCGCCACTGAGGTGGGGGCGGGGCGCCTCGCCGGGCGTGGCGGGCGGTGGCGGTTTGCGCGGCTGGGCGCGGTGGCGGTGGCTGTGCCCGTTGGACGGTCAGGAGTGGCGGGTCGGCGGGGGCTGCCAATGCGGTGTAGCGGTGGCGGTTTGCGCGGCTGGGCGGCGGTGGCGGTGGCTGCGCCCGCTGGGCGGCTGGAGCTGCTGGGGCCGCCGCTGCGGTGCGATCGCGGTCTGCGCGGCCGGGTACGGCGGTGGGGCGTGGGCGGTCCGCCGCGTGGCGGGCCGCTGGGTGCGGTGTGCTGGGGTTGAGGTGTCGCGGGCGGGTGACAGGCGGTGCAGCGTGGCACACCGCTGAGGGTGGTCGGCTGGGGGTGCGGCGCCGGGCGCGGGCGGAGGTCTGTGCGTGGTTGGGCGCGCCCGCTGAGCGGTGGGTCGCTGCGTACGGGGGCGTGGGCGTGCCGGCGACAGGCGGTGCGGCGCTGGGTGGCGTGCGGCCGGGGGGTGCTTGGCCAGGCGCGGTGCAGCGTACGGGCGTCGGGGGCTGGTCCCGGGGGCTCTCTGACCGTCGGCGGGCGGCCGTCGCGTACGGGCCGGGGCGTAGGTTCACCGCCGGGGCGAGCGGGCCGTCGTGCGTAACGGCCCGCTCGCCGGGTGGCGTTACGCGTGGCAGACCGCGAACTGCGTGGCGCCGTTGCCGCTCTGGGCCGCGGGGGTCGTCGTGACGGTCACGCCGACGTACCCGTTCCTCGGGCCCGGCTTGAAGCTGTAGTTGCCGGTGAAGGCGTAACTGGCCGCCCCCGCGGGGAACTTCGCCGACTGCGTCGGGGTCATCGGGGACGCGTCCCGCTGGTGGCCCGAATCGCTGCGCCACCACGTGAGCTTGAGCGTCCCGGACGCGCTGCCGTCGTACGTGACGACGACCTTCGCGGAGGCGTGACCGCCGCTCTGGTCGAGGGTGCACGACAGACCGTCGACCCGCACGCTCGCGACCTGCGGGCCGCCCTGCTTCGGCGGGACGGCGGGCGTGCGGGGGGTCTTGGGCTTGGCCGGCGCCTTGGTCGCGTGCGACGTCGGGCTCGTGGCGGTGCGCGTCGCGGTGGGGCTCGACGTCGGACTGGCGCTCGGCGACGCCGTGGTGGGCGCCGCCGAGGGGGAGGCACTCGCGGAGGACGGGGCGGCCGCGGTCGTCGTGGGGGCCGAGCCCGCGGCGGGGTCGTCGCTGCCGCTGCTGCTCACCACCGCGGTGAGGGCTATCGCGCCGGCGACGACGACCGCCGCGGCCGCGATGAGCAGCACCCGTGCCCGCCGCCCGAACCGCGGCTCCTTCGTCTCGCCGGCCGCGCCGGCCGCGGCGCTGCCGCCGTCCGCTTCGAGGCTGCCGAAGCCCTGCCGCTGGAGGTAACCGGGCACGGCAACGGGCGCGGCCTGGACGTCGGGGGCCTCGGCGCCGGGAGCCGGGGCCTGTACGGGGGTCTCGGCCGCGGGCTGGGCGGCCGGCTGCTGGGGGGTCTGGGCGGTCTGGGCGGCCGCTTCCGCGGCGGGGCCGCCCGCGGGCTGGGCCCCGGCGTTCGCCGCGCCGGCTGCGGCAGCGGCCGCCGCGACCGGAGCGGCCTTCTTCGCGGCGGTCTTGCGCGCGGGCGCCTTCTTGGCGGTCTTCGCGGTCTTTGCCGGTGCGGCCTTCTTCGGCCCGCCCTGAGCGGCGGGCACGGCGTCCTGCGGGGACGCTTCCGCGCCGGACGCGGCGGCCTGCGCGGGCGGCTGAGGTGCCGCGGCCTGCGCCTGGGCGCCCTTCGCCGCCGCGCTCTTCCGCGCCGGTGCCTTCTTGGGCGCGGGCTGGGCCCCGCCCTTCGCGGCCGGGTCGGCGGCGGGCGGCTGCGATGCCTTGGCGGCGGCGGACTTCCGCGGCACAACGGCGATCTGCATCGTCGGAGAGTCCAGCGCGGCACCGTCATCCTGCGCGGCGGGCGGCTGCGGCTCGGCCCCCCGCGCACCGGCGCCGGGTACGGTCTTGCGCGTAGCCGCGGTCTTGCGCGCAGCTGTGGGTTGGGGCTGCGGCTGGGCGTCCTGCACGTCGGAGCCCGTACCGGCTCCCGCACCGGCGCCAGTTGCGGGCTGCGGCTGGGCGTTCTTCGTGCCGGAGGCGGTCTTGCGCGCGGCTGTGGGCGCGG
>NZ_JBIRQQ010000001.1:349400-933767 GCF_044333285.1 Streptomyces sp. NPDC021020
CGGGTTGCGGCTGGGCGTCCTGCGTACGGGGGTTCGTACCGGTGCCGGTCTCGCCCTCCTGCGCGGCAGGCGCGGGCTGCGGCTCGGCCCCCTGCGTACCGGCTCCCGCACCGGCGCCAGTTGCGGGCTGCGGCTGGGCGTTCTTCGTGCCGGAGGCGGTCTTGCGCGCGGCTGTGGGCGCGGGTTGCGGCTGGGCGTCCTGCGTACGGGGGTTCGTACCGGTGCCGGTCTCGCCCTCCTGCGCGGCAGGCGCGGGCTGCGGCTCGGCCCCCTGCGCACCGGCTTCCGCACCGGCGTCAGCTGCGGGCTGCGGCTGGGCGTCCTGCGTACCGGGTGCGGTCTTGCCTGCGGCTGCGGCCTGGGCCCCCTGCGTACCGGCTCCCGTACCGGCCGCCGCGGCCTCGGGCTGCGGCTCCGCCCCCTGGGCGGACCCCGTACCGGCCGCGGTCTTGCGTGCGGTCGCCGACTTGCGGGCGGGTGCGGCCGGCGTACCGGCGGCGGGGGCCGCGGACTTGCGGGTCGCCGCGGTCTTACGCGCGGGCTGCGGCGCGGCAGGCGCCGTACCCGACCCGTCCGCGGGCGCCTGCGTCGGTGCCGCGGGCGGCAACGGCTGGGCCTCCTGTGCGGCGGGCGGCTGCGG
The DNA here is from genome assembly GCF_044333285.1 of Streptomyces sp. NPDC021020. Lineage (NCBI taxonomy): Bacteria > Bacillati > Actinomycetota > Actinomycetes > Kitasatosporales > Streptomycetaceae > Streptomyces > Streptomyces sp. NPDC021020. Next base: position 350,041 of record NZ_JBIRQQ010000001.1, read on the forward strand.
GGATTTCGCCGGGGAGGCCTTCCGCGCTGCGGGCGCCTTCTTCGCCGCGGGCGGCTGCGGCGACTTGGCCGGGGAAGCCTTCCGCGCGGAAGGCGTCTTCTTCGCGGCGGGCCCCGAGGCGTCCCGCCCCGCCGGGGACTTCTTCGCGGCCGGAGCGGAAGGCTGGGCCCCCTCCGGGGCGGGGGGCTGCCCGCCGGGTATGCCGGTGCCGTCGTGCTGGTCTGCCACGTGATCCGCCCCTCGCGCCGCGCCCTTGTGGAGAGGGGACACCCGTCGTACCCCTCGATGCCCTGTGCCGTACTGGTCGGCGTCCGGCCGGCAGCCGGGCCGGGCTGCCGTGGCCCACGGGCTCGCGGGCAGCGTACGGGACGAGGCCGGGGTACGCAGCGGAGCCGCCGTGAGGGTCACGAGCGTACCTGCCCGCGGCGGCGCGGCGCGGACCCGCCTCCCGCCCTTCCCGGGGGTGCCGGGGGAGACGGGCCCCGCGCGTACCCCGGCCGTCACCAGCCGGGCGCAGCCCTCAGCACTTGTCGGCCGGCACGGGACGCACAGCAGCGGGCACGCGGCCGCCGACGACGGGTCGGTGCTGGTGTACGGCGTGCCGCGCGGCGAGTTGGCGGGGACGAAGCTCGCCCACGCCGTCTTCTCGACCGGCGGCGCGAGCAGGAAGGAGTCGCAGGAGACCTGCCTGCTGTCGCCCGCGGCGAGCGTGAAGCTGCCCGCGGCCTGCGAACACTGAGGCGCTGTCGAGTCGTTGACGCGTCCATCCGCGGCCGCGACGGGACCGGCGTCGCTGACGGTGGCGCGCCAGCGCGCCGTACCGGGCAGCTGGAGCAGCCCGACGGGGCCGGACTTGACCCTTGGGCCGGGCCCGCGCCGGCGGGCAGTCGTGCGGCTTGCACGCGGCCCCCGGCGCGACGGCACGGTCACGGTGGTGGAGGTCAACGCCCCGCTCGCGTCAGCGCCGTTGGCGATGTCCTGGACCTGCGCGGTGGCGCAGCCCGTGCTGACGACCGTCCGCAGGCGGATCTGCGGGGCGTCTCCCCGGAGGCGGCGGCGAGCGACGGCCGCGCGCCGCCCGCGAAGGCGCTGGCGCCGGTGAGGGAGGGGTGCTGGGCGGCGGAGATCCCGGAGAGGTCGACCGTGCCGTCCGCGCCCGGCGCCGGGTCGTGTGGGCGAGGTCGAGCCCGGTGCGCCGGGCCCGCGGGTACGCGGCGGCGTGGCGCGCCCCGCCGCAGGAGACGCCGGCGGGGTGAGGGTCACGGACGCGCCCGTGCACAGGCACGGCGAGCGCCGGTGGCCGGGTCCGCCGAGAAGAGGATGCCCGCGTCGCCGAGTCCGTACAGGCAGCGGGTGGTGGTGTCGTACGCGTAGCCGTAGTCGCGGGTGACGCCGCCGTTGACGGCCGGGAAGCCGGCGCAGGGTGCGGCGTGCGTCCAGCTGTAGCAGGTGGTGGTGCCGGGCGGCGCCCCGCCCAGCTCGGCGAAGTAACTGCGTTTGTCACCGCCCGCGTTGACGACCTCGGGAGTGAAGACGAGCGCTCCGGCGGGGAGTTGCCCGAGTCCGGTGGCGGGCGGCGCGAGCGTGCCGCCGTCGAGTGTGAAGCAGCCGGTGGTCGGCGAGCTGCCCGAAGAGGCCGTGGTGCAGACGCCGTTGGGTGCGCCTGCGGTGTCGTAGGAGACGAAGGCGTTGTAGGCGGAGGCGTTCGGGTCGGACACGGCGGGGTGCGGGGTGGTCCAGCCCGCGCAGACCGCGCCGGTCGCCGGGTCGTAACAGCCCAGCGAGGTGGGCGTGCTGCCGTTCTGCGGCGAGGAGGAGGCGTAGAGGCGGCCGCCGGCGACGGTCGCCCCGCCCTGGTAGGGCGAGTAAGTCGCCCCGGGCGCATCGTGGTTGGGCGGCACGATCGCGGCGAACGGCTGCCCGGTGCAGGGGCTCCGGGACGCCGTGTCGAAGCACAGCACCTCGCCGGTGCTGGCCACGCCGTACGCCTTGCCGTCGCCGGTCGTGACGAGGCCCGCCAGACTGTTGGCGGCGCTCGGCGAGCCGGTGGACGACTCCAGTGCGACGTAGCCGCAGTTGGCGCGGGCGCCGAGGTCGAGGCATCCGGCGCCGACCGAACCGGCCGCGACCGCGGGGTAGTAGACGACTCCGGCGCGGTGTGGGTCCCGCACGTACTGCGGGGTGAGGGTGGCGAAGACGTCACCCGTACTGCCACTGCCGAGCGGGCCCGCGGTGGTGTTGAGCGGGCGCGGCCAGGGGCCGCCCGTACAGGGCCGGCCGGAGGAGAGGTCGTTGCAGACCACGAGCGGGTCGGCGGGGCCGGTGTGGTGGGAGATGCTCCAGGCCTCGACGTCGCCGGAGGGCGCGTGGAAGAGGAGCGGCGTGAAGCCGTCGCCGCCGGTGTCCCCGGGGCCGGTGGAGGCCGGCCGCGCGGCTCTTCCCCGGGTTCCGCCCGGGAGATGTCCCCACGCACCCCTGGTGTGACCGGCGGGGCACAGCACACTTCGTGCGGAGGCGGGGGCGGGGCCGGGTGCCACTCCGGGGGTATCTCCTCGGAACGCGCGTTCACCTTCGTCCGGGATCGCCGAGGGACGGGGAAGCGCATTCCTGCGAGGGCAGCCCCGGACCGTCCCCCTCCCGGGTCCCGTCGGCGGCTGTCCGCCGGTGGTGGTGGTCTCGTGGGCGGCGGTCCAGCCGAGCGTGTCGCCGGGCGGGGGCAGCGCGCCTGCGCCGTCTCCGCCGACGTGGGCCGTGACCGGTGCGGTGGAACCGGCCGCCGTCGCGAGCAGCGCCGCCGAAAGGACTGCTCCCGCGCCGATGGCAAACCTGCGAGGTCTGCTGACCGCCCTCCGCGCCGGAGGCGTGGAAAGGGAACGCAGCAGCCGGAGCATCGGTGTCCCCATTTCCTCTCGACGCGCACGGACGCGGTCGTCGGCCCGCGTGCGAACACGGTAGGGCAGGGAGAGACGTGCAGGTCACCCGGACGAGCTGAAGGAGAGGGGCGTTGAATGCAATGCGCCGGTTGCTTTCGGAAAGGGGCGGTCGGCGGTGTCCTCCGTGACGATTTCCGACCGCTGATGCAAAGACTGCAGAAGGGGACCTCCGCGCACGCCGGGCGCGCGCGGCGGGAATGATGTGCGGCTCGTTTGTGTGTTTTGCGGCGGCGCTTTACGGTGCGAGGTGCGGGGTGGTAAAGGCCTGGGTCTTGGGCCGGTTGCCGGCCCCGGGGGCCGGCTGCCGCGGGTCGCGGCGGGGCGGGCGGGCGCGGTGACCGGCGGCAGCGCCGCTGCGGGCCCGGTGCGCGGGGCGGGGACGGGCGGCGCGGTGGGGCGCGGACCAGTCGTACCGGCGGGCGCTGCGGGCGCCGGCGCGTGGTCGGGGCGGTCGGAGCGTACCGCCGAACGGTGGATCACGTTCCGCCAGTCGGGTGAATCGCGCGGGGTGGCGTGGGCGCTGGGGCTGGTGGGGCATCACCGTTGTGAGTAAGGCGGGTGACCTGCCACTACAGCGCGGGACACCTGCCGTAGCAGGAGGTGAGCCATGATTACGAATGGCTTGTGGCGAACGGTGCAGCGTGCCATTGAGTCGCCGGAACTGACGGTCCGGTTGATCGCCATCCTGGTCACCATGGGCACGTGCGCCGCCGTCTTCGCCTGGCTCTGGAGAGCCTGACCCTCCGTCCCGCCCCGGCCCCGTACCGGCGGCACCAGCGCCGCCGACCAGGTCGCGACCCGTCCGTCCACAGCCTGTGGACGACGGTCCGCCCGTACGGTCACGGGGTGCGGGGCGGGGCGCGGGCGACGGCGACGCGCTGCCCGGCGCGGGGCCTGGCGCTGCCGGGCCGCAGGGCGGCGCGAGCCGCGGGAGCGCCCGTGGCTGCCCGGGATCCGGAATCCCGCGCGGCCCGCAGGTCACAGCCGCCCGTCCAGCGTGCGGGCTCAACTTCCGTTCCCGACAAGCGAATTGGAGTCGTCAGAAGCCCCTGGCATAGTCAGTCCCCATGAACACCGACTCCTTCTGGGCCCTCCTGGAGGACTCCCGGCGGCACGGCTTGGGCAGTGACAAGCGTGACGCCGGACTGCGCGACAGCCTCGCGCGGCGCACCGGTGACGAGATCGTGGCCTTCCAGGCCTGGCTCGACGAGCTGACCGACCTGGCCCTCACCTGGGATCTGTGGGCCGCCGCCGACCGGATCTTCGGTGGCTGGTGTTCCGACGACACCTTCCGCTCCTTCCAGCACTGGATGATGGGCCTCGGCCGCGCGGTCTTCGAGGCCGCGGTGAACGACCCGGACGTCCTGGCCTACGCCCCCGAGGTGCTGCGGCTGTCCGGTCGCCCCCGCGCCGCCTGGCCCGCCGCCGACCGGCCCGCGTGGCCCGCCCTCGACACGGTCGGCCTGGCCGCGTACGAGCTGGTCACCGGACCCTGCGAGGACTTCGGCGACGCCTTCTACGCCGCCGTCCGCGGCGCCCGCGGCGCCCGCCGCCACTGGCCCGCTCCCTACGGTGCCGGCTGCGGCGGCCGGGGGACCGGCGCCCCGCCCGTACCGGCGGACAGCCCCGACCCCTCCGGGCGCCGCTGGTCGGCCCTCGACGAGGAGGAAGCGGCCCGGCGGCTGCCGCGGCTGAGCGTCCTCTTCCCCCTCGACGAGCCCTTCCCGCGCGGCGGCGCCACCGACCGGTCCGCTCCGTAGCGGGCGCCGGGCCCCGTACCGGCCGGTCGGCGCCTGCGGCGGGCGGTCGGGGCCCGGCTGCCGCGCGGCCCGGCCCGGCTCAGACCCCGTTGACGAGCCGGATGTAGCGCACCCAGTCCCAGTTGGGGCCCGGGTCGGTGTGGTCGGTGCCGGGCACCTGGACGTGGCCGATGATGTGGGCGCGGTCCTTGGGTATGCCGTACTTGTCGCAGATCGCCGCCGTCAGCGCTGCCGAGGAGTGGTACATCGCGGTCGTGAAGTACGACGGCTGGTCGACCCAGCCCTCGTGCTCGATGCCGATGCTGCGGGTGTTGTAGTCCCAGTTGCCCGCGTGCCAGGCGATGTCGTGCTCGCGGACGCACTGGTCGATCGCCCCGTCGGCGGACCGGACCACGTAGTGGGCGGCGGCCGCGTGCGCCGGGTCCTGGAAGAGGGAGATCGTGTCGGCGAAGGTCTCCTGGGTGACGTGGATGACCACCATCTGGATCGGGTAGCTGGAGGGCCGGTTGGACGCCGTGTAGTTGGCGGTGCTGGCCGGCGCCCAGGTGGCTGACGGGTAGTCGACCGCGGCGGCTGCGGCGCGGGCAGAGGCGGGGGTGGCGGCCGGGGCGGAAGCGGCCGGCCAGAGGTCGGCGGCCAGGCCCGCGGTGGCGGCGGCGCCGATTCCGAGTCCGCCGCGCAGCAGCGAACGGCGGGTGGGTTCCGCAGGGTTGGGGCGATGCATCGGGGGCTCCCAGAGGCGTCATGGTGCTGAGGCGGCATGGTGCTGAGGAGTCATGGCATGGACGAGTGCATGACAAGAGCATCGGGCCTGCCCATCGTGCGGCTCACGCCCCTGGCGTGCCAAGGGATTCGCGAATTGGCACAGGTTCAGACCACTGGCGCACCCGCGCCGCCGCGAGGGTCACCGACCCCTCACCCCGCGTGATCATCCCTCCCCCTTCCGGTAACAACTGGCGAACACTCGCATCACTGCCCGGCCACGCCGCGTGTCCGCTTCCTCCCTTCTACGGATACCCTGCCCGATTGCTTCCCACCCCCAACTCTTCGATTCGGCTTGGAAAACCCGTCCGGCTCTATTAACGTTCGATAACGCAGCGCGGTCGTCACTGCCGCCGACAGGCGGCACCGTGCGCTTGCCGAATCCCGTCCGCGGGAACCGGGGACCCGCCCTTCCGTCACCACGGAAGGGGTCCAATGGGGTGAATCGGGGGGCCGTCAGGCCGTCCGTAGGAGACCTTCCTGCTCCGAACCCGTCAGCTAACCCGGTAGGCGAGAAGGAAGGAAAGGAGTGCGCCCCCGTGGCGTCCAACCAGCCTGCCTACGCTCCGACCCCGGTGGCAGAACCGACCGGGCAATGGCACTTCGGAGAGCCCGGCGAGCGCTTCTCGCCCGACGGCCCCGGCTATTTCCCCGCGGCACCCGGCACCCCCGCCGCCCCCCAAGCCCCCGGCTCCCAGGGCTTCCCCGGCTCCGCCGCCCCGCTCCCGGCACCCGCCGCAGTCCCCGCCCCCGAGGCCCCCGCGCCGGCCGGCTCCCCCCGGCCCGACGCCGACGGCCTCCCGGGCGACGGCCCACGCAGCCAGCCGCGCCTGCCCCGGCAGCGCGGCGGGCTCCCGGGTCTGGCCGGCGGCCTGAGCAGCGCGGCCAGCGTCGGATCGGCCGTGCTCGGCATGGCGGCGATGGCCGCGGTCGGCACGGGCGGCGTGGCCGCCGCGGCCGAACCGCCCGCCGCCGCCGCGCCGGTGGCGGCTCCTGACCTGCCGGTCGCGCCGGCAGCTCCCGCCGCGGCCCCCGCCGTCCCGTTGCCGGACGTCGCGGTCGGCACCCCGTCGTACGACCCCGCCGCCGTCACCCGGGCGGCGACCGCGGCCCCCGCCGCCCCGCCCACCACCGAGGCCCAGGACGCCCCGTGCGCCGAGCCCGGCGCGGAGACCGCCGACCCCGGCGAGGCGCTGTGCAGCCGCATCATCGCCCAGGTCACCCAGCAGCGCGCGGACGCCGAGCGCCGCGCCCGCGAGGCCGCGGAGCGGATCGCCGCGGAGAAGGCGGCCAAGGAAGCCGCGGCCCGCAAGGTGCGCGAGCAGGCCGCCGCCGCCAAGGCCGAGGCCGAGGCGAAGGCCAAGGCCGCCGCCGAGGCCGCCGCGCAGGCCGAGGCGGAGCGGCTGGCGCAGCTCGCCGCCTCCTACGTCAAGCCGGTCGCCTCGTACACGCTCACCAACGCCTTCGGCGAGTCCGGCAACATGTGGGCCATGCACACCGGCCAGGACTTCGCCGCCCCCACCGGCACCCCGGTCCACGCCGTCCACACCGGTACGGTCACCTCGGCCGGCTGGGCGGGCTCGTACGGCTACCGGGTGGTGCTGCGGCTCGACGACGGCACCGAGCTCTGGTATTGCCACCTGTCGACGATGGTCGCCACGGACGGCCGCGTCACCACCGGCGACACGATCGGCCGGGTCGGTGCGACCGGCAATGTACCGGGCCCGCACCTGCACCTGGAAGTACGCCCCGGCGGCGGCGCACCGGTCGACCCGGTGCCGTGGCTGCACGGCCACGACGTCGCCGTCTGAGATCCGGCGCGAAACGCCACGCCGAAACGCACGCACGTACGGATATCTGCGCATAAGCTAGGCGACAGGCATAGGCTTGCAGGTATCGGGGGTCGGGCACACGGTCTGTCCCCGGTATCGGCGGATTCACCGGACACGCACACCGCAGACGTGCGAAGGAAACACCGCAGGAGTACGGTCACGGCAAGGGCCCTGCGCCCGCTCGCAGGCCCCCAGGAGCCGCCGCGGCCCCGGCGTTCACCCCCCCCGACGCCGGGGCCGTCGGCATCTCCAGCCCCCGGCCCCCTCCCGCCCGGCCGGCAGGTCAGCTCCCGGCGCCGCCCGCGGCCGCCGTACCGTCCGCCGCCGCGCCTTGAGGGGCCTCCGCCTTCTCCGGCCCGTTGCCGTCCGGCGCGTCCGCCCCCGCCGCGAAGCCGGCCGCGAGGCCGACCAGGGCGACGAGGTCGGCCCGGTCCGTCGCACCGTCCAGGGCGCGGTATTCGACGGCCGCCAGGATCGCCATCCGTTCGCCCAGCCCCCACTGCGGGTAGGGGTCCGCCGCGACCAGATCCGCGGCGAGGACGGGCAGCGGGCGCCCCGCCGTGTGCCCGCGGTGGATGACCTCCCGCAGGTCCAGCAGGTAGTCGGCGTAGCGCCGCACATCCGCGGGCGTCATCACCGGCCCGTGCCCCGGCACGACGACCCGCGGGTCGCACTCCAGGATGCGCTCGCACGCGGCGTGCACCGACTCCAGCGGCCCCGCCCAGTGCACCGGGTGGTCCTCGTTGAAGACGACGTCCCCCGCGCACACCACGCCCTCCTGCGGCAGGTGCACGATCAGGTCGCCCGCGGTGTGCGCCGGCCCGACCTCGACGAGCCGCACCGCGACCCCGTCGACGTCCAGGTCGAGCTCGCCGCTGAAGGTGCGGTTCGGGTGCAGGGGCGTGACCCCGCCGAAGTCGCCGTAGCGCGCGAAATGCCGCCGCATGTACGCCCCCATGGGCGTGGCCGGGTCGGCGGCCGCCACCAGCCCGGCCAGCACGGCCGGTTCCGGCTCCGCGCACAGGTGCTCGCCGTTGGCGTCGGTGGCGATGACGTCGGCGCCCGGGAAGAGCGCGTTGCCGTACGAGTGGTCGCCGTTGCCGTGGGTGTTCACGACGGTGCGGACCACCGGGCCGCCGCCTTCGTTGTCGTCGGCGTGGCCATTGCCGAGCCCTGCGATGAGCCGTTGCAATTGCCGGGTCATTCCGGCGGTGTACGGGGTGTCGACCAGCAGCGCGGTGCCGGGGCCCGGGCCCGCGCCCCGCCCGGTGACCACGACGCAGTTGGCCATGCCCCACGTCGCGTGGCCGTCCGGGAGCCAGGCGTGGACGTGGGGTGTCAGCGACCGCAGCGCATGCGGAAGAGGGAAGCTCATAGGGCCCAATTGTGCGGCCCAGCAGGGCTTTTCGCCGTATCGGCGGTGATGAGCCGGCGTCCGCCGTCCGCGAGGCCCTCCGGGTCGACGGGCGCGGTGGCGGGCGCCGTGAGGGACGGGCCGTGCCGCGGCTCCTCCCCCTGGTCGAAGAGGACGAACATCAGCCGCCCGCCCGGCACCCCGAACGGCCCCGCCGTGCACAGCGTCACCCACCCCGGCCCCAGCTCGGCGTGCACCAGCGGCAGCGCGCTCTCCGCCCGCGGCCCGATGTACTCGCCGGTCGGCGCCTCCAGGAAGGGGGCGACGACCGGGTCGCGCATGGCGTCCGCGTGCAGTTGCGCCAGCGGCCGGTCGTGCGGGTTGGCCACCACGGCGGCGCGCAGTTGCGGCACGAGCCGCGGCAGCCAGCTCTCCGCCCAGTCCCCGAGCACCTCCCGGGCCTCGGTGTCCAGCAGCATCCAGCGCATCGTGTTGCCGGGCACCTCGCGGCGCGGGAAGAGCCGCGCGAAGGCGGCGTTGTACGCGACGACGTCCCACGCCGCGTCGTTGACGTACGCCATCTCGTGCGAGCCGCGCAGCACCCGCTCCCAGGGGCTGGGCACGGCCCTGCCCAGCTCCGGGTCCAGCCGGTAGGCGGGCGGCACGCCCGTCGCGTAGAGGACCAGCGCCTCCCACTCGTGGTCCGACAGCCGCAGAACCCGCGCCACGGGCTCCAGCAGCTCCGCCTCGATCGCGGCGAGCCGGCCGCGCTCCACGTAGCCGTACTTGTGCTCCGGCCAGCCCAGCAGCCGCGTCATGTGCTCGTGCGTCAGCCCGCTGACCTTGCGCCCGCGCGGGTCGGCGCGCGGCGCGAGGCCGAACTCGCCCGGGTCGACCCGGGCCCTGGCCCGCGCGAGCAGCGTCTGCATCGCCTCGCGGTCGCGCACCGGCCTCACGGCTCCCTTCCGGCCCGCGCGCCGGCCCGCGACCCTCACAGGTCGCGCGGGTCGACCTCCCGGGCAAGCTTGTACCCCGCCTCGAAACGGCTCCCCGCGTCCAGCCGTTCCATCAGCGCGGCCATCACCGACACTACGTCCGGAGTGGTGATACCCAGCTTTCTGGCGATCCTGTCATCGGAGTAGCCATTGGCCATCAGCCGGATCACGGCCCGCTCCCGCTCCCCGAGCTGGGCGTGGTGCGGCCCCGGCGACATCCGCGACAGGGGCGTGCCGCGCCGCCAGTACGACTCGTATATCGCCGCGAAGGACGACGCCAGCAACTCCCCGCTGACCCGCACCAGCGGCGGCTCCTTCGCGCCCGACACCACCGTGCGGGCCGCCAGGCACACTGTGTGCCGGTCGAAGACCATCAGGTCGTGCGGCAGGTGGTCCAGCACCCGCACGCTCACCCCCGCGTCCGACACCTGCCGCAGCCACGAGGCCTTCTCCGGCACCGCGAGCAGCGCCCGCGGATACATCGCCCTGACCCGCACCCCGCGCCCCGACATCACCGCCGCGGCCTCCACCTCCGCCTGCCCCGGCCCCCCCACCAGCATCCCGTCCGCGGACTCCACCACCGACCCCGCCATCTCCCCGAGCAGACTCCCGTACGCGTCCCCCGCCGCCCGCGGATACTGCTCCACGACCAACCGCTCCGCCCGCCCCCCGCCATCCATCCGAAACCCCGCCCCCGAACCCCGCTCCCCTTCTTGCCGCCCCTCCGACCACACCTCTGACTCCACAGCCCCACCCCTCCTCAACTCACCCCGCCTGACGCCATCCACCGGCCCCTACCCCCGCCACCCACCCGCGGAAGCCCTGCCGTTGTCTGTCGCCCCGTCAGATACAGAGTGTTACAGGGGTGTCACGCGTTTTCCAGGCCGAATCCGTCGAGGAAAAGAACCCCCACAAATGATGTGATGTAGGGCCTACCAGGCCGGGCGGTGCGCAGCCGGGCCCTGGTGCGCCCACCCCTCTGGGCCCGGTGCGGGACCTTCCCCCTCAGAGGACTTCGGTGCCATCCGGGAGCATGTGGACGAATCGCTCACGCGCTGCCCGTCAACTGGCTGCGATCGCTGAGTACGTCCATACGTCTGCGGGCATGCGGTGGCGGAGATCCCAGACGATCCCCATCGGCTTGCTGCCGCGGTATTCGACGAACTCCGCCGGGCCCAGCAGCATCCACGGCTGCGGGCCAGCGATGTCGGTGTGCTTGAAGCGTCGGACGAACAGCAGGACGTGGGTGCCGCGCTCACGGTGGGTGCGGTAGCGGACGCCTGTTGGTGAGGTGTCGGATGTCGTGCTCTGGCTCTCCCAGTGGAATCGGGTTTCGTTCATGGCGAAGTCGCGGTATCGCGTCTGCGGAGAGAAGTCCTTTTCGTCTTTCTCCAGTGTCACGAGCAGGGCGTCGGTCGCGATGTTCGGACACCATCTGACGCCTTCTCGGAAATTGTTCGGCGTGTAGCCGCCCAGTGTTGTCTGGCTGAGTGCGGTGAGGATTTCCTCGCGGTTGTACGAGCCGTGTACGGACAACGGGAGCCCGGCGTGATCGCCGAGGAGCGGGATGGGCGCGTGCTCTGTGTGGGCAAGGTTGTATGCCAGGAGTTGCCGTGCCTCATCGCGAAACGCTTTCTGGACGGCCAGCGAACGCAGGGCCGCACCGTACCCGTCGAAGGCGCCACCGTTGGGCCACAGGGAGAAGACAAGCATGCGCGCATAGGCCTGAAGCTGCGGGTCGAGGGCTTCGTAGTCCACTGCGTCGTCGGCGAGGAGAAGCGTGTACGCGTTGATCCGTACCGGGTCGTCGACGTGGTGGAACGCGGGTGTGCGCTTCAGGAGCTGGCCTTCCCCGGACGGAGCGTCATCGAGGAGTATCCCGGCGCGTCGCAGGAGTCCGGTCCAAGAATTGCCGCCGCGATAGATCTGTCGCAGGTCGCGGCCGCTCTCCTTGAGGTAGTCGGCCAAAGCTGGCCGGGCGTAGTCGGCGATCTCCTTGGCCAGTTGCGGCGCATTGATGCCGATGCGATCCCTGATGTTCTTTAGGATGCGTTCCTTGGCCTTGCGTTCGAGGATGATCTGGCATCCCGAGGGAAGCTGCGGAAAATCCTGCTCCACGCTGGTCGCGAGCCGATTCCTGCGAAGATTGGTCAGCGCGCTGAACTGCACTTCGAAGTTGAATTCGGCGCGGTGCTGTCCGATGAAGTCAAGGATCGTGAGGACGGCTTTTCCCTCGGTCCTCCGCAAGCCGCGTCCGAGCTGCTGAAGAAATACGGTGGCGCTCGACGTCGGGCGCAGTAGGAGAAGGGTGTCGACATCCGGAATGTCCAACCCCTCGTTGAGCAGATCCACGGAGAAGATCGCGTGCAGTTCACCCGCCGCCAGCTGCGTCAGCGCATCCCGCCGCTCCTTCCGCGGGGTCTCGCCTGACAGGGCAACGGCCTTCAGGTTTGCCTCCCGGAAGCAGGCCGCCATGTAGTGGGCGTGCTCAACGGAGACACAGAACCCCAGGGCGCGCATCGCAGTCGGGTCCGCGATTTTGTCGCGTACCGCACGGAGGACGAGGCGCGCGTGCGCCGTGTCGCCAGTGAGGATCTCGCTCAGTTCCGTTGTGTCATAGCCCTGGGAGCTCCGCCGCCACGTGACGCCCGTGAGGTCTGTGGTGTCGGTGACGCCAAAGTAGTGAAAGGGACTGAGGAGGTCGTTTTCCAGAGCCTCCCAGAGCCGCATCTCGGCCGCGATCCTGCCGTCGAAGAACTCGTCTTGAACGCTGGGACCCTTCATGCGTTCAGGTGTGGCGGTGAGACCCAGAAGATCGATGGGCGTGAAGTGCTCGATGATCCTGCGGTAGGTCTTCGCCGTCGCGTGATGGAATTCGTCGATCACGATGACGTCGAAGTGATGCGGGTCGATGTCCTGCAACCGTTCGGCGTTGAGCGACTGGACGCTGGCGAAGACATGCTTCCAGTCCTTCGGGATGTCCCCGGTGTGCAGAGCCTCCCCGAGGTTGGCATCCCCCACAACCTCCTGGTAAGTGCGCATCGACTGGTCCAGGATCTCGCGCCGATGCGCCACGAAGAGGAGGCGTAGTTGCCGCCCGAGTTTCTTCTGGAGGGAGCGGAAGTCGAGCGCCGCCATGACGGTTTTCCCGGTTCCGGTCGCCGCTACCAGTAGATTGCGGTGCCGGTCGTGCACCTCACGCTCGACCTCCAGCCGCTCCAGCATCTCCCGCTGATACGGGTACGGCCGCACCTCAAGGCCAGAGAGCTGCAACGTCGGACGGCCACCTGACACCCCACCGGCCGCAATGCTGAGCGCTCGTGTGAGGCGGTCCCCGTCGCGAGTCGGATCGTAGGACTCGAAGGCTGGCTCGCTCCAATACGAGTCGAAAGTTGCCTCGAACTTCCGCATCACCGCTGGAGTGGCCACCGAGGACAGCCGTACGTTCCATTCCAGCCCGTCGACCAACGCCGTCCGTGACAGGTTGGAACTTCCCACGTACGCCGTGTCGAACCCGGTCTTGCGGTGGAAGAGCCACGCCTTGGCGTGTAGGCGGGTGCTCCTCGTCTCGTAGTTGACCTTGACTTCGGCGCCGAATTCCCGGACGAGGCGGTCAAGCGCTCGGCGTTCCGTGGCGCCGATGTACGTCGTCGTGATGACCCTGATTCTCGCCCCTCGCTCGCGGGCGGCCGTGAGCTGCTCTTCGAGGACGCGCAAGCCATGCCACTTCACGAAGGCGCAGAGCAGATCGATGCTGTCGGCGGTCACCATCTCCGCGCGCAACTCGAAACCGAGGTTTGGGTCTTCTGGGGAGTTGGTGATCAGCGCCGTCTCGGAGAGTGGTGTCGCCGGGCGATGGATCTCGTAGACCCCAGGGGCCTTCCGCTCGGCGATCGCCAGCAGTTGCCGTGGACCATCCACCACGGTACTGGTCCACTCCTGGGCACCCGGCAGCTCCCCGAGAGAAGCGAGGACCTGATTGGCTGCCGCCACCTGCTCGTCAGGCGAGAGGTCGCGGAGCACGTGCTGGACCGTGGTGCCGATATGCCGTGCGAGGACATGCGCTGAAGACTCCGGACGCACCTGGTCGTCAATGGCGACCAGCCGGAGGGGATCCAGCTGAGCCATGCGCTCGGCGAGGCTGCGGGTGATCAACTTCTCGTAGATACCCGTCGCTGGCTCGTCGAGCCCATCAGAGCCTGTGGTGCCTGCCATCGCACATCCCCCCAGCGTCGCCGCGTCTGGGTTATTTGTAACAGCAGGCGCAGACAGGAGCGGGGGAAGGCGGCTCAGGACGTGGCGGGGTAGGGGCGGAGCTCGGTCGTCTGGAGAGTCCAGGGGCCCACGGCGACGGGGGAGCCGAACGCGTAGTCGTGCTGGGCGCGGTAGCTGGGGCCTTCGGCGGTGGGGCCGGGGTCGGAGAATGCCGTGAGGGTGGATTTGCGGGGGTCGACGACCAGGTAGTGGGCGATGGCCATGGCCGCGTAGTCACGGACGGGCTCAGGCGACGATGGCCCGCATGCGTGCGTAATCCATGGGGCCATTCTGCTACAAATGCCCGCCCGGCGGCGGCCCGTACGGGGTCGGGGCGGGGTAGGGGTATGGGGGGTACGGGGGTGGCCAGGGGGTGTAAGGGCGGGGGGTGGGGAAGGGCGGGGGCCAGGGGAGGGGGGTGGAGTGGAGGAGGGCGGGTTGGGCCACGCGGCGGTGGTGCCAGAGGTGCTGGAGGAGTTCGGACTCGCGGGCGGCGTAGTCGGCAGGTTGGCGGCCGCGGGTTGCGGCGGCGCGGAGGAAGGCCAGGTGGGTGGCGTAGGCCGCGTAGTCGCGGACGGCTCGGGCGCCGGGGTCGCCGTGGTGGCGGCGGGCCAGGTCGCGGGCGTCGCCGCGGATGCGCATGGAGGCCAGCGCCACGGGTTCGCGGGGGGCGAGCCAGCCGGCTGCCGCGTAGGGGGCGAGGTGTTCGCGGACGGTGCGGAGCCCCGACGAGCGGGCCCAGAACGTCAGGGCCACGAGCAGGCCGAAGACCGGGATCATGACGGACGCGTAGACGGTCAGGAAGGTCACCGGGGACAGCTGTGAGGAGCCGTTCCACGAGCCGTGCAGCACCATGGCGACGAGCCAGCCGCCGATCGGCGCGATCCAGCGCAACGGGCTGCGCGGGCGGCTGGTCGCGGCAATGGCGAAGCCGAGGCCGGTCATCGACGTGAAGAGCGGGTGCGCGAACGGCGTCATGAGCACCCGGACGATGAAGGTGCCCAGCGTGGTGGAGCTCAGCACGCCGGCGCCCACCGCCTTGTCCTCGCCGAACGCGGTGCCGAGGTAGAGGATGTTCTCGGTGAAGGCGAAGCCGGTCGCGACGATGCCCGCGAGCACGATGCCGTCGAGCAGTGACTCGAAGTGGCGCCGCCGGAAGAGGTAGAGCAGCAGGATCGCGGAGCCCTTGGCCGTCTCCTCCACGAGCGGGGCGACGAACGTGGCGCCCCACTGGTCGGACTGGGTGGGCGTCGCGGACAGGGTGTTCGCCAGGAGTTTGGCCCCGTACTCGTTGGCGAAGAGCGCGACCAGCGTCGCGGCGCACGAGCCCCAGGCGAAGGCGAACACGACGTTCTGCCACGGGCTGGGCGCCGCCCGGTCCAGCCACAGGAACCCCGACACCAGCAGCGGCACGGGCAGCACCGCGAGCGTGGCCCCCACCAGGAACGGCTCGGTCCCTATGTGGTGCCGCACCACCGCGAGGATGACCACACCGCACACCGCGAGCGCCGTGAACAGCGCGCCGGTGCGTACTGCCCGGCTCTCCCAGAACGGCCGCCGCGGCGCGTAGTGCACCGACGGCGGCGGGGGCGTCATCGGCCCGTACGCGTGCTCGTCGGATGACCCGCCGGACACTTCCGGGTCGGGCGGGTCGTCCGGCGCGGACGGGTACGAAAACGTGGCCACGTGTCGACAGTACGGGGCGGATGCCCTGCTCCGCGAGGGTACGGGGCAGGTCGTGGCGCGTGACGCGGGGAGGAGGCGGGGCCGCTCCGGGAGGCTCAGACGCGGGTGAAGAGGAGGTCGCGCACGACGTGCCCCTTCGCGAGCCCCTGCCGCTCGAACTTCGTCATCGGACGGAAGTCGGGGCGCGGGGCGAATCCATCCGCCGGGTACGCGTTGGCCAGCCCGGGAGCCGCGCCGAGGACCTCCAGCATCTGCTCGGCGTACGGCTCCCAGTCCGTCGCGCAGTGCACGACCGCGCCGGGCCGCAGCAGCGGGGTGACCAGCGCGAGGAAGGACGGCTGGATCAGCCGCCGCTTGTGGTGCTTGGCCTTGGGCCAGGGGTCGGGGAAGTAGACGCGCAGACCGGCCAGCGAGGCCGGCGGGAGCATGTCGCGCAGCAGGACGATCGCGTCGCCGTTGGCCACCCTGACGTTGCTCAGGCGCGCGCGGTCGGCGAGAGCGAGAAGGTTCCCCTGCCCGGGGGTGTGGACGTCGACGGCGAGGATGCCGGTGCCGGGGTCGGCGGCGGCCATCTGCGCGGTCGCGTCACCCATCCCGAAGCCGATCTCCAGCACGACGGGCAGCTCGGCGGGCGAGTCGGCCGAGCCGAAGAGCGCGGCGAGATCCAGCGGGCTGCCGTCCAGCTCGACGCCCCAGGTGTCCCAGTGCCGGTCGATCGCGGCCGCCTGCGCCTGGGTGATACGGCCGCGGCGCGCGTGGAAGGACCGGATGCGGTGCTCCTCGCGCGAGCCGGCCGGATCGGCCGCGGGCCCGTCCGGGAAGCGGGCCGCGGACCGGGCGGCCGGACGCGGCACACCGCCGCCGACCGCCCCGGCGGCAGGGGCGGGAGCGTGGGCAGGGGCCGGGGCGACAGGGGAGGCGGAGGCGTGGGATGACGTGGACACAATGGGTTCGATTCTACGGGAGTACGCCGGACACTCCGGTGCTGGTCAGAGCGCGGGGACGGGGCCGGGGACGGTGTGGGGCGCGGCTTAGGACGGGGACGGTGTGGGGTGCGCTCCGGGACGGGGGACGGGGACGGTACGGGACGGCGCCGAGGCCGGGGCGGCGGTACGGGCGGGGCGGGCCCGGGGCCGTATCGCGTGGGTCAGAGCGCGGCGAGGGCCCGGCGTGCGACCTCGCGGCCGATGGGGAGGGCGGCGGTCGCGGCGGGGGAGGGCGCGTTGAGCACGTGCACGAAGGGCGGGGAGCCGGCGAAGCGGAAGTCGTCGACGAGGGTCCCGTCGGGCAGGACGGCCTGGGCGCGTACGCCCGCGGGGGCGGGCCGCAGGTCAGCGGGCCGCAGCGCGGGCAGAAGGCGGCGGGCGTCGGCGGTGAAGGCCCGCTTCGACAGCGAGCGCCGCAGCTCGCCGGCCTCCTGCCGCCAGTGGCGGCGGGCGATCCGCCAGGCCCCGGAGTAGCCGAGGGTGTCGGCGAGGTCACGCGGCCGCACGGTCCACCGGCGGTAGCCCTCCCGGGCGAGGGCGGGCACGGCGTTCGGGCCGACGTGGACACCGCCGCGGACGTCCCGGGTGAAGTGCACGCCCAGGAAGGGGAAGTCCGGGTCGGGCACGGGATAGACCAGACCGCGTACGAGCCCGCGCCGCCCGGGCGCCAGCTCGTAGAACTCGCCGCGGAAGGGCACGATCCGCAGGCCGGGGTCGTCGCCTGCCAGCCGGGCCAGGCGGTCGCTGTGCAGGCCCGCGCAATTCACCAGGACCTTGGTGCGCAGGGTCGGCCCGTCCGGGGCCGTGGTGAGCGTGACGGCGCCGCCGTCCGTACGGCCCACCGCGGTGACCCGCAGCCCGTAGCGCAGGACGCAGCCCGCGTCCGCGGCCAGCCGCGCGAGGGCGGCGGCGACACCGCCGAAGTCGCAGATGCCGGTGGAGGCGACACGGATCGCGGCGAGCCCGGCGATCTCCGGCTCGTACTCCGCGATCTGCACGGGCCCCAGCTCCCGCACGGCGAGCCCGTGCTCGCGGCCGCGCTGGACGAGGGCGTGCAGCCGCGGCAGCTCGGCCTGCTCGGTGGCGACGATGAGCTTGCCGGTGATCTCGTACGGGACGCGGTGCTCCGCGCAGAAACGCGGCGTCTCGGCCGCGCCGGCCAGCGCGTAGCGGGCCTTGAGCGAGCCGGGCCGGTAGTAGATGCCGCTGTGGATGACGCCGCTGTTGCGCCCCGTCTGGTGCCGCCCCGGCCCCGCCTCCTTCTCGACGACGGCGACGCGCAGCGCGGGCGCGGCCCGCGTCAGGGCGTAGGCGGTGGACAGGCCCACGACGCCGGCACCGACGACCGTCACGTCGTACGGCTCACCGTGAGCCGCGCTCCTGGGGGACACGGTGCGACTCCCTGCGGGTTGCGGTGGGGGGTGCTCGTGATCAACTTACGCGCTGCGCGCCGGCTTGCGGGCCAAGCCCCCGCCGCCGGGTCCCTCCCCCCGGGGGGGTGCGCCTGCGGCGCCGGGTCCGTCTCCCGGGGGGTGCGCCCTTGCGCAGGGCGGTGCTTGTCAGGGGCGCGGGGAGGTTGCGGTTACGCCGCCGGGCGAGCGTTTTTAGGGGCGCGGGGAACTGCGCGAGCAACCCACCACCGGCCGGTGGTCCGGTACGGACCGAACTGCCCCTTCGGGTCGGTGACGACCCGCGCCCCGGTGGGGACTGAGCGCGCAGTTCCCCGCGCCCCTAAAAACGCTCGCCCGGCGCAGCTGAACGCCGTGCCCGGCGAAGGGGCCCTACGCGGGAGCGGCCAGGAGAGGCCGCGCGCGTTCGCGGAGCTCGAGAACGCGCGGCTCGTCCGCGTACGGCTCCAGCCGGTGGAGCAGATCGCGGACGTACTCCGTGGTGCGGGCCGAGGAGATCCGGCCCGCGACCTCCACCGCCTTCGCCCCCACCGCGCAGGCCGCGTCGAGATTGCCGGATTCGAGCTCGGCGACGGCGGAGACGACGAGCCGCAGCCCGTGCGAGCGGACGAACTCCTCCGTGGGCCGGGCCAGCGCGTGCTCGGTGAAGCGCTGGACCTGCCGGGGGATGCCGAGGTCGCGGTAGCACTCGGCGGCGTCGGCGGCGAGCCGGTCGTAGGAGTAGAAGCCGAGCCAGTGCGGGTCGGTGTCGCCCTCGCGGGCGCGTTCGAGGAGTGCTTCGGCGGCGGCGAGCGAGGCGCCGCAGGCCGCCGGCTCCCCGGCCTTGGCGTGGGCGCGGGCCTCGACGAGGTGGAAGAAGCTCATGGTGCGGGCGGTGGCGAGGCCGCGGTTGCGTTCGAGGGCGGCCTGGGCGAGGTCGACGCCCTCGTCGGCGAAGTTGCGGTAGGTGGCCTGGAGGGACATGGACGCGAGGACGTATCCGCCGAGTGGCACGTCGGCGGCGGCGCGGGCGAGCCGGAGGGCCTGGATGTAGTAGCGCTGGGCGGCTTCCTGTTGGCCGGTGTCGAAGGCCATCCAGCCTGCGAGCCGGGTGAGTTCGGCGGTGGCGCCGAAGAGGGCGCGGCCGACGTCGTCGCTGTAGGAGCCGAGCAGCAGCGGTGCGGCCTCGACGCGCAGGCACTCCGGGACCATGCCCGAACGCCAGTCGCCGCCACCGTACTTGGAGTCCCAGCGGCGGGCGTCCTCGGCGGCCTCGCGGAGTTTGGAGACATCGGTGTGCCCGACGTGCGCGGTGCCGGGTGCGGGGGCGTCGCGGGCGACGGTCGCGTCCGCCGGGGTGATGAGCCAGCGGGAGGCGGGCGTGACGTAGGCGCTCACCGCGAAGGACCCGGCCAGGCTCTGCCAGATCCCGTTGCCGCCCGGGCCGCGGCGCCCGGCGAGGTCGAGCTTCCACAGGTCGGTCGCCGACTTCACGGCCTCGCCGACGTCGCGCGGGAAGGCGAGGCCGACTTCGGGGGCGGGGTCGGCGTCGGCGAGGCCTATCTCGTGCAGCGGTACGGGCCGCCCGAGCTTGCCGGCGATCGCGGCGGCGATCAGATGCGGCGCGGCGCCCTGCGGCACCATGCCCTTCGCGACCCAGCGGGCGACGGACGTCTTGTCGTAGCGCAGCGTCAAGCCGCGTTGCGCGCCCAGGTCGTTGACGCGGCGGGCGAGACCGGCGTTGCTTATTCCGGCGAGACCGAGAAGGGCGCCGAGTTTCTCGTTCGGCCCGCGGTGTTCTCTGTTCACTGCGGTTCACCTCGTGATGCCGCTGGGGGCAGGCCGGCGGGCCTGGTCGGTCGTCGGGGTGGCGGGGGTCACCCTCCCCTGGAGCCCGATTCAGCCACCGCGGGGCCCTGTTGGCGGCGCGTGCGGTGCCTGAGCCGGTTGTCCGAGCCGCACGTACGTGTGCGAACCGGATACACCCAGCGTAGTTCGCCGCCTCCCGACCGTTAAGGGTCTCGTGTCGGATGGCGCGAATCCAGCCCCTTACCGGCTCGCGGAGTTGGTCCGGAAAGCGCCGCCGACGACCCTCCCCAGGGGTCGGACGAATGCGCCCTGCGACGCGGCCGGGAAGCCGGCGGGAAGGGGTGGGGAGGGCCGCCGGGGGCGCGCTCGCACGGGCGCCCCGCGCGTGCTCCCGGTATATGTGGCCGTGCGCCCGGCCGTGCGCTCTGTGCCGTGCCGATCGCGGGCTGTTGCATGGGGAGCCGTGGGTCGGCCCGCGCTTCCGCCAGGCGGCTATGGCGGTGTGTGCGGCGGGCCAGCGAGTTCCGCTGCCACAATCCCCGCGGGTGGCGGACCGGCCCGGGAGGCGTTGAGCCGTCTCCCGGGCCGTGTGTTCCGGGTGCCGAGTGCCCCGGCGCCACCCCGCGCAGGCCGCCCCGGCTTGCCCCGCCCGCCCGCCGGGCCTGCCCGAACCGCCGTGTGCGGCAAGGGCGTCGGGGGCGCGGCGGGGCGAAGACGTACCCCGGCGGTCGCACTCCTAGCAGAGTTGTGCGCCGGCGTACGCGCGCCGCGCCGGTGCGCGGCTCCCGCTGCCCCGGCCGAAGATCGGCGGCGGAAAACGATCGTGGGCAAGGCCCCCTGCCGCGCGGCATATCCCGCCCGGCATGTGCCGCTCCCGGGCCGAAAACTTGGCGCGATTGCGACGTTTCGCCTGAGCCGCATGTTCCGGATTCCGTAGCTGTCCGCAACATCCCGATTACGTACGGGAGATGCTCGGTGATCGAGGTGCTTCCGGGGGTCTCCGCGGGGCGTTGCGGGTCCTTTGCGAGGCGCCCGACGGTGCGCATATGCCGCATGGCTGTGTACGGCGCACGAACCGGCGCACCCGGGAGCACTCATGCGCCTCCTTGCGCGCGTCCTCATGGCAGCATGGACTTTCGGACGTCAGACGTGGCGGCATGGTGGGGCGAGGCGCGCGCGAGTCAGCGGTGGGTCGGATCCTGCACCGGCTGTCCACAGCCTGTGGAGGCGGCGATGCGGTGGTTGGTGGGGTGGAGCAGTGCCACCGCGGGACCCGTTCCCGGCGCGAGCGCGCGCACGCTGCTGCCGGTCGGCGCCCAACTCCTGTGGGACGGCCCCGATCCGCTGTGGGCGGTGGGTGACTGGCGGCCCGACGAGGTCCGGGTCGTCCACGCGGACGCGGCGGGCGCGTACGGCTCCGCCGGCTCCAACGGGGCCGCGTACGGCGGTGGTTACGGCGGCGCGTACGGCTCCTCCGGCGGCGCGGGGGCGTACGGTTCGCCGGGCGGCTCGGGTGCGTACGGCGGCTCGGACGCGTACGGCAACGGCTCCCGCACCAACGGGCGCGGCGTCAACGGCACCAGCACCCAGAGCGTCGCGCGGCTCGCCGTCTTCGGGCGGTGCGCGGCCAGCGACGCGGAGCTGCGGCTCGGGCTCGTCGCCGCGCGCGGCGGCGCGCTGCGGCACGTCACCGCGTGGCCGGGCAGCTACACCGCCGTCCTGCAACTCGGCCGCCGCATCACCGTGTTGGGCGACCTCGCCGGCGCCCGCCCGGTCTTCCACACCCGCTTCTCGCGCGGCACCGCCTACGCCACCGCCGCCCTGCCGCTCGCCGACCTCGTCGAGGCCGGGCTCGACGTCACCCACCTCGCCGCGCTGCTCGCCTGCCCCGACGCGCCCGAGGCGCTCGGCGACGGCACCCCGTACCTCGGCGTGCGGCGCGTCCCGCCCGGCCACGCCCTCACCCTGCGCGACGGCGCCCCCGAGATCACCAACTACGAGCCGACCGCCTCCCTCGCCGTCGGCCACCAGCCCGCGACCTCCGCGGACGCGGACGCCGCCATCGCCGCGATACGGGACGCGCTCGTCGAATCGGTGAAGGCGCGGCTCACGCAGGCGCGTTACGTGCCGGAGGCGGCCTTCGCCGGGGAACCCGCGGGCCCCGACGGGCGGTTCGCGGAAGGGCCCGCGCCCGGCATCGGCGCCGACCTCTCCGGCGGCTCCGCCTCCGCGACCCTCGCGCTGCTCGCCGCCGGGCTGCCCGGCATGCCCGGCATGCTGCCCGGCGCGCCCGGCACCGCGGCGGGCGAGCGGCTGCTCGCCGTCACCTTCAACGACCTCACCGCCGGCGGACTCGCCCTGCGCGAGGGCGAGATGGCCCGCGCGGGCGAGCTCGCAGCGGATCCGCGGCTGCGGCATGTCGTCGTCGCCGGCGGCGAGGAGGCGCTGCCGTACGCCGACCTGGGCGGCGATCTTGGCGGCGGGCTGGGCAGTGGCCCTGGCGGCAGCCCTGGTGGCGGCCGTCCGCCCGTTCCGCTCACCGACGAGCCCGGGCCCTCGCTCGTCGTCGCCGAACGCCACCGGCGGCGGCTCGCCGCAGGCGGCGCCGACCACCTCATCGGCCTCGGCGCCCGGCAGGTGCTCGACGCGCATCCCGCGCGGCTCGCCGACCTGCTCATGGACCGGCGGCGGCGCCACCTCGTACGGCCCGTCGCCGCCCTCACCCGTGCGGGCGGCTCCGCGGCGGGCGGGCCCGCCGTGTTCGTCCCCTTCACCGTGCCGATCACCGTCTACCGCGCCGCCCGGCGCCTCGCCCGTACGCCCTACCAGCAGGGCGTCACCGACGCGGCCGCGCTGCTCCTGCGGTACGCCGCGGGCGCCGGACCCGCCGAGGAGCAGCCCGGCGACGGGCCGATCGGCGCGTCGCTCGCCGCGATGGCCTGGGTACGGCCCGGGCCCGCCGCCCGCTGGCTCACCGGCGAGGCGCTCGCCGAGGTCTCCGTACGGCTCCAGGAGGCCGCGCGGCGGCCCTGGCCCATCGAACGCCCCGGCGAGCGGCGCGCCCGCGCCGTCCTCGCCCGGCACGCCGCCGACTTCCGCGTCCTGGAGCAGGCCGCGGCCGTGCCGAGCCAGCGGCTGCACGCGCCGTACCTCGACAACGCGGTGGTGCGGGCGGCGCGCGCACTCCCCGGCGCGCTTCGCGTGCGCCCCGGCGCACGCGCGGAAATCCTGCGGGACGTGCTGGGCAGCGCGGGCGTACGGGCGCTGCCCGCGGGGTGGGGCGCCGCCTCGCACTCCTCCGCGTCCGCGGCCGCCGCCGCCCGCGCCGGGATGCGGTCCGCCGTCGACCCGCTGGTCGAGCTCTTCCGCGCGCCGCTGCTCGCCGACGCGGGCCTGGTCGACGCCCGCGTCGTGCGGGGTGCGCTGCGCGCCGCCGCGATGTCCGGGGCGCCGCTGGAGGGGCTCGGCGACATCGTGGCCGTCGAGCTGTGGTTGCGGAGGTTGCTGGCGCGGCGGGGGTCGTGTTGGACCGGCACGGATTCGCCTGCGCGGCGGGCGGTTGCGAGCGGGGTGCAGCGGCTTTCCCTCTAGGCGGGGGCCGCCACGCTTTTGCGCTGCCGCGCGGGGTACGCCGGGGGCGTGGGGGCGGAGCTTGCGCCTGCGGCGCCGGGTGACATCAGGGGCGCGGGGAACTGCGCGGCCCGCCCCCACCGGCCGGTGGTCCGGGGCGGACCGGGTTGCCCCTTCGGGTCGGTGACTACCCGCGCCCCGGTAGGGGGTTGCTCGCGCAGTTCCTCGCGCCCCCGGTGTGCCCGGCGCGGCATCGCGCGCCACGCGGGTGGGCGGGTCGGGTACCGCCACGGGGCACCTCCTCGGAATGCGCGTACGACCTCACCCGTATCCGTCCCCCGGCGAGGTGCGCATTCCTGCGGGGGCACCCCGCACCGACCCCCTCCGGCAGGAGTCAGCGGCTACCGGCCGGTGGGAGTGAGGGTGCGGCGCCCCCGGGGTCGTGCGTCGGCTAGAGGTGTCAGAGGGATGGCGCAGAATGGACCGCGTCAGCGAAAGGAGTGCGCGGTGGGCGTGTGGGACGACGTGGTCGGGCAGCCGCATGTCGTGGCCGAGCTGGCCGCGGCCGCGGTGGATGCCGATGCCGTCGTCACCTCGGGCGCGGCGGGGTCACGGATGACCCACGCGTGGCTCTTCACGGGGCCGCCCGGGTCGGGGCGGGCGACAGCCGCGCGGGCGTTCGCCGCCGCGTTGCAGTGCGTGAGCCCGGACCGGGCGCTGGGCGGGGCGCCCGGATGCGGCTTCTGCGAGGGGTGCCACACCACGCTGGTCGGTACGCACGCGGATGTGGAGTTCGTCCGGACGGACCTGCTCTCGATCGGCGTCAAGGACACGCGTGATTTGGTGCGGCGGGCGTCGATGTCGCCGGCGGGCGGCCGCTGGCAGGTGATCGTCCTGGAGGACGCCGACCGGCTCACCGAGGGCGCGGGCAATGTGCTGCTCAAGGCCGTCGAGGAGCCGGCGCCGCGCACGGTGTGGCTGCTGTGCGCGCCCTCCGTCGAGGACGCGTTGCCGACCATCCGCTCGCGCTGCCGGCTGCTCACCCTGCGGACGCCGTCCGCCGAGGCGGTCGCGGACGTCCTGACGCGCCGGGACGGCATTGACCCCGTCCTCGCCGCGCAGGTCGCATGGGCGACGCAGGGGCACATCGACCGGGCGCGGCGGCTGGCCACGGACGAGGCGGCCCGCGAGCGCCGGGCGGCCGTGCTGCGGCTGCCGACGCGGATCGGCGACATCGGCGGGTGCCTGCGGGCGGCGCAGGAACTCGTCGACGCGGCGGCGGAGGACGCCAAGGCGGTGGCCGAGGAGGTCGACGCCAAGGAGACCGAGGAGCTGCGGGCCGCCCTCGGCGCGGCGGCCGGGACGGGCGGGCGGATGCCGCGGGGTACGGCCGGTGTGATGAAGGACCTGGCCGACCGGCAGAAGCGCCGCTCCACCCGTACCCAGCGCGACACCCTCGACCTCGCCCTCACCGATCTCGCCGGCTTCTACCGCGACGTCCTCGCCGTCCAGCTCGGCTCGGACGAGCGCATCGCCAACGTCGAGGTCGCCGACGGCATCCGCCGCCTGGCCGCCGACTCCCGCCCCGAGCAGAGCCTGCGCCGTATCGAGGCGATCCTCGCCTGCCGCGAGGCCCTCGACCGCAACGTCGCCCCCCTCCTGGCCGTCGAGGCCATGACCCTCGCCCTCCGCACCGGCTGAGCCGCCTGCCGCAGGGCGCGCGTCTGTTGGGCGAGGGGTCTGTTTCGGCCTTTTCCGGGCGTGGGGCCTGGCTGAGCCGTCTGCTGTTGGGCTCGCGTTTGTTGGGCCGTGGGGCCTGGCGTGGTCTGTTCCGGGCGTGGGGCCTGGAATGAGCCGTCTGCTGTTGGGCTCGCGTTTGTTGGGCCGTGGGGCCTGACGTGGTCTGCTCCGGACGTCGGGCCCGGCTGAGCCCGTTCGCCGGGCGGTTGGCGACCAGGGGGCCTCGGCTGGGGCGAGCCGCGCCGCCTCCGCCCGGGCAGGGCGAGCCACCCCCCCGCCCGGGCAGGGGGAGCTGCCTCATCCTCGCCTGGCAGGCGAGCTGCCCCCGCCCGTGTGGGCGCCCCTGCCGGGGGTCCTGGCCTGCCGCGAGGCCTTCGACTTCAACGTCGCCTTGATCCTCGCCGTCGAGGCCATGACCCTCGCCCTCCGCGCCGGCTGAGCCGCCCTCCGCAGCGCCCGTGCCTCTTCGCCCGGGGCCCGCTCCGGACCTCCGGACCGGCTGAGCCCGTCCGCCGGGCTGCTGGCGACTCGGGGGCCTCGGCTGGGACGGGCCGCGGCGCCTCCGCCCGGCAAGGCGAGCCACCCCACCGCCCGGCACGAGGGCCGCGCTACCCCCGCCCGGGCAGGGCGAGCCACCTCACCGCTCGGAAGGAGGGCCGCGCCGCCTCCGCCCGGGCAGGGCGCGCCACCCCGCCGCCCGGAAGGAGGGCCGCGCCGCCTCCGCCCGGGCAGGGCGCGCCACCCCGCCGCCCGGCAGGAGGGCCGCGCTACCCCCGGCCGGGCAGGGCGCGCCACCCCGCCGCCCGGCAGGCGGGCCGCGCTACCCCCGGCCCGGCAGGGCGAGCCACCTCACCGCCCGGCAGGCGGGCCGCGCCGCCTCCGCCCGGGCAGGGCGCGCCACCCCACCGCCCGGCAGGCGAGCCGCGCTACCCCCGGCCGGGCAGGGCGAGCCACCCCACCCCACCCCCGCCCGGAAGGGCAAACCCCCCGCCCGGAAGGGCGAGCCCCGCCCGGGCCGGGCACCCCCTTCCCCCACCCCCCCCCGCGGAGCGGTTGTGCGGCGTTCGGGTGATCGCGGCGCGGAGTGCGTGACGGCAGCCGGGGCTGGGACGGTGGGCGTTGCAAGGTGCAGGAAGGGTGCTGTCTGCCTGCCGTGGCCCCCGCGGGGCGCCGTCGTGCAGGAAGGGTGCTGCCTGCCCGTCGTGGCCCCCGCGGGGGCGCCGTCCCGAGGGGGTTGCCGTGGCTGACGTCGTGTGGTCCGTGCTGGTCGTGGTGGCCGGGGCGGGGGCCGTACTGCTCGGGTATCGGGCCGTACGGCACTGGTGGGCGGAGCGGGCCGGGCGGGCGTACGAGCTGCCCGTCGACCGTCACGGCACCGTCCTGCGTGCCGGGGCCGCGGGGGCCGCCGCGCTCCTGGCCGGGGTGCTGGCCCTTCCGCTGCTCGGCGGCGGCGGGAGCGGCGCGGGCAGCGGCAGCAGCGGCGCCGCCCGCGTCAGCGCCGACGGCGGCAAGGCGTCCGGCGCGCCCGCCCCCGCGGCCCCGCCGCGTACTCCCCAGCCCGCACCGCCGCCGCCCGCGCTGCGTACCCTCGGGCACCCGGCCGGCGGCACCCTCGACCAGCTGGCGGACGGCACACGCGTGTGGCTGCCCCCGTGGTACGCCTCCCCGCGCGGCGTACGCGTCGCCTTCCCGGTCGCCGTCGCCCACCTGCCCGCCGAGCGCGAGGCGGACCTCTTCGACGGCTTCTCCCTCGCCCTCCGGCGTGGGCTGGCCGACCCGTTCGTCCTCGTCCTCCCCGCGGACTGCTCCCGCGCGGACGCCGCCCTCGCCGCCGCCGGCCGGCACTTCCGCGTCCTGCCCGCGCGCGGCGGCACGGGCGTCATCGGCGTCGGTGCCGGTGCTCCCTGCGCCGTGAACGCGGCGCTCGCCGCCACCGGCCGCTACGGCGCCGCCGCCGGTGTCTCCGGTCTGTACCCGCCCCTTGCCGCCTCCTCCTCGTCGCGCACCGCGCCGCCTCCCTTGCTGCTCGCCTCCGCCCAGGGCGAGACCACGGCCCGGGCCGCCGCCCAGCGGCTGGGCGCCGCCCTCCACGCGCGCGGCGCCGGCGACGTACGCCTGGTCGACGGCGCGGCGGCCAGCCGCGACCTCTTCGCCCGGATCGCCGGCTACCTCACGGAGAAGCTCGACGGCCCCGCCACCGCCACGCCCCCCGTACGCCCCACCAGCTGACTACCCACGCCACACCGGCCCGTAATCCAGCAAACCACCGCAAAAACCGCATTCACCCGTGAGAGGGACACCCCGCGGAGCGCCCGCGACGGACCCCCGCTACGCTCGCATTCATCCGACGGGAGGACCTGAGCCGCCGATGCACCCCACACGCCTGCTCCGCCTCCCGGCCGCCGCGCTCGCGGTGGCCGGGCTGCTGCTGTCCACATGCTCGGCGTGCTCGGACGGCGGCCACCCGGCCGCCCCCTCCGCCTCGGCCACCTCCCCGGCGCCGGAGAAGGCCGCGGGCACCGCGTCCGGCGCGGCCGCGCAGCCCGCCGCCGAGGCGACGCTCAGCCCCCTCCCGGCCGCGACGCCCGCGAACCTGAAGCCGTACTACAAGCAGAAGCTCACCTGGCATTCCTGCGGCGTCCCGGACTTCGACTGCGCGACCATGCGCGTCCCGCTGGACTACGCGCACCCCTCCGCCAAGAGCGACCTGGAACTCGCCGTCGCCCGCAAGAAGGCCACCGGCCCCGGCAAGCGCCTCGGCTCGCTCCTCGTCAACCCCGGCGGCCCGGGCGGCTCCGCGATCGACTACATGCAGTACGCGGCCCTCGGCTACCCCGCCGCCGTCACCGCCCGCTACGACATGGCGGCCGTCGACCCGCGCGGCGTGGCCCGCAGCGAGCCGGTGAAATGCCTGACCGACAAGCAGATGGACGCCTACACGGCCGTCGACACCACCCCCGACGACACCGCCGAGCAGGGCAAGCTCGCCACCGCCGACCGCGGGTTCGCGGCGGGCTGCAAGAAGATGTCCGCTGCGCTGCTCGGCCACGTCTCCACCGTCGACTCCGCGCGCGACATGGACGTCCTGCGCCAGCTGCTCGGCGACGACAAGCTGAACTACGTCGGCAAGTCGTACGGCACCTTCCTCGGCGCCACCTACGCGGGCCTCTTCCCGCAGCGCGTCGGCCGGCTCGTCCTGGACGGCGCCATGGACCCGTCCGTGGACGCCCTGGAGAGCAGCCGCGCGCAGGCCGGCGGCTTCGAGACCGCCTTCGACGCCTTCGCCGCCGACTGCGTCAAGCGCTCCGACTGCCCGCTGGGCCACACCTCCACCGCCGACGCCGGCAAGCGCCTCGACGCCCTCTTCTCCGCCCTCGACAAGCACCCGCTCCCCACCGGCAGCTCCCGCCCCCTCACCGAGGCGCTCGGGACCACCGGTGTGATCGCCGCAATGTACGACCAGGAGGCCTGGCCCTCCCTGCGCGGCGCCCTGATCAGCGCGAACAAGGGCGACGGCGCCCCGCTCCTCAAACTCTCCGACGGCTACTACGAGCGGGACGAGTCCGGTAAGTACAGCAATCTGATGTACGCCAACGCCGCCGTGAACTGCCTCGACCTCCCCCCGGCCTTCCGCTCCCCGGCCGACGTCAGCAAGGCGGTCGCCTCCTTCCGCGCCGCCTCCCCGCACTTCGGCACGGCCCTGGCCTGGTCGTCCCTGGTCTGCGGCTACTGGCCCCTCCAGGCCACCGGCCACCCCGAACGCATCCCCGCCAAGGGCGCCGCCCCGATCCTCGTCGTCGGCACCCTCCGCGACCCGGCCACCCCCTATGCGTGGGCCCAGTCCCTCGCCTCCCAGCTCACCTCCGCCACCCTCCTCACCTACGACGGCGACGGCCACACCGCCTACGCCCGCGGCTCCACCTGCATCGACTCCGCCGTCAACGCCTACCTCCTCTCCGGCACCGTCCCCCCCACCCACAAGAAGTGCACCTGACCACCCCCCCTCACCCGGTCAGGACCACCCCCCAGAACCCTGTAGACTTTCCCCCGCTGCGCCTGCCACCCTTGGCACTACGCGCGCAGCACGCCGCCTTAGCTCAGTTGGCCAGAGCAACGCACTCGTAATGCGTAGGTCTCGGGTTCGAATCCCGAAGGCGGCTCCATTGAAACCCCAGCTCAGAAGCTTCTGAGCTGGGGTTTTGTCGTTCAGCGGATCCGGCAGCGCCGCTGCGAACGTGCGCTCCGGCTGCTGGCGGTCTCAGTAGGGGCCGCGGGAGCCTGCGGAAGGAAGGTCTCGCCGATGCGGTTCATCGCGTTCTTCGAGAGCTGCGAGCGCTCCTTCACGTAGCGGCGCGTCTGGGCGATCTGCGTGTGCCGCAGGATCTCCATGATGGTCACGATGTCGATCCCCAGCTCGTTGAGGATCGTGCCGGCCGTATGCCTGCTGCCGTCGTAGAGGCGCCGGTCGTCGATGCCCGCTTCGGCAAGGATCTCCTTGAACTCCTCCCAGTCCCGGCGCGGGTCGAGCGGCCGTCCGTCGTCGCGGGTGAACACCGCGCCGTACTCCTGCCAGTCCTCGCCAGCGGCGGCCTTCATCTCCTCCTGCTGGGCCTTGTGGTCGATCAGGTACGGGATGAAGGGCGGGGGGATCGGCACCTCGGACCTGCTCTTCTTCGTCTTCGGCCGGGTGAAGACCAGCCCGCCGCCCTTGCGCTCGGGGCAGGCGATCGCGTGCCTGGTGCAGCCCTTCGCGCAGGGCTTCGGGCAGCCGCGCTTGTAGCCCTTGTGCGCGCCGCAGGCCGGGGGACAAGCGTCGAACCGGTGGAGCCGGGCGCCGCACTCGTGGGGGTCGGAGCAGCCGTGCCGCCACGTGAGCCGCGGGGTGGCTCACCAGCCTCGACAGCGATCAATGGAGCCGTCCGTACCCGGCAGACCGCCTCGCGGCGACCAGCTCCGCCGGGGCGGTCTTCATGGTCCGCGACGGCGCGACGACGGCTGCAACCATCACCCTCACCACCACCGCCGAAGCAGGCCTGTGGAGCGACGACGAACTCACCGAGCCCTCGGTGTTCATCAACAAGCTAACGGTCTCCCGCTCCCACGCTGGGCAGAACCTAGGCGGCCGCCTGCTGGACTGGGCGGGGGAGCGGGCGTACCGAGCAGGTGCGATGTGGTTGCGCTTGGACGCCCGGACGACGAACGAAGCACTCCAGCGCTATTACGTCCGCCAGGGCTTCGAGTACGTCCGCACAGTCCGCGAGGGTGATGCGGTGAACGGCGGCCCGCGAGTGTCCGGGTGGCTCGCGCAGCGGCGCACGAGCCCCGCCCGTACGGACCTCGCCGACGCGACTCCGCCCCCCAAAGCCCTAGCCGACCGCGCCACCCCGCACGGCCAGGTACACGCGCCACAGGTCAGCGGCCACGTCACACTGGAAGGGTGCGCGGGGGCAGTCTGCGCACTCCTGCGCATGATCCAAGTACGCCCGGTACGCCAGCTGCAACCGGCTCCCGGTCACGTTGCCAGCCGCCAAGGCGATGGGCTTCTTCCCGTGGCCTGCGTCCGGCCGGTCGCTCTCGATACGCTCGGACATGTCGACTCCTTTGCAGTCGGCCAAGCCCCCGGACCGGCTGCACGGTCGCGGGGGTTTCCGCTGTTCAGACGGTACCGCTATATACCGCGCCATGGTGCACCATACGGCTACCTGTAGATGCCCGGCGCGGGCTGCCGCCATACGTTCCGGCTATGAGCGGAGACTTCCCGCAGTACGTGTACGTGCAGGTGGCCGACCAGGTCGAGGCGGACATCAGGTCCGGGCGCCTCCCGGTTGGCGCCCGGCTGCCGAACGAGCGGGACATGGGCACCCAGTACGGCGTCGCACCCGGCACCGCCCGCCGAGCGGTCGCGGAGCTTCGCGACCGCGGGTTGGTTGCCACGCTCCCGAACAAGGGCACGTTCGTGGTGGCCGTACCGAGTGAAGCCACGGAGTAAGGACCACGGGAACCGTCAGCCGAATCCGCTGGTGAGCAATGACGGACCGGCGTCGCCTTTGTCTCATTCACCGGCGTCCGCGAGCGTCCACGCTCGCACGCGTGGTAGACCTACCACACAGGAGATCTGGAGCCCACTTCTAGCGTGCGGCATTGTAGTGGTCTGCGTCCGGACTATTAGATAAATCGCGAGGCGACAGCTTTTCCCGGGTAACGCCGGGCTCGCTGTCTACCGGTTAATCGTCAGGCGAATTGTTTGGGAAGTCGTCGTTGAGTTCACTAGCAGGTACTCTGCAACCTGCCTGTACGGCGCAGAACTACAACCATGATTCGTACCCATACAGACGCATGTACATTTTTCAGCAGTATCGGGGTTTGCGTCGGCACACATTGATGTGCACCGATCCAAGGTGACTCCAGTCACCGTGATGTCCACCTGCCCGTACTTGCCGAGGAGTTCTGTCCTCAAGAGTGCGTATTGGGCGACCGGCATGGTCCATCGTTTAGTGGCGGAAGCGTACGACACCTGGCTTCTTCTTTCGGGGTTACGAAGATACTCCAGATACCTCTTGTTGTTGACCGCGTAAGGCAGTCTAACTTCGAGCAGCGTTCTTGTTCCTGTGTGCGTGTAGTAAATGTGCGGAATTTCACCAAGGTAGCTTCCAGGAGCTAGGATGTTCAATCGCATCACCCTTATCCGGGTTAGGTACTTAGAAATAACTCAACGAGAGGGGGATTATCCGATCGATCCTCGCGGTACGACCCATTCTCCCTTTTGTCCAGTGTGCTGAATGATCCTGTCAAAGTCCGAGTCGAAGTGGAGAAGAGTCAGATCGTAGCGGTGCGCTACGGCGGCGATAACGAGGTCGGGTATTTTCAAACCGCGTTGCTGCGACTTAGCAGCTAGCGCGCGCTGCACGTCGAGAGCCTCTTGCCAATCTGCTTCTTCGGTGTCGAGATAGGAGAAGATAGATGAGCGACTAGAGCGGAGGTACTCGTAGTCGTCTGGGCTCCGCGCTGAAAACAACGCCTCGATTTCTAGCATCCCGCACGTGGCCACAAGGCCGCCAGTGATTAAGGGTCCCAGCCTAGCGGCGACTGGCTCAAATTTGAGCCGATTCATCGCGCTGGTGTCGATCACGAATTTTGGCTCTACCGCCACGCCTCAGACCTCAGCTTTTCCAACTCTTCGGGGTCCCTTGAGCGCATGTACTCAATGAATTCGATGGCCAGCTTTTGGCGAACAACTTCTCGTAGTGCCGCGTTCACGGTGTCTCGATTGCTCGTCGTGCCTAGAAGTTTTTGTGCCTCACTCAGGTTAAGTTCATCGACGTTTTCCACTGTTTTTCCCACGTCTCTTCACCTTCTTCGGTGGACTTGGAGAGCGGAGCTTGCGATGGCATTTCGCACAGACGCCTCCGTACATTAGGAAGGTGCTCATGCGTATGACTAACGGTTCTAGCCGCTGCACTTCCTCGCGGCAATAATCACAAGTATGCTCCTCTCGCTCGTCAAACCCTAGTTCTCCCTCTTCCACGGATTGTTTGAGATAGGCGAAACATTGATCACAGCGCCATTCGATATCGGCGATCAGCGAGTTCCACGGCTGTGCAGGGTTCGCCTGCAAGTGGTCGCAACGGCGCGTTCCGGGCTCGGTCTTCTTATCAAGAAGCATCTCGGCCCAAGCCTCAAATCTCGGATTTACGCTGAATCCTGTGGTTTTGAGAGGGGCAATCCTCTCGCGCGTTCTATTGCTTGCTTCCTGAATGGAATCATCAAAGGATTTTTTGCTGAGATTGTGATAATGTCTTCGCAGCTGGGGTATGACATTCTCATCTGCCCCCGGGCAGTTACTTCGATGCGGCAACCAAGCCTCCCCGAATGGGACGCTTTCAAAATTCCCAAAGGTGCCCAATCCGGCAGCTGTGCCGCATTGGGTGCATTTCCCAGTCAGTGTGGCCTCCCGTCGGAGGCGCAGCGCGTACTCAAGTAGAGCAGGGCAATTAGGCGGAATGGCAGGTAGAACAAAGAGAAATTTTCCAACCGCCCACAGTTCATCGCGCCCATTTGGCATAAGTGACACAAGGCGAGGCTCCGCCCCCTGTGAATAGGCGTTTGCCATGCCAGCCTTGATGTCTACTTCGCGCATTCGTCCCTCCACGCCAAACCCCTCCTTAGTGTCCCACAGTGATGGCTTGGTGTCTCTACGCATGCCGAATGACGCCTCGGTCGGTTCAGCGGACTCCGATGATCACGAGACAGGAAGCCAGGCAGGGGGGACGAAGCCGGATCCGCGCTCTCACCCAACGGCGTTCGTGATCGTGCACCAGGGAGCGCTGGAACCGCCGACCAGCAGTCCGAACGGCCGTGGCCTGACCCAGACAGCGGCATGCAGAGTTGGAAAAGAGCGTTGGCTCGGACCGACAGTGACACCCGCTGACATCAGTAGGTGACATCAACGTGGGCGTACTGCGACACGTTTCGGCGGCGTGGGGTCTGATGGAGGCATCGCGGCGGCACCGAAGGTTGCGGTGGATGGAAGACAGCACCCGCCTACGGATCAGAGGGTCGCAAGAGTCGATGCGGTCAGTGCAGAGTTTGGCTTGTGATGAGCTTCCGCAGCTCGGCGGGGGTGGGCCAAGGCGCGGTGCGGTGGATCATGCGGTGGCAGTTGGAGCAGATGAGCGCGAGATCGGAGAGCTTCGTCGTGCTCTCGCCAGCTTCGTGCAGCGGTACGACGTGGTGGCATTCGACGTAGCCTTTGCCGCGCTCGCCGTAGACGGCTTCGAAGTCGAAGCCGCAGGTTTCGCAGGCCAGGGTGCCGCCGTTCTTGAAGACGGAGGCGATCTTCTTCTTGCGCAGGGCCTTGTTGCGCTCGCGGCGGCGGTGGCGGGCGTAGAGCACGCGGCCTTCCGGGGCGCTGGCCTCTTCGTCGTCGTCGGTCTCTTCGTCGGCCGGCACGGGCAGGAGCGTCCCGGCAGCCAGGCCGTTGCGGAGGAGCTGGGCAGCCGCGGCCATTTCGACAGGGCGGGTCAGGAAGTCGTGTAGGACTTCGACGTCGAGCTTGCCGCCCTTGGTGGGCTTCTTCTCATAGCGGGGATGACGGGTGGCGATGTCGGCGGTCTTCCGGGCAACACCGTTGCAGTTGCGGTACGTGGATGCCCGCTGGTCCTCCGGGTAGGCCCCGAGCAACTGCAGGAGCTTGGATAGCTCCTCGACCCGGGGGTCGTCGGAGTCCAGCCAGCGCCAGTCGTTTCGAGCGACGACATCACAAACCAGGATCAGTTCGTCGCGGGTCCACTTCGGGCTTCGGGACGCTCCGATGGTGAAGCCTTCGCGCTTGAGCCAGTCCACCGCGTGGCCGACGCCGCCGCTGAACTCGTCGTACGTCAGCGGCCTGCCGTGCTGGTGCTTGTGGGCCACGCCAGCGACGGCCTTGGAGGCGTACTCCTTGCCGTCGTGGAGGAGGAGGTAGTCCCTCGCGTCCTTGAACCCGTACAGGTCGAGGAACGCCGAGCCTCCCAGCTCGTCGTACTCCTGCAACGTCTTGAGGATGTCGTCTCGCGAGATGGCTCCCTTGCGCATGACGGGAGCGTACGCGGCTAGTACGACAATCCGACAAGTTGTGCCCGCGGCCGGACCGGCTCACTGGCCGACCGGGGAAGCGCGGTCTCAGTCCAGGTCTCAGTTGCTGCGCGGTCCACTGGCGTCCGCTCGGGTTCGGGCGGGTCCCTCATGCCAGTTGACCTGCACGTTCGGACTTCAGCGGACGACCGTGGACCAAGATCGAACAACTCGTAATGCGTAGGTCTCGGGTTCGAATCCCGAAGGCGGCTCCACGACACCCCAGGTCACACAGCTCGTGACCTGGGGTTTGCTTTTCCTCCGCGTTCGGTCGTCCTCCGGTTTCGGTCGGAGGCGTCCCCGGAGGGCCGGGGGGAGCGCGAGGGGCGCATCCGGGCAGGTGGAGGGCATTGGGCTGCTCCCGTACGGCGGATCGTGCCGGGCACGCGCTAGACGCTGGTGAGGGCTGCCGCCAGGCCGTTGCGGGAGGTCATGCCCAGTTTGCGGAAGATCTTCGTCAGGTGGGCCTCCACCGTTCTGACGGAGACGTAGAGGGCCGCGGCCACCTCGGCGTTGCTGGAACCCGTGGCCACTCGGCGCGCGATGTCCCATTCGCGGCGGGTCAGTCCCAGGTGCTCGGGTGAGTCCGGTGTGGACTGGCGGCCGGCGCGGGCGCCGACCCGGCGCTGCTCGGCCACCACCGCGCCCAACAGGCCACGCGAGCGGGTGGCCTGGGCGATCGCCCGGACCTGGGCCATCTCGACCTCCGCCGTGTGCCATTGCCGCAGGTCTCCCAGGGCGCGGGCGCGTACCAGCCGGGCCGAGGCCTCGTCGTGGAGGAAACCCAGCGCGGCGAAGCGTTCCGCCGCCTCGGCGGCGAGCCCGGCTGCCGCGGCCGGCTGCTCCCGGTGGGCCTCGAACCGGGCGCGGGACGCCAGTGCGTGACCGCGCTGCCCGTCGAGCCCGAACTGCTCGGCCCGCTCGTCGGCCGTACGCGCCCACTCGGCTGCCTGAACGGTGTCGCCCTGGGCCAGCGCGAGGTCCATGAGCGCTCCCGCCCAGTACGCGGCGGTACACGCCTCGACGCGGTGCAGCTCGGACCCGCCGCAGGCGCGCAGCAACAGCGCGGTGGTCACGGCGGGATCGCCCCGTTCCCACCGCAGGCGCGCGGCCGTCCGCGCGGTCATGCCGGCGAGCCAGCCGCGTGGGTCGCACGACGCCGGCCCGGCGCCGGGCGGAGGCGGGGACGGGAAGCCGGCGGCGGGGCCGCCGAGGCGGGCCGCCAGTTCGGCGTGCGTGACGGCGGCGTACTCCTCCAGCGCCGTGATGCCCATCCGACCGGCGGCGCCGCGGGCGTCTGCCGCCGCTGCCAGGGCCTCGTCCGTACGGCCCTGCCTCGCCGCCGCGCGGGCCTGCCCCGCCAGCAGGTAGGGCGTGAGCGACCGGGGCGGCCCGCCCCGGTCGCTCACGCGGAGCCCACGAGCGAAGTGCCGCAGCGCCTCGGTGTCGCGCTCCCAAAGGGTCTCCGCCCAGGCCAGCAAGGTCAGTGTGCCGAGGTCCGCGGCGCATTCGTCGTCCGAGCGCCCGTCGATCAGCTCAGCGGCCGAGGCCAGGCGGTGGCCGGTCGCGGGAATCCTGCCGGTATAGGCGGCCGTGAAGGCCTCGATCACCGCCAACCGCGTCGTGAACTCGGCCGCGGGCGGGCTCGGCAGGAGGCGGGA
The DNA here is from genome assembly GCF_044333285.1 of Streptomyces sp. NPDC021020. Lineage (NCBI taxonomy): Bacteria > Bacillati > Actinomycetota > Actinomycetes > Kitasatosporales > Streptomycetaceae > Streptomyces > Streptomyces sp. NPDC021020. The sequence continues at coordinate 386,383 of NZ_JBIRQQ010000001.1, forward strand.
CGCCAGTTCGAGGTGCCCGACGGCGTCGTGGTTGCCGTCCATCACCGCGCAGACGGCGGCCTCCGCGGCCACCTTGGCCCCCAGCTCTCCCCCCATGCGTTCGGCGCGGGACAGCTCCCGGCGCAGCGGCAGGTAACCCTCGCGGGGGCGGCCCATCGTGAGCTCGGCCCGGGAGTGCGCCAGCCTCGCAAGCGTCAGCCGGCGCCGGTCCGCCCCGCCCGAGTGCACCTCCTTGAGCAGGGACCGGCTCACCCAGGGGCGCCCGCAGGACATCTCGGCTTCGGCGAGGTCCAGGATGAGGTCCGCACGGTGAGCAGGGTCCCTGGTCAGCCGGAGCGCGGTGCGCAGCCAGCGCGCAGCGCTGTCCGGGCGGGCGGAGAGCACGTCGCGGGCCGCCGCGGCGAGGTCGGGGACGGCGTACGGGTCCGCGCGGCATTCGCCGCGCGCCAGGTGCTCGGCGATCTCGGTGGGTGGTGCGGCCCGGTGCCTCAGAACCGAGGCGGCCCGGGTGTGCAGCAGCCACCGCTGTCCGGGGAGCACCTGGTGGTAGCAGGCGGCGCGCACCAGCGGGTGCCGGAACCCCCACGCGTGGGGCGGATCGGTGCACGGCCGCAGCAGATCCAGTGTCGCCAGCCGGTCCACGACGCGGGCGCAGTGCGCCGGGCTCCTGGCGGCGACGGCCACGAGCAGACCGGGGTCGACCGGTTCCCCGAGAACCGCGGCGATGTCCAGCACCTGCCGTTCGTCCTCGGTCAGCGAGGCGAGTTCCGCGTCGAGCCCCGGTATCCGGAGGGGCACCGGCTCCTCCCGGACGTCCGGGCGCGAGGGCCCGTCCGCTCCGCGGAGCAGGGCCGCCGCGTAGCCGGGCAGCCCTTGGGCGAGCGCGTGGGCCCGGTCGACGGAGGCGGCGCAAAGGCCCGGGGCCATGAGCGCCACATCGCCGCGCCCCAGTGGTCCGACGGGCAGCCGCCAGGACGCGACGACCCTGCCGTCGAGCGCCGACCGGACCCAGGGTGTGCACTGGCGCGGACGGTACGCGGCTGCGACGACCAGCCCCGGCACCGGGTCCCGCAGGAGTGCGGCAAGCGACTGCGCCGAGCGCTTGTCGGCGAGATGCAGGTCGTCGAGCAGCAGCAGGCCCGCGCCGCCGGACCGCACGGCCGCGGCGAACGCGGCCCGCAGGTCCGTGCCGGCCCGGCCCCGGTCCTCCGCGGCGCCGGCGGAGCGCGGGACGTCCGTCCGCGGATGTCCTCCCCGAGGGCCGCACACCGTACCGGAGAAGGTCCACACCGGCAGGGCCCGGGCCGAGGCCTCGGCACCGAACGCGGCCAGCAGCGCGGTCTTCCCGGAAGCCGGCTCTCCGGGCAGATCGAGCAACGCCTCCTGCCGGGAAGGGCCGTCGAGCAACGCGCGTAGCCGGTCGAGATGGGCGAGCCGGCCGACGATCCTCTGACCGGCGCCGGCGGATGCGTACTCCGGCGGTGTCCGCGGCAGGCTGGTCACGTCTGTCTCCCCTGCTGGTTCTCGAAGAAAGAGTCGTGCTGACCCGGTACGTGGGTGTCAGGCACGGCCGAGGCAACCGCCGTGCCCGGGAAGGGACGCTAACGAGCCGTCAAGTCCGCACGAAGCCGCCCGTTCGGAGGGCTTGCGCAAGGCGGGATGTCCCGCACGCGTACCAGCAGCGGGTGGTGGCTTGCCGCGGTCACCGGGCGGCGGCCAACGCCCCTGCGGAAGCAGCGCTGTTGCGGCCGGCATTGCGGGTTTCCCCGATGTCGGGGGCGGGCGCGCTGTGCGAGATTTCCGTCTCGGCGGACCCGGGTACGGGTTTCCGCTTCGCGTTCCGCACGGTACGGGGCCGTCGGTCCCGGCCTGTGGAAGCCACCCTCCAGGTCCCCGGGCCGTGTGGTCGTGGACCCCGAACCGAGATTGGACGTGTGATGTCCGACATCCAGCTCACCGCCGAGGAGCGACGCAGCTTCGGCGCCCTCGTGGCACAGCTCTGGAGCGACGAGGAGCTCGCCACCCGCTACCGGGACGAGCCGGTCGCGGTGCTCGCCGAGTACGGAATCAGCGCGCGGGAGGCACTGCCGGTGCCGCCCGCGCCGGTCGAGGAGATCAGCGACGAGTCCCTGGGGCTGCTCGGGGCCGTCGGCGCCGGCACCTGCGGCTCGGCCAGCTCGGTCTCCTGCCCCGGCTGCACCGCCAGCACCGTCGGGTCCGGCAACTGCTGCCTCTCGGAGGCCGCGCCTCCCCCGCAGTAGACAGACCGCCCCGACCGGTGATTCGTCCGTCGGCTGGCGGGGCCGGGCCCCGCCAGCCGGCTCCGACAGAAGAGCGAGAAGAACCCATGGGGGAGACCGCGATCCCGAGCTCCGCGGCGGTCGGCGAGGTCCTGGCATGCCTGGACGGCCGGCGTCCGGCCCTCAGCCCGGCCGTGGCACACCGCTGGCCGGCGCTCCACGCGGGCCACGGGCTGACGGTCGTGGCCCGTGCCGACGTCGCACGCGAGGCGCTGGCCGATCCGCGGCTGGTCGTCGGCGACGGCGACGGCAGGCTGCCCGCACTGCGGATCAGCCCGCACGACGACCTCGACGCGGTGTTCCGGTCCATGCCGAGCCTGCGCGACGGCTCGGCGCACGCCCGGCTGCGCCGCGTGGTGGCGCCGTACTTCACCCGGCGGTCGGCCTCGGCCGCGCGTGCGGCCATCGCCGAAACGGTCGAGCGGACGTGGCCGGCGGACGCCGGGCAGGGCTTCGACTTCGTCACCGGCTACGCGGACCGCCTGCCGGTGCGACTGGCGCTCCTGGTCATGGGGCTGCCCGGGGAGGACACCGAACGGCTGGAGCACTGGGCCCGGATGCTGAGGGACCGCATCAGACCCGGCACCCCCGGGGGAGACGGCGACGCCCTCCCCGCCGAGCTCGCCGAACTGCGGCGGTACGCGAGGACCGCTCTGGCCACCGCGGACCACGGGCTGCTGCGCGCGATCGCCGAGGCCGTACGGGCCGGGGCCGCGGACGAGGCGGAGGGCTTCGCGCTGTTCGTGCTCCTGCTGACGGCCGGGCTGGAGACCCTCAGCCAGGCGCTGGCCCAGGCGGCGCACCGGGCGGCCCTGGAGCCGGACTGGCTCGCAGGCCTGCGCCGTGAGCCGGACCGCGCCCACGACGCCTTCCGCTCCGCCCTGCGCGCCGCGAGCCCCCTGAGGATGCTGGCCCGCCGCGCGGCCTGCCCGGCGTCGGCCGGCGGTCTCGCACTCCCGGCGGGGCAGACCGTGGTGGTGCTGCTGGCCGCCGCGCTCCTCGGCGAGCCCGCAGGTGCCGGCCCCCGCACCGGCCCGGAGGCCGCCCTCGCCTACGGTCACGGTCCCCACATCTGCCTCGGCATGCACCACGCCGACATCGCGGGCGCGGAGTTCCTCCGCTTCCTGGCCGGACGTCCGGGCAGGCTCGTCGTCCTGCCGGGCGCCGCACCGCACTGGTCGCCCGCGGTCCAAGGCTGGTCCCGGCTGCCGGTACGCGAGGTCCCGCCGGGCTCCTCGGGGGCGGGCGGCTCCCCGGGCGCCTTCCCGGGCGATTCCCCGGGCGCCTCCCCGGACGATTCCCCGGGCGGCTCCCCCGCAGAGCTTTCCCCGGAGCGCACGTGATGCCCGAACACGGCAGGGAGAAGGGGACGGCCATCGACGCGCGGCAGGTACCGAACGGCGCGGACGCGGCGGAGTCCGTCACCGGCGCGCCGCGGACGGAGGACGGGATGCCGGCGGCCGGTGCCGAGCGGGAGGCCGTCGCCGAGGCGCGGGCGCAGGAGCGGCTGGCTTCCGCCGCGCGCATCGCCGGTGAGCGGATGGCCCTGGCGCCACCGGGCTTCCTGATCGCGCTGGCGCTGGTGCTCGCGGTGGTCGCGGGCCTGGTGTCGTGGGCGGCGGTCGGTACCGTGCAGTCGACCGTCCGGCTGGAGGGCGTGCTGGTGCACGGAGACGGGCCCCGGCCGGTCGCATCCTCCGTCGCGGGGACGGTGCTCAGCGTGGCCGTGGCGCCGGGGGACGCGGTGCGTGCCGGCCAGCAGGTCGCGGAGGTCGCCCTGGCGGGCGGCGGTACGCGTGCGGTGCGTGCGCCGGCCGCCGGGAACGTGCTGGGGATCGCCGCCGCTCCCGGCACGGTCCTTTCCCCCGGCACACCGGTGGTGGCCCTGGACAGCGGCGCGGGCGGCCTGCGCGCGTGGATGTTCCTCGGCAGTGACCGCGGCTTCCCGGTGGCCCAGGGAGCGGCGGTGAGCGCGCAGCTGTCGTCCGACCGGTCGGCGGTCTCGGTGAGCGGCGAGGTCCGCTCGGTGGGTTCCTACCCGATCACCAGCGCCGACGTCAGCCGGATGCTGGGCGGCCTGCCGGCTTCCCTGGCGGTGCGCGGCCAGGGCCCCTTCCGCTTGGTGACGGTGGATCTCCATGCCGCGCAGGTCGCCGGTGCGGCCCGGATCCTGCTGGACACCGGGGACGTCGCGTCCCAACTGCCGGCGCTGGTGCCGGTGGTCGCGCGGGTCCGCACCGGCTCGGTCCACCCCCTGGACGTGCTGACGGGGGGCAGCTGGTGAGCCGTGCCCGCCGCGTCCCCTACGTCCCGCAGGCCGAGGAGACCGACTGCGCGCCCGCCTGCCTCGCCTCGGTGCTGGCCTGCCACGGCCGGCGCGTGCCGCTGCGCGAACTGCGCGAGGCCACCGGCGCGTCCAGGGACGGTGTCGACGCGCTGACCTGGCTGCGCGCCGCCCGGGACCAGGGCATGCGGGCGTCGGCGGTGCGGCTCACCGTCCCGTGGCGGGACGGCGTGCCCGATCCCTCCGGGCTCGCCTCGATGCCACTGCCGGTGGTGGCGCACCTCTCGGACGGTCACTTCGTCGTGGTCGAGCGGCTGCGCGGCGACCTGCTGACCGTGGTGGACCCCGCCGTCGGCAGGCACCGGATGCCGTTCGCCGAACTGGCGCCGGAACTCAGCGGGGTGCTGCTGACGGCGCGGCCGGGGGCGGACTTCGTGCGCGGCGGGCCGCGCGGCACCGCGGGCCGGCGACTGGCGGCGGTGCTGTCCGCCCAGTGGCCCGGCGTCCTGTGCGCCGTGGTGCTGTCGCTGGTGGGCGGGGCCATGTCCCTGCTGCTCGCGATGACATTGAAACTGCTGGCCGCCGACGCGGTGTCGGGAGGTGCCGGCGGCGGTCCGCGGCTCTACGCGGTCACGGTCGCCGTGGGCCTGGTGTCCGGGCTTGCGGTGGCCGCGCAGAACCAGATCCTGGGCCGTCTCCAGGTGCGCCAGTCGCTGATGATGTCGGTGGACCTGGTGTGGCGGCTGCTGCACATCGACGGACGGACCCTGCTGCGGCGCGATCCGGGTGCGATGGCGGCCAGGGCGCAGGCGGTCGACGCGTTCAGCCTCGGTCTCGTCAACCAGCTGGTGCCCGCGGCAGGCGCGGTGGTCAACGCGGCCCTGCTCGGCACGGTGATCGTGCGCGAGGACCGGGTCGTCGGCGGTCTCGCGGTCGGTCTCGGCCTGCTGGTGGTCGCGGTGCCGCTCCTGAGCTGGCGGCGTCAGGCGGCGGCCGCCCTGGTGGAGACCCGGCTGACCGCCCGCAGGGACGCGGCGGGCTTCACGGCGCTGCGGGCGCTGGACGCGGTCAAGGCCGGCGGCGGTGAGGCCGAGGTGACCGGTCGGTGGAGCAGCCTGCACGCGGTCGCCGTGCGCGCCACCTCGGTGCACAACCGGCAGCAGCAGACACTCACCGCTCTTCCCTCGGTGCTGGCCGTCGGGGTTTCCTCCCTGGTCGTCCTGGCCGCGGCGCCGCGCATCCTCCATCTGCACATGACGCTCGGAGCGCTCTTCGCGGTGCAGAGCCTGGCCGGCGGCTTCACCGCGGCGGCCGCCACAGCGGTGGGCGGGCTGCTCGCGGTGCCCGGGCTGCTCACCCGCATCGGCCTGCTGGACGACCTGCTCGCCGAGCCGTACGACCCGTCCGCGGTCCGGACGGTGGGGCCGGACACCGGTTCCCGCGCCGCGGGCTCGTTGCGGATGGAGGGGGTGACGGCCGGATACGGTCCTGCCCGGGCCGTGCTGTGCGAGGTGGACCTCGACGTGGCGGCGGGGGAGTGGGTGGCGGTCACCGGGCCGACCGGTGCGGGGAAAACGACGCTGGCCCGGCTGGCCGCGGGGGTGCTGGCCCCCGGAACGGGGCGGGTGCTGCTGGACGGCCGGCCGCCGGCCGAAAGACCCAGGGGCGAACTGGTCCGGAGCGTCGCCTGGGTGGACCAGACCATCGAGCTGTTCGCGGGAACGGTGGCGGAGAACGTGGCGCTGTGGGACGAGACGGTGAGCGACGAGGCGATCGACCGGGCCCTCCACGACGCGTGCCTGGACCGGGTGGTGGACATGCGGGGCGGTAGCCACCGGGCGGTGGTCGCCGAGGGCGGCGTGAATTTCAGCGGGGGCGAGCGGCAGCGGCTGGAGATCGCCCGGGCACTCGCCGCTGACCCGTCCCTGCTGGTACTCGACGAGGCCACGGGCGCCCTGGACCGGGCCGTGGAGCAGGAGCTCTTCGTGCGGCTGCGGCGGCGCGGCGTGACGGTGCTCATGCTGGCGCACCGGCGCTCGGCGGTGCGGGCGTGCGACCGCGAACTGGTGGTGCGCGAAGGCCGGGTGAGGCCGTGCGACCCGGCCGTCCCGGATCCGCCCCGCGGTGCGGGCCCGGGTGCCGGTACGGGGACCTCCGTGCGTACTGCCGTGGGGGGCGACCGGTGACCGCCGAGACCTCGCCCTTCTCCCCGCTGGACCGGTTCCTCACCGGCGCCCCCGCGCCCGCCTCCACCCGGCGCGGCTGCGTGGAGGAGGTCGCGGCCCATCTCGGCGTCGCACCTGCAGGGGCCCGGCCCGCAGCCCCGACCGAGGAGGGCCCTGCCGACGTCCAAGGCGCCTTCGAGGCCGTCGGGTTGCGGGCCCGCGCGGTGACGCTCGGCGGCGACTGGTACCGCACCCCGCTGCACCCCCTGCTCGGCTACTGGCGGGACGGTTCACCTGTCGCGCTCCTGCCTCGCGGGCGCTCCTTCCGGCTGGTCCTGCCGGGCCACGGCACGATCGACCGGGTGGACGCGGCCACCGCGGCGGAGCTGACCGGGTGGGCGTGGGAGGTGACACGGCCGCTGGAGGCGCGCCGGGCGCGGGACCTGGCCGCGCACGGGCGCAGGCGGGGGGACCTGCCCCTGCTGCTGGCCGCCGGCCTGGCCGCCGCGGTGCTCGGCGCCTTCCTGCCGTCCGCGGGCGCGATCGCCCTGTCCGCGGTGCTCGGGAACCGCACCGGAGCCCTGGGCGAACTGGCCGTGCTGGTCGGCTTCGGGCTGGGCGTCTACGCCGGCCTCGTCTGGCTGCGGAACCTCGCGCTGGCCCGGCTGGAGTCCTACGCCGAGGCGGTCCTCGGGCCGGCCGCGCTGGACCGGCTCCTGCGGGTGCGGGCCTGGCGGCTTCGCGACTACACCGCCGGCGACCTCGCCGTGCGGGTCGCCGGGGTCGACGCGGTCCGCCAGATGCTGGGCAACACCACCTTGTCGGCCATCCTGAATCTGCTGTTCGGCCTGGCGAGCCTGGTCGTCGTCATCGTGCTGGCGCCCTTGCCGAGCCTGCCCGCACTGGCGCTGGTGCTCGGCGCCGCCCTGCTCGCCGCCTGGTTCGGAACGCGCCAACTGACGCACGACAGAAAGGTGTTCGCGCTCTACGGGGAGGCGTCGGCAACGCTGCTGGAGATGCTGCGCGGCCTGGACAAGATCCGGGTCGCCGGTCGTGAGGAGCGCGCCTTCGGCCGCTGGCTGGAGGTCTTCGCCGAGCAGAAGAGGCACGACCTCGCGGCGTTGGGCTGGCAGTCCGCCGCCGCCGGTCTCACGGCGGCGCTCCCCGGCCTGCTCTACGCACTGCTCCTGGGCGCGCCGCTGCTGTTCGGGACCCCGCGTCCGGGCGCCGCCGGCCTGCTGGCGCTCAACATCGCCCTGACGCAGTTCATCGCCGCCGTCGCCCAGGCCGGGCGTATCGCCACCGCCGTCTTCGGCGTGGTCCCCGTGGTGGACCGGCTGCTGGAGGTGGTGGGGCTGGAGGCGGAGCCCGCCGGCGACACCGTTCCCTCCGCCCGCCGGCTGGCCCTTCGCGACGTGGGCGTGCGCGCCCCCGGCGGCGCACCGCTGCTGCGGGGCGTGGACCTGGACGTGGGCCCGGGCGAGTTCGTCGGCGTGGTGGGGGCCTCGGGCGCCGGCAAGTCCACCCTGGTGCAGGCCCTGCTCGGCCTCGTGCCGCTGGCGGAGGGCGAGGTGCGCTTCGACGGCCGCAGGCTGGACGGCCTCGACCCGCTCTCGGCGCGGCGCTCGTTGGCCGCGGTGCTGCAGGACGCGACCGCCACCGGGACCGACATCCGCGGCACGGTCGCCGCCGGCCGGCCCGGCATCGACGACGCCGCGGTGTGGGCCGCCCTCGACGGGGTCGGCCTGACCGAGGAGGTGCGGGCCATGCCCCTGGGGCTGACCACCCCGGTGGGCGCCGGGAACCGCATGGTCTCCGGGGGCCAGCGCCAGCGGCTGCTCGTCGCCCGCGCGCTCGCCGGCCGCCCGCGGCTGCTGGTCCTGGACGAGGCGACCAGCGGCCTCGACCCGGCCACCGAGGTGGCGCTGCTGGGCCGACTCGCCGACGCGGGCCTGGGCCGGATCGTGGTCACCCACCGGGTGGAGTCGCTGGCCGCGGCGGACCGCATCCTCGTACTGGAGGCCGGCCGGCCGGTCGCGGTCGGCCGGTATCGCGAACTGCTGGCCGACTGCCCCGAGTTCGCCCGCCTGCTGGACCCGGTGGGCACGGCGGCCGGACCCGAGGGGGAGCGGTGAAGCTTCCGTCCGCCGCCCGCACCGCGGGAAGCCCCGGAGCCGGGCGGGCACTGCGCGGCCTCGGCGACCTCGCCGACGTCCTGGCCACGGTGATCACCGCCGGCGCCCCGCCGGCCGACCGGGCCGCCGCCGGCCCGGCGGCGATCCACGGCGACGACGCCCGCCGCCGGGCCGCGCGGTGGGCCCTCGCGGCCACGGGCAGCCCCGACGTGGACGCGCCGGCCGTACGCGCCGCGGTGGCGGCCGGAGCCCTCGGCACCACGGACGTCCTCGCGGCGCACGCGGGGATCGACCCGGCCCGGCTGGTCGCCCTGCCGGCCTGGGCCCGGGACCTCGCCCTCCTGCTGCGTGCCCTGCCCGCCGACTCGGCCGGGGACGACGGGCTGTGGGCACCGCAGCGGTGCATGCGGCAGGCCACCCGCGAAATCCTGCGGGCCGACCTCGCCGACCTGCGCGCGACCGGTCGCGCGCCGGAGCTCACCGAGAACGCCGAACGGGACCTGGCCGAGCAGGGCGCGGAGCGCGTCCTCGCGCACTGCGGGCCCGCCGTCGACTTCGACCTGCGCTTCCTCGGGCCCCGAGAGATCGACGGCTCGCGCGGCGACTGGTGCCGGCGCCTCACGGCGCTGCCGGTCCTCGGCTTCCTGGTCGGCACCGCCGTGCGGCAGTGGCGGGCCGCCACCCGGGAGATGCTCGTCCGGCTCGCCGCGGACCACGACCTCCTCGCCCAGGGCCTCTTCCGGCAGACGGGCCCCGCGCCCCTGGACCGGGTCGCGGGCGACGCCGGAGATCCCCACGACGACGGGCGCAACGTCGCCGTGCTGACCTTCGCCTGTGGCCGACGCGCCGTCTACAAGCCCCGCGACCTGCACTGCGCCGCCGCATTCCTCCAACTGCTGGACGAGACGGCCGACGCGTTCCCCGACCCGCCGCCGCACCGCCGCCCCCTCCTGGCCCGCGACGGCTACGCCTGGGAGGGGTACGTGGAACGCGGCGCCTGCTCCGCACCGGGCGAACTCGCCGACTACGCGCGGCACCTGGGCCGGCTGATCCGACTGGCCACCGTGGTGCGGGCACGCGACCTGTGGCAGGACAACCTGCGCCCGTCCGGTGCCCTGCCGGTCGTCCTGGACCTGGAAACGGTCATGCACCCCCTTTTCACCACGGGCGGGGACGATCCGGTGGAGGCCGTACTGGCGGACACCGTACTGCCCACCGGCATGGTGACCGCCCCCGTGCTGCTGCGCCCCGGCGGCCCGGCGGTGGACGTCGGCGGGTGCAGTCCGGCCGACCGCAAACCGGTCCCCTTCCGCCCGGAGGTGCCGCGGCTGAACGAGCACGGCCGGGACCTGGGGCTGCTCGACGGGTCGCTGTCCTGGCAGCCGGAAAGCATGGCCTGGTGCGGAGACCACGTGGCCGACCCGCGCGAGCACACCGCCGCGATCGCCGCCGGCTACCGGGAGGCGGACACCGCGCTGGCCCGGTCGGCGGAACGGCTGACCGCGCCCGGCGGCGCGGGGCACGCCTTCGACGGGACCGTGGTCCGCGTGATGTGGTCCAGCACCTGGACGTCGTTCACCACGATGCGGGCGGCGGAGGCCCCCCAGGCGCTGACGGGCTACGAGCGGCGCGAGGCGGTCCTGGCGCGCGTGCTGCGGGCCGAACTGGCCCACGGCGCCGACCCCTCCCGGCCGGTGACGGCCGGCCGGATCGCCCTGGCCGCCGCCTCGGTCGCCGACCTGCGGCGCCTGGACGTGCCGATCTTCCGCAACGTCGTGGGCGAGACGGACGTGCTGACCTCGACCGGCCGGCGGGTGCCGGGCCTGCTGGTGCCCGGGGGCGGGGCCGAACTGCGCGCCCGCCTGCTGCGAACCCGGCAGGGCCCCGACCGGGCCGCGGAAGCCGTCCTGCGTTCCTGCCAGCACCTGGTGGACGTCCACACGGGCCACCGCCGCCCCGTCCCGCCGCACCCCGCACACCCGCCCGTCGGAGCGGACGACGAGGTGCTGCTGCGACTGGCCGGGCTCCTGCTGGACGGCGCGGCACAGGCAGCGATCCGGGACGCCGGCGGCGGCACCCACTGGATGGGGCTGCGGCACGAACCGGCGCTGGGCATCACCGTGCTCGCCAGGGACGACGGGGCCCCGGCGGCTTTGCGCCGTGCCGCCGACGCACTTGCCCGCGCGCGGGCCGACACAGGCCGCCGCGACTCGCCGGCCGACGTCGACAGCCGCCCGTCCCCTCCCCGGCGCCCGGTGCCGGGCCGCTACTGCGCACTCGGCAGTGACGCGTTGCTGCGGGCAGGCGAGCGCGCGGCCGCCGTCGCCGCCGACGACGACGTGACCGCCGGCGAGCGGGAGTCGGCACGGCAGACGCTGCGTGAGATCGGCTGGGAGTTCGCGGCACGCGCCGAGCAGGGCTCCTGCCTCCCCGACCGGCTGGCACCCGCGGAGCATCAGCTCGGCGCCGGGGACGGCCTCCCCGCCGTGGTGCTCGCGCTGCTGCGCGCCGCCGGCCAACCCGTCCCACCCGTCCGCAGGACGCCGCCGCCCGCCGAACCGTCCTCACCCACAAGGAGCACACGATGACGGAGAGATCCCCCGGCCGCAGGGTGCTGCGGTTCCGCCCTCACCTGACCGCGGAGGTCGTGCCCGGTGAGGCGGTCTACCTGTTCGCCGAGGACACCGCCTACGCCGTGCACGGCTCCGCGGCCTGCGACCTGGCGCCCTTCCTCGCGGGGAAGCACACCGAGGACGAGATGGTCACCGCCCTCTCCGCCGACCACGCCCCGGAGATCGTCTACCACGCCCTGGCCAGGCTGCGGGCCCGCGGGTACGTGATCGAGGTGGACGCGTCGCTGGACCCGGCCGAGGCCGCGGCCTGGGAGACCGCCGGCTACGACGGCGAGGGCGTCCAGCCGCTGCTGGACGCCTTGAGCTGCGAGGTGAGGACGGTCGGGGACGTGGATCCCGAACCCCTGCGCCGGGCCCTCGCCGACGCCGGCACACGGGTCGTCGACCGCGGGGCGGGTCTGCTGGTCGTGCTCGCCGACGACTACCTCAACCCGCTGCTCGACGAAATCAACAGGGCGGCCCTGGCGTCCGGCAGACCGTGGCTGCTGGCCAGACCCACCGGGGCCGCGGCGTGGATCGGCCCGGTCTTCGAACCGGGCGGCGGAGGGTGCTGGGAGTGCCTGACGTTCCGGCTGCGGCGCAACCGGATGGTCGAGACCTACGTGGAGGAGCGCACCGGCCGGCGGTACGTCCCCGCGCCCGCCGGCACGGCGGCCGGCACCCTCCTCGCCGCACAGCTGGTGGCGCTCAGAGCGCTGCGGTGGGCTGCTCGCGCCGCCTGGACCGGCGGCGTCGACGGCGCCCCCGCGCCCGGCCACGGCCATGTGGACATGGTGCGGCCGCTCACCGCGGAACGCCTCGAACACCCGCCCGTGCACCGGCCGCAGTGCCCGCGGTGCGGCGACCCCGCGGCCCAGGCGCGCGTCGGGGAGCGTCCGATCGTGCTCGCCCCCTCGGTGCCGGCGGTCGCCCGCGACGGCGGACTGCGGGCCGTCGACGGCAAGGAGCTCATGGGAAGGCTGGAGCGGCTCGTCAGCCCCGTCACCGGAGTGGTGTCCGGCATCGAGGAGTTCGGCACCGACGACCCGAGGCTGCCCCCGGACCTGCTGCACACCTGCGTGGCCGGGCAGAACTTCGCGCTCGGTGCCACCGGGCTCGAAGCGCTGCGGGAGGGCATCCGCAGCCGCGCTGCGGGCAAGGGCACCACCGCCCTCCAGGCCCGCCTCGGAGCCGCGTGCGAGGCGATCGAGCGCTACTCGGGCCTCTACCACGGGGACGAGGCGCGCATCACCGCCACGTACCGGGAACTCGGCGACGCGGCCGTCCACCCCAACGCGGTCTCCGGCTACAGCGCGGCGCAGTACGCGGACCGGGAACGCTGGAACAGCACCGGCTCCACGTTCACCGTGGTGGCCGTCCCCTTCGACGAGGACGCCCGGCTGGAGTGGTCGCCGCTGCACTCGCTGGCCGGGGGCCCCACCCGGTGGCTGCCGACGATGCAGCTCTACTACTTCTACCCCAAGCACACCAGGACGCTGTACGCCTGGGCCGACTCCAACGGCTGCGCTGCCGGCACCACGCCCGAGGACGCGCTGCTGCAGGGCCTGATGGAGCTCTTCGAACGGGACGCGGTGGCGATCTGGTGGTACAACCGCCTGCGCCGCCCGGCAGTCGACCTGGAATCGGCCGACGACCCCTTCGTCGCGGCCTGCGTCGCCGCGTACCGCGCGGTCGGCCGTGAACTGTGGGTGCTGGACGTCACCAACGACCTCGGTGTCCCGGCCTTCACCGCCGTGTCGCGGCGCGTGGACAAGCCCGTCGAGGACCTGCTCCTGGCGTTCGGCGCCCACCTCGACCCGGCCATCGCCCTGCGCAGGGCGATCTCGGAGCTGAACCAGTTCCTGCCGGCGGTCCTGCACGTCGGCCACGACGGCGAGGGCTACCGCTACCCCGACCCCGTCCAGATGCACTGGTGGCGCACCGCCCGGCTCGCCGACCACCCCCACCTCGCCCCCGACCCGGCCGCCGCACCCGTGCGGCTGGACTCCTTCCCCCGGCAGACCAGCGGCGACATCGCCGTCGATCTGCGGTACGCCGTGGACCTGTGCACGAAGGCCGGACTCGACGCCTACGGGGTCGACATGACCCGGCCGGACATCGGCCTGCCGGTGTTCAAGGCCGTGGTGCCCGGACTGCGGCACTTCTGGGCGCGGTTCGGGCCCGGCCGGCTCTACGACGTGCCCGTGCGTATGGGCTGGCTCGACGAGCCGCTGCCGGAGCAGCGACTCAACCCCGTGGCGATGTTCCTGTGACCGGCCCGGTGCCCGGAACGCGGCCCCGCCCTGCCGGACAAGCCGTTCCACCCGCGCTTCCGGCAGGGGAGCGCCCGACCCGCCGGGAGCCCACGTTGACCACCTCACCGCCCCTTCCCACCACCGGTTCGCCCGCCGTCGCCCTCTCCCTCCCCGCGCCCTGGGAACTCGTCCGCGCCGCGGGAAAGCTGACGCTGCGCGGGCCCGGCGACGCGGCCGATCTGGGAGACGCCGACGCCGAGGTGGAGGCGGCCCTCCGCAGCGCCCTCCTCGGCACGGCCGCGCCGGAGCGGGCCGAGGACCTGCTGCTCGACGATCCCGACCCGGGCACGGCGGTGGGCCGCATCGCCCGCTTCCGGCGGCTGCTCGCGGTGCTGTCCCCCCGCGCGGTGCGCCACGTGCTCGCCGAGGACGGCGAGCTGATGCGGATGGTGCCGATGGCCGAGCCGGTGCCGCACACACCGGCGGACCTGGCGCCCGGGGCGACGGTCCGCCTGTCGCGCGCCGCGGTGATGCGTGCGGAGAACGGGACGACGGCGGCCGAGACCGCGCTGCGCGGGCTGCGCGTCCTGCTGCCCGATCCACGGGTGGTGGCGCTGCTGGGCACGCTGGGCGCGCCGGCGGTCTGGGACGCGCCACCGGACCCGCGCTGCGGTCTGCCACCCGCGACCGCGCGCGAGACGGTCCGCTGGCTCGTCGCCTGCGGGCTGCTCGCCGTCGCGGATGCCGGCGGCCGTTTCGCGGAGGACACCGGCGTGCTCGGCCAGTGGTCCGCGAACGACCTCCAGGTGCACACGCGGTCGAGGCTCGGTTGGGACGACCGCCCCTACGGCGCCACCTTCCGGCTGCTGGGCACCACCGCACCGCAACCCGCCGTCCGCGCCGGGCACCACGGCCGCGCTGTCGCGTTGCGGCGGCCCGCCCACCTGCGCGCCCGGCCGGACGAACCGTCCTTCAGCGAGGTGCTGGAAGCCCGCCAGTCCATCCGGACCTACGGTCCCCGGCCCATGTCCGTCGACCAGCTCGGTGAATTCCTCTTCCGTACCAGTCGCACCAGGGCCCGCTACGGCCCCTACCCGGAACGCGGCATGCCCTACGAGGCGGCCGACCGCCCCTACCCGAGCGGAGGAGGCGCCCACGACCTGGAGGTCTACGTCACGGCCCACCGGGTGGAGGGCCTGGCGCGCTCCTTCTACCACTACGATCCCTGGCGGCACGAGCTGGTGGAGGTGTGCGACGCGCGGCCGGTCGTCGACGCGCTCGTGGCCACCGCCGTCCAGTCCAAGGGCGACGGCGCACCCGACGCGGTGCTCACCGTGACCTCGCGCTTCTCCCGGCTGGCCTGGAAGTACGAGCGGATCGCCTACGCGACCACGCTGCGCAACGTCGGCGTGCTCTACCAGACCTTCTACCTCGCGGCGACCGTCCTGGGCCTCGCCCCCTGCGCGCTCGGCGGCGGCGACGCCGGACTGGTGGCAAGGGCCACGGGGAGCGACCCGCTGGTGGAGGGGTCCGTCGGGGATTTCGCCCTCGGCAGCCTCCCCACCGGCGAATCACTCGCCGCGGAGCGCGACCGGACCCAGCGCAGCGACCCCCGCTGGACGGCCGGTCAGGCCCCCGAGTGGTGCCAGATCCGCCGCGAGGTCATCGCAGCGCACCCTGTGGAATCCCCCTGAGCACAGCCGGCCGGGCAGAATCCGGGGCGAATCCGGAGGGCGGTACCCGACGCGTGGTGGGATTCGGGGAGCGCCCGCTGCTGCTGCGCCGCGGCAGATTCGTCGTCACGTATCGGTCCTCCTTCTTGCGATGACGGCGACGGTGGTGAGTGCGACGGCACATGCGGCGAGCGTGATCACGGAAGAGTTGAGATAGGACGGAATGACCGCTTCCATGGTGCGTCCGTCATTGCTTCGGCATCCGAAATGGAGGGGAATGAACGACGGCTCATAACCCGTCAAATGACCCTTTCCGACCGCGGCATTGCATGCGGTCGCCCGATCGGCGTCATCGAAGAAGAGCAGGTGCAGGACCCCCCAGGTGTACATGCCCACGGTGGCGCATCCCGCCAGGGTCGCCGCGGATCTGATCGCCGTTGCCGACCGGATGCTCCGGGCTCGCAGCGCGAGCCTGATCCCGCGGGCAAGAAGCCACGGAGTGGCGACAGCGCCGGCCAGCAGCAGAAGAAGCACCGTGGCGGGGTCGTGGCCGTCGTACGGTTGGTCGCCTGAGAGCATGCGTGTGGCTTCCTCGTGGGTCTGCGACTACATGTTCCGGGAAATGGAATGGTACTTCTCCGCCACGTAGTACAGCCCCACTTGCTTCTTCGCCTCGGTGAAAGCGGGTTCGGTGTAGTCCGGCTCCGCGGTTCGGCGGGGGCGCGGGTGGCCGGGTGGCTACCAGCGGGGGCCGCCGGTCCAGGGGCCCTGCGGGGTCGGTCCTGCCGGCGCCATCGGCGCGGGGGCGCTGTGCGCCGCGGTGGCGAGCGGCCGCAGGGCCGGGGGCGCGGTGGTTGCGGTGTCCTGCGACCGGTGGGTGCCGAAGATGATCAGTGCCCACAGCAGGCAGCCGAAGGAGGCGGTGTGGAGGAGGGCGCGGACGATGTTCCAGGCGACCCAGCTGTCCTCGAAGTCCTCGCGTGCGGCCGCCAGGTTCTTGACGCGGTCGGGGCTGCCGGCCTTGGCGAGCTGGTCGTTGAGCGGGACGTTGATGCCGCTGGTGACCATGAAGGCGACCAGGTAGAGCACCAGCGCGGCGATCAGCCACGGCAGCGCGGCCCGGCCGTGGCCGCGCCAGGCCAGGACGACCGCGAGGGCGAGCAGGGGGATCGCGGTCATGAAGGGCAGCATGAAGACCGGGTTGAGGATGGCCTTGTTGATGTTCTGCATCGCTTCGACGAAGGTGCGGTCGGAGGAGCGTGACAGGCCCGGCATGACGGAGTAGGCGAAGGCCGCGAACAGGCCTGCCATCAGGCCGGTGGCGAGGGCGGTCAGGACCAGGGTGGCCTGCTGCAGGTTTTTCATGCGTGGTGCCTTTCGTTCCAGATGCGGGTGGCGGCGGCGCGGCGGGCGTGGTCGGCGACGTCGCGCGGGGCGCGGCCCAGGGCGTGCCGGACGCCGTCCGCGAGGTGGGCGCGGCGGCCGACCTCGGGCAGGCCGCCCGAGCGGGAGCCGATCCGTGCCTCCAGCCTCGGGCCGCGCGGAGCGCCGACCAACTGCCGATCCGGGAAGGCTCGTTAAGGCGGGAGTTATGAATACGGCGACGGCCGCCGCGAGAGGTGCGCCGGGCGTGGCGCGTCGCGGCATCGGGATCGTCCTGACCGTCGCCGAGGAACCGCACTTCGGGGGTTGCAGGCGCACCACTTGGTGCCTGGGGCGGCGACGAGGACGGAAGCTCTCAGCAGCCGCCGAGTGCGGCGCGCGCGGCCGTCAGCGTGTCGACGCTGCCGGCGAAGACGGCGGTTCCGGTAACCGGGTGGGACTGCCCGCGATCTCCGCTGAACGAGCCCCCTGCTTCCTCCACGATCAGGGACAGCGGCGCGTAGTCCCAGACCTTCCCTCCCACCTGCACTGCCAGGTCCAACTCTCCCGAGGCGACCAGCAGCCCCGCGTGCACCGACCAGTCGGCGACAACCGCCTTGTCCGTCAGCCTGTCCACCTGGGCGCGGAGTGCCACGGGAATCAGGTCGAGCGGCGGGAGAACCCCCACCGTGCACTCCGCCAGCGTGGACGGCGACTCACCGACCCGCAAGGACCGCTCGCGGACCGGACGGCCGTCCTCGACATCGGCGATGAACGCGCCCTGGCCGCGAACCGCGTACCAGATCCGCCGCTGGGCAGGGACGATCGCGACTCCGACCACCACGCAGCCGTCCTCCTCCAGGGCGATCAGGGACTGCCAGCGGTCGTCACCCTGGACGAACACCAGCGTCCCGTCGATGCCGTCGAGGATCCACCTGCGCCTGCCCGCCCCGCGCTCCCCGGTTTCCTCCCCCAGAAAGGCGTCGTCGGGTCGCTCGGCAAGCAGGACACGGCGTACCTCTTCCTCAACAGCGAGATCCGCCTCGGTCACCACCGAACCGTCCGCCTTCTGCTGCTGGGTGAGGGTGCGTACACGGTCGAAGTAGCGCAGCCCCACGGCGGCGCCGGCAAGGGCCGCCTGCTGGGCCAGGGCGAGGTCGTCGAGCATGGCGTGAATGATGCCGCATCGGCGGACACGACAGGTGGTGCGCGCCCTGACCCACTCTCTGAGCGGCCTGCCCACCTGCCTGTTGCCGCCGCGCGCCCGCTGGTCCTGACCGCGAGGCCGCCGGTCCGGCGACCAGCGCGTGGTCGCGTGCAGCAGTGTGCGGCGTCGACGGTTCCCCATTGCCGTCCCGGTGGACTACCAGCGCGGGCCACCGGTTCCACGGGCCTGTGGTCCCCGCGGCATCAGGCCCGCCTGCGCCATCGGTGCCAGGGGAGCGTCCATGAGGCTGTCGTGTTGTGCCGTGGCTGCGAGCGGTCGCAGAGCCGGAGGGGCAGCGGTCGTGGTCTCCTGCGACCGGTGGGTGCCGAAGACGATCAGCGCCCACAGCAGGCAGCCGAAGGCGGCGGTGTGCAGGAGGGCGCGGACGATGTTCCAAGCGACCCAGCTGTCCTCGAAGCCCTTGCGCGCGGCTGCCAGGTTCTTGATCCGGATCGTTTCGACGAAGGTGCGGTCGGAGGAACGCGCCAGGCCCGGTACGACGGAGTAGGCGAAGGCCGCGAACAGGCCGGCCATCAGGCCGGTGGCGAGGGCGAGACCAGGACGCGCCGCCGCTCGGCGTCCACCGACGCGACGGCTCCGGCGGTCGCCTCGACCTTGAAGCCGGTCAGGTCCGCTCCCGCGGGGTGGCCGGACGTCGCCCGGTAGGTCCAGATGCTCTCTGTCACGTGGTGGCCTGTCATTGGTCGGGAGCGTTGCCGGTGATCCCGGTTTCCCACGGATCGGTGAACGCCCCTCGCCGGCCGCCTGCCCCGGAACGGCGTGCCCAGACCGCCAGGTCGCGACGTGGTGCCGCACTTCACCGCGGGTGGTGGATCCGATGGTGTTATGTGGTGCCCATGAACGAGGAGCAGCGCCGGTTCGACGAGATCCCGGTCGACCGGTCCGAGGGCTTCGGCGAGCGTCTGCTGGGCGTGCTGCTGGACCGTGCCCACGAGATGCCGCCGCATCTCATCGCCCCGCTGGTCGCCGAGGAGGTGGCCAGGGTCGGCGGCCGGGACGTGTCCGTACTGCTCCAGGACTACGAGCAGCTGATGCTCATGCCGTTGCCCGGCACCGGGCTGCTCCCCGGGGCGCCGCAGCCGATCGACGGTTCACCGGCCGGCACGGCCTTCCTGGAGGCGCGGACCGTCGAGGTTCCGCTGGCCGCGGGGACGCGGATGTTCCTGCCGCTGCTGGACGGCAGCGACCAGGTGGGTGTCATGGCCGTCAGCCTGGACACGGTGACCGACGACGACCGGCGGCTGCTGCGGCGGCTGGCCGGCCTGGTCGCCGACATGGTGGTCACCAAGGACAGCTACACCGACATCTTCGCACTGGCCCGGCGGCGGGCCCCGATGAGCGTGGCCGCCGAGATCCAGTGGTCGCTGCTCCCGCCGCTGCGCATGTCGGTTCCCCAGGTCGAGATCGCCGGAATCCTGGAACCGGCCTACGACGTGGCGGGCGACAGTTTCGACTACGCCCTGAACGGCGACGTCCTGCACTTCGCCATGATCGACGCGATGGGCCACGGGCTGAGCGCCGCCGTCATGGCCACGGCCGCCATCGGCGGCTACCGGCACTCCCGCAGAAGCGACGTGGGCCTGTCCGGGATCTACGCCTACATGGACGAGATCATCGCGGCGCAGTTCGGGCCCGAGCAGTTCGTCACCGCCCAGATGATGCAGCTCGACGTGCGCACGGGGCACCTGCAGTGGGTCAACGCCGGCCATCCGTGGCCGCTGCTCATCCGCGACCACGAGGTCGTCGCGCAGTTGGGGGGCAGCACGACCCTCCCGGTGGGGTTCGGCGGGCAGGAACCCCTCATCAGCGAGCAGCAGCTGCTGCCGGGCGACCGCGTGCTGTGCTTCACCGACGGCCTCGTCGAGGAACACGTGAGCGGGGGTGAGGAGTTCGGGCTCCCGCAGCTCATCGACGTCATCGCCGACGTCGGGCGCCACCGCGCCGGAACGCGCGCCACGGTACGGGACCTCTCCCACGCGCTGATGCAGGCACGCGGCGGAATCACCAGCGACGACGCGACGATCCTGCTCGTGGAATGGCGCGGCGGCTCCGCCGACCACCTGGTGGCGATCGACTGACGGCACCCGGTGGTGGGCCGCTCCGCCGGGGACCGCGCGGGAGTAGGGTGGGGTCACCGAGAGTTCTCCGTGCACCCGCAGCCTGCCCGTGTCGTTTTCGGCGATCGACGACCACCGGTCCGGTCGACCCCGGTCCGGGGTGAGGTTCGCGTCATGACGGCGACCAAGGGCGACACGCCAAGGGCGCGCGTATGCGTCCCCGACGTTCCCGACGTTCCCCCGGCTCCTGAGACAGGGCTCCCTGTCGCGCGGCCACCGCGGTTGTCCCTGGTCCCGGCCGGTTCGGGCCGTACCCTCATCGACGGCGCGTGGTGGCCGTACTCCCGGGACCTGACCGCGGAGCTTCCCGCGCTGGCGGGCGTGCTCGGCAGCCGCGGGGAGCGGATCACGCGGGCCACCGTCAACCCGGCCCGCTGGCCGGTGGTCCCGCGCAGGGTGCCGGTCGAAGGGCACGTGCTGAAGGTCGGCTGGTTCGCGGAACAGGACCTGGACCTGCTGATGCTGGTCTCCTACCGCTCCGGCCGCTGGGACCTGCTGGTGGTCCCGCCCGAGACGGACGCGGAGACCGCCGAGTGGCTGATGGCGGCCGCGGCCGACCCGCTGCGGACCTCCGCCCCCAGCGACCTGGTGGACGAAGCAGGCGCTCGGCACGAGGCGGACCGCACCGCCGCCGGAGAATCGGCGCAGCGTGCCGTTTGGGACTCCGAGGGAGGCCGGGCCCCCCGCCGTCCGACCGGCGCACGGACATGACAGCTGCGGACCGTCCCGGTCGTCATCGTCGACGGTGCGGGACAACGGTGCCGGTGCCGGTGTCTGCGGCCGGGAACGCGACACGCGCGGCACGCCTGGCAGCAGGCCACCGACCCGCGACACGACTGACAACGTTGGGACTCCACATGACGGTAGCCGCGCACGCAACGGGGACGACCACAGGGCCGACGCGGGTGGGCC
Organism: Streptomyces sp. NPDC021020; assembly: GCF_044333285.1. Taxonomy (NCBI): domain Bacteria; kingdom Bacillati; phylum Actinomycetota; class Actinomycetes; order Kitasatosporales; family Streptomycetaceae; genus Streptomyces; species Streptomyces sp. NPDC021020. The sequence continues at coordinate 407,426 of NZ_JBIRQQ010000001.1, forward strand.
AGGACGTTCCGGCCGCGGGTGGCCTCCCGCACGTCCCGGACCCGGGGAAGGTCACGCCGAAGGACGCCCGGGAGCTGTCGAAGCTGTTCTTCGACCGCCTCCGGACCCTGGAGGAGGGGACCGCGGAGTTCAGCCGCGTGCGCGGCACGCTGATCGAGATGAACATGTCGCTGGTGCGCTTCGCCGCCCGGCGCTTCCGCAGCCGCGGCCCGCAGGAGTGGGAGGACATCATCCAGGTCGGCACGGTCGGGCTGATCAAGGCGATAGACCGCTTCGACCTGTCCCGTGAGACGGAGTTCACCACCTTCGCCATTCCGTACATCGTCGGCGAGACCAAGCGCTTCTTCCGCGACACCTCCTGGGCCGTGCACGTACCGCGCCGCCTGCAGGAGCTGCGGCTCGAACTGGCCAAGACGCGCGACCACCTGACCATGGTGCTGGACGCGCCGCCCACCGTGGGGCAGGTCGCCACGAGCCTGGGGATCGGCGAGGACGAGGTCGTCGGTGGCATGCTGGCCGCCAACGGCTACACCGCCGGCTCCCTCGACCTGCCGACCGGCGACGACGGCGGGGAAGGCGGCTTCCTCTCCTACGCCGAGACCATCGGCGCCGCCGACCCCGCCCTGGGCCTCTTCGAGAACCTCCACACGCTCGGCCCCCTGCTCGACACGCTGGACGACCGCGAGCGCCGGATCCTCCGGATGCGCTTCGGCCAGGAGCTCACGCAGTCCGAGATCGGCGGGCGGCTCGGCCTGTCGCAGATGCACGTGTCCCGGCTGCTCGCCCGCATCCTGGCCAAGCTCCGCGCCGGCATGTCCACCGACGCGTAGCCGCCGAGGGCCGCGGCCACGGCGAGTCGGCGGCTCGGAGCGGCGGCTTCCGGAGCCTTGGACGCGGGTCGAGAGCAGTCCCGCCACCGGCGCCGGGGGCGTGCCGGCCGTATGACGCAGCCGGGTCCCGGGCGTGCGGTTCAACGCCCGCGGGGCCGCTGCGCGTACCGGCTGAGCAGCAGGTTCTGCCGGACTCCGCTGCTCTCGACGGACCTTGGGAAACGCCGTCGCACGATGGGCCGGTCTGGCAAACTGCGCTTGCGGCGGACATATGAATGCCGCAGGGGCGGTTGCAGGGGGTGCGGGCTGTGTTCGAGGCTCTGGAGCCGGGGGACCCGCGTCAGGTCGGGCGGTACCGGATCGTGGCCCGGCTTGGCTCAGGCGGTATGGGACGGGTGTACCTGGGCCGCTCGCCCGGAGGGCGTTCGGTCGCGGTGAAGGTGGTGCGGCCCGAACTGGCGGAGGACGGGGAATTCCGGCGTCGCTTCGCCCGGGAGGTGCTGGCGGCTCGGCGCGTGAACGGGGCGTTCACCGCGGGGGTCGTCGACGCCGATCCCGACGGGGCCCTGGCGTGGCTGGCGACCGTCTACGTGTCCGGTGTGTCGCTGGGCGAGGCGATATCCCGGCACGGGCCCTGGCAGGCGCAGCCGGTCATGGCGCTCGGGGCGGGGCTCGCCGAAGCCCTGGAGGTGATCCATGCGGCCGGAGTGGTGCACCGGGATCTCAAGCCGTCCAACATCCTGTTGGCCGCCGATGGCCCCCGCGTGATCGACTTCGGCATCTCGACGGCGAGTGAGGCCAGCGCCCTCACCCATACCGGCATGACGATCGGCACGCCCGGGTTCATGTCGCCCGAGCAGCTCACGGGCCGACCGGTCGGACCCGCCAGCGATGTCTTCTCCCTGGGCGCCGTACTGGCGTACACCGCCAGCGGTACGGGCCCGTTCGGCACCGGCACTCCGCACGCCCTGCACTTCCGCGCGGTCTACGAGCAGCCCGACCTCGATGCCCTGCCGTCCGGGCTACGGGAGTTGGTGGCGTCCTGCCTGGCCAAGGAGCCCGGAGCGCGCCCCACCGTCGGCGACCTGCTCGAACAACTGGCCGTCCAGGACGGGGCGGAGGGGGATCACACCACGCTCCTGCTGACGCAGCCCCACTGGATGCCCGAGCAGGTGGCCCACCTCGTCCAGGAGCGGACCGCCACTGGGCTGCCCCGCGTCCCGCCCGCGGCCACCGCACCCGACGCCCCCGCCTCGCCGCCGGAGGAGCCGACACCGCTGCCGGAGCAGCCCGCACCGCCGCCGGAGGCGCTCACCGTCCCCCGTGAACCCGCCCCCACCCTCCCGTACGAGCCGGCCCCCACCGCCGTCGAACCTCCCCTCCCGCCGGCAGCACCCGGCCCTGAGTACCCGGGTACGGACCCGGAACCGGCGGAGCCTTCGGCGGAGGACGAGGACGCGGCCGCGCGCGCGGACCAGCCCACCGCGGACGCCACCAACCTGTCGCTCCCCGCCCGTCCGGCGGACGCCCCCGCCGACGCCGCGGATCCTCGACCGGAGCGGCACCCCGCGGCCCCGCGGGCCCTTGTCTCCAGGCGCCGCGTGCTGCTCGCCCTCACCGCCACCGCCCTCGCCGGCGGTGCCGCCGTCGCCACCTGGCAGCTCACCGACCAGGACTCCGCCTCCACCGACAAGCCGTCCACGGCGGGGAAGGCCAACTCCCCGAGTGTGCGACCCGGTCCCGGCCGGCAGCGCTGGGCCTTCCAGGCCGGGGGAGAGGTGTACGCGCCGGCCGTGGCCGACGGCGTGGTCTACGTCGGCAGCGCGGACCGGAACGTCTACGCGCTGGACGCGGCCACCGGCGAGCAGCGCTGGGCCTTCACCACCGAGGGGCCCGTCTACTCCACACCCGCGGCGGCCGGCGGGATGGTCTATGTCGGCTGCCACGACCACAACTTCTACGCGCTCGACGCCGCCACCGGAAAAAGGCGCTGGGGTTTCAACACCACGGACGCGGTGGACTCGTCGCCGACCGTCGTCGACGGCATGGTCTACGTCGGCAGCAGCGACCACTACCTGTACGCGTGCGACGCTGCCACGGGCGAGCAGCGCTGGTCCTTCAGGACCGGCGACGTGATCAACTCGACGCCGACCGTCAACGGTGGTGTGGTCTACGTCGGTTGCGAGGACGGGCAGGTCTACGCGGTCGACGCCGCTACGGGCGAGCGGCGCTGGGCCTTCACCACCGGCGCCGGTGTCCACTCGTCGCCGGCCGTCGTCCACGGCGTCGTCTACGTCGGGAGCGCCGACCGTCACCTGTACGCGCTGGACGCGGCAACCGGCAAGCAGCACTGGGCTTTCGACAGCGCCGACGGTGTCTACTCCTCGCCCACGGTCGTCGGCGGCGTCGTGTACAACGGCTTCGACGACCACCACCTGTACGCGTTGGACGCGGCAACCGGCTTGCAGCGCTGGGCCTTTGCCAGCCCCGACGGCGCTTTCGGCTCCCCGGTGGTGTCCGGCGACGCCGTGTACGTCGGCAGCAGCGACAACAAGCTGTACGCGGTCGACACCGCCACCGGTCACCAGCGCTGGGCCTTCACCGCCCACGACTCCGTCATCTGGATGCCGGCCCTCGCGAACGGGATCGTCTACGCCGCCAGCAGAGACCACCACCTCTACGCGGTGCAGGCCTGAACGACCGCTTCCCGCCGGCGACTTCGATGACGGGACAGCGAACACAATCCGGAAACGGGCCCCCATACGGACGCGGTTCTTCTACAGTGCTCCTCCAGGCGATCGGCACACCGGCCACCGGTAGGTGGGGGGAAGCGAGTGGGGCGGTCTCCGGGGGGACAGGGGAGGCGCCTGGTGAACGCACCGATGCCGGTGTTACCGCAGTACAAGACAGATCTGATCACGCGGCAGTTGTGTGCCACGGCGCACATGGACGCGGAATTCGCCCGGGAAGTGCTGGAGGAGTACACGGTCGACCGCGTCCGGTCGGTCGGGCTGCCCTTCGGGGTCAACCTGGTGGCGCTGGTGCGGCACGCGCTGGTGTCGGCGCGGCGCAGGGACGAGCGGGATCGGCAACTGCTGGCGTTACAGGGCCTGTTCGTGCTGCTGGTGTTGGCGGCGCTCGGGGCTCTGGGGCAGGGGTCGTCGGGGGTCGCGGGCGGGCTGGGGGTGGCGGCGCTGGCGGTCCTGCCGGTCGGGACGGTCGTCGTCTACCGCGCCGAGTGGGCGGTACGGCGGGCGGTGCTGGACCTCAAGGACAGCGGGACGTCGGCGCAGCGGCTCGCGCCCGCCGCGGATCCGGCGCTGGAGCAGGACCTCAAGAGCCTGCGTTCGGCGAACATGGTCGTCTACGGGCTCGAAGCGGAGGCGCAGAACCCGTTCGTCGGCAGCGGCTGGCGCATCACGGAATCCGTGTGGAGCCCGTTCGACGTCAGCAAGCCCGCGCAGGCGCCGGGGGGCGGGACGCTGACGCCGGTGCCGTTCACCGCGGCCGACCTGCACCACCACCTGGCCAAGACGATGCCGCGGGCGACGGGCCTGGACGACCTGAGGGCCCGCAACCGGCTGTACGTGCGCGGGCCCAACGTCGTCTCGCTCGGGACGGACGCGCTGCCCGACCCCACGCGCAGGCCGCTGGCGTCCATCCCGTCCAGCCTGGTGAAGTCCGGCGCCGTGCACTCCGGCGCCGGTATGGAGACCTACCTGTGCCTGTGGGTCTCCGGCGACGGCGGCCAGGTCCTGGTGTCGATGCACCTCAAGGCGCTGCTGCACCTGCCCATGCTGTCCTGGGAGGTGGCGGCCTACGTGCTGCCGCCGCTCGGCCCGCGCTTCAAACTGCCTGCCGAGTACGCCACTTCGGCGAGCCGGCTGCGGTGGGGCGCGGTGCTCGCCGCCGTCCGGCTCACCTGGCGCGGGGTGCTCGGCGCCGCCTCACGGATGCTGCGGCGGCGCGCCCGCGCGGCGGAGCGGGCCCGGACCGACGAGCGGGTGCGCCGCGAGATCCTCAAGGGCTACCGCGGCCACGACTACGGGTCGGTCAACAGCCTGCGGGAACGGGCCGCGCGCTGGGACGAGATGGGCTACACCGAACGCCGCGACGCCCAGAAGTACTTCAAGCTGATGGTGCAGGGCGTCCTCGCCTGCACGGCGGAATTCCTGGAGAGCCGGAACATCGACACGGCCGACCTCACCCATCAGCAGCAGCAGATCGTCAGCCTCCAGACGTACACGTTCAACGGGGCGATCGGCCAGGTCCAGGCGGGCAACCAGAACCAGTTGAACGTCAACCAGGGCGGTCAGCCGCTGGCGCCTCCCGGCGGGGGTGCCGGAGCGGGGGCTCCCGGCGGTCCGGCCGGAGTGGTCGCACCGGCCGGTCTCACCTGAACGACGCGCGCCTCCGGGCTCCCCGGTGGCCCGACCCCCTCCCGATCGCCGCGCGCGCGTCGGCGACTTCGCGAACAGGACGAGGATGAGCAGCTTCCACTTCAACGCACCCGTCAACGGGCCGGTCCAGGCGGGCGATCACACCACCATGAACGTCAACGCCCCGGGCGTCGGGGCGGATGCGTTCCGGAGCGGGGACGCCCGGGCGGTCGAGGCCGTCGTGGCGCTGGCGGAGCGCCTCGTCGACGTACTCGCCCGGGAGGAACCGCGGTTGCTGCCGCAGGCGGAGGCGGTGCGCACGGAGCTGGAGCGCGGCGGTCAGCAGGGCGCGGCCGCCCCGGACACCGGCCGCATCCGGCAGCGGCTGGACCTGATCACCTCCGGGGTGGCGGCCGGGAGCGGGGCGCTCGCCCTGGTCGAGGGGATCGTCCATGCGATGGGCGGCTGAACGGCCGTGCGGCTGCCAGGGGTTCGGGGGATGTTCGGCGCGCGGCGCTCGGACGCACAGGCGGAGGCAGACGCGCGGGTGGACGGTGACCCGCCCGTGAACGGGGACGGAGACGGGGACGGCACCGTGACGCCGTACGTGCTCCGCTACGAACTGCCGTCCGTCCCGCGGCCCGTCGACTTACGGGCCGCGCCGCTGCCGGGGCAGGAGCTTCCGGCGGCTGAGGTCCTGGACCGGATCAACCTCTTCGTGGCCGATGCCGCGGCCGCGCCGGGAGAGCCCGGCTCCGCCGCCACGCTGGGGCACACCCGGCTGCCGGGCGGCGGGGCGCTGCTGTGCCGCACCGAGGCGCGAGCCGGGGAGGGCGGCGACCGTACGCCGTGGCAGGTCACCGCCCGCTACCTGCCGGGCGGCGCGGCGGACCTGCGCGGCCGGCTGCCGGTCGAGCTGTGGCGCGATCCGCCCTGGGAGGAGGGGCAGGCGCCCGCGGCGCCGGAAGCGGACGAGCACCCCGAATGGTGCGACGACGCGCACCTGGTGGAATTCGCCGCCGCGCACGCCGACCGCCTCGAACCCTTCCTTGCCGACGTGCAGCGGCTGTTCGCCTCCCCGGCCGGTCGGCAGATCGTGATCGCCGAGCAGGACCCGGGGGACGTCGCCCGGTGGATCGCGCTCGCGGGCGCGTCCCTGCCGTACGCCGCCGCCCGGTCGCTGACCTTCCTGCTGCGCACGCACGCTCCGGCCGACGCACCGCACCACATCGTCGGCATCGGGCCCGGGGCCGATTTCGACCGCGGCGACGAGGTCGCGCTGCGCCACCTCTACCGGGTGCACGACGGGCTCGGCGGGCCCGGCAGCCCGCCGGAGCGGGGCGTCGACGGGTGGGCGCAGGTGGCCGCCCAGGCATGGCGCCGGGGGATCGCGCCGCGCACCGCGCTGGCCGGTTCGCAGCAGGCGCACGGGCTGTTCGCCATCGGCCCGCTGGAGCGGGTGCTGCTGCCGCAGGGCCCCGCGCTGCACGGCGTCGCGGCATGGGCGGCCCAGCCGGGCAACGAAAACGAGTTCGGCGAGGCGGGCCACGCCCTCCTCGACCACTCCGCGCCCCGGCAGCGGGACGAGGACAGCGGCCTCCCCGGCTCCGCCATGGCCACCCTCCCCGCCTCCCCGCCGGGTACGGAGCCCGCCCCGCCGGGTACGGAGGCCGCCGTGCTGGGTACGGATGCCGCCGCGCCGGAGCGGTACGCCGACCCGTACGCCGACCCGTACGCCGCACGGGAGATCGCCCGCGACACCGACATCGACGCGGCCCGCCGGGAGGTTCCCCGCGACGCCGACGCTGACGCCGCCCGCCGGGAGGGCCCCCGCGACGCCGACGCCGCATGGGCGGCCTCCCGCGTCGCCGACGCGGCGAACCGGGTGCGGCCCTATGCCGCCGACCCGCGCCCCCGTGGCACCGAGGTCAGCTCGCGCGCGCTCGCGAATCTGCTGACGTGGCTGGGCGTGGGCATGCCCGCGGGCAGCGCGCAGCGTCTGATGGAGGCGCTCGTGGGGCTCGCGCCCCGGTCGGCGGATCCGGACGGCGAGCCCGGGGCGGACCCGCGGCAGCTCGTACGGGAGCAGGCCGTCGTCCGGCTGTGCGGTGCGATCGACGGTCTCCAGGCCGAACCGCCCGCCGAATGGGGCGGGTTGCTGGAGGTGCTGCACGCGTTGTCGCCGCCCACCGGCAGGGTCGCGGGCGCGTCGCCCGGGGCCGAGCCGCTGACCGCGCGGGAGCGGTTCGACATCAAGGTCGCGGCCCGGCTGTCCCGGAGCGTGCTGGACCGGGAGAGCCGCCGGGACAGCCCCGCCACACGCGCCCTGCTCGAACGGCTGTCGACGCCGTTCGTGGGGCTGCTCCTGGAGCAGACGGCGAAGTCCGACTCCGGTCCGCGGCCGGTCCGGCTGCTGGCCCTGGCCGCGTCACCGCTGGGCGGCTGGCTCGACCAGGTGGCGGACCGGGCGCCGCTGCGGCTGCAACTGGTCGTCGCGGCGCACCGCTTCGGTGCGGCCGGCACCCTGCGGCTGGCGGTGTTCCGGGCGCTCGCGGCGCTGCTCCCCGACCCGGCGGACTGCGAGCCGTCGCTGCACGAGCTGGCGTGGTGGCTGGCGTGGCGGGACACCGCGCCGACGGCGGCCGAAGCGGCCGACGTGGTCGGCGACTTCCCGGCCGGGGCGCTCAGGCTCGCTGAGCTGGACCGGGAGTTGGCCAAGCCGCTGACCGCGCCGGGACCGGTCGCCGACCGGCTCGGCGAACTGGCTCACGCCCTGCTGGCGATGGGCGCCCAACTCACCGACCAGCAGCGGTCGATCGCGTACGTCCTCGACGCGGGCTGGCGGTTGGCGCAGGGCCGGATCACGCCGACGACGGCCGTGGCGCAGATGGACCGCCTGAAGACCTCCGGGTCCATCCGGCAGGACCTGTGGGGGTGGTTCGACGAGCGACTCGCGGCGGGGCTGGCCGCGGCCGGCCCGGCTGAGCTGAGCGAGCGGGCGGTGCTGGAACGCCTCGGCAGGGCCATGCACGAGGATCTGCTGCGCCAGTACGTCACCGCGCAGTTGGCGCCGGAGAACAGGCAACGGCTGGTCTCCGAGCTGCTGGCGGACCACGAGTCGGCCGCGCTGCTCTTCGTGGCGTGGAGCGAGCACTACCCGTGGTGCGGTTCGGAGTGGACCGACCTCGCGCCGCGGCTCGTCACGGAGATATTCGGCGACGTCGTCAAACGGCTGCGCGACGACGAGCGGGAGCAGGTCGCGCGGTGCCTGGACGAACGCCCCGACCCGAAGTGGGTCGGCAAATGGTGGGAGTTGATCAGGTCGCTGCCCGACCCGCGCGGCGGCGCCTTCGGCGCGGCGCCGCCAACTCTCCCCAGGCGCGCGGAGGGTCCCGATGCCGGCCACCCCTGACCCCGCTTCCGGGGCCGCTCGCCCCGTCCCCTTCCCCGGGCCCCGCCCGGCCCCTCCCTTCCGTCCCGCAATTCCCGACCCACGGCAGCACGACACGCGCGGCACCGGACGCACCGACGTCCGGCCGCGAGGAGGACACGCGTGAGCGACATCCCTGGCGGCCCCATGGCCAGCCGTCCCGTCCACTTCATCTGGATCCTCGACTGCTCCGACTCGATGAGCATCATGGGGAAGATCGGAGAGCTGAACTTCGCCATCCGCGACGCGATTCCGGAGATGCGCAAGGCCGCCGCGGAGAACCCGGCGGCCAGCCTGCTGGTCCGGGCCATCACCTTCGCCCAGTACGCCACCTGGCACGTCGAAGACCCCACGCCGGTGGACGAGTTCAACTGGAAGGACGTGGGGACCTCCGGGTGGACCAGCCTGGGGGAGGCGCTGAAGCTCGCGGCCACCGCGCTCAGCACGCCGCCGATGCCGGAACGCGCGCTGCGCCCGGTGCTGGCGCTGGTCTCGGACGGCCAGCCGACCGACGACTGGCGGGCCGGTCTGCGGGCCGTCGACGCCACGCCGTGGGGCAAGCGCGCCGTCCGGGTCGCCATCGCCATCGGGCGGGACGCCGAGAAGAGCATGCTGAAGGAATTCCTCGCCAACCCCGAACTGGACCCCATCGAGGCGAACAACGCCGCGCAGTTGTCGCGGGCCATCCGCTGGGCCTCCACCATGGCGGTGCGTGCCTCGTCCACGCCGATCGGCGGCGGGGACGCCACGCAGGCCACCCTGGTCAAGCAGCCGCTGGCCACCCAGCCGCCGGTGTCGGTGGCCGACGACGACGACGAGGTCTGGTGACGCCGGTCGGGCCTGCCCCCGCCTGGAGCCTGCTGCACGACACGGTCAAGGGCCGCAACAAGAGCTTCTCGCAGGACAGTTCGCTCGCCCGGCCGGTCGCGGACGGTGGCGGCGCGCTGCTGGCGGTGGCGGACGGGCACGGGGCGAAGGCGCACCACCGTAGCCACCTCGGATCGCGCTGGGCGGTCGAGGAGTTCGCGGCCTGTGTGCAGGCGCTCGCCGAGGACGTCGCGAGCCGGGGGGTCGACGAGGCCCGCTGGCCTGCCGTGCTCGCCGCCGCCCGCACGCTGCCGCAGCAGATCACGCACCGCTGGCTGCGCCGGATGGCGCTGTACGAAGCCAACTTCCCGGCGTCCGGTTCGGCTTCGCGGGCGCCGGACGCCCATCCGGACCCGATCCCGTACGGCAGCACGCTGATCGGCGCGCTGCTGGTCGGGCCGCTGCTGCTGTGCTGGAAGCTCGGCGACGGCGACATCGTGCTGGTCGACGACCACGGGGACGCGTTCGTCCCGCTGTACGACGGGCCGGAGTACGGGGACGAGGCGGAGTCGCTGTGCCAGCCCGAGGCGTGGCGGCAGATGCGCTTCTTCTGGCGGCGGCTCCCGGCGGACGGCCGTACCGCCGTGCTGATCTCGACGGACGGGCTGTCCAAGAGCTTCACCGACCACGCCGGTTTCGTCGCCTTCGCCGAGGGGCTGCGGGACCGGGCGCGGGACAACGGAGTGGCCACTGTCCAGGGGCAGTTGGCGGACTGGCTGGGCAGGGCGGCGAGTTTCTCGGGGGACGACTCGACGCTCGTCGGCGCCTTCCCCGCAGCGCGGTACGCCGCCGGACCGCCGGTCGTACCGCCCCCGCCGGACGCGACCGCGCCTCCGACCGCGCCTCCCCCACCGACCGCAGACGTCCCGTAGGACACGAAAGGATCCCCGAGATGAACGGCATGCTCCCGGACGGGCACCAACTGATCTCCGAAAAGGGCGAGACCGTCACGGTGGGCCCGCTCTTCGGAGCCGGCGGCCAGGGCGAGGTGTATCTGGCCAGGACGGCGCAGGGCGACCGCGCGGTCAAGTGGTATTACCCCGCGCAGGCCACCGAGATGCAGCGCCACATCCTGGAGGGCCTGGTCCAACTCGCCTGGCGGGACGACCGGTTCCTCTGGCCGCAGTCCCTGGTCGTGGATCCCAAAGCGCTCAGCGGCGGTTTCGGCTACCTGATGGACGTACGGCCCGCCGCCTTCCAGGACCTCCAGGCCCTCTTCCGCCGCGACCCCTCCGTCGCCAAGGTCGACCGGCGCGTCCAGGTGATGACCGCGCTGAACATCGTGGAGGCCTACCACGCCCTGCACGCCCGGGGGATCGCCTACCGCGACATCAACTGGGGCAACGTCTTCTTCAACCCCGTCACCGGCGACGTCCTGGTCTGCGACAACGACAACGCCGTCTTCGAGGGCTCCAACGCGGCGGTCGCGGGGACGATGGACTTCATGGCGCCGGAACTGGTGCGCGGCGACCCGGGGGCGAAGCCCGGCACGCAGAGCGACCTGCACTCCCTCGCGGTGCTGCTGTTCATGCTGTTCATGAACCACCACCCCTTCCAGGGCAAACTCGCCCTGGACATCAGGTGCCTGGACGAGCCCGCCCAGCGGCGCCTCTACGGCACCCGGCCGGTCTTCGTCTACGACCCGGCGAACGACACCAACCGGCCGGTGCCCGGCGAGCAGGACACCGTCATCGCGACGTGGCGCACCATTCCGGCGGTGCTGCGGGACCTGTTCGTGCAGACCTTCACCCGCGGTCTGGGCGACCCGACCGAGCGGGCCCGCGAGAGCGAGTGGCGCAGCGCGCTGAGCACCGTGCTGGACAACGTCCTGCCGTGCGGGCAATGCGGCAAGCTCAACCTCACCCAGGCCGGCGGACCGGCGCCGGACTGCTGGAAGTGCGGGCAACGGCTCGTCCTGCCGGCCCAGTTGGAGATCCTCACCGGTGTGGGGGTGGTGCGCCGCAGCCGCACCATCAGCCTGGTACCCGGCAGCCGCGTCTACCGGCACCACGTCGTGGGCGACGTCGACCGGCACGACTTCACCGCCATTGTCGGGGAGGTCACCGAACACCCCAAGAATCCGGGGCGGTTCGGCCTCACCAACCGCTCGTCGAGCGCCTGGCACTCGCGCCGCCCGGACGGCACCGGCCAACCCGTCGAAGCCGGCCGGACGGTGGGGCTGCGGGCCGGGACGACCATCGATTTCGGCGCCGGGACGGAGGGCGTCGTCAAGGCCTGACGGACGTGGCGGCCCGTACGGCGGTACGGGCCGCGTCCGCGCCCGGTCAGCGGTGCCCGCGCCGGGCCCGTACCCACTCCCGCAGCCGCCGCGGCGCCCGGCGCCACCACGCGGCGGGCTCGGCCGGGGCGGCGTCGACAGCGTGCGGCACCGCCTCCGGCGGGTGGCCCGGCGGCGGCGGTACGGGCGGCGCGGCCACCGCGACAGGCACGGCCGGGACGCTCTCCCGGGCCGAACCGCCCGCCACCGCGGCCGCGTCGGGGCGCGGCAGGGCGTTGACCGTCACCGTGGCCGCGCGGCCGTCCAGCGCGATCTCCACCCCGTCGGCGCCCATCCGGCTGCGGGCCACCCGCTGTTCGCGCACCCTGCCCCCCTGCTCCCAGCGGACCAGCGCCAGCACGGCGGGCTCCGGCCAGCCGAACCGCACCCGGGCGGCACCGGGCCCGGTGCGGCGCACGGTCAGGCCGGTCACCGGGCGCGGCACCTCGATCAGCACGGTCGGGCCGGCCACCGCGAGTCCGCCCAGCACGCTGACCACCGTCATCCGGTTCACCTCGCCCTCGGCGGGCCGCAGCATCACGCGCCGGGCGGCGTCGGGGCCGTCCTCGACGGCCACGTCCGCCTCGGCCCGCGGCAGCCGGTCCAGCAGCGCCGACACGTCCTCGCCGGGCGCGGCCCGCCACGTCCGCCAGGCCACCAGCCGGTCCGCACCCCGGGCGGGCGGCGACCACGCGATCTCCACCCGGCCGTCGTCGAGAACACGGCGTACGCGGACGTCCGGCACCGGTGTCGGCCACTCCTCGGCGCGCGCGGACACCGTACGGCCCCGCGACCACACCAGCGCGCCGTCCGGGGCGCGGTAGCCGGTGCTGACGCGGTACCAGTGGTCGCCGGGCGGCAGCGGGCGGTCGAGCAGGCCGGACTGCCCGCCGGGCACGGGCGGTTCCGTGCCGCGCACCACCTGGACGGCGGCGGCCCGCGGGTGCGCGCGCCAGCTCAGCGCGACGCCGTCCGGCACGGCCTTCCAGGACAGCCGCGCCACCTCCGGAGTGCACAGCAACACCGAGCAGACGTAAGGGAGTTCGACCACCCGGTCGCCGTTCAGCGCCAGCACCGCGTAGCGCAGCAGCACTCCGGTGGGCACGTCCGTGTCCCGCGCGGTCGCGCCGTCGCCGGTCGCGGGCACCTCGACGGCCTGCTCCGGGGCGCCCTCGGGGAAGCGGAAGGCGGCGTAGCGGACCGGGCCGCGGCGCCGCGCAGCGGTGCGGACGGGCTGCCAGTCGAGCGCCACCTCGTCCTCGTCCAGGCGCGCGGTCAGCGGGCCGTCGGCGTGTTCCGTCGCGTCGTCCGGCGCCGCGTCGGCCCTCGCCGCGGCCAGGCCGAGCAGTCCGGCGCGGGCCCGCGGGTCGTCCACCGAGAGCCGCGCGGCGCCCAGCCAGGCGGTGCCCGCCGACTCCAGCGCGCCCGCCCGCCCGCGCTCCGCCGCCGCGCCGACCAGCGCGTCCACCTCGGCCGTACGGCGGCGCAGGTCGGCCAGCGCGTCGGCGAGCACCGGGTCGGTGTCCGCGCCCGCGTCGCCGTCGCGCAGCACCCTCGCCAGCTCCGCGGCCCGGTGCAGCCGGCGCTCCCGTACGACGTCGGGGAACGTCTCGGCCGCCTCCCGGACCGGTCCGGGCGCCGGGAAGCCGGCCGCGACCGTCGCGGCCAGCAGCGCCGACTCCGCGGGATCCACGCCGAGTTGCTCGGCCGCCGCGGCGGTCGGGCCGCCGGGTTCGTCCGCGAGCAGGCAGGACAGCTGGTAGAGCACCACCCGGCGCAGGTGCATGGCGTCGCCCGCGGTGTGGCGGCGCAGCCACGCCAGCACCGACCTGATCGCGTCGGCCCGCGGCTCCGCACTGGCCTCCCAGCGCTTGCGGCAGTCGTTGACGAAGGCCGCGTCGACCCGCAGCCAGTGCCCGCCGCGCCCGGAGATCCACAGCCCGTCGAGCACCCGGAAGGTCGGCCCCTGCGCGGCCGCACCGGCCATCGGCGGCAACTGCCCCACCTGCGGGGCCCGCAGCATCGGGTCGACCGCGTGCCGGAACCCCAGCGCACCGAGCCGCTGCCCGAGGCTGCCGAACCCGGCCAGCGCGGGGAACGCGGGCATCCGCGGCCCGGACGGCGGCGCGCCCGCGGGCGAGGTCGCGGCGGTGGTGTCCGGCCCGTCCGGTCCGCTCTCCGCCGCGCTCATCGGGGCGTTGTGTAGAAGTAGACCCACACCTTCGCGGTGTTCGACGCGGCCTGGAGGTTGAGGAAGTCCTCGGTCGCCGTGTTGCGGTCGAACATGTGCGGGCGGGCGGTGTGGAGGAGGCCGTTGACGCGGCGCGCGTACGCCGTGCCGTTCTGGGTGCCGCCGAACGTGAGGACGAAGGCGGCCTGTTGGGTGGCGTGCGCGGCGGTCGCGTTCTTGATCTGGCGGACCAGCGCGGCGTTGTCCGTGCCGGAGACCCGGAATTCGAAGCGGCCCTTCATCACCGAGCGCGGGCCGGCGGGCGTGCCGGTCGGCTTCGGCGTCGCGGTGTGCGTCGGCGAGGGGTGCGGTATCGGGCGCCGGTCGGCCAGCGGGTCGGCCTGGTCGCCCATCGCGACCAGGGCGAGGACGAGCAGGAAGTCCGCGAAGAGCCAGCCGGCGAGGGCGAGCGGGCCCAGCCGCGCCCGACGGGCGCTGCGCCGGCGCGGTGCGGGCAGCCGGGTCACCCGTTCGCCCCCGCGCCGTGGGGCGCGGCGTCGGAGGGCTGCGCCGAGCCGGACAGCACCCGGATCCCGGCGTCGAGCCGGGCCGCGGCGTCCAGCCAGTGCGCTGCCGCCGCGTCCCACTGCTCGGACGCCTTGCGCATGTCCTCGACGGCCTCGCCGGTGCGGTCCGCGCTGCGGACCATGGACTGCGACGCCTGCTGGGACGCCTTGAGCGCCTGGTCCGACAGCCCGACCAGCTGCTGCTGCGCCGCGGACAGGTCCTTGAGGGCGGTGTCGACGACGAGGGCCGCCCGCTCGATGCGGTCGGCGACCTCGCGTACCGCCGTGACGTTGTCCTGCCCGGTGCGGGTGGTGTGCTCCTGTGCGGTGCGGACGGCGTCGGCGCCGTTCGTCACCGCCTGCTCGATCCGGCCGGCCACGGCGCCGAGTGCCGGAACCTCCGTTGCCAGCCGGTCGGTTGCGGCCGTCATGCCCTGCGCCGCCAGCTCGGTGGACTCGGCGGCCTGCACCAGCTTGGCGTGTGTCTTGTTCGCCCGGTCCGTCAGCGACCTCAACTGCCCCGCCGCCTTGCCGAGTTCGGCGGTGAAGCGCTGAGGAGAGGCGGTCCGGTGCGCCGCCAGCACGAGTTGGGTACGGGTGAGCACGGACGTCAGGCGGCCGACGACCAGAACGCCCTCGGCCTCTTGCGCGGCCTGCTCGTTCTCCGCGCGGGTCCGCGCCCAGGCGTGCCACACCGCGAGCAGCAGCAGGACGCCGATGAAGCCGACCGCCGTGAGCGCGACGCTGTCGAACCGCTCGTACGACGACAGGTGGCCGTCGAAGCCGGACTGCCACAGCTGGAGGAACGGCCGGGACGCCTCCTTCGGATCGTCCTTCGCCAGCTCGCCGTAGGCCCCGCTGGCGAGCCGCAGTCCTGCCCAGGTGACCAGCAGCGGCACGAAGACCATCACGCCGAGCGCCGCCTCCAGCGGGGCCTCCCGCACCTTGCGGACCCACCCCCACACGCGCTTCCCGGCGGCGCCGGACGCGCGCGGCCGGGGGGCCGCGGCGG
This sequence comes from Streptomyces sp. NPDC021020, assembly GCF_044333285.1. NCBI lineage: Bacteria > Bacillati > Actinomycetota > Actinomycetes > Kitasatosporales > Streptomycetaceae > Streptomyces > Streptomyces sp. NPDC021020. Next base: position 422,958 of record NZ_JBIRQQ010000001.1, read on the forward strand.
GCACCGGCTCCAGCAGCTCCGGGCGGACGAACGCCTGGAGGAGATCCAGCTCGGCCCAGACCTCCAGATCCCTGCCGTGCTGGAGGTCGTCGGCGAGTGCCTGTAACTCCCGCTTGCGGCCCTCCAGTTGCGGCTGATCGGCCAAGGACCTCAACTCGCGCGCCAGCTCCGCGGAGTCCACCAACGCCGAAAGCGGCACAGCCCCACTCCCCCTGTTTCCCGTCCTGCGGTCCTTCGTCCCAACCCCCGGGGAGCAGCACTCCCCGTCCCCACCCCCGGGGAGCAGCACTCCACCACGTTTCGCACCCGGGGGCAGCGGAGTGTCCAAGTCGTGACCACCGCGACGGACCGCGGCAGGCGCCGTGCCGTATTTCATGCGAAAAAATAGCGACCGGCGCGTTTCGTTGACTTCGTCCGCTTCGGGCGCGCAGGCTGGCCCGCGTTGCCCCGGATCGCCTGGGGCCGCGCCACCGCCGGGTTCGACGGAACACCGTCCCCGCGGTGGCGGAACGCTACGGAAGGTTGTTGCCGGACATGCCGGAGATGCTGCACACGTTGGTCGTCGGCCTGGGCCGGGCGGGGGCGGGCCTGCACCTGCCGGTCCTCGCCAAGGCCCGGGAGCGGCAGCCGCGGTGGTTCGCGCCCGAACCCGCGGTCGTCTTCGACCACGACGCCGCGGCCCGCGCCCGGCACACCGCGGAGGGCGTGCGCACGGTGGACTCACTCGCGCAGGCCGGGCGGGTGCTGGACCCCGGGCGTACGGTCGTGCACGTCTGCACGCCGCCGGTCGCGCGGGTCGAGCTGATCGAGGAGCTGCTCGCGCTGGGCTTCCGCAGGCTGCTGGTGGAAAAGCCGCTCGCCTCCGGGCCGCGCGACCTCGCCCGGCTGCGGGAGCTGCTGCGCGGGCCGGGCGTGCAAGTGGACGTCGTCGCACCGTGGTTGGCCAGTACGCTCACCGACCGGCTGACCGTGCTCGCCCGGGAGCGGTCCGCGCTGGGCACGCTGCGGCAGATCTCCGTCGTCCAGAACAAGCCGCGCTTCCGGCGCTCGCTGGCCACCTCCGGGCACCCGACCGCCTTCGACGTCGAGATCCCGCACGCGGTGGGCGTGCTGCTGCAACTCGCCGGGGACGCCGACGTGGCGGGCGCCATCTGCACCGACCTGGACGTCAACGGGCGGCGGCTGCCCCGGCTCGGCGGCGCGACCCTGCGCCTGGCGCACCACGGGGGAGTCCGCAGCGTCATTCGCTCCGACCTCACCTCGCCCGTGCGCGAGCGCCGGATCACGCTGCGCTTCGACCACGGCACCGCGATCGGCCACTACCCCGCCGAGGCCTCCGACCACTACGCCCAACTGCGCCTGCTGATCCGGGACGTGCCGCCCGAGCCGCGCGCGGTCTTCCACGACGACGCGCTGACGGAGTTCATGCTGCGCGCCTACGCCGACTTCGCCGCCGGGGGGCCGGGCGCCGCCGCCTTCGAGGAGCACGCCCGGGTGGTGGGGCTGCTGGGCGAGGCCAAGGAGCTGGCCTTCCCGCTCGAAGCGCGTGAGACGCGGGGGGAGTTGGCCGGGGTGAGCTGAGCCCCGCGCCGACCGTCGCCGCGGTCCCGCTCAGGACGGGACCCGTACGGTCCCGCTCAGGACGGCTCGTACGGCCCCGCTCAGGACGGCTCGTACGGCCCCGCTCAGGACGGCTCGTACGGCCCCGCTCAGGACGGGGTCCCCGGGCCCCCGCCCTCCGTCCGCAGGTATTCGAGCACCGCGAGCACCCGGCGGTTGTCGTCCGGCGCGGTCGGCAGATCCAGCTTCGCGAAGATGCTGTTGATGTGCTTGCTCACGGCGTTCTCGGTGACGACCAGGGCCGCGGCGACGCCCGCGTTGGAGCGGCCCTGCGCCATCAGCGACAGCACCTCGCGCTCGCGCGGGGTGAGCCGGGACATCGGGCCCGTGCCCCCCAGCCGGGAGACCATCGCCGAGACGACCTTCGGGTCGAGCACGGTCGCGCCCCTGGCCACCTGCCGCACCGTGTCCACGAAGTCCGGGACGTTGCCCACCCGGTCCTTGAGCAGGTAGCCGATCGCGCCCTCGCCCGAGCTGAGCAACTCCCGTGCGTAGAGCTGCTCGACGTACTGGCTGAGCACCACCACCGGCAGCCCCGGGCGGCGTTCGCGCGCGGCGAGGGCCGCGACCAGGCCCTCGTTGCTGTACGTCGGCGGCATCCGGACGTCCACGACCGCGACGTCCACCTCCGCGCGGGCCAGCGCCTCCGACAGGGCCTCCGGGTCGCCGACCGCGGCCACCACCTCGAAGTCGTGCGCCTCCAGCAGCCGGGTCAGGCCGTCCCGCAAGAGGGCGAGGTCTTCGGCGATGACAACGCGCACGGCACCTCCATCGTGACCCGGGTCGGACCCCCGGGCGGGCTGTCCACAGCGAGCGTGCCGTCGAAGACCTCCAGTCGGCGCGCCACCCCGCTCAGCCCGCTCCCGGCCCCCACGGCCGCGCCGCCGCGGCCGTCGTCGCCGACGACGACCGTCAGCGTACCGGCGCGGTGGACCAGGCCCACCCGCGCGCGGGTCGCGCCCGCGTGCCGGACGACGTTGGCCAGGCACTCGGCCGTCGCGAAATACACCGCGGACTCCACCGGCGCCTCCAGCCGCCCCGGCACGTCCGCCTCGACCGCGACCGGCAGCGCCAGGTCCAGCGCGACCGCCTCCACCGCGCCGACCAGCCCGCGATCGGCCAGCACGGGCGGCTGGATGCCCTCCATGACCGTCCGCAGCTCCGCCAGCGCGGTCAGCGTCGTCGCCCGCGCCTCTTCGAGCAGCGCGGCGACCGCGTCCGGGTCGCGGCGCAGCAGCTCGCTCGCGAGCCCCAGATTCATCGCCAGCGACACCATGCGGGCCTGCGCCCCGTCGTGCAGGTCCCGCTCGATCCGCTTCAACTCCGCTGCCTGGACGTCGAGTACCCCGCTGCGCGTACGGTGCAGGGCCGCCACCCGCTCGGTCAGCTCCTGCTCCCGCGCCGGCGGCAGCCGCTGCAGCCACCACGCGTGCACCACGAGCGCGACGGCCACCACCGGCGTGCTGAAGACGGGCCAGAAGAAGCCCCCGCCGGACAGCGCCCACGACACGATGTCGACGCCCACCCACACGGCGCTCAGGGCCAGTTGGAGCGCGAACGCCCGCCGCCGCCCGCGCGGCTTGCGCAGCGCCCAGCGCAGCCCGTACTGCAGCGCCAGGTTGACGCCGAGCCCGAACCACACCCACCGCGGCCAGAAGTACATCGGCCGCAGCTGCACCCACACCAGCGTGTCGACGACCCCGAGGACGACGGAGGCGACGGCCTGCCACCTCAGGAACACGCCCCAGCCGGGCCAGCGCAACCGCCGCCCCGGCCGGGGAAGTTGAGCCCCCGCGCTCACGCGCCCACCGCCGTGCGCGGGGCGGCTGTGCGGGCTGCCGCTGTCCGTGGGGTCGCCGTGCGGGCTGCCGCCGTGCGCGGGGCCGCCGCACGAACAGCCGTTACGCGCAGGGCCGCCGTACGAACAGTCGTTACGCGCGGTGCCGCCGTACGAACCGCCGCCGTCCGCCGGTTCGCCGTACGAACCGCCGGGCCGCTCGTCCCGCACCCCGCGGCGCGGATCGCCGCGCTCACGCCGCAACCGCCGTCCGCAGGGCCACCGTTGCGGGCGCCCGGCCCGCGCGGCGGGTGGCGGCGAGGGCCGCGCCCAGCGCGAGCAGGGCCACCGCGGCGATCACCGCCGCGTGGATGCCGAGCGCCGCGCCCGGCAGGACGTCGCCCGTCACGGCCAGGCTGTACGGCACCGCGGACGCCGCCGCCGCGACCGTCCCGAACAGCAGTCCCGTCACCAGCGTCAGCGCCGTCTCGGCGGCTACCTGCCGCAGCACCTGCGGCTGCGTCGCGCCCGCCAGCCTCAGCTGCGCGAACTCGCCCTGCCGGGCGGCCGTTTCGGCCACCACCAGATTCACCAGCATCACCGCGGCGAAGACCGCGAGCATGCCGACGACGACGTAGTTGAGCGTCGCCGTGCCCTTGTCGTCCGCGGACAGGTGCGGGTGCGCGGAATTCCACACCGACTGCATCGCGAGCGTGCCCGTGGAGATCGCCGTGCACAGCACGATCGGCATCACCGCGGTCGCCGCCCGCTGGAAGCGCTGCCGCACCGCCAGCACGCCCAGCCGCCCCGAGGCCCCGAACGCGCCCAGCAGCGGGGCCAGGGCCGCCGTCACCGCGCGCAGCAGGACGGGCGCGAGCAGCGCGAAGCCCAGCGCGGACAGCACCGCGCCCTCGCCCGCGACCGACTGCGACTCGATCTTCGAGCCGTCCAGCGCGGTCGCCGTGACCACCGCGCAGCTCGCCCCGCCGACCACCAGCAGCGCGCCCGCGACCAGCCGGAAGCGGCTGGTGCGGCGCCCGCCCGCGGCCGCCTGCCGGTGCGCCTCCACGGCCCTGCGGCGGGCCGCCCGCCGCGCCGTGCCGAACGACGCCGCGAGCGCCGCCAGCAGGCTGCCGCCCGCCCCGACCGCGAGCGCCGACGCGCCGAACCGGAAGCCCACCGCGTCGCCGACCTGGCCGGTGTCCTGGAGCAGGTGCAGCAGCGTCCAGCCGCCGCCGTAGCCGACCGGCAGCGCGAGCAACACCCCGGCCAGCCCGACCAGGGCCGTCTCGCCGACGACCAGCCGTACGGTCTGCGCGGGTGTGGCGCCCAGCGAGCGCAGCAGCGCCAGCTCGCCTGCCCGCTGCCGGGCCGCCACCGCGAGCGTCGTGGCCACGGCGGAGGCGACCACGAGCACGCCCCAGCCGCCGACGACCGAGGCCATGATCGTGAGGGTGTTCCGGTCCGTGCCCGTGACGTGCGGGCCGCCCGCGGTGTCCAGCAGTGCGGCGAAGGACATCAGGATCGCCGCGCCCAGGAAGACCGCGAGGAAGGCGGCGAGGAAGCTGCCGCGCCGGTGGCGTACCGACGCGCGGGCGAGTCCGGCGGCCATCACGCGGCCTCCTTCCGGAGAGCCACGGTGTCCAGCGCGGCCATCCGGCGCGCGGTCTCGGCCGCGTCCGGGGCGCGCAGCTCGTCGACGAGCCGGCCGTCGGCGAGGAAGAGGACGGTGTCGGCGAAGGCCGCCGCCACCGGGTCGTGCGTGACCATGACGACCGTCTGCCCGAAGGCGTCCGCGCTCTCGCGCAGCAGCGCCAGCACCTGCCGGCTGCTCACCGTGTCCAGCGCGCCGGTCGGCTCGTCCGCGAACAGCACCGCGGGCCGGGTGACCAGCGCCCGCGCGATCGCCACCCGCTGCTGCTGCCCGCCGGACAGCTCCGCGGGCCGCCGCTCGGCCAGGTCCGCGATGCCCAGCCGTTCCAGCACCGCCGCCGCCTCCGCTCCGGCCCGGCGGCCGCGCCGCCCGGCGAGCGCCTGCGGCAGCAGCACGTTCTGCCGCACGGTGAGGTACGGCACGAGGTTGTAGTGCTGGAAGACGAACCCGATCCGCGACCGCCGGAAGCGCGTCAGCTCCGACTCCCCGCCCCCGGGCAGCTCCACGCCGCCGACCAGCACCCGCCCCGCCGTCGGCCGGTCCAGCCCCGCCGCGCACTGGAGCAGCGTGCTCTTCCCCGACCCCGACGGCCCCATCACCGCCGTGAACGTCCCCGCCCCGAGCGCGAGCGACACCCCGTCCAGCGCGACGACGTCCTCCCCACCCCCGTACACCTTGCCGACCCCCACCATCCGCAGCGCCTCCCCGGCGCCACCCCGCGTCCCGTCCACTGCCCCGCCCTTCCGCCGTCCGTCCGTTATCCGACACCGACGACGCTACGGATCCCCCGCGGGGCGCGACATGCAGCCAGTATCCGCATCCCGCCCTACAGAAAACCCCACCCCAAAGGTGTCCCTCCCTGCGGGGCTGGGCTGCCGCGGGCGTCAGATCTTGAGTACGCGGACGGCCCGGCCGCAGAGCGTCGAGAGGTCCTCGGGGTCCGAGGTGAGAACGGTGACCGGGGAGGGGGAGGACAGGGCGGTGGCGGCCACGAGGGCGTCGAGGGCGTACTTGTGGCCGTGCAGACCGGCCGCGGCGAGCAGCTTGCTCGCGTGGCGGGCGACGGCCTCGGTGGGCGGGACGACGTTGACGCGGGAGACGGCGTAGTCGAAGCGGGCCTGGTGGGTTCTCGGGTCGCGGGCTTCGACGAGGGTGACGGAGCTGGTGACGACCCGGACGTCCTCGGCCTCTGCCGCCGCCAGCCATTCCGTGAGGTCGGGTGTGCGGCGTACGAGTCGGGACAGGGCCTCGCAGTCGAGGACGAGGGTGCCGCTCACGCGGCGTCGGCCGAGCCCGCGTCGTCCGCGCGCAGGAGGGCCCGTTTGGCCTCGACCGATGCCTGGTCCACCGGACCGTGCTCCGCCTCGGCGTCCTCGATGAGCTCGCGCAGGCGGTCCCGTTCGAGCTGGCGCTGGATGAGCGCTTCGACGTAGGCGGACATGCCGCGCTTGCCGGTACGTGCCTTCAACGCGGCAATGGTGCCTTCGTGAAGGGAGACGGAGACCGGGCGGACGGGGCCTTCGCCGGGGGCGGGCTCGGGGGTGGTGGCCATGGCGCCAGATTAACAAACTTCTTGATAAAGGGACCGGGTGGCAGCCCGGAAGGCCCCTGCCGGATGGTTTCCGACCTGGGCCTCGGGGCTTCGGGGCGCTACGACTTCGGTGCGGGGGAGCCGGGGTCAGGACTGGTAGTCGGCGGACTGCATGGAGGTGACGGCGTCGGCGACGGTGGTGCGGTAGAGGCCGAGCTTGGGGTGGAGGACGGAGGTGGTGGCGGGGAGGGGGAAGTTGAGGGTGGCGGCGTTGGGCATGTGGTCGCCGTCCGGGAGGACGTTCAGCTCGTCGATGCCGGGGACGGTGCCGGTGGTCGCGCCGCTCGGGTCGAGGTCGATGACGGCGTAGGTGGTGGTGCCCGCGTACACGGGGTACGCCGGGGCGCCGCCGAGGCCGCTGGGGATCATCGGGTGGACGGCCTTCTCGCCGTTCGGGGCCTTCGCGTTGTCGAGGTAGACGAGCGGGTAGTAGCTGAGGCCGCAGGAGCGCGACCCGGTGTTGCGCACCGCGATGACGCGCTGGGACGGCGCCCCCGAGCGGCCCGTCACATGCACCGAGAGCTGCTGCGGCGTGCAGGGGTGCGTGAACGCGTAGCTGTCGCTGGTCGCGTCGCCGCCGCCCTTGGAGCCGCTGCCCTTCGAGGTGCCGCTCTTGGAGTCGCCGCCCTTCGCGCTGCTGCTCTTCGCCCCGTCGCCCTTCGACGTGGCGGCCTTGCCGTCGTCGTCGCCGGGGGCGGCGGACTTCGGGGCGTCCGGGGCCGTGGACGCGGTGTCCGCGGCGGGCGCCGCGGGGCTCGACGCCGTCGCGGACGGGGCCGCGCCGGTGTCGTCCGACTGGCACGCCGTGAGCGTGAGCGCGCCGAGGCCGAGGGCCGCGGCGGACGCGAGCGACGTGAGAGAGACAGAGGACAGGAAAGCGGGCTTCTTCGGCATGGTGGCCGCCCTTCGTGTGGATCGCTGACCGGGTTGCGTCACCACCGTCGGGCGTGGCCCGTCCCGTACGCCACAATCTCGCGACAGTCCGGGACGCTGGGACGTTCCAGCCCCCCTGAGCTGCGATGATGTCCTCACCTGGAACGCCGTTCCGGGACGGGGAGGGGCTGGGGAATGACCACGCACGTCGAGGAATTCGCGGGGCGGCTGCGCGAGCTGAAGGAACGCTCGGGGCGCAGTTACGGCCAGCTCGCCACCCGGCTGCACCTCAGCACCTCCACTCTGCACCGCTACTGCAACGGCGCGGCCGTACCCGTCGACTACGCCCCCGTCGAGCGCTTTGCCCGGCTTTGCGGTGCGACGCCCGAGGAAGTGCTCACACTCCACCGCTGCTGGGTGCTCGCGGACGCAACACGCCGCGAAACCGACCGACCGGGGGAGGCGCGGGCCGCGGCCTTGACGGAACCGGAACCGGAGCCGGAGCCGGGGGAGGCGGCGGTGGCGGCGGCCGTACCCATAGCCGAGCCCGAGCCCGAGCCCGAGCCCGAGCCCGTGCCCGTACGCGAATCCGCACCCGAGCCCGAGCCCGTACCCGATGCCGCGCCACCCGCCAAGGCGCCCGAGCCCGACGTCACCGCCGAGCCCGCCGCCCCGGCGGGCAGGTCACCGCAGCGGGCCCGCCGTACGCTGCTCGTCCTGGGCGCGGTCGCGGCGATCGCCGCCGTCGCCACGCTGCCGGTCGCGCTGCACGGGCACGGCGGCGGCGCCCGCGACGCCGACTCGGCCTCCCCGTCCCCGGCGACGCACAGCCGTACCGCGTCCGCCCCGCCACCGCCGCCGACGTCAGCACCGGCCACCACGACCCCGGCGTCCCCGGCGACCGCGTCCGCGACCCCCACGACGGCGCCGCCCACCTCGCCCGCCCCCTACACGGGCCCGGCGCCCTTCACGGTCGACGTGATGGCCGACAACTGGAGCGCGCAGTGCGGGGCGTGGTTCCGGATGCCGCAGCAGCCCGGCAAGGTGCCCCCGCCGCCGTCGCTGGAGCAGACGAACGCGTGGGCGGCCGCGCTGGGCGGCGTCCCGGCGGGGCACCTGCGGCTGGAGCTGACCGCGCAGACCGGGGTGACGGAGCCGATCGTGCTGCACGCCCTCTACATCCACGTCGTGAGCAGCAAACCGGCGCAGAAGGGCAACGTCTACACCCCCGGCTCCGGCTGCGGCGGCCCCCTCGCCCCGGCGAACTTCGCCGTGGACCTCGACGCGCCGACCCCGCGTACGACCCCGGTCCGGGGGCTGGCCGCCGACGGTACGACGGTGACCCTCAGCAAATTCCCCTTCCGGATCTCCGCGACCGACCCCCAGGTCCTGGACGTGGACGCGACCACCGCCGACCGGGACGTCAGCTGGTACCTGGAGCTGGCGTGGAACAGCGGCGGCCACTCCGGCAAGCTCACCGTCGACGACCACGGCCACCCCTTCCGCACCGTCGGCCTCAAGGGCGACCCGGCCTACTTCTACAACGGCGAGTCGTGGGCGCCCACGACGGCTGACGACTGAGCGCCGCGCGCCCGTCGCGTCCCGGCTGTTCCAGTACGGTGCCGGACATCGGCGTTTCACCGGCGGACGGCACGGCTGAGGTCATCCCGCCGCCGGGCGGCCGGCCCGCGGCAAGCGGTACGACCTGCTCATCGACGCGTTCGGCGACGAGCCGGCCCGGCGCCGGTTGCGCCGCGGGCGCGGCTGAGCCGGATCCGTCCGCCGCCCGAACACCCGTCAGGCGAAGCCCCGTTCGAGCGCGTCCAGCGCCGCCCCGACCGACGCCCGTACGTCGTGCGCGACGCGCCCCGGCGGGTGGTCCGCGAGCAGGCCGGACTGGACGACGTCGTGCCGCAGCGCCAGCGTGCCCGTCGCCAGGGCCGCCCACGCCGTCGATCCGGCCGCCGCGGCGAGCGGGCGGCACCACGCCAGCGTGAGGGCGGCCCGCCGTACGGTCAGGGTCGGCGAGTCGTGCTCGCACCGCGCCCACACCCGCATCGCCTCCCACGTCCGCGCGTCGACCGTGTCCCAGCGGAAGGGGCCGGCGAGCAGCGGGCCGTCGAGGGCGAGCGGGCGCAGGGCGGCGGTGGCGGCGGCCGGGGGGAGGCCGCGCACTGTCGTGACGAGGTGGTCGAGGACCGCGGGCTCGGCGTCGAAGAACAACTCGTCCTTCGCGCCGAAGTAGTTCGTCACCGTCTTGACGGACACCCCGGCGGCGTCCGCGACCTGGGCCAGCGTGACGTTCTCGAAGCCCTGCCGCTCGAAGAGCCGGGTGGCCTCGTCCGAGATCCGCTGCCGGGTCTCCGCGTGCTTGCGCTCCCTCAAACCTGCCATGGTAGAAATATTATCATGATGGAAATTTTCACGACGGAGCTGGTCGAAGGCTCCTTCCACGCCGCGTCGGCCAGCCGGGACGTGGACTTCCGCGTCCTCGCCCCCGCCGACCGCGCCCCCGGCGAGCGGCTGCCGCTCGTCCTGCACCTGCACGGGGCGATGTCCTCGGCGGCGTCCCTGGAGCAGGCGCGTCCGCTCTACGACGAGGCGATCGCCCGTGGCGCCTTCCCCCGCGCGGTCGTCGCGTGCGCGAGCACCCCGACGCGCGGCGGCTTCTACGTCGACGGGCCCGGCGGGCGCTGGGAGGCGGTCGTCGGGGCGGACTTCCCCGCCCATCTCGCCGCGCGCTTCGGCCCGTTGGGCCCGACCGCGCTGATCGGCGCGTCGATGGGCGGCTACGGAGCGCTCAAGCTGGCCTTCGCGGAGCCGGAGCGCTACGCGGCCGTGGCCGCGCTCTCGCCCGTCGTCTTCCCCGGCGAGACGCCGGACGGCGTTCCGGCCCGCGCCCTTCCGTCGCTGCTCGGTGAGCTGCACGAGGCGATGTCGCTGGGCAGCGGCGACCCGGCCACGTACGCGGCCAACAGCGTGTACGGCAGGGCGCGCGCCCACGCGGACCGCATCCGCGCCGCCCGGCTGCCCGTCCTCGTCGACTGCGGCGGGGCGGACGAATTCCGGCTGTACGAGGGGGCGGAATACCTGCACGGGGTGCTGGACGGCCTCGCGGTGGAGCACACCTACCGGCTGGTGCCGGGTGCGGGGCACGTCGGACCCGAGTCGGCGGCGCGGACGGCGGACGCGATCGCCTTCGTGGGGCGGGCGTTGGGCTGAGGGGTGGGTGCGATCGGCTTCGTGGGAGGGGAGTTGGGCCAAGGGGCGCGGGGCGGGCCGCGGGTGCGGGGTCAGCCGGCCAGGTAGGCCTGGACGGCGCGGCCGATGCGGGCGACGACGTCGTCCAACGGGGCGTCGCACAGCGGCGGGATCCGGTAGACGTAGCGCACGAGCGCCGCGCCGATGAGCTGCGAACCGGCGAGCTCGGCGCGCAACTCCGCGTCGTCGCCGTCGAGCAGCGCGCCGACGCGGGCGATGACCTCGCCCCGTACGAAGTCGCGCAGCACGGTCGCGGCGGCCTCGTTGGAGGCGGCCGAGACGAGCATCGCCTGGAAGGGGTGGCGGCGGGCCGGGTCCTCCCAGATGCCGAAGAAGTACGCGGCGAGCGTGTGCCCGAGGTCGTCCCCGCCGATGCCGGCCTGCTCGGCGGCCAGTACGGCGCCCATGCCTTCGTGCGGCTGCACCGCTCCGTCGAGCACCGCCTTGAACAGGCCGTCCTTGCCGCCGAAATACTGCACGATCAGCGACGGGTCGACGTCCGCCGCGCGCGCGACCGCCCGTACGCTCGTCGCCTCGTAGCCCCGCGCGAAGTGCTCGCGCGCGGCCCGCAGGATGTCCCCGCGGGTGTCGGCGTCGCCGCCCCGGCGGCCGCCCCGGCGGCGGGCCGGGGGCTGCGGGGCGGAGGTGGGCACAGCCGGAAGTATAGGCGGGGGCTCCGCGCCCTCCGGGGCCCGCTCGCCTCGCGAGGCCCCCGCGCCTTCCGGGGCCTGCTCGCTCCCCGAGGCCCCCGCCCCCTCCGGCGCCCCCGCGCGCCCCGCGCCCCCCGCGGGCGAGGTACGGGCGCGCGGCCCGTACCCCCGTCGTCCCCCGGTCATGCCGCCGGGAGGGCCGTGACGTCCCCGCCGCGCACCCGCGGCAGCGCCGCCACCAGCAGGAAGGAGAGGGCGAAGACGCCCACCTGCCAGCCCAGCGCCTGCTGCAGCGAGCGGCTGAAGTCGTGCCGCCGGGCCTGCGGGAGGGCCTCCGCGACCACGGCCCGCTGGACCGCCGCCCGTACGTCCGCGGGGGCGGCCGCCGCCCGGGTGGTCATCCGGGCGCAGCTCGCGGGGGTGGCCGCGGGGTCGGTGGCGTGGGCGCGGTCGGCGAAGCAGGCGGTGAAGCCGGCCAGCACGTCGCGCTGCTGGTCCGCGGTGAGGCGGGCCGCGGTGAGCCGCTGGTGCAGCTCCGGGGTGACGGCGTCGACCGAGCGCTGCGCGTTGCCGCCGAGCAGGCCGAAGAAGATCACGCCCGCCACCGCGATGCCGAGCGCCGCGCCGACCTGCTGCGCGGTGGCCAGTACGCCCGAGGCCGATCCGGCGTCGCGCCGCGGCAGCCCCGCGGTGACGACGCCGGTGACGGGCGCGAGGAAGAGCCCCGCGCCGATGCCGGCGACCGCCAGCGAGGGCAGCAGCTGGTAGCCGTGCAGGCCGGTGCCGGCGGCGTGCAGGGTGAGCAGCACGCCGGTCATGCCGGCGACCAGCAGCGCGGTGCCGAGCGAGAGCGTACGGGTGCCGAGGCGGCGGACGACCGCGCTGGAGCGGGCCGAGGCGAGGGCGACGAAGACGGCGAAGCCGAGCGTGACCGTGCCCGCGCCGACCGCGCTGTAGCCGAAGCCCGCCTGGAGGGTGAGGATGAAGAGGAAGAAGAAGCTCGGGATCCCGGCGAAGAAGACCAGGTTGACGGCCAGGCCCACGCTGAAGGAGCGGCGGGCGAAGAGGCCCGGCCGGATCAGCGGGTCGGAATCCGCGCGCCGCCCGAGCCGCCGCTGCTGCGCCGCGAAGGCGCCGAGCACGGGCACGCTCAGCGCGAGCAGCACCCACGCCCACACCGGCCAGCCCTGGTCGCGCCCCACCACGAGCGGCAGCACCAGCAGGAAGAGCCCGCCGGTCACGAGCAGCGCGCCCGCCAGGTCGAGGCGGCGCCCGCGGTCGCCGTACGTCTCGGGGAGGACGCGCAGCGCCCCGGCGAGCGCGAGGGCGCCGATGGGCAGGTTGAGGTAGAAGATCGCGCGCCAGCCCGTACCGAGGACGTCGGCGGCGATGAGGGCGCCGCCGAGGACGGGTCCCGAGATGGTCGCCAGGCCGATGGCGGCGCCGTACGCGCCGAGCGCCTTCGGGCGGCTCCGCTCGTCGTACAGGCTCTGGATGATGGCCAGGACCTGCGGGAACATCAGGCCCGAGCACATGCCCTGGACGAGCCGCGCGACGACGAGGGTGGTGGCGTCGGGCGCCGCGCCGCACAGTGCGGAGGTGAGGACGAAGCCGAGCATCCCGATGAGGAAGAGGCGGCGCCTGCCGTGGCTGTCGCCGAGCCGGCCGCCGGTGATCAGGGTGCAGGCGAAGGTGAGGCTGTAGCCGGCCAGGACGAGCTGCACGGTGCCGAAGCCGGCGCCGAGGTCGTCCTGGATGGACGGGATCGCGACCGTGACGATCGTGGTGTCGAGCAGCTGCATGAAGACGGCCGAGAGGACCACCACGAGCGCGAGCGCACGGTGGCCGCGCCGGGCGGCGAGCGTGCCGCCGGTGGCGGTGACTGCGCCTCCGGCAGCGGGAGTTGCGGCGGACATAACTAACTCCTCGCGTGTTGAGTTCTTTGTGCCGTGCAGAACTCTACGCCTGTTGAGTTCTCTGTCAACGGCCGCGACGGGACCGGTGCCGGGGGTTTACGGGTAGGGGTGCGGCGGTGCGTGCACCCTCCAACGTGTGCGGAAATGCCCGAAGTTGGGCGCCCATGATCGACCGGCCTACAACTTTCAGCCGCCCAGGACCGTCTGACTGCACGTCGGCGAGCCGCACCGCTCGGCCGGACCAGGGGGGCGAACGCCCATGACACGGAGGATGGTTACGGATGCGCGGGGGCATGGCGGAGGGCGGCAACTCCTGGCCGGAAGACGGCGGTTCGTGGTCGGACGGCGGAACGGGCAGGGATACGGGTGCGGGTACGGGTGCCGCCCCGGACCAGGGCCCCGACTCCTCCGGCGTCCCCGGCCCGCGCCGCCCGGAACCCGCCTCGCACGGCGGCGACCCTCCGCGCGGGAGCGGCCCCGCGCACGGGGGTAGCCCCTCGCACGGCGGCGGCCACCGCCGCGGCGGTGCGCGCGGCCGGAAGAAACCCGTCAGCCGCCGCCGCAAGATCCTCAAGTGGACCGCCATCGGCACCTGCGTCGCCGTACTCGGCACGGCGGGCGCGGCGTTCGGCTACTACGAATACCTCGCGAGCAAGATCCAGAAGGGCGAGCGCGTCAGCGGCAAGAGCACCGTCCAGAAGGCGAAGGCCAACGCCGACGGCACGAGCGCGATGAACATCCTCATCATCGGCTCGGACAACCGCGACGACCCGGAGGACGCCAAGCTCGGCGGCGCGAAGGACGCCAAGGGCGAGCGCGCGGACGTCATCATGATCGCCCATCTGTCCGCAGACCGCAGCAACATGTCGGTCGTGAGCATCCCGCGCGACACCCGGGTGCGGATACCGGAGTGCACCGACCCCAAGACGCACCACGTCTACGCGCCGACCGAGGACATCATCAACGCCTCGCTCAACCGGGGCGGTGCGGGCTGCACGCTCGCGACCGTGCAGAACCTCACCAAGGTCTACATCGACCACTGGATGATGATCCGCTTCCACGGCGTGGTGGACATGGCCAGGGTCGTCGGCGGCGTCGACGTCTGCGTGGAGCACCCCGTCTACGACCACCCGACGCCGAACGCGCCCGGCTCCTCCCACCTGCTGCTGAAGAAGGCGGGCAAGCAGACCATCACCGACCCGAAGATGGCGCTCGCCTGGCTGCGCGCCCGGCATCCCTTCATGGACGACGCGGGTCGCGCCAAGGCCCAGCACATGTACATGAGTTCGCTCATCCGCAAGCTGCGCGCCGAGAACCTCTTCAGCAGCCCGGCCAAGCTCAACGACATCGCCACGGCGGCGATGTCGGCCTTCGTCGTCTCCGAGGAGATCGGCACCCCGAAGAAGCTGTACGACCTGGGGATGCAGCTCAAGACCGTGCCGCCGGACCGCATCACCATGGCGACGATGCCGCACGACGCGGACCCCGAGGCCCCCAAGGCCCACTACATCCCGTCCAAGGACGCCGACACCGTCTGGTCGCTGCTGCGCAACGACACCGCGATGGACTCCAACGGCAAGCCCAAGTCCACCGCGTCACCGACGACTTCGCCCAAGCCGTCCGGCCCGCCCGCGGCCGCCCCGGCGACCGTCGCCGTCACCGTCGTCAACGGCACGGCGGGCAACGCGACGAGCGGGCAGGCCGTCCCGGGCCGGGCGGGCGACATCGCCGACGCCCTCAAGGCCGCGGGCTACACCCAGGCCGACTACGACAAGAAGGCCGCACCCAGCCCCGCGACGACCGTCACCTACCCGTCGAGCGGCGGCGCCCAGGCGAAGGCCGACGCGACGGCGGTCGCGGGCGTCTTCAAGATCCCGGTGAGCGACGTCAGGGCGTCCGCGGACGTCCAGCACATCACCCTCACGATCGGCGCGGACTGGCGCACCGGCACCGACTTCGCCAAGACCGCCCCCAAGGCGGGCGGCATCCCGGACTCCGCCCAGGTGGTCAACGGCGCGGAGGAGGGCTGCATGCCGGTCTACGGGCCGTACATCTACCACGGCAAGTAGGCGCGGATCGGCTGCGGTTGCCCACGACGAAGGCCCGCTTCCCCCGCGGGCGTCAGCCGGGCAGCAGGTGCCGGGCGAGGACGTCCAGTGCCGTGGCGACCTCCCGTACGGCCCCGGGATCGGCGTCGTCGCCGAGGGCGGCGGCCAGTGCGGCGGTGGTGTCGGTCGCGCGGATCTCGGCGACGCGGGGGGAGGTCTCGGCGGCGGGGGTGACGAGGGTGCGGCGGCCGTCCGCGGGGTCGCGGGCGGTCTCCACCGAGCCCGCTTCCTTCAGGCGGGCCACCGCGGTGGACACCTGGCTCTGCGGGAGCCCGGTGCGGGCGGCGGCCTCGCTCACCGTCGTGCCGGGGTGGGCGGCGATGTCGCCGGCCACGATGAGCACGGTGCGCGTGCTGCCCGCGTAGCGGCCGGCGCCGCCGGGGGGTTCGGGGAGGGCCTGCTCGCCGATCTTCATCAGCGTGCGGCCCAGGAGGAAGAGCTCGACTGCGTTCACGCCGGGCACAGTACATCGCTCTCGATGCATCTGCTCGGATTCATCGAAACAGAAGCATCCATATTGATGCATCGAGATGGATGAATTAAGGTGGGGGGCATCGCGCGGCGGGCCGTCCGCCGGGCGGGAGTCACGAGGGGGATCGCTATGTCCTGCGCCACGAGCGAGCTACGCGGCGGGCTGCTGACCGTTCCGGGAGCGGTCCTGCACTACCAGGTCCGCGGCAGCGGCCCGGTCCTGCTGATCTCGCAGAGCGGTGAGGGGGACGCCGGCCGCACCGTCGACCTGGTCCCGCATCTGGTCGGCGACTTCACGGTCGTCACCTACGACCGCCGCGGCCTGTCCCGCAGTCGCCTGGACGACCCGGCGCGCGGCGCCACCCTCGCCGAGCACGCCGACGACGTCCTGCGGGTGCTGGCCGAGGTGACCGAGGCACCCGCGACGGTGCTCGGTTGCAGTCTCGGTGCGGTTATCGGCCTGCGCGCCGTGCTGCGCGGCCCCGGCCGGATCGACACCCTGATCGCGCACGAACCGGTCGCCCCGTGGCTGCTGCCGCCCGCCGAACGGGCTCGACACAAGGCGGAGTTGGTGCAGCTCCAGCGGCTCTACGAGCGAGCCGGGCTCGCAGCCGCGCTGCCGGAGATCGCCCGTGTGCTGGGCATCGACCCGGCCGGCCCGGACGCCGAACCCGGCCTGACCCCACAGCCGTTGGACGCCCGCCGCACCGCCAACTTCGACTACTTCATCCGGCACGACTTCGCCGCCGTCGTCCACGACACCCTCGACGTCACGGCGCTGGCCGGGCTGCCCGCCGTCGGCACCCGCGTCGTCCCCGCGGCCGGCCGCACCACCCCGCGGGACGTCTTCGACCGCCGCTGCGCCACCGCGCTCGCCGAGCTGCTCGGCACCACCGTCCGCGAATTCCCCGGCGGCCACAACGGCAACACCTCGCACCCGCGCGGCTGGGCGGCCCGTATCCGGGAGATCGCCGCCGGGGCCGCCTGAGCGCTCACGCCGGGGGCGGTGCCGACGCGGACCGACACCCCCTGGCCGACGCCGCCGGCGCGTTCGCCCCCCGCGCCGGTGACGAGCCCCTCGGCTCCGGCCTCGCCAGCGTCCTCGACGGCGTCCAGACCCTCGTCGACCGGATCTGGACGCTCCGCCCGGCGCCCCGCGGTCCCGCGCTACGCGCCGGAGCGCGCGCCGGTACCGCAGGTGGCGCGTGTGCCTCCGGAGACTCGTTCATGGCTGAATCACTTGGGGCCGGACGAGCCCTGATGGGCGTATGGTCATTTGTCCGGTCGGCTGCGCGGGGGCGTACCGGCTGTTTTGGCCATGGGACGTCGGGGGGCGGCAGCGGCCGATTCCGTGCAACGGGAAGGCCGCGCACACCCGTCCATGGAGGGGGACTCACGACAGGGGGGCGAATGCGGATGGACGACGGAAGACGGGACGAGGACGGGCGGCTCGTCGACATCCTCGACGAGCTGGCGAGTCGAACGGGCCTGCGGGCCGGGGACGCGGACAACGAGCACGACCGGTGGAGGCTGTACAAAGCGGCCCTCGGCCAGGCGGAGAACTTCGGGCTGCTCTTCGAGGTGATCTGGTTCGAGCCCGACCAGAACGTTGCCCTCAGCGTGCTCATGCCGGTGCTGGAGCGCCTGCCCGAGGCCGAACGGCCGCGCTGGATCGCCCAGTTGCGCTGGGAGTACAGCAGGGAGTTCGCGTGGCGGTACGCGCGGGACGTGGCGCTGCTGGAGAGCGCCGCGCTGACCCCGCTGCTCGCGGACGACGACGTCCAGGAGTCGTGGAGCGACTGGCTCCAGGTGCGCCTCGCGGAGTCCTCGGCCGAGCCGGCCGTGCTCCGCCGGCTCGGCGAACGCGGGCGCACGAAGCGGATCCGCGGGTACGCGAGCCGGCGCCTCGCCGCACTGGACCGCGTCGCCGCGGACTGACCCCGCGCGGGCCCGCACCGCCGCCGCCTCCTTCGCGCAGCGGCGGTGCGGGTCCCGGGTGCGGTCAGTCGCCGCGAGGACGCCAGCGCCGGGCCTGCCGTGCGGCGACGGCACTGGCCCACGCCCACATGAGGATGCTGACGAGCAGTACGATCCCCACCGTCGACCACAGCAGCTCCGCCGTGAGGGAGGACTCGCCGTCCGCGGTGACCGGTGCCGCCAGGCCCACGGCGACCACCTCTCCCACCACACCGGCCAGCACCATCGGAGCGAGCACGGACCACGCGGAGTGGGTACGGAAGACGCGCAGGCCCCCGGTGAGAACGGTGAGCGGCGCGAGTGCCCGCCCGTGGCGCAGGAACTCGGCCATGCCGCTGAGCCCGGCCGCCACCGCGAGCACAGCAATGCCCGCCACCCCGAGCAGAGTGCTCCAGCGGCCCTGGTCGCGATTGGGGACCCCGGCGGTCAACTGGTCCTCTCCCGGGGCGCCCACCTCCGCGCCCAGGGGGAACACCTGGTACGCCAGGCGCTTGAGAGCGGGGACGGGAAGATCCCCGCCGTCCCGGCTCACGACGGTCAGGATGCCTGCTTCGTCCGGCGAGGCCATGTGCAGCGCCAGCTCGGCGGTGTCGGCCTTGCGGACGTCCAGGAGCAGGGCACCGTGCGGTGTCCACCGGATCAGCTCCTGCAGCCGGGGGTCCTGCGGCGCTTCGCTGACGCGCTCTTCGTTGGCGGGGCACGGAAGCCGGAGGGTGGCAAGGGCGGCGCAGCTGCCGTACAGCGTCATCGGGGCGTCGGTGCCGAAAGGGTCGGCAGGCGGGACGAGGAGTACGGCTTCGGTCCCGGGCAGGCGGTTGAGGAAAGCCGTCGTGTCCTGAGGGGTCACCCTTCCCTGCGCCTCGACGGCGACCGCGCTGCGGCCTATGCGGTCGAGCGTTCGCCGCGCGTCGGTGCTCTGCGAGCCGAACAGCCCCTGCCAGGCCACCGCCTGCATGAAAATGATCAGAGCGACGGTGATGCCCGTCACCAGCCGGGCGGTGGCACCCGGGTGCGCACTGGTACGCCGGCCGGCGACGAGCGTTCCCGGCAGGGCATGGCGTTGCCCCCAGCGGGTGAGCAGCCGGCCTCCCGCGGCGGTGACGGACGCCAGGGCCGCGGGGAGGGTGAGGACTGTCCCCGCGACCCCCGCCCAGCTGACCACGGTGCCCATGGCGGACTCCTGCCCCACCAGCCCCGGTCCGCGCACTCCGACCAGAAGCATGACCGGGCACAGGGCCGCCAGACGTGTCATCCAAACGGTACGGGCCGCGGTGCGGGGCCGGGTCCCGGTGGTGGCCTGACGCTGGACCAGGTCGGAAAGGATCACCGCCGCAAGAACGCAGAGCAGCACCGTCAGCGGCACGAAGCCGGTCTCCCAGCCGTACCGGCGCAGATAGGCGGAGGGAACGACGTAGCCGGTGCTGGGGACGTGGACGTCGTACCGTAGCGCCGCTGCGACAGCTGCCCCGCCGAGCAGCGCGCCGAGCAGCGCCGGGCGTGCCGCCTCGCCCACCGCGACCAGTGCGCGGTCCCGGCGCCGGCCCCCGAGCGCGGCAACCAGCGCGGTCCTGCGGTCGCGGGCGTGCGCACCGGTGCGTGCGGCGACGGACAGCAGCGCGAGACCGGGGGCGACGAGCATGCCGAGCACCGCTGCTTGGAACATCCACTCGGGCTTGTCGTCCTGCCGCCCGGAACCGGGCTCGAGCCCAGGGGCGAACCGGCCCACCGCTGCCGAGGGGCCGAATCCGGTGACGACGTCCACGGGCCGTTTGGCGACGAGGCCGTTGCGGGGGCGAACGTAGGCCAGCCACTCGGTCGGATCGTCGAGGCCGGCCATCTCCACGGTGCCCGACAGCCGGCCGTAGCGGTGGTCGATGTCCTCGGCCGCGCCCGCCTTCCGCAAGGCAGGCGACAGCACGGCCTCGCCGGGTGCCGGCCAGGCCTTCACCCCGGGCGGCAGGGGGGCGTCACCGTGGTGGGGAGCCAGGTACACGACGCTGAACCGCCTTTTGCCCGCGAGGGAGTCGGATCCCACCAGCCACGTGGTGGAGTTGCCGGCGCGCAGCGCGGGGTCGTCCGTGATGTCGGGGGTCCTGGCGATACGGCGATCCGCCTTCCCCGCGTACACGGCGTGGACGGCCACGGTGCCGCCCACCCCGACGACGAGGAACAGAGTGGCGAGGAGCAGCGCGGCGAACCGCACGCCACCGGCCTCGGACCGCCGTCCGGCGGTGTGGCCGACGGCCAGCAGCCGGCGGGTGAGGCCGCGCCGGGTGACGGTCATCGCCCCGCCATCCCGAGGACACCGGCGGACAGCCGCAAAGTCCGGTCCGCGCGTTCGGCGATGCCCGGGTCGTGCGTGACCAGGAGCAGCCCGCAGGAATAGCGCTGCGGCAGGTCGAACAGCAAGTCGGCGGCGCGATCCCGGGCCGCCGCGTCCAGCGCACCGGTCGGCTCGTCCGCCAGGAGCAGGGCCGGCTCGTTGATCAGGGCGCGGGCGACCGCCGTACGCTGCCGCTCGCCCCCCGAGAGCTCCTGGCTCGACTCGGCCTTCGGCACGCCGAGGTCGTCGAGCAGCTGCTGGGCCCGCCTGCGCGCGTCGCCCCGGTTGCGAGCCAGCAGCGCGGCGAGCACGACGTTGTCCAACGGGCTCAGCTCCGGCAGGAGTTCGCCGAACTGGAAAACCATGCCCATGCTTCGTGCGCGCAACGTGGCCAACCGCGCCGCGCGCAAGCCGGTGATCTCCGTGCCCACCACGCGGATCGCCCCGGCATCGGGCTTGACCAGCCCCAGGACGCAGGACAGCAGCGTGCTCTTGCCGGAGCCGCTGGGCCCGGTCACGGCCACCGACTCGCCGGCCCGCAGCGACAAGTCCAGCCCGTCGAACAGAGCCCGTCCGCCGACGGCAAGCCGCAACCCCGCGACCTCCAGCACCGGCGGGGTGCCCGCCCCGACATTCACTGCTGAATCCATCGCCCATCCCCCCATTGCCGCTCGTATCCGAAGGCGCGCACGGCGGGGCGGCAGCAAACCGCCCCGCCGTCGGCGACACCCCGTGAGGTGTCCCGTCCTACCAAACGTCGTTCGGCCGGTCGTCCCGACCGCAACGGTCGGGCCGCAGCTGGATGTTGACGCAGCCCGTCACCTTGCGGATGTAGTTGTTCTCGTCGAGGCCGGAGCGCCTGTAGCTCCCGTACCCATCGGAATTGTCCAAACGGAGCCCCGTGTTGAGCCGGCGATCGTACAGTGTGTAAACGGAGTGGCTGTCCGGGGCGGTGTCGTCGATCTGGACCTGCCCGTTGGTGCCGTGGCTGAAGGCATAGGCGCCATCGGTCTTCGAATCCAGCTCCTCCCCGGCCCCCGAGGCGAACGCCTGACCAGCTCCCGAAAGGGCCAGCACGGCTACACCCCCCAAGATCACCTTGCCCACGGTTCCGCGAACAGACATGAACCCTCCCCTGTGTGGATTCTGATGAACGATGCGAACACGCAATCGATGTGTGCCGCGGCGCCGCACCTTGCCATGGGCACCGCTGGGGGAGCAAGCGTGTTCCTGCTGGCGCTGTCCGGAACTCACCGTTTTGGATTTGTGACAGAGAGTGCATGCCGCCTCGGGTGGATTCCCGAAGGGGCTCAAGGCGCAGGTTGTGAGATGACACGGAGGTCGCTCCGCGGACAGGGCCGCGAATCCGCGGCCTCGGGACGGCTTGACAACGGCTCGAAACGAACGCTCGGTTCGGGGCGCTGTCCTGCGTGGCGGGACCCTTCCGCACGCGGCGCGGGGGAGGGACCCCCCCGGGCTCCCACCAGCGCGCCAAGGGCGCGGATAGTGGGCGGCAAGGCGGCGGGCCAAAGGTGGGCGCAGGTCGTGGAGTTGGGTACTCACCTGGGAGAGGGCTGGGCCGGATGACGTACAACGGGGGCGAACTGCCGTTCGGCAAGGCGGCCGGGCGCGGGCTGGAGGTGTGCGTCGTGGGGGCGGGCCCGCGCGGGCTCTCGCTGCTGGAGCGGCTCGTCGCCCGCGAGCGGCGGCACCCGCGGTGGCAGCGGCTCACGCTGCACGTCGTGGACCCCGACCCGCCCGGCGCGGGGCGGGTGTGGCGGCTGGACCAGTCGCGGCACCTGCTCATGAACACCGTCGCGAGCCAGGTCACCGTCTTCACGGACGAGAGCGTCAGCATCGAGGGCCCGCTGGAGCGCGGGCCGAGCCTGTACGAGTGGGCGAAGGCGCTCGCCGACATCGCGGACGCCTCGGGCGCGCCGGGACCGGACGACGCGGCGCTGC
The DNA here is from genome assembly GCF_044333285.1 of Streptomyces sp. NPDC021020. Taxonomy (NCBI): domain Bacteria; kingdom Bacillati; phylum Actinomycetota; class Actinomycetes; order Kitasatosporales; family Streptomycetaceae; genus Streptomyces; species Streptomyces sp. NPDC021020. The sequence continues at coordinate 445,141 of NZ_JBIRQQ010000001.1, forward strand.
GCGAGGCCCGCGCGATCGGGCCCGACACGTATCCGACCCGCGCGCTCTACGGGCAGTACCTGACGTGGGCCTTCCGCCACGTCGCCGCGGACGCCCCCGCGCACGTACGCGTCAGGGTGCACGCGTCGCGGGCCGTCGCGCTGGACGACGGGGACGGCACGCTCGGCCCGCAGGGGCCGCAGACCGTCACGCTGGAGGACGGCACCCGGCTGACCGGCCTCGGCGCGGTGCTGCTCGCGCAGGGCCATGTGCCCGTCCACCCGACCAGCACCGAGCGGGAGTTGACGGCCTTCGCCGACCGGCACCAGCTCACGTACATCCCGCCGGCGAACCCGGCGGACACCGACGTGTCGGCCGTCGCGCCCGGTGAGACGGTGCTGCTGCGCGGCCTGGGCCTCGGCTTCTTCGACTACATGGCGCTCTTCACGCACGCCCGCGGCGGGGTCTTCGAGCGCACCGGCGGGCGGCTGGTCTACCGGCCCTCGGGCAAGGAGCCGCACCTGGTGGCCGGGTCGCGGCGCGGCGTGCCGTACCAGGCGCGCGGCGACAACCAGAAGGGTGCGTACGGGCGTTACACCCCGCGGCTGCTCACCGCCGAGTACGTCGCGGCGCTGCGCACCCCGGCCACCGCGAGCGAGCCGGTGCGCTTCGGCACCGGGCTGTGGGCGCTGATCGCGATGGAAGTGCAGTGCGTCTACTACGAGACGCTGCTCGCACACCGCGAAACCCCTGCGAGGGCGGCGGACTTCGCGGCCCGCTACCTGAACGCGGCCTCCGGTGAGGACCAGCAGCGGCTGCTGGACGAGGCAGGTATCGCACCTGCCGACCGCTGGGACTGGAAGCGCCTCGAACGCCCCTACGGCGCACCGCAGTTGCGGGACGTGGCCGCCTTCCGCGGCTGGCTGCGCGGCTACCTCGACGACGACGTGCGCAAGGCCCACGAGGGCAACGTCGACGGGCCGTTCAAGGCCGCCCTGGACATCCTGCGCGACCTGCGCAACGAGGTGCGGCTCGCGGTCGACCACGGCGGGCTCGACGGCGCCTCGCACCGCGACGAGCTGGACGGCTGGTACACCCCGCTCAACGCCTACCTGTCGATCGGCCCGCCCGCGTCCCGTATCGAGGAGATGGCCGCGCTGATCGACGCCGGGATCCTGGACGTCACCGGGCCCGGCATGCGGGTCGGCATCGCCGCGGACCCGGCGGACGGCGGGCCGTGCTTCGTGGCGACCTCCACCGAGATCCCCGACGTGCGGGTGCGGGCCACCGCGCTGATCGAGGCCCGGCTGCCGGACATCGACCTGCGCCGCACCGCCGACCCGCTGATGACGCACCTGCTGGAGACCGGCCAGTGCCGCACCTACCGCGTCCCCGGCACGGACGGCACGGACTACGAGACCGGCGGCCTCGCCGTCTCGCGCCGCCCCTGCCGCCTGCTCGACGCCCACGGCACCGCGCACCCGCGGCGCTTCGCGTACGGCGTCCCCACGGAGTCCGTGCACTGGGTGACGGCGGCGGGCATCCGCCCCGGCGTCGGCTCGGTCACCCTGGAGGAGTCCGACGACATCGCCGCGGCCGTCCTCGCGCTGCCCGAACCCGCCCTCCCGCAGGGTCGGTTGCCGGAGCCGAGCGCCGGGCGCGACCGTACGGTGAGGATCGCCGGGACACCCGGATGACGGAGCGAGGAGAGCGCACATGAGCTACGGGGAGCACCAACCCGCCTGGGCCGACCTGGGGTTGCTCTCGCCGGTGCGGGCCGGCACCCCCGCCGAGGCCGCGGTCGGCGACGCCGCCTGGCTCCAGGCGATGCTGGACGCCGAAGCCGCGCTGGTACGGGCGCAGGTGCGCTGCGGCACCGTGCCCGCGGCCGCCGCCGAGGCGATCACGGCGGCGGCGCGGGCCGAGCACCTGGACGTACGGGGCCTCGCGCTCGCCGCACGGGAGACCGCCAACCCGGTCGTCGGACTCGTCGCGGCGCTCACCCGCGTCGTCGCCGAACGAGCCCCGGAGGCCGCCGAGTTCGTGCACCGCGGCTCCACCAGCCAGGACATCCTGGACACCGGCGCGATGCTGGTCGCCGCGCGGGCGCTGCGGCTCATCCGCGCCGACCTGCACACCGTCGCCGACGCCCTCGCGGGTGCAGCCGCCGAGCACCGCGACACCGTCATGGCCGGGCGCACCCTCGCGCTGCACGCCGTGCCCACCACCTTCGGCCTGAAGGTCGCGGGCTGGCGGCAGTTGGTACTGGAAGCGGCCGAGCGGATCGGCGCCGTCGCCGACCGCGGACTCCCGGTGTCGCTGGGCGGCGCCGCGGGCACGCTGGCCGGCTACCACCAGTACGCGGGCGAGGACGCCGAACCCGCCGCCGTACTCGACCTGGTGGCCGCCTTCGCATCCGAGACGGGCCTCGCCGTACCCGTACTGCCCTGGCACGCGCTGCGCACACCGCTCGCGGACCTCGGCGCCGCACTCGCGCACACCGCGGGGGCGCTCGGCAAGATCGCCGCCGATGTGCTGGTGCTGGCCCGCACGGAGGTCGGCGAGGCCGCCGAGCCGGGCGGGGCGGGCCGCGGAGCGTCCTCCGCGATGCCGCACAAGCGCAATCCGGTGCTGGCCACGCTCATCCGCTCGGCCGCGATCCAAGTACCCGCGCTGGCAGGGGTGCTGGCGTCCTGCCTGGTCACCGAGGACGAGCGCTCGGCGGGCGTGTGGCACGCCGAGTGGCAGCCGCTGCGCGAGTGCCTGCGGCTGACGGGCGGCGCCGCGTACACCGCGGTCGAGCTGGTGCGCGGGCTCACCGTCCACCCGGAGCGGATGCGCGCCAACCTCGCCGCGACCGGCGGCCAGATCGCCTCCGAACGCGTCTCGGCGGTGCTCGCCCCGGCACTCGGAAAGGCCGCGGCGAAGGAACTGCTGGCCGCGGCCTCCCTGCGAGCCGCCGCGGAGGCCCGCCCCCTCGCCGAGATCCTGGCGGACGAGCCCCGCTTGCAAGGCCTGCTGGACGCGGGGGAGTTGGCGGCCCTGCTGGACCCGGCGAACTACACGGGGGCGGCCGGGCCGCTGGTGGACCGCGCCCTCAAGAGCTGAGCGCTGACGGGGGCTGCGCACGGGGTGGGGCGCCCGCCGCGCCGACTTACCTCCCGGCCGGGTCCGGGAGGAGGTGCGCGGCGTGCCGGAAGTCGCGCGGGGCGACGCCGTACGCGGCGCGGAAGCTGCGGGTGAAGGTCGCGTGGTCCTTGAAGCCCCAGCGCGCGGCGATCGCGTGGACGGGTATCTCCCCGGCGCCGTCGGCGAGTTCGCGGCGGGCGCCTTCGAGGCGCTGCTCGCGGATGTACGCGGCGACGGTCGTGCCCTGCGCCTGGAAGAGCCGGTGCAGGTGGCTGCGGGAGATGTGCCGGGCGGCGGCGACGCTGCTCGGGGTCAGGTCGGTGTCGGCGAGGTGGCGGCGGATGAACGCCATCAGCTCCAGCGTGAGGGAGCGGGTGCGGGTCTCCGGCGGGAGGCCGTCCTCGGCGTCCAGGACCTGTGCGAACTGCGCGCTCACCAGGTCGGCGAGGACCCGGCCGAGGCGGGGCGCGTCGGCCTGCCGGTAGTCGCCGGTGTGCGAGGTCACCTGGGTGAGGAACTGCGCGACCAGCGCGCCGATGCCCGTACGTCCTTGCAGGTCCCGTCCGAGGACGTCCCGTACCCGGTCCCACGGCAGGCTCAGCGAGGAGCGGGGCACCTCGACACCGATCATCTCGATCCACGGCCCGAAGCCGCAGACGTCCATCGGGACCGACGAGACGTTCATGTGAAAGTCCCCTACCCGGATGGCTCGTTGGGGACGGTCCGGCCAGTGGGTCAGCGCGTCGCCGTGCACGACCAGCGAGAGGTTCACCGTCTCCGGGTCGGACTGCCGGATGCGGGACGGCGTGCGGTGGAAGGTGAGTTGGGGGAAGGACGCCGGCCACAGCGTGATCCCGCCGAGGTCCATCAGCCGCAGCGTCCCGCGGAAGTCGGCGGCGGAGTCACTCGTGAGGTCCATGGGGGCGTGGGTGCTGCTCATCAGGTCGTGCCAGAGGTCGAACCTGTCGGCGACCGCCACGTCCTCGCTGCGGAAGACCATCTCGTCCAGCATTCAGGATCACCCCCGACACGCCCACCCCAACCGGCCTCCCCGCCGTTTGCGTAGCGGAGTCAACCGCATCCCCCGGTGCGGGCGCCATATTCCGCGACGCATCGGCCGCGCCGGGAGGTTCCGTGCGGTTCCGCCTCCGGCGCGAATTCGGTTGCGGGAGGCCGGTTCGGCACGGGAGGATCCGCGCGTGTTCACCACGCCCCGGGTTTCGTAGCCCGGCACCAAGCGCGACACCGCCCTTGTGCCCATGAGCTACTACGGAGCGTATCCACGTGAACACCCCTCGTCGGTCCGGCCTGTTGCGGGACCGGAATTTCTCGCTGCTGCTGAGCGGCCAGGTCGTCTCGTCCGTCGGCGACCAGGCGCAGGGCATGGCCCTGCCGCTCGTCGTGCTCGCCCTCACCGGTTCGGCCACCCGCGCCGGGCTCGTCCTGGGCCTCGGCACCCTGTCCTTCCTCGTCTTCGGGCTCGTCGCGGGAGCGCTGGCCGACCGCTTCGACCGGCGCGCGCTGATGGTGTGGTGCGACGCCGGCCGCGCGCTGCTCACCGCGGGCGCCGCGGTCGCGCTGTGGCAGGACGCGCTCGGCATGCCGCAGCTGTACGCCACGGCCGTGCTGTCCGGCGTCCTCACCACCCTCTTCCAGGCCGCGAGCACGGCGGCGCTGCCCGGTGTCGTCGGCCAGCAGCGGCTGGCCGACGCGCTCGGCTGGTCGCAGTCCGCGTCGGGTGCGGTCGGCGTCCTCGGCGCGCCGCTCGCGGGCGCGCTCTACGCGGCGGGCCGGACCGTGCCGTTCGCCGTCAACGCGCTCTCCTTCGCCGCGTCCGCGCTCTCCCTGCGCTTCCTGCGCGCGGACTTCCGCCCCGCAACCAAGGTGTCCCGCCCGGGGGTTGGCCAGCTCGCCCGCGAAATCCACGAGGGGCTCGGGTGGTTGTGGGGCCGCCCCGTCATCCGCTTCCTCACCCTCGTCAACGCCGCGGACAAGATCCGCTACGGCGCCGGGTACCTGCTCATCGTGACCCTCGCCCGGCAGGCGGGCGCCTCACCGCTGTGGATCGGCGTCATCTTCAGCGGCGCCGCGGCGGGCACGATGGCCGGCGCGCTCGTCTCCCGGTACGCCGTCCGCCGCTTCCCGCTCGGCCGGATCGCGGCGGTGATGCTGTGGTCCGAGGCGCTGATGTTCCCCCTGTACGCCCTCGCGCCCGGCCCCCTCGCCCTCGCGGCCGTCGCCGCGGCGGAGTCCGTGGCGGCCCCCGTCTACCTGGTGGCCATGACCACCCACCAACTGTCCGTCACCCCGGACGCGTTGCGCGGCCGCGCGTCCGCCGCGGTCTCGACGCTGACGACCGGCGCCCTCTCCGCCGGCACCCTGGCGGGCGGCTTCCTCCTCTCCGCGCTGGGCGCCCACACCCTCGTCTGGGTCTCCACGCTGTGGCTCGCCGCCCTGGCAGCCCTGACCACGGCCCACCCGGCGATCCGCGCCGCCGCCTCCCCGCAGGCGCGGGCGCCGCACGTGTCAACGGCCCCTTGAGGCACCGCGGTTCGGGCCCGCGCCGGTCAGCCGTCGGCACCGCCGCAGTACGCGACGGTGCCGACGTAGTCGAGCTTCTTGCGCAGGACGTAGCCGGTCGCGCTCCCGGAGAGGGCCTGATCGACGGTGCCGTAGTAGCGGTCGTAGACGGGAGTGGGGTACGTCGCGCTCTCCTCCCGGAAGAAGAGGGTGCCCGAGGCGACGTCGCCGATGTGCTCCCCCGCGGCGTTCTTGAGCTGGGCCTTGTTCGTCACGCGGTACTCCTTCCGCGGCGGGCAGGGCGGTGACGGCTCGGGCGCGGGAGCCGCGGGGGCCGTGCCCGGCACGGACGAGGCGGGGGGCCTTGTCGCGCGCACCGTGGGCCGGGGCGCGGACGTCACGGCGTCCGGCGAACGGCCCGCCGGGTGGCTCGGCGTGGGAGCCGGCGCGCTCGACGACACCGCGGGCGGCGGCCCCGGGAGCCCGGACGGGGCGGGTGGAGCGGAGCCCACGGAGGCGTGGCTGCCGCCGAGGAGGACGACGGCCGCCACCACCGCGGCGGCGAGCACGGCGAGCGCGGCCGCGGCCACCAGGACGGCGCTGCCCTTCGCCTTGGCCGGGAGCTGATTGCGCTGGTCGGCGTCGTCCCCGAACACGGGGTTCTTGATCGTCCTGGCATGAACCGTGTAGCGGGGGCCGTCCCCGCCGGAGCCCTTGTCCGTCACCGGTCAGTGGAAGTGGTTGCTCTGACGGGCGTTGTCGCCCAGCACGACGCCCTTGATCTCGTGCGCGACAACGGTGTGCTGCCCCCCGCGCCCGGCCCCCTCCACCCCCGGACCGGTGGCCGACTCCTCCGCGCCGGCTGCGGTGCCCCGCCCCACCCAGGCGAACACCCTGCGCCCCACGACCCGCACCCCCCGCTGGACCACCTCCGAAAACCCAGCCGCCACCCCCGCGACGACCGCCGCGACCACCACCCCCACCTCGACCACCGCTCCCCCTCATGTCCGTCACCGACCGTCATACTCCTGCGACTCTCAGTATCGCCGCTCAACCCCCGCCCCCACCACGCCCTCCGCCCCGCCCCCGCCACTGACCACGGCAAACCCGGCCCAGTTTCGCTCGGACGGGTGAGGCCCCGCTGCTTTCGGGCGCCGGCCCGATGCTGGCCGAGCGTGTCCGGTGGGCCGGGGAGCGCGTTGGGGACATGGGGCTGCTCGCCACCTGATCCGGCTAGAGTCCCCTGCCGGCAACGCCTCATCGGTCGGAGGACGAAGTGGCCCCGCAACGCCCCGTGAACGACGTGATGCTCATCCTGCAGCGCGAGCGCGACGGTGCCGTGTGCCTTGCCGAACGGCAGGGCACCGGCTACGCCGACGGGATGCTCAACCTTCCGTCGGGGAAGGTGGACGACGGGGAGGACGTGTACGCCGCCGTAATCCGGGAGGCGTGGGAGGAGATCGGCATCGTCGTCGGGCGGGACGCGTTGCGGGTCGTGCACGTCATGCACTTCCGCAATCCCGAAGAGGAGCCCCGGGTCGGCTGGTTCTTCACCGCCCGGGGATGGCGGGGCGAGCCACGGAACATGGAGCCGCACAAGTGTGCGGGCCTGTCCTGGCACCAAGCCGATGACCTGCCGGGGAACACCGTCCCGTACAACGCGCTCGGGATCGGGCACTGGCTCAAGGGCGAGCCCTTCTCCGTCCACGGGTGGGGCGTGGACGATGCCGGGCCGGGTGGAGTGCCCTACTCGTAGCGGTACTTGAGCGACTCCGCCTCGGAGCGCTCGATGTCGGCGATCGTCAGCTCCGGCATGCGCAGTTGGGCCAGGGTCACTTCGGCGGAGGTGGGCTGGGCGTCGGCGGGGAGCCACTGGTCGGGCTTCCAGGCGCCGCTGCGGAGGAGGGACTTGGGGCAGTGGGGGTAGACCTCCTCGATTCCGAGGACGAGGGCGCTGGCCGGGGGCTTGCCCACGGGGGTGAGTTGGGAGAGGAGGTCGGGGCGGGTGGAGACGACGGCGCGGCCGTTCACCCGCAGGGTGGTGGTGCGGCCGGGGATGACGAAGAGGAGGCCGGCGCGGCCGGTGGCGACGACGTTCTGGAGGGAGTCCAGGCGCTTGTTGCCCGTCGCGTCGGGTATCGCCAGCGTCCGGTCGTCCAGGACGGAGACGAAGCCGGGAGGGCCGCCGCGCGGCGAGACGTCGCAGTTGCCGTCGGCGTCCGCGCTGGCGACCAGGACGAGGGAGGCGCAGCCGATCAACCGCCGCGTCTGCGCGGTGAGTTCGGTCATCTGCTTGCGCACGGCCGCGTCGCTCGGGAGCGCGTACGCCCGGCGCAGCGCCTCCTGGTCGGGCACGGCGTCGAGACGGAGCGAGTCGAAGGCGCTGCCGGCGAGGGGTGTCGTCATACCGTCGACCCTAGCCAGCCGGTCCGCGGCCGGTCGTCGCAGGTGGCGGCCGCGCGGGGCGTCCGGCGGACGGGCCCGCGCGGCCGCGGGGTTCAGCGGGTGGCGGCGATGATCGACAGGAGCCGCGCGTGCGTGGAGGCGTCCGCCGCCGCGAGGAGGCCGCGGGTGGTGGAGGTGAGGGGCGAGCCGTCGAGAGCGGTGACGGTGCAGCCGGCGGCGCGGCAGAGGGCGATGCCCGCGGCGAAGTGGACGCTGGACGCGACGTCGCCGCCGTCCGTGACGTACGCGGCGCGGCGGCCCGCGGCGACCCAGGCGAGGGCGAGGGACGTGGAGCCGACCCGGGTGCGGAAGTGCTCGTCGAAGGCGGGGGCGGCCAGCATGTCGAGGGCGCGGAAGCCGTACGGGCCGCGGGCCAGCGGGTCGAGGTTGACGTCGACCAGGCGGTTCGCGGCGGACGGGGAGAGGGGGGAGGTCGCGGCGCCTTCCTCACGGAGCCAGGCCGTGGCGCCGTCCGTGCACAGGACCTCGCCGGAGAAGGGGTCGGCGACGGCCGCGGGGCCGCCGCGCAGCGCGACGTTGACGCCCACCAGCATCGTGCCGGCCGCGTAGTTGAGGGTGCCGCACAGCGGGTCGACCAGCCACTCGCGCCCCGTGCCGGCCGCGCCGCCCTGCCGCCCGCCCTCCTCGCCGAGGAACGCGTCGTCGGGGCGGGCGGCGCGGATGACGCCCAGGATCGTCTTCTCGGCCTCGATGTCCGCGGAGGTCGCGAAGTCGCCGCCGCCCTTGTCGACCCGGTCCAGCCGTGTCCCGTACATCGCGCGTACGACGTCCGCGCCGGCCTTGGCGGCGGCTGCCGCGATCTCGGCGTCCGCGGCCGGTGTGTAGGAGCTGATCATGACAGGAAGGCTAACCCGGGGGCCGTCCCGGGAGCTCTCGGCTAGCGTGGGCGGTATGACACCACGAGGGGGGCGGCTCGCGGTCGTCGCGGGTCTCGCGGCGTGCGCGGTGCTGGTGCTGGCGGGCTGCGGCAGCGAGCACGGAGCGGGCGGCGGGGACACGAGCGCGACGAAGCTCGGCTTCACCCGGTACGCGAACGCCGTCGAGTACGCGGCGCAGGGCTACGGCACCACCAAGGCGTACGTCGCGCCCGGCGAGGGGCTGCGGCAGCTCGTCCCGCTGGGCGACTGCGCGCTCGGCATCGGCACGTACGCCAACGGCTACCACTATGTGAACGTCAACTGGGCAGGCTCCAAGGGCTGTACGTCCTTCGCGATCACCCCGCGGCCCGCCGAGGACGAGGAGAACGACAAGCCGTACTCGATGCGCACCGGCTGGATCGGCGGCGGACTCGCCGCGGACGTCGTCGTGCCGTGGACCGGCGGCGCGCTCCTCGGCGTCGGCGCCCGCCTCACCCTCCAGACGCCCGACGGCGAGCAGACGTCGCTGGCCGAGCTGCCGTTGACCTTCCGCCTGCGTCCCGAGGAGGAGACCTCCGACGACGCCTCGGTCAACACCGCCGCCAAGGTGGGCGACCGGCTGCTGATCGGCGGCGGGGAGTACGTCGACCAGGTCGAGACGCCGTACGTCCTCGCGTCCGACGACGCGGGCCGCACCGTCCACCGGGTCCACCTGCCGACGGTGAACGGTCTGCAACCGCCCACGCCCGTAGGCGGGTTCGCCGTGGACGGCACCCAGGTCGTCGCCGTCGGCCTGACGGCGAGCAACGCGTACGACTACCACACGCCCGACGGCACGCTGCCGTTCTGGTACAGCTCCGACTCCGGTACGCACTGGACGGCCGGCCAGGTCACCGGCACCCCGCCGGGCACGGTGATCCGCAACGTCCTGCGCTCGCAGGGCCGTTGGTACGCGGTGGGCGGCCGCGCGGCGAAGGGGGAGGTCTACGACTCGCTCCCGTTCGTCCTCACCAGCGTCGACGGCCTGCACTGGACGCGGGTCGACAGCGCGGCGATGGGCGACGGCGAGATCGTCACCGCGACCGTCGACGGCAACGGCCGCCTGGTGCTCGTCGGCACCGCGGCCCAGCGCAAGACGGACCCCGACACCCGCTCGGTGTACTGCGGTTCGGTGTGGATCGGCGACGGCACCCCCGACACCGCGAAGTGGCGGCGCGGCGGCCTCGGCTGCTCCGAGAACCCGCCGACCACCGCCGTCACCCTCGCGGGCGGCCGTGTCCTGATCGCCGGCAACGCCGATCTGTGGGCCACGGCCGCACGCAGGACGTAGCGCCTCGGATCCTGAGCGCCTCGGGGCCTAAGTGAGCGCCGCCCGCACCGCGTTGACGAGTGTCGCGGCGCGCCGGTCGTCGGCGCGCTCCACGATGGTGTTCACGACGTAGCAGAACGCCAGCCCCCGCTCGGGGTCGGCGAAGGCCAGCGAACCGCCCCGCCCCTGGTGGCCGAAGGCGGCGGGGCCGGTCAGCGGCATGAGCAGGGTCGGCAGCATGAAGCCGGAACCGAAGCGGCTCGGGAGGCCCATGACCAGGTCGGGGCCCGCCGACTGCTCCGCGGTCGCCGCCGCCACCGTCTCCCGCGACAGCAGCCGTACCCCGTCGACCTCGCCGACCAGCGCCGCGTACATCCGCGCCAGCGCGCGGGCGGTGCAGATGCCGTTGGACGACGGGACCTCGGCGGCCTGCACCTGCGGCGACCCGAAGTCCACGTCCGCCGGGTCCGTCACCGCGAACGCCCGGTTCGCCAGCGACCGCGGATCCGACCACAGCGCCACCGCGGCGCGGATCTCCGCGGGCAGCGACTCGGGCGGCAGCGACGCGAGGTCGACCTCCGGTTCGGGGTACGACATGACGCTCACCCGCGCGCGCTCGGCGGGCGGCAGGCCGATGAAGAGGTCCAGGCCGCCGAGCGGGGCCGCGATCTCCTCGGCGAGGAACCGCCCCGGGGTACGCCCCGACACCCGGCGTATCACCTCGCCGACCAGCCATCCGAACGTCCGCCCGTGGTAGCCGTGCGCCGTCCCCGGCGTCCACTGCGGCCGCTGCGCGGCGAGCGCGTCGACCATCGGCGTCCAGGCGAGCGCGTCGGCGAGCGGTACGGGCTCGTCCAGGGCGACCAGCCCGGCGCGGTGCGAGAGCAGCCAGCGCACCGGGATCCCGCCCTTGCCCTGCGCGGCGAACTCCGGCCAGTAGCGGGCGACGGGCGCGTCGAGGTCCAACTCGCCCCGCTCGGCGAGCATATGGGCGGCGGTCGCGACCGCGCCCTTCGTCGCGGAGTACACGAGCTGGAGCGTGTCGCGCTCCCACGGGCGGTTCGCCGCGGGGTCGGCGAGGCCGCCCCACACGTCGACGACGGGCTTCCCGTCCACGTACACGCACAAGGCGGCGCCGGTGTCGCCGCGCTGGGTGAAGTTCTCCTCGAACGCGGCCTTGACGCCGCCGAATTGGGCGGCGGCTTCCCCGTGGATCATCGTCATGAGGCCATTTTCACCCGGGGGGTGGGCGTTTGCGCTGCCGCGCGGGGCGCCTCTTCAGGGGCGCGGGGAACTGCGCGGCCAGCCCCCACCGGGGCGCGGGTAGTCACCGATCCGAAGGGGCAGTACGGTCCGATCCGGACCACCGGCCGGCGGGTGGTTGCTCGCGCAGTTCCCCGCGCCCCTAAAAACGCTCAGCGCCCTGCGCAGCAGCGAGGTCAGGGCGCCATCCGGGCGCGGAGCCACGCCAGTTGGCGGGCGGCGTGCAACGCCTCACCGCCTTCGTGGTGGTTGAACGGGTAGACGTGGACCTCCCGTTCCACCCCCGCGGCCCCCGCGGCGGCGGCACCCGCGCCGTAGTGGTTGTACGCCGCGAACACCGTGCTCGGCGGGCACACCGTGTCCCGCAGGCCCACGCCGACGTGCAGCGGCGCGGACGCGCGGCGGGCGAAGTTGACGCCGTCGAGGTAGGACAGCGTCGTCCGGACGCGCTCCTCCGCCTCGCGGTGGACGGCGAGGTAGCGGACGACCTCGCCGTACGGCTCCGCGTCGGTGATGTCGATCGCGCGCTGGACGTGGCAGAGGAAGGGCGCGGCGACCATGACGGCCGCGAGGTCGGGGACGAGGCCGGCGACCGCGAGGGCGAGGCCGCCGCCCTGGCTGTTGCCGACCGCGGCGACGCGCGCCGGGTCGACGCCGGGCAGCGCCCGTACCGCCGCGACCGCGCGTACCGCGTCGGTGACGAGGCGGCGGTAGTAGTAGTCGTGCGGGTCGAGGATGCCGCGGACGACGACGCCGGGGCCGCCGAGGGGGCCGGCGCCGGGGTCGGGGGTGTCGCCGCCGTTGCCGTAGAGGTCGCCCTGGCCGCGACTGTCCATGAGCAGATGCGCGTATCCGGCGTTCGCCCAGGTCAGGCGCTCGTGCGGGAGGCCGCGGCCGCGCCCGTACCCGAGGTATTCGACGACCGCGGGCAGCGGCGTGGAGACGCCCGCGGGGCGGGTGAACCAGCCGCGTACGGGGTGGCCGCCGAAGCCCGCGAAGGTGACGTCGAAGGTCTCGACGAGGCTGAGGCTCGTGTCCTCGCGGCGGACGTCGAGGAGGACGGGCGCGGTGTCGGACTGCTTGAGGGTGGCGGCCCAGAACGCGTCGAAGTCGTCGGGCTCGCGCACGTCGGGCGCGTACGTCCGCAGCTCGGCGATCGGTAGGTCGAACAGGGCCACGGGGTCCTCCAGCGTGCGGGGTCGGGGGTACGGGTCGGGGTGGCGGCGCGGCGCCGCGCGGGCAGGGGGCGCTCAGGGCGCGGGTCTCGGCGGCGCCGTGCTCTCCCGGACGACCAGCTCCGTGCCCAGGTCGATGCGCTTGGTGGCGACGTCCACGCCCGCCGCGAGGTCCAGCAGCATGCGGGTGGCCGTGCCCGCCATGTCGTGCAGCGGCTGGTGGACGGTGGTGAGCGCGGGCTCCATCCAGGCGGCGACCGGCAGGTTGTCGTAGCCGACGACGGACAGGTCGCCGGGCAGCCGAAGCCCCAACTGCCGTGCGGCGCGCAGGACTCCCATGGCCTGGGCGTCGGATCCGGCGAAGATCGCGGTGGGCGGGTCGGGGAGCTGGAGCAGCTCCATGCCGTGCTCGTATCCGGCGTCGAGGTAGAAGTTGCCGTGCCGGACGAGGCCGGGGTCCATGGCGAGGCCTGCCTCGTCGTGGGCGCTGCCGAAGCCGGCGACGCGGGCGCGGCTGCACAGCAGGTCCTCGGGACCCGCGATGACGGCGATCCGGCGGTGGCCGAGTTCGAGCAGGTGGCGGGCGGCGATGAGGCCGCCGTTCCAGTTGTTGGAGCCGACGGTGGGGACGGCGGCGGGGGTCGCGCTGTCGGTGTCGACGGCGACGAAGGGGACGCGCTGGCGGCGCAGCTTCTCCTGCTGGGCCTCGCTGAGCCCGCACTGCACGAGGAGGACGCCGAGCGGCCGGCGGCCGACGATCAGGTCCAGCCAGGTGTCCTGCGGGCGGTGCACCCCGCCGAGCTGGGTGAGCACCAGTTCGACCCCGGCGGCGGCGACCGCCTCCTCCACGCCGCGGATGATCTCCATCGCCCACGCCGAGTCGAACTCGTGGAAGACCAGGTGGACTTGGCTGGTCGGGTCGCTCGTCCTGCGCGTTCTGCGCCGGTAGCGGTGGCGTTCGAGGCTGGCCTCCACCCGCGCCCGGGTCTCGTTGGCGACGTCGGCGCGTCCGTTGAGGACCTTGGAGACGGTCGCCACCGAGACGCCCACCTCGTCGGCGATGGTGGCGATCGTCGCGGCCCGCTGCCCGCCTGCTGGATCGGTACTGGTCACGGAGGTGCCCTAGCTGCGGGGTGTCGAAAGTTTCGACACATCTACTGAAACAAGCTGTGCCCATGGGGTGGGCAGATGGCGAATATACGGCACTGGGTGGGGTCAGACCAGGCTCAAAAGCTGCTGTCCCACCTATTGACACCCGTTCTGCCACGTCCTTAGGCTGCCCGACACATTAAGCAAGAATTTCGAAAGTTTCGACTCCGCCCGCTCTTTTCCTGCCGCCTCCTGGAGGTCGGCCCGGTCCTGCGCATGGCCGAACCAGCGCCAGCCGACGTGGGCGTGCGTCGCCCATCCACCGCACGGAGGCCCGACGATGAGCACGATGGGGACGGTGGACCTGCCGTCCGAAGCCTCTGGCGCGGGCGGGCGGAAATCCGCCCGGACCCGCCCCAAAGGCGGTAAGCCTGCCAAGGGGGCAAAACGGTCCTGGCGGCAGTCGCTGCGCCGCGACTGGCAGCTGTATTCACTCGCGGTACTGCCGCTGCTGTTCTTCGCGATCTTCCGGTATCTGCCGATGCTCGGGAATGTCATCGCCTTCCGGCGGTATCACCCCGGCGGCAGCATGTTCGGCGACGAGTGGGTCGGCTGGCGCTACTTCAAGCTCTTCTGGCACGACCCGCAGTTCTGGGACGTCTTCTGGAACACCCTGTACATGGGCGTGCTGACGCTGGTCTTCGCCTTCCCGATGCCGATCATCCTGGCGCTGCTGCTGAACGAGGTGCGCAGCCGCAGGTTCAAGAGGCTCGTGCAGTCGATCTCCTACCTGCCGCACTTCCTGTCCACGGTCATCGTGGCCGGTGTGGTCATGCAGTTCCTGGCCGCGGACGGCCCGGTCAACCAGGCGATCAAGCACTTCGGGCACAAGCAGATCCTGTTCATCCAGGAGCCCGGCTGGTTCCGCTCGATCTACGTGTCGTCCGAGCTGTGGCAGACGGTCGGCTGGGGCACGATCCTCTACCTGGCCGCGCTCACCTCGATCGACGACAACCTCTACGAGGCCGCGCGGATCGACGGCGCCAACCGCTGGAAGCAGACCTGGCACGTCACGCTGCCGGGCATCCGGCCCACGATGGTCACGCTGCTGATCCTCAACATCGGCACGTTCATGGCGGTCGGCTTCGAGAAGATCCTGCTCCTCTACAACCCGCTGACGTACCCGACGGCGGATGTCATCTCCACGTACCTGTACCGGATGGGCGTCGTCTCCAACAACTTCAGCTACGCCGCCGCGATCGGGCTGTTCGAGTCCGTGATCGGGCTGGTGCTGATCGTCACGGCCAACCGGATTTCGCGTCGCACAGTGGGGACGAGCCTGTGGTAGCCCTGGACACAACCGCCACCGACGACCGGCCGACGATGCGGCCGGCCGGGATCCGCACCAGCCGCGGCTACCGGGTCTTCCAGGTGGTCAACACGCTGATCCTGCTCGGGGTCGTCGTGGTGACGCTCTACCCGGTGGTCAACATCGTGGCCCGCTCCTTCAGCGACGACGGCTACATCCGGTCGGGCAAGGTCAACCTGTGGCCGCGCGGCTTCAACGTCACGACCTACAAGGCCGTGATGACCAACTCGCTGTTCTGGACGGACTACCGCAACACGGTCGTCTACACCGTCGCCGCAACGGTCGTCGCGATGGTGCTCACCACCTGCTACGCGTACGTGCTGTCGAAGAAGGACCTGCGCGGCCGCGGGGTGCTGGTCGGCATCGCGGTCTTCACGATGTTCTTCACCGGCGGCCTGATCCCGAACTACGTCCTGGTCACCACGCTCGGGCTGAAGAACAGCGTGTGGGCGATCGCGCTGCCCAACGCGATCAGCGTGTTCAACCTGCTGGTGATGAAGGCCTTCTTCGAGGGCCTGCCGGTGGAGTTGGAGGAGGCCGCCGCGATCGACGGCCTGAACACGTACGGCATCCTGTGGCGCGTCGTGCTCCCGCTGTCCAAGGCGGTACTGGCCACGATGGTGCTCTTCTACGCGGTGTCCTTCTGGAACTCGTGGTTCACGGCCTTCCTCTACATGGACCACTCCGACCTCATGCCGGTCACCGTCTACCTGCGCAACATGATCGCCGGTGCGACGGGCGGCACCTCCGTGGGCTTCTCGGAGGCGGACGCGACCGCGATCGGCGCCAACATCCAGGCCGTGACGATCGTCCTGACCACCCTCCCGATCCTGGCCGTCTACCCCTTCGTCCAGCGCTACTTCGTCTCCGGAGTCACGCTCGGCGCCGTCAAGGGCTGACCCCCGAGGAGCGCCGCCGCGGGCCGCGACCGCGGCCCGTCCGGAAATCCCGTGCCCCACCCGTCCCGTACCACCCCCTACCCCGAACTCCCGCGCCACGCGGGAATGGAGTCCCCCATGAACAACATCTCCCGGCGGTCGATGCTCATCTCGCTGGGCGCCACGCTCGGCGCGGCGACGCTCGGCCTGAGCGCCTGCAGCAGCGACGGCGGCGACGACAAGAAGGGCGCGGACCTGTCGAAGAACAGAGCCGACGCCATGGACAAGTTCGGCGTCGGCGACCAGTTCAAGGCGACCAAGCCCTTCACCCTCACCACCCTGCTCAACGACAACCCCGGCTACC
This sequence comes from Streptomyces sp. NPDC021020, assembly GCF_044333285.1. NCBI lineage: Bacteria > Bacillati > Actinomycetota > Actinomycetes > Kitasatosporales > Streptomycetaceae > Streptomyces > Streptomyces sp. NPDC021020. The sequence goes on from NZ_JBIRQQ010000001.1 coordinate 461,539, forward strand.
CCGAGAAGAGCAACTGGCTCTTCTGGACGGAACTTGCCAAGCGCACCAACGTCACGCTCAAGCCGACCGTCGTCCCGCTGAGCGACTACGAGAACAAGCGCAGCGTCATCATCGGCGCCGGTGACGCCCCCTTCCTGATCCCCAAGACCTACCCGGGCCAGGAGGCGACCTTCGTCTCCTCCGGCGCCATCCTGCCGGTCAGCGACTACGTCGACCTGATGCCCAACTACCAGGACAAGATCAAGAAGTGGAACCTCCAGGGCGACGTCGACACCGTCGTCCAGGACGACGGCAAGTACTACGTGCTGCCGGGCCTGCACGAGGACGTCTGGATCGACTACACCTTCGCTATCCGCACCGACATCCTGGACGAGCTGGGCCTGCAGATGCCCAAGACGCTCGACGACCTCTACAACGTCCTGAAGGCCATGAAGGCCGCGCACCCCGACGGCTACCCGATGTCGGACCGCTGGAGCCAGCCCACCCCGGGCGGCGCCATGCTGCAGACCTTCGGCCAGGCCTTCGGCGCCGGTTACGGCGGCGGCTGGGGCTACCAGAACGTCACGTACGACACCGCCTCGGACAAGTTCGTGCTGACCGGCGCGATGGACCAGTACAAGGCGATGCTGGAGTTCACCGCGAAGCTGGTGAAGGAGAAGCTGCTCGACCCGGAGAGCTTCACGCAGACCGACGACCAGGCCAACGCGAAGTTCACCTCCGGCAAGTCGTTCGTGATCTCCACCAACGCGCAGGAGCTCGTCAACACCTACCGTCCGGGCCTGGCCAAGGCGGTACCGGCCGCCAAGGTCACCAAGATGCCGGTGCCGACCGGCCCCGCGGGCGACGTGAAGGTGGGCCTGCGCCTGGAGAACGGCCTGATGATCTCCAAGAAGGCGCGCGACTCCAAGGACTTCGTCGCGATCATGCAGTTCGTGGACTGGCTGTTCTACTCCGACGAGGGCCAGGTCTTCTCCAAGTGGGGCGTCGAGGGCGTCACGTACACCAGGGACGCGGCCGGCAACTTCAAGCTCACCAAGGACGTCGACTACATCGGCCTGAACCCGACGGCGACCAAGAAGCTGAACGTCGACTTCGGCTTCGCCAACGGCAACTTCGCCTACGGCGGCAGCACCCAGCTGCTGGAGTCCGTCTTCTCCGACGAGGAGAAGGAATTCCAGAAGATCATGACCGCCCGCAAGACGCTGCCCGTGCCGCCGCCGCACCCGCTCAACTCCGAGGAGCAGGAGCAGTTCTCGCTCTACGAGGCGCCGCTGAAGGACTACGTCACGCAGCAGACCCTCAAGTTCATCCTCGGCGAGCGCCCGCTCAGCGAGTGGGACAAGTTCAAGACCGAGCTCAAGGGCAAGAACGGCGACCAGTACCTGAGCCTCGTGAACGGCGCCTACGACCGCTACAAGAGCAAGAAGAACGGCTCCGACAAGAGCTGACGCATCCCTGATTTGCCGTCAGGCGGGGATTCTCCCACCGGACCGGCCGGCACCGACGCACGATCGCACCCTCGTAAAGGACCACCACTGTGCGGATCTCAGTACCCGACCAGCCTTCAGGACACCTGACGGACGCGTGGCGCTTCTGCGTCGGGACCGGCCGGTTCGACCTCGCCCTGCGGCGCGACTACCAGGACTCGCTCGCCCTCGTCCAGCAGGACATCGGCTTCCGGCACATCAGGGGCCACGGCCTGCTGAGCGACCAGACCGGCGTCCACCGCCCGTACGAGCACGCCGGGGCGCGGCACGTACGGCACTCCTTCACCTACGTCGACCAGGTCGTCGACGCCTACCTGGACCTGGGCATCAGGCCCTTCGTCGAACTCGGCTTCATGCCGCAGGGGTTGGCGTCCGGCGAGCAGACGGTCTTCTGGTGGAAGGGCAACGTCACCCCGCCGCGCGACTGGCGCGAGTGGGCGGACCTGGTACGCGGCACGGTCGCGCACCTCGTCGACCGCTACGGCCTCGACGAGGTGCGCACCTGGCCCATCGAGGTGTGGAACGAGCCCAACCTGCCCGACTTCTGGGAAGGTGCCGACCAGGCCGCCTACCACCGCCTCTACGAGGTCAGCGCCGCCGCCGTCAAGGAGGTCGACGCCGGACTCCAGGTCGGCGGGCCCTCGCTGGCGCCCGGCTACCAGCCGCACTGGATGACCGACTTCGCCGAATTCATCGAATCCCGCGACCTGCCCTGCGACTTCGTCAGCCGGCACGCCTACTCCACCGGCCCCGCGCAGCACGTCCCCTTCGGGGTGCACCAGACACTCGGCCCCGCCTCGATGCTGCTGGAGCAGTTCGCGGCGCCGCGCGAGCAGCTCGTGGGCAGCAGGCTCGCGGAACTCCCCGTGCACATCACGGAGTTCAACTCCTCCTACCGCCCCGACAACCCGGTGCACGACACCGCGCTGCACGCCGCGTACCTCGCGCCGGTGCTGGCGGGCGGCGGCGAGCTGGTGGACTCCTTCTCCTACTGGACCTTCAGCGACATGTTCGAGGAGGTCGGCATCCCCACCGCCCTCTTCCACGGCGGTTTCGGGCTGCTCACCCACCGGCAGATCAAGAAGCCCACCTACCACCTGTACGCCTTCATGGCCCGGATGGGCGACGACGTCCTCGCGCGCGGCGCCGACCACCTCGTCACCCGGCACGGCGACGGCCGGGTCACCGTCCTGGCCTGGGCGCCCGTGGACCACACCGGCCTCGGCGAGGTCGTCGACGGACACACCGTACGGCTGTCCGTCCCGGTCGGCGGACCCGCGGACGCCACCGCCTACGCGCACCGCTCCTCGGTCTCCGAGGACGCCGGCAACGCGTGGGCCGCGTGGTCCGAGATGGGCCGCCCCCTGTCGCCCGACCGCCGGCAACTGGCGGCTTTGCGGGAGGCCGCAGAGCCTTCCCGCTTCCACCGCAGCCTGCCCGTTGCCGGCGGGAGGGTCGAGGTCGACCTCGTCCTGGCCCGCCACGAGGTCACGCTGCTGGAGCTGACCCCGGTCACCGACAGCACCCCGCAGTGGTGGGACGAGCGCCGGCTCCTCGGCCTCGACCCCGCCGCCGACCCGTCCGGAGGCCTCGCATGAGCGCCGCGTCCCAGACCGCAGGGCGGCGAGGTGCGAGCGCCACGCCCGACCACGCAGGAGGCCTCGCATGAGCGCCGCGTCCGCAGCCCGCAAGGAATTCGGCGAGGGCCCGCTGGCCCGCGCCGCCGCGCTGGTCTACAGCCTGCTGGTGGTCGAGGTGCTGCTGCTGGTCGCGGTGGCCCCTGGCCTGCTCGCGCTCGGGCTGCTCGACCGCGACGCGAGCAACGTCCCGCTCGCCGCGCTGTGCGCGCTGCCCGCGGGCCCCGCGTGGTCCGCCGGGCTCTACGCGTGGCAGCGGCGCAGCCGCGACCTCACCGAACTGCACCCGGCGCGCGCCTTCTGGCGCGGCTACCGCGCCAACGCGGCCGACGCGCTGAAGGTGTTCACGCCGTGGCTGGTCGCGATGGCGGTCGTCGCGACCGTCCTCACCCACCGCGACGCGGCAGGCGTGCCGGGCTGGTGGACCGGGCTGCTCGCCGTCCTCGCCGCCGTGTCCGCGCTGTGGATGGTCAACGCCCTCGTGATCAGCGCGCTGTTCAGCTTCCGCACCCGCGACACCGCCCGGCTGGCCGCGTTCTTCCTGGTACGCGGCTTCAAGGCCACGGTCGGCAACCTGTGCGTGCTGGCCGCCGCCTTCGCCGTGACCCTGACCGGCGCGCAGGTGCTGCCCTTCCTGCTCGCGTCGGTCATCGCCGCCGCGACGCTTCTCAACAGCCGCCCGATGATCGACAGCATCCGCGAGGAATTCACCGCATGAGCCTGCCCGTCACCCCCAGCACGCCCTTCGGCGGGGATTACAACCCCGAGCAGTGGCCGGAGCACGTGTGGAAGGACGACTACCGGCTCTTCGACGCCGCCCGTATCGACACCGTCACCCTCGGCGTCTTCGTCTGGGCCAAGACCCAACCGGCCGAGGACACCTACGACTTCGCCGTCCTGGACCGGGCCGTGGACGAGGCCGAGGCGCAGGGCCGCCGGATCTGCCTGGCCACCGGCACGGGTGCGCACCCCGCATGGCTGGCCCGCGCCCACCCCGACGTCACCCGCACCGACTTCGAGGGCCGCAAGCACCGCTTCGGCCAGCGCCACAACTCCTGCCCCAGCTCCCCGGCCTTCCGCCGGCTGTCCGCCGAACTGGCGGGCCGGGTCGCCGAACGCTACGCCGACCGCCCCTCGGTCATCGCCTGGCACATCGGCAACGAATACGGCGGCGCCTGCTACTGCGACCTGTGCGCCGCGGGCTTCCGCGACTGGCTGCGGGAGCGGTACGGGACGCTGGCGGCGCTCAACTCCGCCTGGTATACCGACTTCTGGTCGCACACCTTCTACGACTGGGACGAGATCGAGCCGCCGTCCGCGCTCACCGAGCACTGGCGCGGGCCCGACCACACCGCCTTCCAGGGCATCACCCTGGACTACCTGCGCTTCATGTCGGACGCGATGCTCGCCAACTTCCGCGACGAGAAGGCCGCGATCCGCCGCTTCAGCCCCGACCTGCCCGTCACCACCAACTTCATGGGCATGTACCGGCCCATCGACTACCACCGCTGGGCCGAGCACCTGGACTTCGCGTCCTGGGACAACTACCCGCCGGAGAACACCACTCCGGCATGGATGGGCCTGAGTCACGACCTGATGCGCGGCCTCAAGGGCGGCCAGCCGTTCTGGCTCATGGAGCAGGCCCCGACCACGACCGCGTGCCGCGACGTCAACCCCGTCAAGCGGCCCGGCGTCATGCGGCTGTGGAGCTGGCAGGCCATCGCGCACGGCGCCGACGCCGTCCTCTACTTCCAGATGCGGGCCTCGCGCGGCGCGAGCGAGAAGCTCTTCGGCGCGGTCATCAACCACGCCGGCCGCGACGACACCCGGGTCTTCCGCGAAGTGGCCGCGCTGGGCGCCGAGTTGGAAGGCTTCGGAGCGGTCGCGCTGGGCGCCCGCACCCCGGCGAAGGTCGCGCTGCTCTTCGACTGGGACAGCTGGTGGACGCTGGAGATCTCCGACGGCCCCAACCGCCATGTCCGCTACCCGCAGGTCGTGCTGAGCTACTACCGAGCGCTGTGGGAGGCGGGTGTCGACGTCGACGTGGTCCCCGTGACCGCCGCACTCGACGGCTACGACGTGGTCGTGGCCCCCGCCCTGCACATGGTCAAGGGCGACCTGGCCGAGCGACTCGAAGCCGTCGCCCGGCGCGGCGGCTCGGTGCTCGCGAGCTACCTGTCGGGGCGGGTCGACGAGAGCGACAACGCCTTCCTCGCCGACGTCCCCGGCCCGCTCGCCCCGCTCATGGGCATCCGCATCGACGAATGGGACGCGCGTGAGCCGGACTTCACCAACCCGGTGCTGATCGGCTCCGGCCCGGACGCGGTGGAGTCCGCGGCCCGGCTCGTCTTCGAGCTGGTCATCCCGCAGGGCGCCGAGGTGATCGGCAGCTACCAGGCCGACTTCTACGCGGGCACCCCCGCCGTGACCCGCAACTCCTACGGCGCCGGGCACGGTTGGTACGTCGCCGCGGGGCTCGACCAGGCGGGCGTCGACCGGGTCGTCCGCCAGGTGCTGGACACCGCCGGGGTCGCCACCCGCCACCCCGGACTGCCGCAGCTGGAGACCGCCGCCCGAGTCGCCCCCGACGGCACCCGGCTGCTCTTCCTGCTCAACCACGGCGACCAGCCGGTCACCGCACCGGCCGTCGTCGGCGGCACCGATCTGCTGACCGGCGATACCTTCGCCGCGGGCGAGCCGATCACCCTCGACGGCCACGGAGTGCGGGTGCTGCGCGAGCACTGACTCCCCGCGCTCCTGGGCCACTTGACGCCGCCGCCCCCCGGCCGGGACGGCGGCGTCGGCCGTTCCGGGTGCCTACGGGATGCGGCGGCCCCGCGCGTCCGGCACCCCCGACTTGCGCAGGAAGTACGCGTTGACCTGGTCGCGCCACTCCCCGGCGCACCGCACCTGCTCGTCGAGCCGCTCCAGCACCCGGGCGTGGAGGGCCGCGTCGACAAGTCCCGTACCCGCCAGCTCCGTCCACCGCTCCCGCATCGCCGCCGCCTCGTCGGCGCCCGCGAAGTGCGTGTCGTAGATGTGCTGCACGACGGTCGCGCCACTGTGCAGCACATGCCCGTACGGCACATGGTGAAAGAAGAGCAGCAACTCGTCGGGGCAGCTGTCGAGTTCCTCGTAGACGTCCGACCAGGGCTGCGGGTACTGCCCGGTGTAGCCGGTGCCGGTCGCGCGGGTGCGGTCCACGCCGATGCCGTCGCGGTCGGCGAAGTGGTAGGTGCCCCACGGCTGGTATTCGTAGCCGTCGACGTCGGGCCCGTAGTGGTTGCCCGGCCGGACCATGAAGCCGACGCCGAGCGGCGCGGTGTAGCGCTCGTACGTCCGCCACGAGCCGTCCATCATCGCGTGGAGGGTGCGGCGCAGCGGCTCCGGGTCGCGGTCGCGGGACAGCAGCGGCAGGAACGTCAGCCCGATCCACTCGTCCAGCAGCGCCAGCGGGTCCGCGCCCGGATCCCACGCGAGGCGGCCGAACGCGTAGAGGTTGGCCTGCGCGAGCGGATGCCCCGTCCAGTACGGGTCGTCGCCGACGTTGGAGACGGCCACCAGCCCGCCGCCGGTCGCCGGGTCCGCGGCGAGATCCGCGACGGACCGGCCCCCGTCGCCCCACGGCCGGAAGCCCAGCACCTCGCTCCACATCGGGCCGAGGTAGCACACGTGCCGCTGCTGCCCGGTGTACTCCTGCGTGACCTGCAGCTCCACCGCGAGCCGGGTGCGCGGCATCGCCGCGATCACCGGCGAGACGGGCTCGCGGGTCTGGAAGTCGATCGGCCCGTACTTGACCTGGAGCACCACGTTGTCCGCGAACTCCCCGTCCTGCGGGGCGAAATGGTCGTACGCGGCGCGGGCCCGGTCGGTCGTGCGGTCCCGCCAGTCCTGCTGGTGGTTGTAGACGAACGCCCGCCAGTGCACCTCGCTGCCGTGCGGGGCGAGGGCCGCGGCCAGCATGTTCGCGCCGTCCGCGTGCGTACGGCCGTAGGCGAACGGCCCCGGCTGCCCCTCGGAGTCGGCCTTCACGACGAAGCCGCCGAAGTCCGGGATGGCGGCGTGGACGCGGTCGGCGGCCGCGGCCCACCACTGTGCGACCGCCTCGTCCAGCGGATCGGCGGTCGTGAGGTCGCCCAGGACGACAGGCGCGGCGAAATTCACCGACAGGTGCAGCCGGATGCCGTACGGCCGGAAGACATCCGCCAACTCGGCGACATCGCCGAGCCGTTCGGTGAGCAGCCGGGTCTCGGCGGCATGCACGTTGACGTTGTTGACCGCGACCGCGTTGATCCCGGTGGCCGCCAGCAGCCGCGCGTACGCCCGCACCCGCGGCAGGTCGCGCAGCGGCTCCCCGTCCCGCCAGAAGATCGACCCCCCGGAATACCCGCGCTCCACCGCCCCCATGACCGGGTGGACGGTGAGGTTGTCCCAGTGGTCGAGCATGCGCGTCCGCAGCGCGGGCCGGTGCGCCGCTGTCTCGAAGTCCTCCCCGAACGCGTCTTCCCCGAGCCGCACGACATGGAAGAACCCGTACAGCAGCCCCGCCGCGTCCCCACCGACGACCCGCGTGACCCCGTCCCGCCGCCCCAGCACATACCCTTCCTGCCCGGCATCCCCCCCGACCTCCAGCACGAGGTCGCACGCCTGCCCGTCGCCCACACTCCCCCCGTACTCCCCGCAGGCCCGCTCCACCTCCCCCCGCACGGTGTCCCCCACCCCACCCCCGACGTCCACCCGCACCCGCCGCGTCCCGACCGCGCGAAAAGCCTCCGGCGGCAGCCAGGCCGCATGCACGTCAGTCGTCATGTCCATCGTCACGGAATTTCCCGTCTCGTTGCCCACGCGCATGCCGCGCCGTGCTCACCCGATAAATCTACTCACTGCGAATTCCCGGGTAAATGCCCTGGTGGGGGTATGTGCGAGATATTCTGCGGGCCGAAATGTTTCGAAGCGGAGAGTGAGCGGGCGGGTGGTCGGCGGAAGCCCCCGCTCATGTGATGGCGGGGGGTATTCGGATGATTTCCGGGCGCGGAATTCGGCCGGGAGCGGTGAGGGGGGCGGGCCCGCGTTCTGTCATATAGCATGGATGGTATGGATGGTGGGCGATACTCGATCGAGGTCGAGCCGGAAGTGCGGTTGTGGCTGGAGAACATCCCGGCCCAGCACTACAAGCAGGCGGAACGCGTCGCCGACCTGCTCGCCGAGCAACCCACCACGCTCGATGAACCACACTCCCGCCACCTGGGTGGCAAGCTCCGAGAGCTGCGTTTCCGCCTCGGCGACGCACACCAGCGCATCACCTACTGGCTGGCGCCCGACCGACGGGTCGTGCTGCTCACCACGTTCCCCAAGACCAAGATGCGCGAGCAGGCCGAAGTCGACCGCGCACACGCTGCTCAACGGCTGTGCGAAGCAGAGCACCAGGCAGCAGCCGAACACGACCTCTACAGCCGCGATCTCAAGGAGGAGCGATGAACCACAGTGAGTGGAGGACCCGCCGCCACCGGCTGCTGAGCGGCGAACATCTGGACGCCGACCCCGAGTACGACCGCGTCTACGAAGAAGCCGGCCTGGCTATGACGCTGGGCAAGGCCGTCTACGACCGGCGCCGGCAACTCGGGCTGAGCGAGGCGGATCTGGCCGAGCGCCTGCACACCACCATCGACGAGATCGAAGGCATCGAGACCGCCACTGAGCTGCCTCCCATCCCCGTCATCATGCGCCTGGCCCGGGCCTTGGATCTCACCGTCGACATGCACCTCGCTGCCGGGGACAAACCCACGGTCACGATCGCCTCACCGGCTGCTTGAGCCCGGGAGGAACCATGCACGGCGCCCCCATGGCATTCGCCCGCGAGCTCGGCCGACTCGTTCGCGACCGCCGCGCCGAGCTCGGGCTGTCCCAGACGGATCTGGCCGACCGGTGTGGGATGAAACAGCCGCAGATCTCCCGCCTCGAAACAGGCGGCACAGTACCGACCCTGCCGCTGCTGCGCCGCCTGGCCCGCGCCCTCGACTCCGACCTGACCATCAGCCTCACTCCGCACGACGGCGGTGGTCAGCCCGGAGACCCCGGCCCCGATGGCGACGACCTGATCGTTGGCGGTCGTGGCATTCGACCCTAGCGGGGAGGCAGCGGACGGCGTCGAAGCGGAGTGAGCCGCACGCGATCAGCAGGGTGTGTCCCCTCGCGCGTAGTCCCTTCGCCTGCGGCAGGTCTACAACTCCAACTCGGTGGTGCGAAATTGGGCGTCGAGCACGTCTCCCGAGGCAAGAAGCTCCCGGGACGCCTCGATCACGTCCTTCACGGTGTCGATGCCGCGCCAGTAGCCCGAGACGCGGAAGCCGATCAGGCGGCCGTCGCGGGCGAGTTCGGGAAAGGTCGTGTCCTCGTGGTCGCCCTTGGCGGGGAGCAGCTCGACGACGTCGGGGTTGAGGACGTACACCCCGGCGTTGATCCAGTACGGCAGCTCCGGCGATTGCGTGAAGCCCTTGATTCGGTTGCCGTCGACGAGGTCGGCGACGCCCCAGTTGGAGCGGTAGGGGGACAGGGCGATCGTCACGGCGCCCGCGTTGTCGTCGTGGTACGCGGCGAAGTCGGCCAGCGAGAAGCGGCTGATGACATCGCCGTTGAGGACGAAGAAGGGGCGGGCGGGGCGGGCGAGTTGGCGGGCGGCGAACTTCAGCCCGCCGCCGCGCCCGAGCGGCTCGTCCTCGATCGCGTAGCGGACGTCGAGGCCGAAGCGCGAGCCGTCGCCCACGTAGTCGGTGATCATCTCGTGCCGGTAGCCCGCGCTGATCACCACGTCCCGCACCCCGTGCGCCGCGAGCCACACCAGCTGGTAGCCGACGATCGGCGCCCCGGCGACCGGCACCATGGCCTTGGGTGCGTCGTCGGTGTACGGCCGCATCCGGGTGGCCTGCCCACCCGCCAGGATCAACGCCTGCGATACGTCGGTTGTGGTCACGGGTCGTGCTCCTTCGGGTGGGGCGGGTACGGCACTTGTGCGACATCCTTCCAGTGCAGGTGGTAACCGCCCCGCCACGCGGAGTTCTACCGCTCCGTCCACGGGTCGTGGATGCCGTAGGTGTGGGCGCCGGGGTGACCGTCGAACTCGCAGCAGAGCGGGGAGCCGTGCTCCGGCGGTCCGACCGCCTCGCAGTCGGCCCGAAGCTCCACCGTCGTCGGGGGCCCGTCGGTCCACATGGCCCAGACCGCACGGGCGTCGGTGCTGTCGAGTTGCGTGACGAAGGCGTGGTGCTCGCCGCCGGTGTGCGCCTGGAGGGCGCACCGGAGCGTGGCCTCGACGTCCTCGGTTTGGACGTGCGAGCCCGCGAGCGTGAGACTCCGCCGGACGAGGTCGGCGGGAAGGGCGGTCCGCTCGCCGCACACGGGGACGCGGCGGAGGGCGTGGGGTTCGGGCGAAAACGTCATGTCGGGTACGCAGTTCCCTTGCTGCTGGTGGCGGACGGGCAGTCTCGGCGTGCTCATGAGGGCGCCCCGAGGTCGGCCCACACGCGCTTCCCCCGGCGGAAGACATCGACGCCCCACCGCTCGGAGAGCGCATCGACGAGGAAGAGCCCGCGGCCGCCCTCGTCGTCGGGGCTCGCGGTGACGAGCCGGGGGCGCGTACGGTCCCTGTCCGCCACGGCCACCCGCACCCGGGCGGGACCCATGCGCGTGACGGTGATCCGGACGGATGCGCCCTGGGCGTGCTCGACGGAGTTGGCGACCAACTCGCCCAGGACGAGCTGGGCGTCGTCGGCGAGTTCCGGAAGTGACCACTCGGAGAGAAGGGTCGTCACGAGGTGCCAGGCGAGCGGCACGGACCGGGCCTCACGGGGGAGAGCGTTGGTGCGGGTCGGCGGGATGTCATCCCCCGCGGTGGTGTCGATCGCGTGGTTCTCAGCCATGGCCGCACCTGCGATCGGGCGGTGCGGGGGCCTGGGGGCTGCCCGTTAAGGAGAAGGTCTTGCGGTTCTGGCGCGACGTCATGCGCGGTCCTCCGCGGCTCGTTCAAAGCACACTTGCGACCCTGAGGCCAGGATAGAAAGCGTGACATCCTGTCCTGGGTTGCGAGTGTGACATCCTGCGAAGGTGGTTACAAGATTGGACCCCCTAAAGAGTGACAGGTACCCCAGGGTTGGGGTCGACCCCTGCAACCTTGGGGTGTCAAAATGCACCTACGGTCGCGCCTTGCACACCCGGGGAGGAGTGTTCAGCACCCGATGCCGAACGTGAGAGCAGTCCCAACCCTGCGCAGGCGGCGCCTGGGTAACGCACTGAAGGCGTACCGCCTGGAGGCTGGCCTGAGCGGTGAGGCCGCGGCCTCGGCGATGGGCTGGGACGACAGCAAGATCAGCCGGATCGAGAACGCGAAGGCGCGGATGCCACCAGGAGACGTCGCCACGCTCCTCAAGGTGTACGGCATCGAGGACGCCGAGGCCGTCCACGCCCTGGAGGACTTGGCGAAAGACGCTGGCAAGCAGGGGTGGTGGCAGACATACGGCGATGTGGTGACGCTGAGCTATGCGGACTACCTCACGTTGGAGTCCGATGCGGAGAGCGTGCACGTCTACACCCCGAGCCTGATCCCCGGCCTGCTCCAGACCGCTGCGTACGCTCGGGAGAGCATCGCTGCGACAGCACTCACGCGCACGACCGGGGAGGTCAACGCGCTCGCGGAGGTGCGCAAGACCCGCCAGGCGATCCTTACCTTCCGCCCGGACGCGCCGCCCCTCAAGCTGTGGGCGATCATTAACGAAGCGGCGCTCCACCAGCGCTCGGCATCTCAACCCAACCTGATGCGCGACCAGTTGCGCCACCTGCTGGAAATAACGGACCTGCCCAACGTCACGATCCAGGTGATGGACCTGCATGCGACTCCGCACCCCGGAATGCTCGGCCTCTTCGAGGTCATCCGCTTTCCCGGCCCGTGGCCGACCATCGTCCACTTGGAGAACCTGCGCGGCGGGTCCCTCGTGGAGGGCACGGACGACGTGAAGGTCTTCGAGAACGCCTTCGAGCGGGTGGTCGCCACGGCGCTCTCCGTGGACGACTCGCGGGCAAGGATCAAGAGAATCATGGAAGGAAGCGGGACGTGACTCGCAACAAGGAAGAGCTGTACGCCGTCGATCTGTCCGCCGCTGCCTGGCGGAAGTCGTCCTTCAGCAACGGGGGTGAAGGGTGCATCGAGATCACCGACCTCCCCGGTGGGGGCGTCGCGCTGCGGGACTCGAAGAATCCGGGGTTCCCCGCGCTGCGGTACACCGCTGAGGAGTGGGACGCGTTCCGGAAGGGCGTGGTCGCCGGGGAGCTGTGAGGGGGGCGGCGCGAGTGGTCCGCGGGCTCGGCGTGCGGGTGGCGGGCGGGGGGCGCATGCTGGGGGTGGTGGCGGACGTTCCGCCCGTGGGGCCGTGCGGCTGAGGGACGGCGGGTCGCGGGGTCGGGGGGTCGCGCGGAAGGGAGCAGGTCGTGGCGGCTCTGCACATGCAGCTGAAATCCTCCATGAGCCCGTCCGAGGTGATGGGGGTGCTGACCGACTTCAGCCCCGCGCGGGTCGAGGAGTGGCCGTCGATCGACGCGGATCACTTCGAGGTGCACGAGCGGGGGGACACCTGGGCCGAGGTGACCGAGGGGAACGAGAAGTCGTTCGAGCGCGCCCGCTACGAGTGGGACCCGGCGGCGAACAAGGTCACCGTCACCACGCGCGAGTCGAAGCCGTTCGGGCCGGGCGGGTGGGTCTTCCAGCTCGCGCCGGAGGACGACGGCACGCGCATCGACGTCGAACTCCAGCGGCACCCCACCACGTTCACCGCCAAGGTGCTGTCCACGATCATCCCCTTCGCCGGGCCGGTGTTCCGCAAGTCGTTCCGGGAACCCCTGAAGACCGTGTAGCCGCAATCAGTTGGTCAACCGCGTCGTCGCCACCGGCGCTGCTTCGGCTCCGGGGCGGGCGCAGCAGCCTCCGTGGTGAGGGCGCGCAGGGCGGCTCGGACGCGGTCGAAGGGCGCGATGGGGTGGTGGCCGTCGCCGGGCAGCAGCACCCCCGCACACACCAGCTTGAACGCGTCCCCGCCCTGGGGGATGCCGGTGAACACCGGTGCGCCGACGCACCCTTGAGGGGCCTTCCCGGCCCAGCGAACGTCGCCCTTCCTGTCCCGCGTGATCCCGCCGAGCGCGACGACGACTTCCCGGGCACCCGTGTCGGGATCGACGTCGTGGCCCAGCAGATACCCCGCTGCGGGCTTCGCGCCGAGGGTGGCGATGTCCTCGCTCGTCGCCGCGATGCCGTCGGTGATCTCGTCCGTCGTCCAGCGCCAGCCCTTCCGGGCGCCGTGCTCGTGCAGGCCGGCGGTGGGCATGACGGCGACGCCGAGGCCGTCCAGATGCGTCCACCTCTGCGAGAAGTCGACCATGAGCAGATTCTCCGCGCTCATCGCGGGCTCGCACAGCTCGGGCCGGAGGGTGAACGCCGCGAGCTCGATCCTCGCCGGCTCGCCGGCGGTCACCAGGTACTGCCGGACGACATCGCCTTCGTCAGAGGTCTCCACCAACTCGTTGAACCAGAACGCCGTCGCGTGCCGGTCCTCGGAGTGCGCCCGCTGGAAGGGAAGCGTGGCCCGGCCGGCATGGTCGATGACGGCGTTGACGGTCTCGTGGTGAAAATGCGGCAGGTCGGTCACGACCCGGAGCCTAGTGCTCCGGCCGTGAAGGTTCGCCGGGCCCTGCGGCAGCCCAGGCGGCGGCGACCAGGGGGCGGTGGAGGTCGGTGCGCCGGACGCAGGTGCCGATGGTGAGTTCGCCGGGGCCGGACGGGGTGGGGACGACGTGGAGCCGGTTCCGGATGCTGCCGTGCTGGAGGACGAGGTCGGGGATGATGCCGGTGCCGTAGCCGAGAGCGACCAGCGTGAGCAGGGCTTCGTGCCCGTCGGCCTCCGCGGCAATGCGAGGGGTGATGCCGAGGCGGCGGAACCACCGGTCGGCGATGTCCCGGACCAGGCCCTGCCGGGGGAGCACGAACGGCTCGTCGGGGTGCGGAGGTTGCGCGTCCGACCGTGGTGGGTCGGCTCGGACGAGGACGAGGGGGGTGCGGGCGACGGTGCGGGCGAGGAGGGTCGCCGGGACCCGGGAGGGCAGGGCGGCGACGGCGAGGTCGGCCTCGCCGTCGTCGAGGAGCGCGAGGGCGGCCGCGGCGTCACCGGTCCGCACCGAGATCTGCACCCGGGGATGGGCGTCCCGTAGCGGTGCGAGCAGGTCGGGCAGCAGACTCTGGCAGGCGGTGACCGAGGCGAACACCCGCAGTCGGCCGCTGAGTTGGTCCTGTGCGAGGTCGTTGTCGCGGTAGCGGTCCCACAGTTCCAGGGCTTCGGCCGCGTAGTGGTGGAAGCGGTGACCGTGCTCGGTCAGTGCGACGCCGTGCGGACCGCGGTCCAGCAGCCGATGCCCGGTAGAGGTCTCCAGCCGCTGCACGGTACGGGACAACGTGGCGGGGCTGACGTGGCAGTCTGCCGCGGTCCGGGTGAAGCTCAGCGTGGAGGCGAGATGGAGGAAGAGCCGGTACTGGTCGTGGTCCTGCATCTTTCACCTTCCGGAACGCCATGCTGCGGATGTTGCTGTTGCCGCCGGGTCTGCCCGGACCCTACAAACGGGTCATGGCCCGAAGCGAGAGCACCCGTCACCGACCCGCGTGGTTCTTCCGCGAGTACGAGCCTGTCGGCATCGACCTGGGCAGCGCGGCCGCGGTGGCCGTCTACGACCGCAACCAGGGCACCGACCCGGACGCCGACGACGCCCTCCTCGACCGTCTCGGCGTCGTCGCGGGCACCCGCCTGGTCGACCTGGCCTGCGGCACCGGCTCGCTCGTGGTCCAGGCCGCGGCACGCGGAGCGGAGGCCCACGGCGTCGACGTCTCGGCGGAGATGCTGGCCTTCGCCCGGGCCAGGGCGGAACAGGCCGGTGCAGGTGCGCACTGGCACCGGGCCGGATTCCTGGACTACGCCCACCAGGCAGGGCCCGCGGACGTGGTGACCACCAAGTCCGCCCTGCACCAACTGCCGGACTTCTGGAAGCAGCAGGCGCTCGTCAACGCCGCCGGCATGCTGCGGCCGGGCGGCACTTTCTACCTGTGGGACGTCGTCTTCAGCTTCCCGCCCGCGGACGCCGCAGAGCATGTGCAGCGGTGGATCGACACCGCGGGCCGGCCCGAGGGCGAGGGTTTCACCCGGGCGGACTTCGAGGCGCACGTCCGGGAGGAGTTCTCCACCTACGACTGGATCCTGGAGGGCATGCTGCACCGGGCCGGCTTCGACATCGTCTCGCGTGCGTCCCGCACGCCGACGCACGGCGAATTCCTCTGCCGCCGCCGGTGAAGGTGCGGTGGTCGGAGTCGGCGACGGTGAACTGCCGGGGCGTCAGCCGATCGTCACCACGCGCGCCCAGTCGGGTGGGGGAGTGGGGTGGTAGTCGGGGTCGTCCTCGTCGACGCGGGACGGGCGGTGGAAGAGGCCGATCACCGAGCGGCAGGGCGGGGCGTGTTCGGGCCAGGGGGTCTGGCCGTCGGTGAGGGCCACGACGACGTCGGGGGAGGGGCGGGAGCGCAGGGCCTGGCGGAAGCCCTCGCGCAGGTCCGTGCCGCCGCCGCCGATGAGCGGGATGTCGTGCGCGGCGGCGAGCGGGCGTACGGTGCCGGCCGCCGCGTCGCACGCGAGGACGCCGACGAGGTCGCGGCGGCCGCCCACCGCGGCGGAGATCGCCGCGATCTCCCGCAGGGCGGCGCCCAGTTCGGCGTCGCTCACCGACCCCGAGGTGTCCACGATCACGCACACCCGCGGTGGCGTACGGCGCAGGCTCGGCAGCACCGCGCCGGGGACGCTCGCCGACCGGCGACCCGGGCGTCCGTACGTGTAATCCCCGCCCGTACCACCGCTCGCGGCCGCGGCCCGTACCGCGGCGCCGAGCAACTGCCGCCAGGGCTGCGGGGGTTGAAAGGCCTCCTCCGCCCACCGCCGCCAGCCCTCGGGGACGTCGCCGGGGCGGCCCCTGATCCCCTCCGCGACCCGGAAGCGGACGGCGTCGCGCTCGTGCGGGCTCAACTTCCATGACCCGCCCGGCCCGAGGTCCCACGCGCGGCCGTGCCCGTCCACGCCGCTGCCGCAGTCCAGCCACTTCAGCCGCTCGGTGTGCCGGCCGAGCCGGATCTGCTCCAGGTAGGTCTCCATCAACTGGCCGTCCTGGAGCAGCAGCATGCGCGGGGTGACCGCGCCCTGCGGGACGGGCAGTCCGTCGCCGAACGCGTCGTCGTTGATCTCGCAGTCGGCGGCGATGTTGCGGCGCAGCCGCTCGGCCGGGCCGTGCGCGTCGTGCTCGCGGGCGTACTTCTCGCCGCGGCCGTGGTGGTCGCGCAGCAGGTGCGAGACCTCGTGCACCCACACCGAGGCCAGTTCCTCGACGGGTGTCGAGACGACGAAGGCGGGCGCGACGTAGCAGCGCCAGTACGGATCGACGGCCATCGTCGGGACGTAGCGGGAGGGGACGACGTGCAGCGCGAAGAGCGCGCTGGCGAGGTAGGGGCGGGCGCGGGCGGCGAGCAGGCGGGCCGCGTAGAGCTTGTCGAAGTCGAGGTCAGGCGGTGCCTCGGTGGCCGGGGCGGGGGGTGCGGGCAGCTCGGTTGCCGGGGCGGGCGGGTCGTGCGGGGCGGACGTCCCTTGCGCGTCGGACGCGAGCGGGCCGGAGGCGCCCGGGTTGAGGGCCTGGGGAGAGGGCGGAGTCGGGGGCGGGGCCGGGTGGCGCGGCATGAGGCGGGGCGTGGGTCGGGGATCCGTACTCATCGCGTCGCACCCGCCTTCGCCGCTGTACGGGTCGCGGCCTCCGTCGCGCGTCGGGAGATCGTGACGGCTCCCGTCAGGCGGTCGATCGCCGCGGGCACGTCCCAGTCCTCGCGGCGCAGTCCCGCCAGGGTCTTCGCGGGCATCACCACGAGGTCCGGGGCGCCGGTGTCCAGGGCCCTGACCAGCAGCGCCCATGCCGCGTCCCAGCGCGCCCGGGTCGGGCGGGTGTGCACCGCCGTGACCACCGCCTCCAGCGTGGCCTGCCGCAGATCGCCCCGCTCCGGCAGCTCCGCCGCGGCCGGGTCGGCGAGCAGCGTCTCGGGGTCGGGAAGCTCCATCCGGTCGATGTGGGCGAGGAGTTCGAGGCCGGGGCCGTCGCCGACCGCGCCGCGCGCCAGCAGCGCGAGCACCTCGCGGGGCGAGTCCGCGGCGGTGGCGAAGGCGACGAGCCGCAGCGTCATCTCCCAACTCCGGGGCGAGGGCCACGCGCCGCCCCGGCGCGTCTCCGACGCCGGGAGCTGGTGGACGAGTTTGGGCCGTACCCGGAGGAAGGCGCATACCGCGCGGCGGGCGAACTGCACTGCCTCCGCGAGGCGTTGCGGGTCGAGCTGGGGCAGCGTGGCGCGCGGCCACACGCCGCCGAGGCCGCGTACGACGACGTCGTGCTCGTGCGTCCACTGCAGGTGCACGAAGCGGTTCGCCAGCGGCGGGCTCAGCTCCCAGCCGTCCGCCGCGGACGAGCGCGGGTTGGCCGCCGCCACGATCCTTACGCCGGGCGGCAGTTGGAGCGCTCCGATACGGCGCTCCAGCACCAGCCGCAGCAGGGCCGCCTGCACGGCGGGCGGTGCGGTGGACAGCTCGTCCAGGAAGAGCAGGCCGTGCCCCGCGCGGACGAGCTTGACCGCCCAGTCGGGCGGGGCCATCGGCACACCCTGCACCGCGGGGTCGTCCCCGACGACGGGCAGCCCGGCGAAGTCGGACGGCTCGTGCACGCTCGCGATCACGGTCGTGAGCGGGAGGCCGAGCGCGGCGGCGAGCTGGGTGAGCGCGGCGGTCTTCCCGATGCCGGGCTCTCCCCAGAGGAGGACGGGGAGGTCGGCGGCGACGGCGAGGGTCAGGGCGGACAACTGGTCGTTGGGACGTGGCTCCGTCCCGGTCGCGCTCAGCAGCGCGATGAGCTGTTCGGCGACGCCGAGTTGGGTCCTGGCGGGGGCGGTGGGGCTCTCAACGGGCATAGGTCACCTTTGCGTTCGAGGTCGGAACGTCGGGCCTGGTCGGCCGGACGTGTTCGCGGCTGGCACCGCAGGGCATTTCCGTACGAAAGGGGCTGTTGCTGTTGTGGCCGGGCCGGCGGCCGGTGGGGGCTGGTCGCGCAGTTCCCCGCGCCCCCAAATGCACGCCCCGCGCCGCGGAAGCCCCCGCCGTCGCGGGGTGCGGGCTAGCGGGTGGCGGCTTGGCGGGCTCGGGTGTGGAAGTCGGCGCGGCGGCGCCGCTCCTCGCGGGAGAAGGGGGCGAACGTGCGGAGGCCGGGCGCGGGTCCGGGGTCGGCGAGGCCCGAGCGGAAGAGCCCGTGGTCCACCCGGCCCTGGACAGCCGCGTCGAGCGCGTCCCGCAAGCCCCCCTCGCGGAGGCGGGCGGACGGGCCGAGCAGGGCCTCGACCTCCGCGAGGGCGCCGCGGATGTCGCCGTGGACGAGGCGGGCCCGGACGTCCGGAAGGTTCTCCGGACGCTGATGCGCCTCGGCGATGGCCTGGAAGCACGGCAGCGGGGTGCCGCTCAGCTGCGTGAGCAGCTCCTCCCTGCGGACCTCCGCCGGGCCGTGGTCCAGCGCGGTGAGGACCCCGCCGACGAGGCCGATACGGTGCCGCGCCCCCCGGCACAGCACGTACCGCGGTCCCGGCGTGCCCGGCGGTGCGTCCGGCGGCCCCACCGCCCGCACCCGTCCGGGTGCGAGGGCGGCGGCGACCAGCGGGTGCAGCTCCCGCGGGGTGATCAGGCCCGCGGTGAGGAGGGCGAGGTCGGGCGGCGCCCACGTCGCGGCGTCGGGCAGCACCGGCAGCGCGCGCAGGTCGCGGTGTCCTGCGGCCGCGGCGGAGCCGAGGCAGCCCGCGCATCCGGCGGCGCAGCTTCCGTGCCCCGCGCGGGAGTTGGCGCATCGGTACGCCCCCTCCGCGTACCGTGCGACAACCCGCGGCGGACCGCCCGCGGGCGTCTCGACCTCCAGGACGACCCGCCGCCCGCGCCCGAGCCGTACGGCGACGGCCCCGCCGTGCGGCGAGCCCTCGGCGCGCAGCAGGGCGGCGGCTTCGTCGGCCCACCGCGAAACGGCCGCCCAGCCGTCCTCGCCGCTGGACCAACTCCCGTCCCGCGTCCAGGACTCCGCCCCCTCCCGGGCCCAGTACCCGGCGGGCGGGAAAGCGGCGTCCCCCGCAAAGGACCCGGCGAAGGGCCCCGCAAAGGACCCCGCGGGCGGGAAAGCGGCGGAGTACCCCTCCCGCACAACCCCCGACCGTTCGCGCAGCTCGTGCGCCCGCTCCGCGTCCCACAGGTGGCGGTGCAGGTCGAGCCGGAAGCGGCGGTCGGGTCGCGGGTGGGGGTGTGCGCGGCTGCCGCGGGACGCGGCGTCCGTACGGGTCAGGTCGCGGGTCCCGTCCCACAGTGCCAGCTGGATGCGCTGGCGTGCGGCCGCCCAGGCGGGCGGGGTGCGGGCCACGAGGTGGAGGGCTCCCCGCGGGGTGGCGTACCGCGCGAGTGCGAGGGTCACACCGGGGCGGAGCAGCCCGTCGGGGGCGATCCTCGGCATGTGCCAGCGCAGCAGCTCGGGCGCCAACCGCCGCAGGTCCAGGCGGACTTGTGCGGCGACGTCACGGCCGTGCGTACGGGCGAGGGAGCGTGGGGTGAAGTCGACGTCGAAGCCCGCGGCAGCGCAGGCCCCCGCCCAGTCGCCCGCACGGCGGCGGGCGGTGGCGGTGTCGATCAACGGGAGCGGCACGGCGTAACGCCGCACGTGCAGCCACAGGGAAAGCCGGGTCTCCGGATTCGCGGACCGAGCCGTGCCCTCGAAGGCGACGGGCTCGAAGGTCTGAGTGCCCATCAGCACTCACCTTGCGCGAATCGAGCCCCCGATCTGAAAACAGAAGGAGTAGTCATCGCGCTCACCATAAGCGACCGCGGCGCGGGATGTCACCCCCCGGCCGGACGGGCGCGGATCAGGCGGTGCGCGCGCGGATCGCCCGCCGGATGCTCCAGCTCACCCGCCCCTGGTCCAGCTCGAAGGCGAGGTCCGCGGCGCCGGTGAGGAGTAACTGCCGTTCGGTGGCCCGGTGGAAGGTGTCGATCCAGCCCCAGATGGGGTGGTCCTCGGGCGCGCTCGCGCCGTACGTGCGGGCCTGGATGCGTATCCAGGAGACCGCCCGGTCCGCGCACTCGACGGGCAGCTGCACGCGCCGGTGCTGGTGGTCCGCGCCGCTGAAGACGTGGTCGATGACGTAGGCCGGCGCCGGCATCGGATACGTGAGCATGCCGTCGTCCACCGTCAACACTCCTGTCTCGGCCAGGGCGTGGCGGCCGGCCGCGAAGCCGTCACCGTGCCCGCGGCGCCCCCGTGCGCCCGGCGTTGCGTGAGTCACATACGTCACTATCGTGCCGCGGAGCTCATCGCGCAATGCGCTTCCTGATAATTTCATCATGCGTCCGATCGACCTGGTGTTCTCATCAACTGTGTGTGACACTCAGCTTGTTGACGGACTCTCAGCAAACTCTCAGCAACCAGAGCAACCAGCCTGCGAGGCCCGGTCAGGGGGACGTGTGAGCGAGGAGCGGCCGACCGCCGCGGGCGGTCCCAGCGCCCCCACCGTGCTGCGCATGATCCTCAGCCGCCGGTTGCAGGAGCGCCGCCAGGAGGCGGGCCTGTCACTGGAGCAGGCCGCCCGGTCGCTGCGCGTCACCCCGCTGACCATCCGCCGCTTGGAGAAGGCGGAGGTCGCGCTCAAACCGCTCTACGTCGAGAAGCTGCTGCAGACGTACGGGGCCGGGCCGCGCGAGATCGACGAATTCTGCGCGCTCGCCGAGCAGGCCAACGAGCCCGGCTGGTGGTATCCGTACCGCGACGTGCTGCCCGGCTGGTTCAAGGCGTACGTGAGCCTGGAGACCGGCGCGCGGGCGCTGCGCACGTACGAGCCGCACTACGTCACCGGACTGCTCCAGACGCCCGACTACGTGCACGCGTGCCTGCGCGGCGGCTTCCCGAACGAGTCCGAGGACGCGCTCGCGCAGCGCGTCGAACTCCGGCTGCGCCGCCAGGCCTTGCTGGAGCGGGAGGACGCGCCGACGCTGTGGGTGGTCATGGAGGAGGCGGTACTGCACCGCCAGGTCGGCAGCGCCGCGATCATGCGCGCGCAGATCGAGCGGCTGCTGGAGGCGAACGAACTCCCGCACGTCAGTGTCGACATCGTGCCCTTCAGCGCGGGCGCGCACGTCGGCGCGTGCGCGCCCTTCACGTACTTCCGGTTCGCCGAGTCCGAACTCCCCGACATCGTCTACAGCGAGATCCTCTCCGCGGCCGTCTACCTCGACCAGCGCGCGGACGTTTCGGCGCATCTCGAAGCGCACAACCGGCTCTCCCTGCTGACCTCCACCCGGGAGAGCACCGCGCTGCTGAACCGCATGCGGAAGGAGTACACATGACCCCCACCGACCCCCGCGGCTCCGCTCCGGAAGCCCGCCAGGAGATCACGCACCTCGACGGGATCCGGAGCGGCATGCCCGCCCGCGAGCTGGGCGACCACGGGTGGGAGTGCCCGTGGAGCGGCCCCAACGGCGGGCAGTGCGTCGAGCTGAAGCAACTGCCGGACGGCCGGGTGGCGTTGCGGCAGTCCACCGATCCGGCGGGCCCCGCGCTCGTCTACACCCCGGACGAGATCCGCGCGTTCGTGCGCGGCGTCAAGGACGGGCTCGCCGACCACTTCGCCGCCTGACAGCGGCGCCGACCACTCCGCCGCCCGACAGCGCCCGCTGGCGCCCACCGGCAGGAAAGAAGGAGCACCATGACCACGCCCGGCGCCGAACCGGTGATCGACACCAGCCGCCCGCACTCCGCCCGCATGTACGACCACTACCTGGGCGGCAAGGACCACTTCGAGGCCGACCGGCAGGCCGCCGAGGCCATCGCCGGGGTCTTCCCCGGCATCGGCACCTGCGCCCGCGAGCTGCGCTTCTTCATGCACCGGGCGACCCGGGTGCTGGCCCGCGAGCACGGCATACGCCAGTGGCTCGACGTCGGCACGGGCATACCGACCGAGCCCAACCTGCACCAGGTCGCGCAGTCCGTCGCGCCCGAGGCCCGCGTCGTCTACGCCGACAACGACCCGCTCGTCCTCAAGTACGCCGAGCGCCTGATGCGTACGGCTCCCGGCGGCCGGACCGCGTACGTCCACGCGGATCTGCGCAGCCCCGACGAACTGCTCAAGTCCCCCGAGGTGGCGGACGTGCTGGACCTCACCCAGCCGGTGGCGCTGTCGCTCAACGCGATCCTGCACTTCGTGCCCGACGACCAGGACCCATACGGCCTCGTCTCCCGCTTCGTCGACGCGCTCCCCTCCGGCAGCGCGCTCGCGCTCAGCCACAGCACCCCGGAATTCGCCCCGGAGGCGTGGGCGCGCATCGAGGAGATCTACCTGCAGGGCGGCACCCCCGGCCAGGTCCGCACGCTGGAGGAGGGCAAGCGCTTCTTCGAGGGCCTCGACCTCATCGACCCGGGCATCGCCATGGTCCACACCTGGCGCCCCGACCCCGAGGACGAGCAGCGGGTGGCCTCCCTCACCGACGCCGATGTCTCGGCGTGGGGCGGCGTCGCCTTCAAGCCCTGAGCGTACGGGGGCTGTTGGCGCCCCCGCCGCTCAACTCATCGGCGCGGACCGGCGCGCCGCCGCTCACCTCGTACGCGCGGACCGGCGCCCCCGCCGCTCAACCTGCCTGCGCCCTCAGAGGCCCAGGTCCAGGGCGAGGCAGCTGTA
The DNA here is from genome assembly GCF_044333285.1 of Streptomyces sp. NPDC021020. Taxonomy (NCBI): domain Bacteria; kingdom Bacillati; phylum Actinomycetota; class Actinomycetes; order Kitasatosporales; family Streptomycetaceae; genus Streptomyces; species Streptomyces sp. NPDC021020. The sequence goes on from NZ_JBIRQQ010000001.1 coordinate 484,509, forward strand.
GGAGATGAACGAGCCCGCCGCGTTGTACGCGTCCCGCGCCGGATCCCGCGGCGCGACCTGCTCCTCGACCATGTCCGCGAACCCGACGCGCTCGGGCAGGTGGCCGAACCGCGCCTGCCGGGCGGCCGCCGCGGCCGCGTCCCCGTCCGGGGCCTTGCGTACGACCTTCACGCTCGCCGACGTGCTTACCGAAGTGTTCACCGATGTGGTCACCGAAGTGCTCATCACGGGCCTCCGCTCAGTGGTCCTGGCTGTGCCGTAATTCACGCTCCCACCATCTGCGTCACCTGTCAAGCCGGTGACGCGGATGGTGGGGACGGCGGGGGCGGCGCCGGGTTCGCGACGCCGCCGAGCAGGTTGCGGACGAGTGTGTCCGCGAAGGCGCGGTCCAGCGGGCGGGCGGGCAGCAGCAGGCGGTGGTAGCAGGCGCCCCACAGCTGGTCGACGAGGCTCTCCAGGTCGGTGCCGGGCCGCAGTTGGCCGGCCTGCTCGGCGCTGCGCAGCCGGTCGACGGCGAGGGCGCGGCGCGGCCGGGTGTAGTGCTCGTCGAGTGCCGCGGCGAGGTCGGGGTCGGTCTGCGCGGCGCCGACGAGCTGGGCGACGACGGGGCCGCCGCCCTCGCGGGTGAGGAGGTCGACGAAGGCGTGCAGCTGTGCGGTGAGGTCCGCGGCGAGGTCACCGGTGTCGGCGAAGGCGAGGGTCTCCTCGGTCGCCGCGAAGTACGCGTCGAAGGCGAGCGCGCCGGGGGAGGGCCACCACTTGTAGAGGGTCATCTTGCTGGCGCCCGCGCGGGCGGCGACCTTCTCGAAGGTGATGTCGCGCAGCCCGCTCTCGCGCAGCATCGCGGCCGTCGCGGTGAGGACGGCGGCGCGCACCTCCGCGGCGGGCCGCCGGCCGCGGCCGGGGCGGCCCGGCCGGTCCGGGGGAGCGGGGGTGGGTGCGGGCATCTCGGCCTCCCGGCGGCTGGTCGCGAGCCGCAGTTGTGGTTGCGGTTGCGGTTGCGGTTGCTTTATATGGACGATCAGTCTACATTTTTGGATGTGGACGGACAGTCCACAAAGAGTCGCCGTGCGAGCCGGAGGAGACCGCCATGACCACCACCCCCGAGGGCAACGCCACCGGCAGCCGGGTCGCGCTCGTCACCGGCGCCTCGGGCGGCATCGGCCGGGCCGTCGCCGAGCGGCTGGCCGCGGACGGGCAGTCCGTCGTCCTGCTCTACGGCGGCGGTACGCGGCGCGCCGCCGAGGCGCTCGCCGCGGTCGAGAAGGCCGCGGCCGGTGCGGGCGGGGGCGGCAGGGCGCTCGCGCTGGCCGCGGACATCGCCGACGAGACGGAGATGGCCACCGCCTTCGACCGCGTGGAGCGGGAGCTGGGCGGGATCGACGTCGTCGTGAACACCGCGGGCGTGATGGTCCTCGCGCCCGTCGCCGAGCTGGACCTCGCGGACCTGGACCGTATGCACCGGGTCAACATCCGCGGGACCTTCGTCGTCTCGCAGCTCGCGGCGCGGAGGCTGCGGGCGGGCGGCGCGCTCGTCAACTTCTCCACGTCCGTGACGCGGCTCCAGCAGCCCGGGTACGCCGCCTACGCCGCGTCCAAGGGCGCGGTCGAGGCCATGACGCTGATCCTCGCGCGCGAACTGCGCGGCCGCGACGTCACCGTGAACACCGTCGCCCCCGGCCCCACCGCGACGCCGCTCTTCCTGGACGGCAAGCCGCAGGAGCTGGTCGACCACATCGCGGGCCTCAACCCGATGCAGCGCCTCGGCACCCCCGCCGACATCGCCGACTCCGTGTCCTTCCTCGCGGGCCCGCACGGCCGCTGGACCAACGGCCAGACCCTGTACGTCAACGGCGGCGCGGCGTAACCCGGCTCACCGGGGCGCTCACGGACGGGGCGGGTCGGTGCAAGCAGCTCGCCGACTCAGGTCAGGTCGAGAGCGACCCGCAGAGCGGATGACACGCGCTCCATGGTCCGGGCGTCGGCGGTGCCCAGGAACTCCCCGCCGGTGAGCCTCTTCTCCGACAGGGCGGTGAGGTCGACGGCGACTGCGGCGCCGCGAACCGGCTGGTCCATCGGGATCGTGACGACGGTGTCCGGTGCGCCGAGGGTTTCGTCGATCATCATGCACACGGCCGTACCGGGCAGGGCTTCCAGGGCTGCGTCCGACTCGACGATGACCACCGCCCTGCTCTTGGTGGCCAGCTGAACACGCCAGACCTGCCCGCGGGCAAGGTGCGTCACGCGACGTCCTCACCGAACAGGTCGGCAAACTCCTCCGCGTCGGCCACGCCCCGGCCCTCGCGCCAGGCACGCACGGCAGGAGCTGCGTCCCGGAGTTGCTGCGCGCGGAGGGCGTGCTCGACGTAGGCCGACAAATTGCCCTCGGAGGCGCTACGGGCGTAGGCGACGAGGTCGGCCGGGAGGCTGACGGTGGTACGCGTACGTGTGGTCATACGGGAGAGCATACTCATGTATGACGCCTGGCGGGGCCACGGCGCAGAGGCACCCCGCTCCGGTTTGGGACGGGCGCGCCTCGCCGCGCCCGCGGGCCGGACCGCCGCGGACCACAGCAAGATCGCCGAGGTCCGCGCTGGCAACGGCTACTCCGCCGACGGGCATGAATTCCTCGTACCCGTACTCGGAGAGCCGGCAGCCGCTGCCCGCCTCGCCCGACAGCCCGTGGGACTGGTTCCACATCAACGCCGTCAAGCCGGACGCGGGGGGCAACCTGCTCGTCGACTCGCGCAACACCTGGGCCGCGTACGAGATCTCCGCCCGCACGGGCCAGGTGCAGTGGCAACTGGGCGGCAAGAGCAGCGACTTCGTTCTCAAGGCCGCTCCCGGGCAGGTGCTGGACACCAAGGACGCGATCTTCGCGTGGCAGCACGACCCGGAGCCGCTGGGCGGCGGCCGCTACAGCTTCTTCGACAACGAGTCCGCGGGCATCGCCAACACCGGCACCGGCGCGGTCGAAGAACTGGCCTACAGCCGCGCGGTCACCGTCCAGCTCGACCACCGCAGGCACACCGCGACCCTCGTCGCCTCCGACGACCAGCCCTCCGCCCTCATCGCCTCCTCCCAGGGCAACGCCCAGCCCCTGCCGAACGGCGGCCGTCTCGTCGGATGGGGCTCCCAGCCCTACGTCTCGGAGTTCGGCCGCTCCGGCGACCTGCGCTTCAACGCCCAGTGGCCGAACGGCGTGATCAGCTACCGGGCGTACCGCTTCGACTGGAAGTGACCCGCGCGGCCGAGCGCCGGCGCCCGCTCCCGTTCATGTTCCCGGGGGCGGGCGTTCACCCCTTCTTCGCCGGTTTGTCAGCAAAGGGCCGAGTGTTGCGCGGATGACGTAATTGCGCCACCCAAATGACCGCTTCCGGCGGGTAGGTTGGCCCGGGCGTCGGGGGGTCCGGGCGCCTGACGCGGTGGTCGACGCCGCTCATCGTGGAGGGGGAACTCCTTGTCCAGACGCCTGCATGCCACCAGACTCGCCGCCGCCTGCGCGCTCACCGGCGCCCTGACGGCCGGGACGCTGGCTGCCGCCGGGAGCGCGAGTGCCGACCCGTACTTCATCCCGCTCGTGTCCGACGTGGCGCTGAACCCCGGGCAGGGCTGGGCCGTGAACGCCGGGGCGTACGGCACCGCGGACGGCACGGCTGTCTACGTGTTCAGCAAGTCGCCGCTGACGGACGCCACATGGGCCGACGGGGGGCTGCCCGCCGGGCTGAGCGCGTCGGTCAACGGCACCAGCTGCCAGGCGTACCCGGGTGCGGCCGGCGTGTACACGTGCCCGGTCACCGAGGCCAACATGATGGACTCGCCCACCGTTTCGGCGGCCGACGACGCCGCGAACCACACCCGCGCCTACGTCGGCGCCGGATACGCGGCCCGCGGCACCGACCTGGCCACCGCGGTCAGGGCCGCCGAGCTGGCCGGGAACACCACCGGCCCCTACGAGCAGACCGCCGGGGTGGTCTCGGTCCTGACCGAGGACCAGGTGGCCCTGAGCACCGTCCAACTCACCACGCCCGACGTGCCGTTCAACTCCTCCGTGGTGCAGACGGCGAAGGTCCACGCGGCCGATCCCGCCAAGCTGAACATCAGCTTCGGCCCCACCGAGAGCGAGCGGTGGATGGACGAGGACGAGGTGGACGTCCGGATCACCTCGGTCGACGGCGGTCCCGCGGACGCCTGCGGCCACACCATCGCCTCGGCGGCCCCCAGCGGCGGCCTGTGGTGCGACCTGCCCGCGGGCGACCACACCATCACCTACACGCTCACCACCGGCCCCACCGTCCAGGCGTGGAAGGTTGTCGCGGACGCCGTGCTCCAGGTGCTCACCTCCGGCGTCGGCAACCCCGAGACGACCGGCACCTTCTCGCTCCTCAGCCCGCACCCGGTGACCGAGCGCTACCGCGTGCTCGGCGTCGACAAGTACGGGGAGGCGTGGTCGTACGACGGCACGGGCAAGGCGGGCGCCCCGTTCGGGGAGCGCAGCTCGTACGGCGGCGGCTGGGAGGAGTACACCACCGTCACCGCGCTGTCCCCGATGACGACGCACGGCACCGGCGACGTGGTCGCGCGGGACGCGAGCGGGGTCCTCTGGTACCTCCCCGGCACCGGCAACCGCTACTCGGTGTTCTTCGAGCCGCCCCTCAAGGTCGGCTCCGGCTGGAACACCTACGACACGATCGTCGGCGCGCGCGACCTGACCGGCGACGGGGCGGCCGACCTCATCGCCCGCGACTCCACCGGGGCGCTGTGGCTGTACGCGGGCACGGGCGCGACCTCGGCCCCCTTCTTCGCGGCCCGTACGAAGATCGGCGACGGCTGGAGCGGCTACCGGACCCTCACCGCGGCCGGCGACCTCAGCGGCGACGGCAGGGCCGACCTGCTCGCGACCGACGGCTCCGGCGTGCTGTGGCTCTACAAGGGCACCGGTGTCGCGGCCGCCCCCTACGCCGCCCGCGTCAAGGTCGGCACCGGGTGGGGCAACTACGACCTGATGCGGGCCCCCGGCGACCTCACCGGCGACGGGAAGACGGACTTCGTCGCCCGCGACACGACCGGCGTGCTGTGGCTGTACGCGGGCACGGGCGACGCCGCCGCCCCCTACGCCCCGCGCACCAAGGTCGGCCCCGGCTGGACCTACGGCGTGATCTTCTAGGCGCCGCGCGCCCGACCCCGCAGGGCCCCACCGGTCGCGGTGGGGCCCTGCCGCGCGTCCCGCTACGGCAGGGCGACGGGCACGGGCTCGCGCAGGCGGGGGAGCAGGGCGTCGCCGACGCGGGCGATCTCGGAGCGGTAGGGGGTGTCGGACAGCACGAAGTGGGTGACGCCCAGGTCCGCGTACGCGCGCAGGGCCGCGGCGACCTCGTCGGCGGAGCCGACGAGCCAGGTGGTGCCCGCGCCGCCGCCGCCGAAGCGGCCCGGGGTCGTGTAGAGGCAGGTGTCCAGCACCTCGCCGCGCTCCGCGAGGTCGTGCAGCCGCTGCTGGCCCACCGCGCGGCGGCGCTGGGCGGTGAACGTCGAGTCGGCGCCCTGCTTCTCCGCCATCGCCGCGACCTTCGCCTCGGCGTCGCGCCAGGCCTCCTCGGAGGTCTCCCGTACGAGAGTGGTGATGCGCAGGCCGAACTCCAGTGGTGCGTGCGCCCGTTCGACCTCCTCGGTCAAATCCCGCAGCCGCGCGATGCGTTCGGCCACACCGTCGAGCGGCTCGCCCCAGAAGAGCTGCACGTCCGCCTCGGCGGCGGACACCCGCTCGGCCGCCGCCGAGGCCCCGCCGAAGTAGAGGCGCGGGGTGCGGCCCTGCTCGGCCCCGTACGGGCGCGGACGGACGGTGGAGCCCTCGACGCGGAAGAAGTCGCCGGTGAAGGTGACGTCCTCCTGCGTCCACAACCGCCGTACCAGCTGGAGGAATTCGCGCGTGCGGTCGTAGCGGCGCGCCTGGTCGGTCTGGCCGTCGCCGTACGCCGCCGCGTTGTCGAGACCGCTGACGATGTTGACCAGCAGCCGGCCGCCGCTGAGCCGGTCAAGCGTCGCGGCGGCGCTCGCGAAGTGCGCGGGCTGCCAGTAGCCGGGCCGGATCGCCACCAGCGGCTGGAACGTGGTGGTGCGCGCGGCGAGCGCGGTCGCGACGGTGAAGGTGTCCGGCCGCCCCCACCCCGTCCCGAGCAGCGCGCCGCCCCACCCGTGCGCCTCGGCGGCGAGCGCCAGCTCGGTGGAGAAGTCGAGCGTCCCCCACCCGGTGGTCGTGTCGTCGCCCCGGTGGCCCGGCTCGACGGTGTTGGGGATGTACCAGAGGAATTCGTGAGCCATTTCCGGGACTCCGATACGCAAAAGGGCAGCGCGCATTCGCGTACGCCGCCGGGATTCGGCTGTGCGGGAATTGCGCCCGCAGCCGGTCCGGGAGGCCTGGTGCGACGGCACGCCTTTGCCGCACCTTCGGGGAAGGCGCAGGTGGGGACCGGCGGGGCGGGGAAGAACGCGACGCGCTCAGCGCGTGGCGGAGTGCAGGGAAAGCCGCGTCAGCGCGGACACAGCGCGCTCGCCGACCGCAGAAGGTCGACGTGGCGGCGCGAGACCAGCCTCATATCCGTGGGCACACCGGAAATGTAATCGACCCGCGCGATATCTGGCAATGGCGGCGGGACCCGGCGTCCGCGCCGCCCGCCACTCACAGGCCGGTGACCGAGCTGGCCGCCGTGATGTCGTAGGCGAAGGCGATCTCGTCGCGGGCGCCAGGGGGGAGGGTCAGCGTCCAGCGGGCGATGCCCTCGGCGTCCACGGTGTCGGGGGTCGGGGCGGTGTCGGCGGGGCGGAGGGCGACGTCGACGGCGGAGACCTCGGAGACCGGGACGCGCTCGCGCAGGGTGATCGTGCGGTCGGGGGCGCCCGGCGTGGCGTCGAGGCGGGAGACGAAGAGGCGGACGCGGCGGGTCACCACCGTGCGCTGGTTGATCGCGGCCAGGCCCGTCGTGTCGCGGCTCTCCTCGGTGTGGCGGACCACCCGGAAGGTGTCCTCGCTGCCGAAGGCGACCGTGAACTCCTCGCCCGCGCCGGTGAATTCGAGGGTGCCGCGGCCGGTGAAGCCGCTGCCGCGCACCAGGTCGACAGGGCCGGCGAGCAGGACGTGCCCGGCGTGGTTGACCAGGCGGGTGACCGTCACGACGAGAGGGGAGAGCTCGGGCGCGCAGGTGTGCTCGACCTCGCAGGCGGCCGTGAAGGACGTCAGGTGCACGCGGTGCGGGCGGCCGTCGGACGGGACGGTCACCGGGTGCGGGGCGTGCAGTACGCGCACGTCGCCGCCGTCGTTCAGGCCGGGCAGCGCGGCGGGCCCGGCGGCGGAGCCGACGCTGCGGATCTCCTCCTCGCGCAGATCCACCTCGACCGTGCGCCGCTCCTCGGCCGAGCGGTCGCGCAACGTCAGGACGTCGTCGCCGAGTTCGGGCGGGGTCGCGGCGAGCGTGGGGCGGGCGGTGGACAGCGTCAGGCGCACGCCGGACCAGTCCTCGCCGGTGTCCTGCCACACGAAGGCGTCCGTCTCCAGGCGCACCGAGGGAGCCGACTCGGAGGCCGTGAGCGTCGCCCGGTACGCGGGCCGCCACAGCGCGCACGGCACGAGCCCGGTCACCCGCAGCTGCGCGGTCCCGGCCGTGTCCGCCTCGACGACCAGCTCCAGATACGCCGTGAGCTTGTCCTGCGTGCTCTCGAACATGCTCAACGCCAGTCGCGCCTCGCGCAGTTCGGACTCGATGTCGTGCAGGCGGCGGCGTAGCTTGTGCAGTTCGGCGAGCCGCGGCTCCGCCTCGCTCTCGACGCGGTCCAGCCGGTCCGCCCAGCGCTCGGGGTCGGCGTCGCCGCCGCCCGCGCCCTGCGTGATGTCCCGGTAGAGGTCGGTCCTGGCCTGCGCGACGACCGCGAGCGCGCTCTCCAGCCGCTGCCCCAGCAGCTTGGCGTCGGCCAGCTCCTCCTCCAGGGCGTGCACCTCGCGGCGCAGCGCGGAGGCGTCCGCGCCGGGCTCACCGGGCGGCGCGGGGGCGTAGCGGCGGACGACGCGGGCGTCCACGACGCGCGCGCCGAGACCGTCCGCGCCGCTGCCCTCCCGGTCGCTGTCGCTGTCCGCGGCGGAATCCGCGGCGAATTCGGCGCGCAGCGAGCGGTCGACGGTCAGCGGGGTGACCGGTCCGATGCGCAACCGGCTGACGCCCGCGGCCAGTTCGACCTGTCCGACGCGCCGGACCTGGGCGCGGTCCTCCATGCAGGTGACGGCCGTGATCGGCAGCGCGGTCAGCTCGGGGCCGGGGTCGGCGGGCGCGGCCGCGGGAAGGGACGGGTCTTCGGGCAGCAACGGGTCCTCGTGCACGGTCAGTTCCTCCTGTTGCCGCCGACGACGGCCTTGCCCGCGGGCAGGCGTACCGCGTAGCCGCCGCTGAGGGTCGCAGTGCTGCCCGGCTCCAGTTCGACGCGCCAGGTGCGTACGCCCGCCGCCCAGCCGTCCTCCTGGCCCTCCAGCGGGGCCGTGGCCGCCTCCCACGGCGGGCTCGCCCGGTGCTCGTCGATCCGCACGTCCTTGTCGGCGGAGACGGGGACGCGCTCGCGCACGTGGACGGCCACCGGGTACGGCAGCCGGTTCGCGACGTCGATCTCCACGGTGTGGTCCAGCACGGTCGTGCCGCCGCGCAGCCCCGCCGTCGACTCGCGCATGTGCGTGCGGCGCGCGGCCTTCACGCTCTCCGCGACGCCCAGCCCCACCGACTGCCGCTGCCCCGGCGCGAGCGTCGGCAGCGGCGCGGTCAGCACGAAGTCGCCGTCCACCAGGACGTCGACGGGCCCGGCGAGCAGCGCGTGCGACGAGGTGTTCGTCAGCCGCACCGTGCTGAAGACCGCGGGGTCCACGGACGGCACGCAGACGTACACGAAGTCGGCGTCGACCGGCACCTCGCCCACCGGCACGGTGTGCCAGCGGCCGTCGGCGGCGACGTCGGCGGGCGCGGCGGTGTCGAAGCGGTAGTCGAACGAGCCCGCGGAGGTGCGGACGTCCACCGCGTGGGCGGGGCGGGCGAGCCCGGCGACCCGGTCCGCGCGGCTGCGGTATTCGCCGCCGACCGCGCCGAGCGCCGGGGACGGCGGCTGGAGGGTGCCGCGGTGCTCCCCGGCGGACTCCGGGCCCGCGAGGGTGAGCCGGGCGTAGTCGAGCAGGTCCGCGCCGGGTGCGGCCGTGCCGGGCGGGGGCGGGGTGGGCTGCGCCTGCGGGGCGGAGGCCGCGAAGCCGCGGCTCGCCTTGGAGCGGGCCATGGGCGCGGCCGCCGGGCTCATCGGGCGCGGGGGCCCGCCGGGCGCGGGCGGGGGCGGCGGCGTCGCGGACACCGGCAGGGGCGGACCGCCGCCGAACGCGAGGTCGGCGTCCGCGAAGTCGTCGTCCGCGGCCTCCGCCGCGAAGCCGTACCCGGCCCCCGCGGACGCGGGAACGGGAACGGGCGCCGCGGGGCGGCGCGCCGCGTCGTACCCCGCGAAGAGCTCGCCGAGCCCGGCGGGCGGCTCGCGCCAGCTCTGCCCGGCGGGTGGCGCCTGGCGCCGCCCGATCCGCAGCGAGCGCAGCTCGGGCAGGTCGGTGCGCCGCAGCAGATCCGCGGTGGACAGCGCGAGCCGCACGCCGGTCCAGTCCTCCCCGGTCCGCTGCGCGACCATCGCCCGCAGCACGAGCCCGCCCGCCCCACTGCGCCCGTCCAGCCGCAACTGGTACACGGGCACCCAACAGGCCCCGGGCACCTGGTACTCGACGTCCAGCACGACATCGAGGCCGCCGTCGCCCGCCCCTTCCTCCGCCACGCCCCGCGTCAGGGTCACGTACGCCGTTGCCGAGGGGGTGGTGGAGGCCGGGTCCACCGCGGTGGAGGCCTCGGACAGGCGGTGGTGGAGGACGTCGACCGCGTGGTCGGCCTGGCGCTGGTCCTGCTCGGCGGCGCGCAGGCGGCGGTGGAGGGTGGTCAGGCGGGCGTCGACGAAGCTCGCGAGGGCGAGGATCGACTCGACGGGGGCCCAGCGGGGCGGGTCGCCGCGGCGCGGGGCCGGGGGCTCCGCGCGCAGGGCGGCGGTCTCGGCGATCTCCGTGCGGAGGCGTTCGGTCGCCTCCCGCAGCCGGCTCTGCCGGTCCTCCGCGTCCTCCAGGTCCAGCCGCAGCCGCGGGAGTTCGTCGCCGCGGCGCAGCGTCGCGCCGTACCCGACGCGGATGTCGGCGACCCGCAGCTCCTCGTCCGCGGTGACGCGGCACCGCAGGGACTGCTCCAGCAGCGCGGGGGAGAGCCCGGTGACGCGTACGGTCACGGGCCCGCCGCCGGGCGGCAGCGTGACGCGGGCGCGGCGCGTGCAGACGGCGCCCGCCGCGTACACCACGACCGACGTGACCTCGGACGGGACCGTCGGTCCCGCCGCAGCCCTCTCGTGCGTGCCGGCGCCCACCGTGCCTCCCCTTCCGGCCGGTGCGCCGCCCGGTGTGCCACCGGTCCGGGCCCGGGCCGAGCCCCGCCCGTACCCTAGCCGACGCCGCCCTGCGGCAGCAGGGGAAGCCGCCGTCGGGGCAGGCTCAGCCCACCGGCGGCGCGTGGTCGGGCCACTTGACCGTCAGCACCCTCGGGTTGCCCTGCGCGGTGAGCCGGATGATGGGTATCGGCTTGCCCACCGGGTTGGAACCCGTACGGCTCGTCAGGTAGTTGGCGGTGAACTGGATCGGCCCACTGGCCCCGAGCACCGCGTACTCGCCCTGGAGCGCGCCGAGTTCGTTGACGACCGCGTCGGGCAGCGGCTGCGCCTGGTGCGTGAGCCGGATCGCGGTCGTCGCCGTCAGGGTCGCGTCGTAGGCCATCATCGCGTTGCCGTCGCCGAGGTAGCCCTTCGGGAAGAGCTGCTGGAAGGTCCGCTGGAAGCGCGCGTAGCCCTGCGCCCCGTCCTGCTGCTCCGGCCCGTGGCCGGGGTCGTGCCCGGCGGTCGCCGCCCATTCGCCGGGGTGCGCGACCCCGGCGTAGTCGACGGTGACGTGCCCGGACGCGAGATCCTTCCGCAGCTGCGGGCTGTCGGGCAGGTTGGTGGTGTCGTCGCCGCTGACGATCCTGATCTGCTTGTCCAGGCAGGCGTCGGAGAAGGCGTGCACGAGGACGCCGAGATCCTGCCCGCGGCCGGCGAAGAGCACCACCGCGGGCTGCTCGGCGCAGATGTTGGTGGTCATCTGGCTGATACGGGTGGCCACTTCGGTCTGGTGGCGGCGCCGCTCCTGCGCGGACTGCCCGTCGCGGTCCCGCTCGGAGGTGTCGTACGGCTCGACGCCCACGATCTGGTGGCCCTTTATGGCCGAGAACTTCTTGAAGCCGCTGACGAGCGTGACGTCGTAGCTGTCGTCGGCGTTGCCGTCCTCGACGAGCACCGCGCGCGTGAAGTCCTTCTGCACGTACGACAGCGCGGCCGCCATGTTGTCGACGTTGCTCGGCGAGACGCGTACGAAGCCCTTGATGTTGGAGTACGAGTCCGAGGTGAGCGTCGCGCCGAACGACGCGATGTTGTGCGCGGTGAGGTCGCGGATCGCGCTCTCGGTGCCGGCGAGGCTGAGGCCGAAGCCGGTGACGGCGGCGATGTGCCGGCCGCGGTCCCGCTCGATCTCCGCGACCGCGGGCTGCCAGCCGTTGGCCTGGTAGCCGTCGCTGCCGATGAGCAGCTGGATGTGCGGGGCGTTGCCCTGCACGCTGTTGCGGTTGGCGTAGTGCTGCGCGGCGTACGCGCCCTGGAGCTGCTCCAGGGCGTTGGGCATCGACAGGATGCTGCCCTTGTCCGCGGATATCGGCAGCAGCAGCACCACGCTCACGTAGTCCGCCGGATAGGCCTTGCGCACCTGCTCGTTCTCCGCGCGGATCGCGTCCTCGGCGGGCTTGAGCGACGGGTGGAAGAGGTACGCGCCGTCCGTGACGCCGACGCACTCCCCGCCCGAGCCGTGGTGCGTGACGGACGTGGCGCCCTTGCGCATGCAGGGCTTGTTGAGCCAGTGGTCGACGGGCACGTACACGCCGTACGCGACCGCCGCGAGCGCGAGGACGCTCACGGCGGCGAGGAAGCGCCGTGCCGCGACCGGCAGATGAGCGACGTAGCGGCGGGCGAACGCGATCGGGCGAGGCAAGTCCCTCAGTCCTTCCAGGAGTTCTCGATCCGGCGGAACTTCCCGGCCTGCCGGTACAGCTCCTCGTTGTCGTCGGTGATGTCGGCCAGGTGCTCGTACTCCCCGGCGATGGTGTGGGCGAGCTGGTGGGCCGGGTCGAAGGTGCGGTCCGCGTGCAGCCAGCGGGCCACCGCGAGGCGGGTGACGGCGCGGCGCCGGTTGCGGTCCTCGGCGGGCCCGGCGAGCGAGGTGACGAAGGTGCGCGGATCCAGCGCCGTGGCAAGGCGGTTGGGGGCGGCGGTGACCCGGTCCAGGACGGCCAGCCACTCGGCGGCGCTCGCGGCCCGGTCGAACTCGTCGTCCAGGTAGGCCGCGACGGCGGTGAGCGGTTCGCGGCGCGCGGGTTCGACCTGGGCGAGGGTGTGGTGGTGGCGCAGGGCCGCGTCGGTGCGGCTGGAGTAGTGGGCGGCGTACCCCATGTGCGTCTTGCGCCAGAGCGCCGGGTCGCGGGCGAGCCAGCGGCGCAGCAGCAGCGCGGCCAGCGGGTGCAGCCGCAGCGCCTCGCCGTCGGCGGTCTCCTCCAGCCACATCCCGGCGGTCAGGGCGAGTTGGGCGGTGTCGGCGTCGGTGCCGGTCCGGTCCAGGTAGTGCAGCGTGGCGTTGCACGCGCCGCGGCGCAGCCCCGGGGTCGCGGCGAGCACCGCCATGACGTCGAGGAGCGGGGTGTCGCCGGGGCGCAGGGCGCCGTCGGCGGCGGGGGGCAGGTGGTCGGCCAGCGCCCGGCGCAGCAGGTAGTCCTCGACGGTGGTGTCCTGGCCCGGCGGCGCGGGCCAGGACTGCGGCAGCGGACGGGTGTCGTCGGTGAGCCGCTCGCCGAGCAGCCGCCGCGGGTCGAAGGGCTCGGGCAGGTCGGCGGGGGCGCGCCGCGGGTCGGCGGGCGGGGTGCGGCCGAAGCGGGCGAGCAGGTAGGCGAGCCGGTCGGTGGCCTCGGGGTGGCCGCCGGTGAGGGCGTGCAGGAAGTCGGCGTCGCGGTTGTGCCGGCCCAGCACGCTGCTGGTGCACAGGGCGAGGACCTGCTCGCCGGTGAGGTCGGCGAGGGCGACCGGATACCACCACACCGGGTGCCCGGCGGCGCCGGGGGCGTACGGGTGGCGGGTGCCGAAGGCGAGGTCCGGGTGGGTCGGGTCGAGCAGCCGGGCGGCCTCGGGGCGGACCCGGCCGCGCTGGACGGCCACCACCACGGCGGGGTCGGGGCGTTCGTCGCGGGCGGCGTCCTCGCGGCGGCATTCGGCGAGGAGTTCGAGGAAGAGGTCGGCGGTGCGGCCACCCGCGTTGTCCAGTAACAGCAGGCAGTTGCGGGGGCGTTGGAGCCGCGGCCAGGAGTCGTTGAAGTCGTGCCGCAGATCCGCGAGGAAGGCCGCGCACAGCGTGCGGGCGACGACCCGCGGGGTGCCGGTCGGGCCGTCCTGCGCCTGGTGCTGCCGGTAGAGCTCCCACAGCGAGTCGTACTCGCGCCCGCCGCCGCCGCGTTCGGCGAGCCAGCGCAGCGCGCGGGCGTCCTTGTGCCGCCCGACGGCGGAGTGCAGCGCGCCCAGCAGGCCGGTCAGCACGTCCAGCAGGCCGCGGTGCTCGGGGCTGAGCAGCGGGGCGGCGCGGTTGCTCCAGTCGGTGAGCGCGGACTGCCGCTCGGCGTCCTGCGGGCGGGCCCGCAGATAGGCCTCGAAGGCCGTGCGGCCGCCTCCGGTGTCGACGAAGCTCAGCGCCTTGAGCAGCATCGAGGTGCGCGGGAAGTCGACGGGCCGGATACCGGCGATCCGGCGGCCCAGCCCGCGGACGGCGGCGAGCACGATGTCCTCGACGCCCTGCGCCGAGCGCAGGTCCAGCCGCACGCTCAGGCAGTCGTCGGAGAAGTCGTCCCACATCACGTCCAGCAGCACGGTGCCGCCGGAGCCGCGCGAGCCCGCGAGCAGGAGGACCGGGCTCGGCGCGGCGGGTACCCCGCTGCGCGCGAGCGCGCCGCGGACGTAGTCCACGACCCTCTCCCGCCCGTGCAGCCTCAGCCTGCCGCCGCCCTCTGCCACCTGACCGCGACCCCCGTCGTCCACGCGCGCGCCCGCCTGCCGGGGCAGCGCTCGGAATGGGGATCGTAGACCGGCCCGCCGGGGCCGGTCCCGGAAACGGTGAAGCTCGCGGGACGGCCTCCGGCGGGTGGTAAGGGGAAAGTCAGCGGGCGGAGTCCATCGAGTGGACGAATTCGTCGGGCGTCATCTGCTTGTTGAAGAGCTTCTGCAGATTCGCCAGCATCAGCACCGACGTGTCCGGGTCGAGCGCCTGGTCCCAGGACTGGGTGAAGGTCGGGGCGTTGGCGACCATGTCGTAGATGAATCCGGTGTATTCCGGGTTGACGCCGCCCATCAGCTGGCCCTTGATACCGGCGATGGCCGGGACATGGCCTATGGAGAGCAGGTCGGCGATGTAGGAGGGCCGGTCGAGGGTCTTGGTCAGGAAGTCGACCGCCCCCGACTTGTTGTCGGAAGTCTCCGTCACCGAGAAGTAGTTGGACGGGTTGCCGACGACGTTGGCCGGGTCGCCGACACCGCCCGCGACGGTCGGGAAGGTCGTGAAACCGAGCTTGCCCGCGTTCACGAACTTCGGGGCGGCGGCGAGCATGTCGGCGTATTCCCACGAGCCCATCAGCAGCATGCCCGCCTTGCCCTGCGAGAGCAGCGCGTTGGTGCCGCCGGCGTCCTGGTTGACGTTGTCGAACTTCTTGCCGAAAGCGCCGCGGTCGACGAGGTCGCTGATCATGCCCAGGGACGTCTTGACCGCCGCGTTGTCCCAGGCGCCGGCCTTGCCCGCCTCGATGCCCTGGAAGGCCTGCGGGCCGCCGACGCGGTCCAGCAGGTACTCCAGCCACATCAGCTCGGTCCAGGACTGCGAGCCGGCCAGGGCGATCGGGGTGATGCCCTCGGCCTTGATCTTGTCGACGTCGTCGAGGAGCGCCTTCCAGGTGGCCGGCGGGGCGTCGATGCCGGCCTTCTCGAAGACGTCCTTGTTGTAGAAGAGCGCGACGGGCTGCACGCCCTCCATCGGCACGGCGTAGACCTTGCCGTCGACCGTGCCGCCGGCCAGCACGCTGGGCAGGAACTCGTTCTTGAAGTCGGTGCTCAGCCTGCCCGAGAGGTCGGCGACATGGCCGGCCTTCACGTACTCCGACAGATTGCCGCCGCCCCAGTTGAGGAAGATGTCGGGGGAGTCGGAGGAGCCGAGCGAGGTCTTGAGCTTCTCCTTGTACGGGTCGTTGTCGAAGGTCTTGAGGGTGACCTTCGCCTTCTGCCGGGCGTTGTAGGCCGTGATCGACTGCTGCTGGAGCGGGTTGAGCGCGTCGTTCGACAGCGTCCACACGGTCACCGGGCCGCCGCTCCCCGAGGCACCGCCACCGATACCGCCGCACGCGGACGCGGTCAGGGCGAGCACGGTCACGGTGGCCACCGCGGCCGTCGCCCGCAGGGACACGAGGCGCTTCATGGTGCGTACACACTCCTTCGGGACCCGGACTTTTCCGACCCGATCGGGGAAACTAGCGAAAGTTTACGTGCCGAGGAACGTACGATTTCGGTGACGTGCAGTCAATGGCCGACGCGGTAAAACTGCCGTCACATTGCCCCGTGGTAACCCCTCCCCGACCACGTCGCGGGACCGGTCGGACACGCAGCGGCGTCGGTTGGGTCGAGAGGTGTACGGGACGCGCGGGGCGCGCGTGGCACGCGACCGCCGAGCGGCCGCACTACGGAAACGTCTCGAAACTTTCGGCTCCGGCACGACATCGTACGGGCCTGCCTCCGAGCCCCTGCGGGCGGGTCCGCGCAACCCTTCGGCCAACTCTTCGAAATCGCCCGCGACCTGCTGTTCTCCGCCTCCCGGGGTCGGATACGATGCCGCTCCGCCGCGGGACGTACGCGGACCGGCCGGTGCTGCCCCGGTGAAATCCGGCAGTACGGCCGATGCCGCTGATTCCCACCGTTCCCGCCCCGTATACAGCACTCCTGGCGCCACCAGGCCCACCCGAAGGTCCCGATGATCCCCATCGCACCGTTCGTCACGGTCGTCGTCCTCTCCGTGCTCGCGCGGAACCGCAACAAGCTCCGCGTCCCGCGCGACCCCGCCCGCAAGTTCGGGCTCACACCCGCCCGGCGGACCGACACCGAGCGCGCCGCGCCCGACCCGGCGGGCGACGCCGCCCTCAAGGCCGTCCGCGCCGGGGACTGGCAGCCCGCCGCGGACTTCCTCGCGCACGCCGACGGCAGCGGCGCCCCCGGCACCGACACCTCCTGGGACGAGCGCAGCCGCCGCACCCGCCTGCTCGGCGAGGAGGCCGCGCGCGCGGACGGCTGGCTGACCGCCTGGCGCACCGCCCGGCCCGACGACGCGGGCGCCGCGCTCGTGCACGGCGACGCCCTCGTCCACAAGGCGTGGCAGGCCCGCGGCAGCGGCCTGGCCAAGAACACCACCCGCGACCAGTTCGAGAACTTCGCCGTCCAGCTGGACCGCGCCCTGCCCGCCCTCAAGGAGGCCGCCCGCCGCGCCCCCGGCGACCCGGCGCCGCTCGTCGCGCAGATACCGGTCGCCTACGGCCAGGGCTGGTCCCACGAGCGCTTCCGGGAACTGTGGGCGGAGATCACCGCGTGCGACCCGCACAACCTCACCGGGCACCTCGCCGCCCTCCAGTTCTGGTGCGCCAAGTGGCGCGGCTCCGACGACCTCGCCCGCGGCTTCGCCGAGCAGGCGGCCGCCTCCGCGCCCGCCGGCACCCTGCTGGAGGTGCTGCGCCTGCACGAGATCTACGAGCGCCGCACCGGCGACGAGGACGAGAACCACCGCTGGAGGACGACGAGCGGGCGGGCCGCGATCGACGCCGCGATCGACGCGGTCGAGGCGGCCCCGGCCGGGCACCTGCTCGCGCCCCGCGTCCACCTCACCCTCGCGTACGCGCTCGCCCACGCCGACCGCCACGCGGAGGCCGTCGTCCACTTCCGCGCCGCCGACGGCTACGCGGGCGCGGCGCCCTGGTCCTACTTCCGCGCTCCCCGCACCTACTTCGGCCACGTCCGGGCCCGCTCGCTGCGTGCCTGGGCCGCCGAGGGGCGCCCGGCCCCGCCGCCGCGCCGCGTCCGGGAGCCGCACGCGTAGGGCGTGTCCCGGCGCGGACCGCCTGGCGCAAGGCGCTCCCGGGGCCGCCCGGGAAGAGCTACCTTCGGGGAAAGGGCCATCGCGCACAGGGGTGTTCATGCTGGAGCAAGCACTTGCCGCGCTCGCGGCTTCGGGGGGCGCGGCGGTCGTGACCGCTGCGGGTACGGACGCCTGGACGGAGCTGCGGGCCCGGCTGGCCCGCTGGTTCGGGCGCGGCAGCGACCGCCGGGAGACGGCGACGCTCGAACGCCTCGACACAGCCGCGGCGGAGCTGGAATCCGCCCCCGGCGCCGAGTTGGAGGCCGTACGGGGACGGGTCGGCGTGGTCTGGACGAACCGCATCCGGGACGTGCTCGAAGACCTCGACGACGGCGAACGCGCCTCGGCGGCGGACGAGTTGCGGGCACTGCTCGCCGAACTCCCCGCCGCCCCCGTGCAGATGAGCGCGACGGACGGCTCCCTCGTGGCGGGCGGGGACGTGCACGTCCACACGGCGGCCCCCCACTCCGTCGCCGCGGCCGTCATCCGCGGCGACGTCCACGTGGGCGTCAACCCCCCTCCGACGCCGGACGCATCCCAGGGCTGAGCGCTCCGGCACCCACGAGCCCGATCCCCCCGCACCCTCCGACCGAGCACGCCGAGCCCGCGCCGGAGCGTCCGTCCGAGCGGCCCGAGCCCGTGCCGGACCCTCCGTCCGAGCGGCCCGAGCCCGAGCCCGCGCCGGACGCCTCCGCCTCCGGCGAGGCCGGGCCCCCGCCCCGGGCGCGCGGGGCCGTCAAGGCGACCGTGCGCGAATTGGCGATCGCCACCGCCATGGGCCCGGTGGCCGTCGCCAGTCTCCTGGCGTCCCGCCACGCCCGGACCCTCGCCGAGCGCGTGGACCAGGCGGAGCCGCCCGGCGGCCACGAGGAGGCGGTACGCCCCGGGGCCGCCGCGCCGCCGGCCGCCGGGAACGGCTCCGGGTCCGCCGCCGCACCCGCGGGCGCGGCGGCTGACGGCACCGGCAGGTACGCGGCCCGTACGGGCGACGCGCCCGACGCGGCGGTGGAGGCCGACGCCTCGACACCGGTCGGGCACGCGGGGGCCGCGGGAGCCGCCCCGGGCGACCCCCGCGCGCCCGAACCCCCCGCCGGAGGCGGCGGCGTGCACGCCGGGCGGGACATCCGCGTCGAGAACCAGGGCAGCGGCGCCGCCGTCGGGCAGGCGCACATCGTCAACAACTACCAACTCACACAGACCGCGGTCCGGCTCCCGTACCGCATCGGGCGGGTGCCGGCGCTCGCCTCGCCCTTCCAGGAGCGGGACATCCCGGGGATCGAAGGCGGCGACTCCCTCGTGCTGGCGGGCATGTTCGGCACCGGCAAGACGCAACTGGCCGCGCGCCAGGCGGAGTCGGCCTGGGACAGCGGCGAACTGCACCTGCTGCTGTGGGCCGACGCGTCCTCGCGCGAGGCGGTCCTGTCCGCGTACGCCCGCGCGGGCCAGGATCTGCTGGGCCGCACGTACGCCGACGTGGCGGACGGCGCGCAGGCCTTCCTCAACTGGCTCCGCCCGGCCGGTGGCACCCAGCCGCACCCGTGGCTCGTCGTCCTCGACGGTGTGACCGACCCCGCACACCTCGCGGGCCTCTGGCCGCCCGCGAGCCCCGGCGGGCGCGTGCTCGTGACCAGCAGCCGCGCGGACTTCGAGGGCGCGGGGAGCCCGCGGGTGGTGCGGATACGGCCGTTCACCTACGACGAGATCCTCGCGTACCTGGAGCGCGCGCTGGAGCTGAACCCGGCCGCCCGCCGGGCCGTCGAGCAGGCGGGCGCGTCCGACTCCGTCTTCGACTGGGCCAAGGAGATCGCGAACGGCGGCCTCCCCCTCGACACGTACCTCGACACGCGCCTCGGCGCCCGCGCCGGCACCGCCTCCGGCGGGACCGGCGCACCACCCACGCCCGTCGAGCGGTCCGTCGAGGCCGCCGCGGCCCTGGGGCCGGCCGGCACGGTGCGGGCGGTGCTCGCCCTGATCGCGCTGCTGGACAACGAAGGCTGCCTGGAGGACGTCCTCTTCACGCAGGCCGCGCGGCAGCAGGTGGAAGTCGGCAGGCGGTGGGCCACTCGGGAGACACAGGATCCGGCCCCGATGCCCGGGGTGCACCGTCTGGTGACTCCGTCGCCGCCGGTCGACGAGGCTGAGGTCCGGGCAGCCCTGCACGCCCTGGACGCCACGGGCGTGGTCGACCTGGAGGAGCACGGGGCAGTCCGGCTGGTGCGGATCAGCAGGCCGGTCCGCCAGGCAGGCCGGCAAGGCGCGCCGAGGCGGCACGGCCCGGAAAGGTGGCCGCTTCCGCGTGCGCTGCGGGACGCGGTGGCCGCGGCCTGGCCGGACGTCGAACGGGGGATGCGGCAGGCCCGGTCGCTGTGGAACGCCGTCCACGCCCTGGAATACACCGGGAGCAGGATCGACGGCCGGAACATTCTCGACCTGCGCGGCCGCATCCACCCCCTCGTCTTCCGGTACGGGGAGAGCCTGGGCGCCTGGGGCCGGTGCGAGAAGGCCCAGCTGCACCTGCGCTCCACGGCCTGGCGGGCTTCCAGGACCTTGGGCAAGGACCACCCCGACGTGCTGAAGGCCCTTGCGCAGGCGGCCCGTTGGCAGGCCGCGCGGGGTGACGACTTCGGCGCCGCGGAGCAGTTGGCGGCAGTCCTCGAACAGCAGCGGCAGGCGCCCGGGGCCGACCCGGCCGACGTGCTCACCACCCGCCACCACCTGGCCCGCGCGCAGTTGTCGGCGATCGGCTGGGACGCGCCCGGCCCGCGCGCCGAACTCGCCTCCGTGCTCCGTGACAGGGCGGAGCTGCTGGGCCCGGACCACGCCGACACCCTGGCCACGGTGGCGGTGATCGTCGGCGCGAGCCTCGGCTGGAGCCCCGAGGCCGCGCTCGTGGGCGAGGACGTCACCGCAGCCGCCGAACTGCTGCTCCCGTCCGACCGTATCGACGACTTCACCGCGCAGGAGCTCACCACGGCCCTGCACACCGAACTGCGGCGCGTCGCGGGCGAGGACCACCCCGAGACCATCGACGCCCTGCGCCTGCTCGCGGGCACGCACATCAACCTCGGGGAGGACGACGAGGCGCTGGCTCTGTCCGAGCGCGCGCTCGCCGACGCGGTACGGGCGCTGGGCCCCGAGCACCCCGTGACGCTCGACTGCAAGGTCACGGCGGCCCTCGCGGCGTACAACAGCGGGTCGGACACGGCCGACGAGGCCGCCCTCCAGGCCCTGGCGGACGAGTGGGGCGCGCTCCTCGGCCGCGACCACCCGGGCGCCCTGGGCACGCGCGTCTACGTGCTCGGGGTCTCCGCCCTGAAGCTGCTGCCGGGGGACCGGGCCGCATTCGCCGACGCGTGCGCGGACCTGCTCGCCGACACCGAGCGGGTCTTCGGCGCGGACCACCGCAGCACCCGGCGGGTCCTCTCCTACACGGCCGAGCTGTACACGAAGCACCCCGCCGGTGACATCGCCGCCCTCGTCGCCCTGTCCGACCTGGCAGCCCGCTCCGCCCGGGTGCCAGGACCCGACCACCCGGACACCCTCGCCGTCCGGCTGCGCCTGGCGGTCGCCCGCGGCAGGGCGGGCGACACGTTCGGCGCGCTCACGGCCCTCGCCGCGCTGCACGGCGACTGCGCCCACGCTCTTGACGCCGAGCATCCGGTGACCCTCGACGTCCGCCACGAACTGGCCCTCTGCCGGGGCAAGGCGGGTGACACGCCCGGCGCCGTCAGCGACCTGACCCGACTCCTGCGGGACCATGAGCATCTCGACGGCCCCGACGCCGAGCCGACCCGCGCGGTCCGCGCGTCCCTCGAGATCCTCCGGCCCGAGGAGTGAGCCCCCGCCTCACAACTCCGCTCCCAGCGCGCCGTGTTCGGGCTCCATCTCGGAGGCCCAGTGCGCGGCCCAGTCCGGCTGCGTGCCGTCCGCGTCCGTGAAGCCGTACTCCTCGTACAGGCCCCATGTGGCCAGTGCGCGGCCGGACTTGGACATCACGTCCGGGTCCGCGGCGAGCGCGGCGACCGCGCGGCCGAGGTAGGCGGGGCTCTCGGAGTAGGCGAAGTGGGGGTCCTTCGCGGCGCCTTCGCGCCAGTTGGCCTCCGTCACGCCGAAGCCTTCGAGCATCGCCTCCGAGCGGAGGAAGCCCGGGGTGATCGCCAGCGCCGCGACACCGTGCGGGCGCAGTTCGGCGGCCTGGGCGACAGCGAGGCGGATGACGGCCGACTTGGCGAGGTCGTAGAAGAACGAGCCGCGGTAGCGGGCGGTGTTGCCGTCGGTGACCTCCACGACGAGGCCGCTGCCGCGGGCGACGAGCATCGGGAGGGCGTAGCGGCTGGTGATCACATGGGTCTCCACCGCCTGCCGCAGCAGCCGCAGGCCCGTGTCGAGGTCCTGCTCCCACAGCGGGCGCTCCCAGTCGGTCAACGGGTCGCCGCCCCAAACGCAGTTGACGAGGATGTCCAGCCGTCCGTGCTGCTCGACGGCGATCCGGCCGACGAGGGCGCGGACGTCGTCCGGGTCGCTGTGGTCGGTGCGGACGGCGATGCCCGTGCCGCCCGCGGCGGTGACCATCGCGGCGGTCTCCTCGACCGTCTCGGCGCGGTCCATCGCCGAGCGCCCGGCGGCGCTGCTGCTGCGGCCGGTGACGTACACGGTCGCGCCCGCGGCGCCGAGCTGGACCGCGATGCCGCGCCCGCCGCCGCGGGTGCCGCCCGCGACCAGGGCCACGCGGTCTGCCAGCGTCGTCGTCTTCATCGTGCCTCCGTGGTGGGTGAGGGGAGATGCGGGGCGAGCAGGGTGCCGAGGTCGCGGTGCAGCCGCTCCGCGAGGGTGCCGCGGCGCTCCACCGCCCAGTTCAGGCCCGCGCCCGCGGTGACCGCGCGTACGGCGTCGGCGAGCGCGGGGACATCCGTGCCGGGCCGCAATTCGCCCGACTCCGCGGCCCGCGCGAGGAGTTGGGAGACGGCCTGGCGGTGCGCCTCGTGGACGGCCAGCGCGCGGGCGTACAGCTCGGGGTCGGCGAGGTCCGTGCAGAGGAAGGCCAGGTGGTGCGCGAAGCGCTCGGGGGTCGCCATCCCGGCCACCGACTCGACGGTCAGCGCCCGCAGGGCGGCGAGCGCGGAGGGGTGCTCCTGCGTGACGCGGCGGGCGACTTCGCCCGCGTGCGCCGCCGAGCGGTCGGCGAGGGCGAGCAGCAGGCCGCGCTTGGAGCCGAAGCGCTGCACGAGCGTCGCGGGGACGAGGCCGACCTCGCGGGCGACGGCGGCGAGGGTGAGCCCGGCGGGGCCGAGCCTGCCCATGACGTCGGCCGTCGCGCGCAGGATCGCCGCGTCCTCGACTCCGCGCGGGCGTGCCACCGGGGACCTCCCAGAAGAGTAAATGAACGTCCGTTTATTAATAGCCCATTGCCGCGGACGGGGGCAAGGCCGCGCCGTGTCCACGGGGGGAGTTGGTCTAGTCCTCTTGACGCGGTACACCTGTGCGCGCTTTGGTATGTACCAACTCAGGCCTGAGATGAACTCCTCCTCCCCCCCCCACCACTTCACGCCCGAGGGGCTTTCATGCACCTTGCCAAATGGGTGGCTTCCGCCTCCGCGCTCACCCTCGCGACCGCCGGCGCCGTCCTCGCCCTGGCCCCCGCCGGCAACGCCGCGGCGACCAGCACCTACGCCGTCGCGCCCTACGTCGACATGTCCAACAGCCAGGAGGGCCTGCTCGACCAGGCCATCACCGGCCACGGGCTCAAGGCCTACACCGCGGCCTTCGTGCTGGGCTCCGGCTGCAACCAGATCTGGGGCGACACCCTCCCGATCGGCAACGACTCCTTCACCGACCCGCTGATCGCGAAGGCGAAGTCCGAAGGCGCGTCCGTCATCATCTCGTCCGGCGGCGCCAGCGGCCTGCCGCTCGCCTGGACGTGCTCCACGCAGAGCTCGATCGTGTCGGGCTACCAGGCGCTCATCAACGACTACGGCGTCACGCAGCTGGACTTCGACATCGAGGGCGCCGCGATCGCCGACACCGCGGCCGTCGCCCGCCAGATGCAGGCGATGAAGACGCTCAAGGCGTCGAACCCGAACCTGCAGTTCTCCGTGACGCTGCCCGTCCTCGCCAGCGGGCTCACCGGCGACGGCGTCAACATCGTCAAGGCCGCCAAGACCGCGGGCGTCAAGATCGACGTCGTCAACATCATGACGATGGACTACTACTCGGGCACGGGCACCGAGATGGGCCAGGGCTCGGTCGCCGCGGCCCAGGCCACGCTGGGCCAGATGCAGTCCGTCGACTCGAGCTACGGCTACGCCAACCTCGGCATCACGCCGATGATCGGCAAGAACGACGACGGCTCCACCTTCACCCTCGCCGACGCCCAGACCGTCGAGTCCTTCGCCGAGCAGCACGACGTCGGCCGCCTCGCCTTCTGGGCCGTGACCCGCGACCAGGCGTGCGGCGGCGGCGCCAACTCCCTGTCCACGTGCAGCCAGATCAGCCAGAGCACGCTGCAGTTCACCGACATCTTCCTGAAGTACGCGGGCGGTTCGGGCGGTACGAGCGGCGGCACCACCAACGGCGGGACGACGAACGGCGGGACCACCGCCGGGACCACCAACGGCGGCACCACGACCGGCGGTTCGACGACCGGCGGCAGCGGCAACTGCACCGTCTCCTCGTGGAGTTCGTCCGCGATCTACACCGGCGGCAACCAGGTCTCCTGGAAGGGCCACAACTGGCAGGCCAAGTGGTGGACGCAGGGCGAGGAGCCCGGCACCACCGGCGAATGGGGTGTCTGGCAGGACCTCGGGGCCTGCTGAGCCCGCCCCCTTCCGACCCGGCACGCCCTTCGGCCCGGCCCCGCTCGCGGGGGCCGGGCCGAAGGGCGTACACGGCGTGCCGGAGGAGGGCCATGATGGTGCGGGGACGCGAACGAGGGGGGACGCGATGCTCGCTCAACTGGCCGCCAACTGCCACCAGGGGAACTGCACCGGTCATATCGACAACACACCCGCCTACTTCATCTTCGGCGGCATCGGCGCGGTCATGCTGATCGGGATCGCCTTCGCGGCGGGCGACAGCGCGAGCCGCCACCGGATCATGACCCGGGGGGTCGCGGCGACCGCCGAGATCGTGAAGGTCGCCCCGCGCAACTTCCTGCGGGACGGGATGGTCCGGCTGGACCTGACCCTCGCCGTGACACCGCCGGACGGCGAGGCCTTCGAGGTCGAGACCGACCACACCTTCCCGATCACCGACCTGCCCAAGGCGGGGTGGACGCTCCCGGTGCGCTACCGGGAGGAGAACCACTACCGCGTCCTCGTCTCGGGCGAGCCCGTCCCGCCCGACTCGGCCGCCGAGCCCGCACCCTGACACCTCGGGGACGGAACCGCGCCGGGGAGGGTCAGCCGCCGTCCGCGGCCGCGGCCCGCCTGCGCCAGTGGGCGAGGAACTTGCGGGTGGTCGCTGTCTCCGGGTGGTCGGAACCGAACAGCCGGACGCGGTCGGCGAGTAGTTCGGCGAGAGCTTCCGCGGCGCCCGCCGGGTCGCCCGCACGCCCCCGCCAGATCGCGAGGCTGTCGCGGGTGACGAGGGTCATGGGGTGGTCGGGTCCGTGGATGCGCAGCCGGTCGGCGAGCAACTCGGTGTAGGCCTCGACGGCTTCCCGCGGGTCGCCCGCGCGCCCCCGCCAGCGGGCGAGGTAGCTGCGGGTGGTGAGGGTGTCGGGGTGGTCGGGGCCCAGCACCCGCAGGCGGCCGTGCAGAACGTCGGCGAAGGCCGCCACCGCGCCCGCCGTGTCCCCCGCCCTGCCCTGCCACTGGGCGAGGTTGTGGCGCGTCGCGAGGGTGTCCGGGTGGTCCGGGCCCAGGATGCGCAGCCGGTCGGCGAGCAGCGCGACGTAGGCCTCGACGGCGCCCGCGGGGTCTCCCGCGTGGCCCACCCAATGGGCGTGGTTGTGGCGGGCGTTGAGGGTGAAGGGGCTGTCCGGGCCCATGACGCGTACGTGGTCGGCGGCGATCTCGGCGAGGCTCCCGGCGGCCCGGGCCGGATCGCCCGCGTGCCCCTGCCAGCGCGCGAGGTTGTTGCGGGTGGCGAGCGTCATGGGGTGGTCGGGGCCGAGGATGCGCAGCCGGTCGGCGAGCAGTTCGGTGAACAGCTCGACGGCGCCCGCCGTGTCGGCCGCGATCCCGCGCCACTCGGCGTGCTGGTCGCGCACGACGAGCGTGCTGGGGTGGTCGGGCCCCAGGACGCGGACGTGGTCGGCCACGAGGGCGGTGAAGGCCGCCACGGCGCCCGCCGCGTCGCCCGCCAGCCCCCGGCAGCGGGCGATGTTGTGGCGCGCGGTGAGGAGGTTGGGGTGCTCGGGCCCGAGGGCGCGCTCCATGGCGGCGGCGACCGCGGTGAACTGCCCGGCGGCGCCGCTCGGGTCGCCGGCCTCGCCGCGCCAGAAGGCCTCGTTGTGGCGGGCGACCAGGGTGTGGCGGTGGTCGGCGCCGATGTGGCGGGCGGCCGTCTCCGCGAGGTGCCGGAAGTACGCGGCGGCCGCGCCGGGTTGGCCCGCCTCGCCCCAGCTCGTGCCGGCCCGGAAGAACACCGAGTTGGCGCCGGATCCGTACAGGCACCCGGAGTCGTCCGTGCAGGACATCAGCGCGGCGGCGCAGTTGCGCAGGGCCTGGGCCAGGGCGGTGTCCCGCTCGACCTTCGGCCAGGCCGCCCGCAGCGCGTCGGCCGCCGCGTCGGCGGCTCTCCCGTACTCCTCCCGCGGCAGGGCCTCCCGCGTCGCGCGCTGGACGACCTGGTGGACGCGGACCCGCCGCTCGGCCCCGTCCTCCTCCGCCCCCGGCGCGGTGAGGAGGCTGACGCGGTGCAGCGCCCGCAGCGCGTCCTCTGCGTCCTCGGCTGTCACCTCGGGCGCTCCCGCCTCCGGTGCCGGCGCCCCCGAACGGGCCTGCTCGGCAAGGTAGTCCAGCGCGTGCGGGTCGGTGAGGACCGCCGCCGGGATGCCGTCGGGTGCGAGGAAGGCGGTCAGCTCCAGCATGGGGCGGGCGAGCCCGGCGGGGCGGAGCTGGTCGGCGTACTCCACGGACAGGCTCCACGCCGCCGCCATGGTGTGCGCCTGGTCGTCCGGCAGCGCGTCCGGGCTGAGGTCGGCCAGCGTGCGGACCTGCCGCGCCAGCCGCTCGCGGTACGCGCCCACCCGGATCCCGGCGTCCACGATGTACGCCGCCGCCTGCGACAGCGCCAGCGGCAGGCAGCCCAAGTCGGCTGCCAGGGAGGCGAGTTCGTCCGCGGATCCGGTACGTCCGGCGGCGCCGAGCGCCGCGTCCAGATACGCCACGGCCTCCCGCGGAGTGAAGACGCCGACCTCCACCAGCCGCCGGTCGCCGCGCGCGAGGGCCGCGTCCCGCCGCCGGGTCGTGAGCACCGTCCGCCCCGCCGGGACGGCCGGCGGCCACAGCCCCGTCAGGTCGTTGGGGTCGGCGACGTCGTCCAGGACGACCAGCCACCGCCGGTGACCCGCCTCCAGCCACGCCAGGAACCTCCCGGCCGCCTGCCGCGGGTCCGCCGGATCCGCCCCGCACACCTCCGTACCGGCCTGCGCGAAGGCGGCGACCACCGCGTCCCGGCCGGTCGCCGTCACCCACACCAGCAGCTCGGCACCCTCCGCGCGGCCCCGCTCCTCCCGGGCGAAATCGGCGGCCAGTTGCGTCTTGCCGACCCCGCCCATGCCCGTCAGCACCTGGCACAGCACCGCGGTGCCGCCGCCCGCCACCGCCTGCCGCAGCCGCGCCCGCTCGGCCCGGTCCTGGAACGCGCCCGCCCGCGGCGGCACGACCCCCACCGTGTGCGGCCACACCACCTCGCCGCGCGGGGCGAGATGCACATGCCGGTGCAGCTGCCCGATCACGCCCGCGGCCACCGAACCGGAGCCCCCGGCGGTCACGGTCACCTCCCCGCCCGCGGCGAGCCCGCCCCCCGCCGCTTCCCTGCCTGCGGCGAGCCCGCCCCCCGCCG
The DNA here is from genome assembly GCF_044333285.1 of Streptomyces sp. NPDC021020. Classification (NCBI taxonomy): domain Bacteria; kingdom Bacillati; phylum Actinomycetota; class Actinomycetes; order Kitasatosporales; family Streptomycetaceae; genus Streptomyces; species Streptomyces sp. NPDC021020. The sequence continues at coordinate 511,888 of NZ_JBIRQQ010000001.1, forward strand.
CCTCCCCGCCCGCAGGCCCCGAACCCACCGCACACACCCCCGGAGAACCGGACATCCGAATGACGACGCCCGTCGAGCGTAGGCCCAGGCGACCGCCCGCAGGGGTCAGGCCAGCAGCGCCGCCACCGCCGCCACGACGACCTCGCGGCGGCGGGCCGCGGACGTCGGGGCGGACACCGCGTCGTACTCGGGCACGTTGCTGCTCCAGAAGCCGGACAGGTGCAGGACGAGGCCCAGCAGCTCGGAGGCGGAGTAGCGGGTCGGCAGGACGCCCGCGTGCTGGGCCTCCTCGATCGCGCGGACCTTCGCGCGGGTGCTCTCCGCGACGACCGGCAGCTCCACGCCGCTGCCCGCGCGCTCCAGGCGGTACCAGGTCGCGAGGCGCTGGACCCACGGGCGCTCGGCGTAGGAGTCGTGCAGACGGCCCGCGTATTCGGGGAGATTCGCCGGGTCGATCGGGACGGCGTCCAGGGTCCGCCGGCACATCTCGTCGAAGACGGCGTCGAAGAGGCCGTCCTTGCTGCCGAAGTAGTGGTAGATCTGCGCCTTGTTGCTGCGGGCCTCCGCCGCGATGCGGTCGACGCGGGCGCCCGCGATGCCGTACGCGGCGAATTCGGCGGTCGCCGCGTCCAGCAGGCGGCGCCGGGTCGCTTCCGCGTCGCGGGCGGGGACGTCCTTGGTCATACCGCCAGCCTATCAACTAACCGGACAGTTGACACAGGGGGTACGGAGCTGTCCCGGCCGCGCGGATGCCGCCGCGCCGCCGGGACAGAACAATGGAGGGAGGGAGGGGCCGGGCGCCCGCGCCGGGCCCGCTCCGGCCCCGCGCCGAGCCCGTTCGGCCCACCCCCGGACCTGCCTCGGCCCCGCGTCGGTACCGCTCCGGCCCTGCGTCCGGCCCGTCCCGCGTCTGGCTCGCGCCGGGCGGGCTGGGCGGGTGCTCTGCCCTTGCGCCGGGCGGGCTGGGCGGGTGCTCGGCCCTTGCGCCGGGCGGGCTGGGCGGGTGCTCGGCCCTTGCGCCGGGCGGGCTGGGCAGGTGCTCTGCCCGCTGCCGGGTCCGTGCGGGCGTTGGGTTCGCGCCCGGCGTCCTGCGTCGGGTTCGCGTCCGGCGTGCAGGGCGGGTGCCCGGTCCGTGCGGGGCGGGCCCGGATGGTGCCTCGCGCGCTGGTGCCGGGCTTGCCCGGCATGTGTCCGGGGGCCAGCCCGGGGCGTTGGGTTCGCGCCCGGCGTCCGGCTCGCGCCCGGCGGGCGGGGCGGGTGCTCGGTCCGCTGCCGGGTCCGCGCGGGGTGTCGGGCTCGCGCCTGGCGTCGGCGTCCGGCTCGCGTCCGGCGTCCTGCGTTGGGTTCGCGCCCGGCGGGCGGGGCGGGTGCTCGGTCCGCTGCCGGGTCCGCGCGGGGTGCTGGGTTCGCGCCTGGCGTCCGGCGTCGGGTCCGCACGGGCCCAGCCCGGAGCGCCTGGCGTCCGGCGTCGGGTTCGCGTCCGGCGTCCTGCGTCGGGGGCGCGCCTTGCGCGCTGGTGCCGGGGCCGTACGGGTCCAGCCCGGAGCGCCTGGTCCGCTCCCGGCGCCGGCTCGCGGCTCGCGACCCGCCTGCGGGACGGGTGACCGGCCCGCGGCCCGGGTTCGTTTCGCGTTCGTCATCGGAGGTGCGCACGATGGTCGACCGGCCCGCCGTTCGTACGCCGCACGGGGTGGTGCGGGGGACGGTCGAGGGCGGGGTCGCCGCCTACCGGGGCATGCCGTACGCCGTTGCCGGGCGGTTCGCGGCGCCGCGGGACGCGCTCGGGTGGACGGGGGTGCGGGACGCGAGCGCGGTCGGGCCCGCGGCGCCGCAGCCGCCCTCGCGGCTCGCGGCCGTCATGGGGCCGGGCGGCGGGCTCGCGCAGAGCGAGGACTGCCTGACCGTGAACGTCTGGACGCCCGACCTGCACGGCGAGGGCGGCACCGGCCTGCCCGTCCTGGTGTGGCTGCACGGCGGCGGCTTCTCCAGCGGCTCCGGCGGCGAGGACTTCTACGCCGGGGCGCAGCTCGCCGCGCACGGGCGGATGGTCGTCGTGACCGCCAACTACCGCCTCGGCGCCTTCGGTTACGCCTACCTCGGCCCGGAGACGGCGGCCGTCAACCCGGGGCTGCTCGACCAGCTCGCCGCCCTGCGCTGGGTGCGCGCGTCGGCGCCCGCGTTCGGCGGCGACCCGGCGCGCGTCACCCTCGCCGGCCAGTCCGCGGGCGCCCTCTCCGCCCTCGCGCTCCTCGCGCACCCCGCGGGCCGCGGCCTCTTCGCCCGGGCCGTCCTCCAGAGCCCCCCGGCGGGCGTCGCCCCCGCCGTCCCGGAGCAGGCGACGGCCCGCACCCGGCGCCTGGCGGAGCTGGCGGGGACGGCGGACCTCCGCGCCCCCGACGCCACCGCCCTGCTCCGCGCCCAGCAGGACCTCGCCCGGGAGCGGGACGAGCCGCTGTCCGTGACCCCGGCGCTGCAACTGGTCGCGGCGGGCGGGCTGCCCCGCGACCTCGTCGGGGCCGCGCGCACGGACGTGCCGCTCCTGGCCGGGACCGCCCGGGAGGAGGCGCGGGCCTTCTTCCCCGGCGCGGCGGCGGGCGCCCTCGCCGAGGTCACCGCCCGGGGCTTCACCGACGGCACCCTCCGGCTCGCGGCCCGGGCCGCCACCGCGTACGTCTACCGCTTCGACTGGGCCCCGCAGGGCAGCCCGCTCGGGCCCTGCCACTGCATCGAGCTGCCCTTCGTCTTCGGCGCCGACCGGCCCGTGTGGGGCGCGGCGCCCATGCTCGCGGGCGCCGACCCGGCGGAACTGCGCCGCCTGACCGCGGAGGTCCAGGGCGCGTGGGCCGCCTTCGTCCACACCGGCGACCCGGGCTGGCCCGCGTACCCGCAGGTCAGGAGCTTCGGGTACGGCGCGTAGCGCGCTCTGCGCGGGGCGGTCGCGGCCTTCCCCCCATGACCGGGGCGGCCCGCGCCGGTCAGCCCCCCGTACGGCGGTTGCGCCTCCGCGCTGCCTCCGCGCCGGATCCGCGGCTTCCGCGCCGCCACCGCGGCCCCCGCGGCCCCCGCGGCCTCCGCGTCCACCGCGCCGCCTCCGCCGCCTCCGCGGCCTCCGCCCCCGCGGGCGGGAACGCCGTCGACACCGCCCCGCGGCCCCGCCGAAAATCGCGCCATGAGCCTTTCCGTGCACACCTTCCGCTACGACGCCGAGGGCGGCCACGACTTCCTGGACGATCCGGCGAACGGCGCCGAGCTGGCCGGATTCGAGAGCACGCGCAAGCGGCTGTGGGGCGGCGAGGGCGTCACGGCCCTGGGGGCGCGGTATTTCCCGCGGCTCGCGCGCGAGGACCTGTACGTCGAGCGGGACGACATCGCGGACTTCCTCGCCGAGTGCGCGCTGCTGCGCCCGCATCTGGACGACCTGGCCGAACGCGGCGGCTACCTCCCCGACTACGTCCGCGCGCGCTTCGCCAACATCGTCGCGGCCGCCGAGCGGGCGAGGAGCGTCGGCGGCGGCATCGTCGTCTGGTGACCGCCGGGGTCCGGTGAGCGCGGCGCGCCCGGCAGCCGCCCCGGGCGCGACACGCACGTCTATCAACTAACCGATCAGTTGACAACGCTCGTCGGGCGAGGTTCCATGGAGGAGGTTGCTAATCAACCGGTTAGTAAGGAGAGAGCGATGTCGGAGCAGAACACCACCACCCCCCTCGTCTTCCTGGTCAGCGGCGCCTCGCGCGGCCTCGGGCGGGAGATCGTGACGGCCGCGCTGGCCGCCGGGCACCGGGTCGTCGCCGGGGTCCGCAAGCCCGGCGCGCTCGACGACCTCGCCGGGGAGTACGGGGAGCGGCTCGCCGTGACCGAGCTGGACGTCACCGACGACGCGGCGGCGCGGGCCGCGGTCCGTACCGCCGTCGACCGCTTCGGGCGGCTCGACGTCCTGGTCAACAACGCGGGGTACGCGAACGTCGCCTCCGTCGAGGACGTCGCCTTCGACGACTTCCGCGCCCAGGTCGACACCAACCTCTTCGGTGTCGTCCGCCTCACGCAGGCCGCGCTGCCGGTCATGCGCGAGCAGCGCGCCGGGCGCATCGTGCAGGTCTCGTCCGTCGGCGGACGGCTCGCGACCCCCGGGCTCGGCGCGTACCAGTCCGCGAAGTGGGCGGTCGGCGGCTTCTCGTCGGTGCTCGCCGCCGAGGTCGGCCCGCTCGGCATCAAGGTGACCGTCATCGAGCCCGGCGGCATGAGCACCGACTGGGCCGGGTCCTCGATGCGGGTCGACCCCCTGCGGCCGGAGTACGAGGAGACGGTCGGCGCGATGGCGCGCATGCACTCCCCGCAGACGCTGGCGGCGAGCGACCCGGTGAAGGTGGCCCGGCTGGTCCTGGACGTCGTCGGCCTCGACGAACCCCCGCTGCGGCTGCTCGTCGGGCCGGACGCGTACGCGTACGCCACGGCCGCGGGCCGCGCGCTGCTCGCGTCCGACGAGCGGTGGCGGGAGTTGAGCGAGTCGACGACCACGGACGGCGCCGGTGCCGAGCAGACCGACCCGCTGGGGCAGTCCCGCTGATCGCTGGCCGCTGGGCGCTGGGTGGGCGCTGGCTGTTGGGCGTCGACTGATGGCCGCCGGCCGTTACCGCTCCTCGCGCGCTCACCGCCGAATCCCGCGGGGCCGTACGCCCAACCGTCAACCACCGCTCACCCGCGCGGAGTTGACGGGGCCGCAACCGGCCCCAGGGACGCGTGGCATCCTGTGACCTTCACGCCCCGCCGGACACCGTCGGAAGGACGGCCCGGGGGAGGGGCGGGGGGAGGGGGGTCCCATGAAGCTGTGCTTTCTGGTGGAGGAGAACTACCGCCACGACGGGATGCCGGTCGAGGTGATCCGGCAACTCGGCGCGTGGGGACACCAGGTGGACGTGCTGCGGCCCGGCGGCTCGCTGCTGCGGATGACCGACCTGCTGCGGACGGCCGCGCACGACGCGTGGGTGCTCAAGACCGTCTCCGGCGGGCCCGGCCTCACCCTGCTGGAGGCCGCCGCGTCCGCCGGGCTCACGACCGTCAACGACGCGCGGGCCATCCGCCGGGTGCGCGACAAGGCGCTCGCCGCCGCGATCGGCCGGGCGGGCGGGCTGCCGATGCCGGTGACCTACGCCGCCGCCCGGCCCGAACTCCTCGCCGAGATACCGGAGTCGGACTACCCGCTGGTCGTCAAGCCCGCGGACGGCAGCTCGGGGCGGGCCGTGCACCTCGTCGCCACACCCGCCGCGCTCACCGCCCTCACCCCGGAGTTGCGCGGCGAGGGCCTGCTCATCGCGCAGCCGTACGTGCCCAACTCCGGTGTGGACATGAAGGTCTACTGCGTCGGCGACGACTTCTACGCCACCGAGCGCCGCTCCCCGCTGCACCCCGACCTGCCGCAGCCGGAACGCCGGGTGCCGCTGCCGCGCGAGGTCGCGGCGATCGCCGCGCGGGTCGGTGCGGTGTACGGGCTCGACCTCTACGGCCTCGACGTCCTCCTCGCGCCGGACGGCCCGGTCGTCGTGGACGTCAACGACTTCCCGAGCTTCCGGCAGGTCCCGGACGCGGCCGCGCGGGTCGCCGCCGCCGTCCTCCACCTGGCGCGCGACCGGCGACCGGCGCCCGCCGCCCCGCCCCTGCCGCAGGCCCCGCCGGTCCCGCCCACCCCGGCCCCGGCGGCCGTCCCGGTCCCATGAGCGCCACCCCCGCCTCCGGCGGCACCCAGGACCCGCGCGACAGGGCCGCCCTGCGCGCCGCGGGGGCCGAACCGATGCGCGGCGTGCGCGACACGGGCGCCGCACCGGCGGACGCCGACCTCGCGGGCGCCCTGCGCGACACGGCCGCCCCGCGCGACACGGCCGCCGACCCCGCAGCCACCGACCCCGCGGGCACCGACCCCGCAGGCAGCGACCCCGCGGGCCCGCGCGCCGCCCGGTCCCGCGGCAGGAGCCCGCTGGGCGCGGCCTCGCAGGCTCCGGCGCCCCGGGTGCGGCGGCCGTTGCGGGTCGGGATCGTCACGCCCGACCCCGGCCACCCGCTGCTCGCCGCGGCCGCCGCGCTGCTGGCGGGCGGCGGCGCGAGCGTCGAGGTGCTGGACCCGGCGGCCCCCCGCCCGCCGGGCGAGCCCGCCGACGTCTACCTGCTCAAGTCCCGTACTCCGCAGGCCCTGGAGCTGGCCCGTGCGCTGGAGGCCGAGGGCGCAAGGGTCGTCAACACCGCGACCGCGACCGCCCGTTGCCAGGACCGCGCCGCCATGGCCGCCGACGCCCTGCGCGCCGGGCTGCCCTTCGCCGCGACCCGCAGCTACGCCTCACCCGCCGAACTCGCCGCCGCGGAGGGCGGATCCGGGCCCGTCGTCGTCAAGAGCAGGCACAGCCGCAAGGCCGACACCGTCGTACGGCTCGAAGGCCCCGCCGCCGTAAGGGACTTCGCGGCCACCGCGCCCGCCGAGCCGTACGTCGTCCAGGACTTCGTGCCCAACTCCGGCTGGGACCACAAGCTCTACGCCATCGGCCCGCACGTCTTCACCGCCCGCCGCCGTTCCGAACTCGCCGCGCCCACCGCCGACACCGGCCCGCTGCCCGCCGCCCTCCCGCCCGCCTGGCGGGACCTCGTCCGCCGCACCGGCGCCGCCTTCGGCCTCGACGTCTACGGCGTGGACGTCGTCGCGACCCCCGCGGGCCCCGTCGTCGTGGACGTCAACGCCTTCCCCGGCCTGCGCGGCCGCCCCGGCGCCCCCGAGGCGCTCGCCGCACTCGTGCTGCGCGGTGCGGGCGGCTGGACGGCCGCGACATGCGGCGGCCCCTGGGCGTGAACACCCGCGCGGGCGCAGGGCGGCGCTGGTGTCACGGCGGTCCGGACCCGTTCAGCCAGAACGCCCCGTACACCGCCGCCCCCAGCGCGCACACCGCCAGTACGGTGACCCGCCACCGCACCCGCAGCCGTCCCAGCGCGGCCGCCACCGGCACCAGCACGCCGAACGCGGGCATCAGCAGCCGCGGCTTCGAACCGAAGTAGCCCGACGAGCACAGCGCCAGCGCGAGCACGATCCCCGTGTAGACCTGGACGGGCAGCGGCAGCCGCGGCCCGCCGTCGCGGAAGCCCCGCACATACCCCCACAGCAGCACCCCGACACCCGCGGTGAGCAGCACCCCGCCCACGTACGGCGGGCGCGTCGCGAGCCCGCCGGTGAAGCGCGCGAAGGCCGCCCCGCCGTCGAAGCCGTTGCCCCAGCCCTTCTGCACGTCCAGGTAGCCGAACAGGCTGCCGCGCCGGGCGCCCACCCACAGCACGTACGCGGCTGCCCCGGCCGGGGCGAGCACCGCACCGGCCACCAGCCGCACCGAGACCCCGGCGCGGCGCGCCTGCGTCCCTGCGGCCACCAGCACCGCGCAGGCCACCGCCAGCCCGATCGGGCGGGTCAGCCCGGCGCCCGACGCCAGCAGGCCCGCGGCGATCCACCGCCCGTCCAGCGCGCACCACAGCGACCACGCAGCGAGCGCCGTGAACAGCGATTCGCTGTACGCCATCGACTGCACGATCCCCACCGGCAGCGCCGCCCACAGCACGACGGCGGCGACCGCGACGTCCGGGCGGTCCGGCACCGACCGCCGCACCACCGCGTGGATGCCCGCGGCCGCCGCGAGCGAGGCCACCGCCGACACCAGCAGCCCGGCGTCCGGCTCCGCGAGCCCGGTCAGCCACGACACCGACCGCTCCAGCCACGGCAGCAGCGGGAAGAAGGCCAGGTCCGACAGCCGCCGCCCGTCCGGCGCCGTCAGCACGTAGCCGTAGCCCCGGTCGATGACGCGCACGTACCAGAGCGAATCCCAGCGCCGGGAGAGCAGCGTCACCGCGCTCTTGCCGTTCGCCGCCGACCAGAGCGCGAGCACCACCAGCCCGGCGGCGCGCACCGCCACGTAACCGGCCAGCGCGACGAGCTGCCCGCGCCGGTCCCTGTCCGCGCCCGGCGCGGGCAGCGGGCGCCGCGCCGGGTGACCTGCCGTCAGCACCGCATCCGGCTCTCGCTCTCGTCGGGGAACGGTCGGCGGGAGTCCGGTCGTGCGGTGTGCTGCGCGCTGCCGTGCCCCCCGCCGCATCCTACGGGGACGACGCGAAGGTGCCCGGGCCCCGCTCCTGCGGACCCCGGGCACCTCGTGCGGTTCAGCCTCAGTAGGCGGGCCTGTCGTCGCAGGGCTTGTACTCGGTGGGCTTGCACGGCTCCGGCGGGCACTTCGCGTCCGCGACGGTCACGGCCGCGTCCGGGTCGCCCGCCGTGAGCACGACGGTCGTGACGCCCGGTTCGGCCAGCTCGTACCCGTCGGGCGCGGCCGTCTCCTGCCAGTAGTACGTGCCGAGGGGCAGGTCGTCGGCGGTGCAGATGCCGTCGGGGCCGGTGGTGCAGGGGGCTCCGACCGGGGTGTCGGGGTTGGTGCCGGTGGTCTGGAGGCCGGTGACGCCGTTGGTCTCGTGCCACAGCTGGAAGGTCGCGCCTGCGAGGGGGGTGCCGGTGGTGGCGTCGGTCTTGGTGACGGTGGTGCTGCCGGTCGGTTCGGTGGCGGGGGTGTCCTTGGCCGTGACGTCGGCGTGCTGGCCGTCCGTGGTGAGCTGCACGTCGAAGACCGCGGGGTCGGGCAGTTCGTAGCCGGGTGGCGGGGCGGTCTCCTGCCAGTAGTACGTGCCGAGGGGCAGGTCGTTCGCGGTGCAGATGCCGTCGGGGCCGGTGGTGCAGGGGGCGCCGACCGAGGTGTCGGGGTTGGTGCCGGTGGTCTGGAGGCCGGTGACGCCGTTGGTCTCGTGCCACAGCTGGAAGGTCGCGCCCGCGAGGGGGGTGCCGGTGGTGGCGTCGGTCTTGGTGACGGTGGTCGAGCCGGTGTCCTCGCGGGACGCGGCGTCCCGCGCCGTCACGGCGACGTTCTGCCCGGCCGTGTCCAGTACGGCCTCGGTGACCGGGTCGGCCACCACGTAGCCGGGTGGCGGGGCGGTCTCCTGCCAGTAGTACGTGCCGAGGGGCAGGTCGTTCGCGGAGCAGATGCCGTCCGCGCCCGTGGTGCAGGGGGCGCCGACCTGCGTGTCGGGGTCGGTGCCGGTGGTCTGGAAGCCGGTGACGCCGTTGGTCTCGTGCCACAGCTGGAAGGTCGCTCCCGCCAGCGGCGCCCCGGAGGCGGTGTCGACCTTCGTCACGGTCGTCGACGCGGTCGGCACGGGGACCGAGCAGTCCGGGAGGTCGCCGTTGAAGGGGTAGGCGTGGAATTCGTTGCCCCGCGTGCCCGGGGTGCCCGAGCCGCCCGAGGTGTGGAGGAGCGAGCCCGTCGTGAAGACCCGGCCGTTCACGCCGGGCATGTTCACCGTCGTCGTGCTCGCCTGGTTGCCGACCAGCACACTGCCCTGGAACTGCCCGCTGCCGGTGAGCGTGAGCGAGGACGCGTCCGGGACGTTCCACAGCATGGTGTCGCGGAGCTTGTTCCACGGGTCGTCGTCGGTGAGGTCGCCGCTCGTGGTGTTGATCGTCCGGGCGCCGCCGAGCAGGTTGACCAGCACGGTCGCGCCCGCAGGGATCCCGGCGAAGGCGAGCGCCTGCGAGCCGCCGCCGGTGTTCGTCAGGTCGAAGTCGACGTTGAAGACCTGGAGGGCGGAGGTGCCGTCGCCGGTGAAGGTCGTCTGGAAGCCTTCGTTGACCGCCGTGCCGGTGGCCGGGCGCTGCGTCGGGTCCCCGGCGTAGCACCGGCTCGCCGCCGTCAGCTCGTCGCGCAGCGGCTCGTACGCGGCGACCGCGTCCGCGTCGTGCGTCGTGGTGCCGTCGATCTCGCCGGACGTCGTGCCCGCGTACCGTACGACGCCGCCCTCGGCGATGAGCCGCTGGCCGTCCGCGACGGTCACGTCCCCGCCCGCGGTGAGGAAGTCCGCGCCGTCCGGCGGGGGGACGCGCGAGCCCGCGCCGACGATCCCGACGTTGTACGCGGCGCCGCCGAGCGCGTCCTTGTCGAGGTCGAAGTTGCCGAGGGTCACGACGTGGCCCTCGGCCTCCACGGCGCCCTGGCGCACGTCGAAGTCGCCGCCGACGAAGATGTTGACGCCCTCGTCGCGCCCCGCGAAGGGCCCGCTGTTGACGGGCGGGAAGACCGCGGGGCACTGCGCGCCCACGCACGGGCCGAGCCCGCCCGGGAGCCCTGCCGCGGAGGCGGTCGGCGAGGCGGCGACCGTCATGGCGAGCAGGGCGGATGTCACGGCGAGCACGGAGCTCACGGTTGCGGCGGCGCTTCGCTTCCTCCGGAAGCGGGCGAGATCCTGACGTTTCACCTGAGAGTCCCTCTCGACGCGCGAGCTCCATTCCTGCGGACGCGTCCAGGTTCCCGACCCCCCGCGCCCCTTCCCGCGGCGGCCCGCGGCCCGGAAGGGGGCGTCATCTGAATGCCGCGCGGATTCCACTCCGACGGGTGGGTGGGCGGCCCCGCGTAGAGGGCTAGAGGGACGGGGTGAGGGTCAGGTAGGCGAGGCCCAGGGTGAGGCGGTAGCCGCGGAGCCAGGCGGAGCGGTGGATGGTGAGGCGCTCGCGGGTGGCGGGCGCCTCGGGGTGGGTGGGGTGGGTGGCGAGCCAGACCTCCGCGTCGGCGAGGTAGCCAGACTCGAAGTCGTCCCACTCCGCGCGGTCCGCGGACTCGACCCACACCGGGCGGAAGCCCGCCGCCACCGCCGTGTCGACGAGGGTCGCGAGGTCCGTGTGGTCGGTGGCGGCGGCGCCCGGCCAGGAGGCCGCCAGCTCCGCGGGCGTGGGCTCGCGTTCCCAGAAGCCCTCGCCGAGGAGTACGCGGCCGCCGGGGCGCACCCGGGCGCGCAGCGCGGCGAGCGCCTCCGCCGTGTCCTCGGCGAGCGCGTGGCTCGCGCCGAGGCAGAGGACGACGTCGGCCTGCTCGTACGGGGTCTTCGCCGCGTCGCCCTCGACGAAGTCGGCCCGCCCGGCGAGCCCCCGGGCCGCCGCGTCGGCCCGGCCCCGCGCGAGGTCCGCGGTGTTGAGGTCGAGGCCGGTGCCGCGCGCCCGCGGGGCCGCCGCCAGGAGCCGCAGCATCAGCTCGCCCCAGCCGCAGCCGATGTCGAGGACGCGCCCGCCGTCCGGCGCCGCCGCCAGCACGGGGGCGAGCCGCTCCACCCAGCGCGCGGCCCGCGCCTCGCCGATCGGCCCGTGGAAGACCAGCCCGGTGAGCCGCGGCGGCCCGTCCGTACCGGCCCCGGCCTCGCTCGAAGGGGCCGGGGCCTGCGGTGCGTGCTCGGGTGACGTCATCCGGCGAACCTACGCACCGCCTGCCGCACCCGGCACCTCATTTACCGCCCCGACTCCGGCGGGAAGAGCGTCGCCGCCACGTGGTGCGTGTCCGCGTATTCGATCACCGAGGTGATCCGCCCCTCCCGCACCGTGTAGATCCCTATGCACCGGTTGTCGTACGCGGCGCCGTGCACCGTCTGCGCCTTCGACGTCCATTCGGCGACGACGCGCTCGCCCTCCGCGATCGTGCTGACCAGCTCGATCCGGACCGTGCCGGGCACGAACACCGTGCCCATGCTGCCGAGGAAGTCGTCCACGATCGTGTCCCGGCCCTGCCAGATCTTCGACGTCGGCAGCGAGCCGGGGTAGTGCCAGGTCGCGTCGGGCGCGAAGCTCTCGCGGATGACGTCCGCGTCGCCGTCGCGTACGGCCTCCACGTAGCGGATCACGACCGCCCGGGGGTCGGTGAGGGGGGCCTGCGGGGTGGTGGTCTCGTTCATGGCGCTGAACCTTTCTGAGGTGGAAAAGGAGGGAGGGGGCTGCGGGGGAGGCGGGAAATCCGGTCAGGACACCGTCAGCACCGCCTTGCCGCGGATCCTGCGCTCCCGCAGGTCCGTCAACGTCGCCGCCGTGTCCGCCCAGTCGGCGACGCGGCCGATCTCCGGGTGCAGCCGGCCGCCGGCGGTGAGGCGGACGAGCGCGGCGAGGTCCGCGTCGAGCGGGGTGTCCGCGTCGAGGTAGTGGAAGTGGCGGATGACCGCCGACTCCGGGCCCGCGAAGAAGTCGAAGAAGTCCAGCGTCACGGGGGTGCGGCTGGCCTGGCCGAACCAGACGAGGGTGCCGCGGCGGGCGAGCCGGGCGAGGGCGGCGGGGAGCGCGGCGCCGCCGGTGGATTCCAGGACGACGTCGTACGGGCCGTGCGCCGCGGTCACGTCGTGGACGACCTCGGCGGCGCCCAACTCGCGCAGCCGCGCCCCGCGTTCGGCGTCCCGGGTGACAGCGGTGACCTCGGCACCGGCGGCGGCCGCCAGCTCCGTGACGTAGTGGCCGACGCCGCCCGACGCGCCGGTGAGCAGGATCCGGCGGCCGGGGACGGGGCCCGCGGCGCGCAGCAGGCGCAGGGCGGTGAGGCCGGCGAGGGGGAGGGCGGCGGCCTGGACGGGGGTGACGGTGTCCGGGAGGACGGCGAGCGCGGTGGTGGGGACGGCCGCGAACTCCGCCCAGCCGCCGCCCATCGGGTGGCCGACGACCCGGGCGAAGCCCGCGGGGCCCGTGCCGTCCGCGGCGGGCTGGACGACGAGGCCTGCGATGTCCTTGCCGGGGCGGTCCCCGTCCGCGGGGGCCTCCAGCTTGAACGTCTCGCCCCGGTTGACGGAGAAGGCCTCGACCTTCACGAGCGCCTCGCCGGGCCCCGGTACGGGCTCCGGTACCTCGGCCAGCACGACGGATTCCGCGGCGTCCCCGGTGGGTATGTAGGCCTTCATCTCGGCTTGCCTCCTTCTGGTATGTTCTGCGGCGCCCTCGGCGTCTGGTGACCATCCCACCGCCCCGGGCCCGTCGCGGGCCAACAACCTCCCGGCCCCGCTGACAACCGGAGGTTGTCGGCTACGGTCAGGGGCATGGACGCGGCTCCCGGACCCGGTATCGATCTCGACCTCGCCCATGTGCGGGCCTTCGCCGCCACCGCCGAGACGCTGCATTTCGGGCAGGCGGCCGCCCGGCTCGGCATCTCCCAGCAGGCGCTGTCCAAACGCGTCGCCCGCCTTGAGTCACTGCTCGGCGCCCGCCTCTTCGACCGCGACGGCGGCACCCGGCTCACCGACGCCGGGGAACGGTTCGCGCCCGCCGCGCGGGAGGCGCTGGCGGCGGGGGAGCGGGCGGTGGCCGCGGTGCACGGCGGGCGGCAGGCGCTGCGGCTCGACGTCTGGGGGCATCTGTACGCCCCGATGCGCACCGTCGCGCACGCCGCCGACGCCGCCGCGGCGGCCGACCCCGCGCTGCGGCTGGAGCCGGGGCCCGGACGGGACTGGCCCTCCGTCGCCGAGGCGCTGCTGAGCGGCGCGGCGGACGCCGGGTTCGGGCGGGTGCACCCGCTGCCCGACGGGCGGGACCGGGGGCTCGCCCACCGGCTCGTACGGCTGGAGCCGGTCGACGCGGTGGTCGGCGCCGCGCACCCGCTCGCCGGGGCGGCCGAGCTGCGCCCGTCCGACCTGCGCGACAGCGTCCTGTGGGCCCCCGCCGAGCTGCCGCGGCTGGACTTCCTGCGCCGCTTCGCCGACGAATTCGGCATCGCCGCCCGCCGCAGCGGCCCCAACCTCGGCCCCGACCACCTCGTCCAGCACCTGCGCGCCGACCCGAGCTGCTTCACGCTCGTGCCCGCGGACGCGCCCCTGCCGTCCACCGCGGGCCTGCGCGCGATCCCGCTGACCGGCCCCACACCGCTCTACGCCTGGTCCCTGGCCTGGCGCGACACCCCGCGCCACCCGCTGCTGGACGCCCTGCTCGGCGCCTTCACCGCGGCGGCCCGCGCCCGCCGCTGGCTCGACTACGTGCCGGGGCGCGACTGGCTCCCGGACGCCGACCACGCGCAGCTCGCACCGGGCGCGGGCGGCGGGGGAGAAAAAAACCCGGAAAACAGCGCGGGCGGTGTCGAGAACCGCGGGGCTGCTCCGTCCTCGAAGTGAAGGCGGCCACAATGGGCCGCACCGCACGGAGGAGACCACCATGGCCAAGTACCTGCTGCTCAAGCACTACCGGGGTGCTCCGGCGCCGGTCAACGACATCAGCATGGACCGGTGGACGCCCGAGGAGGTCACCGCGCACATCCAGTACATGCGGGATTTCGCGGCGAAGCTGGAGGAGACGGGCGAGTTCGTCGACGCGCAGGCGCTCGCACCCGAGGGCACCTGGGTCAGCTACGACGGCGCGGGGCGCCCGCCGGTCACCGACGGGCCGTTCGCGGAGACCAAGGACCTCATCGCGGGCTGGATGGTGATCGACGTCGACACCTACGAGCGCGCCCTCGAACTCGCCGGTGAGCTGTCCGCGGCCCCGGGCGCGGGCGGCCGGCCGATCCACGAGTGGCTGGAGCTGCGCCCGTTCATGACCGAAGCGCCCCCGACGATCACGGAGTGACGGTGCGCGAGGACCGTACGGGGGCCGGCCGCCACCCGGCCCCCGCCCCCGCCGGGTCCGCCCCCCTCGACGAGGCCCTGCTGCGCGCCCTGACCCCGTACGTCCTGACCGTCCTCGTCCGGCGCGGGGCGGAATTCGCCGCGGCCGAGGACGCGGTGCAGGACGCGCTCGTGGAGGCCGTACGCGTCTGGCCCGGCGAGCCGCCGCGCGACCCGCGCGGGTGGCTCGTCACCGTCGCGTGGCGGCGCTTCCTGGACGCCACCCGGGCCGAGAGCGCGCGCCGGCGCCGGGAGGACCAGGTCGACCGGGAGCCGCCGCCGGGGCCCGCGCCCGGCGCGGACGACACGCTGCGGCTGTACTTCCTGTGCGCCCACCCCGCGCTCAGCCCCTCCTCGGCGGTGGCGCTCACGCTGCGCGCGGTCGGCGGGCTCACGACGCGGCAGATCGCCCGCGCCTACCTCGTGCCCGAGGCGACCATGGCGCAGCGCATCAGCCGCGCCAAGCGCACCGTCTCGGGGGAGCGGCTGGACCGGCCCGGGGACGTCGGCACCGTGCTGCGCACGCTCTACCTGGTCTTCAACGAGGGCTACTCCGGCGATGTCGACCTCGCCGCCGAGGCGATCCGGCTCACCCGGCAGCTGGCCGCCGCGATCGACCACCCGGAGGTCGCGGGCCTGCTGGCGCTGATGCTGCTGCACCACGCCCGGCGCGCGTCCCGTACCGCGCCGGACGGCGCCCTCGTGCCGCTCGCCGAGCAGGACCGCGGCCGCTGGGACACCGACGCGATCACCGAGGGCGTGGCGGTCCTGCAACGGGCGCTGTCCCGCGACCGGCTCGGCGAATTCCAGGCGCAGGCGGCGATCGCGGCCCTGCACGCGGACGCGCCGACCGCCGGCGAGACGGACTGGGTGCAGATCGTCGAGTGGTACGACGAGCTGGAGCGGCTGACCGGCAGCCCGGTCGTCCGCCTCAACCGCGCGGTCGCGGTCGGCGAGGCGGACGGCCCGCGCGCGGGCCTGGCCGCGCTCGGCGCCCTCGACCCCGCGCTGCCGCGCCACACCGCCGCGTCCGCCTACCTCCACGAGCGGGCCGGGAACTTGCGCACCGCGGCCCGCCTCTACGCGGAGGCCGCCGGGCAGGCCGCCGCCCTCCCGGAGCGCACGCACCTGACCCGGCAGGCGGCCCGCCTCAACACGGCGCTGGACACGCCGCGTTGACGTGGCATCCTCGGGAGGCGTGGAGAACGCACGAGGCGTGGAGAACGTACGGGTGCGGCGGACGCGCAAGCTCCTGCGGGAAGCGCTCATCGAGCTGATCGAGGAGCGCGGCTTCGACCGCGTCACCGTCGGCGAGATCTGCGCGCGGGCGATGGTCAGCCGGGCGGCCTTCTACCGCAACCACCGGGACAAGTACCAGCTCGTCGAGACGATCTTCGACGAGGCCGTGGCGGAGATGCTCGGCGCGATAGGGGAGGGCGGCGGCGCGGACGGCACGGAGCGCACGCCGCTGCAGCGCTGGATCGGCTTCTACGAGCACATCGACGGCTACCACCGCTTCTACGGCGCCCTGCTCGGGCGGAACGGCAGCCCGTGGTTCGCCGACCGCATGCGCGCGACGCTCGCCGGGATGGTCGGCGCGCACCTGCCGCCCCCGCGGAACCAGGGCCCCGGACCCGGCTCCGGGCCCGATTTCGTACCGACCGTGCTCGCCGCGCTGTCGGTGCAGTCCATCGCGTGGTGGCTGGAGCGCGGGCGGCCCTGCCCGCCGCGGAGCATCGCCGTACGGTCGGCGCGGCTCGCCTCCGCCGTCCTCGCCGAGGCGCAGTCGTGGGACGCGGCGTGGTAATCGGACGAAAAGGGTAGCGGTGCGTCGCACGGGGCACACCGTGCGTGAACGGGGCAAAACATTCTGAATGTATGCCTCGTATAAGTGGCCACTCCGCTCCCCCCAGACCTACGCTGAGTTATGGATGCGGCACTTCGGGGCGGAGACCCGGAGACATCCGTCGGCAGAAACGAACTGCACTCTGCAATGCGAAGGAGGTGGCTCGAATGGCCACCGATTCGACTCACTCGACATCGCAGATCGACACCCATCCCGACCTGATGGCCCTGCGCGGCCGTTACGCCGAGGCCTCTGCGAAGCCGATCTCGGGGCTGATCGAGGGCCTGTGCCTGTTGACCGGTCTCTACCTCGCCATCTCGCCGTGGGTGGTGAACTTCACCGGGTTCACCGGCCTGCGCGTGAGCAACCTGATCACCGGTATCGCGCTCGCCGTGCTGGCGATGGGCTTCGGCTCCGTGCTGGAGCGGACCGTCGGCCTCGGCTGGTGCGCCATCGCGATCGGCGCGTGGACGATCGTCGCGCCCTGGGCGATCGCCGGACCGAACGCGGCCGTCACCCACACGATCGTCAACAACGCGATCGTCGGCGGCGTCGCCTGTGCGCTCGGGCTGGCCACGATGGGGCTCGGCATGATGGGCGGCAGCAAGCGCGGCTCCCGCGCGGCGTACCGCAGCGAGGCGGCCGCGGCCCGCAGCGAAGCGGCAGCAGACCGCAGCGCCCGCCGCTGACGCGGCACGGCCCCGCCGGAAGGGGCGCAGGGAACAGCACGTTCCCCGCGCCCCTTTCGTGCGCGGCGCCGCAAGGTCAGACCCGCATCTCCTTCGGGACCGCGTCCAGCGCGGCCTGGATCGCCTCGACCAGGCGCACCGCGGACTCCGCGGTGAGTTCGAGGGCGACCCGGGCGGCCGGGCCGCGCGAGGGGTCGGTGAAGTCGATGTTGAGCGTGTGCTCGGCCATCGCGTGCACGGGGTGGTCGAAGTAGACGGTCACGTCCGAGACGTGGAACCACCCGCCGTCGGGACCGGGCTTGGCGCTCCCGTCGACGACGTCCTTGATCGTGGTGTACGTGCACATGCCGCTCAGCCCTCCGCCGGCGCGAGGTGCCTGCCGTAGAAGGCCTCGATACGCTCCCAGCCGTCGTTGGCGGCGGCGACGTCGTAGCTCGGGCGGTGGGTGGCGAAGAAGGCGTGGCCCGCGCCGTCGTACGAGTGGAACTCGAAGTCCTTGCCGTGCTCGGTGAGGATCTGGCCCAGCTCGGCGACCTGCTCCGGGCTCGGGTACTTGTCCTCGTTGCCGAACAGGCCCAGCAGCGGCGCGCCCAGGTTCGGCAGGTCCGCGACGAGCGGGGTGACCTTCATGTTCATGCCTTCCGGCACCTCGCCGACGACGAAGGCGCCGTAGCAGTCCACGGCCGCGTCCACGTCGTCCAGCCGGCAGGCGGCGAGCACCGCCTGGCGGCCGCCGGAGCAGTGGCCGATGACGCCGATCCGGCCGTTGGCGTACGGCAGCGCGCGCAGGTACGCGGCGGCGCCGGCCACGTCGCCGACCAGCCGCTCGTCCGGGACGCCGCCGGCCGCGCGGCCCACGGCGGCCGCGTCGTCGGGGGCGGCGCCGGGGGCCTCGCGGTGGAAGAGGTTGGGGCAGATCGCGTCGTAGCCCATCTCGGCGAAACGGCGCACGAACTCCTTGGTGCCGCGGTCGTAGCCGGGAAGGTGGTGGATGACGACGACACCGCCGCGGCTGCGGGAGCCCGCGGGGCGGGCGAGATACGCCTCGATCTCGTCGCCGCCGTGGCCGGCGACCGTGGTCGTGGTGGCGAAGAGGGACCCGGCGGAGGTGTCCGGGAAGTCGGCTGGGTAGGCCGGGTGAGCGGAGGAAGCAGAGGCTTCAGTCATGCCGCCATCTCTACCATAAGGACGGACTGAACAGTTTATACTGAGAATCATGGAGCCCAGCGGCAGCTCGGACACGCACCAGGACGCGGCGGGCCCTCCGCCCGCCGCCCCGGAAGGCCTGCCCCCCTCGGCCGCGGCACCCGCCGAGCCCGACCTGCCGGACGAGCCCGGCACCCCCGCCCGGCTCGCCGCCGACCTGCGGGCCGCGCTCGGCCCGCTGGTACGGCGGCTGCGGCAGTTCAAGCCCAGCGACGAGCTGACCCTCTCGCAGACCTCGGCCCTGGTCCGGCTGGACCGCGAGGGCCCCGCGACCGCCTCGGAGCTGGCCACCGCCGAGGGCATCCGCCCGCAGTCCATGGCCACCATCGTCGCCCGGCTGTACGAGCGCGGCCTCGTCACCCGCGAGCCCGACCCCCGCGACGGCCGGCGCATCGTCGTCACCGTCTCCGAGGCCGGACGCGCGGGTCTGCGCGGCTCCCGCCAGGAGAAGGGCCGGCGGCTGACCCGCGCCATCACCGACGAGCTCACCCCCGAGGAACAGGCCACCCTCGCGGCGGCCCTCCCCCTGCTGGAGAGGATCACCCGGCGTGTCTGAGCCCGCGCACATACACCTCGCCGAAGGCGGCGGCAGCGGTGGCGCCACCGCGACCGGGGAGCGTCCCGACCGCTACAAGTGGGTCGCGCTGTCCAACACCAGCCTCGGGATGTTCATGGCCACGGTGGACTCCTCCATCGTGATCATCTCCATGCCGGCGATCTTCCGCGGCATCCACCTCGACCCCTTCGCGGCCGGCAACATCAGCTACCTGCTGTGGATGATCATGGGCTACCTGCTGGTCACCGCGGTCCTGGTGGTCACGCTCGGGCGGCTCGGCGACATCGTCGGCCGGGTGCGGATGTACAACCTCGGCTTCGTCGTCTTCACCCTCGCCTCCGTCGCGCTGTCCTTCGACCCCTTCCTCGGGCCGTCCGGCGCGCTGTGGCTCATCGGCTGGCGCGTGGTCCAGGCACTGGGCGGCTCCATGCTCATGGCCAACTCCGCCGCGATCATCACCGACGCCTTCCCCGCCCACCAGCGCGGCATGGCGCTCGGCATCAACCAGATCTCCGCGCTGTCCGGCCAGTTCATCGGCCTGGTCCTCGGCGGGCTGCTGTCCGCGTGGGACTGGCGCGCCGTCTTCTGGGTCAACGTCCCCGTCGGCATCCTCGGCACTATCTGGGCCTACCGCTCGCTGCGCGAGACCTCGGCACGCACCCGGTCCCGTATCGACTGGTGGGGCAACCTCACCTTCGCCGCCGGACTCGGCGCGATCCTCATCTCCATCACCTACGGCATCCAGCCCTACGCCGGCCACACCATGGGCTGGACCAGCCCCAAGGTCCTCGCCGGGCTCATCGGCGGCAGCGTGCTGCTGATCGCCTTCTGCGCCATCGAATCCCGCGTCGCGGACCCGATGTTCAACCTCGGGCTCTTCCGCAACCGCGCCTTCACCGCCGGCAACGCCGCCTCGCTGCTCGCGTCGATCGCGCGCGGCGGCCTGCAGTTCATGCTGATCATCTGGCTCCAGGGCATCTGGCTGCCGCTGCACGGCTACGACTTCGAGGACGCCCCGCTGTGGGCGGGCATCTTCCTGCTCCCCCTGACCGCCGGCTTCCTCATCGCCGGACCCCTGTGCGGCTGGCTGTCCGACCGCTACGGCGTACGGCTGTTCACCACCGGCGGCCTCGTGCTCTTCAGCAGCAGCTTCGTGGGGCTGCTGCTGCTCCCGATCACCTTCCCGTACTGGGCGTTCGCGCTGCTCATCATGTGCAACGGGATGGGCTCGGGGATGTTCTCGGCGCCGAACACCTCGGCGATCATGAGCAGCGTGCCGAACACGCACCGGGGGGCCGCGTCCGGGATGCGGTCCACGTTCCAGAACAGCGGCATGTCGCTGTCCATCGGCATCTTCTTCTCGCTGCTCATCGTCGGCCTCGCCGACCGCCTCCCCGCGGCCCTCTCCTCCGGCCTCCAGGCCCAGGGCGTCCCCGCCTCCACCGCGGCGCAGGCCGCGGCGCTGCCGCCGGTCTCGACGGTCTTCTCCGCCTTCCTGGGCATCAACCCCGTCCAGACCCTGCTGGGCCCCAGCGGCGTCCTCCCCACCCTCCCGGCCCACAACCGCGCGGTCCTCACCGGCAAGGAGTTCTTCCCGAACCTCATCTCCGCCCCCTTCCACCACGGCCTCGTCATCGTCTTCACCGCCGCCGCGGCGATGGGCCTGCTGGCGGCGACCGCGAGCATGCTGCGGGGCAGCGGGAAGAAGGGCTGAGGGGCGCGTGGGGGTGTAACGCACCGGGCGGGCCGAAACGTCTTCATGACGTGAGCGCTTCATCCGGAGGGGGCCGCACGCGGTGCGTACAGCACAGACCGAGGAGTACCTCGAATTCGCCCGTACGCGCACGGGCCCGCTCTACCGCTCGGCGTGCCTGCTGACCGGCGGCGACACCCACCTGGCGGAAGACCTCGTCCAGGAGACGCTGGGCCGGATGTACGTCGTCTGGGGCCGCCGCCGCGCCGGACTCGACAACCCGGCCGCGTACGCCCAGACGGTCCTCGTCCGGAACTTCCTCACCCACCAGCGCCGCCGCAGCAGCCGGGAGCGCCCCACGGCGGAACCGGTGGAGCCGCCACCGCGCCCGGCGTACGCGGCCGACGATCCCCACCTGCGCGTCGTACTGCTCGCCGCGCTGGCCCGGCTCAGCCCGAAGGACCGGGCCGTCCTGGTGCTGCGCTACTGGGAGGACCGCAGCACCGAGGAGACGGCCGCCGCGCTCGGTGTGAGCCCGGGGGCGATCCGGACCCGGTCCTTCCGCGCGCTGGACCGCCTGCGCGCCGAACTCGGCGACGCGCTGCCCGACCTGGTCGAGCACTGACCACGCCACCCCGTACCTTCCTCCGCGCCTTGTGAGGGCACCCCGATGCACGTGGACTTCGAAGACCGCCTCAACGCGACGCTGCGGCACGCGGCCGAGGCCTTCACCCCCGACGACCCGTCGGCGCTGGTGGCCGCGGGCCACGCCAGAGGCCGCCGACTCCGCCGCCGCCGGACGGCGGGGGTGGTGGCGGGGGCGGTGGCGCTGGTCCTGGTCGTGGTCGGCGGGGTGACGGCGGCAGCGGTCCTGCCGCGCCCCGGGGGCCCGGCCGACGTGCTGCCCCCGGCGACGACGCGCCCTGTCGTGAGCGGTGAGGAGATGTCCGCAGCCCTGACCTCGCGGCTGCCCTCCGGTCCTGTGACGAACGTCATGGATGAGCCGCCGCGTACGGGGGCACACCCCGCCCCCCCGTCCGCGTACGCCCTCCTCCAGGGGGATCTGGATTCCTACGAGGTCGGGGTCTCCGTCGGCAATGCCGACTCCGGCGACGCCACGTGCCCCTCGCCGACCCCGCCCGCGGAGTGCAGTGTGCTCCCGGCGAAGGGCGGCTCCCTCGTGATCACCGCGACCCCCGAGTTCACCAAGGACGGGTTCCACAACCCCCCGCGCATCTCCGTGTGGTTCTACAAGGACCACTACGCCGTCGCTGTCGAGGAGCGCGGCTCCATGCGCGGGGCACCGGACGACTTCCTGCTGGACCAGGCGGACCTCATACGTATCGCCGTCGACGACGTCTGGAAAGATCTCGCCGCGACACTGCCTCCGTCGATCCCGGGTCCGGCACTCTGACCGGCGCCGTTCGGGGGGCGTGTCGCACATGTGCGGCCGAGGCGCCAGACCTGAGGGTCTTCCCGTTCACGCGCTTTTTGCGCATGCTTTGAGTACCCGGGTGCCGCTTGCGGCTGCTCTCGGGTGACAATGCGAGTCGAGGCGCCGACGTAAGAGGTAGTCGGACCCTGAGCGAAACGAGGATCCCATGTTGCGAAACGGGCTGGAGCCGTGGCACCTGATCGTGGTGGCGATCGTCGTCATCGTGCTGTTCGGGTCCAAGAAGCTTCCCGAGGCCGCGCGCGGTCTCGGCAAGTCGATGCGCATCCTGAAGTCCGAGGCCAAGGCCATGAAGTCGGACGACGGCGGCGCCGCCGCGAGCAGCGCGCCGACGTCCACGGCGACGCCGGCGCCCGAGGCCATCACCCCGAGTGACGTCGTGACCGCGCAGGAGGCCGCCCCGGCGGCGTCCCCGCAGGCGTCGACGACGGCGCAGTAGCACCGGGCAGCGCCCGAAGCAGCACCCGGAACCCCGGACGGCCGCGGCCGTCCGGGGTTCCGTGCTGTCCGGGGGCGGGAGCCGGTGGGCGCCCCGACGTTTCCGGGATCCGGCAGCGTTGGTAGGTTCTCCGTGTCCGGCTTACGGCAACCGGCGGTCATGGGGACGGGCAGGGGTGGGGACGTGGCGACGGGCACGGGCACGACGACGGGTGCCGGCGCGCCCACGCACGGGCACGGGCACGGCGTCCCCGCGGAATTCCTCGCCGGTTTCTCCGAGGCCCTGGCCGACGTCTCCCTCAGCTGCCGCACGCTGACCCGCGCCGAGCGCGAGAGCCGCCGGGTGCTCGGGGAGCAGGCCGCCGACGCCGGGATAGGGCTGCGCGAGCTGACCGCCGGGCATCTGGCCGCCGCCCGCCGGGCCTGGGCCACGCTGCCGGGCGTCACCGGCGCCCGCGACCCCGGGGACCTGCGCCGTACCGGAGCCGCGGTGCTGGCCGCGCTGGAGGCGGGCGTGCACGCGCTCGCCGAGGGCCACGCGCGGGCCCAGCGGCACGCGGTGCGCCGCGCCGAGGCCGAGCGGCGGGCCTTCGTCGACGACCTGCTGTACGGCCGCAGCGACCCCGGCCGGATCGCCGAGCAGGCCGAACGCTTCGGGCTGCGGCTCGCCGAGCGCCACACCGTGGTCGTGGCCGCGGCGCCGGGCGAGCCCTACGACGAGCGGCATCCGCTGCTGCGGCGCGTCGAACGCGAGCTGGCGGGCCGCTTCGGGGACCACGACGCGCTCGTCGTGCCCAAGGACGGGCGGCTGGTGTGCGTCGTGCCCACCGAGCAGCAGCCGGTGCTGGACGCCTTCGTGAAGCTCGCAGCCGCGGAGGAGGACGGCGGCCGGGTCGCCGTGAGCCGCGCCCACAGCGGCGCGGCGGGTGTCGTGCGCTCCTACGAGGAGGCGCTCAGCGCGCTGGACCTCGCGGAGCGCCTGGCCCTCGAACCGCGCGTCCTGCTGGCGGCCGACCTGCTGGTCTTCCCGGTCCTCATGCGGGACCGGGCCGCGATGTCCGACCTCGTGCAGTCCGTGCTCGGGCCGCTGCGGGACGCCCGCGGCGGGGCCGCGCCCCTGCTGGAGACCATCTCCGCGTACGCCGCCTCCGGCTACGTCAACGCGGAGGCGGCACGCCGCCTCGATCTCAGCGTGCGCGCCCTCGCCTACCGCCTGGAGCGCATCGCCGCCCTCACCGGCTTCGCCCCGGACGACCCCCTCCAGCGCTACACCCTGGAAACCGCGGCCCTCGGCGCCCGCCTGCTCGGCTGGACCTGACCGCTCGCGCGAGGGGGCGGGTCACTCGTCGCAGGGCGGCTCTTCCGCGCGGGCGGCCTCGCAGGCCGGCTGGAGCCCCGCCGTGATGGCCTGCCCGATCTGGCGGAGCGCAGCGAGTTGCTCGGGTGTCAGGACGTCGAAGAGGTGTTCGCGTACGGTCGTGACGTGCCCCGGCGCCGCTGCGGCGAGCGCCTCGTACCCGGCGGAGGTCAGCGCGCAGACCCAGCCGCGCCGGTCGCCGTCGGCGGGACGCCGCTCGACCCAGCCGTTGCGCTCCAGCGCGGCCACCGCGTGGGAGAGGCGGCTGCGGGAAGAGAGCGACGCGTCGGCGAGTTCACTCATGCGCAGGCGGCGGTGCGGCGCCTCCGAGAGGCGCACCAGGATCTCGTAGTACGCCATCGGCATACCCGCCTCCTGCCGCATCTGCCGGTCCAGATGCGCGGCGAGGGTGACGCTGGCGGACAGGTAGGCCCGCCAGATGTCCTGCTCGTCCGCGCTCAGCCATCGCACATCGTCCATAGGTCCACTATAAAGGTGGTTGAACTCTCAACACCAGCGAGTTATGGTTACTGAGGTTTCAATCACCACCTGCTCTGATGATCCGTCCCAAGGAGTTTCCGCCATGAGCACGCAGACCGAAGTGATCGACGGCTATGTCGCCGGGACGTGGACGATCGACACCGTGCACTCCGACGTGTCCTTCTACGTCCGGCACCTCGGTGTTTCGAAGGTCCGCGGCCACTTCGCGGCCTTCGAGGGCACCATCGTCACCGCCGAGGACCCGCTGGAGTCCAGCGTCAACGCGGTGATCAAGACCAACTCCATCTCGACCAACAACGAGACCCGTGACGCCCACGTGCGCGGCGCGGACTTCCTGGACGTCGAGGCGCACCCGGAGCTGACCTTCGCCTCCACCGGGATCCGCCCGCAGACCTCCGAGCTGTTCGAGGTCGACGGCGAGCTGACGCTGCACGGCGTGACCAAGCCCGTGACCCTCACCCTGGAGCTGAACGGCTTCGGCAAGGGCTTCGACGGCAACCCGGTGGCCGGCTTCTCCGCCGCGACCGAGATCAGCCGCGGTGAGTTCGGCGTGACGGGCGGCGCCGCGGGTGCCGCCGTCAGCGACAAGATCAAGATCGCGCTGGAGATCGAGGCGGGCCTCGCCCAGGCCTGAGCCCCGTCCGGCCCCGCACACCTCGGGCCCCGCACACGTCAGGCCGCTGTCCGCGTCTTCCCGCGGACGGCGGCCTTTCGCGTTCGGTTCCCGCACGTTCCGGACGTGATCGCCCGGTGAAGTCTGCCGGGAAGCGGAAATGCCCGGCCCCTGCCCGCCCTGCGACGATCTCCGCGGGGATCGGAAGCACCGCACGGGGGAGGCGGAGGGGGACATGGAAGAGTTCGCCGGCGTCGTCCTGGGGTTTCCGACCGTGGTGTTCACCGGCGCTCTGGTGGCCGTGGTGGCGTTCTGGGGGCTCGTGGTCGTCGGCGGCGCCGACGCGCACGGCCCCTGGCACCACCACGGCGCAGCCGGTGGGCACGGGGGAACGGGGGGTTACGGGGAGCACGGGGCCTTGGGGGAGGCCCACGGGGGGATCGGGGGGCACGGAGGTCATGGCGTCGGGGGGCGCCATGACCTCACCGACCACGGATCCGGCCACGGATCCGGCCACGGATCCGACCACGGGTCCGGGCACGGCGGCGGGGCCGGGCTGCTGGCCGCCGCGGGTCTGGGCGGTGTGCCCGTCACCGTCGTGCTGTCGCTGCTCGTCGCCCTCGCGTGGTTCCTGAGCCTGGCCGGCTCCGCCGCCGTCCGCTCCGCCGACATTCCGACCGCGCCCGTCCGCGCGCTGCTGTACGCAGCCGTGGCCGGCGCCGCGCTGGTCGGTTCGTGGTGCGCGACCTGGGTCCTGGTACGGCCGCTGCGCCGGCTCTTCCCCGACGTGCGGCCGCCCTCCCGCGCGGACTTCACCGGCCGGGTGTGCGTCGTCCGCACCGGCCGCGTCACCGCACACTTCGGGCAGGCCGAGGTCGCCGCGCCCGACGGCTCCACCGCCGTCGTCCAGGTGCGGCAGCACGGCGACGACACCTTCACCGCCGGCAGCACCGCGCTGCTCTACGACTACGACCCCGAAGGCGAGTTCTTCTGGGTCGCGCCTTTCGACGTGCCGGGTGGCGCGTCAACCGACCCGTCGACCGTCTGAGGAAACCGAAGGATCCACCATGGACGCCACTGCCATCGGGATCGGCGTGCTCGTCGCCGTTCTCGCGCTCATCGCCGTCGGAGTGCTCTTCACCATCAGCAAGCTCTTCCGCAAGGTCGAGCAGGGACGGGCGCTGATCATCTCCCGGACCCGGCAGGTGGACGTCACCTTCACCGGCGCCGTGGTCCTCCCGGTGCTGCACAACGCCGAGTTGATGGACATCTCGGTCAAGACCATCGAGATCCAGCGCACCGGCCGCGAGGGCCTGATCTGCCAGGACAACATCCGCGCGGACATCCACCTCACCTTCTTCGTCCGGGTCAACAAGACGAAGGAGGACGTCATCAAGGTCGCGCAGGCGATCGGCACCGAACGGGCCAGCCACCAGCAGACGTTGCAGGCGCTCTTCAGCGCCAAGTTCTCCGAGGCGCTCAAGACCGTCGGCAAGCAACTGGACTTCGTCGACCTCTACACCCACCGCGAGCACTTCCGCGACCAGATCATCCAGGTCATCGGTACCGACCTCAACGGCTACCACCTGGAGGACTGCGCGATCGACTACCTGGAGCAGACGCCCGTCACCCAGCTCGACCCCGCCAACATCCTGGACGCGCAGGGCATCCGGAAGATCACCGAGCTGACCGCGATCGAGCACGTCCGCACCAACGAGTACGAGCGCACCGAGCAGAAGGAGATCACCCGGCAGAACGTCGACGCCCGGGAGACCATCCTGGAGCTGGAACGGCGGCAGGCCGAGGCGGAGATCCGGCAGCGCCGCGAGGTCGAGACGCTGCGCGCGAAGGAGGAGGCCACCACCGCGAAGGTCGCCGAGGAGGAACGGCTGGGCGCGCAGGGCGCGTTCCTGCGCACCGAGGAGCAGCTCGGGGTGCAGCGGGAGAACCAGGCGCGGGAGATCGCGGTCGCGCAGAAGAACCGCGAGCGGGTCATCGCGGTGGAGAACGAGCGCATCGAGAAGGATCGCGTCCTGGAGGTCATCGCGCGCGAGCGGGAGACCGAACTCGCCCGTATCTCCAAGGAGAAGGAGGTCGAGGGCGAGCGCCGGGAGGTCGCCGACGTCGTGCGGGAGCGGATCGCCGTCGAGCGGACGGTCGCCGAGCAGGAGGAGTCCATCAAGGCCCTGCGGCTGGTGCAGGAGGCCGAGCGGGAGCGGCAGGCGCTCGTCATCACCGCGGAGGCGCAGGCGCAGGAGCAGCTCGTCAAGGACATCAAGGCGGCCGAGGCCGCCGAGCAGGCCGCGCAGCACAAGGCGCGCGAGGCGCTGACGATGGCGGAGGCCCGCAAGGCCGCGTCCGAGCTGGACGCCACCGCGAAGATCCGGCTCGCCGAGGGCCTGCGCGCCGAGGCCGCCGCGGCCGGGCTCGCCGAGGTCGAGGTGCAGGAGCGCAGCGCGGCCGCCATCAGCAAGATCGGCGCCGCCGAGGCGCAGGGCATCGCCGCGCGCCTGAAGGCCGAGGCGGAGGGCGCCAAGGCGAAGGCCCTCGCGGACGCGGACGGCGTCACCGCGCAGGCCGCCGCCGAGGCCGCGCTCATCGGCGGCCGCCTCAAGGCGGAGGCCGCGGGCCTCACCGAGAAGGCCGCGGCGATGGCCGCGCTGGACGAGGCCTCACGCGGCCACGAGGAATACCGGCTGCGGCTGGCCGCCGAGAAGGACGTCCGCCTCGCGGGCCTGGAGACGCAGCGGCAGATCGCCGAGGCGCAGGCCACGGTGCTGGCGACCGGCCTGGAGAAGGCCGACATCCAGATCGTCGGCGGCGACACCGTCTTCTTCGACCGCCTGCTGGGCGCGGTCTCCGCGGGCCGCAGCGTCGACAGCTTCGTCGCCAACTCCGAGACGGTACGCACCCTGGGCGCGGGCTGGCTCGACGACTCCGGCAGCTTCACGGACGACGCGACGAAGGTCCTCACCGCCCTCGCGGCGGGCAACGGCACGAACGTCGGCAACGGCAACGCGGCGACCGTGCTGGCGCACCTGCTCGCCCAACTCCAGGAGCCCAAGCTCCCGTTGACCAAGGCCACGGCCAACGGGACCGCGACGGCGACGAAGTAAGGCGGTCGGCGGACGATGAGCGGCGAGCAGCGGGGCGCCCTGGCGGGCGCGCCGGGGGATGCGGGTGCCCCGGCGGGCGGCGGTACGGCGGGCGCGCCCGGGGGGGCCGGTTCGGGCGTTGGGCGAACGGCGGGTGGTGCGTCCCGCCGTACGGGCGCCGCGCAGGCGTCCGGCACCGGTGGCGGTGGCGTGGGTACGGCGGGGGCGTCGGCCGCCGGGGGCGCCGGTGGGGATCGGCTGGACGCCGACGCCTACGAGGTGCTGCGGGGGCGGTTGGGGGCCGCAGCACGGGAGTTGGGGGCGCGGGCCGGGGCGCTGAACGCGGCGCGACAGGCGGTGTTCGGGGGCGGCGAGGTGCGGCTCGCGGGCAGCGAGCGGGTCGCGACGGAGCAGCCCGCGCTGCCCGCGGACATCGCCCCCGTCGCCGGGCGGCTGCTCTTCGCGTCGAACCCCGCGCAGGTCACGGACGTCGGCGACGTCCTGCGGCTGCGCGACGGCGACGCCCCCGTACCCGGCCTGCTCGACGACCCGCAGTTCGTCCGGGAATTCCGCGAGCTCCACCGCTACTACCGGCAGACCCGGCTGCTGCGGCTGCGCGCCGCGGAGGGGCGGCTGCTCGCCGTCTTCCGCACGGGCCCCTCCGCGGCCGACGTCAAGGCGCTCGCCTGGCGCGTCGACGAGGCGGCGGGCACCTGCGCGTACGAGGGCACCACCCGCGACACCCCCGCCTACGACGGCGGCGGCCACACCGTCGAGTGGACGCCCGCCGGACGCGAGACGCACGTGCCCGGCAGGCAGCCGCACCTCGCGATCGGCGGCGTCACCGTCGACCCCACCGGCGGCACCCTCACGATCCGCGTCGGCGACACGACGTACGAGGAGCCCGTCGAGGACGCGCTCCAGTCGCTCGCCGACGCCGAAGTCCACTTCGCCGACGCCGAACCGCTGGTGCTGCTGCGCATCCGCCCCTACCACGAGGAAGCCGCGCGGCACTTCGCCGTCAACACCCGCACCGAGCAGGTCGATCGCATCGACGCGCTCGGCCAGGCGTGCCTGCGGCTGCCCGAGGAGCAGGGCGTCGTCTTCCCCGGCGGCTACGCCCTCGCGACCGGCGGCACCCGCACGTTCGACCTCGAAACGGCGGGCGAGCGGCTGGAGTTCGAGCGGCTCGTGCGCTCCGCGAACGGCGAGGACGTGCTCTACGTCTTCCACGCCGAGGGCCGCAGGCTGCTGCTCCCGTACAACCTCGTCCGCAAGGAGGTCGCCGCCCCGCTCACCGCGCGCGGCTGGGCCCTGCACGACGACGGCACGCTCCTGACGCTGCGCCCCGCCGACGGCGACGAGCCCGCGCGCGTCCACACCCTCCAGCGCTGGTCCACGCCCTTCGTCAGCGACACCTGGGCCGCCTCCCGCCCCGCCGCGGACGGCCCGCTCGCCCGCATCGGCAACCCCGACCTCGTCCGCGCCGTCTCCGACGCGCTGTCGGTGGCCCGCGCCGCCCTGGAGACCGCCCCGGGCGCAGCGGTCTACGAGGCGCTGGCAGCATCCTGCGACCGCGTCCTGGACCGCCACCACTGGCTCGCCGACATCGACGTCGACACGGGCCAGGAGCGTACGGCTGCGCCGGGCGGTGGGGCTTGGGGCTCCGCGCCGGGGGGTGCTTTCGGCTCGGCGCCGGGCGTGGGCGGTGCTTCCGGCTCCGCGCCGGGCGCTGCTTTCGGCTCGGCGCCGGGCGGTGTTTCCGGCTCGGCGCCGGGTGCGGGTGGCGCTTCGGGCTCCGCGCCGGGGGCGGGCTCCCTCGCGGGGGGTGGCGCCGGTACGGCGGCGGGACCCGCGGTGGCGGACGGGGCTGCGCCCGGCACGGCGGGGGCGGCCGATTCCGGCTCGGCGCCGGGCGCAGGTGGTGCTTCCGGCTCTGCGCCGGGCGCTAGCTCCCTCGCGGGGGGCGGCGCCGGTACGGGCGCCGGTTCCGCGGTGGCGGGGGTGGTCGATTCCGCGGCGGGGGCGGACCCCGGGGCGGGCCGCGCCGGGGGGCGGGATCTCGCCGGGCCGCTGCTCGCCGTGCGGGACACCGCGCGGGCCGTGCTCGCCGAGTACGCGCGGGTGCGGGAGGCGACCGCGCGGGCCGCGGCGGCTGTCGAGGAGGTCGCCGCGTACGTCACCGGGCTCGTACGGCGGGTGCGGGGCGAGACGCGGGACGCCTCCGCCGCCGAGTGGGTCGAGAAGCTCGGCGAACTGCGCGCCGCACAGGGTCGGTTGGCGACCCTCCGCGAGACGCGGTACGCCGACCTCGCGCGCCTCGACGACCTCGCCGCGTCCCTGACCGACGACCTCGCCGACGCGGCGGCCCGCGCCGCCGAAAGCTTCGCCGACGAGCACGCCTTCGACGCCTTCCGCGACCGGGCCGCCGATCTCGCCACCCGCGCGGGCGAGTTGGCGACAGCGGCGGGCGGCGACGCGCTCACCGCCGAACTCGACGCGCTGGCCGCCGGGTTGGCGACCGTCACGGAGACCGCGGGCGGCCTGGAGATCTCCGACGCGACCGTCCGCACCCGCATCCTGGCCTCCGCCGCGGACGTCCTGGGCGCCGTCAACCGCGCCCGCGCCGTCCTCGACGCCCGCCGCCGCGATCTGCTCGGCGCGGAGAGCGCGGCCGAATTCGCCGCGGAGAGCGCGCTGCTGGCGCAGAGCGTGAGCGGCGCGCTCGCCGCCGCGGACACCCCCGAGGCGTGCGACCTGCACCTCGGGCGGCTGCTCGTGCAGGTCGAGAGCCTGACGACGCGTTTCGCCGCGGAACCCGAGCGCATCGCCGCGCTCGCCGAGCGCCGGGACGAGATCCAGCAGACCCTCACCGCCCGCAGGCAGGCGCTCGCCGACGAGCGGGCCCAGCGCGCGGCCCGGCTCGCCGCGTCGGCGGACCGCATCCTCGACACGATCCGCCGCCGCGCGGCCACGCTGGCCTCCGCGGACGAGGTCAACACGCTCTTCGCGGCGGACCCGCTGGCCGCCGAGCACCGCCGTATCGGCGAGGAGTTGCGGGCCCTGGGCGACCCGGCGAAGGCGGCCGAGCTGGCGGACTCCCTCGCCGCCGCCCGCCAGGACACCGCCCGCACCCTGCGCGACCGCACCGACCTCTACGAGGACGGCGGCGCCACCATCCGGCTGGGCCGCCACCGCTTCGCCGTCAACACCCAGCCCCTCGACCTCGCCCTCGTCCCGCACGCCGACGCCCTCGCCTTCACGGTCACCGGCACCGACTACCTCTCCCCGGTCACCGACCCCGCCTTCACCGAGACCCGCCGCTTCTGGCACCGCCCCCTCGTCTCCGAGACCCCCACCCTCTACCGCGCGGAATACCTGGCGGCGAGCCTGCTCCTGCGCGCCTTGCCCGGCGCCGGGGGTGCCGCCCGTGCGGGCGGTGCCGTTGCCGGTGCTGCCGCCGGGCTGGGGCTTGGTGCGGGTGGCACCGCGCTGGGTGCCGGTTCGCCGGGCGGGTCGGGTGCCGTGGCCGGGTTCGGCGGCGCTGCCGCGGGCGCCTCGGGCGACGTCGAGGCGCTCGTGCGGGACGCCGTTGCCGCGCGGGTCGACGAGGGGTATCAGCGCGGGGTGCACGATCATGACGCCGCGCTGTTGCTGGCCGCGCTCGGCGAACTCGCTTCCGGTGCCGGGCTGCTGCGGTATCCGCCGGGGGTGCGGGCCGACGCGCGGCTGTACTGGGAGTACGGGACCACTCCCGCGTCGCGGGCCGCGTGGACGACGCGGGCGCGTTCGCTCACCCGGGCCGCGGCCTTCGGGGCCGGTGCGGTCGGGACGGACGCGCTCGACGCGCTCGGCTCCGAACTGGGAGGCGCCGCCGGGGAGTTCCTCGGGTCCGCCGGGCTTCCGGCCGGGGACGCCGACCTCCTCGGCGAGTACCTCGTCGCCGAACTCGCCGCCGAGCAGCCCGGCTTCGTCGCCGGGGCCGCCGCGGGCGAGATCTCCCGGCGCTTCGCGGACGCGCTCGGGGGGACGGACGCCGTCCCGTACAAGGACGTGCTCGGCGATCTCGACGCGCTCGGCGGCGACCTCGCCGCCCGCCGCCAGCTCGCCCTCGGCTGGCTCGCCCCCTTCGCCGGGCCGCACGGCGACCACCTCGAAGCCGCGGCCGCGCTCCTGTGCCCCGGCGACAGCTACCCGGCGGGCGGCCCCGTCGAGACCACCGTCGAGGGCCTGCTCGGCTCCCATCCGCGCATCCAGCAGGGCACGTTGACCCTCCGCCTCGACGAACTCCTCACCCGCGTCCGCCGCTTCGAGGCCGACGACGTCCCTGCCTACCGCACCTACCAGCGGCACCGCACCGCCGTCGTCACCGCCGAGCGCGAGCGGCTCGGACTCGCCGCGTACCGGCCGCGGCCGCTCACCGGCTTCGTCCGCAACCGGCTCATCGACGAGGTCTACCTCCCGCTCGTCGGCGACAGCCTCGCCAAGCAGTTCGGCTCCGCGGGCGGCCTGCTCATGCTGCTGTCGCCGCCCGGCTACGGGAAGACGACCCTCGTCGAATACGTCGCCGCCCGCCTCGGGCTCGCGCTCGTCACCGTCTCGGGCCCGGCCCTCGGCACCGGCGTGACCTCCCTCGACCCCGAGCGCGCACCCGACGCGACCGCCCGCCGCGAGGTCGAGAAGCTCGTCTTCGCGCTCTCGCTCGGCACGAACGTGCTGCTGCACCTCGACGACATCCAGCACACCTCGGCCGAACTCCTCCAGAAGTTCATCCCGTTGTGCGACGCGACGCGGCGGATCGAGGGACCCGGCGGCACGTTCGAGCTGCGCGGCAAGCGGTTCGCCGTC
This sequence comes from Streptomyces sp. NPDC021020, assembly GCF_044333285.1. Lineage (NCBI taxonomy): Bacteria > Bacillati > Actinomycetota > Actinomycetes > Kitasatosporales > Streptomycetaceae > Streptomyces > Streptomyces sp. NPDC021020. Next base: position 544,631 of record NZ_JBIRQQ010000001.1, read on the forward strand.
TGCATGTCCGGCAACCCGTACACCGAATCCGGCACGCTCTTCCGGGTGCCCGACATGCTCGCCAACCGGGCGGACGTCTGGAACCTCGGGGACGTGCTCGGCGGCCGGGAGGACGTCTTCGCGCTGAGCTACGTCGAGAACGCGCTCACCGCGAATGCGGTCCTTGCCCCGCTGGCCGGGCGCGACCGCGGGGACCTCGCGGTGCTGCTGCGGCTCGCCGCGGACGACCCGACCGCGCGGGCGGACGCGCTGGCGCATCCGTACCAGCCGGACGAACTCGACGCCGTGGTAGCCGTGTTGCGGCAGGCGCTGCGGGTGCGGGACGTACTGCTTGCGGTCAACGCGGAATATATCGGGGCGGTGGCGGGGGAGTCGGAGGGCGAGCCCTTCCAACTCCAGGGGTCCTACCGGGACATGAACCGCCTCACGGCGCGGCTGCATCCGTCGCTGACGTTCGCCGACGTCGACGCGCTGATCACCGACCACTACCGGGCCGAGGCCCACGCACTCGCCTCCGGCGCGGGGGCGGCGCTTCGTCGCCTTGCGGCGTTGCGGGGCTGAGGCTTCCGCTCCGGGGCGGTGGGTTGCGGTTCGTTGCGCGACCTTCCCTAGGCGGGGGCTGGTCGCGCAGTTCCTCGCGCCCCTGGTGTACCCGGCGGGGCATCGCGCCCTTTCCCGGGGGGTGGGGTCGGGTGCCGGCACGGGGCACCTCCTCGGAATGCGCGTGTGACCTCATGCCGTAGGTGGCGGGTCTTGCGTGCGCATTCCTGCGGGGGCACCCCGCACCGTCCCCCTCCCGGGAGCGTTGGCGGCTGCCTGCCGGTGGGGGTGGGTGTGTGAGGGACTGCGGTTCGCCCCCGACGGCGAATGCGCCCCACAGGGAGACCGCAACTCCTGCTCCTACCCGCACGGGTGGTGGGGGTGGGAAACACCCGCGCCGCAGGCGCGGGCACCCCCGCGGCGGGAAGGTCGTGCAAAGCAGCCCCGGGGGCACCCCGGAGCGTCACGCACCCGCCCCGCCGGAGGCGTTCGCAGGATCGCCATACGGCCGCAACACGCGTTCGTTGACCGCCCGTCAGGGCCCTGCGAGCATCGGGGCATGCCTCTGCCACCTTCGCCCCGGCTGAGCGGTCCGCCGCTGGTGGCGTCGCCGGTGGCCGGGGAAGGGGAGGGCGGCGGGGCGGGTGCCGTGCTGAGGGCGGTCGTGCGGTACGGGCCGCTGGGGCGGACCGCGCTGGCCGGGCGGACGGGGCTGAGCCCCGCCGCGGTGTCGCGGCACACCGCGGCCCTCGCCGGGCTGGGGCTGCTGCGGGAGCTGCCGCCGCCCGCGGGCCCGCCGCGGGCGGGAAGGCCGCAGTTGCTGGTCGACATCGACACGACGCGGCATGTCGCGCTCGGCGTGCACATCGGCGTGCCGTGGGTGACGTTCGCGCTGGTGGACCTGCGCGGCCGGGTGGTCGCGGAGCGCCGCCACGTACGCCAGGGCGACGCCCCCGAGGTGCTGGCGGGGATCCGGCGCCGGCTGCCGGGGTTCCTGGCGGCGCACGCGCGGGGGCGTTCGCCGCTGGGGCTCGGCGTGGTGACCGGCGGCTGGGTGGATGCGGAGAGCGGCACCGTCGTCGAGCACGCCCCGCTGGGCTGGCGGGACGTGCCGGTGCGCCGGGCGCTGAGCGGAGCGGCGGGGGGCGGCGTGCGGCTGCCGGTCCATCTCGAAGGGCACGCACGGGCGTTGGCCCGTGCGGAGCTGCTGTTCGGCGCGGGCCGCGGGCATTCGGAGATCGTCCACCTCTTCGTCGGCAACGTCGTGGACGCCGCGATCACCGCGGGCGGCACGATGCTGCGCGGGCCGCGTTCGGGCGCCGGGGACGTCGCGCACCTGCCGGTGCCGGGCGGTGTCGCGCGCTGCTCCTGCGGGCGGCACGGCTGCTTCCAGGCGGCGGTCTCCGAGCGTGTGCTGGCCCGGCAGGCGCACGCGGACGGGCTGATCGCGGCTCCCGACTTCACGCTGCTGCTGGACCGCGCGGAGACGGGGGACGCCACCGCGCTGCGGCTGCTGCGCGAGCGCCTGCGGGCGGTGGCGCACGGCGTCGCGCTGCTGCTGGACGTCATCAACCCGTCCGTGCTGGTGCTCACCGAGGCCGCGGTGATCCGGCTGCCGGAGCTGCTGGCCGATGTGCACCGGGAGGTCGCGGTGCGCTCGCATCTGGCGCGGGACGCGGCGCAGGTGGTGGTGCCGACGAGTTTCGGCCGGGACGTGCTGGGTGTGGCCGCGGGTGCGGCGGTGCTGGACGCGGTGTACCGGGGGCCGATGGCGCTGCGGACGGTGCGGCGGGGGCCGCGGTGAGGATTCCTTCCACCGCGTCGGAAATCATTGCCGCGGTTGCGGGGGGCCCGGAGAATCGGGGTATGGACGAGCGGAGCACGGCGACGGTGGCGGCGATGTCCGCCGCCGCGGGGCGCGAGGCGGTCAACGCCTTCCGGCTCCACCACTTCGCGGGCCTCGGGTGTCGCCCGGGCCGCGCGTCCGCCTGACGCTCCCGTCCCGCAGGGCCTGCCCGGCGGTCTGCCGCCCCCTGACGTGGGCGTACGCGTACCCGCCGCCCCTCGCGCGGCTCTCCCTTCCCGCCCCGGCCGGTTCCGTGGGCGTGCGCACCCCCCTCATCGAGACAACTCCCCGGGAGTCGACACGTGCTGCACCTGAACCTGTTCCTGATGGGCGTGGGCCACCACGAGGCCGCCTGGCGGCACCCGGCCACCGACCCGGCCCGGCTGGCCGACATCGGCCACTTCCAGGGCCTGGCCCGGGAGGCGGAGGCGGCCGGCTTCGACTCGGTGTTCCTGGCCGACGGGGTGGAGGCGCGGCCGGACACGGCGCACAGCCTGGCGAGCCACTTCGAACCGTTCACACTGCTGGCGGCGCTCGCGACCGTGACGAGCCGGATCGGCCTGATCGGCACGGTGTCCACGGGGTTCACCGAACCGTACAACCTGGCACGCCAGTTCGCCTCGCTCGACCACATCTCGCGCGGCAGGGCGGGCTGGAACATCGTGACGTCGGCGGGCGACCTCGCGGCCCGGAACTTCAACCGCGACGCCAACCAGGAGCACGCGGTGCGCTACGAGCGCGCCGACGAGTTCCTGGAGGTCGTGACCGCGCTGTGGGACAGCTGGGACGACGACGCGCTGCTGCTGGACCGGGCGTCGGGCACGTTCGCGGACCCGGACCGGGTGCGCACGATCGACCACGCGGGCAGGCACTTCCGGGTGCGGGGCCCGCTGAACATCCCGCGCCCGCCGCAGGGGCACCCGCTGCTGGTGCAGGCCGGGTCCTCGCAGGACGGGCGGGGCTTCGCGGCGCGCTGGGCGGAGGCGGTGTTCACCGCCCAGCAGACCCTGGAGGAGGGGCAGGAGTTCTCCGCCGACCTCAAGCGGCGGGCGGCGGCGCTCGGGCGCGACCCGCGGCATGTGGTGATCCTGCCGGGCATCGTCCCCGTCATCGGCTCGACGGACCGCGAGGCCCGCGCCCTGGACCGGGAGCTGGACGAGCTGATCGTGCCGCACCGGGCGGTGAGCGTGCTCGGGGACGTCCTCGGCGTGGACCTGAGCGCGCACCCGCTGGACGAACCGCTGCCGCCGTTGCCGCCGGTGACCGCGATCAACGGCGCGAAGAGCCGCTTCGAGCTGATCCGCGACCTGGCCGAGCGCGAACGCCTCACCCTGCGGCAGCTCGTGGGGCGGCTCGGCGGCGGGCGCGGCCACCAGGTCGTCGTCGGCACGCCCGAGCGCATCGCCGACCACATCGAGACCTGGTACGTACGCGGCGCGGCCGACGGCTTCAACGTCATGCCGCCCCTGCTGCCGTCGGGCCTGACCGCCTTCACCGAGCACGTGGTGCCGATCCTGCGCTCCCGCGGGCTCTTCCGGTCGGCGTACGAGGGCAGCACACTGCGCGAGCACTACGGCCTCGCGCGGCCCGCGAACCGGTACGCGCGGGACACCGACCCGGTGGCGGGGGTGGCGGGTTGAGCCCCGGGACCGGGCCCGGCGGCGCCCTGCCGCGGCGGCTGTTCGCGCGCTCGCTGGCGGGGCTCGGCGCCGCCGCGGGGCTCGCGGCGACCGCGGCGTGCGCGGGCCCGGCCCGCGCGGCGGGTGGTGGCGGCGGGAAGGTGATCCGCTACCAGGGCAGCGTCGGCACCGTTCTACCGCTCGAACTGGCCGCGGCGCTGGGCTACCTGGGCGACGTCAGACTGGACTGGATCGGCAACAGCATCAGCGGCCCGCAGGACATCCAGGCCACGGTGACCGGCGACACCGACATCGGCGGCGCCTTCAACGGCGCGATCATCCGGCTGATCGCCGCGGGCGCCCCGATCACCTCGCTCTACGGCTACTACGGCATCGACTCCCGTATCTGGAGCGGCTTCTACGTCCGCGAGGACAGCCCGATCCGCTCGGTCAAGCAGCTCGCGGGCCGCACCATCGGCGCCAACACCATCGGCGGCCAGACCGAGGACGTCCTCAAGCTGCGGCTGCGGCAGGCCGGACTGCCCGACGACGCCGCCCAGTTGGTCGTGGTGCCGCCGGTCAGTGCGGAGGCCTCGCTGCGGTCCGGCCAGCTGGACGTGGCGGTGCTCGGCGGGACGCTGCGCGACCTCGCGCTGTCCCGTGGCGGCATCCGCCCGGTCTTCACCGACTACCAGGTGCTCGGCACCTTCACGTGCGGCTGCGACGTGATGCGCGACAAGTTCGTACGCGACCACCCCGACACGGTGCGCACCGTCGTCGCGGGCACCGCGCGGGCCGTCGCGTGGAGCCAGACCCAGCCGCGCGAGCGGGTGATCGCCGAGTTCGCCCGGATCATCGCCGCCCGCGGGCGCCAGGAGGACACCTCGCAGCTGAGGTTCTGGCTCGGCTACGGCATCGCCGAGCGCGGCGCGGTCATCGCGGAGCGGGAGTTCACGGTCTGGCGGGACCGGCTTGTCGACGAGGGCATCGTCGGCCGCCACGAGGCGCCCGTCGCCCAGCTGTACACCAACCGGTTCAATCCGTACGCCTCCCGAGGAGTGACGTGAGCAGCGGCATCGTCTTCGAGCAGGTATCCAAGAGCTTCCCCGTCCGGGAGGAGCGCGGCGCACGCAACGGCCGTACGCGCAAAGGTGGTTCGGCCGACTTCGCGGCGGTGCGGGACGTGTCGCTGGAGATCGCGGCCGGCGAGTTCCTCGCCGTCGTCGGCCCCAGCGGATGCGGCAAGTCCACCCTTCTCGACCTGCTCGGCGGCCTCGCCGAACCGACCTCGGGGCGCGTGCTGGTGGACGGGAAACCCGTACGCGGCCCGGGACTCGACCGCGGGGTGGTCTTCCAGCAGTACGCCCTGCTGCCGTGGCGCACCGCGCAGGCCAACGTCGAGTTCGGCCTCGAAGCCAAGCGGGTGCCGCGCCGGGAGCGGCGCGAGCGGGCCCGCGAGTACCTGTCGCTGGTCGGTCTCGACGGCTTCGCCGACCGCTACCCGCACGAGCTGTCCGGCGGGATGAAGCAGCGCGTCGCCATCGCCCGCAGCCTCGCCTTCGACCCCGGGGTGCTGCTGATGGACGAGCCCTTCGCCGCGCTCGACGCGCAGACCCGCGAGTCGCTCCAGGAGGAACTGCTGCGGATCTGGCAGCGCACCGGCAAGACGGTGGTCTTCATCACCCACGGCATCGACGAGGCCGTCTACCTCGGTGAGCGCGTCGCCGTCCTCACCGCCCGCCCCGGCAGGGTCAAGGAGATCGTCACCGTCGACCTGCCCGGCCGCGGCGACGCCGACGGCGACGTGCGCTCCAGCCCCGAATTCGCCCACCACCGGCACGAGATCTGGTCCCTGCTGCGCGACGAGTCGGCCGCCCGCCCCGGCGCCCCGGCTGCGCGCACCGAGAGCGAGGCCGTCCATGTCTGACCTCGCGCACGCCCCCGCGCGGGCCGTCCCCCGCGGCACCCCGGCCGCCACCTCCGGCCGCACCCGCGCGGCCGTCCGCACCACCGGCCGGCTGCTGCTCGCGGTGCTGCGCCGTACGGTCGCGGTCGCGGCCTTCCTCGGCGGCTGGGAGGTGCTGCCGCGCACCGGCGCGGTCGACAGCGTCTTCCTGCCGCCCTTCTCGAAGGTCGCGCACGCCTGGTGGCAGCTGCTCGTCAGCGGCGACCTGTGGACCAACCTCGAAGCGAGCCTGGTGCGTTCGCTGGCCGGGCTGGCACTCGCGGTGCTGGTCGCGATCCCGCTCGGCGTGCTCATCGGCTGGTACCCGCTGCTCGCCGAACTCCTCAACCCGCTGCTCGAACTGCTGCGCAACACCGCCGCGTTGGCGCTGCTGCCGGTGTTCGTGCTGCTGCTCGGCCTCGGCGAGAGCTCCAAGATCTCGCTGGTGATGTTCGCCTGCACCTGGCCGATCCTGCTCAACACCATCGCCGGGGTGCGGACGGTGGACCCGCTGCTGATCAAGTCCGCCCGCTCGCTGGGCTTCCGGCCCTTCCAGCTCTTCCGGAAGGTCGTGCTGCCCGCCGCCCTGCCCACCGTCTTCACCGGCATCCGGCTGGCCGGCGCCGCGTCGATCCTGGTGCTCGTCGCGGCCGAGATGACCGGTGCGAAGGCGGGCCTCGGCTACCTCATCAACGCCGACCAGTACAACTTCGAGATCCCGCAGATGTACGCGGGCATCCTCACGATCTCCCTGCTCGGACTGGTGGTCAACCAGGTCCTCGTCGCCCTGGAGAACCGCTTCTCGCGCTGGCGCAGGCCGCCGGTCTGACGCCGCCGCGCTTCCCTGTCCCGCAACTCGACCACAGGAGACAGCACATGACCGTCACCACCGCGACACAGCTGGCGATCACCAAGGTCGCAGGCAACATCGGCGCGCAGATCGACGGCGTCGACCTCGCGTCCGACCTCGACGAGGGCACGGTCGCCGCGATCCGCGCGGCCGTCCTCGCGCACAAGGTGGTCTTCTTCCGCGGCCAGGACCTGGACGCCGCCTCCCAGGAGGCGTTCGCCCGCCGCTTCGGCTCGCCCACCGCCGCGCACCCCACCGTCCCCTCCCTCGACGGCAGTCCGGCCGTCCTCGACCTCGACTACTCGCGCGGCAGCGGCCGGGCCAACAACTGGCACACCGACGTCACCTTCGTCCAGCACCCGCCGCTCGGCTCGATCCTGCGCGCGGTCACCATCCCGCCCTACGGCGGCGACACCGTGTGGGCCAACACCGTCCGGGCCCGCGACACCCTGCCCGCCGAACTGCGCGAGCTGGCCGACCGGTTGTGGGCGGTCCACTCCAACGCGTACGACTACGTCGCCGACGCGCGGCACGGCGACGAGTCGGACGAGGCACGCAAGCGGCGGGAGGTCTTCACCTCCACGGAGTACGTCACCGAGCACCCGGTCGTGCGCGTGCACCCCGAGACCGGCGAGAAGGCGCTCGTCCTCGGCGGCTTCGTCCGCCGCTTCGTCGGCTGGACGGGCGCGGACTCGCGCGACGTGCTGCGCGTGCTCCAGGCGCACGTCACCGAGCTGGAGAACACCGTGCGGTGGCGCTGGGCGCCGGGGGACGTGGCCTTCTGGGACAACCGGGCGACCCAGCACTACGCCGTCGCGGACTACGGGGACCAGGCGCGGCGGGTGCAGCGCATCACCCTCGTCGGGGACGTCCCGGTCTCCGTGACCGGCGCCCCCAGCCGCGCCGTCACGGGCGACGACACCGCCTACAACTCCGCTCTGACCCTCCCGTCGGACCCGCACCTGCCCGCGTAGCTCCCCTGACGGGGCGTCCCCCGGCGTGACGTGAAGCGTTCATGCGGGGGGCGCCCCGCGTGAACCCCCCGCTCGCCGGGGGGCGGCACCGTGCGGGCATGGCCACTTCCTCCCACGCCCGCCGCAGGCGCCTGCTCGTGACGTTGCTCGCCCTCAGCGGCGCAGCCGTATGCGTGCCCGCCGCCCCGGCGAGCGCCGCGTCGAACGCGAAGCCGACCTACGAGGTCAAGATCGACCTCACCGCGTCCGCCCTGGACGCCTCGCACGCCCCGACCTCGGCGGTGAAGTCCGCTTTCGGGATCTCCGGTTCGTCCAAGGCCCGCTCGTACGAGTATTTCGACACCTCGGGGTTGGCCCTGAACGCCGAGGGCTGGGACGTACGGCTGCGCCACAAGTCCGGCAAGGACTTCGAGGAGTCGTACAAGAAGCGCTTCCCGGTGACCGGCGGCGACATCGACGCGGCTCTCGACACCGCGAACGCCGCCGGGTTCGACAGCAGCGACGACAACTACGACGCCGAGGTCGACTGGGGCTACGCAAAGCAGACGCTGAGCTTCAGCGACGAGAAGAGCCACAGCGGCAGCGGCTATTCGGGGACGTCGATGCCCGCCGCGGGCACGGGCCTGTCGTGGCTGGTGAACGAGATCCCCGGCAAGCTGGAGGACTGGAAGTCCTCGAACTGGGGCAAGAACACGCTCCAGGCGTCGGCCGTGCACGGCCCGGTCACCTCGCAGGTGTGGGAGGGCTCCTGGGAGTCCTCGGACGACGCGAGCATCGAGGTGCTGCCGGTGCGGAACGCCGCGGGCACGGGCACGGAGTACATCGTCGAGGTCTCCTTCAAGGTCGACGACTACGACGACGCCGCGCAGTTGCACGCGGACGCCATCTCCGTGGCCGACGCGCACGGCTGGCTCTACCACGGCGACATCCTCAAGACGCAGACGATCCTCGACCGTTACTGAGGCAGGTGGAGGCGGTCCCGTCCCAGGCCCCGCCGACACGGGTCCGGGACGGGACCGCCGTCTGTGGGGGCGCCCCTACGCGGGCGTGCTGACGAGTGCGCGCCAGCGGGTCGCCCGCAGCCGGGCGACGAGCGGGGCCGCGCGGCGGGAGGCCAGGGCGAGCGGCCACGCGACCAGCGCGCCCAGCGCGAGGGCGGCGAGTACGTCGTGCGGGTAGTGGACGCCGATCCACACCCGGGACGCCGCGATGAGCAGCGCGACGGGCGCGGCGGCCAGTCCGGCCCGCCGCCGGGCGAGCAGCAGCGCGACGGCGCAGGCCGCCGCGATCGCGGAGTGGTTGCTCGGGAAGGCGTAGTCGCCGAGCCCGGGGCAGGTCTCGACGGTCGCGGTCATGTGCAGCGTGCGGCAGGGCCGCTGCTCGGCGACGAGCGACTTCACCGCGTCGTTGACGAGGAAGACGGCGACGACGACGAGCGGCACGCACAGCGCCGCGGCCATCCGCCGGTCGTCGGCGGCCCGCGCCCGCCACCACACGGCGAGCATCAGCGCGGCGAAGATGCCGAGCCCGTAGTCGCTGAAGGCGCGGACGAGGTCGTCGAGCGGCTCCGGGGTGCGGTGGGCGAGGCCGACGACCCAGCGGTAGAGCCCGGCGTCGAAGGTGGCGGTCACATGTCCTCCCCGGTCCTCGCACGGCGCCCGCGCAGCACCTCGCGGGCGAGCGGGACGAGCGAGACGACGACGATGACGGCGACGATCGGCAGCAGGTACGTGTCGACGTGCGGTACGGACGAGCCGAGCGCGTACCCGCCGAGGACGAGCCCGGCGCTCCACACCGTGCCGCCGGCGACCTGCCACACGGCGAAGGTGTGGGCGGGCACGCCGAGCGCGCCCGCGAGCGGGTTGAGGACGGTGCGGACCACGGGTACGAAGCGGGCCAGGACGACGGCCTTGGCGTGCCCGTAGCGGTCGAGCAGTTCGGTGGCGCGGGCCGCGCCCTCGTGCAGCCGGGCGCTCTTCGTCCTGGCGAGCAGCGCGGGGCCGCCGTGGCGGCCGAGGACGTACCCCGTCTGCGCGCCGAGCAGCGCGCCCGCGACGGAGGAGAGGAGCACCTGCCAGAGGGTGAGGTGCACCGTGCCGGAGGTGCCGGAGGCGCACAGCAGGCCCGCGGTGAAGAGCAGCGAGTCGCCGGGGAGGAAGAAGCCGACGAGCAGGCCCGTCTCGGCGAAGAGGATGACGGCGATGCCGAGGGCGCCGAAGGAGGAGAGGAGGGAGGTGGCGTCGAGGACGTTGACCGCGAGGGGGGCGGCGGGCCCGTGCGGGACCGGTACGGGTGGTGGCGCGGCGATCGGCAGGAGCATGACGGGGGAGCCCTCCCATAATGGGGTTCCGGGGCGCGGTGCGGCGCCCCCGCCGTCTACAGTGATGTAGTCGGTCTACAGCACTGTAGACGAACGAGCGGGAAGGAGCGATTCCATGCCGGAGGCGGATGGGGTCCACGGGGCTCAGGGCGAGTCCCCCGAGACCCCCGAGACGCAGGCGGGCGCGGCCCGCCGCCCGTCGGGCGAGCTGGAAGCGAGCGTGCTCGCCGCGCTGTGGGCGGCCGGTGGCCGCGCCCTCACCCCCGCGGACGTGCAGCGCGACCTCGGCGCCGACCTCGCGCGCACGACCGTCACGACGATCCTCGCCCGCCTCCACGACAAGGGCGCCGTCAGCCGCACCCGCGCGGGCCGCGGCTACGCCTACCTCCCCGCCCAGGACCCGCCCGGCCTCGCCGCCCGCCGCATGCGCTCCGAACTCGACAAATCCGCCGAGGGCCAGCGCGGCACCGTCCTGGCCCGCTTCGTCTCCGAACTCGACCCGGCCGACGAACGCCTCCTCCGCGAACTGCTGACGCAGGCAGACCCCCCCGACGCGCCGGGCGGCGACGCATGACCCGCCGGTTCGTTCCCGCGGCGGGTGCGGGCGGTGCCGGGCGGCGCCGCATGACCCGGCGATCCGTTTCCGTGCCGGGTGCGGGCGGCGCCGGGTGGGGACGCGTGGCCCGCCGGTTCGTTTCCGTGGCGGGTGCGGGCGGCGCCGGGTGGGGACGCGTGGCCCGCCGGTTCGTTTCCGTGGCGGGGGCAGGCGGTGCCGGGCGCCTTGCGGGCGTGCGGCCGCGCCGGTCTTCCGCGGCGGGGGAGGACCTCCTCGCGGGTCGGGGCGGTGGGCTGCGCGCCGTTTCGCGCCGCACCTCGGGTGTGGGCCTTGCGGCGGGAGCGGACCCCGTGCGCGGTGCCGTCCCCGGCGAGGGCGTGCGGCCGGGGCAGGCCCGGGGCGGGTGCGGAGGTGAGGGGCGGTGAATTACGCCGTCTGGCTGCCGCTGGTGGTGCCGCTGCTCGCCGCTCCCGTCGCGCGGCGGCTCGCGGAGGCCGTCGCGCCGCGGGTCGGGGCGTGGCTGCTCGCCGGGTCGGCGGTCGCGCTCGCCGCGTGCAGTACGGCCGCGCTCGCGCTGCTCGCCGGGGCGGGGGCGCTGCGGCTGCCGCCGGTCGCCGCGCTCGGGCACCTCGTGCTGCCGGTCGTCGGGGACGAGGTGACGGTGCCCGCCGCGTGCGTGGCCGCCGGGCTGCTCGCGGCGGTCGGGGCGGCGCTGGCGCGTACGTACCGGCAGCGCGTGCGGACCAGCCTGCGGGCCCGGCGCGCCGCCGACGCCGCCGGGCCCGCGGGCGGCGACCTCACCGTCCTGGACGACGACGGGCCGGACGCGTACGCGCTGCCCGGCCGCCCCGGGCGGATCGTCGTCACGACGGGCATGCTGCGGGCGCTCGACCCCGCGGAGCGCGAGGTGCTGCTCGCGCACGAGCGTGCCCATCTCGCGGGGCGGCACCACCACTTCCTTACCGCCCTCGCGTTCGCCGCCGCCTGCCACCCGGCCCTGCGGATGCTGCGCGCACCGCTGTCCTACGCCCTCGAACGCTGGGCCGACGAAACCGCGGCCGCCGCCGTGGGCGACCGCCGGGTCGCCGCCCGCGCCATCGGCCGCGCCGCCCTCGCCGCCCGCCCCACCGCGGCCCGTCCCCGTACCGCCCTCCCGGCGGCCGCGGGCCCCGTCCCCCGCCGCGTCGCCGCCCTGCTGTCCCACCCCCGCGCGCCCCGCGCCCCCAAAACGGTCGCCACCGCCCTCGCCGCGTGCCTCGCGCTCTCCGCCGCCTGCGCCCTGGAGGCCGCCCACGACCTCCACGGCTCCATCGAGGTCGCCCAGGGGGAGCACACCGACTGACCGGCGGCTCGGGGACAATGGCCAGGTGGAGGACGTATTCGCGGCGGCGTACGCGCGGGCGCTCGGGGGCGGCGAGGACGAGGTGGACGCGGCCGCGTCCGTGCTCGCCGCCCAGCCCGACTGGGACGGCGCCGCGGGTCGGCGGGCCGCCGAGGTCATGAGCGGCTGCGCCCGGCGTGGCTGGCAGCCGCAGGACCTCGTACGGATGGCGGCCCGCGAACTGGGCGCCCGCCACGAACGCCTGGCCCTGACCCTCGCGGACGGCGCCCCGGACGCCTCCGGCACGGCACCCGGCGCCTCAGGCGGCCCCTCCGGCGCAGGCGAAGCTTCCGGTACCGCACCCGGCGGGGGCTCCCGCGCGCGGGAGGCTTCCGGCGCGGGCTCCCGCGGCTCGTCCGGCGCAGGCGGCTCCTCCGGCGCCGCACCCGGCGAAGGCTCCCGCGCAAGCTCCCGTCGCTCCTCCCCCGCAAGCGGCTCCTCCGGGGACGCGCCCGGCGTCATGACGGGGTTCGCGCGGGGGGAGAAGCTCGACCGGTTCTCCGCCGCCACCGTGTGCGTCGAGCTGCTCCGGCTGTACGGGCGGCTGCCGCGGCTGCCCGCGCTGCAGGCGCCGGGCACGCAGGCGCCCCCGGGGGCGGGGAAGATGCTCGCCCGCATCCGGGCGCTGCTCGCGAAGGCGGAGTCGACCGGCTTTCCCGAGGAGGCCGAGGCGCTGTCGGCGAAGGCGCAGCACCTCATGGCGCGGCACAGCATCGACGCCGCCCTGCTCGGGGCGGCCGCCGGGGAGGGGCCGGGGGCGCGGCGGATCGGGGTGGACCGGCCGTACGAGGGCGCGAAGGCGCTGCTGCTGGACGCCGTCGCGGAGGCGAACCGCTGCCAGTCCGTGTGGTCCTCGGACTACGGCTTCGCGACCGTCGTCGGCCACACCGCCGACCTCGACGCCGCCGAGATCCTCTACACCTCGCTGCTCGTCCAGGCCGACCGCGCCCTCCACGCGGGACGCGTCTCCCGCTCCCGCGACTTCCGCGAGTCCTTCCTCATCGCGTACGCGTCCCGTATCCGCGCCCGCCTGACCGACGCGACCGCGGCGGCGGAGTCGGCGTCCGCCGCGTCCGCCCCCGAACTGCTCCCGGCTCTCGCGTCCCGCGCCCTCGCGGTCGAGGACACCACCCGCCGCCTCTTCCCGTCCACGACCACCTCCCGGCTGCGCGCCCGCGACGCGGCGGGCTGGTCGGAGGGCGAATCCGCCGCGGACCGCGCGAACCTCCGCGGCGGCGGCCGGAGCTGACTCCCCGGGGGGAGTCGGCCGTCCCGCGTCACGCCCGGCGGTGCGTCGCCACCCCGCGCCCCGGGCGCCACACGCTGATGACCAGCTCCTCGCCCACCACCCGGGTGAGGACGGCCTCGTGGAGGTCGAGCCGGAAGGCGTGGAAGTCGCCCGCCGGTTCGGTGCCGGTCGTGTACGCCGCCCGGTCCGCGCCGGTGACCTCGACCGCGAGTCCGGCGACCTTCGCGTCCCCGTCCCCGTCGCCGTACGGGTGGGCGTGTATCGCGCACCTCCCGTCGCGCAGCAGGTCGCGCGCCTTGACCGCGCCTCGCATCGAGCCGAAGGACAGGTCAGGACCGCGGAAGTCGATCTCCGTGCCGCTCACCCGCGGCGAACCGTCCCGCCGCAGCGTGGCCAGCACATGCGTCTGCCCCGCCCCGAACCGGGCGCGCACGGCGGCCGCCAGCTCGGCCGCCTCCTCCTCGAACCGCTCCCATGTCGCCATGCCTGCAAGTCTTGCAGGGGGCACTGACAACGCCCTTTTTCCGTTGACGGCCGCGGGGCCGCGTGCGAGGGTGAGCGCCGCAGTACCTCGACCTCACTCACGGCAAGGACCGAACGCCAATGATTCCGGCGAGCCGCACCGGCCGCCGCGCGCGCTGAGCAGCACCCGGCGCAGCATCCGCGACGGCGGCAGCACACCCCCGCGCGTCCCGCGTACCCCGGACCGCACGCGTCCGGACGGCGTACGGCGACGCGTCCTTGCCCTGCCTTCCCGTGCGCAGCAGCAGCCTGCGCAGAATCCGTGAGGTCACCCCTTCACCATGGACGCCACCCAGGTCCAGCAGTTCGCCGTCGCCAATCTCCGCCGCCGTCCCGCGGCCGCCGAAGTCGGCGGTTTCGTCGCCGGGTTCGACCCGGGCACCGACAGCCCCTACGTCAACTACGCCACCCCGCTGCCCGGTGCGGAGCCGTCCGCGCGGGAGGTCGCCGCGCTGGTCGCGGCCTTCCGGGAGCGCGGGCTGCTGCCCCGGCTGGAGTTCGCGCCGGAAGCCGCGCCCGTGGTCGCAACCGCTTTGCGGGCGGCGGGATTCCGTACGGAGGCCGTGCACGACTACCTCGTGTGCACGCCCGGCACCCTGACCGTGCCGCCCGCGTCCGTCCGCGTCGAAACCCCGTCCGCTGACGCGGACTTCGCCGCGATCGACGCGGCCCTCGCGGAGGCGTTCGGCGGTGAGTTCCCGTCCTCCGCGGAGGGGGCCGCGCGCCTGCGCCGTACGCAGGAGTCGGGCGGCGCGGTCCGCTTCGTGCGCCTGCCGGACGGTACGGGCTGCGCGGGCGGCGGCTCCTGCTCGGCGCCCGCCGCGGGCACCGCCGAACTCGCGGGCCTGGGCACCCGCCCCGCCCACCGCGGCCGCGGCATCGGCGCCGCGGTGACCGCCGCCCTGACCTCGGCCCTGTTCGCGCAGGGCGCCGCCTCCGTGTGGCTGGAATCCTCGGGCCCCGACGCCGAACGCGTCTACGCCCGCACGGGCTTCCGCCGCGCGGGCACCCGCCTCTACGTCTCACTCCCCGATGTCGGTGGCGTCGGATAACTTCCCGCCCATGAGCGAGACGACGGCGGAGCAGGTGCTGGCCCGGCAGTGGGCGGCGTACGCGGCGCAGGCGGCGGCGGACGACGGGACGGACCCGGAGGTACGGGCCCGTCTCGTCGCGCTGTACGGCGAGCCCGACTCCTACGAGGAGGTCGTCGCCCCCTTCGGCGCGGGCTGGCCGGGCCTGGCCCCGCCCCGGGCCCGCCCCTGGGACGCCGATCCGGACGAGCTGGCGGCGCACGTGCTCGCCGACGTGCAGGCGGCGCAGAAGCGCCGTATCAAGCAGTACGAACGCGACGCTCGCCAGGGCATCATCGGCGACCGCCCGGCCTTCGCCCTCGACCGCCCCTACCGCGCGGCCGAGGCCGCGGCCCTGCTCGCCCGCCCCGGGGTGGCGGACCTCTTCCCTTACGGCGCCGAGGAGTTCACCGCCGTCCTGGCCTCCTGGGAGGAGCGCTTCGGCACCCGCCTGGTGGGCCTCGACCACGAGACGGTGATCCTCTCCGTCGCCGCCCCGCCCCGTACCACGGAGGAGGCGGAGCGCGTCGCGGCCGAGCACTTCGCCTTCTCCTCCGACACGATCGTCCAGGAGGAGGACGAGATACTCGCCGAGTACGCCGCCAACCAGCTGGTGGCCGACCCGGTGTGGCGCTTCTGGTGGGATTGAGCCGCCGTCACGGCCGCGGGGGCAGTTCGCGCCGGAAGACCACCCGGTCCACGCCGGGGCCGTCGTAGTCGGCGACGGTCTCGGCGGAGAAGCCGAGGCTGCGGTGGAAGGCGATCGAGCCGGTGTTGCCCGGCGAGGTGATCGCCTTCAGCCGCAGGGCGCCCCGGGCTCGGGCCGCTTCGGCGAAGGCGGCCCACAACTGCCGCCCCAGGCCGCTGCCGCGGGATTCGTCACGGGTGGCGATGAGGTGGACGTAGCCCGTGGCGTCCGGGGTGACGAAGCCGATGACGTATCCGCGAATGCCGTCCGCCGCGCGGGCGGTGAGGCAGGTGTCGCCGAACTCCTGCACCAGGGCGCTGAGATGGAGCGCGCGCAGGTCGCGCTCGCCCCAGTAGCGGTGGTGGTCGGCGAGCACCTGCCGGAGGTCCGCGACGGTCGCGGGGAGGATGTCCATGGGCCCTTCCCTACCTGTCGGAGCCGTCGAGTTGGAAGTGCCACACGACCGCGACGGGGGAGCCGTCGAGCGCCGCGGCCGCCGCGTCCGGGTAGCGGTGCAGCAGGCCCC
This sequence comes from Streptomyces sp. NPDC021020, assembly GCF_044333285.1. Lineage (NCBI taxonomy): Bacteria > Bacillati > Actinomycetota > Actinomycetes > Kitasatosporales > Streptomycetaceae > Streptomyces > Streptomyces sp. NPDC021020. The sequence goes on from NZ_JBIRQQ010000001.1 coordinate 560,717, forward strand.
ACGAGACGTGGTCGGGCAGCATTTCGGGGGCCGGGCCGAGTGCGGGCCGGGGTCGTACCGGCTCCTCGCAGGCCAGGACGCGGAAGCCGAGCGGGAGCGCGGCGGCCAGGTAGGCGCTGAGCGGGCGGTGGTATTCGGTGAGCAGGGACGCGGCGCCGCGTACCGGCGTCGGCCGCAGGTAGGCCGACATCACATGGGCGTCCGAGATCACCAGATGCCCGCCGGGCCGCAGCACCCGCGCGAACTCCGCCAGCACCGGCGCCAGTTCGGGCACGTGCGTGAGGGCGAGCCCGCACACGACGACATCGGCGCAGGCATCCGGGACGGGCAGCCGGTGCAGGTCCCCTTCCCGGAAGTCCCCGTCGGGCACCCGCACGCGGGCCCGCGCGAGCATCTCCGGTGAGGCGTCCACGCCGATCACGTCGTGCCCCAACTCCCGCAGATACGCGCTGTGCCGCCCGGTCCCGCAGGCCGCGTCCAGTGCGGTGCCGACCGGCAGCCCGTCCAGGATCCGCCGGACGACCGGCTGCTCGACGTCGACCATCTGGTTGCCGGGGCAGTCGTAGCGCGCGGCCCACTCCCGGTAGACCTCCGCCACCCCGATCCCGCCCTCGCCCGCCTCCACCCCTGCGGCGAGCCCCGGGTCGTCCAGCAGCGCCCGCACCTCCGCGACCCGCGCCTCGACGAACGCCCGGTCAGCCGTCCCCTCCCGCAACCCGCGCAGCAGCGCGGCTCCTTCGATGCCCAGCAGATACCCCAGCGGGCTCACATAGGTCATCCCCGCAGGGTAGTTTCCCCGCCATGGAGCAGACCGAGGCCGAACGCGAAGGTGTCGTGGCCGTCCTGCGCGAGGGCGGCCGGGTGCTGGTGATCCGGCGGGGGCCGGAGGTGCCGGAGCCCGGGTACTGGGCGCCGCTCAGCGGCACGGTCGAGCCGGGGGAGGCGCAGCCGGACACGCTGGTGCGGGAGGTGTACGAGGAAGTGGGGCTGCGGGTGGCGCCGCTCGGCAAGGTCTGGGAGAGCGCGAGCGCGGACGGCCGCTTCGTCCTGCACTGGTGGACGGCCGAGATCACCGGCGGTGAGCTGACGCTCGATCCGAGGGAGGTCAGCGAGGCCCGCTGGGTCACCGTCGAGGAATACCGGCAGCTGGAGCCGACCTTCGCGGGGGACCACGCGTTCTTCGCCGACGTCCTCCCCGGGCTGTGACCGGGGGCGGTTCCCGGCTCAGCCCGCGCGCACCTGCTCGCGCAGGATGTCGGCGTGCCCGCAGTGGTGGGCCAGCTCCCGCAGCACCTGCAAGTACACCCAGCGCAGGGTGCGCGGCCCGGTGCGGTGACCGGTCACCACGGTGTCCAGCGGCAGCCCCGCGACCAGCGCGCGGGCCGTCGCGCACGCCGCCCGGTGGGCCGCCGTGACGGACGCGACGCTGTCCTCGTCGGTGAGCCGGAAGGACTCGTCCGGCCCCAGCGCCAGCCCGAGTTCGCGGCGCGGGATGCCGCCCACGCACTCCTCGAACCACACCCGCTGCATCCACGTGACGTGCTTGACGAGCCCGAGCAGCGTCGTCGCCGACGCCACGAGCCTGCGCCGCACCTGCTCCTCGCTCAGCCCGTCGAGCGCCGCCTCGACGGCAGCGCGGTAGTCCTCGACAAAGGCGTCGAGCTGCGTGCGCTCGTCCTCCAGCGGTACGTCGAACGCGCTCATCACCCTGTCTCCTCCCGCGAAACGGCGAACCCGCGCCGCCGATCCTAGGACGCGGGCCCGGGTGTCCGAACCACCGTCTACGCTCGTGGCGCGTTCGGTGAACACGAGGGGGCTGTCGACGATGGGGGCTGCGGTGGGCGGGGACGGCGCGGGAGCGGGGGCGGGGGCGGCCATGGTGACCGTGCAGGAAGCGGCCGAGGCGTTCGTCGAGCGCGAGGTGGCGGCGATGCGGCGCGGCGGATGCCAGGTGTGGGTGAGCCGCTGCCCGGAGCAGGACGTCCACCGGGACGGGCGCTCCACCTTCGGGTACTGGATCGCGACGGACGACGGCCTGGGCGCGTTGTTCGAGCCCCTCTACCGGGGATCGCCCGGGGACCTGCTGCCCGCCGGTTACGACGACTTCGGGCTGTACGTCGGCGGAGGCAAGGTCGACGAATACCCCTCGGACGGCTCGGACGGCTCGGACAGACATGCGGACCACCCGCCCCTGGCCGTGACCGCGCAGGACGGGACACCCCTGCGGTTCGCCGGCAGGATCGACTCCCCGCAGAGCGCCGACGAGTGGCTCTCCCGGCCCGACGCCTACGTGCGGTGCGACCACTGCATGATCCACCCACCGAGCGCCCTGCGGGTCGGCGACCCGGAGGAGGAGTGCGATTGCGGTGCCCTCGAACGGGACGAGGACGGCCGCCTGACGTGGGGCGAGGAGTACCGGTACACGTTCCCCACGGTGTTCCTCCCCGCCTGACCCGCGAGCCGCGGCACCTCGCCCGGCCCGGCGCGGGAGGCGGCCGGCGCCTCGGTCTCGGGTGACCGGCCCGGCTGCGCGCCGCCCCGCCGCTCAGCCCGCGGCCACGTGCGACGGCTCCCACACCGAGCAGTCGTGCGCGAAGAGCACCCTGCGCGGGTCGAAGTCCGCGAGGCGGTCCAGCCAGGGGGCGTAGCCGGGGAGGGGCGGCTCCGCGCCGTCCCGGGCGGCCTCGCGGGCCAGCTGGTCGGCGGCGAACTCCGAGGCGAAATCGTGGGCCTGGCCCGCGAGGACCACCGTGCCGTCGTCCTGCCGGACGGCCAGCGACTGGTGCCCCGCGGTGTGCCCGGGCGTCGGGACGACCCACACCCCGGGACGGATCTCCGCCTCGCCCTCCAGCTCCTCGTACACCGCGCCGGGGAAGTCGACCAGCGCGTCCACCGTGTAGTCGCCGCGCCGGGCCGTCGCCAACTCGACGTCCTGGACGAGGATCGGCCGCCGGGCCAGCAGCGGATTCCCGCCGCAATGGTCGAAGTGCAGATGGCAGTTGACGACCAGCGCGATGTCGTCGAGGCCCACTCCCGCCGCCGCCAGCGCCTCCGGCAGGGCCCGCCGCCGGGGCCGGTAGTGCGCCTCGGTCTCGGGCCCCGCGTCCCCCATGCCGGTGTCGAAGAGGATGAGCCCGTCGTCGTGCCGTACGAGGTACGCGAGGACGGGCTCCACCCGCGGCTGCGGGCCGCCCACTTCCGCCGCCGGGCGGACGAAGTACCCCAGGTCCAGCCGCCGTACGGCCCTCCGCATCCCCATCCGCCCATCCTGGCACGGGCGTTCGCCGCGGGCATCTGCCACGCTGGCTCATGTGCCCGCCCGCGACCGACGACTCCCCGCGCACCTCGCCCGGCCCCTCACCGCCACTGACGTCTCCGCATGCCTCGGCCCGCTCATGGACCACGTCACCGACCTGCGCTTCCTCACGGGCCACGACAGCGGCACCCTCGTCCTGTCCGCGGCCTGGACAGCGCCGGCACCGCGCACGTACGGCCGGGGCGTCCACCCGGACGCGGTCGGCTTCCGCATCGACGTCCACCCGGTCGACGCGGCCGCCCGCGCCGCCACCCGCGCCCAACTGCGCGCGCACGCCCTCCCGCAGCTCCGCGCGTGGATCGAGCAGGCGCTCACCGCGGACGAGACCTGGCGGCTGGGCGACCACCGACACCACTGGCGGCTGTCCGGCGGCCGCCTCACCCACCGCGACGAGGACTGAGAACGCGATCCCCTCGCGCGGGCGGCGGGGCGTCTGCCAGGGTGGTCCGCGTGGCAGACGGAGCGGACGGAGCGGACGCAGCGGGCGGGCGGGGAGAGCGGCCGGACCGCGGCCGGGTCCGCAGGCGGGACGTGATCGCCGTCGTCGTCACCTGCGCGGCGGTCGCCGCCGCGATCGTGCACATGGTCAGGCCCGGCCTCAAGGTCGACGGCGTCACCGTCGTACTCCTCGCCGTGGCCGTCGTCCCGTGGCTGGGCGACCTCTTCGACAGCATCGAGCTGCCCGGCGGCACGAAGCTCCAATACCGGCAGCTCGCCGAACGCGTGGAGGCCGCCGAGGAGCGCTCGGCGCAGGCGGGCCGCACGGCGGACGACGCGTCGCGCACCGCGCGGTTCGCCATCGTGACGAGAGGCGGCGAGGACGCCGGAGCACCGGGCGCATACACCGACACCGCCGCCGGGCCCGCCGGGAACGTCGAGCGCCTGGCGGACGAGTACGCGAGCGTGCGCGCCACCCCGAGGAGCCTGGCCCGCACCGACCACATGGAGCAGATCTTCGCCGACCTGGTGACCGCCACCCGGCAGCAGGACGACTTCGACGTCAGGGCCGCGCTCACGTCCCCCGCCCCGGGCGTCCGGCTGGCCGCGTACGCCCGGCAGTACGCCCGCCCCGACGGGCACTACCTGGACGACCTGACGCAGGCGGTCCTGGACGACGAGCCGATCGCGTTCAGCCAATACTGGGGCTTCCACGCGATCATCGCCGTCCTCGACAAGGTCGGCGCCGGCCGGATGCGGGTCGACCACGTCGCGGCCCTGGAGGCCTGCCTCGCGCGGCTCCCCGCCGACAGCGACCGCAACGTCGTCCTCCGGCGGCTCCTGGCGAAGATCCACCAGGCGGCGGGCCCGCGCTGACCCCTTCGGCGCCGACCCCTCCGGCGCTGGGCGCGCACTGCGCACGCGGGGGCGTACGCCGTCACGCACCGGGGCGCACGCACTCCGCCCACACGACCTTGCCGGGCCCGACACGGTCCGTGACCCCCCACCGGTGTCCGGTGAGCCGGTCCACGACCGTCATCCCCCGCCCACTCTCGGCCTGCGGCGCCGCCTCCCGCGCGACCGGCACGCCCTCCGCCCGCCCCCGCGCGTCATGCACCTCGATCCGCACCCCGCCCGGTACGCGCAGGATGCTGACGCCCGTCTTCCGCCCGGCGACGGCGGCGTGCCGAAGCACGTTCGTCATGAGCTCGGTGAGGACGAGGCCGGCCTCCGGGACCAGATCTTCCATGTCCCACCGGGTGAGTTGACGATCGAGCGAGTGCCGCGCCTGATGCACGCCGCGGGGTGTGGCAGGCCACAGGATCTGCGCGGGGGAGTAGGGGTGCGATGCCGTAGCCATGGGTGGGGGCCGCCTCTGCGTGATGGGAATCTGACGTTCCGTAGGCAGAATGGCGTGAAGTGACCTAGTGTCGGTAGGGCTGGTGCATTGCCCCCTTTGGACCGGCAGACGACCGCGCTGCCTCGGACGCTTGTCACGCTTCGCGTGCAGGTGGCAGGCGTGCGGTCGGGGGGGCAGCGGGGTTTTGCCTGGAGGCGAGGCAACGAGAGTGAGGTGCGTACGTACGCATGCAGGACAACAGTTCGGGTCCTTTGTCTATACGCGCTGCCTACCATCGGGCGCTGATCTGGCTTCGAGCCCGGAGCGGTTGGAGCCTCGCTCAGCTCTCCGAGAAGACGCGGTACGACACGTCCTACCTGCATCGGCTGGAGAAGGGGGGACGGCTTGGCTCGCTCGAGGCCGCTTGCGCGCTGGACGCGGTGTACGGGACGGGCGAAATGCTTGCAGACCTGTGGCGCTTGGCGAAGCGCGAGGCGAATGCCAATCGCTTCGCGGGCTTCGGCGAGGTGGAAGCCGAGGCCACCTGCATCCACGAGTTCAGCGTCGGCACCGTGCCGGGGTTGTTGCAGACCCCCGAATACGCCAGGGCGCTGATGAGCATGGAGCGCCCGGCCAGCGATGAAGCGCTGGATCTTCATGTGAAGGGCCGAATGGCGCGGCAGGAACGCCTGTCAGGCTCCAATGCCCTGTACTACCGGGCCTTGCTGGACGAGTCCGTGATTCGACGGCCCGTCGCCGACCCCCAGATCTGGGCTGATCAACTTGAGAGGCTTGTGCAGGCGACTCAGGAGCGGAACGTCGCCGTGCAGATCGTGCCGTTCGACGCGGGGCCGCATCCCCTGCTGGAGGGCTCGGTCCGGATCCTGTGGCTGCCCAGTGGGCGGATGGTCGCCTACGTCGAGAGCAGTTGGAGCGGCCAGGTCATCACCGAAACCGAGGAGGTGGAGCAGCTGCGCTTGTCCTACGATCTCCTCAGGGATTCCGCGCTATCCACAGCCGATTCTCTTGCCCTGCTGCGCAGCACGCTGGAGGACCACACGTCATGCCCGACTCCACTCGAGACCTGAATACTGCCGCCTGGCGTAAGTCGTCGTACAGCAACGGCACGAACCCCGACAGTTGCATCGAGGTCGCTGACGACTTCCCCGGCGTCGTCCCTGTGCGGGACTCCAAGGACCCCCAGGGCCCCGCCCTGGTCTTCCCGGCGGAGGCCTGGACCGCGTTCGTCGCGGACGTGAAGGGTGACCGTTTTCCGGTCTGACCGGCGGGCATAACTGGGCTGATCGGGCCGCCGGTTGAGGCGGCCCGGCAGGAGAGGAGCCCGGGATGCCTGAATCCGTTCCTGACTTGCGCCGCGCCGCTTGGCGCAAGTCCTCCTACAGCGGCGGGTCGAACCCCGACAGCTGCGTCGAGGTCGTCCTCGACCACCCCCACCTCGTCCCGGTCCGGGACTCGAAGGACCCCCACGGCCCCGCCCTCCTCTTCGCGGCGGACGCCTGGACCGCCTTCCTCGGGGAGGTCAAGGCCGGGCGGCTCCCGGGCTGAGCGGCGCGGACGCGCCCGGCCACGTACGGGTCAGGAAGTCGGCGATCAGCGGCGCGATGGCGGGCAGGTGGTCCTCCAGGGCGAAGTGGCCGGTCTCGAAGACGTGGACCTTGGCGTCGGGGACGTCGCGGACGTACGCGTGCGCGCCCGGCGCGAGGAAGAAGGGATCGCGGGCGCCCCAGGTGACGAGGGTCGGCGGGCGGTGGGCGCGCAGCCATGCCTGCCACACCGGGTACGCGGCCACGTTGGACTTGTAGTCGTACGCGAGGGCGCGCTGCGCGTCCGCCCGGCCCGGCAGCTCCAGGAAGTGCTGGTCGAGCAACCAGCCCTCGGGGGCGACGAGTTCGGGGCGTGAGGTGCCGCCCTCGTACTGGCCCCGGGTCGAGTCGAGGGAGAGCAGGCCGCGCAGGGCGGCTTCCGCGCCCGGCGTCTCCGGCGTGAGCGCCGTGAAGTCGCGGGCGGCCTGCGACAAGCCCTCCTCGTACGCGTTGCCGTTCTGGACGACGAGGCCCGCGACGCGTTCGGGGTGGCGCAGGGCGAGGCGGAAGCCGACCGGCGCGCCGAAGTCGAAGAGGTACATCGCATAGCGGGCAAGGCCGAGGCGTTCGGTGAAGGCCTCGACGGCATCGGCGAGTCGGTCGAAGGAGTACGTGAAGTCGCGCGGCGCGCGGGTGTGGCCGAAGCCGGGGTAGTCCGGCGCGACGAGCCGGAAGTCGCGTCCGAGCGTGTCGATGAGGCGGCGGAACTGGTGCGACGCGGACGGGAATCCGTGCAGGAGCAGCAGGACGGGCGCGTCGGGACGCTCCGGAAGCGACTCCCGGTAGAAGACCTCGACCCCGTCGACCTCGACGAAGCGGTGGACGATCTGCGCCGGAACGGCGATCCGCGGCGGTGTGCCGGTGCGGTGCGTGAAGCTCATGTCACATGCCTCCTGGGCGCGACAATGCATTAGGCCTGGCGTCGTCGGCGATACTAATGCATGAAGGGCCCGAGTTACCATGTGGCCATGCCCGACGACAGCGAACCGCTCACCGGCGAGGCCCTCGCCCTGGACCTGGTCAACACCCGCCCCGCGCAAGGGAACGGCGACCGTACCGACCTCCTGGCGACCCCCGCGCAGCTCACCCGCTGGCTCGCCGCCCAGGCGCACCGCCTCCCGGAGGGCGCGGAGACCCCCGCCGCGTCAGACCTCGCCCCCGTCCACGCCGTACGGGCGCACGCCGAGGCCGCCGTCCGCGCCCTGTTCGACGGCGCCGCGCCCCCCGCCGCCGCCCTGCGCGGCCTGACCGCCGCCCAGCGCGCGGCCCCGCCCGTACGCGAACTCGCCTGGGACGGTACGGCCGTCACCGCGACCCCGCGCCGCTCCGGGCCCCTCGGCGTACGGCTCGCGGCCGCCCTCGCGGAATCCGCCGCCGACCTCCTCGCCGATCCGGCGGCCGCGGGCAGGCTCAGGCAGTGCGAGGCGGACGGCTGCGTGATGCTCTTCCTGCCCGCGCACCCGCGCCGCCGCTGGTGCTCGTCCGCGCGCTGCGGCAACCGGGCGCGCGTCGCCCGTTACTACCGGCGCCACAACCCGGCGTAGCCCCACCCGGCGTAGCCCCCGCCCGGGAAGGGGTCAGTCGCGGGGCGTCCAGACGGCCGCGTCCGCGTCGTGGAAGAGCGCCCGCAGGAAGTCGTCGGCCCCGGACGCGGCCAGGCGCATCAGCGTCACCATCCCCGGCGGGTATTCGCGCCACTGCGCCTTGTCCCACACCACCACCGGCCACTCCTCCGGCGTGCCGCCCGCGCGCGGCAGCCAGAACAGCTGCTCACCGCCGATACCGCCGCCCCACGGCAGCAGCCCGCCCGGCTCGGGGTGGAAGGGGTACGGGAAGGCGTCGGGGTATTCGAGCCGCAGGCCGCGCAGCGCGTCGCACAGCGTCGTCGCGTCCCCGAGGTACGCGCGCAGGGCGGCGGTGCCGTCGGAGCCGTCCCGCAGCGGGCCGGGCGTGCCCACCGCGAGCCGCCCGTACAGCTCGCCGGGGCCGAACGCGTCCACGAACGCCCGGTAGTCGGCGGGGAGTTCGACGCCCACCGCTCGCGTCGCCTCCTCCCAGGGCAGCGCCTCGCCGGCCATCGGCCGGACCCCCGCCACCCGCGCGAAGTCCTCGATGTCGTCCCGCATCGCCCGCACCACCCTTCGGCGTCCGCCCCGCGCGGACACACGATCGGCCATCGTAGCGACGCCCGCCGTGCGGCTACCGCGCCCGACACGGCCGGCGCAAGCCCGTCCACCGACAAGGACACCACGCCACTTCCGTGCCGCGGGCGCACGGAGGGGGCTCACGGCGCCGGTTACGATGGCGGAAACCGGACAAACCGGCATCCGGGCCGGTGGGGCCGCCCGCCCCGCCGGGGGCCGCTCTTCGGCGGTCGTACAGTCACCCGCCCGCGGACCGGCCGCCCGTACAGGCCGACCCCATCGGCCGCGGGGTGGGGCCGGGTGCCGTACGGCCGGCCCGGCCCGCCGGCCGACCCCCATCCGCCCGCGACCTCCGGAGGACACCGCATGGGCCCGCAGCAGATCACGCCGAAGCAGCGCGGTTACCTGATCGTCAACTCGCACCCCGCCGGGTGCGCCGCGAGCGTGCGGCAGGTGTGGGAGTCGATCCCGCCCGCCCCGCACGAGGGGCGCGCGCCCGTCGTGCTGGTGCTCGGGTCGAGCGCCGGGTACGGCATGGCCGTCCTGCTCGCGGGCCTGCGGCGGCACGGGGTGCGCGGGATCGGCGTCGCCTACGAGAACGGCGGCACCGAACGGCGCACCGCCACCGCCGGGTGGTACCGCACCGCCGAGATGGCCGAACTGGCCAGCGCCTCCGGCGGCGACCTCACCTTCCTCAACGCCGACGCGTACGCCGACGGCACCCGCGCGGACGTCCTGAAACTCCTCACCGAGCGGTACGGGCCCGTCGACCACCTGGTCTACTCGCTCGCTTCGCCACGCCGCACCGACCCGGCCACCGGCGAGATCCACCACTCGGTGATCAAGCCGCTCGGCGGCGACCACACCTCGCCCTCGCTCGTCTTCGAGGACGGAATCCCGCAGATCGGCAGCGTCGAGCTGACGGCGGCCACGGACGCCGAACGCGCCGCGACCGTCAAGGTGATGGGCGGCGAGGACTGGGCCCTGTGGGTGCGCGCGCTCGCCGACGAGAACCTCCTCGGCGAGGGCTTCACCACCGTCGCCCTCTCGTACGTCGGCTCCGAGATCACCGCGCCCGTCTACCGGCAGGGCACGATCGGCGCCGCGAAGGCGGACCTGGAGGCGACCGCGCGCCGCCTCCAGGCGGACGTCCTCGCCGGACGCGGGCGCGCCTTCACCGTCGTCGCGGGCGCCGCCGTCACGCAGGCCGCCACCGCGATCCCCTCCCTCGCCCTCTACATCTCCCTGCTCCGCGACACCCTCGGCGCCGATGGCTGGCGCACGACCGCGGACCAGGCCGTCGACCTCTGGGCCCAGCTCACGGACGAGGCGGCGCTCCGCCTCGACGCGCAGGACCGCATCCGGCTCGACGGCTGGGAGCTGGACGCCGCGGTGCAGGCGCGGGTCCGTGAGCTGTGGTCCGACCCGGCGGCCGCGCTTGCCCTCGCGCCGGGCGGGGCGGCGTGGTTCTACGCGCAATTCCGGGGGCTGTACGGGTGGGACGTCCCCGGCGTCGATTACGCGGCTCCCGCCGCGGGGGCGGCTGTTCCGTGGCCGCCGCGCCAGCCGTAGCGCTGCGCTGTGCTTGGGGGGCGCTCCGGGGCGGGGGGTTGCGGTGGTGCCCGCGACCCTCTGCCGGTGGTGGGTTGCTCGCGCAGTTCCTCGCGCCCCCGGTGTACCCGGCGGGGCATCGCGCCCTTTCCCGGGGGGTGGGGTCGGGGGCCGCCACGGGGCACCTCCTCGGAATGCGCGTCCGACCTCACGCGCAAGGAGGCGGCCACTCGGTGCGCATTCCTGCGGGGGCACCCCGCACCGACCCCCTCCCAGGAGCGTTGGCGGCTGCCTGCCGGTGGGGGTGGATGTTTTCGGGGACTGCGGTTCGCCCCCGACGGCGAATGCGCCCCACAGGGAGACCGCAACTTTCGCTCCTACCCGCACGGGTGGTGGGGGTGGGAAACACCCCGCGCCGCCAGGCGCGGGCAACCCCCGCGGCGGGAAAGTCGCAAGCCCCCCGCAGGGGTTCTGCGTCGGGGGTGTAACGGATTCGGGGGGACGTCGCGTCAGAAGGGTGACGGGTCCCTGCTCGGGGCCTGGTCGAGGACGGCCCGCGTGCGGTGGGTGTGGGGGAGGCGGCGCCGGAGGGGGGCACCGCGTTCGCGCCCGCCGTACGCGGGCAGGGCCGTGAGGTGCGGCGGGCGCGTAGGGCGTAGCGGGCCGCGGGGGCAGCGAACTCTGCCCCCGCGTTCCTGGTCATGGCAGGTGCCGGTGGCGTATCAAGAGAGGATTGCCCCGGCCCATGAGGAAGGTCGCGATGCGCGCTCACGAACCGGAACAGACGTCGAGCGACCACGAGCGGCGGCAGAACCTCCCGCGCGCCAGGGGCGGTCCGGCAGGGCCCACGCAGGGACCGGCAGCTCTCCAGGCCACGGTGGGCAATGCCGCCGTCGTGCAGATGATGCGTCGTGCGGGCCGCGCGGAGGCCGACGCGTCCGCGGTGCAACGGCGTTCGACCGTCTCCGACGTGCTGCGCAGGCCGGGCCGCCCTCTCGACGCGACCAGGCGGGCCGAGATGGAGAGGCGTCTCGGGCACGACTTCTCCGACGTGCGTATCCACACCGACAGTGCCGCGAGGGCGTCGGCGGCCGAGATCGGTGCTCGCGCCTACACCTCCGGCAGCCATGTCGTGATCGGCGAGGGCGGGGGCGACAAGCACACACTGGCCCATGAGTTGACCCATGTGGTCCAGCAGCGCAGCGGCCCGGTGTCGGGGACCACCACCGGGCAGGGGTTCTCCGTGTCGGACCCCGGTGACCGTTTCGAGCGGGCTGCCGAGGCCAACGCCCGGAAGGCCATGGCGGGTCCCGCACCGGAGGTGCAGCGGCAGGCGGAGGACGCCGCACCGGCGGCGGCGGACACGGACATGGTGCAGCGCACGAGCACCACCCAGTTGGAGACCGCGACCCTCTCGCACTACGCCCCCACCAGCGGCGGCGAAGCAGAGAGCGATCTGACGATCGAGCGTCCCAAGCGGGTCACCGGCAAGATCGCCCCCGTCAAGACCACCGGACGCAAGCAGGCGCCCGAGCCGATCGCCGTCACCTCGCTGGTCACGGCGTACAGGCAGAAGTCCGGCGGGAGCGGAGGGCCCGACAAGAAGGCGATCTGGAAGGACCTGTTCGGCGGGGCCGGGTACGACCGCGGGCACGTGATGGGCCTGGAGGTCGGCGGAACGGACGTGGACAAAAACATCGTTCCGCAGTGGTCGCTGAACCAGGGCACCGGCATGTGGCGCCAGATGGAGAAGAAGATGGTCGGCCTGAAGAGGGGCGATCTCCGGTTCGACGTCGAGTACGGCACCAGCTCGGGCAACCACCGCCGGGTGATGGTCCCGGAGAAGATCAAGATCACCCTGAACAACGCCCTGTACGACACCTGGAACAACCGGCCGGACATCAACGACCTGATCAGGTCGGGTGAGGACCCGAGCGACCCGGCTCGCTTCTACGCGTGGGCGAAGAAGAAATGGGGCGCCCGGACGACCCTGGACGCCAAAGAGATGGACACGTTCGCCCTGCAGGCGCTGGCGATCGACAAGGCCACCCACCTCTGGCATCAGGAGTACGTGCAGGCGAGGGCCGCGGGCAAAACCCCCCTCACCAGCAGTGCCGACACCCTCGCGGCCGCCATGACCCGCAGCGACATCCCCAAGGACCGCAGGACCAAACTGATCAAGGCCTACATCGACGCCGGCTGGGTGACCGAGGACGACACCGGCGGCGCGGTCGTCTACACGTTGGAGGACGTCTCGGAATCCGAGTTCGACGACGCGAGCATGCCCGACAGCAGCCCGGACGTCGAGATGTCGGACGGGTCGTCGCCCTCCGACCCGCAGTCGGACCCGGAGGGCCCGAAGTTCATGGAGATCGACTTCGGCTCGCAGAGCGACAGCGATGACGAGACCTACGAGGACCCGGACGCGATGAGGATGTGACGGACTACGGGCGGGTGCCCGCACGCGTGCGGCTTTCCCGCCGCGGGGGTGCCCGCGCCTGGCGGCGCGAGGTGTTTCCCACCCCCACCACCCGTGCAGGTAGGAGCGAAAGTTGCGGTCTTCCTGTGGGGCGGGTTCGCCGTCGGGGGCGAGCCGCAGTCCCCGAAAACATTCACCCCCACCGGCAGGCAGCCGCCATTCCGGCCGGGAGGGGGTCGGTGCGGGGTGCCCCCGGAGGAATGCGCGCGCAGGACCCGCCACCTAGCTCATGAGGTCGGACGCGCATTCCGAGGAGGTGCCCCGTGGCGGCCCCTGACCCCGCCCCCCGCACGGAGTGCGCGATGCCCCGCCGGGTACACCGGGGGCGCGAGGAACTGCGCGACAAGCCCCCGCCAAGGGAAGGTCGCGCAACGAACCGCAACCCACCGCCCCGGAGCGGGCAACCGCGCGCCCGACATTCTCCAAGAAGGTAAATACGAAAAGCCTAAAAGCGGCGCCGGGTAAAACAGGGTAAATTCGGGACCGCCTTGACTTTTTCCGAGGCGCCTTCCTACGCTGAAGGCGTATGAGCCGTTGTGCCGACCCGGCACACAGCGATACGGGGGAAAGAACGTGACCGCGGCACCGTATGCCGATTTCAGCACCCGCCCGACGCGTCGTCGCGCCCTGCTGCCGAGCAGAAGAATCCGCGGGGCCCTGCGCCGCGCTCCCAGAGCGAGGAGCGCCCACCCGCGCACACCAGGCGCGTAACGCCACCACCAACGCGCCACCGCGCGCAAGCGCAAGCGCAACCGCAAGCGCAACCGCGGCCCAGTGACCCCGCGGCAGGCGGATACGGAAAGCCCTTCATTTAACGGGCCCGCAACAAAAGCCCGCCTCTCCGCTCCGCGCGATTCCCGCGCAAAGAATTACCCCCGTGGCCACGCATTTATCCACGCGCCGCGTGGCCACGCAAAAAGACCCACCACGAATGCACCGAGGCAACGAGTACGGGGGACGTCAGAACCATGCCGAAAACATCCATCGCCGCCCTCTTCCCTGGGCAGGGCGCGCTGTACGGGCGCGCACTGGCCGACCTCCGGGAAGCGTTCCCGGCGGTCGTGAATCCGGTCCTGAGCGACATCGGGGACGCCGCGCGTCCACTCCTCGGCGGTCCGGCCGCGGACGCGCTGTTCGCGGCGCGTACGCCGGAGCCCGCGCAGTGGCTCGCGGAGGCGCCGGACACGTTGCAGCTCGCGATCTACACGGCGTCCGTCGCGACGTACGCCGTCCTGCACGGGCGCGGGCTGCGGCCCGACGTGCTGGTGGGGCACAGCCTCGGGGAGATCGCCGCGCTGGTCGCCGCGGGGGCGTTCAGCGTGGCGGAGGGGGCGCAGATCGTCTGCCACCGGGGGCTCGCGCTGCGGGAGGCGGCACCGGGCGAGGCGGCGTACATGGCCGCGCTGAGTACGGCGCCGGAGCGCGCGCAGCAGCTCGTGGACGTGGTGGGGGACCCGCTGACGGGGGTGGCCGTCGAGAACCACGCGGCGCAGACCGTGCTGTCGGGGCGGGCGGCGACGCTGGACACGGTGGCGCGGCTCGCGGCGGTGCTGCGGATCGACTTCGCGCGGCTGAAGTCGCCGTACGCCTTCCACAGCCCGCTGCTGGGCGCGGCGGCGGAGGCGTTCGCCGCGCGTATCCGGGACGTCAAGCAGCGCCCGCTGGAGATCGCCGTTCACTCGCCGATCCTGGGGCGGGCGTACGAGGACTCCGACGACCTCACGGAGGTGCTCGCGGGGCATTTCACCCGCCGGGTGCGGTTCGCGGACGCGGTGCGGGCGGTGAGCGGCGGCGGGGTGAGCGGCAGCGGTGTGGGCGTCTTTGTGGAGAGCGGGGCGCTGGACGCGCTGTCGAAGATCGTCGGACGGGTCGTCGAGCCGCCCGCGGAGGCGGTGGCGACGCTGCTGCCGGAGGCGGGGGGCGCGGCCGCGCTGCACACGGCCCTCGACCGCCTCGCGGCCCTCGGCGCGATCCCGCCCGCGCACGAGGCGGGCCCGCCGAGCACCGACCCGCTGCACAGCGCCCTGCTCGCGGACGTCCCGGCGGCGGATTTCGCGGCGTTCTGGCACGGCCGCGCGGGCGAGGTACGCGACTTCGTCCGCCGCACGTACGACGACCACACGTCCGCAGCCGCTCCCGACCGGGGCTCGCTCGTACGCGAGTTGGCGGGGGTGTATGCGGCGGCGCTGGAGTATCCGGCGGAGGTGTTCGAGGAGGGGACGGATCTGGAGGCGGAGTTGGGGGTGGATTCGGTGAAGCAGACGGAGTTGCTGGTGCGGGTGGGGGATCGGTACGGGTTGCCGCCGCGGCCTTCGGACGTGCGTCCGGCGGCGTACAACACGCTCGGCAAGATCGCCGACCTGATCCTCGCCTCGGGCGGTACGCCGGCCCCGGCCCCGGTCCCGGCCCCCGTCGCCGTACCGGAATCGGCGCCCGCGCCCGATCGGGGTTCGCTGGTGCGGGAGTTGGCGGGGGTGTATGCGGCGGCGCTGGAGTATCCGGCGGAGGTGTTCGAGGAGGGGACGGATCTGGAGGCGGAGTTGGGGGTGGACTCGGTGAAGCAGACGGAGTTGCTGGTGCGGGTGGGGGATCGGTACGGGTTGCCGCCGCGGCCTTCGGACGTGCGTCCGGCGGCGTACAACACGCTCGGCAAGATCGCCGACCTGATCCTCGCCTCGGCGGCGTGAGCGGAGCGGCAGAAGTGTCCACCGGATCCGGATCCGCAGAGCTGCACGGCAAGGTCGCCCTCGTCACGGGCGGCGCCCGCAACGTCGGGAAGGTCATCGCCAAACGCCTTGCCGCGGGAGGCGCGACGGTCGTCGTCAACCACTTCCACTCGCCCGGTCCCGCGCGCGACACGCTCGCGGAGATCGAGGCGGCGGGCGGGCACGCGCATGTGATCCGCGCGTCCGTCGCCGTTCCCGGGCAGGTGGACCACATGTTCACGGAGATCGAGGAGCGCTTCGGCGGCCTCGACATCCTGGTCAACAACGCGGCCAACGGGGCGCTCGTGCCCAGCGCGGAGGTCACCGACCGGCTGCTCGACCGGGCCCTCGACACCAACCTCAAGGGCGGCCTCGCGTGCGCCCGCCGCGCGGCGCCGCTCATGGCGCGGCGCGGTGGCGGCAGCATCGTCAACATCTCCACGCTCGGCGGCGGCCAGTTCGTCATGGCCAACTACCTGGCGTGCGGCCCCGCGAAGGCGGCGGTCGAGGCCATGACCCGCTATCTGGCGGTGGATTACGCGCGCGACGGCATCCGCGTCAACACGGCGGCGGCCGGCATGCTCTACTCCGAGGTCGCCGACCTCTTCCCGGACGCCGCCGCCATGCAGGCCGCGACCATCGCCGCGACCCCGCTCGGCCGCCTGGGCCGCCCGGAGGAGCTGGCCGAGGTCGTCGCCTTCCTGGCGTCCCCCCGCTCCAGCTGGATCACCGGCCAACTCCTCCTCGCCGACGGCGGCCTGTCCACCGGCCAGGCCCTGCTGTCCCCACCCCCGCGCACGGCCGCCGCCGAGAAGGCTTCCCTCCCCACCTCGCCGCGTACGGCCGCCGCCAAGACGGCCATACCAGCCGTCACCACCCCGCCGCCCGCGGCACCGGCCGCACCGCCTGCAGCCGCAGCGCCAGCGGCGCAGCTACTCCCGGCGGAGGCCGCGCCTGCGGCCCACGTGTCTGCGGCAGCGCCTGCAGCGGCAGCGCCAGCGGCGCAGCTACTCCCGGCGGAGGCTGCGCCTGCGGCCCACGTGTCTGCGGCAGCGCCTGCAGCGGCAGCGCCAGCGGCGCAGCTACTCCCGGCGGAGGCTGCGCCTGCGGCCCACGTGTCTGCGGCAGCGCCTGCAGCGGCAGCGCCAGCGGCGCAGCTACTCCCGGCGGAGGCTGCGCCTGCGGCCCACGTGCCTGCGGCACCGCCTGCAGCGGCAGCGCCAGCGGCGCAGCTACTCCCGGCGGAGGCTGCGCCTGCGGCCCACGTGCCTGCGGCACCGCCTGCAGCGGCAGCGCCAGCGGCGCCTGCCGCGCCTGCAGCGCCCGCGGCCCACGCGCCTGCGGCACCGCCTGCAGCCGCCGCGCCAGCGGCACAGCTACCCCGGGCGCCTGCCGCGCCCGCGGCGCCTGCCGCGCCCGCGGCGCAGCAGCTCCCGCTCCTCGCCCCGGCGGGCAACGCCCCCGCCGCGGCAGCGGTAGTCACCCCCCGCCCCGCCGGAGGCGACCCCATCGACGAGATCGCCGTCGTCGGCATGGGGATCGTCGTGCCCGGGGCCAACGATCCGGACGAATACTGGCGCGAACTCATGGCCGGGGCGGACCGGTTCGTCGAGATCCCGGCCGACCGGTGGGACAACGACAAGTTCTACTCCGCCGACAAGCGGGCCGAGGACAAGACCTACTCCAAGCACTCCGCCTTCATCACCGACTTCGTGCCGCACCCGCGGCTCGCCGCCGAACTGAACGCCGGGGAGGGGGCGGAAGGCACAAACGGCGGCGATGTCGAGTCGACCACCCTGTGGCTGCGGCACTCGCTCCTGCAGGCCATGGAGGGCGTCGCGCACGGGCCCGGCGACCGGTGCTCCTTCCTCGTCGGCTACACGGCAGACGGCTCGCAGCATCTGGAGGAGGCGACCGTACGGGCCGGGGTGCTGGCCCGGATGGGGCCCGTGCTCGACGAGTTGGGGCTCGGCGGCGCGGAGAAGGCCGCCGCGCTCGACGGGATCGGGCGGCGGCTCGCGGCGCACTACGGCCGCAGCGGGCCGGACCCGCTCCGCTTCTTCCCGCACCAGGTGGGGCTGGGGGCCATGCGCGGGGTGCTCCCGGACAGCGCCGAGCTGCTGCTCGTGGACACCGCGTGCTCCTCCTCCCTCTACGCCGTCGACCTCGGCCTCAAGGGTCTGCTGGAGGGGCGGCACGACATCGCCGTGTGCAGCGGCTCCTTCGCGGTCGGGCCGCGCGGCTCCATCCTCTTCGCCAAGCTCAACGGGCTCTCCGTGGGCGGCGAGGTGCGCTCGCTGGACAAGGCGAGCGACGGCGTCCTGTTCTCGGACGGGGCCGCCACCGTCGTCCTGAAGCGGCTGAGCCGCGCCCGCCGCGACGGTGACCGCGTGCTCGCCACGATCCGCGGCTTCGGCTCGTCCTCGGACGGCAAGGGCAAGGCGATCTACGCGCCCAGCGCCGCGGGCCAGAAGCTCGCGATCCGGCGGGCGCTGGCGGCGCCCGGCATGGACAGCGTCCGCCCGGAGTGGGTCGTCGCACACGCGACCGGCACCCCCGCGGGCGACCTCGCCGAATTCACCACGCTGCGCGAGACGGTGAGCGAGGTGCTGGCGGGGGAGGGCGAAGTGGAGTGCGACCGCGGCCCGGTGGTCGTCACGTCCAACAAGTCCGTGATCGGGCACACGGGTTGGGCCGCGGGCGTGGCCTCGCTCATCGAGGTGGTGCTCGGCTTCCGGCACGACGTGATCCCGCCGCAGCACCGCTTCACCGAGACGCCGAAGGACTTCGCGATCGAGGGCTCCCATCTGACCGTGCCGACCGAGGCCGTGCCGTGGCCGCGCGGCGGGCGCCGCCGTACGGCCGCGGTGTCCGGCTTCGGCTTCGGGGGGACGAACGCCCACCTCGTCGTCCAGGAGCCGCCGCTCACGGTGCCCGCCCCCGCCGACGAGGCCCCCGCGGCGGCAGCCGCCCCGCAGCGGCAGCGCGTCGCGATCGTCGCCCGTACGGCCCACGTCCCGCCGACGGAGGAGGCCGAAGGCTCCGACGCGCCCGGCGACGACCTCCCCCGCTGGCTGACCGGCGCCCGCGGCGCCACCCCCGGCGGGCTGTCCTTCGGGAACACCTACCCGCTGCCGTCGTTCCAGCAGGTCCGCATGCCCCCGGGCATGATGCGCGGGATCGACCGCTGCCAGCTCATGATCCTCAGCTGCGCGCACCGGCTCCGGGACACCCTCGGCGGCTTCTGGGAGAACAGCCGCGAGACGACCGGCGTCGTCCTCGGACACCTCGGCGCGACGCGCAACGCCACGCTCTACGCGACGCGTTGCTACCTCGACGACCTCACGCTCGCGCTGCGCACCGACCCCGAACTGGGCGCCGCGCCCTGGCTGCCGGACGCGCTGGACCGGCTCCGGGCGGAGGTGCGGCGGCTCGTGCCGCCGTCGAGTGAGGACTCCTTCCCCGGCATGATGCCGAACGTCATCCCGGCCCGGGTCGCGAACTACTTCGACCTCAAGGGCCTCAACATGACGGTCGACACGGGCTTCACGTCCACGCTGAGCGCGATCGACGTCGCGATCCGCTACCTGCGGCAGGGCGAGCTGACGATGGCGCTCGTCGGCGGCATCAACGGCAACAGCACGCCCGAGGTGCGGCAGTTGCTCGACGACGCCCTCGACGCGGGCACCGTCCTCGCCGAGGGGGCCTTCCTCTTCGCCCTCGTGACGGAGGAGACCGCCGCCGCCCACGGCCTCGACGTGCTGGCGTACCTCGACACCCCGGACACCCCGGACCCCCGCGACACCGCCGCCCCCGACGCCGTCGAGTGCGGCGCCCACCGCACGGACCGGCCCGCGTGCTTCCTCGGCGCGGAAGGCGCCATCGGCGTCCTCCAGGTCCTGGCGCGGGAGCCCGGCGCGCGCAACGCCCTCGTCGTCTGCCGCGGCGAGCAGGGCGCGCCCGACCTGGCCGTACGGATCAGCGCCCCCACGCAGCCGGCCGCCGCCGAGGAAGCCCCCGCCGCCGCGGAAGCCCCCGCAGCCGCGGTCCCCGTGCCGCCCCGCTTCCACGACAGCGAGCGGTACGAAGGCCCGGACGGCGCCCGGCCGTTGGCGGTCGCCCGCTACGTACCGGCCCTGACGGAGTCGCCCGGGCGGCCGGTACGCGAGGAGGTGCCGTTCTGGCCCGACGCGCCCACCGTCGTGCTGACCGACCGGCCCGGCGCGGCAGCGGCGGCGGGCGCGCCGCCCGGCACCCTCGTGCTCTGCACCGCACCGGCGGCCGGAACGCCGGGCGTCCACCACGTCAGCGGCGCCGAGGCGGTCGGCCCGCTGCTGGACGCGGCCGACCCCGGCCACCGGCTGCGCCACATCCGCCTGCTCACCGACCTCTCCGCCAGCGACCCCGCCGACCCCGCGGGCGAGGGCCCCGACGCCCTGCACGAACTCCTCTTCCAGGTCGTCCAGCTCCGCCACGCCTCCCTCGCGGCCCCCACCGACTCCGGCCCAGGTCAGGCGAGTTGCGTCGGCCTGCTGCTCGGCGCGCTCACCGGCCGCACCCCGCACCCGTACACCGGCCTCTTCACCGGCCTGTTCAAGGTCATCCACCTCGAATACCCGGACGCCGTCACCTTCGCCCTCGTCACCGACACCCGCGACCCGGCGGCCGGAGTCGCCCGCGCGACAGAGGAGTCGGCGTACGGGCGCGGTCTGCCCGTCGCCTACGACGACGCGGGCGTACGGCTGGCCGTCGGCCTCACCAGGCGGCCCGGGGAGTTGACGGAGCGGGCCGCGCTCGGGCCCGGCAGCGTCGTCGTCGCGGTCGGCGGCGGGCGCGGCATCACCGCCGAGCTGCTGACCGAACTGGCCCGGCACTTCCGGCCGACGCTCTACGTCCTGGGCTCCAACCCGGTGGAGTCGCACCCGGCGGAGTATCTCGCCCTGAGCGACGCCGACTTCGCCACGGGCCGCGCCGACTACATCCGCCGCGGCCTCGGTACGGGCCGCACACCGGCGCAGCTCAACCGCGCCTACGAGCGCATCGGCCAGGCCCGCGTCATCCGCGGCAACCTCGCGCGGATGGCCGAGCACAGCGGCGCCGCGCACGTCCGCTACCTCACGTGCGACGTGACCGACCCGGCGCAGGTGACCGCGGCCGTGGAGCGCATCGCGGCCGAGACCGGCGGCGCCCGAATCGACCTGCTCGTCAACGCCGCGGGCCTCAACCGCTCGGCGCCGATCGCGACCAAGAGCCTCGCCGAATTCCGCCAGGTCCGCGACCTCAAGCTGCGCGGCTACCGCAACCTCAAGGCCGCGCTGCGCGACCGCCCCCCGGCCGCGTGGTGCAACTTCGGCTCCCTGCTGGGCATGACGGGCCAGATCGGCGAGGCCGACTACGCCTCCGCCAACGACCTGCTCGGCACCGCCGCGACCCACGCCCACCAGGCCCACAGAGAACGGGAGTTCACCCTCGGGTGGACGCTGTGGGGCGATGTCGGCCTGGGCGCGGCCGAACTGACCAAGGCCTACTTCGAGAAGAGCGGCCTGTATTCGGCGATGAGCACCCCGGAGGGCGTGCACCACTTCGTCCGCGAGCTGCACCTCGCCGCGCCCGCGCCGTACGCGATCCACCTCGGAGACGCCGAACGCGGGGCGGTGGAACGCCTGTTGCCCGGCTTCCTCGTTCCGCAGGACGCACCGCCCGGGCTCGCCCGGGTGACGCTGCCCGCCCCGCGCGCCGCGGGCGACCGTGTCCCGCAGCTCGCCGCCGCCACCCGCACCCCGCGCCCGGCGGGCCCGGCACCGGACCGGGCCCGTACGCCCGACTTCTACCTCGGCCGCGAAGTGGCCAGGGAGGGCGCGGACTCCGTCACCTTCGAACGGGTCTTCGACCTCACCACCGACGCCTACCTGCGCGGCCACCGGGTCGCGGGCGTCCCCACCCTGCCCGGCACGTTCGTGACCGAGATCGCGTACGAGGCGGCCTCCCGCCTCGTCCCCGGCCTTCAGGTCTACGCCTTCGAGGACGTCCGCTTCCACCACTTCCTCAAGGTCCGGGAGTCCGGCGGAGCCGCGCCGCCCAAGCGCATCCGGGCCGACGTCGTCGAACGCCGCCCGGACATCGGCCAGTCGGTGGTCCGCGTCCGCATCACCGGCGACGTCGTCTCCCCGGGCGGCACGGTCCTGGTCAAGGACCGGCTGCACTTCGAGGTCCGCGTCCTCATGGCGGCCCGGCTGCCCGCCGCCCCCCGCTGGGCGCCCTGGCACGACGCCGACGAGACGCCCGTACCCGACCCGTACCACAGCCCCGGCTCCCCGGTGCTGCTCACCGACCTCTTCGTCTCGACCTCCCGCACCCGCCTGCACCCCGGCGGCAAGCGCTCCACCTACACCCTGCAACTGCCGCCCGACCACCCGGTCTTCAGCCGCTTCGGGATGCCCGTGGTGCTCCTCGACGGGCTCGCCCGCACGGGCGTCCTGGCCCTCGTCGAGGGCGACCTGATCCCGCTCGCCGCCCCGCTCGGCATCGGCCGGATCGACGTCTACGAGCACGGCGGCGACCCCGCGGTCGCCGCCCGCCACGGCCACGTGGACCTCTACGCGGTGCTGCCCGGGGCGGCGGCGGACGGCCGCACGCCCGGGGCGGGCAACCGTTTCGTGGCCGTACGCCCGGACGGCCGGATCCTGCTCCAGATGAAGGACCTGGAGTGGACGGTCATGGGCTACCTCAGCCGTGCCACCGGCCGCTTCCTGACCCCGGCGGAGGCGGCGGCGCAGGCACCTCCGCCCCCGCCGCCCCCCGGCCCGTCCGACGCATCCGGCCCGTCGGGCCCGTCCAGCCACCCGGACCACCCGGAGAAGGAGGTGGCAGCGATGGGAAAAGCTGACACCGGCGCGGCGCCCGAGCCGACGCCGGTGCCCCCGACCCCCGCCCCCGCCCCCGCCGACGTCCCCGCCCCGCGCACCGCCGAGCCCGCACCCGCCGCCCCTGCCGCACCCGACCCCACCTCTGCCACCCCCACCCCCGCCCCCGCCGCGGAATCACGCCCCCGCAGGCCCGCCCCCCGGGCCCCGCGCCCTGCGGCCCCGCGCCCCGCGGGCCTGCGCGCCCCCGGCCCGACCGGGCCGCGCGCCCTGCGGCGCAGCATCCGCGGCTTCCAGCGCAACGCCCCCGCCCTCTTCCGCCAACTCGCCCGCCACTACGGGGACATGGTCCGCGTCCCGCTCGGCTTCTTCACCGTCCACCTCAACCTCCACCCCGACAACATCCGCTACGTCCTCCAGGACAACAACGCCAACTACGTGCGCGGCAAGGGCTACGACTACTTCAAGATCTTCATGGGCATGGGCCTGCTCACCCTCGACGGCGTCGAGTGGAAGCAGCACCGCAGGGTCGTCAACCCGCTCTTCCACAAGACGGCCGTCGACGGCATGGCCACGACCATGACCGACTCGACCACCACCGTCCTGGACCGCTGGGAGTCCGCGGCGGCCTCCGGCGACAGCATCGACGTCGTCCCGGAGATGATGGACCTGACCCTCGGGGCCCTCGGCAAGGCGATGTTCGACACCGACCTGCACCCCGAGAGCGACCGGGTCGGCCCCGCGATGGTCACCGTCATCGAGGCGATGGTCTTCCGCGGCACGCTGGGCCAGCTCACCCCGAGCCTCGTCCCGATCCCGTACAACCTCCGTATCCGCAGGGCCCGCCGGGTGATGTACGAGATCGTCGACCGCATCGTGGCCGCCCACCGGGCGGGCGAGCACGGGCAGTTGACGGACCTCGTCAGCCTGCTCCTGGACGCGCGGGACGAGAGCGGCGGCGAGTGGACGCGGCAGCAGGTCAGGGACGAGATCATGACCGTCTTCATGGCGGGCCACGAGACCACCGGTACGGGCCTGGCCTGGGCCCTCTACGAACTCGCCCGCGACCCCGAGGCGCAGGAGCGGCTGCACGACGAGGCCGAACGCGTCCTGAACGGCCGCGCCCCCGGGATCGAGGACCTGCCGAAGCTCCCGTACACCCGCATGGTCGCCGACGAGACGCTGCGGCTGCACCCGCCCATCTGGCTCTACCCGCGCGACGCGGCGGCCGAGGACGAGGTCGGCGGCTGGCGCATCCCCAAGGGCGGCAGCGTCTTCATGGTCCCCTACGTCACCCACCGCCACCCCGACTTCTGGGTGGAGCCCGACCGCTTCGACCCCGAGCGCTTCTCGGACGCGAACCGCGCGGCCCAACCCCGTTACGCCTACTTCCCGTTCGGCGGCGGCCAGCGCAAGTGCATCGGCAACCAGATGGCCGTCGTCCAGATGCACCTGACCCTCGCGATGGTCGCCCAGCGCTTCCGCCTCCACCTCGTCCCCGACCACCCGCTGACCCTCGCCACGACCGTGTCCTTCCGCCCGATGGAGGGCATCCGCCTCGCGCTCACCCCGAGGACCCGATGACCCTCCTCGCCGCCACGCCGCCGCCCCCGCCCGCCGTCGACTACCCGCCGGACGGCTCCGTGCGCCCGGTGGGCCGCTACGTCTGGGAGCCGGTCGAGACCGCGCCTCTGCCCGCCGCCCCGGATCCCGCCCTCCGTGACCGCTCGGTCGCGGTGGTCGGCGGCCGGGAGACGCAGGCGTACGCGATCGGCACCCGGCTGAGCGCGGCGGGCGCCCACGTCCACCGCCTCGCCCCGCCCCGCGCGGGCGACCCGGCGGACGACGACGGGGTGCCCGCCTTCCTCGCGGCGGCGGGCGGCCGCCTCGACGGGATCATCGACCTCGGCGTGCCCGGGCCCTTCACGCCCACCGCCCCCGCCTCCTGGGAGCCCGCCCTCCGCCAGACCTTCCGGCTGCTCCAGGCGGTGCACGCCGACTGGGTGGCGGAGACGGACGCGACCCGCCTCTTCTACCTCCCGGTCACCCGCATGGGCGGCCTCATGGGCTTCGGTGCCACCGAACCGGCCGCCCTCGTACAGCCGTTGGGCGGCCTGTGGGCGGGCCTGGCCAAGGGGCTGCCCCGCGAGATCCCCAACTGCAACATCCGCATCCTCGACCTGGGCCCCGAGAACACCGCGGCCACCGCCGAGTCGGTGTGCCGGGAGCTCTACCGCTGGGGCCCGTTCGAGATCGGCCACCACCGCGGCCGCCGCTGGACCCTGCGAGCCCGCCCGGCACAGCCCGGCCCGCCCCGTACGTCCCTCGTGCCCGGCGACACGGTCGTGATGTCCGGCGGCGGCCGCGGCATCGGCTTCGCGCTCGCCCGCGCGCTCGCCGCGGACTTCGGCGTCCGGGTGATCGTCAGCGGCCGCGGCGCCCTTCCCGACGAGCGGCGGACACCCGAAGTCGCCCTCTCCGCGGCGGACTTCCGCAGCTACCGCGACAACCGGCTCCGCCAGGCGGCGACCGACCGCACGCTGCCCGCCACCCGCGCCGCCCTCGCCACGCTCGCCGACGCCCGCGAGCTGTGGAGCAACCTCGCCACGGCCCGCGCCGACGGCCTGCCCATCGAGTACGCCCCCTGCGACATCACCGACCCCGACCAGACGCGCCAGCTCCTCGCCCGCGCGGGCGACCGCCTCGCGGGCGTCGTCCACAACGCGGGCCTGGACGTCCCGGCCCGGCTCCCGCACAAGACACCGGAGACGGTCGCCGCCGTGGTGGCCGTCAAGATCCGCGGCTTCCTCAACCTCCTGCACGCCCTCCCCGCGGGCTCGCCCGCCTTCTTCTGCAACGTCGGTTCGCTGACCGGCCGTTGGGGCGGCATGGTCGGGCAGCTCGACTACGGCGCCGCCAACGAGGCCCTCAGCCGCCTCGGTCTGTGGGCGGCCCGCACCACGGGCCTGCCGGTCGGCACGGTCTGCTGGCCGACCTGGGAACGCCTCGGCATGATCACCAACTACGAGGCGACGCTGCGCTACATGTCCGCGGTGGACGTCGACGAGGCCCTGCACCACTGGAAGCGCGAACTCCTGTCCCGCTCCACCGGAGAAGTCACCTTCATCGGTGACGTGGGCCCGGCGATGCTGCCCTCCGTCCTGCGCGGCTACCAGCAGGATTCCGGCCTGCCCGGTATCGAACGCCTCGCCACCAACCGCTACTTCCTCGGCGAGCCCGTCCGCTTCCGCCCCCACGCCTCCCTCACCACCCACCACACCCTGCGGCCCGCGGAGTTGCCCGTCTGCGACGACTTCCGCATCGACGACACCCCCGCCCTCCCGGTCTCCCTGACCCTCGAACTCCTGCACGCGGCAGGCGCCTGGGTCCAGCCCGAGGGGTCCGCGGAAATCCCCCTGCACCACGTGCGGGACACCGCCATCACCCTGTCCGCCCTCCGCCTCCCGCACCCGGAGACGCGCCTGACGCGTACGGCGACGGGAGCGTGGTCCCCGGACGGCACATGGCGCGTCACGGTGACGCTGACCGCGGACCGCACGCCCCTGGCGTCGGCCGAACTGGTCTACGCGGCCGCCGAGCCCCCCAGCCCGCTGCCCACCGAGCGGAGGGAGGGGGCCGAGGAGACGCCCCCGGCGGTGGCCGCCCTGAGCTGGACCGGCCATGTCGTCCCCCTCGCGCGGTGGCGGTACGCCCCGGACGGCACCCGGCACGCCACCGCGGCGCCGCCCCGCCCGGCGGACTGGCTGCTGACCTCGCCCGCGCCCGCCCCGGCGCTTCCGCTCGGCGCGCTGGAGAACGTCCTGCGCGAGGCCTGGGCGGCTCGGGGCGCGCCCGTGACCCACCTCACGATCGCCCGTCTGGCCGTCACCCCGCAGGCCACCGCGACCCCCCTCCGCCTGACCGGCACCGCGGACGCCGCCGACTGGACGGCGACCCCGCCGGACGCGCCGGACGCCGCCCTGCGCCTCACAGGCCTGCGCCTGTCGTAACGCCCCCGAACCCATCCACCCCCAGGAGTACCCCGTGAGCACCGTCGACCGGTCGGACGCCTACTGCGTCGTGGGCGCAGGGGCGGGCGGCCTGGCCGCCGCGAAGAACCTGACCAGCTTCGGCTTCGCCGTCGACGTGATCGAGCGCGCCGACGACGTCGGCGGCAACTGGAACGGCGGCAACCCCCACAGCGCCGCCTACGACTCGATCCACCTCATCACGTCGAAGCCGTACATCCAGTACGACGACTTCCCGATCCCCGCGGACTACCCGACCTACCTCGGCCGCACCCACGCGCACGCCTACCTCCGGGCGTACGCGGCGCACTTCGGTGTCCGCGAGCACGTCGAATTCCACCGCACGGTGGAGTGGATCGACCGCCGCGACGGATCGCCGCACTGGTACGTCACGCTCGACGGCGGTGAAGTACGCCGCTACGCCGGGGTCGTGATCGCCCACGGCCACAACTGGGCGCCCCGCTCACCGGATTACGCGGGCCACTTCGACGGCACGGTGCTGCACTCCGGCGAATACCGCGACCCGGCCCCCCTGCGCGGCAAGCGCGTGCTGGTCGTCGGCGGCGGCACCTCGGGCTGCGACATCGCGGTGGAGTCGGCCCAGAACGCCGCCGCGACCTTCCTCAGCATCCGCCGCGGCTGCTACTACTGGCCGAAGTACCTGTTCGGCCGGCCCACCGACGTCCTCTACGAGAACGTCCTGCGGTGGCGCATGCCCCGCCCCGTGGTCCGGGCCTTCGGCGGCCTGTTCCTGCGCCTGAACAGCGCGGGCGACCCGGCCGCGTACGGGCTGCCGAAGCCCGCGCACCGGCTGCTCGAAGAGCACTTCGTGATCAACTCCACGCTGCTCTACGCCCTCGGCCACGGCGACGTGGCGGCCCGCCCCGACGTCGCGGAACTGCGCGGCGACCGCGTGCTGTTCACGGACGGCCGGGAGGAGCGGATCGACGTCATCGTCAACGCGACCGGCTACCGCATGACGGAATTCCCGTTCATCGACCGCAAACACCTCAACTGGACCGGCCGCACACCCCA
Source organism: Streptomyces sp. NPDC021020 (assembly GCF_044333285.1). Classification (NCBI taxonomy): domain Bacteria; kingdom Bacillati; phylum Actinomycetota; class Actinomycetes; order Kitasatosporales; family Streptomycetaceae; genus Streptomyces; species Streptomyces sp. NPDC021020. The sequence goes on from NZ_JBIRQQ010000001.1 coordinate 588,219, forward strand.
GTTGCACCTGAGCGCCTTCCACCCGGCGTACGACAACCTCTTCGTCATCGGCTACTTCCAGACGTCCACAGGCAATTGGCCGATCATGGACTACCAGGCGCAGATCATGGCCCGCTACCTGCACCTGCTGCGGACCGACCCGCGCAAGGCGGTGTGGTTCCGCAAGGCGAAGGCCGAGCCCGTCACGACCTCCCGGCTCAGCGGCGGCATCAGCTACTACGACTCCGAGCGGCACTGGCTCCAGGTCGACCACTTCTCCTACCGCGCGCTGCTGCGCAGACTCGTCCGCCGCTTCGACGTCGACCCCCCGACGCCGCCGTCCGCGGGAGGCGTCCCGCAGCAGCCGGAGATCCAGGAGCGCGCCGCGTGATGAACCTGCTCACGCGGCTGGCCACCCGGCACGCCCGCGTCATGCTGCTCGCCGCCCTCGCGGCCGCGGTCCTCGCCGCCGCGCTCGGCGCCCCCGTCGCCTCCCGGCTGACCGGCGGGAACCCCGACTTCGTCACGCCCGGCTCCGGCAGCGTCCGCGCGGACGACCGGATCGAGAAGGCGACCGGCATCCACAGCGACGGCGGCGTGATCGCCCTCGTCGACACCGGCGCCCCCGCCACCGACCCCCGCACCCGGCAGGCGGCCGCGAAGGTCGCCGCGCTCATGGACGCGGACAGGACCTTCGCCGTCGTCCGCTCCTACGACCGCACGCACGACCGCGCCCTGCTCTCGAAGGACGGCCGGCAGACCCTCGTCGTCGGCGAGTTCAGCGCCCGCCCGGGCGCGTCGGACCACTACCAGGCGTCCGTCAAGCGCCTGTTGCACGCGACCGCCGACGACCCGTACGTGAAGTTCGGCGGCAGCGAGGTCGTCGGCAACCAGGTGGTGAAGACCGTCCAGCACGACCTGGAGATCGCCGAACTCGCGGCCTTCCCCGTGCTGTTCGTGCTGTCGCTGTGGATCTTCCGCAGCCTCGTCGCGTCCGCCCTCCCGCTGCTCATCGGCGGGCTGAACGTCGTGCTGACGCTGCTCGGGATGCGGATCGTGGACAGCTTCACCCCGCTGTCGATCTTCTCCCTCAACCTCGTCACGGCCCTCGGCCTGGGCCTCGCCATCGACTACAGCCTGCTCATCGTGTCGCGCTTCCGCACCGAGCTGACCGTCGACCCGGACGTGCCGCGCGCGATCGCGGTGACGCTGCGCACCGCGGGGCGCACGATCCTCTTCAGCTCGCTCACGGTGAGCGCGGCGATGGCGGCGCTGTTCGTCTTCCGGCAGCGCTTCCTGTACTCGATGGCGGTCGGCGGGCTGCTCGTCGCGCTGTCGGCGCTGCTGGTGGCGCTGCTCGTGCTGCCCGCGCTGCTGCGCGTACTGGGGCGGCACCTGGACTTCCTCGCCCCCGCGCGCTGGCACCGGGCGCTGGAGAAGCCGGAGAGCACCGAGGGCGGGTGGTTCGCGCTGGCCCGCGCGGTGATGCGGCACGCGGTGCTGGTCGCGGTCGGGGCGAGCGCGTTCCTGGTCCTGCTCGCGCTGCCCTTCGCCCGCGTGGCCTTCACGACGGTCGGGCCGGGCTCGCTGCCGTCGACCGCGAGCAGCCGGGCCGTGGACGACACGCTGCGGGCCCGCTTCCCCGCCGACCCGCTGGAGGCCGTGACGGTCGTCGTCAGCGCGGGCCCCGCCGCCGGGCCCCAACTCGCCGCGCTGCGCGACCGGGTGGCCGCACTGCCGGGCGCCGCGGCCGTCTCCGCCCCTGTCCGGCTGGACGGCGGCACCTGGCTGATCCAGGCCACCCCGCGCGCGCCGGGTCTGAGCGGGGCCTCCCGTCAACTGGTGCAGGACGTAAGGGCGTTGCCCGCGCCGGGTGACATGGTGGTCGGCGGGCAGAGCGCGACCTTCGTCGACCTGCGCAGCAGCCTGGTCGCCCGGCTGCCCGTCGCGGCCGCGATCGTCTTCCTCACCAGCATGCTCGTGCTGCTGCTGATGACGGGCTCGGTCGTCCTGCCGCTCAAGGCGGTGCTGATGAACCTGCTGACGCTCGGCGCGACCTTCGGCGTCCTCACCGCGGTCTTCCAGCACGGCCACGGGGCAGGCCTGTTCGGCACGACCGGGCAGGGCGCGCTGGACGCGACGCAGCCCGTACTGCTCTTCGCGATGGTCTTCGGCCTGTCCACGGACTACGGCGTCTTCCTGCTCGCCCGCATCAAGGAGGCGCGGGACGCGGGCGCGGGCGAGCAGGAGGCCGTCGCGCTCGGCCTCGGCCGCACCGGGCGGGTGGTGACGGCGGCGGCGCTGCTGTTCTGCGTCGCGCTCGGGGCGCTCGCGACGTCGCGGATCGTCTTCATCAAGGAGCTGGGCCTCGGTACGGCGCTGGGCGTGCTGCTGGACGCCACGGTCGTACGCGCCCTGCTCGTCCCGTCGCTGATGGCCCTGCTGGGCCGGTGGAACTGGTGGGCCCCGGCGCCGCTGCGCTGGCTGTACGAGCGCTTCGGGCTGAGCGAGGGCGGAATCGCGGCCGAATCGGCGCGGTCCGAATACGCCCGCACGGGCTGACGAAGCGTCACCATGGTGGTGCGGAGCGCAAGCGTCTGCCGCCGGGCCCCCGCCGAGCGGGGCGGCGGCGCCGCACCACCCGCCCGTGCACCAGCCAGCCAGTCAGCCGACCGACCTTCCGACCGACCAGCAGAGGTGACCGTGTACCACGCCATCGTCCGACGCAATCTGCGCAAGTCCTTCGCCGAGGTCAACCGCGGCAACTACCCGGCGATCGTGCGCCAGTTCACGCCCGCCGCCGAGCACTGGTTTTCCGGCGCGCACGCCCTCGGCGGCGGGCGGCGCGACAACGAGCGCATCCAGCAGTGGTACGACCGGCTCGCCGCGCTGCTGCCCGACCTGCGGTTCGAGCTCACGAAGGTCTCGGCGAAGGGCTGGCCCTGGGACACGGTGGCCTTCGTCGAGTGGGTCGACCACCTCACCGACCGCGAGGGCAACCACTACTCCAACCAGGGCGTGCACGTCATCCGTATCGCCTGGGGCAAGATCACCGAGCTGCACATCTACTGCGACACCGCGCTGCTCGCGTCCGTCCTGGACACCCTCGCCGCCCAGGGCGTCACCGAGGCGAGCGCCCCGCCGGTCGGCGACCCGGGCCCCTTCCGCGCCGCCGCGGCGCCCGCGGCCTGAGCACCGGCCCCTCGACGGGGCGGGCCCGCGTGGCGCATCGCGGGCCCGCCCTCTTCGCGGTGGAGTGCTACAACTGCGCGACCCAGTACGGCTCGACGGTCATCCGCCCGTTGCCGCGGGCGCCGTTCAGCAGGCCCGACGAGTTCGTGCCGAGGGTGTACCAGGAGTCCACGTAGTCGTCGTCGTTGGTGTACCAGGACGCGGGCAGGGCGTCGAGGATCGCGTCGACGAGCGGGATGTACGCGCCCTGGTCGGTGATCGTGAGCAGCGCGTCGGCCAGCGCCTTGGCGAGCGCGGCGTAGTTGGTGTCGCTGTCGGCCTCCATCATGACGACGTCGGCCAGGTTGTACTTGTAGTTGTTCCAGCTCACCAGGATCTGGTTGGGGTAGTACGTGGTGCCGTCGTCGTCGAGGTAGGGCATGTCGACGGTGTCGACGCGCACCTTCCCGTCGAGGCCGAAGCCGGTGACGATCGAGTAGATCTCGGCGTCGCCGAGGGGCCAGGGCTCCTCGTCGTCGTTGAGGTGGACGGAGTCGACCTTCGTCGTCCAGTAGCCGCCCGTGGCCGCGGGGGCGGCTGCGGCGGCGGGAGCGGCGGCCGAGCGCAGGCCCGCCTTGCCCAGGGCCTTGTCGACCTGGGCCAGACCGGCGGCGGTCGCGCGGTCCACGTCGAGGTCGACGACGTAGACGGCCTCGCGCGGGGTCCGCGTGGCGCTGAGGGTGTGGGCGCGGCCCGCGCTGTCGTACGCGGTGACGGCCGTCGCGTGGTCGTCGTCGGCGGCCACCGCCACGAGCGGCACGGCTTCCGGGGTGAGCGCGGCCCGCATCGAGTCGGCGCCCAGCCGCAGCCGCAGCAGCGGCCCCGCGTCCGCGCCCAGCCCCTTGGCGGCGGCGATGCGCTGCTCGGCGGCGGTGACGGCCCCCGCGAGCGCGGCGGGCGCGCCCCGCCCGGCGGTGAGCGAGGCGAGGCCGACCGGCGCGGAGCCGAGCGCGGCGCCCCGCACCTGCGCCCGCCAGTCCGCCGAGCCAAGCGAGGCCGCGAGCGACCGGGCCACGGTGTCCTCGGCGGCCCCGACCTGCGAGCCCTGCCGCGCGGCGGCGGGCGCGTCGGCGTACGCGGCGGGCAGGCCGAGCCCCTGCAACGCGAGCGCGCAGCCCGCGCCGAGGGCGAGCCCGAGCGCGGCGCGCTTGTAGACGGTGAGGTGCACGGAGGTTCCTCCTGGAGACGTTCCCGCGCCCGCCGCTCCGGGCGGCCGCGGTCGAGGGTGGTTCAGGACGGAGCCGATCGCTTCGCGCGTGCCGATCTACGCGAATAGATCCACGAGGCCATCATGACCGTTGCATGTCAACCCGAACAAGCCGTCTCCCGGCCAACCGGTGAATGGGGCGCGACGCCTCGGCTGTACGCCGGTCCGTTGTCCCGCTCGACGCGGCGGGCGTACAATTTCCTGTACGTGAGGAGGTGCCCGGTGAAGACCATGTCGTATTCGGAGTCGCGGGCGAGGTACGCGGAGGTCCTGAACTCGGTGACCGACGACCGCGAAGAGGTCGTGATCACCCGCAGCGGCCACGAGGCCGTCGTCATCGTCTCCCTCGCGGACTACGAGTCCCTGAAGGAGACCGCGTACCTGCTGCGCAGCCCCGCCAACGCCCGCCGCCTGCTGGCGTCCATCGACGAGCTGGAGAACGGCGGCGGTTCGGTGCGGGAGCTGGTCGAGCCCGAGTGAAGATCGTCTTCGCCTCCCGTGCCTGGGAGGACTACCTGTGGTGGCAGCAGCAGGACCGCCGCGTCCTCAAGCGCATCAATACCCTCGTCGCCGACATCGCCCGCAACGGCAACGAGGGCATCGGCAAGCCCGAACCCCTCAAGCACGGCTTCCAGGGCTACTGGTCCCGCCGCATCACCGACGAGCACCGCTTGATCTACAAGGTCACGGACGACTCCGTCCTGATCGCGCAGTGCCGCTACCACTACGAGAACTGACGCGACGGATCCGGGGCCTCAGCCGCGGGGTGGTTCGGGGCGGACCAGGCCGGTTTGGTAGGCGATCACGACGAGTTGGGCGCGGTCGCGCGCGCCGAGCTTCGTCATCGCGCGCTGGACGTGCGTGCGCACCGTCAGGACGCTCAGGACGAGCTGCGCGGCGATCTCGTCGTTGGACCTGCCGTGCGCGGCCAGCGCGGTGACCTCCTGCTCGCGCGGGGTGAGGTCGGCGAGGCGCTCGGCGGGGGCGAGGGGCGGGGTGCTGGGGGTCGTGAGGAAGCGGGTGATGAGCGCCTGGGTCGCGCCCGGCGACAGCAGCGCCTCGCCCGCGGCGACGGTACGGATCCCGGCGAGCAGCGTGTCGGTCGTGACGTACTTGCCGAGGAAGCCGCTCGCGCCCACCCGCAGGGCCTGCGCGACGTACTCCTCGGTCTCGAACATCGTCAGGATCAGCACCCGTGTGCCGCTCAGGTCCGGATCCGCGCAGATCTCGGCCGTCGCCGCGAGCCCGTCCGTGCCGGGCATGCGGATGTCCATGACCACGACGTCGGGCCGCTCGGCGCGGGCGGTGTCGACCGCCTCCCGCCCGGTCGCGGCCTCGCCGACGACCGACATGTCCGTGCAGGAGTCGATCAGCATCCGGAAGGTGCCGCGCAGCAGGGCCTGGTCGTCGGCGAGCAGGACGCGGATGGTCACGGGGCTTCCTCGGTCGGTTCGGCGGCGGGCCCCGCGGGAGGCGGCGGCTGGATGGGCAGGGTCGCGGTCACGGCGAAGCCGCCCTCCGGGCGCGGGCCCGCGTGCAGGTCGCCGCCGACGGAGTGGGCGCGTTCCCGCATGCCCATCAGGCCGTAGCCGCCGCCGGGCACCACGGGCGGCAGCGGCGGCCCGTCGTCGGTCACCGTGATGCGCAACCGCGCCTCGCCGTAGTCGAGTCCGACGTGCGCGGCACGCCCCGGGGCGTGCTTCGTGGCGTTGGTGAGGGCTTCCTGCACGATCCGGTACGCCGTCAGGTCGACGCCCGGCGTCAGCGGCCGGGCCCTGCCGCCGGTGTCCACGGTGACGGCGAGGCCCGCGGAGCGGCACGCGGCCACCAGGTCCGGCAGCCGCTCCAGCCCCGGGGCGGGCTCCAGCGAACCGGTGTCCGGGTCGCCCGCCTGGCGCAGCACGCCCACCGTGGCCCGCAGCTCCAGCAGCGCGGAGGAGGTCGTGCCGACGAGCGCGGTGAGGATCTCCCGGGCCTGCTCCGGCCGGGTCGCGGCGAGGTGGGCGGCGGTGCCCGCCTGGGCGTTCGCCACGGCCATGTGGTGGGCGACCGCGTCGTGCAGCTCGCGGGCGATCCGCATGCGCTCCTCCGCGACCCGCAGCCGGGCCTCCTCCTCGCGGGTGCGCTCGGCGTGCGCGGCGCGGGCCTGCGCGGAGGCCAGATAGGCACGGCGGAAGCGGCTCGTCACCCCCAGGGACATGGGCAGCAGCAGCCACAGGACGGTGCCGACCGTCCGCAGCATGAAGTCGTCGCCGAGCGGCGCGCCGTACAGCGAGGTGGCGACGAGGACGGCCGCGGTGGCGTATCCGAGCGCGGTGGCCCGCGGGTCCCCGCGCACGGCCAGCCAGTACAGGGCGGCCATGACGGGGGCCAGCAGCAGCGGGCTCGGCAGGTAGCCGACCGCGGTCAGCACGGCCGCGGCGGGCGTGGTGACCGCGAGCGCGACCCGCGGGTGGCTGCGGACGCGCAGCAGCGCGGCGAGGCAGACCAGCGCCAGGATCCCGGGCGTGACCTGGGTGCGCGGCGGCGAGGACTCGGACGTGCTGACCGCCCCGCCGAGCACCGTGCACGCCGACAGCGCCACCGCGAGCACCACTTCCGCGGTCCGCGCGTGCTGCTCGGTGAAGCGTTCCAGGTGGCTGGTCATCGTCGCTCTCCGGGAGAGGTGGTGCCTCCATCGTCCCCGATCGCACCCGCGCCGCGCCCCGGCCGGGGCTGCCGCCCCGGCCGTACCCGCTCTCACACCCCCGCCCGCTCCGGCGCGTCCGCGCGCGGGCCCGGGTCGCGACCCTCCTCCGCACCGGAGCGGCGGGTCAGCGACCCGCCCTCGATGTCGACGTGCGGCAGCAGCCGGTCCAGCCACCGCGGCAGCCACCACGCCCGGTCGCCGAGCAGCGCGAGCACCGCGGGGACGAGCGCCATCCGGACGACGAAGGCGTCCAGCAGCACCGCCGCCGCCAGGCCGAACCCGACCATCTTGATCATCGAGCCCTGCTCCTCCACGAAGCCGGAGAAGACCGCGATCATGATGAGGGCGGCCGCCACCACGACCCGCGCGCTGTGCCGGAAGCCGGAGACGACCGCGTGCCGGGCGTCCTCGCCGTGGGCGTACGCCTCCCGCACCCGGGAGAGCAGGAAGACCTCGTAGTCCATGGCCAGGCCGAAGACGATGCCCACCATGAAGATCGGCATCAGGCTCATGACCGGCCCGGTCTGCTGCACCCCGAGCAGCCCGGCGCCGTGCCCCTGCTGGAAGACCAGGACGACCAGGCCGAGCGCCGCCAGCACCGACAGCACGAAACCGAGCGCGGCCTTGAGCGGGACGAGCACCGAACGGAAGACCACCAGCAGCAGCACGACCGCGAGTCCCACCACCGTGGCCAGGTACGGCACGAGCGCGCCCTGCACCTTGCCCGCGATGTCGATGTTCAGCGCGGTGGTGCCGGTGACCTGGAAGGTCGCGGACGTCCCGGACTCGATCGCGGGACGCTCGCCGCGTACGGTCCGCACCAGCTCCTTCGTCCTCGTGTCGGTGGGGCTGGTGGCGGGGGTGGCCGAGAACACCGCGGTCTCGCCCGCCTTGTCGAAGGTCGGCGGCGACACCGACACGATCCCGCGCTCGTGCCCGATCCGCTCGCCGATCGTGTGCACGGCGGCCCGCGGGTCGGGCGCGCCCTTCGCGTCCACCACGATCGTCAGCGGCCCGTTGAAGCCGGGGCCGAAGCCGCGCGCGAGGTCGTCGTACGCCCGGCGCTGGGTGGTGGACGTCGACAGCGCCTCGTCGCCGGGCGAGCCCAGGTGCAGCGACGCCACCGGTACGGCCAGCGCGCCGAGCCCCAGGACGCCGAACACCAGCACCGCGACCGGCCGCCGCAGCACGAACCGCGCCCAGCGCGACCCGAGGTTCTCGCGTACCCGCGGTGCCCGCGCCTTGCGCGCCCGGCGCCCCAGCACCGCGTCGGGCCGGAAGGCGAGCAGCGCGGGCACGAGCGTCAGCGCGACCAGCACCGCGACGCCGACCGCCCCCGCCGCGGCCAGGCCCATCTTCGTCAGCACCGGGATCCCGACGACCGACAGCCCGGCCAGCGCGATCACCACCGTCAGCCCCGCGAAGACCACCGCGGACCCGGCCGTCCCCACCGCCCGCCCGGCGGCCTCCTGCGGGGAGTGGCCGCGGCCGCGCTCCTCGCGGTAGCGGGAGATCACGAACAGCGCGTAGTCGATGCCGACCGCCAGGCCCAGCATCATGCCCAGCGTGAGCGTGTCGGAGGTCAGGTTCAGCGGGTGGCCCAGCAGCAGGATGCCGAACAGGCTCACCGCGGCGCCGACGATCGCGGTCAGCAGCGGCATGCCCGCCGCCGTCAGCGACCCGAAGGTCACCAGCAGGACGACGGCCGCGACCGCGATGCCGATCAGCTCGGAGACCCCGCCGGGCCCCTCGTCGGTGTCCAGCGCGGAGCCGCCCGTCTCGACGGTCAGGCCCTCCGTACGCGCCTGGTCCGCGGCGGTCTCCAGCGCGCCGCGGCTCGCGTCGGTCAGGTCGCCCGCGGCCACCGTGTAGTCGACGGTCGCGTACGCCGTCGAGCCGTCCTCGCTGACCGCGCCCGAGGTGAACGGGTCGGCGACCCCGGCCACCTGCGGGCCGCCGCCGAGCGCGGCCACCGCGTGCTCGACCGCCGCCCGGTGGCCGGCCGCGGTCACCTTCTCGCCGCCGGGCGCGACGAAGACGACCTGCGCGGTGGCGCCGTCGGCCGCCGCGCCCGGGAAGCGCTGCTGGACGAGGTCGTACGCGTGCTGCGATTCGATGCCCGGCATCGAGAGGTCGCCGTCGGAGGTTCCGGGGGCGCTCAGCCCGCCCACCGCGAGGGCGACCAGGGCCGCCGCCCACAGGAGAACGGCCCGGCCCCGCCGCCGGAAGGCCAGCCGGCCCAGTCTGTACAGAAACGTCGCCATGGAGGGCACTCCAGATCCGCTCGTGATTGCCCCACCAGCGTCGTCCGCGACCCCCCGCCCCGTCGTCGTGCGGCTACGGGCACCTGCGGCTACCGCGACGGCGGTAGCCGCGGGCGGCGGCTACCGCAGCCGCAGTACCCACCGGGCCGGACCGCCCGGGTGCCCGTACGTGCCCGCGGCGGCCACCGCCGATCGCAGTGGCCGCCGCCGCGCAGGCAAGGGCTCAGACCGTGAGCGGGTCCAGGTGCAGGGGGCGGACGCGGCCCTCGATCATCGCGCCCAGGCCCTGCACCGCGACCGTCGCGGGGGAGTCGGCGACCAGCACGGGCATGCCGGTGGCCTGGCGCAGCATCAGGTCGAGGCCGGGCATCAGCGCGCTGCCGCCCGCGAGCATGATGCCGCGGTCGCCGAGGTCGGCGACCAGGTCGGGCGGGCAGTGCCGGAGCACCCCGGTGATCGCGTCGAGCACCGCGGTGAGCGGGGTGCGCATCGCGTGCCGTACGCCCTCGGTCTCGATCGTGACGGTGCGGACCATGCCGCTCACCACGTCCCGCCCGTGCACCTCGGTGGTGAGGGAGCCGCCCTCCGCGGGGGCGCCCAGCATCATGTGCAGGGGGCGTACGGACTGGCTGGGCAGCATCAGCTCGTGCGCGTTGCGCAGGTGCTGGATGACCGCCCGGTCGATCGCGTCGCCGCCGACCGGCACGGTCTCGGCCGCCACGATCGAGCCCAGCGACAGCACCGCGACCTGCGTCGTACCCGCCCCGCACACCACGATCATGGTCGCCTCGGGGTGCTCCACGGGCAGCCCGCAGCCGACCGCCGCGGCGATGAGCGTGTCGACCAGCTCCACCCGGCGCGCGCCGAGCCCGTACATCGTCTCGACGGCCGCCCGCCGGGCGATGGGCTCGCTGCCGTGCGGGGTGCACACCGCCGCCCGCAGCATCGGGGCGCGCAGCCTCCTGCGGCCGAGCTTGTCGCCGAGGATGTGCCGCAGCATGCGCTGGGCCATGGCGATATCGACGACCGCGCCGCCCGCGACGGGCCGGGAGACCCGGATGTGGGCGGGCGTCCGCCCGGCCATCCGCTCGGCGTTGCCGCCGACGGCGATGAGCGCCCCGGTGCGCACATCGACCGCCGCGACGCTCGGCTCGTCGGCGACCAGGCCGCTGCCGCGCAGGTAGACGCGGGTGCGGGCGGCGCCGAGGTCGACGGCGACGTTGCAGCGGCGCAGCTGGTCGAGGGTGGGGTTCTGGGTGATCAGGCTGCTGACGCCGGTCACCCCGGCCAGCCCGATCACCGCTGGTCCCCTGACCAGCCCAGCGAGGAGCGGTAGGTGGCCAGCGACCAGATCACGAAGATGTCGATCGCGATCATGATGATCGACCACACGGGCTGGTAGGGCAGGAACATGAAGTTCGCGATCATGTTGAGCGCCGCGATCCCGATGCCGAGGTATTTCGCCCAGGTCGCGCCGCGCAGGATCAGCAGCGCGACGAACACCGCGACGATCCCCAGGATCAGGTGGATCCAGCCCCACGCGCGCACGCTGAACTTGTAGACGTAATCGCCGCGCGTGACGACGTAGACGGCGTCGTGCCCGATGCCGACGACGCCCTCCAGGATCGCCAGCACGCCGCCGACCAGCAGGAGGATGCCGGCGAAGACCGTACCGGCGGCCGCCCAGGAGTTGCGTTCTTCCTCGCGCCGCCGCCCCGGATGGCCTGGGGGCGGCGGCTGCGGTGCGGGGGTGGCTTGGCTCATGGCGGCTCCCGGGTCCGTGGGCGGACAGCGGGATCGTGCGATCATGCGACATCCGGCCAGAACCGTACAAAACCCGCCTTGATGACATCATGATCTGACGACCAGTCCGACAATGCGAGGAAGGCTGGGCCGTACGGGGCTGCGCCATGCGGGCGTTTCGCGGCCGCCGCGGCCTCGGTGGGGGCCGAACGGGGTGGGGTCAGCTCGCGTCCTCCAGGCGGAAGCCGACCTTCAGGCCCACCTGGTAGTGCTCGATCTCGCCGTTCTCGATGTGCCCGCGGATCTGCGTGATCTCGAACCAGTCGAGGTCGCGCAGCGTCTGCGCGGCGCGCGCGATGCCGTTGCGCACGGCGGCGTCGACACCGTCCTTCGAGGTGCCGACGATCTCCGTGACGCGGTACGTGTGCTCGGCCATGGCGGAACTGCCCTTCGCTGGGGTTCGCGGTGCCTTTCCACCGTGCCGTACGCCCGGCGGGACCGCACGGCGTACGGATGTGTCCGGGCGGGCGGGGCGGAAATCCGCATAAAATGGTCATCGTGACGTCGTCGTGGTCGGCCCCCGTCGTACGCGGACTTCCCGGAGCGCTGCTGGTCGGCGGGGTGGTCTTCGACGCAGTCACGCCCGTGCAGTACACCGGTGACCCGTTCTTCGCCGCGGCCTGCGTGCTCGCCGGGGCCACCCAGGCGCTCCGCACCACCGTCGTGACGTGCCTGCTCGCCCTCGCCGCGATCATCCTGCTGACGATCGGCGAGGGCCAGGTCGGCAACCACCGCGGCATCGCGAACATGAGCACCGTCCTGGTGTCCGCGGCCATCGCCGTCGGCGTCAACCGCGCCCTGGAGCGCTACGGGCGGCGGCTGGCCACCGTCCGCGGCGTCTCCGAGGCCGCCCAGCGCGCCCTGCTGCCCGCCCCGCCGACCCGCATCGGCCCGCTCGGCATCGCCGCCCGCTACGACGCGGCCGCCCACGAGGCGCGGATCGGCGGCGACATCTACGCCGCCCAGGAGACCCCGTACGGCATCCGGCTGCTCATCGGCGACGTGCGCGGCAAGGGCATGGGCGCGGTCGGCGCGGTGGCGGTGCTGCTCGGGGCCTTCCGCGAGGCGGCCGACGACGAGCCGGACCTGCTCCGGCTGGCCGGACGCCTCGACCGCGCGCTCGACCGGCACAAGGCGCAGGGCGGCGACGAGACCCGGTTCGAGGGCTTCACCACCGGCGTACTCGCCGAATACACCCCCGACTGCGACACCCTGCGCCTGGTCAACCGCGGCCACCCGCCGCCGTACCTCATCGCCCCGGACGGCGGGGTCCGCACGCTGGAGCCCACCACCCCCGACCTGCCCTTCGGCATGCACGGCCTGAACGGCGTCCGCTCGGCCCCGGACGAGCTGGCCGTCCCGCCCGGCGCGACCCTCCTGCTGGTCACCGACGGCGTGACCGAATCCCGCGACCGGCACGGCGCCTTCTACGACCCCGCCACCCGCCTCCCGGACCTCGGCCCCCTGCCCACCCCGCACGACGTCGTCGACGCCCTCCGCGCGGACCTGGCGGTCTGGACCGCGCACAGCCCCAACGACACCGACGACCGCGCGATGCTCGCGGTGCGCCGGGACTGACGGGCTTTGCGGCCTCAGTGGTGGAAGGAGGTCGCCACCGAACTGGGGCCGTGCAGCGGGTGCGGCTGCTGGTGCAGCGACGGCATCAGCTGCCGCAGGTCGTCCATCAGCAGGTCGGACAGGTCCTCGGAGAAGCCGTTGCGGCACACGATCCGCAGCACGGCCAGGTCCTCCCGGTCCGCGGGGAAGGTGTACGCGGGGACGAGCCAGCCGTGCTGGCGCAGCCGCCGGGAGATGTCGAAGACGTCGAAGGACGTGACGTCCGGCGCGGTCGTGAACGCGAAGACCGGCAGCTGGTCGCCCCGTGTGACCAGCCGGAATTCCTCCAGCTCGGCGATCCGCGCGGACAGCGAGCCCGCGACGTCCCGGCTGGTCTGCTGCACCGCCCGGTAGCCCTCCCGCCCGAGCCGCAGGAAGGTGTAGTACTGCGCGACGACCTGCGCGCCGGGCCGCGAGAAGTTCAGTGCGAAGGTCGGCATGTCGCCGCCCAGGTAGTTGACGCGGAAGACCAGCTCCTCCGGCAGCGCGTCGGAGTCCCGCCACAGCGCCCAGCCCACGCCCGGGTAGACCAGCCCGTACTTGTGGCCCGAGGTGTTGATCGAGGCGACCCGCGGCAGCCGGAAGTCCCACACCAGGTCCTCGTCGAGGAAGGGCGCGACCATACCGCCCGAGGCGCCGTCCACGTGCACGGGGATGTGCACGCCGGTGCGCTCCTCGTACGCGTCCAGCGCCGCGCAGATCTCGGCGACCGGCTCGTACGACCCGTCGAACGTCGAGCCCAGGACGGCGACGACGCCGATCGTGTTCTCGTCGCACAGCGCGAGCGCGGAATCCGCGTCCAGGTGCAGCCGGTCGCCGCTCATGGGAGCGAGGCGCGCCTCGACCTCCCAGAAGTTGCAGAACTTCTCCCAGCACACCTGGACGTTCGCGCCCATCACCAGATTCGGCCGCGCCGACCCCGGATAGCCCTTGGCGCGCTTGGTCCACCGCCGCTTCAGCGCCATGCCGGCGAGCATGCACGCCTCCGACGACCCGGTCGTCGAGCACCCGACGGCCGCACTCGGGTCGGGCGCGTTCCACAGCGCGGCGAGCATCGACACGCAGCGCCGCTCCAGCTCGGCGGTCCGCGGGTACTCGTCCTTGTCGATCATGTTCTTGTCGAAGCATTCGGCCATCAGGACGTCGGCCTGCGGCTCCATCCACGTCGTGACGAAGGTCGCGAGGTTCAGCCGCGAGTTGCCGTCGAGCATCAGCTCGTCGTGCACGAGCTGGTAGGCGGCGTGCGGCGACATCGCCTTGTCGGCGAGCCGGTGCTTGGGCGGCGCCGCCGCCATGCTGCCGACGGGGTCGGCGTCCCCGAGGAAGAAGGGGTTGACGGAGACGGCGCGCTCGGAGCCCGAGCCCTTGTGCAGTGACATGTTTGTCACGATACGTCCGGGTGTGCGGCTCCGCCGTGGCAGCGTTCACCCCGTCAGGTGGCGCAGCTCCTGCGCGTTGGCCCGCGTGACCTCCCACAGGGCGAGCTGGCGCTCGTGGACGTCCGCCACCGCCGCGTCGTGGTCGGCGAGGATCGCGAGGGACTTCTCCGCGAGGACCGCGCCGAGGCGCGGGTGGTGGACGGAGACGCCCCACTCCGGGCGCTCGATGTCCGCCAGGAAGTACGCCATCTTCGGGTGCGAGACGAGGCTGACGATCGGCGTGCCGCAGCCGAACGGGATCATCCCGGCGTGCCCGCGCATGCCGACGACCAGCCGGGTGCGGGCGTACGCGTCGGTGATCTGCCGATTGTCGTAGTCGTACATCGGGACGACCGGCAGCGAGATGCCGTGCTCGCGCCGCAGGTCGAAGACGAACCGCTCGTCGGCCTGCGCGTGCGCCACGCACCGCACCTCGGCGTGCTCGCCGAGCGCCCGTACGGCGGCGGCCATCTCGGCGAGGAAGTGGCCGTAGTCGTGGCCGAAGCGCAGGCCCGCGCGGTCGTACGCGGCGTTCAGCAGGACGGTGTCCTCGCGCGCGGCCGGGTCGGTCCAGCCCGGGACGAGGTGCCGGGTCACGGTCGTCGGGCAGGGCTGGAAGCGGACCCGGTCGTGCAGGTGCGACGGCAGCATCGCCCGCACCTTCTCGATGGAGCCGTGGTTGCGCAGCCCGAAGAACGCCGACTTCTCCACGAGCGTGCGCAGCGCCTCCGCGAAGCGCCTGGCCCGGTAGGACTGGCCGTCGAAGGCGTTGAAGCCGACCGCGTAGACGATGACGGGCACGTCGAGGCGGCGCAGCACGTCGTCTGGGACGTTCCACTGCCACGCGCTGTTGCCGTTCGGCGCGGTGTCCGGGATGAAGAGCCCGCCGCCGCCGACGACCAGCGCCCGCCGGGAGTTCGCCTCCTTGAGCGCGGCCTCGTCGAAGAGCCGGTGCGCGTGGACGGCGTTCCAGCGGCGCGGCCCGGTGTCCGGGCCGAAGGCGAGCCGTACGGACTCCGGCAGCAGCTTGTCCCCGGCGTTGCCCTGGTGGGGCATGTAGAAGGCGACGTGCGTGAGCTGCCCGCCGCTGTCCGCGGTGGCCGGTACGGTCCGCTGCCGCATCTCCTCGCTGGGCCCGTGCGTGGGGTCCGCGTCCAGACCCGCGAGGGCGTGCCGCTGCGCCTCGGCGTCGTCGCCGAGCACCCACGCGATCTGCGCGAGCCGCGCGAAGGCCGGGGCGGCGTGGTCGGGCGCCGCGGTGGCCGCGAGCAGATGCGTACGGGCCTCGGCGTAGCGGGACACGCTCATGAGGGCGTGCCCGTACACCTCGTGCGGCCAGGCGTCCCCGATCCCGAGCCGGACGGAGGCCATCGTGTCGACGGCCTCCTGGTAGTGCCCCGCCCCGAGGTGCGCGGCCGCCACCCGCCGCGCCGCCCCCACATCCCCCGTCCGCCGCACGTACGGCTCCCCGAAGTGCACGAGCAGCCCGGGGTGCGTCACCCCGGGCGCCTTGAGGTACGCCTCCTGCACCTCCTGCGCGGACGGCGCGCCCTCCACCTCGCTGAGGTGCGCGAGGCTGCCGCCGTCGATCTCCGCGAAGTCCAGCTCCTCGCGCAGGAGGCTCAGCGCCTCGGCATCGGGGTGCGCGTTGCCCCGCGGGCGGCCCCCTTCGGCGGGGGATTCGGCTGAGGCTGCGGGTGCGCCGCCGGGTGCCTTTAGGGGCGCGGGGAACGGCGCGACCGGCCCACCACCGGCCGGTGGTCCGGTACGGACCGAACTGCCCCCTTGGGTCGGTGACGACCCGCGCCCCGGTGGGTGGTTGCTCGCGCAGTTCCCCGCGCCCCTAAAAACGCTCACCGTCCGAAGCGACTTCAGGTCATCCCGCTGGAGGACCAGCGCACCCGGCGCGGCGGTCGCCGCCGAGGCGGAACGCAGGGTGAGGAGCGGGGCGACCGGCCCCGTCACCACCGTGTTCGCGCAGAACGCGATGACCGTGTCGTAGTCGTCGACCTCAAGAACGGAAAGCAGCGGATGCACCCCCGCGGCGGCGGCCCGCAGGGCTACTCGCGGGTGGAGCGCGTGCACCTCGTCCAGCGCCGCGGACGGCAGCCCCGCATCGTGCAGGAGGACGAAGTCCTCGCACACCCCCGGATTGCTCAGCGCCAGGCTGCGCAGCAGCGCGAGGACCCCGGGCAGCCGCCCGGCGTCGGCGTACGCGGCGAAGGCGACCCGCCGTTTGCCGGTGATCGCCGCGGCGGAGTGGATGTCGGCGGAAGAACGAACGCTCATCGGAGGGAGATCACCGGTCCCCGGACGTGCGCGGCGCGGGCGAGGACCCACTCCCGCTCGCGCGTGGAGTCGGACGGCGTGGCGGTGGCCGGCGCCTCGGCGAGCCGGAAGGGCCCGGTCGTGAAGAAGTCGAAGCCGAAGAGGTCCAGCCGCGGGCTGACGTCGAGGAAGTCGAAGAGCCACACGGCCTCGAAGCCGCACGTGAGCCCCACCGGCCAGGTGCCCGCGTCGAGCCCGCCGACGCCGCGCAGCGGCCTGCGCAGCGAGTCGTCGCCGGTGAAGTGCTGCGCCCCGGGCACCATCCGCTCGCGCAGGGCGTGCCGCCAGTCCGCGGGCCGGTCGGCGAGGACGAGCCGCGTGGTGACGGGGACGTCCCAGTTGTACGGGCTGCGGTGGTCGGTGACGTGGATGTCGGTGCGCCGCCCGGTGGCCTCGGGGTCGAGGCGGAAGGAGGTGAAGCGGACGACCAGGTCGTACGCGTCGATCTCGGCGCCCAGCGTGGATTCCGCGAGGGACTGGGAGTTGGCGACCAGCGCCACGGAGCGCCCGGCGACGAGGTTGCGGAATTCGCCGATGCGCAGCCGCGCGGTGCCGCCGAAGAGCGGGTCGGCGAGCGGCGGGCGCAGGCGGGCGCGGCGGCGGTCGGCGTAGAGGGCGACGGCGGGGGCGAGCCGCGCGGTCTCCTCGGGCCCGGCGAGGGGGAGCCGGGTGTCGAGGTACGCGGTGAGGGCGGCCTCGAAGGCGTCGAGGGGGCCGTCCGCGAGGGCGGTGACGTCCGCCGCGTCCGTGCCGTCGAGCGCGCGCAGCACGTCGGAGCGCCAGCGCAGGGCCGCCCGGAGGGCGGTGATACGGGCGGTGGCGTCCGCGGCGCCGGGGGATCCGGCGGGGGTGTGCTCCAGGTAGCCCTCGAAGGCGGTGACGGCCCCGCCGAGTTCCCCCGCGGCCTCCAGCGCCCTGCCCCGCAGCTGCCAGGCGCCCCGCGAGCCCTTGCGCCGGGCGAGCACGGCGTCGGCGGCGGCGAGCGCGAGGGCGGGCCGCCCGGCGCGCAGGGCCGCGGAGCCGAGGCCGAGCAGCGCGTCGGTGAGGTCGCCGCCCGCGTCCTGCGCGTCCCGCAGGGCGGCGACGGCGGTGTCCAGCTCGCCGCCCCCCGCGCCTTCCGCCGCGTAGAGCCGCAGGCAGTCCGCGGCGGTGGCGGCCCCGGCGGCCGTACGCGTACCGCCGCCGCTCGCGCCGCGGCCCGGCAGGGCGAGGCCGAGCAGGCGGCGCCCGAGGGTGGTCTTCGTCATGCTGCTCCCAGCGTCCACAGCCCCGGACGGGACCGCGGGGTGGCCTGAAACACTAGGAGAGGGGGGCGTAAGCGCCCATGGTCGCGACGTGAACACCCGGTGGCGGGCGGCGGAACATCGTCTTCTGACTGCCCGTCGGGAGAGCGACGAGTGACGTGCGGGGCTCGCGGTGTCCGCGGTCGGGCTTACTGCAGGCCGGGGGCGGGCAGCGGCAGGGCGTGGGCGCCCTCGGGGCGCAGGCCGTCGAAGATGATCGCGAGGTAGCGCCGCCACAGGTCCGGCGGGGCGTCCGGGACGTAGCCGGTCACGTAGTTGGGCGCGCACATCAGCAGGATGACGTCGGTGCCGGTGACGTCGGTGCGGACGGCGCCGTGCTCGCGGGCCCGGTCGACGAGCGCGTGGACGGTCGCGAACATCGCGGTGCGCGCGTCGGCCAGTTCGGGCCGGTCGTCGGCCGCCTCCTGGAGGAAGGACAGGTCGAGCCGCTGCCGCTGCTGGGCGGCGGCGGTGAGGAATTCCAGCAGCGCGCCGCCGGGGTCGTCCGACGCGAGCAGGCGGTCGCCGACCGCGCGGAGGCTGTCGACGCGGTCCAGGACGATCGCGGCGATCAGGTCGTCCTTGGTGGGGAAGTGCCGGAAGACGGTGCCCTTCGCGATGCCCGCGCGGCGCGCGATGGCGGCGACCGAGGCGTCGAGTCCGTGCTCGGCGAATTCGTCGGCCGCCGCGGCCAGCAGGAGCGCGTGGTTGCGGGCGGCGTCGGCGCGCAGCGGGCGGGGCGTGGTCACGGTCGCAGCCTAGTCAGCCTCCGCGGGGCAACAAGTTGACCGCGCGGTCATCTTCTCGCTAGCGTCTCCCCGGGTTGAAAAATGACCGCGTGGTCAGCTTTCTGGGAGGAACCGTGAACGAGCAGCGCACCATGAGGGCCGTTGTCGCCACCACCTACGGGCCGCCGGAGGAGTTCACCGTGGCCGAGGTGCCCGTGCCGCGCCCAGGGCCGGGGCAGCTCCAGCTGCGGATCGCCGCCGCAGCCGTCAACCCGGCCGATGTGCGGCTGCCCGGCGGCGAGTTCGGCGACGCGGCGCCGCTGGAATTCCCGTACGTCCCCGGCAACGACTTCGCGGGCACCGTCACCGAGGTCGGCGCGGGCGTCACCGCCTACCGGGTCGGCGACGAGGTGTTCGGCCTCGCGGTGCCGCGGGTGCTGCGCGCGATGGCCGGGAAGCGCCCCTCGGTGGGCACCGGCTCGCTCGCCGAATACGCGGTCGTGGAGGCGGACACCCCGATGGTCGCGCACCGCCCGCCGGGGCTCCCGGCCGACGAGGCGGCGGCGCTGGCCACCGCCGGGGTGACCGCGCTGGCGGTCACCGCGACCGCGCGCGTACAGCCGGGCGAGCGGGTGCTGCTCGTCGGGGCGACCGGCGGGGTCGGCACCGCGCTGCTCCCGCTGCTCGCCGCGGCCGGGGCCGAGGTGACGGCGACGGGCACGGGCGCCGACGCGGACCTGCTGCGCGAGCTGGGCGCCCACCAGGTCGTCGGGTACGGGGAGGCGGACTACCCGGCGGGCGTCGACGTGGCGGTCAACGCCGTGCTGCCCGGCGACCACCTGTCCGGCCTCGCCGCGGCGCTGCGGCCGGGCGGCCGCCTCGTCACGATCACCTACCCGGTGCCGACGCCGGAGACGGTCGGCCGCGACGACGTCGAGACGCACTTCGTCCTCGACATGGACGCCGAGCTCGCGGACATGCGCGAGGTCGGCGACGCGGCCGTGCGCGGCGCCCTGCGGGCCACGGTCGGCCGCCGGTACGGCCTCGACGAGGGCCCGCGGGCCTGCGCCGACTTCGTCCGCCTGCACACGACGGGCAAGATCGTCGTGACCGTCTAGGCGTCAGGCTCCCGCGGCCAGGCCGGACTTGATCGCGCGGGCGAGCTTGACCACCCGCTCGGCCTGGACGCGCGCCGCGGTCAGCGTCTGCTCGCCGACGGGGATGTCACCCTGCCCGGCGACGTGCGACGTCCCGTACGGGTTGCCGTCCACGAATTTGGACGGGTCGGTGTAGCCGGGGGTGACGAGGATCCCGCCGAAGTGGTGGATGGTGTTGTAGAGGGCCAGGAGCGTCGTCTCCTGGCCCCCGTGGGTCGTCGCCGAGGCCGTGAAGCCGCTGTACACCTTGTCCGCGAGCTTGCCCTGCTGCCACAGCGGCCCGAGCAGGTCCAGGAACTGCTTGAGCTGGCTCGTGACGTTCCCGAAGCGCGTCGGCGTCCCGAAGACCACCGCGTCCGCCCACTCCATGTCCGCGGGCTCCGCGACCGGGATCCCCGCGGTGGCCTCGACATTGGCCCGCCAGGCCGGGTTGGAGTCGATCGCCGCGTCCGGCGCGAGCTCCGTGACCCGGCGCAGCCGCACATCGGCCCCCGCCTTCTTCGCGGTGTCCGCGACGGCGTCGGCGATACGGGCGACGGTGCCGGTGGCGGAGTAGTAGATGACGGCGACGTTGACGTCGGCCATGGCGCTGCCTCCTGGGGGCGAGGTGGTGTGACGGTAGACGACCCTACGGTCACGGTCCGTCCACGGGTGCTCGGCGCGCGCGCAGGGCGGGGAGGATGCGGCCCGCGGGGAAGGAGAGGCGCGCCACGGGCAGCACCCACGGCCCCCAGACGCCCAGCCGGGCGGGCAGGTGGCGGCCCTGCGCGGCGGCGTCCGCGGTCACGGAGTCGAGTGCCTCGCACAGCGCTCCCCACTGGGCCGCCTGCGCAGGCGGCATCCCCGCCACCGCGTCGTTGCGCGCATGCCCGCCCGCCGGGTCGGGACGCGGCACGAGTCCGGCCCGGAAGTCGTCCCACGTACGGCCGGGCTCGTCGGCGGCCCGCCGGTGCAGGTGCAGGCACAGCGCGGGCCCGAGCGCCGGGTACGCGACCAGCGCCGCGAGCAGCACCATTCCCGCGCGGTACGGCCGGTGGGTGGCCTCCCCCGCGCCGCCGCCGACCTCCGCGAGGTCCGCCTCCCGGTGCGCGCGCCGCAGCGCGGTGAGCAGCCCGTAGCTGTTGGCCAGCCGCTTCACCGCCCGCGGCGTGCTCACGAAGCCGGGCGGCCCGAGCAGGTCGAGCAGCGCCAGCTCGTCCGGGTCGAGGGTGAGCGGGTCCGTCCGCTCCACGACCCGCACGCCGTGCCGGCCGCCCGTGGCGGGCGCGTCCGCGATTCCGTGCCGGATGTCCGTGGGGCCCGCGCCCGCGCTCCACTCGCCGCCCCCGGTGGATGCCGTGGCGGTGCCGGGCACTCCGGCCGCCGCGCCCTGCCCGGCGGCGAGGCCTGCGGGGCCTGCGCCCGGCCCGGTGGCGGGCCCGCTGCCCGTACCGCCGCCGACTTCGCCGTCTGCCGAGCCCGCGCCCGCGGCGGGGGCCCGGCCTCCGCCGACCGCACCGCCCTGCCCGGCGGCGGTCCCGTCGTGCTCCTCCGCCGGGTCCGGCGCCTCGTCGGGCCGGTCCGCCCGGACGCCGACCAGGGTGCGGAGCATGCTGCGGTAGCCGGAGGTGTCGAGGGAGGGGAGGGTCAGGACGACCTGGAAGATCTTCTCCAGGTATTGCGCGGGGGTCGCCGCCCACAGAGCGCCGTCCCCGGCGTCCGAGGCGCCCGGGGCGGCGGCGACGTCGAGCACGTCGCGGTAGTGCGCCGCGACCGCCCGCAGCAGCCACCGCGGGTCGATCGCGACCACGACCACGAACAACTCCACCGCGAGCAGCAGGTGGACCGCCTCCAGCATCTCGATCACCCGCACGGGCGGGCAGCGGTCGAGGTCGTCGATGTAGAGGACGATCCGGTCGATACGGGGGAGCGCGTCCGCCGCCTCGTCCCTGTCGGCGTCGGCACCGCCCGGCCCCGCGAGGGGCGGCTCCGCGGCCGCGCGGGCGAGCAGCGCCGCCATCCGCTCGAAGTCCTCCCGGATCTGCGTCATGACACCGAGCTGGCCGCGGTAGTCGCCGGCGGCGGCGCGGTCGCCGATGAGCCCGGCGAGCTGGCCCGCCGCCGTGAGGTTCTGCAACTCGCGCTCCAGCGCGCCGACTTCCGCCCGCGCGACCTCGACCGCGTTCTCCAGCCGGGCCCGCTGCGCCTCGGCGAACCCGCGGGCCTCGGCCAGCAGTTCCCGCGCGCGCCGCACCCTCGTGCGCAGGCCCGGTATCGCCGCGTAGAGCGTGGCCGCCCAGGCCAGCAGCGCGGCACCGCCGCCCAGCCCGGCGAGCCCGGCGAGGAGGAGCGGGCCGAAGGCCTCGAGTGCCGCCGTGCCCCCGGCGACGACGGCCACCCCGGCCGCGAGCCACAGGGACTGCCGCAGCGGGAGGCCGCGTACGTACACCCCGGCGAGGAAACGCAGGCGGCCCGCGCGGCCGGTGGTCCGCCGGTAGGCGCGCCGCGCCTCCGCGTACCCCTCGGCGTTGTCCGCGAGCAGATCCTGCTGGTCCTGCGGCAGTTCACGGAAGCGTCCGCGCCGCCGCAGCGCCCGCTCCAGCCCGTCCCGCCGGCTGCGGGCGGCGTCGAGCCGGGGCCGGTAGCGGCGCTGGGTGACCAGCTCGGCGGTGAGCCGCGACATACTGCGCTGCGCCTGCCCCGCGTCGTCGTCCTCCCCGGCGGGCGCGGCGAGTTGGGCGAACATCTCGGCGACGAGGCTCGCCCACAGCCCCGTCTCGGCGTAGTGCCAGGCGTTGAAGCGGATCTGCCGTACGGCCTGGTGGGCCAGCGGGTCGCCCGTGCGGGCCACCCGGGCGACCTCCTGCTGGAGCAGCCCCAGGAAGTGGCTCTTGCCCTCGCCCCAGTCGCCGAACAGCCCTACCGCGAGCGGCGGCCGGGCCGAGCGGGCGGTGACGAGGTCGGCGAGCGCGCGGGCGTCCTCGGCGCGCGCCAGCTCGTCGACGGCCGCCGGGGCGTCCGAGCGGTACGCCGGAAGCCGCGGCACGGGCCGGTCCTCGACGACCTCCCACAGGTGTACGGCGCCGTCCGAGCTGCCGGTCGCGAGGAGCAGGCGGTCCCCGGAGTGCGTCCAGGCCATCGCCTCTATCGGCCGGTTG
Source organism: Streptomyces sp. NPDC021020 (assembly GCF_044333285.1). Lineage (NCBI taxonomy): Bacteria > Bacillati > Actinomycetota > Actinomycetes > Kitasatosporales > Streptomycetaceae > Streptomyces > Streptomyces sp. NPDC021020. The sequence continues at coordinate 611,060 of NZ_JBIRQQ010000001.1, forward strand.
CGGATGGCGGTGGGTTCGTCGAACCCGACGAGGCTGTCGTGCGCGAGTTGCCAGAGCCGTACGGTCCCTGCCTCGCTGCCGGTGGCCATGAGGTGGTGCCCGCCGACGCTCACCCAGGCGGTCAGCAGGGAACCGGCGGCGACGTCGCCGAGCGGGGTGAGCCGTTCGAAGTCGGAGTCGGCCGTCTTCCACAGCCGTCCGAGGCCGTCCCCGTGTCCGGTGGCCAGGAAGTGGTCCGTGCCGGTGTACGTCCAGGCCACCGAGGTGACACCGGTGCCACGGGAGGCGAGGACCGGGGGCAGCGGGGCGAGCCCGGAGGCGTCGAGCTCCCACAGCAGGAGCTGCCCGTCGTGGCTTCCGGCCGCCAGCAGATGCCGCCCGCCGGTGTGCGTCCAGGCCAGTGACTGCACCGACCGGCCGGTCCGGACGGGTTCGCCGAGCGGAAGAAGGTGGGTGCCGGAGAGCCTCCACAGCTGTACGGATCCCGAGTTGTCACCGGTGGCCAGCACGCTGAGTCTGCTGACGCGCGTCCAGGCCACCCTGAGCAACGACCCCCTCCGGGGCGTGGGTTCGCCGACGGGGCTGAGGCGGCTGCCGTCGATTCCCCACAGCCGTACGCTCCCGTCGTGGCCGCCCGTGGCGAGCAGCGGGCGGTCGTCGACGTCGGTACGGCTCATCGAGCGGATCCCGCCCTGCTCGGCGAGGACGGATGCGCCCAGCGGGAGGAGGCGGGTGCCGGCGACCTCCCACAGCTGCAGGGTCCCGGAGAACGCGCCGGTGGCCAGCACGGGGCGCGCGCCGTCGTCCATCCAGGTCAGCGACCTGACCCAGCCGTCGTCGCTGACAGCGGGCTCGCCGTACGGGACGAGCCGGAAGGTGGGGCGGTCCGGCTCGGGTGTGGTGTCCGTCACCGTCCGATGATCCTACGCAGGCCCGTACCCCGTGGCGCGTTCCGCACGTACGGCCGGGCCCGTACGCTCCTCAGGCCGCGGCGTACGGGCGCAGCACCATGTGCGCGCCCTCCACGGCGGCGACCATGGCGAAGGCGAAGCGGTCCAGCTCCAGGCAGAGCCCGACGTCCTCGGGGCGGGACCCCTCCCGCACCCCCTCCGCCAGTTCGGCGGCGGCGCGCGAATCCGCCGCCCGGCGCAGGTACTCCGCCGCGTCCGTCCCGCCCGTGCCGGCCGCGCGTCCGGCGATGTACTGGGCGCACGCCAGATCCTCCTCGGCCCGCCCGTCCTCGCCCGTGACCACGTACGTGACGCTCCCGGCCGCGCGCCTGCGCAGGACGTCGGCGGTCGCCTCCGCCACGACGAAGCTCGCGCACAGCACGAGCGACGCATCCTTGACGGCCAGCGCCCCGACCGTCCCGGACGTGGTCTTCTGCACGACCGTCCGCCCGCCGAGGTCCACGTCCCGCAGCAGGTAGGGCGAGTTGACGGCGTCGAACCCGGCCGCGGGCGCCCCGTCCTTGAGCGCCACCCACCCCGGGTGCGCGTGCGTGAGCGCGAGCGCCTCGTCCAGCGACCCGGCGAGCACGATCTTCTCGGCCCCCCGCTCGAAGACCCACGCCGCCGTGGTGAAGGCCCGCATGACGTCGAGCACGACGGCGACGGAGGGGGTGCCGTCCAACTCGGCGATACCGAGGAACCGGGAGTCCATGCGCACCATGATCGACCACCCCCGCCCGCCCGTGAACTGCACACGTCCGGCTCGGCGCTGAACTGGGTCGTGGCGGGCTACAACCTGGCCTTCGCGGCCATGACGATCGCCGCTTTCGGCGCCGCGCTCCTGGGATTCCTCGGCGGCCGCCTGGGCGACACGGGCCGGGCCGCCGCCGTCAGCGCCGGCCAACTCGACACCGCGCAAAGGGAATCCGAGGTGGCCGCCCTCACCTGGTCGTGGCGCACGACCCAGCTGGGTATCGGCCTGCTGTGCCTGGCTCTGTCGACCGTGGTCGTCCTGCTGATCCGCACCCACCACACTCGACGACGAACCGCCTGAGACCACGGAGGCCGCCGTGCACGCCAGTCCCGACGACCACCTCACGATCGGCGACGTCGTCCACCGCACCGGCGTCCCGGCCTCCGCCCTGCACTTCTACGAACGCAAGGGCCTGATCTTCTGCGAACGGGGCCACACCAACCAGCGCCTGTACCCCCGCCACATGCTCCGCCGCATCTCCTTGATCGTCATGGCCAAACGCCTCGGCATCCCCCTCGCCGACGTCGCGGCGATCTTCGTCACCCTCCCCACCGACCGCGCCCCCAGCCACAAGGACTGGCAGCGCGTCTCCCACGCGTGGAAGCGCCAACTGGAAGAACGCCGCCGCACGATCGAGGCCCTGGAGCAGGAACTGACGGGATGCATCGGCTGCGGCTGCCTGTCCATGAAGGCGTGCCTGCTCCTCAACCCCGACGACACCCTCGGCCCCCAGGGCCCCGGCCCGGTCCGCCTCCAGAACCCCGCCCCCGCAAGCCCCGCCCCCCGCAAGCCCTGATCCCAGGACGTCCCGATCCCCGCCGTAGCAGGGACACGTAGCCTGGTTCGCCGGACAGGAGGGGGTGGCCGGATGCCATGTCGGCCATTCCCGCGCACACACAGGGAGCGCAGGGAATGGACGAAGCCGATGTTCAGGACGCCAGCGCTCGGGAATGGGGCACCATAAGAGGGGTCGTCACGACTGCGGGCGGTGAAGCGGTCGGCGGCTACGCCGTGAGCGCGGTGCCGGACAGCCCGAGGCCGCTTCCCCTCATGGGTAACATCACGAACGGTGAGGGCCGCTTCGGAATACCGCTGCCGGCCGGTGGATATGTCATTCGGGTCCGGCACCCGGATTCCGCCGGCGTGTTCTTCGAATCCGCTCACGTCCTCCTGGCCAAAGCGGAGGAAGCGTTCGTGACGATCACCGTCGCCTGACGGCCGCCGCAGGCCCATGAGTGCGAGGTGCACGCACTGCGAGGCCGAGGCCCCGGTGGCGCGGGGCCACCGGAGCCTCGACGTGTTTGCCGGCTACTCCCAGGACTTGCAGTCCTTGAAAGCTCCCGTGGACGCCGTGTAGCGGCGGTGCAGAAGGTGCTTCGAGGTGATCTCGCCGTACTCCCCGTCATCCGTGATCTTCGCGCTGCGCTGCGCGGCGGCGAGTGCGGACCGGGTGGCGTTGCCGAAACTGCCGTCCACCGCGAGGCTGTTGTGGTAGCACTTGTTCAGGTCGTTCTGCAGTGCTTTCACGCCGGTGCCGGTGCTGCCGAAATCCATCCAGCAGTCCGTCCAGGAATCACCGTTGGACTCCTTGTACACGGGGAAGGCCCACAGGATGCTGCCGGTGCTGTTGGCCGCGACCTTGACGCTCGAATTGCACGGACCCTCCACGCTGATGGCGGCCGACGCGGTCGGGGCGATCGCGACGAGGCCGCCGACCAGCGCGGCTGTCGCGGCTCCTGCGACAACGAGGGATGTGACCTTCTTGGGGACGTGAATGGACACGAAATGCCGCCATTTCTCTCGGAGTTGGGGGATCCGGATGCGTGCAGGCGTCATTGAAGCACGGGCGGCATCCGTGCGTAAGTGCCGCGAGAGATCTCGGTGACCGCCCCGCGGGCCGACGCGTGAGCGGAATTCCTCATTCCTTCCCGCGAATTCACCGGGCCCTCATCCGCCCCCGCCGTCACGACGAACCCCTGCGCACCACGCGCGACCTTGTGAGGGCGAGCTTCTGTCGCCACGTGGACGAGCGGTGGAGACTTAGTCGATGTAGTCTTCTGCCGCGGGCCCGGCGCTGTAGCAGACACCTCCGTCTATCAGGATCGCGTAGCTACTGCCGGACTCGACTATGGCCCACGCCGGGCCCGCTCCCGCGCTCTTGAAGTTGAACGGCTGGGACGACCACGACCGGCGAGTCGCCAGGCCGCCGCCCCAGTGATGCGGAGTCTGTCCCCAGTTGTCGAGGACCGAGAGGTTCCAGTTGTAGTCGACGGCGAACCCGTCAATGCCGCTCAGCACAAAGCCTGTGGAAACCGTGGCCTGATGGTTGCCAATGTGTGTGATGGTGGCCGTCGAACTCCCGCAGTCTCCAGGATCAGTGACGCTCGTATTGGGTTGCACGGAGCCGTTCTTGACGGAGTATTCGTGCCCTTCGGAGTCAGTCTTGATGGTGTAGCCGTGAGCGGTAGCCACCGACCTGTCGTATCCGACGATCTGCATTCCGCGAGTCACGGTGGTCGTGGTGGAATCAGCCGCATGCGCCGGCATCGTCGGTATTGCGAGGGCGGCAACCGCAGCAGCGGCGCCGATAATGCGCTTCAATATTTCCCCCCTGTGTTTTCAGCAGCTACCTCTTGGCGGCTGCATCATTGACGCTATCCCGCTCCGCGCCACCTGACAGAAGAGGCCATCGGGCATGTCTTATTCTCAGTGGATGATGGCCGATTCTCGCGCTTTGACCGAAGATCCAATTTGAATCCATGCGGATTGGGTAATTCCGGATTGACGGTGACCGCAACGGCGGGTTCCGTTATGCCCTCCTTGTTGTGCAAGGTGAGCGCACGGGGGCAGGGTGTCAGCCCCTCGGGGTCGGTCAGACCCGGGGGAAGCGGGACGCGAGATAGGCCCGGCGGGCTTCGATGACCTGCTCAAGATCGGCAAGCGGATCGAAGGACAGGTCGCCCACGGGGCCGCGACCGGAGCTCACCAGGTGAAACGAGCCGAGATCCACTCGAAGGAGCCACGCGCCGGAGGGCTGCCGAAGCAGTACCCCTGAATTCTCGTGGTTCTCGATATCCACGTTGAGGTCTTCGGGTCGTGCGGAATCGAGCCCTGAGGGGACGTCCGGGGCGTAGCTCTGACCGAGGAGATCTCGCCAGGTCGTTACCTTGACGTGCGGCTGATTGGTGTCCCATGAGCCGTAAGCGAGAGTCAGGGACTGCAACGTTCCGTTGAAAGTGTGGTGTTCGGCCAAGGTGCAAGGTTCAAGCCACGGCGTTCGCAGGCAGTAGACGGGTCCTACCCTTGCCCGGAACGACTTCCTCAGGTTCTCGTAGGACAAATTTTGCAGGGCCCGTACGCGATCATCGTTGGCTTCGCTGCGATACATGCCACCAGGCTCTCACTCCGCTCTCACCGCCGAAAGTACCCGATCATGGAGCCGAGGCTGATTCATGGTGTGCGTGGCGGGGAACCGGGACGGGCAATCGCGTGGTGACGCCACCGTCAACCTGCACGACCTCATTAGGCTCGCGGCATGACGTCATGCGAGGAATGCGGGTTCGTGTACGACCTCGGGACCCCCGAGGAGTTCGCCGGGCAGGTCCGGGCCGCCGCCGAGGCGTGCGCGGAGCCGTTGCTCGGCGCACCGGGCGAGGCGCTGCGGCGGCGGCCCGCGCCGGAGACGTGGTCGCCGCTCGAATACGCCTGCCACGTACGGGACGTGCTGCTCGTCCAGCGCGAGCGCGTCCTCGCCGCCCGGCGGACGGACACCCCGGTCGCCGAGCCGATGGGCCGCGACGAGCGCGTGGAGCACGACGCCTACGCCGACCAGGCCCCCGCGGACGTGTCGCGGCAACTCCGGGACGCGGCCGCGATGTTCGCCCACACCCTCGACCGCCTGACCCCCGGCGACTGGGACCGCACGCTCGTCTACACCTACCCCGAGCGCGCGGAGCGCCCCCTGCGCTGGCTCGCCGCCCACACCCTGCACGAGCTGCGCCACCACTCCCAGGACATCACCCGCCACCTCCCCGCCGGTGAGCCGCTGAGCCGCTGAAGCCCTGACGCCTCCGCCGCCGCCCCGCGCGGGCCGGTCCACGGGTGCGCGAGGGGCGCGCGGGCGGCTCCGCCGGGCCGGGAGAGGAGCGCCGGGGAGAGTATCGGTTGCGATAGTATCGCTACTGGAACCATCTTCGGGAGGTCGGTGCATGCGGCGCTTTATAGGCCGGGAACGCGAGCTCAAGGTGCTCGGCGGCGCCCTGGAGGCGGTACGGGACGCAGCCGGGGGCGAGGCTCCGCAGCCGGGGCGGTGCGTGCTCATCCGGGGGCGCAGGCGCGTCGGGAAGTCCAGCCTCGTCGAGGAGTTCCTGCGGCGCACCGGGGTGCCGGCCCTCTTCTTCACCGCCGCGGGCGGCAGCGCCCAGGAGGAGCTGGAGGAACTGCACGACGCGGTCGCCAGATCCACGCTGCCCGAGCGCGGGCTCTTCCGGGAGGAGGCCCCCGCGCAGTGGAACGCCGCCCTCCGGCTGCTCGCCGAGAGCCTGCCCGAGGACACACCCAGTGTCGTCGTCATCGACGAGGTCCCCTACCTCATGGACCGCGTCGACGCCTTCGAGGGCGTGCTCCAGCGGGCTTGGGACCGCCTGCTCAGCCGCAAGCCCGTGCTGCTCCTGCTGATCGGCTCGGACCTGTCGATGATGGAGGCGCTGGACAGCTACGGCCGCCCCTTCCACCAGCGCGGCCGGGAGATGGTCGTCGGTCCGCTGACTCCCGCCGACATCGGGGAGATGCTGGACCTCGACCCGGCTGCGGCGTTCGACGCCGCCTTGATCACCGGCGGCCTGCCGCTGGTCTGCGCGGAATGGCGGCCCGGCGCGGACGTGTGGGAATTCCTTCGCGACTGCCTCGGCAACCCGACCTCGGCGCTGCTCGTCTCCGCCGAGCGGTCACTGGCCGCGGAATTCCCGCCGCAGGCCATGGGCCGGGAGGTGCTGCGGGCCATCGGCAGCGGGGAGCGCACCTTCACCAACATCGCCCGGGCCGCGGGCGGCATCTCCCACAGCACCCTCACCCGGGCCACCGAGGTCCTGACGGCCAAGCGCGTCGTGGCAGCCGAGCTCCCGCTGTCGCTGCGGCCGTCGAAGGAGCGCCGCTACCGCGTGGCCGACCCGTACCTGCGCTTCTGGCTCGCCTTCCTGGACCCGCACATGGCCGAGATCGAGCGCATGCGGGGGGATCTCACGCTGAGCCGCATCAGGGAGCGGTGGACCAGCTGGCGCGGGCGCGCCGTCGAGCCACTGGTCCGGGAGTCGCTCGCCCGGCTGCTGCCGGACGGGGCACTGCCCGCCGCCCCGGCGATCGGCGGCTACTGGACCCGTGGCAACGACGTCGAGATCGACCTGGTGGGTGCCGACCGGCAGCCCGTGGCCAGGACCCTGCTCTTCCTCGGCTCGGTCAAATGGCTGGAGCACTCCGCCTTCGACGCCCACGACCTGGCCGCCCTCCACAAGCACCGCGCCGCCCTGACCGACGAGCCGGTGCCGCTCGTCGCCGTCTCCCGCAGCGGAGTCTCCTGCTCGGGGCTCCAGGCCGTGTACGGGCCCGGGGAACTGCTCGCAGGGTGGCGGGAGAGGTGACGGGCGGGACCCGGGAGGGGGCCGGGTCCCGCCCGGTGGGGGGCTATTCCAGGCGCGGGGCGCGGGTGGGGGCCGGGCAGATGCGCTGGCCGGTGTTGTCGAAGATGTAGAGGTGGGCCAGGTCGACCAGGAGCGGGACCCGGTCGCCGCGGCGCAGCCGGACGTCGGGGCCGGTGCGTACGACGAGGTCGCCGGTCTGCGTCTCGGGGGTCGACGGGCGGTCGATCACCGACACCGGGGAGGACCCGGAGTGCGCGCCCGAGGACGAGTCGCGGTCCATGACGCTGGCCTGGATCCGCCGCGCCGCCTTCTGCGCGAGCTTGCCGAGCCCCGTGCCGTTCGCCGCCGCGCCCCGCCGGGAGCCGTTCTTCGCGGCCTCCGGGCGCGGCGCCTCCAGCTCGGGCACGATCGCCGGGCGCGACCCCGTGTTGAGGTGCACCAGCGACTCGTGGCCCTGGTACTCGACGTGCTCGACGATCCCGGACAGCACGACCTCGCCCGGCTGCGCCTGGCTCGGCTGCGCGATCCGCACCGCCTCCGAGCGCAGCCCGACGATGATGTTGCGGCCCTGCTGGATGCGCAGCATCTGGTGGTCGTAGCTGAGCGGCTCGGGCAGGCCCAGGCGCTGCCGTCCGAAGTCGATCCACATCCCGCCGGTGAGCGGCGCGAGCACGGTCGCCTGGAGCAGGTTGATCCGCGGGGTGCCGACGAACGCGGCGACGAAGACGTTCTGCGGCAGGTGGTACGCGAGCCGGGGCGACGAGACCTGCTGGAGCACTCCGCTGCGCATGATCGCGACCCGGTCGCCGAGCGACATCGCCTCGGCCTGGTCGTGCGTGACGTACACCGTCGTGACGCCCATGCCGTGCGTGAGCCGGGCGATCTCCGCGCGCAGGTGCGAGCGCAGCTTCGCGTCGAGGTTGGACAGCGGCTCGTCCATCAGGAAGACCGAGGGGTGCCGGGAGATCGCCCGGCCCATCGCGACGCGCTGCCGCTCGCCGCCGGACAGCTGCCCGGGGAAGCGGTCCAGGATCTCCTCGATGCCCAGCGTGCGGGCGGTCTCGTCGATCCGCGGCCCGTGGTCCTCTCCCGGCATCTCGAAGCGCAGCGGGAAGCCGATGTTCTCCCGGCTGGTCATGCTCGGGTAGAGGGCGAAGTTCTGGAAGACCATCGCCATCTTGCGGTCGCCGGGGGCGAGGTCGTTGGAGTATTCGCCGTCGAGCAGCAGCTCGCCGGTGGTGATGTCCTCGAGACCGGCGATCATCCGCAGGACCGTCGACTTGCCGCAGCCCGACGGCCCGAGGAGCACCAGGAACTCGCCCGGGGCGATGTCCAGCGAGAACCGGTCCACGGCTGGCGACGGCTCTTTCGGGTAGTACTTGGAAACTTCGTGCAGGGTGATGGCGCGAGTCATAACGGGAGCCGCCAGATGGTTCGGACGCGGTGACGGGACACGTGGGGGGGAACGTGTGGGGGAGCGGGACATGTGAGACGCCTGTGTGGCGCTCGCTCAAAGAGGTGCATGTGACGAAAGTGACCTGTGGTGCTTGAGGTGCGCGGGATGCCCGGGGTGCTGGGAGTGCTCGGTGGGATTCATGCGCTTGTGGCGCTTGTGACCCAAGGGGTAAGACTTGCCGGACTTGCGGTGGTGCGGGGGTGACGCTGCGGAGAAGGTAGTCCACCGCACACTGCTTGCGGAACGTTTGTATCAACACTCCATTGATACTTTTGGAGCGTGACGAACCTCGCGCTCGGTCCGAGCTGGCTCTCTCCCGACCACTTGATCAACACATACGGCCTGTGGGGCGTGCTGCTGATCGTGTTCGCGGAGTCCGGGCTGCTGATCGGATTCTTCCTGCCCGGCGACTCGCTGCTGTTCACCACCGGGCTCCTCGTGGCAGGTGGGACCCTGCACAGGCCGCTGGGCCTGGTGGCCGTGCTGATCGCGCTGGCCGCCGTCCTCGGGCAGCAGGTCGGCTACTGGTTCGGGCGCAAAGTGGGCCCCTCGCTCTTCCGGCGGCCCGACTCCCGGCTGTTCAAGATGGAGAACATCGAGAAGGCCCACGGCTTTTTCGAGCAGCACGGTTCGAAAGCCATCGTGATGGCGTGCTTCGTTCCGGTGGTCCGGACCTTTACGCCGATCGTCGCAGGCGTCAGCCGAATGAACTACCGCACCTTCGCCACCTTCAATGTCATCGGCGGCTGCCTGTGGGGCGCGGGCGTGACCCTGCTGGGCTACTGGCTCGGGCAGATCGATTTCGTCAAGGACAACATCGAGGCGATCCTCGTCCTCGTCGTGCTCGTCTCCGTCGTCCCGCTCGGAATCGAATACCTGCGGTCGCGGCGCAAGGGCCAGTCAGCGGCCCCGGCCGGCGGCGCGGGCGACTCCGGCGAGCTGGCCGGCACCGCCCCGCGCGCCGGCGGCCGCCACCGCGCGCAGAAGGGCTGAGGCAGCCGTGGCGGGCCCGCGACCCGGGGACGACGACGCTCCCGACGCGGGCCCGCGCGCGTACCGGATGCCCGGCGGGGCGGGCCCGGCCTTCACCGCGCCGCCCGAGATGCCCGGCGGTGCGGGCTCGGCCTTCACCCCGCCCGAGGGCATCCCCGTCATCGCCCTGCCGCCGGACGACGCCCGGTGGCAGGACCGCATGCGCACCATGGTCCGGCTCTCCGTCACCGAGCGCCCCGTCCCCGACTACCTGCTCGCCCGCCAGGAGTCCGGGCACGCCCTGTCCGTGCCGCGCGTCCTCGACCTCACCCTCCGCATCGGCGAGCTGCTGCTCGCGGGCGGCGAGGGCGCGGAGGACGTCGAGGCCGCGATGCTCGGGGTGGCGTACGCGTACGGGCTCGTACGGGTCGAGCCCAACGTCACCTTCACCCTGCTGGGCATCTCCTACCAGCCCTCCCTCACCGAGCCGCCGCTCAGCACCACCCGCACGGTGCGCCGCCGCGGCACGGACTACACCCGGCTCGCCGCCGTCTACCACCTCGTCGACGACATCACCGCCGGGGACGCCACGCTGGAGGACGCGTACCGGCGGCTCGCCGACATCCGCCGCAACCGGCACCCGTACAGCAGCTGGTTCCTCACCGGCGCCGCCGGGCTGCTCGCGGGCGCGGCGAGCCTGCTCGTCGGCGGCAACCTGATCATCTTCCTCGCGGCCGCGCTCGCCGCGATGGTCGGCGACCGGCTCGCCTGGCTGCTCGCCGGGCGCGGGCTGCCGGAGTTCTACCAGTTCGCCGCCGCGGCCATGCCCGCCGCCGCGATGGGCGTCCTCGTCGACCGCGCGCACTGGATCCCCGGGACGGCCGGGGTCCAGTCCTCCGCCGTCATCACCGGCGGACTCTTCGCGCTGCTGCCCGGCCGCGCGCTCGTCGCCGCCGTCCAGGACGGCCTCACCGGCTTCTACATCACCGCGTCCGCGCGCCTGCTGGAGGTCATCTACCTCGTCGTCGGCATCGTCATCGGCGTCACCCTCGTCCTCTACGCGGGCGTCCGCTTCGGCGTGACGCTCAACCCCGACCAGGCGCTGCGCGCGTACGACCAGCCGTGGGTCCAGCTCATCGCGGCGATGGTGCTGACGCTGGCCTTCGCGGTGCTCCTCCAGTGCGAGCGGGGGGTGCTCGTGCTCGCCACCCTCAACGGGGGAGTCGCCTGGACCGTCTACGGCGTCCTGCACTTCCAGGCGGGCGGCAACCAGGTCGCGGCGACGGCCGCGGCCGCCGGGCTCGTCGGGCTCTTCGGCCAGCTCATGGCCCGCTACCGGTACGTCTCCGTCCTCCCGTACGTGACGGCGGCGATCGGGCCCCTGCTGCCCGGCTCGGCCACGTACTTCGGCCTTCTCGCCGTGACCCAGGGTCACGCGTCGGCGGGCGCGACCCAGCTCACCCGGGCGGCCGCCCTCGCCCTCGCCCTCGCGATCGGCGTCAACCTCGGCAACGAGGTCGCCCGCCTCGCCCTCCCGACCCCGGGCCCGGCCGCCCCCCGCCGCGCGGCGAAGCGCACCCGCGGCTTCTGAGCTTTTCCGCGCCTCCGGCGCGGGGTTTTCCCACCCGCACCACCCGTGCGAGTCAGATGTCGTCTGACGGTCCTCCAGCGGGGCGCAACCACCGTCGGCGGCGAGCCCGCCGTACGACAGGAGGGGGACGATCCGGGGGTGCCCCCGGAGGAATGCGCACTCCGGGGCTTACCAACTCGGGGAGAGGTCAGACGCGCATTCCGAGGAGGTACCCCCGGAGTGGCACCCGACCCACCCGCCGGGCTGCCGCGCAGGGGCGCGAGGAACTGCGCGGCCAGCCACCCACCCGCCGCAAGGTCTCGGCAGCGCCGGGAGAGGCAGCCCGGTGAGTCACCCGCCGGCCACCTCCGACGCGAGAGCGTCAAGCGCGGATTCCGCCGCCCCCGGGGACGTCGAGCCGTGGGTCATGAAGGCGAAGGCGAGCACCCGGCCCGACGGGGTGACCGTCACACCGGCGATCGTGTTGACGCCCGTCAGCGTGCCGGTCTTCGCGCGGACCACCCCCGCCCCGGGGGCCGCCGCGAAGCGGGAGGCGAGCGTGCCGGTGAAGGCGGCTATGGGGAGCCCGTCGAGAACGGGGCGCAGCTCCGGGTGGTCCGGCGAGGCGGCCAGCACCAGCAACCGGGTCAGCGCCGCGGGCGCGAGCGCGTCCGCGCGGTTGAGGCCGCTGCCGTCGGTGAAGACGGCGTCCCCGAGCGGCACCCCGTACGTCCGCAGCGCCTGCGGGAGCGCCTTCGCAACACCGGCGAAGCTGAGCGGCTGCCCGGACGCGCGGGCGACCTGCCGGGCGAGCGCCTCGGCGATGTCGTTGTCGGAGTCCGTGAGCATCCGCTCGACGAGCTGGTCGAGCGGCGCCGAGTGGTGGGCGGCGAGCCGCGCCCCGCCCGCACCGCTCGCCTTCTTCGGGGTGCCGGTCACGGTGACGCCGTGCGACTCCAGGAGGTGCGCGAACTGCTGGGCGGCGGAGCGGGCCGGGTCGAGGGAGCGGGTGGCGGGGCCGGTGCTGTCCGGGTCGAGGCGGCCCTCGGAGGCCATGAGCGCGGTGACGGGCGCGAGGTTCTCGTTGACGCCGATGGGGTGGAGCAGGGGACCGGAGTAGTACGAGGTGTCGTACCCCAGGCGTACGGAGGTCGTCCCGCGGGCGTGCAGCGCGGCGGCGGTGTCGGCGGCGAGCCGGTCGAGCGTGAGGGTGGGGTCGCCGCCGCCGACGAGGACGACCCGGTCGCCGGAAGTGGCGACGGCGGTGGTCGTGAGGGTGTACGTGTCGCCGAGGGTGCCGAGCGCGGCGACGGCGGTGGCGAGCTTGGTGGTGGACGCGGGTGTCGTGGCGGTGCCGGACCGGTGGTCGTACAGCACCTGCCCGCTGGCGACGTCGAGCACGGACCCGGTGCGTACCGTCCCCAGGCCCGGCGCGGCCATGAGCGGCCCCAGCCTCGCGGCGAGGTCCGCGGCGAGCGAGGCGGGCGGCTGCCCGCTCCCGGCGGCGGCGAACACGGGCCCGGCGGTGGGCGCGTGGGCCCCGACGAGGTCGACGCCGGCGCACGCCCCGGCGGGCGTACCCCCGGCGGCCCCCGCGGACGCACCGGCCCCCCCGGCGGCGCCGGCACCGCACGGCGTACCCGGCGCCGCATGCGCAGCCCCGTGTTTCGGCCCCGCCGAGCGCGATGCGGCAGAGGACCGTTCCGCCGTACGCTGGCCCGCGTCCCACGGTCCCGCCGCGGTCACCGCGACCGCGGCGAGCACCGCACCCACTGCCGCGGATATCCCCACGACCTGCACCGTTCTGCTGAGCGGCACCCCCGACCAGCCCCTTTCACGACCACCCACTTGCGTGGGAGACACTTAACCACCCGCACTATGCGCTGATCATGGAGGAGTACGGCCTTGGAGTTCGACGTCACGATCGAGATCCCGAAGGGTTCGCGGAACAAGTACGAGGTGGACCACGAGACCGGTCGTATCCGCCTGGACCGCAGGCTCTTCACCTCGACCAGCTACCCCGCCGACTACGGCTTCATCGAGAACAGCCTCGGCCAGGACGGCGACCCGCTGGACGCGCTGGTCCTGCTGGACGAGCCGACCTTCCCCGGCTGCCTGATCACCTGCCGCGCCATCGGCATGTTCCGCATGACGGACGAGGCCGGCGGCGACGACAAGGTGCTGTGCGTGCCGGCGTCCGACCCGCGTGTGGAGCACCTGCGGGACATCCACCACGTGAGCGAGTTCGACCGGCTGGAGATCCAGCACTTCTTCGAGGTCTACAAGGACCTGGAGCCCGGCAAGTCCGTCGAGGGCGCCGACTGGGTCGGCCGCGCCGAGGCCGAGGCCGAGATCGAGGACTCCTTCCGCCGTCTGAAGGAGCACGGGCCGGGCCACTGAGCACCGGGCACGACGCTTCCGCCGAGGGGCGGGCCGCGGGGGGACCCCGTACGGCCCGTCCTTCCGCACGTCCGGCTCCGTCCGGGCGCCCCAAAGCACGGACCGGCAACGTACCGTGAAGGCATGACGAGCATCGGTGGAAGCGAGATGGTCGACTGGAACCTCGCCGTGGCCACGGCGCAGCGGCTCACCCGGCCCGGTCCCGAGGTGAGCCGGGACGAGGCCCGCGCGATCGTGGCCGAGCTGCGCGGGCACGCGCTGGACTCGGAGGCGCACGTCCGCGCCTTCACCCGGATGTACGGCGAGGACGCGCCGCCGCACGGCACCCCCGTGCTCGTCGTGGACCGCGCCGGGTGGGTGCGGGCCAACGTCGCGGGCTTCCGCGAGGTGCTCAAGCCGCTGCTGGTCAAGATGCAGGCGCGGCGCCCGGGCGGGCCCGGCGGGGCGGTGCTCGGCACGGTCGGCGGCAAGGTGACGGGTGTCGAGGTCGGGATGCTGCTGAGCTTCCTGTCCTCGCGGGTGCTGGGGCAGTACGAGACGTTCGCGCCGCCGAGCCGGGAGATGCCCGCCGGGCCGGTCAAGCCCGCGCCGGGGCAGTCGCGGGCCGGGCGGCTGCTGCTCGTCGCGCCGAACATCGTGCACGTCGAGCGGGAGCTGGACGTCGACCCGCACGACTTCCGGCTGTGGGTGTGCCTGCACGAGGAGACGCACCGCACGCAGTTCTCGGCGGTGCCGTGGCTGCGCGACCACATCGAGGCCGAGATCCAGTCCTTCCTCGGCGAGACCGAACTGGACGCCTCGACCGTGGTGGAGCGGGTCCGGCAGGCCGTGCAGTCCTTCGGCGGGCAGAACGGGGCCAGGGAGCAGGAGGAGGCCGAGGGCCACGAGGAGGAGCCGGACGGCGGGCGCAGCCTCGTCGACCTGGTGCAGACGGCCTCGCAGCGGGAGATTCTGGCCCGGCTGACCGGCGTGATGTCGCTGCTGGAGGGCCACGCCGACTACGTGATGGACGGCGTGGGGCCCGAGGTCGTGCCGTCGGTCGCGGAGATCCGGGAGAAGTTCGGCCGCCGCCGGGCCAGCGGCGCCGGGCGGCTGGACCAGGCGCTGCGCCGGCTGCTGGGCCTGGACGCGAAGCTGCGGCAGTACCGCGACGGCGAGCGGTTCGTGCGGGCGGTCGTGGACGAGGTCGGCATGGACGGCTTCAACAAGGTGTGGACGTCGCCGAACACGCTGCCGACGAAGGCGGAGATCGCCAGGCCCGCGGACTGGGTCGCGCGGGTGCACGCCCGCCCCGCCGCCGAGGACTGACCGCCCCGCGGCGTCGGCGTGCGTCCCCTCCCGCGCCCCCGGGAGGGGGCACGTGTGCCCCCTCCCGGGGGCGTGTGCCCCCGGGAGGGGGCACACGCCCCCGGTTCACCCGTCCGAGGGACCGTAAGCGCAGGGTAGGGCGTGCGATGCTCGGGTAATGCCCGGGCTTCTGTCACCATCTGAATACCCTGCGTCATCAACTCCCGAACTTCGCGAGCTTCCCGTGCTCGGCGACGTTCTCGCACCCAGCCTCCTCAGGAGGGAACCGGACATGGGACCCCACCCCACGGTCGCGGCGATACGCCTGGCGGTCCGCCGCGTCCTGCACGACGTCCTCGGCTCGTCCGCCGACCCGCACCCCCTGGTGCTCGCCGCATGCAGCGGCGGCGCCGACTCCATGGCGCTCGCCGCCGCCCTCGCCTTCGAGGGCCCCCGCCTCGGCGTGCGCTCCGGCGCGGTCACCGTCGACCACGGCCTGCAGGACGGCTCCGCCGTGCGCGCGCAGGAAGTGGCCGGGCGGCTGCGCGCCCTCGGCCTCGACCCGGTCGACGCCGTCGGCGTGACCGTCGGCCGCCAGGGCGGCCCCGAGGCCGCCGCCCGCGACGCCCGCTACGCCGCCCTCGACGCGGCCGCCGAACGCTTCGGCGCCGCGGCCGTGCTCCTCGGTCATACCCGCGACGACCAGGCAGAAACGGTGCTGCTCGGGCTCGCCCGCGGCTCCGGGATCCGGTCGCTGTCCGGCATGGCCGCGGTGTCCGGCGTGGGCGGCCGCTACCGCCGCCCCTTCCTGCTGCTCGACCGCGACACCGTACGCCAGGGCTGCCTGGCCCAGGGCATCACCGTGTGGGAGGACCCGCACAACCACGACCCCGCCTACACCCGCTCGCGGGTCCGCCACGAGGCGCTGCCGGTGCTGGAGAAGTCGCTCGGCAAAGGCGTCGTCGAGGCCCTGGCCCGTACCGCGCAGCTGTCCCGGGACGACGCCGACGCGCTCGACCAGTGGGCCGCCGACGCGCAGGCCGACGCGGCGGGCGACGACGGCAGCCTCGACGTGCGGCGGCTGTCCACCCTGCCGGCCGCGGTGCGCCGCCGGGTGCTGCGCCGTACCGCCATCGCCGCGGGCTCGCCGCCCGGCTTCCTCTTCGCCCGGCACATCGAGGAGGTGGACCGCCTGGTCACCGGCTGGCGCGGCCAGAAGGCGCTCAACCTGCCGGGCGGCGTCGCCGTCCGGCGGGCCAATGGCAGACTGGTCTTCTCGCCGTCGTAGCCAAGGGTGGGCCGACGTGCGCCGACGTGGACCCGAGCAGCTGAGGACGTACAGGGCAGTGAACGAGATCGACATGGGTACGGACCTGGAGAAAGTGCTCATCTCCCAGGCCGAGATCGACGCGAAGCTCGCCGAGCTGGCCGCACAGATCGACCAGGACTACGCGGGCCGGGAGCTGCTGATCGTCGGCGTCCTCAAGGGCGCGGTCATGGTCATGGCGGACCTGGCCCGCGCCCTGTCCACCCCCGTCACGATGGACTGGATGGCGGTGTCCTCCTACGGGGCGGGCACCAAGTCCTCCGGCGTCGTCCGCATCCTCAAGGACCTGGACACCGACATCGCCGGCCGCCATGTGCTGATCGTCGAGGACATCATCGACTCCGGCCTGACGCTCTCCTGGCTCATCAGCAACCTGGGCTCGCGCGGCCCGGCCTCGCTGGAGGTCTGCACGCTGCTGCGCAAGCCCGAGGCGGCCAAGGTGGAGATCGACGTCAAGTACACCGGCTTCGACATTCCCAATGAATTCGTCGTGGGATACGGCCTGGACTACGCCGAGAAGTACCGGAATCTGCCCTTCGTGGGCACCCTCGCGCCGCACGTCTACGGCGGCTGACCGGCCTGCCCGCGGGCCCGGCCGCGGGGCGGCCGGATCCGTCCGGGCGGCCCCGGGGAACCTGCGCCGATTTCCCGGCGTTGGAGCAGGAAAGCGGGTTGGTTAACAGTCGGCGGCGCCCTCGGGTGACAATGCTGGGGTACCGTCCGAAGGTCGGGTCATTACAACACCGGATGCACAGGCCGCCTGACAGGCGGTGAGGTGCCTCACTGTGGCAGGAGGGACGGGGCGGTTTCGCCCCGCATGGATGGACGTGAAGCGCTATTTCCGTGGGCCAGTCATGTGGATCGTGCTGGTTGTCCTCGCCGTGGTCGTGTTGATGCAGGTCGTCTCGTCCGGCGGCGGCTACAAGACGGTGGACACCGGCGCGGTTCTGCACGCGATCGACACCAATCAGGCCAAGTCCGCCGAGCTGACGACCGGCGACGACAACTCGATCAAGGTCCAGCTCAAGGACGGCGTCAAGATCGAGGGCAGCTCCAAGATCCGCGCCAGCTACATCGGCGACCAGGGCGCGGCCATCGCCGAGGATCTGCAGAAGATCGTCGACGGCAAGGTCCCGGGGGTCAAGCTCCCGGACAAGTACACCGTCTCGCAGTCCAAGCAGAACGCCTTCGTCGGCATCCTGCTGTCGCTGCTGCCCTTCGTGCTGATCGTGGTGGTCTTCCTCTTCCTGATGAACCAGATGCAGGGCGGCGGCTCGCGCGTCATGCAGTTCGGGAAGTCCAAGGCCAAGCTGATCACCAAGGACACCCCCAAGACGACGTTCTCCGACGTCGCGGGCTGCGACGAGGCCGTCGAGGAGCTCCAGGAGATCAAGGAGTTCCTCCAGGAGCCCGCCAAGTTCCAGGCCGTCGGAGCCAAGATCCCCAAGGGCGTACTGCTCTACGGCCGCCCCGGTACGGGCAAGACGCTGCTCGCCCGGGCCGTCGCCGGTGAGGCGGGCGTCCCCTTCTACTCGATCTCCGGTTCCGACTTCGTCGAGATGTTCGTCGGTGTCGGCGCCAGCCGGGTGCGCGACCTGTTCGAGCAGGCCAAGGCCAACGCGCCGGCGATCGTCTTCGTCGACGAGATCGACGCCGTCGGCCGGCACCGCGGTGCGGGCCTCGGCGGCGGCCACGACGAGCGCGAGCAGACCCTCAACCAGCTGCTGGTCGAGATGGACGGCTTCGACGTCAAGGGCGGTGTGATCCTCATCGCCGCGACCAACCGGCCCGACATCCTCGACCCGGCGCTGCTGCGCCCGGGCCGCTTCGACCGGCAGATCGCGGTCGACCCGCCGGACCTGATGGGCCGCCTGGAGATCCTCAAGGTGCACCAGAAGGGCAAGCCCATCGCGCCGGACGTCGACATGATGGCCGTCGCCCGCCGCACCCCCGGCTTCACCGGCGCCGACCTGAGCAACGTGCTCAACGAGGCCGCCCTGCTGACCGCCCGCAGCGACAAGAAGCTGATCGACAACGGGATGCTCGACGAGGCCATCGACCGCGTGGTGGCCGGTCCGCAGAAGCGCACCCGCATCATGTCGGACAAGGAGAAGAAGATCACCGCCTACCACGAGGGCGGACACGCCCTGGTCGCGGCGGCCTCTCCCAGCTCCGACCCGGTGCACAAGGTCACGATCCTCTCCCGCGGCCGCGCCCTCGGCTACACGATGGTGCTGCCCGACGAGGACAAGTACTCGACCACGCGCAACGAGATGCTCGACCAGCTCGCGTACATGATGGGCGGCCGGGCCGCGGAGGAGCTCGTCTTCCACGACCCGACCACGGGCGCGTCCAACGACATCGAGAAGGCCACCGCCACGGCCCGCGCGATGGTCACGCAGTACGGCATGACCGAGCGCCTCGGCGCGATCAAGTTCGGCTCCTCCGACTCCGAGCCCTTCCTCGGCCGTGAGATGGGTCACCAGCGCGACTACTCGGAAGAGGTCGCCGGGCTGGTCGACGAGGAGGTCAAGAAGCTGATCGAGACCGCGCACAACGAGGCCTGGGAGATCCTGGTCGAGAACCGCGACGTGCTCGACAACCTGGTGCTCGCCCTGCTGGAGCGGGAGACGCTGAACAAGGAGGAGATCGCCGAGATCTTCGCCCCGATCGTCAAGCGCCCCTCGCGCCCGGCCTGGACCGGCTCCGCCCGCCGTACGCCGTCCACCCGGCCCCCGGTGCTCTCGCCGAAGGAGCTGGCGCTCACCAACGGCAGCCAGCCCGCCAACGGCAGCGGCCCGGCGGCGGTCTCCACCGCCAAGCCGCCGACCGAGCCCTCCGCCGGTCCGACGGCCCCGCCGGAGGACGGCCAGAGCGACAGCTGAGCGCCCCCGCCCGCGGCGAAGCCGCAGGTCCGGAGGCAGCCCGGAATGAAGGCCGCGGTCCCAGGGTTCTACCCTGGGACCGCGGCCTTTTATTGTCAGCACCGCAGGAACGAGGCACCCATGACGGACCCCGTGACGCTCGACGGCGAGGGGACCATCGGCGAGTTCGACGAGAAGCGCGCCGCGGCCGCCGTGCGCGAGCTGCTCATCGCCGTCGGCGAGGACCCGGACCGCGAGGGCCTGCGGGAGACGCCGGGGCGTGTCGCGCGGGCCTACCGCGAGATATTCGCCGGCCTGTGGCAGGAGCCGGAGGACGTCCTGACGACGACCTTCGACCTCGGGCACGACGAGATGGTGCTGGTCAAGGACATCGAGGTGATGTCCTCGTGCGAGCACCACCTGGTGCCCTTCGTCGGCGTCGCCCACGTCGGCTACATCCCCTCGTCGTCCGGCAAGATCACCGGCCTGTCCAAGCTGGCCCGCCTCGTCGACGTCTACGCCCGCCGCCCCCAGGTGCAGGAGCGGCTCACCACCCAGGTCGCCGACGCGCTCATGCGCATCCTGGAGCCGCGCGGGGTGATCGTCGTCGTCGAGTGCGAGCACATGTGCATGACGATGCGCGGGGTGCGCAAGCCCGGCGCGAAGACGATCACCTCCGCGGTACGGGGCCAGCTGCGCGACCCGGCCACGCGGTCGGAGGCCATGAGCCTGATCATCGGGCGCGGCTAGACCCCTTCCAGCCGGGAGCTGACCCACTCCAGCGCCGCCGGGATCTCGCGGTTCCAGGTGTTGAAGTTGTGGCCGCCGCTGGGCAGGATGATCGACGAGATGTGGGTCGGGGCGCCGGCCGCGGCGATGAAGCGCTGGGTGGCCGGGTAGTTGTGCTCGCCCTTGCGGCTGCTGGTCACCAGCAGGCTCACCGGGGGGTGCGGCAGATGGCGCAGCCGCCACATCAGGTCGTTCTCGTCGCGGCGCCGGGTGCTGCCGCCGTAGAGGTCGCCGGTCGTCGCGTCCTGCGGGGCGCCGTAGTCCGCGGACAGGCCGACGGCCACCGAGAAGCTGCCCGGGTCGCGCAGGGCCAGTTTGAGGGCGCAGTAGCCGCCGGTGGAGTCGCCGATCACCGCCCAGTTCCGCGGGCCCGCCGCCACCCGGTAGCGGGAGGTGATCTGGGCCGGCACGTCCTTCGCGAAATACTCCTCCGTCTGCGGCCCGCCCGGCACGTCCGTGCACTCGGTGTCGCGCGGCGGGGCGACGGTCGGCCGCATCATGACCATCACCATCGGCCGGGCGCGGCCCGCCCGCACCTGCCCGGCGTTGACCGCCGGATACCGCAGCTTCTTGTAGAGGGCCTCGGCCGTGCCCGGGTAGCCGGTGAGGACCAGCAGCGCCGGGAAGCGGGCGGTGGGCTCGCGGAAGTACTCGGGCGGCAGGTAGACGTACGCCTTGCTGGTGATGCCGGACACCCCGCCGGCGATCGCCACCTGCTGGATCAGCCCGCCGCGCCGCTCCGAGCCGGCGGGCGCGCCCTTGCGTACCGTGCCGAGCACCCGCATCCCGCCCCCCTGCGGTGAGCCGAGCCCGTGGTCGACGACGACCCCCGGCGTGGTCTCGCGGCCGAAGAGGTCGGCCCAGGAGGCGTAGAAACCGAAGGAGGTGTTCAGCGCCAGGCCGATGGCGGCCATCAGGGACAGCTGGGTGCCCAGCAGGATCCCCACCCGGCCCAGTATCGGCAGCAGGCCGCGGCGGGAGAGCCGGGGCCAGAGCCACACCGTGAGAATGAACAGGGCGAGCGCCAGCAGCACGGCTGCCAGCAGCACCTTCTTGCTCGTGAGACCCATGTCGGCTGGTGTGCTTTCTGCGTCGTCGTCCAGTGGTACGTTCCGGGACGCAACCCGAGCAGCCAGGTTTCCGTCCTAGAGGGCGCAAAAATTCGTACTGGAGCAGATTGCGGGATGTGCCCGTGATTTCCCGGTGATGCTGTGGTTTGGTGACTCATGTCTGTAGTGCTAGAGGGAGAAAGCCCGGTACGGGTTCCGCGGGCGGTGTGTGATGTCGGCTGACCGGCAGTCCTCGGAGCGCAGGCACCGCTGGCCGGTGCCGTCGCGAGCCGTACCCAGGATCATCGGCAGCGCCACGGCCGTGATCGGCCTGCTGGACGTGGTCTCCGCGGTCTTCCCGGCCTTCCGCAACGGCCGGATGCACCACCTGGCCGCGGTCTTCCCCGGCACCGTCAGCACCCTGGCCGGGGCGACCGCGATCGTCACCGGCATCCTGCTGCTGATGCTCGCGCACGCCCTGAAACGCGGAAAGGTCCGCGCGTGGTGGGCGACCGTCGCCCTGCTGCCGGTCGGCGCCGCCACCCAGCTGATCTACCGGCACTCCTCCTTCGGCGCGTGCGTGTCGCTCGTGCTGCTCGCGGTGCTGGTACGCAACCGGCGCGAGTTCACCGCGCTGTCCGACCCGCGCACCCGCTGGCGGGCGCTGGTGAACTTCGTGGTGCTCGGCGCCGCCGCCTTCGCCCTCGGCCTGGTCATCACCAGCGCGCACCCCGCCTCCGAGCGCGGCAACCCCGGGCTGCTCGACCGCTGCCAGCACGTGCTGCTCGGCCTCTTCGGCGTCGAGGGGCCCGTCGACTACACCAGCGACCGGGTCGGCGACCTCGTCGGCTACTCCCTCGGCGGCCTCGGCCTGCTGATCGCCGCCTCCACCGCCTACCTCGCGCTGCGCCCGGCCCGCCCGGTCGCCGAGCTGAGCGAGGCCGACGAGGCCCGGCTGCGCGCGCTGCTGGCCCGGCACGGCGGCCGCGACTCGCTCGGGCACTTCGCGCTGCGCCGCGACAAGTCCGTGGTCTTCTCGCCCAGCGGCAAGGCCGCCGTCTGCTACCGGGTGGTGTCCGGCGTGGCCCTGGCTGGCGGCGACCCGATCGGCGACGTCGAGGCGTGGCCCGGCGCGATCGAGTGCTTCATGGAGCTGGCCCGCGCCCACGCGTGGCTGCCCGCGATCGTCGGGTGCAGCGAGACCGGCGCCGAGGTGTGGACCCGCGAGACCGGCCTGGACGCCCTGGAGCTGGGTGACGAGGCCATCGTCGACACCGACCGCTTCACCCTCGAAGGCCGCGCCATGCGCAATGTGCGGCAGAT
Source organism: Streptomyces sp. NPDC021020 (assembly GCF_044333285.1). Classification (NCBI taxonomy): domain Bacteria; kingdom Bacillati; phylum Actinomycetota; class Actinomycetes; order Kitasatosporales; family Streptomycetaceae; genus Streptomyces; species Streptomyces sp. NPDC021020. The sequence goes on from NZ_JBIRQQ010000001.1 coordinate 633,437, forward strand.
GGTCAAGCGCATCGAGCGCGCCGGGTACGTCACCCGGGTACGCCGGGTGCGCGACCTCGGCGAGGACGAGAAGCAGCAGGTCAGGCTGGCCGCCGACGCCTGGCGCGGTACGGACACCGAGCGCGGCTTCTCCATGGCGCTGGGCCGCTTCGGGGAGGACGTGGACGGCGACTGCGTCGTGGTCACCGCCCACAAGGAGCCCGAGGCGGGCGCCGCCCACCCTGAGCTGGGCGACCTGCGGGCCGTGCTGCACTTCGTGCCGTGGGGCCGGGACGGGATGTCGCTGGAGATGATGCGCCGCGACCGCACCGCCGACCCGGGCCTGAACGAGCTGCTGATCGTCGCCGCCCTCCAGCAGGCCCCGGGCCTCGGCGTGGCGCACGTGTCGCTGAACTTCGCGATGTTCCGCTCGGCGCTCGCCCGCGGTGAGCGGATCGGCGCGGGGCCGGTGCTGCGCGGCTGGCGCGGGCTGCTGGTCTTCCTGTCGCGCTGGTTCCAGATCGAGTCGCTGTACAAGTTCAACGCGAAATTCCAGCCCGAGTGGGTGCCCCGCTTCCTGGTCTTCCCCAACTCCCGCGACCTGCCCCGTATCGGCTTCGCGACCATGCAGGCCGAAGGCTTCGTGACGCTGTCGCTGCCGCTGCCCGACGCCGTCCAGCGCTTCCTGCCCGGCCGGGCCCGCCGCCCGCACCGTCAGCGTTCCGGTTACGCCGTGCCGCCGGACCACGCCGGGGCGCGGGAGGCGTGCGCGGGCTCCGGGGCCGGTGCGGACGGCGAGGCCGGGGAGGGCGCGGACAAGCGGAGTGCGGTCGCCTGACCCGTACCGCCTACGCTGGTCGCATGAGTACCCAGCAGGGTCCCGCCGGACCCGTAGGACTGCCGCAGTGGGACCGCTGCGCGGTCATGGGCGTGGTCAACGTCACGCCGGACTCGTTCTCCGACGGCGGGCGGTGGTTCGACGCCGAGCTGGCCGTCAAGCACGGCCTGGACCTCGTCGCGCAGGGCGCCGACCTGGTCGACGTGGGCGGCGAGTCCACCCGGCCGGGCGCCGCGCGGGTCGACGAGGCCGAGGAGCTGCGCCGGGTGCTCCCGGTGGTGCGCGAGCTGGCCGCGGCGGGGGTGCTCGTGAGCGTCGACACGATGCGCGCGACCGTCGCCGAGCAGGCGCTCGCTGCGGGCGCGTGCCTGGTCAACGACGTGAGCGGCGGCCAGGCCGACCCCGCGATGATCCCGGTCGTCGCGGCCTCCGGCGCACCCTTCGTCGTCATGCACTGGCGCGGCCAGAGCATCGACATGAACAACCGGGCCGTCTACGCCGACGTGCTCCGCGAGGTCCTCGACGAGCTGCGCGCCGCCCTGGACCGCGCGGTCGCCGGCGGCATCGACCCCGAGCGCGTCGTCCTCGACCCGGGCCTCGGCTTCGCCAAGGAGACCCCGCACGACCTGGCGCTGCTCGCCCACCTCGGCGAGCTGCGCCGGCTCGGCCGCCCGCTGCTGGTGGCCGCCTCCCGCAAGCGCTTCCTCGGCCGCGTCCTGGCCGGCGACACGGCCGCGGCGCCGCCGCCCGCCCGCGAGCGGGACGCCGCGACCGCCGCCGTCACCGCGATCGCCGCCCGCGAGGGCGCCTGGGCGGTGCGGGTGCACGAGGTGCACGCGAGCGCCGACGCCGTGCGCGTCGCGCGGGCCATCTCCGCGGCGGCGGGGGATACCGGAACCGGCGGCGAAGGGACGGGCGCATGACGGCGAAGACGGCGGAGGCGCGCGCGGTCGAGCGGGCCAACCAGGCCTTCTACGACGCGGTGGAGAACTCCGACCTCGACGCCCTGGAGCAGGTCGTCCTCGACGGCCCGCTCGCCGAGACCGTCGCCGTCGTCCACCCCGGCTGGCCGGTATTGCGCGGGCGCCGCGAGGTCATGCGGTCCTTCGCGCTCATCATGGCCAACACCGACTACATCCAGTTCTTCCTCACCGACGTCGAGATCGGCGTGGACGGCGACGCCGCCGTCGTCACCTGCACCGAGAACATCCTCACCGGCGGTCCCGAGGAGGAGGACGACCCGGCCGGCTCGTCGCTCGTCGGCGGGCTCGTCGTGGCCACCAACGTCTTCCGGCGCACCGCCGACGGCTGGCAGCTGTGGGTCCACCACGGCTCCCCGGTGCTCGCCGAGCAGGACGACGAGACCGCAGCGGCGGAGAACGAGGAGTGAGGTACCGGTGACTGCCATGGACACGGTCGCACTGCACGGCCTGAAGGTGCTCGGACACCACGGGGTCTTCGCGCACGAGCGGGAAGAGGGCCAGATCTTCGTGATCGACCTGGTCATGCGGCTGGACACCGCCCCCGCGGCGGCCGGTGACGACCTCGCCAGGACCGTGCACTACGGTGTGGTCGCCGAGGAGGTCGCGGCCGTCGTCTCCGGCGAGCCCGTCGACCTCATCGAGACTCTTGCCCAGCGCATCGCCGACACCTGCCTGGGGCACGAGGCCGTTCAGGAGGTCGAGGTGACCGTGCACAAGCCCGACGCCCCCATCGCCGTGCCCTTCGACGACGTGACCGTGACCATCACCCGGAGGCGCCCGTGACCGCCGAATGGCCGCAGCAGTCCGCTGATCCCACCGTCCAGCCCGTCCCCGCGGCGGTCGTCGCCGCCGTCGACGCGGCCGACAGCACCTTGCAGAACCCGCAGACCGCCGTCATCGCCCTGGGCGGCAACCTCGGCAACCGGCTGGAGAACCTCCAGGGGGCCGTCGACGCGCTGGAGGACACCCCCGGGGTACGCGTCAAGGCCGTCTCCCCGGTCTACGAGACCGAGCCGTGGGGGGTGCCCGCGGGCAGCCAGCCCGGCTACTTCAACGCCGTCGTCCTCATCCGCACCACCCTGCCGCCCGGCTCCCTGCTGGAGCGCGCGCACGCGATCGAGGAGGCCCACTCCCGGGTCCGCGCCGCGCACTGGGGCCCGCGCACCCTCGACGTCGACATCGTCGCCTACCAGGGCGTCCGCTCCGACGACCCCGTCCTCACACTGCCCCACCCCCGCGCCCACGAGCGCGCCTTCGTCCTCGTACCGTGGTACGACGTCGACCCGGCCGCCGAGGTGCCCGGCCGCGGCTCCGTCGCCGACCTGGTCGCCGCGGTGGACCGGCAGGGCGTGCAGCGCCGCGACGACCTGGAACTCCGGCTGCCCGAGTAGACGTTGCGTGAATGGCCGTGATCGGCCGGAAGCTGTGGGGGATGGTCGACATGGAGGCGGGCGCTCGGTGAGCACACTGCGAATCAGGACGCTGGCAGGGCTCTTCGCGGCCGCCCTGGTCGTGGCGTGGTCCGCGGCGCGGCTGTGGGACACGCTGGGCACGCTGCCCGGCGTGCCCGTGGCCGCGCCCATCGTCCTGGCGGTGATAGCGGCGGCGCTGCTCGCCACCGGCCTCTCGCTGCGGTCGCGGCTGCGGGCGCAGCGCGAGCGGCGTCCCGGCGCGAAGGGCGTCGATCCGCTCGCGGCGGCCCGCGCGCTCGTCTTCGCGCAGGCCAGCGCGCTGGTGGCCGCGCTGGTGGGGGGAATGTACGGAGGCACGTGCCTCTACCTCATCATGTACAAGCTCGACATGGACCCGCGCCGCCAGCAGGCCGTCTACGCGGGCCTGGCCTTCCTCGCCGGGATCGCGGTGGTGGCGGCGGCGATCTTCCTGGAGCGCGTCTGCAAGCTCCCCGAGGACCAGGACGGCCCCCCGGGAGCCCACCCCACCCGCCGCTGAGCCCGGCGGGGCCCGGGCCTCCGCGTTCCGGGGTGCCCCGGCGGGGCCGGGTTGACCCCGGGGGGATCGGCGTGGGAAGTTCGGGAGCGTGAAGGTACGTACGCCCAAGCTGACCCGGAGGGTCCATCTGGACCTGCTCCGGTACGCGGGCTGCGTGTGTACGGCCGCGCGCTGAGCTTCGCGTTCGCCGAGTCTCAGCGCGCCTCAGGGCCCGCCGTCGACCTTCGCACCCCCGGGTGGATACCCATGCTCACCTCACGCCGTAAGGCAACCGCGCCCACTGCCGCGGAACTGCTGGACTTCGCGCGGCGCACCGCCGCCGACACCGCGCTCGTACGCGATCTACCCCTCGACCCGGACGGCCGCACCTGGGTGCGGCTGGAAGGCCCGGCCGGCTCCGAGGCCTGGCTCATCGGCTGGCCCCCGGGCGCCGAGACCGGCTGGCACGACCACGGCGGCTCCTACGGCGCCTTCGTCACGGCGGCGGGCGAGCTGACGGAGCTGTCGCTCGCGGTGCCGCTGCCCACGCAGGGCTGGCGGGCGCTGGAGCTGGCCGACGGGGTCGACCGCAGCCGCGTCCTGCCGGAGGGCAAGGGGCGGGCGTTCGGGCGGCACCATGTGCACCAGGTCGAGAACCGCTCCCCGCGCACCCACGCGGTGTCCGTGCACGCCTACTACCCGCCGCTGCCGCTCATGCGCCGCTTCAGCCGCAAGGGCGGCACCCTGCGGCTGGAGCTGGTCGAGCGCCCCGAGGAGTGGTGATGGCGCCCTCGCTGGACGCGCACCTGGCCGCGCTGCGGTCGACGTACCGCAGGCTCGGCCCGGCGGAGGCGGCGGCCGCGGCGGAGGGCGGCGCGCTGCTCGTCGACATCCGCTACGGGGCCCTGCGCGACCGGGACGGCACGATCCCGGGCGCGGCGGTCGTGGAGCGCAACGAGCTGGAGTGGCGCCTGGACCCGCAGGGTTCGCACCGGCTGCCGGAGGCCGTGTCGTACGAGCTGCCGGTGGTGGTGATCTGCAACGAGGGCTACGCCTCGACGCTCGCGGTGGCGTCGCTGCGGGCCCTGGGCCTGACGGCGGTGACGGACCTGGCCGGCGGCTTCCAGGCCTGGCGCGCGGCGGCCCTGCCGGTGACGCCCCCGGACGGCACGCCGACGCGGCCGTCGCCGTCGATCGCGGGTGCGGGGCACTGACCGTCAGCGCGGCTGACGGTCAGGCCGGCTGAGCGGCCCGGGGCCGCGTACGTCGGGGCGGGCGGACCGTCAGTGGAGGTGCGTGTCCGGGGCTGATCGTCAGCGCCGCTGACGGTCAGCTCACCGACTCCACCGGCACACCCGCGCGGACGGAGCGGCGCAGGGCCTCGTGGAGGGCGGCGGGGGTGAGGACGCCCGCGAAGCGGTCGCCGTCCACGACGGCGACCCAGCCGGCGTCGTGCTGGAGCATCGTGCTCAGCGCCTGTTTGAGGGGTGCGCCGAGCGGGACGCGGGCGGGCATGCGGCGGGTGTGGTCGGCGACCGTGCCGCCGCGCGCGAGGTCGGCGGCGGGGACCCAGCCGTGCGGGGCGCCGTCCGCGTCGAGCACGACCGCCCACCGGGCGCCCTGGGCGCCCAGGGCGGCGGCCGCGGGGGCGGCGGGCTCGCCGAGGCGGAGCAGCGGGGCCCGGTCGAGGTCGGCGGGGGTGATCGCGGTGACCGAGAGCCGCTTGAGGCCCCGGTCGGCGCCGACGAACTCGGCCACGTAGGGGCTCGCCGGGTCGCCCAGCACGGCCGCGGGGGAGTCGTACTGCTCGATGCGGCCGGCCCCGTAGACGGCCATGCGGTCGCCGAGGCGCACGGCCTCCTCGATGTCGTGCGTGACGAAGAGCACCGTCTTGCGCACCTGAGCCTGGAGGGCGAGGAATTCGCTCTGGAGCCGTTCGCGCACGACGGGGTCGACCGCCGCGAAGGGCTCGTCCATGAGCAGCACCGGCGGATCCGCGGCGAGGGCGCGGGCCACGCCGACGCGCTGGCGCTGGCCGCCGGAGAGCTGGTCGGGGTAGCGGGAGCCGAAGACGGCCGGGTCGAGACCGACCAGCTCCAGCAGCTCGGCGGCCCGCGCGCGGGCCGCCGCCCGCTTCCAGCCGAGCAGCGCGGGCACGGTCGCGGTGTTGTCGAGCACCGTGCGGTGCGGGAAGAGGCCGCCGTGCTGGATGACGTAGCCGATGCCGCGGCGCAGCGCGACCGCCGCGACGGTGGTGATGTCGCGGCCGTCGAGCAGGATGCGCCCGCCGGTGGGTTCGACGAGCCGGTTGACCATCTTCATGGTCGTGGTCTTGCCGCAGCCGGACGGCCCGACGAGCGTGACCAGCTCGCCGTCGCCGACCTCGAAGTCCAGCCCGTCGACGGCGAGCGTGCCGTCGGGGTAGCGCTTGCTGACGTTCTCGAACCTGATCACCGCGCCCGCTCCCGTCCGTCCCGGTTTCGGCTGTTTACACGTTATCCACAGCTTCCTGAGGGAATATCAGGGATTGTCATGGCTTGCGGCTAGGCTCGCAGCCATGATGACCACGGATGACTGCCTGGTCGCCAACGACTGGGTGTGCGGGGAATACCTGCGCGAATACCGCTCCGACCTGACCGACGCGACGTTCCAGCACCTCTGGATCACCGCCGTGTCGGTGGCGCTCGGCCTCGCCGTCGCCTTCCCGCTCGCGCTCGCCGCGCACCGCTGGCGGCGCGTGGCGGCGGCGCCGGTGCTGGTGGTGACGACGGTGCTCTACACCGTGCCGTCGCTGGCGATGTTCTCGCTGCTGCTGCCCGTCTTCGGCATCTCCTCCTGGCTGGTCGTCACGGGCCTGGTGCTCTACTCGCTGACGATCCTGGTGCGCAACCTCCTGGCGGGTCTGGACGCGGTGCCCGCCGAGGTCACGGAGGCCGCGCGGGCGATGGGGTACGGGCGGCTGCGGATACTGGCCGCGGTCGAGCTGCCGCTCGCGCTGCCCGCGCTGATGGCGGGCCTGCGGATCGCGACCGTCTCCACGGTCGCGCTGACGACGGTGGGCGCGATCGTCGACTACGGCGGGCTCGGCAATCTGCTGATGTCCGGCATCGGCAGCAACTTCCGGGCCCAGGTGCTCGCCGCGTCGGTGCTGTGCGTCGTCCTCGCGGTCCTGGCCGACGTGGCGCTGCTGGGCGTCCAGTGGCTGCTGACGCCCTGGCGGCACGGGCGCGGCGGCCGCGGTCCCGGCGGGCGGCTGCGGCGCGGGCGCGGGAGAGCCGCGGGCGTGCGGACGGCGGCGGCGTCATGAGCGCGGTCGGCGGCGCGTGGCAGTGGCTGACCACCGGGTCGCACTGGACGGGCGGTGACGGCGTGGTCCACCGCCTCGCCGAGCACCTCTACTTCAGCGGGGTCTCGCTGGCCATCGCCCTGGCCGTCGCGCTGCCGCCCGCGGTGCTGCTGGGCCACCACGGGCGCGGCGGCGCGCTCGCGGTCAACATCTCCAACGTGGGGCGGGCGGTGCCGACCTTCGCCGTCCTGACGCTGCTCCTGCTGCTCATCGGCTCCGGCAGCGACTGGCCGGTGATCGTCGCCCTGGTGCTCTTCGCGGTGCCGCCGCTGGTCACCAACGCGTATGTCGGGGTGCGCGAGGCCGACCGCGATGTGGTCGAGGCCGCCCGCGGCATGGGGATGACCGGGCGGCAGCTGCTCCTCGGCGTCGAGCTGCCGCTCGCCTTCCCGCTGATCTGGACCGGTGTCAGAAGCGCCGCCGTCCAGGTGATCGCCACCGCCACGCTGGCCGCGATGGCCGGATTCGGCGGCCTGGGGCGGATCATCACCGCGGGCTTCAACCGGCAGATCAACGCCCAGGTGGTCGCCGGCGCGGTGCTCGTGGCCCTGCTCGCGCTGCTGGTCGAGGGGCTCTTCCTGGCGGCGCAGCACGCCCTCGATCCCGTACGCCGCCGGTCCGTGTCCGCCGCCCCCGCCCGTACGACCCCCGCCCCCGCACCCACTGGAGCCGTCCGCCCATGAAAGCCGCCCCCCTGCGCGCCGCCGGTACGGCCGCGGCCGCCGCCCTGCTGCTGGCCGGCTGCTCGGCCGGGAAGGACGCCGCCCCGGCGCCCGGCACCGCCGCCGCGACCCCGGCCGCCGCCGACGCGTCCGGCACCGACCTGGTGATCGGCTCGGCCGGCTTCACCGAGAGCGCGATCCTCGCCGAGATGTACGCCAAGGTGCTGTCCAATGCCGGATTCCACACCTCCGTGAAGACGCTGGCCAACCGCGAGCTGTACGAACCGGCCCTGGAGAAGGGCCAGATCGACGTCGTCCCGGAATATGCCGCGACACTCGCGGAGTTCCTCAACACCAAGGCCAATGGGCAGAAGGCCGCGCCGGTCGCCTCCGGTGACGTCACCGCCACCGTGGCCGCTCTCGGCAAGCTCGCCGGACCGCGCGGCCTGAAGGTGCTGCCGGCCGGGAAGGCGGTCGACCAGAATGCCTTTGCCGTCAGCCGGGACTTCGCCGGGCAGCACCACCTCAAGACCCTTTCCGATCTTGGTGCGGCCAAGCTCAAGATCAGATTGGCGGCGGGCGACGAATGCGCCGACCGCCCCTACTGCGAACCCGGGCTGAAGAAGGTCTACGGCATCAACGTCACCGGCGTGGATCCCAAGGGTGTGGGCACCACCCAGTCGAAACAGGCGGTCAAGGACGGCTCCGACCAGCTGGTCCTCACCACGACCACGGACGCCACACTCGAACAGTTCGACCTCGTCCTGCTCGCCGACGACAAGCACCTGCAGAACGCGGACAACGTGCTGCCCGTGGTCAATGCCAAGAAGGCCGGGGATCCGCGGATCGCCGCCGCGCTCGGCAGGCTCACCGCGGTGCTCACCACCGCCGACCTGACGGACCTGAACAAGAAGGTGGACGCGCAGCGGCACAAGCCCGGGGAAGTGGCCGATCAGTACCTCAAGGCCAAGGGGTTGTGAGCCGTTGTGCCGTGCGAACAGGCATTCGCCATGACACCGGTCATGCCGCAAAAGGGATGAAACGGACCACGGTGAATGCCTGTCGTATTCGCACGGCAATTCCATCCCGCAATCGCGCAGAAAAAGTGTGACCCGCTGCCCCACGGAGCGCCCGCGCACGCTAAATTTCTGGCCATGCCCCGTGGACGTCACCGCCATTCCCAGCCCCTGCACCGTATGCTGCCGCCGCTCACCGTCGGTGGTACGGCGGCCGTCCTCACCGCCGCGTCGTTCGTCCTCGCGGACACCGGCGTGGTACGGGTCATCACCGCCGCGACCGCGCTCACCGCCATGGCGGGGGCCGCGCTCGCCCGCACCTGGGACCGCGCCGCGGGGCGCAAGGTCGCCGACCTTGAGGCGAACCGGGTCCGCGAGGAGTGGCGCACCGAGGAGCGGGTCGCCGAGCTGGAGTCGGACCTGGAGGAGTCGCGGGAGATCCGCGCCCGCCTGGAGAAGAAGCTCCGCGGCAAGCGCACCGAACTGGCCAGGCTCCGCACCGAGCACGCCGACCTGCTGCGGCGGTACGCCACCGCCGAGGCCGAGCGGGCGCGGGCGCTGGAGAAGATCCGCGAGCTGCGGGTCGGCGACGTTCCGCAGCAGCAGCTCGCCCTGCCGGGCGGCTCGCCGGTCGGTCCCGCGGCCTTCCTCAAGGCCGAGCAGGCCCTGCGGGAGCTGTCCCGCAACGCCGCCCGCCAGCAGGCGCAGGCCACCGTCGTCGCGGCCCGCCGCCGCGAGGCCGCCGCCCCCGAGGAGCCCGAGGGCCGCCACACCGCCGAGGCCCACGCCCGCGCGGGCCTCGCCCCCCGCGAGACCCGCCTCGTTCCCGCGGCGGCCGCGGTGCTCCCCTACGCGCAGTCCGGCACGCACCCCGCCGGGCGGGCCGTCGGGGGCTTCGACTTCTTCGGCACCCAGAAGGAGCTGCCGGCCGCGCCGGTGGGCCCCGCGCTCCCGCCCGCCGCGGAGCCGCTCGCCGCCGAGCATGTGCAGGCCGCGGAGGAGCCCGAGGTCATCGACCTCACCGCGCACGACGACACCGAGCAGCTGGACATGACGGGCCTGCGCGCCTCCCAGGCGTAGCCCCCGCCGGGGACCGCCCCCTACGTGAGGGGGCGCACCTCCATCGTCGGGGACAGGTGCACGTGGATCTCCCGGATGCGCGTGCCCGCCACCCGGAAGGTGAGGACGCGGTAGTCGGGGGTCCCCGGGGCGTAGACGATGGCGACACTGCCGTCGACCAGGGCGAGGCCGGCCTCGCCGGTCAGCGTCGCGGAGATCAGGGCACCCGAGGCGACCTCGGCGGCTCCGCGGCGGACGGGGGATCCGTCGATGTCCGAGCGGGAGACGACATCCGGGTCCAGGACGGCGACCAGGGCCGCGAAGTCGCCCAGCCTGGCGGCCGCGAGGAAGGCGCCCACGACCTGCCGCTGCAGCGCGAGATCGGGCTCGGGCGGGGACAGCGGGGCGCCCTGGACGCGCCGCCGGGCGCGCGAGGCCAACTGGCGGGCGGCCGCCGGCGTACGGTCCACGATCGGGGCGATCCGGTCGAACGGCACCGCGAACATGTCGTGCAGCACGAAGGCCAGCCGCTCCGCCGGTTCCAGCGTCTCCAGCACGACCAGCAGCGCGAGCCCGACCGAGTCGGCGAGCAGCGCGTCCTGCTCCGGGTCGGCGGCGCCCGGCGCCTGCTCGGCCTCGCTCAGCGGCTCCTCCCCGCGCCGCCGCCGCGACCGCAGCATGTCCAGGCACACCCGCCCCACGACCGTCGTGAGCCACCCGCCGAGATTGCCCACCTCCGCGTCCCCGGACCGGCTCAGTCGCAGCCACGCCTCCTGCACCGCGTCCTCCGCCTCCGCGGTGGAGCCCAGCATGCGGTAGGCCACCGCGCGCAGATGGCGCCGGTGCGCCTCGAAGCGTTCGGCCAGCAGTTCGTCGCCCATCACGTTCCTCCGTCGCGTTCCCTGCCGCTATGACTCCCGGCGGGCGGCGGATGTGACGGGGCGGACGTGAGGGGGCGGACGTGACGGGCCGGCGGGCTACTTGTCGATGTCGCCGACGACGAAGAACATCGAGCCCAGGATCGCGACCATGTCGGCCACCAGCGTGCCCGGCAGCAGCACCGTCAGCGCCTGGATGTTGTTGAACGACGCCGAGCGCAGCTTCAGCCGGTGCGGCGTCTTCTCGCCCTTCGACACCAGGTAGTAGCCGTTGAGCCCGAGCGGATTCTCCGTCCAGGCGTACGTGTGGCCCTCCGGGGCCTTCAGCACCTTCGGCAGCCGCTGGTTCACCGGCCCCGGCGGCAGCTCCGCCAGCCGGTCCAGGCACGCGTCCGCCAGGTCCAGCGCCACATGCGTCTGCTCCAGCAGCACCTCGAAGCGCGCCAGGCAGTCGCCCTCCTCGCGCGTCACGACCCGCAGCGTGTCCGCCAGCTCCCCGTACGCCAGGTACGGCTCGTCGCGCCGCAGGTCGAAGTCCACGCCGCTCGCCCGCGCGATCGGCCCGCTCACCCCGAAGCCGTGCACGTCCTGCCGGGACAGCACACCGACCCCGCGGGTCCGCCCGCGGAAGATCTCGTTGCCGAGCACCAGGTCGTCGATCCGCCCCATCCGCGACCGCACCCCCGCGACGGCCGCCCGCGCCCGCCCCGTCCAGCCGTTCGGCAGATCCTCCTTCAACCCGCCGACCCGGTTGAACATGTAGTGCATCCGCCCGCCGGAGACCTCCTCCATGACGTGCTGCAACTCCTCGCGCTCCGTGAACGCGTAGAAGATCGGCGTGATCCCGCCCAGCTCCAGCGGGTACGACCCGAGGAACATCAGGTGGTTCAGCACGCGGTTCAGCTCCGCGAGCAGGGTGCGCGTCCAGACCGCGCGCTCCGGCACCTCCATGCCGAGCATCCGCTCCACCGCGAGCACGACGCCCAGCTCGTTCGAGAACGCGGACAGCCAGTCGTGGCGGTTGGCCAGCATGATGATCTGCCGGTAGTCCCGCGCCTCGAACAGCTTCTCCGCGCCGCGGTGCATGTAGCCGATGATCGGCTCGGCGGAACGGATCCGCTCGCCGTCAAGGGCGAGCCGCAGACGGAGCACTCCGTGGGTGGAGGGGTGCTGGGGGCCGATGTTCAGCACCATGTCCGTGCTTTCGGCTGCGCCGCCGATGCCGATGGTGGTCTCCGTCATGAGCTCATCCTCTCAGGCGCGGAGTCCTTGAGCGGCGGGTCCCCTCGGCCCCGCGGTTCCCCCTGCCCTGCCGGGCGCGCTCGTTCCGGGACCTTGCGGTGGGTGGGTGGCTTGTCGCGCAGTTCCTCGCGCCCCCGGTGTACCCGGCGGGGCATCGCGCTGTGCGCGGCGGGGTGGGGTCGGGTGCCGGCACGGGGCACCTCCTCGGAATGCGCGTCCGACCTCATGCCGTAGGTGGCGGGTCCTGCGTGCGCATTCCTGCGGGGGCACCCCGCACCGTCCCCCTCCCGGCGTCTCGTCGGCGACTGCCTGCCGGTGGGGGTGGATGTGTGAGGGACTACGGCTCGCCCCCGACGGCGAATGCGCCCCACAGGCAGACCGCAACTTTCGCTCCTACCCGCACGGGTGGTGGGGGTGGGAAACACCCCGCGCCGCCAGGCGCGGGCACCCACCGCGGCGGGGAAGCCCTGAGCGAAATCAGAGGGTGGGCGGCCCGGCCAGGGGCAGGGTCGGGGCATGGCAACGATGTTGATGTTGGGCGGGACGGGATTCGTCGGGCGGGCGATCGTCGAGGAGGCGGTCGCGCGCAGGTGGGAGGTGACGCTGTTCAACCGGGGGAAGCGGGCCGTGCCGGAGGGGGTCGCGCGGGTGGTGACCGGGGAGCGCGAGGGGGACCTCGCCGCGCTCGGGGACGGGGAGTGGGACGCCGTCGTGGACACGTGGTCCGGGCCACCCGCCGTGGTGGGCCGCTCCGCGGCGGCGCTCAAGGGACGGGCGGGACGGTACGCGTACGTGTCGAGCCGCTCCGTCTACGCCTACCCCCCGCCGCTCGGCGGGACGGAGGACGCGCCGCTCGTCGATGCCGGGGACGGCGACTACGCGCAGGTCAAGCGAGGGGCCGAGGTGGCGCTGGAGGAGACCTTCGGGGACGCGGCCCTGCTCCTGCGGGCGGGGCTGATCCTCGGGCCGTACGAGGACATCGGCCGCCTCCCGTGGTGGCTCAACCGCATCGCGCGGGGCGGCCGCGTCCTGGCTCCGGGGCCGCGCGACCTGCCGCTCCAGTACGTGGACGTACGCGACCTCGCCGCCTGGACGCTGGACGCCGTCCTCGCGGGGCTCGGCGGGCCGTACGACATCGTGAGCGAGCCCGGCCACGCCACGATGGGCTCCTTCCTGGACGCGTGCGCCGCGGCGACGGGCTCCGCAGCCGAATTCGTCTGGGCCGACCCCGACACGATCACGGACGCGGGCGTCCAGCCCTGGACGGACCTCCCCCTCTGGCTGCCGCCGGGCCCCGAGCACGACGGCATGCACGGCGCGAACCCCACGAAGGCCCTGCGGGCCGGGCTGAGGTGCCGGGACGTCACGGCGACCGTCGCCGACACCTGGTCCTGGCTCCAGTCCATCGGCGGCCGCCCCCCGCACCGCCCCGACCGCCCCCCGGTCGGCCTCGCCCCGGAAACCGAGGCCCAACTCCTGGCAGCCCTTCGCTGACCCCCGCGGTGGTTGCCCGCGCCTGGCGGCGCGGGTGTTTCCCACCCCCACCACCCGTGCGGGTAGTGGCGACAGTTGCGGTCTCCCTGCGGGGGTGCACCGCCGTCGGGGGCGAACCCGCGGGATGGGCGGAGGAGGCGTGCCAGGGGGTGCGTCGGCTTGTTGCCCCGCAGTGGGGCGCATTCGCCGTCGGGGGCGAGCCGCAGTCCCTCACACTTTCACCCCCACCGGCAGGCAGTCGCCGACGAGACGCCGGGAGGGGGTCGGTGCGGGGTGCCCCCGCAGGAATGCGCACACAGGACCCGCCACCTACCCCCATGAGGTCAAACGCGCATTCCGAGGAGGTGCCCCGTGCCGGCACCCGACCCCACCCCCCGGGAAAGGGCGCGATGCCCCGCCGGGTACACCGGGGGCTGCGTGGGGGTACCCCCAGGCGAAGCTCTGGGGGAGAACGGAGCGAGCAACCCACCACCGGCGGCAAGGTCGCGGAGATCACCCCGAGCCGCAGGGCGCGGCGCCCAACCCCGCAGCCACCTCCGCGCACGCGGAAGTCACGGGCGTCACCGACCACGTGAAAGCCCCCAGCCCCTCGGCAGAGCCGAGCGCCGCCGCCTCGCCCGCCGCGGCGAGCGCGCGGACGTACGCCGCGGGGTCCGTCGAGGCGAGGGAGAGCGGGGGGCGGGCTCCCGAGACGCCGAGGGCCGCGAGGGCCACCCGCTGGGGGACGTGCAGCGCACCCGGCAGGGAGTCCGCGGCGACGTGGGCGGTGAGGTCGCACGTGGCGTCGGGGACGGGCGGGACCTGGCGCCCGGCGCGGTAGCCGGTGAGGGTGCCGTACGGGGGGCGGGCGTCGCGCATGTGGGCGTAGTCCACCGCGACGGCGAGCCCGGCGGAAAGGCTCCCGGCCGCCGCCGCCCACGCCTCGTCCCGCGGCACCCCGACCTCCCCCCGCGCGCCCGGCGCGGAAAGCGGCCACCAGCGGCGCAGCCACTCCGCGTCGGCGCCGCCCACCGCGCCGCCCAGCCGCTCGGCCCCGTCCGGGACGCGGACCTCCACGTAGCGGACGGCCCCGGTCTCGTCCACTTCCGCGACGTCGAGCGGCACGTTGTCGAGCCACTCGTTCGCGAAGAGCAGCCCGCTCCCGCCCCGCGGCGGCTCCGCGGTCCAGGTCACCTCGGGGGAGAGCCCGGCGGGGCGCGGGGCCAGCTCCACCGCGTACGCCCGCACGCGCCCGGCGACCTCGGGCGGCAAGGCCCCGAGGACGCCTTCGCACAGCTCGCCCCCGCCCGCCGCCATGTCCGTGAAGGTCAGCTCCGCGGGGTGGCCGAGAGCCGCGTCCACCCGGCACAGGAGTTCCGCGACGGCCCGCGCGTAGAGCGGCGAGACGTGCACGGACGTGCGGAAGTGCGCGGCGGGGCGTTCGCGGACGAAAAAGCCGTCGGGGCCGTACAGGGCGCGGGCCATCGCCTGCCGCCAGGGGAGCCACCGCGGGGTGGGGCTGGTCACAGCGGGAACCTTCCTGGCCTGGTGATGCGTCGTAGGGCTGGGCACGGGTCTGCCCCGGGCCGGTAGGGTTCCGGCATACCACAGCGCCGCGAGCGCCAGCGTGCAGGTGGCGGCGGATGTGCGGTAAGGCAGTACGAGGGAGTGGACAGGGATGACGGCCGGACAAGACGGCACGCCGGAGAACGACGACCCGTTCGGGTATCTCTACCGGGCCGAGGACGGTACCGAGCAGCCGGCGGCGCCCCGCAACTCCTACAACCAGGTGCAGCGGGTCGGCGAGCGGCGCCCGTCGCAGCCGCAGGGCGGCCAGCAGCAGGGCGGTTACGGCTACCCGCAGCCGCAGGGCGGTCAGCAGCAGGGCGGCTACGGCTACCCGCCCCAGCAGCAGCCGTACGGCCAGGGGCAGGGCCAGGGGCAGGGCTACGGCCCGGGTCCGGGTCCGCGCGGCCCGCAGCCGGGCGGCCAGCCGCAGTACAACCGGCAGCAGTCGCAGTACGCCCCGGGCGGCCCGGACGACGGGGGCCACCGCGGCGGCAGCGGCGGCGACGGCGAGGGCAACCGCCGGGGCCTGCTCATCGCGGCCGGCGCGGTCGTGGTCGTCGTCGCGATCGTCATCGCCGTCGCCATGACGAAGAGCTCGGGCGACAAGAAGCCCGAGGCCAAGGACACCACCCCGGCGGCCACCGCCAGCAGCGCGCCCACGACCGAGCCGACGCCGTCCGCGACCCCGACGCAGTTCGCGTCGGACAAGGTCGACGCGGCCACGCTGGTCCTGGGCAGCCCCGCCGCCGTGAGCACGCAGTGGAAGGGCGCGAACGGCGCGAACGGCGCGTATGTCGACCACATGAACGAGGCCGGCGCCAGCGTGACGTGGAAGGTGACCGTCCCGGCGGACGACACGTACACCTTCTTCATCAACTACGGCAACGCGGGCCCGGACGCGACGCTCTCGCTCACCGTCGACGGCAAGATGCGCGCCACGCCCGTCAAGCTCCGCAACTACGGCAACTACACCGCGTGGGACAAGGCGTGGGACAACACCACCTACGCCTATGTCGCCCTCAAGGAGGGCGAGAACACGCTCCAGCTCTCCTACCAGCCCACCGACACCGGCGGCGTCAACCTCGACCAGCTGTGGCTCAAGCAGGGCCAGGTCAAGAAGTAGCGAGGGGCACGACCTCGACGCGCGGCAGCAGCTCGCCGTACGCGGCCGGGTCGTAGCCCCCGGCGGCCGGGTCGGGGCCGGGCGCCTCCGCCAGCGCGACCGCGCGGGCCAGCCGCTCCGGCCAGGGCAGGCCCGCCGCCGCGCCCGACAGCAGCCCGGCGAGCGCGCGGTCCGCGGCGCCCGCGCGGGCCCCGGGCCCGTGCCCCGGGGGCGGTGCGGCCCGCCAGCCGCCCTCCTCGGCGAGCACCAGCATCCCGGCGCCGCCCGGGCCCAGCGACGCGGCGACCGCCCGCGCCCCGCGCTGCCACGCGTCCCGCGCCGCCCGTACGGGCTCGGCGAAGCCGGTCAGGCCCGCGAGTCCGGCCGCGTCCTGCACGACGAGGTCGGGCCGGGCGCCCAGGCCGCGGCGCAGCGCGGGCCCGTACGCGTCGAGGACGACATAGACGCCTGCCGCGCGGGCCTCGCGTATCAGCTCCGCGTACCCGCCGACCGGTACGCCCGGGGGCAGGCCCCCGCACAGCGCGACCGCCTCCGCCCCGCGGGCCAGCAGCCCGCGGTAGACGGCGAGCAGCCGCCCCCACCGAGTCACGGCCTCCGCGGGGCTCCCCACCACGGCATCCGTGACGGTCGGCTCCGCCGGGGCAGGGGCGAAGCCGGTGAGCGTGACGTCGTGCCCGAGCGCACTCAGCGCGCGGGCCACGCGTATGCCCTTGCCGGGCGGGGCGGGGGCGGCTTCCGTCGTGACGACGATCACCCGTCGATAATCCCGCACATGGCCTTCCCGGCCCACCCCGGGGTGAGCTCACGCTGCGCGGGGCGGCGAGCGTTTTTAGGGGCGCGGGGAACTGCGCGAGCAACCCACCACCGTGGTGCACGTCGTCACCGGCCCGAAGGGGCAGTTCGGTCCGTACCGGACCACCGGCCGGTGGGTGGTTGCTCGCGCAGTTCCCCGCGCCCCTGGCGAGCCCGGCGCGGCAAGCGCGGACTCATGAGTTCAGGGGCGGGTGATCCACTCGCCGCGTCGCATCACGCCCGCCACCGCGTAATCCGCGTCGAGGACGACAAGATCCGCGTCCTTGCCGGCCTCCAGCGTGCCGACGCGGTCGCCGAGGCCGATCAGGCGGGCCGGATTCGTCGAGATCGCGGCCACCGTGTCGGTGAGGGAGAGCCCGTCGAGCGTGACGGCCCGCTTGAACGCCGTGTCGAGCGTGAGCGTCGAACCGGCGATCGAGCCGCCCTCGGCGAGCCGCGCGACCCCCTCGCGGACCTCGACCTTGAGCGGGCCGAGGTCGTACGTCCCGTCGCCGAAGCCGGCGGCGTCCATCGCGTCGGTGATGAAGGCGACGCGGCCCGCCCCGGCGGAGCCGAAGGCGAGTTCGAGGACGGCGGGGTGCAGGTGGGTGCCGTCGTTGATGAGCTCGACGGTGACGCGCTCGTCCTCCAGCAGCGCCGCGATGGGGCCGGGGGCGCGGTGGGCCAGCGGGGGCATCGCGTTGAAGAGGTGGGTCGCGACGGTGGCGCCCGCGTCGATGGCCTCGACGGTCTGCTCGTACGTCGCGTCGGTGTGGCCGATCGCGGCGATGACGCCGAGTTCGGCGAGCAGGCGCACGGAGTCGATGCCGCCGGGTAGTTCGGATGCGAGCGTGAACATCTTCGCGGTGCCGCGCGCGGCGTCCACGAGCTTGCGGACCTCGGCGGGGTCGGGGTCGCGCAGCAGCGTCTCGTCGTGCGCGCCCTTGCGGCAGGGGTTGATGAAGGGGCCCTCGTAGTGGATGCCGGCGATGTCGCCCTGCTCGACGAGTTCGGAGAGCATCCCGGAGCGCCGGACGAGGAAGTCCATGGACTCGGTCACGGTGGACACGACGAGCGTGGTGGTGCCGTGCTCGCGGTGCGTGCGCACCCCGGTGAGGACCTCCTCGGCGGTGCCGGAGGTGAAGGACGCGCCGCCGCCGCCGTGGTTGTGGATGTCGACGAAGCCGGGGACGACGAGGTGGTCCGCGGGCAGGTCGAGGACGGCGCCGGCGTCGGGCGCGGGCCCGGAACCGTTCCCGGACACCGCGTCCGCCGGGCCGGCGGAGGCGATCCGCGTGCCCTCGATCGTGATCCGGCCGCCGTCCACCACACCCGAGGGCAGGACCACACGGGCACCCGCCAGCACCGAGCGCTGCGTTGTCGTTACGGGAGCCATCAGGCGGTTACCTCCACGGAGAGTAGATCCCAGGCGAGCAGGCCCGCGCCCAGGCATCCGGCGGTGTCCCCCAGGGCGGCGGGGACGATGAGGGGGAGTTTCTGGAAGGTGATGCGGGACTCGACGGCGCTGCGCAGCGGGCCGAAGAGGGTGTCCCCGGCCTCGGCGAGGCCGCCGCCGATGATGAGCATCCGCGGGTCGAGCAGGGTGAAGCCGGTGACGAGGCCGGCGGCGAGCGCGTCGACCGCGTTCCGCCACACCTCGATCGCGCGCGGGTCGCCGGCCTCGACGGCGCGGGCGCAGTCCGCGGCGTTCGCGTCGGGTCCGCCGCCGGCCGCGGCCCAGGCGCGGGAGACGGCGCCGGCCGAGGCGATGGCCTCCATGCAGCCGCGCTGTCCGCAGCCGCACTCGGGGCCGTCGGGGCGTACGACGACATGGCCGATCTCGCCGGCGTAGCCGTGGGCGCCCGCCTCGATCCGGCCGTCGATGCCGATGGCGCCCGCGATGCCGGTGCCCAGCGCGAGGAAGAGGAAGCGGTCGGTGCCCTGGCCGGCCCCGATGCGGCCCTCGGCGAGGCCGCCGCTGCGGACGTCGTGGCCGAGCGCGACGGGGACGCCGTCGAGGCGGGCGGAGAGCAGGTCGCGCAGCGGGACGTCGCGCCAGCCGAGGTTGGCGGCGTAGGCGGCGATGCCGCGCACGTCGTCGACGATGCCGGGGACGGCGACCCCGGCGGCGGCCGCGGGCTCGCCGTACGCGCGCAGTCCGTGGTCGCGCAGATCCGCGGCGAAGTCCAGGATCGCCGCGACGACCGCGTCCGGTCCGCGTTTCCGGTCCGTCGGCCTGCGGTCCTCGTGCAGCAGCGTTCCGTCCGCTGCGACCAGGGCGGCTTTCATCCCGGTGCCGCCGACATCCAGGGCAATGACATGTCTCACGGGGGACAGTCTCCCGGGTAACCCCCAAAAAGGTCTAGTCCACTCGTCGAGGAAGATCCGCCGGGCTGCCCGGCTGTGCCGCGGCGGAACCGCCGAGGTAAAGGCCCCCGGGTGCGTACGGGTAGGTGTACGCGCAGGTCAGCGGGGTGGGTTGATTGCTGGACGGCCCCGGTTGCGAAACAGTTTCGTAAGTGGTGTAGACCTTGGGTGAATCTATGGGGAAGACTCTGCGCTTCCGCAGACAAATCCCTCATCGAAGGCGGTACACCGGCATGCGCGTCCAGCGGCGAAGGGTGCGGCGGCTCCTCGGCATAGGGGCGCTCGGTCTGAGCACGGCCCTGACCGTGACCGCGGTGAGCGGGTGCAGCGGGCAGTCCCCGCTCAGCAAGGACACCACGCTGCACATGGTCGCCGCCGACTACGGGGATCCCAAGACGGGCAACAGCTCGACCGGTTACTGGAAGACGATCGTCGACGGCTTCGAGAAGAAGTACCCGCACATCAAGGTCGACGTCCAGGTCGTCGACTGGGACCACGTCGACGACAAGGTCGACACGATGGTCAAGTCCGGTGACGCCCCCGACATCGCGCAGATCGGCTCCTACGCCGGCTACGCCGCCAAGGACCAGCTGTACAGCGCCGACAACCTCTTCACCATCAGCCAGCAGGCCGACTTCATCCCCTCGCTGGCGAGCATCGGCTCCGTCAACCGTGTGCAGTACGGGCTGCCCTGGGTGTCCAGTTCGCGGCTGTTCTTCTACAACAAGACCCTCTTCAAGCAGGCCGGTATCAAGAAGGCGCCCACGACCTGGGACGACGTCGCCAAGGACGCCCGCAAGCTCAAGGCCGAGGGCGTCAAGGTGCCGTACGGGCTGCCGCTCGGCACCGAGGAGGCGCAGGCCGAGGCCCTCATGTGGATGCTCGGCGACGCCGGCGGCTACACCAGCAGCGCCGGCACCTACCAGCTCGACTACTCCGGCAACGTCACGGCCTTCCGCTGGCTGAAGGAGAACCTCGTCAGCAAGGGACTCACCGGCCCGGGCAACCCCGCCAAGACCAACCGCCGCGACGTCTTCGCCGGTTTCCTCGCCGGTGACGTCGGCATGCTCAACGGCCACCCCACGCTGCTCGCGCAGGCCAAGGCCGCGCACATCGACGTCGGCCTCGCCGCCCTGCCCGGCCTGGACGCCCCCGCGCGCGACACGCTCGGCGTCGCCGACTGGATGATGGCGTTCAAGAAGAAGGGCGACTCCCACCTCAAGGCCGACGCGGCCTTCCTCCAGTACGTCTACCAGCCCGCGAACTCGCGCAAGTTCCTCGACGAGTACGGCTTCCTGCCGGTGACCACCTCCGTCTCGCAGGCGATGGCGGACGACCCGAAGGAGGCGGACATGAAGCAGTTCATCGACGTGCTGCCGACGGCCGTCTTCTACCCCATGAACAAGACCTCCTGGGGCGCGGTCTCCGACGAGATCAAGAAGAGCGTCGGCCAGGCCGTGGTGGCCGATCCCTGGCAGGTACTGGGGGCGCTCCAGCGGTTCGCGTCCTCGCAGGGCGGGAAGTAGCCCCCTCATGGGTGAGCACGCGGACGAGCTGCCGGCGCGGGACCGGGCGGTGCTGGACCTCGCGTCCCGCTCCTGGCCCGGCCCCGGCGCCCGGGACCGCGCGGTCCGCGAACGCCTCGGGCTGTCGCCGACGCTGTACCTCCAGCGTCTCAACGCCCTCCTCGACGACCCCCGCGCCGCGGCGTACGCCCCGGCGACCGTCCGCCGCCTGCGCGACGCGAGAGCCGAGCGCCGCGCAAGGCGCTGAGGGTTTTCCGGGGGCCGGGCGGGGAGCAGCGCCCCGCGGGTAGGTTAGGCCCATGGCCGAGATTCCGACGCCCGGAACGGGTGAGGGCCAAGAAGCCCTCGCCGCCCTTCTCGCGCAACCGCACCGCGCGGTCGTCGCGCTGGACTTCGACGGCACCCTCGCCCCCATCGTCCCCGACCCCGAGCAGGCCAGAGCGCATCCGGGAGCGGTCCCGGCGCTGGCCCGGCTCGCCCCGCACGTCGCCGCCGTGGCGGTCGTGACGGGCCGCCCCGCGGGCGTCGCCGTACGGTACGGCGGCTTCGCGGGCGTCCCCGCACTGGAGCACCTGGTGGTGCTGGGCCACTACGGGGCCGAGCGCTGGGACGCGCACAGCTCCGCGGTGCACAGCGCGGGCGCCCACCCCGGGGTGACCGCGGTCCGCGCGGAGCTGCCCGGCTTCCTGGACCGCAACGGCGCCTGGCCGGGCACCTGGATCGAGGACAAGGGCGGCCGCGCGGTCGCCGTCCACACCCGCCGCGCGCAGGACCCGGACGCCGCGTTCGAGGCGCTGCGCGCCCCCCTGACCGAGCTGGCCGCCACCCACGACCTGGTCGTGGAGCCGGGCCGCTACGTCCTGGAGCTGCGCCCGCCGGGCATGGACAAGGGCGTCGCGCTCGCCGCGTACCTGCGCGAGGTGGACGCCGGCAGCGTCCTCTACGGCGGCGACGACCTCGGCGACCTCGCCGCCTACGCCGCCGTACGCGAACTGCGCAAGCAGGGCCTGCCCGGCCTGCTGGTCGCCGCCGCGGGCGGCACGGAGGCCCCGGAGGAGCTGACGGGCCAGGCCGACCTGGTCGTCCCCGGCCCCGAGGGCGTCGTCGCCCTCCTCGACTCCCTCGCCGACGCCCTCGGCGCGTAGCGCGCACCGGCCCGGCTCGCGGCGGCTACTCCAGCGCCGCGAGCTGGTCGAGGAACCACCGGGTCGGCGGCAGCGCGGTCGCCGCGGCCGCCAGCCGCTTCGTCCGGTCGGCGCGCTCGGCGTCCGGCAGCGTCAGGGCGGTGTTGAGCGCCTCCGCGGTCTGGCTCACGTCGTACGGGTTGACCACGATCGCGTCCTCGCCCAGCTCCGCGCAGGCGCCCGCCTCACGCGAGAGGACCAGCGCGACGCCGTTGTCGGAGACCACCGGCATCTCCTTGGCCACCAGGTTCATTCCGTCCCTGATGGGGTTGACCAGCGCCACGTCCGCCAGCCGGTACGCCGCGAGCGAGCGCGCGAAGTCGTCGTCCACCTTCAGCAGCACCGGCTGCCAGTTGGGCGTCCCGAACTCCTCGTTGATCTCCGCCGCCACCCGCGAGACCTCCGCGGTGTAGTCGCGGTAGACCGCGAGATCCTGCCGCGAGGGGTAGGCGAAGGCGACGTGCACCACCCGGCTGCGCCAGCCCGGCCGCTCCTGGAGCAGCCTGCGGTAGGCCAGCAGGCCGCGCACGATGTTCTTCGACAGCTCCGTGCGGTCCACCCGCACCACGAGCTTGCGCCCCGGGCCCGTCTCGGCCCGCAGCGCCGCCATCCGCTCCAGCACGTCGTCGCGCCCCGCGCGCTCGCGCAGGAAGTCCGCGTCGGCCCCCAGGCCGTGCACGCCCAGCCGGGTCGTCCGCCCGCGGTGCGTCACCGCGTGCCCGTCCGCCGACAGCTCCGCGCCCAGCACGTCCACGCAGCACGCCGCGAACGAATCCGCCCACCGCCGGGTCAGGAAGGCCGCGCGGTCCGCGCCGAGTATGCCCTCCAGCACCGCCGCCGCGATGTCGTCCGGCAGCAGCCGGAAGTAGTCCGGCGGCGCCCACGGGGTGTGCGAGAAGTGCCCGATCCGCAGGTCGGGGCGCCGCTCCCGGAGCATCGCCGGGACCAGCACCAGGTGGTAGTCCTGCACCAGCACCGCCGCCCCGGGCGCGGCCGACTCCGCGAGCGCGTCCGCGAAGGCCGCGTTGTACGCCTCGTAGGACGCCCACCGCCCGCGGAATTCCTCGTCGAAGACGGGCTCCAGCGGCGTCTGGTAGAGCATGTGGTGCACGAACCACAGCACGGAGTTCGCGATGTCGTTGTACGCGGCGTGGAAGACGTCCTGATCGATCGCGAGCATCCGCGAGCCCGGCTCGCCGACCCCGCGTCTGACCGCTTCGCGGTCGCCCTCACCCAGCGCCGCGCACACCCACAGCGAGTCGCCGTCCGACTCGATCGCGCTCAGCCCGGAGACGACGCCGCCGCCACCTCGCCGGCTCTGCAATTCGCCGCCGGCGAGGGTGTACGAGATCGGGCCGCGGTTCGACGCGACGAGCACACGTGCGAGTCCTTCCACGTCCCCGAGCCTTGCCAATCGCCTTGGGCGCCAAACATACGCACCGGGGTGCGCCCCGTCAGGGGCGCGGGGAACGGCGCGCTCAGCCCCCACCGGGGCGCGGGTTGTCACCGTCCGAAAGGGGCAGTTCGGTCCGTGCCGGACCACCGGCCGGTGGGTGGTTGCTCGCGCAGTTCCCCGCGCCCCTGGCGTGCCCCCCTTCGCAGAAGGGAGGTCTACGCGGCGCGGTGGCGCAGGTATTCCGGGACGGCGAGCATCGGAGGGCGTTCCTCCGTGTCGACCGGGTGGGTCGAGGGGACGAAGCCCGACGCCGCGCGGTCGTACTGCGTGAGGCGCGGCCGCACGAGATGGCCGCGGGCCAGCCGCATGTGCGCCGTGCGGTAGATCGCCGCGGCCATCCGGCCCAGCGCCGCCTCGTCCTGGTGGCGGTGGTGCCGGACGCCCACGTCCACCTGGCCGAGCGCGTCCAGCCCCACCAGGGCGAGCGCGTCCACGAGCATGCCCAGCTCGACCCCGTAGCCCACGGGGAAGGGGAGCCGTTCCAGCAGCGAGCGCCGCGCCGCGTACTCGCCGCCCAGCGGCTGGACGAAGCCCGCCAGGCGCGGCCAGTGCAGGTTGAGCAGCGGGCGGGCGACGAGTTCGGTGACGCGGCCGCCGCCCGCGGGGACGACCGTGCCGCCGGTCTCCAGCGGGCGGTCGTACATCGCCTTGACGAGCTGGACGCCGGGCTCGGTGAGGAGGGGGCCGACGATGCCGCTGACGAAGCGGGAGTCGAACTCCCGCAGATCCGCGTCGACGAAGCACACGATCTCGCCGCTGGTCACGAGCAGTGAGCGCCACAGCACCTCGCCCTTGCCGGGGAGGGCCGGCAGCCGCGGCAGGATGTCGTCGCGGGCGATGACCGTGGCTCCGGCCGCCGCCGCGACCTCGGCCGTACGGTCGCGGGAGCCGGAGTCGACGACGACCAGCTCGTCCACGAGCGCGGCGCCCGGCGCCATGAGGTCGCGGCGGACGGCCGCGACGATCGCGCCCACCGTGGCCTCCTCGTCCCGCGCGGGCAGCACGACGCTCACGGTCCCGGCCGGGCCCGCCGCCCGCTTGGCGGCGAGCAGCAGGTCGAGCGGCCGCTCGCCGGCGGACCAGGACCGTGTGGCGAGCCAGCGCTCGACCTCTTCCAGCACGTTCAGCGCTCCCGTGTGTCCCGTGTGTGACGCATCTCGCGGTACGGACGGCTATCTCACCGGTGACCGGTGTCGGTTACAGTCTTGAACAACGCCCGCCCGCCCCGCATGCCGGGGTCGGCCGGCGGAACAAACGCCCGGACCGGCTCAGCCGTCCGGTGCCATACCGCTCATCCAGAGGGGCAGAGGGAACGGCCCGTTGAAGCCCCGGCAACCATCCCGCCGACCGCGAGGTCAGGTGGGGACGGTGCCAATTCCGGCTCGCGGCGACCTTCGCCGTGGGGAAGATGAGGAGAAAGGGCCTCGCCACCATGGCTGTGCAGAACATCGCCACCACCCCCCAGGACGCCTCGCAGGACGCCGCTTTCGGCCCCGCCGTCGCGCTGTCCTGCCGTGAGTGCGGCACCCGCTACCCGCTGACCCCGGTCTTCGCGTGCCTGGAGTGTTTCGGGCCGCTGGAAGTGGCCTACGACCTGCCGGCCGGCGACCCGGAGCGGCTGCGCAAGCAGATCGAGGCCGGTCCCGCGAACATCTGGCGCTACGCCCCGCTGCTGCCCGTCCCCGCGGACGTGACCGCCAAGCAGAACCTGAACCCCGGCTGGACCAAGCTCGTCAAGGCCGACAACCTGGCCCGCGAGCTGGGCGTCACCGGCGGCCTGTACGTCAAGGACGACTCCGGCAACCCGACGCACTCGTTCAAGGACCGGGTCGTCGCGATCGCCCTGGAGGCGGCCCGCACCTTCGGCCTGACGACGCTGTCCTGCTCCTCCACCGGCAACCTGGCGGGCGCGGTCGGCGCGGCCGCCGCGCGGGCCGGCTTCCGCTCCTGCGTCTTCATCCCGGACGACCTGGAGCAGGGCAAGGTCGTGATGGCCGCGGTCTACGGCGGCGACCTGGTCGCGATCAAGGGCACGTACGACGACGTGAACCGCTTCTGCTCGGAGCTGATCGGCGACCCGGCCGGCGAGGGCTGGGGCTTCGTCAACGTCAACCTGCGCCCGTACTACGGCGAGGGCTCCAAGACGCTGGCGTACGAGATCGCCGAGCAGCTCGGCTGGCGGCTGCCGGACAACCTGGTCATCCCGATCGCCTCGGGCTCGCAGCTCACCAAGATCGACAAGGGTCTCAAGGAGCTGATCGCGCTCGGCCTGGTCGAGGACAAGCCGTACAAGATCTTCGGCGCCCAGGCCGAGGGCTGCTCGCCGGTCTCGGCGGCCTTCAAGGCCGGCCACGACGTGGTGCGCCCGGTCAAGCCCGACACCATCGCCAAGTCGCTGGCCATCGGCAACCCGGCGGACGGCCCGTACGTCCTGGACATCGCGCGCCGCACCGGCGGCGCGATCGAGGACGTCGACGACGAGCAGATCGTGGACGCCATCAAGCTGCTCTCCCGCACCGAGGGCATCTTCGCCGAGACGGCGGGCGGCGTGACCGTCGGCGTGCTGAAGAAGCTGATCGAGACCGGGCAGCTCGACCCGGCCGCCGAGACCGTCGTGCTGAACACCGGCGACGGCCTGAAGACCCTGGACGCCGTCTCCCCGACCACCGGGCCGACCGCGACCATCGCCCCCTCCCTTGCCGCCTTCCGAGAGGCTGGACTCGCATGAGTGCTTCCGTCCGCATCCCCACGATCCTCCGCACGTACACCGGGGGCCAGGCCGAGGTGCCCGCCGAGGGCGCGACGCTCGGCGAGGTCATCGAGTCGCTGGAAAAGAATCATGCGGGTATTTCCGCGCGGGTTCTCGACGACACCGGAAAGCTCCGGCGTTTCGTGAACGTCTATGTCAACGACGACGATGTACGGTTTTCCGACGGACTCGCCACGGCGGTGCCGGACGGCGCCAGCGTGTCGATCATTCCCGCGGTCGCCGGCGGCTGATACCGGATACCCGGCGCCGGATACCGAGCGTGAGCGAGAGCTTGATCCGGTAGCGTCACGGAACTGACGAGAATACGCAGAAGCTTCGACGTTTAAACCCCGCCCCATCCGGGAACTGCTTTCGCCCCGGGTGGGGCGCCCTCATGTCCGGACCGAAGTCGTAGCGCCGATTTATCGGCAAATTCACAAGCGATAAGTGCGCTATGTCCGTAGTATCCCGTCTGGATTGCCCCACATTATCGTTTCTTCCTGGGGTATTTCGGATGCGTCGCGCCAAGAATTCTCGTCCAATTGACCTGTTGCGGACGGCATCCGTGCAGATACATTCAGCCGCGGTCGACGCGTTCCGGCGCACACCTCCCGACGGGGGGTGAGGTCTGACCCGGGCCCGCGGAGCGCGGGGCCGCGATAGGGCCAGTAATAGGGGAGTTAGGAATGGCTCAGGGCACCGTCAAGTGGTTCAACGCGGAGAAGGGCTACGGCTTCATCGCGGTCGACGGTGGTGCGGATGTCTTCGTCCACTACAGCGCGATACAGATGGACGGCTACCGCACCCTCGAAGAAGGCCAGCGAGTCGAGTTCGAGATCTCGCAGGGTCAGAAGGGGCCGCAGGCGGACATGGTCCGCGTGGCCGCCTGATCGGCACGGGCGCGTTCGGCCACCGACGCGACGCCAGGAAGGGCCACCCCCGCACGGGGTGGTCCTTTCGCCGTTGCGCGCCCGTCCGCCGTACGGGCGCGCGGTGCCGTGCGGGCGCCCCCGTCCGTGGGCGGGCGCTTGCACTCGGCAGGGGAGAGTGCTAATCATTGGCGTTAGCACTCTGCGCGTGAGAGTGCCACTTGGACCGGGTCGGTGAGGCCCGTCCGGACGCCGGGAAGGAACCGGCGGCCGGCAGGCCGTCCGTCGCGGGCGCCACGCGGTCCGTTCCACCGCCCCCGCCTCCGGTGGGGGAACCCCCAGTCCGCGGAGGACACTTCACATGGCTAAGATCATCGCGTTCGATGAGGAGGCGCGGCGCGGCCTTGAGCGCGGGATGAACCAGCTCGCCGACGCCGTTAAGGTCACTCTCGGTCCCAAGGGCCGGAACGTCGTCCTTGAGAAGAAGTGGGGCGCCCCCACGATCACCAACGATGGCGTGTCCATCGCCAAGGAGATCGAGCTGGAGGACCCGTACGAGAAGATCGGCGCCGAGCTGGTCAAGGAAGTCGCGAAGAAGACCGACGACGTCGCCGGTGACGGCACGACGACCGCGACCGTCCTGGCCCAGGCCCTGGTCCGCGAGGGCCTGCGCAACGTCGCCGCCGGCGCCAACCCGATGGCCCTCAAGCGCGGCATCGAGCGTGCCGTCGAGGCCGTCTCCGCCGCCCTGCTGGAGCAGGCCAAGGACGTGGAGACCAAGGAGCAGATCGCTTCCACCGCCTCCATCTCCGCCGCCGACACCCAGATCGGCGAGCTCATCGCCGAGGCGATGGACAAGGTCGGCAAGGAAGGCGTCATCACCGTCGAGGAGTCGCAGACCTTCGGTCTGGAGCTCGAGCTCACCGAGGGCATGCGCTTCGACAAGGGCTTCATCTCGGCGTACTTCGCCACCGACCTGGAGCGTATGGAGGCGTCGCTCGACGACCCGTACATCCTGATCGTCAACTCCAAGGTCTCCTCGGTCAAGGACCTGCTCCCGCTGCTGGAGAAGGTCATGCAGTCGGGCAAGCCGCTGCTGATCATCGCCGAGGACGTCGAGGGCGAGGCCCTGTCGACCCTGGTCGTCAACAAGATCCGCGGCACCTTCAAGTCCGTCGCCGTCAAGGCCCCGGGCTTCGGCGACCGCCGCAAGGCGATGCTGGGCGACATCGCGATCCTCACCGGCGGCACGGTCATCTCCGAGGAGGTCGGCCTCAAGCTGGAGAACGCGGGCCTGGACCTGCTCGGCCGCGCCCGCAAGGTCGTCATCACCAAGGACGAGACCACGATCGTGGACGGCTCCGGTGACGCCGACCAGGTCGCCGGCCGCGTCAACCAGATCCGCGCCGAGATCGAGAACAGCGACTCGGACTACGACCGCGAGAAGCTCCAGGAGCGCCTGGCGAAGCTCGCGGGCGGCGTCGCGGTCATCAAGGCCGGTGCCGCGACCGAGGTCGAGCTCAAGGAGCGCAAGCACCGCATCGAGGACGCGGTGCGCAACGCCAAGGCGGCCGTCGAGGAGGGCATCGTCGCCGGTGGTGGCGTGGCCCTGCTGCAGGCCTCCGCGGTCTTCGAGAAGCTGGAGCTGGAAGGCGACGAGGCGACCGGCGCCAACGCCGTGAAGCTCGCGCTGGAGGCCCCGCTCAAGCAGATCGCCGTCAACGGTGGTCTCGAGGGCGGCGTCATCGTCGAGAAGGTGCGCAACCTGCCGATCGGCCACGGCCTGAACGCCGCGACCGGCGAGTACGTGGACATGATCGCCGAGGGCATCATCGACCCGGCGAAGGTCACGCGCTCCGCGCTGCAGAACGCCGCGTCGATCGCCGCGCTGTTCCTGACCACCGAGGCCGTCATCGCCGACAAGCCGGAGAAGGCCGCCGCGGCCGCTCCGGGCGGCATGCCCGGCGGTGACATGGACTTCTGATCCCCCTCCGGGATCACCCGTCCAGCACGCACGAAACGGCGCCCGCTCCCCGGATCCCGGGGGGCGGGCGCCGTCGTCGCGCCTGCGCTACACGGGCCGGGACGACTCCAGGGCCTCGCGCAGACGGCCGCCGGACTCGTGCAGCAGCCGGTCCGCGGTCGGGGCGTCGACACGGGCGAGCAGGGTCAGGATGGCGGTCTTGACCTCGCCGTCGGTCGCGGTGAGCGCGTCCTCGATCGCCGCGTCGTCCGCGCCGGTCGCGAGCGAGACGATACGGCGCGAGCGCGCCCGCAGCTTCTCGTTGGACGCGCGGACGTCCACCATCAGATTCCCGTACGTCTTGCCCAGCCGGATCATGGTGATCGTCGAGAGCATGTTGAGGACCAGCTTCTGCGCGGTGCCGGACTTCAACCGGGTGGAGCCGGTGAGGAGTTCGGGCCCGACGACGACCTCGATGCCGTGCTCGGCGGCGGCCGCGAGCGGCGAGCCGGCGTTGCACGCCAGGCCCACCGTGAGCGCCCCGAGCGCGCGGGCGTGCTCGACCGCGCCCAGCGCGTACGGGGTGCGCCCGGAGGCGGAGACCCCCACGACGGTGTCGGCGGCGGTCAGCCCGAGCGCGTCCAGGTCGCGCGCGGCCAGCTCCCTGTTGTCCTCGGCCCCTTCCACCGAGGTGACCATCGCGGACGGCCCGCCCGCGATGAGCCCCACCACCTCCCCGCCGGGCGTGGTGTTGAAGGTCGGCGGGCACTCGCTGGCGTCCAGCACGCCGAGCCGCCCCGCGGTCCCGGCGCCCGCGTAGACGAGCCGGCCGCCGCGGGACATCCGGGCGGCGATTCCGTCGATCGCGGCGGCGACGGCGGGCAGTTGGGCGGCGACGGCGGCCGGAACGGTGGCGTCCTCACCGTTCATCGTGCGGGCGATCTCCAGCGTCGTCATACGGTCGATCTCGGCGAGCTCCGGCCGGAAGGCCTCGGTGGTCAGCGTGTCCAGTTCGCGACGCAGCTCGGTGTACTGGGGCATATGCGGCTCGTTCATCCTTCTCGCAGGGGTCGGCTCGGCGGGTGGGGCCGCAGAAGGGGCTTGGCGCATTATTTCAGGCCATGGCCGGTCATGACGTGGCGGTCCGCCCGGACCGGCGTCGGGTCCGGCGTGGGCTCGGCACAGGTCCGGCGGGGGCTGTCGGGGGGGCGTGCGGGGGCCGTCCGGGAGCCCGCATGTCCCGTGCGGGGTCCGGCGGTTCGCGGCCTTCCGGCCGCGTGCGGGGGTTCGGTCCTGGCGGGGTCAGCCGCGGCTCGGGCGGGGTCGGTGGCGGTGGGCGAGGGCCTCGTAGGAGGCGGCGAGCGCGGGCGCCGCGGTCTCGTACGTCCGCTGTGCGATGCCCA
Organism: Streptomyces sp. NPDC021020; assembly: GCF_044333285.1. Lineage (NCBI taxonomy): Bacteria > Bacillati > Actinomycetota > Actinomycetes > Kitasatosporales > Streptomycetaceae > Streptomyces > Streptomyces sp. NPDC021020. The sequence goes on from NZ_JBIRQQ010000001.1 coordinate 663,843, forward strand.
CGAACAGGCAGTCGACGACGAGGAGTTGGCTCGTCCGGCTGGACATCGCGGCGGGCCGCAGCTCGCTCTCGCGGGAGCTGGACGTGGTCAGCACGACGTCCGCCCACTGGGTGACCGGCCCGTCCGGACGGCCCGTCACCGCGATCGTCGTCGCGCCGCGGTCGAAGGCGGCCCGCAGCGGCTCGATCACGTCGTGGGTGCTGCCGGAGTGGGTGATGGCCACGGCGGCGTCGCCCGGCCGGAGTTGGACGGCGTTGGTCACCGCCAGATGCGGGTCGGTGTGCGCCTGCGCGATCAGCCCGATGCGCAGCAGCTTCTGCGCCAGGTCCTGCCCGACCAGCCCGGAGGCGGCCGTGCCGTACACGTCGATCCGCCGGGCCCCCGCCAACGCGGCGACGGCGGCCTCCAGTTGGGCCATGTCCAGCTGGGCGGCGGTGTCGGCGAGGGTCTGCTGCTCCTCGGCGGCGAGCTTGGCGACGACATCGGGCAGCGGGTCGTCCACCGCGATGTCCGCCGTCACGGCGGGCGGCACCCCGGCCGCCTGCTGCGCGGCGAGCGCGGCCAGGGCGAGCCGCAGATCCCGGTAGCCCGGGTAGCCGAGCAGCCGGGCGGTGCGGACGACGGTCGCCTCGCTGGTGCCCGTACGGATCGCGAGGGCGGTGACGGTCTGCTGGGCGCAGCCGGCCGGATCACCCGCGACGGCCTCCGCGACGCGCTGCATCGAGCGCGTCATGGACGGGGCGAGCGTACGGACCTTGGCCGCGAGCGCCCCCGGGGCGGGGGGCGTGACGGGTATGACGGGCGCGTCCGGGCTGCCGCGCAGCGGGCGGACACCCGGCGGGAAATTTTCCTTCACGCTGTGGGTCACTCTATGAAAGGTATTTTCACGGCATCGGGCCGTCAAGCCGTGGCCAGTGCCGCTGCTCACTCGTGCGGCTCATCCGGGGGCGGGCCAGTCCCCCCGGGCGGCCAGGTCCAGCACGAGCGCGGCGATGTTCCACGCGTCGTCGTCCCCCCGGTGGTGCCGCCCCTCCAGCGGCAGCCCCGCGACCTGGAGCGCCTGCGCCATCCCGGGCCTGCGCCGCAGCCCGTACGACGCGGTGAAGGCGACCTTCGCGTTGGTATGCGCGCTCCCGAAGGGATACTCCGTGCCCGTGCGGCGGCACTGCCGGGTGAACTGGTTGCGGTCGTAATCCCCCCAGCTCGCCCACGGCAGCGCTCCCGCGCGGTGCGTGGCGGCCAGCTCCCGGCACGCCTCGGCGAAGCTGGTCCCGCCGTCCACCTCGTCCTGCGTGAGCCCCGTGAGCTCCGTGCAGAACGCGCTCACGCGCGAGCGCTGCGGCCGTACCAGCAGCCGGTGCTTGGCCCGCCGGGTGCGGGCGGCCAGGTCCACGACGGTGAGGCCGATCTCGATGATCTCGCTCACCTGCCCCGCGGGCGGCTGCCCCTCCCAGCACGTCGCCTCGACGTCGACGACATTGAGGAGGCGGGGGAGGGTGTCCATGGGGCGAGGGTACGGAGCCGCGGCCGCCGGGGGCCATCCGTTTTCGCCGGGGCGGCCCCCGGGGCGTCCAGGGGATAATGGAGCTCATGGACGACCCGGCGGAAGCGGCACTGCACGAGGCTCGGGCCCGCGTCCTCGCGGACCTGGGGGCGCGGGAGGCGACCGGCCCCGCGATCGTCTCGCTCGTGGAGGAGGCGGTCGCCGAGCGCCGCTGGTGGGTGGGCAAGTGGCCGGACGGCGCCGACTTTGTCCCCGGCCTGGTCGCCCAGGACGTGCAGGACGCGCTGCTGGAGACGTACGGCCGCTGGCCGCTGTGCCCGTACTGCGACGACCCGCACGCGCTCGCCGTCGAGCCGGAGCTGGGCCCCGACCCGATCTGGGTGTGCGAGGTGCGCCGCGAGGCGGTCGCGCCGGTCGGCGAGCTGGGCCCGCGCCCCGCGGGGCCGCAGCCGTGACCGTGTACCTCGACCCCCCGACGTGGCCGGGCCACGGCCGGATGTGGTCCCACCTCGTGAGCGACGTCTCGTACGCTGAGCTCCACGCCTTCGCGGCGCGGCTGGGCGCCCCGCCCCGCGCGTTCGAACGCGACCACTACGACATCCCCGCCGAGCGCTACCCGGACGCGGTGTCGCTGGGCGCGGTGGAGATCGGCAGCAAGGAGCTGGTCCGCCGCCTCACGGCCGCGGGGCTGCGGCGCCGCAAGTACGATCCGCGGGGCGCGGCTTTCGACGTGTGACGGTGCGTCACGCCCCCTCCGCGGGGGAGGTGGTTTTGGACGGCCCGAACCACGACTCCGCCTCGTGGCGCATACCGAGGCGGGTGGCGAGGAGGGCGATTTCGCGCAGGGTGCGCCGGTTGCGGAAGGCGACGGCGCAGAGCCCGGCGAGGCCGACGGATGTGTGGCCCGGCACGGTGGGCAAGCGGACGTCGGGAAACGTGAGCGCGGTCTGAAGCCATTGCTCGGCTGCCAGGTCTCGCTCGAACTCCGGCTCCGGGGCGGGGGGTTCGTAGCCCTCCGCCGCCAGAATCCGAGTGCCCTCAGCGCGGGTGGTGCCCATCCGCTCGGTCAGCGCGTAGCTGCGCGCCACGGTCAGAAGAGCGTGGCCCCTGGGCGCTGCTGCCGTGGACGGGGGCGCCGGCCGCGTGCCGCTGCCAGCGGCTTCCAGCTGGGAGATCGCTTCCCGGAGCACTTGCCGTACGCGCATCCTTCGACGGCGCGGGCCTCCGGTCAGTGCCTGCAGATGGCTTGCCACGTTGGAGTACTGCCCGAATCTGATGACGGTGTCCGTCGCGTCCTGCAGCCGGGGCCGCTCCTCCTCGGGCACGTCGGTGACCTCGAAGCCGAGTTCGCGCAGACGTCCGATGACGAAATCCAGCGGCTGCCGGGCCCGTGCGGCTACGGCGAAGAGGTACAGCGGGTGCACAGGGCGGTCCGCCCAGGGTGTGCGGTCGTCGTACGACAGCAGCAGATGGTCGTCCGTCCGCAGGTCGGGCCGGCCGGAGGGCGGTGGAAGGTGGAAGCCGAGAGCGCTCAGTTGCGCGGCGGTTTCCGTGACGGTGCGGCCACAGGCGGCAGCTGTCAGCACCAGCTGAGCGGTGCCGACGCGAGCGGCATCGCCCAACGCCGGACGGTCCTGGAGGCACTCCCAGAGCTGGTCGATCAACGCCCGCTGCGCCGATGACCGGTGGACCGTCCCTTCCGGTGCAAGCGGTACCGAGTAGCCGAGTTCGCGCAGCCGCCGTGCGGCGTCCTCGACCGGCACCTCCGCCCGCAGCGCGCTGCAGGCGACCTGAGCCGCCGGGAGATCGACCCGCTGCGGCAGCCAGCCGAGCGGGTCTGCCAGCGGACGGAGCAGGGCGAGGTCCGCGGTGCCCGCCGCTTCGAGGCCCGCCAGCGGCGCGACCCGGTAGCCGAGCTGCCGGAGGCGCCCGGCGACCTCGCCCGCGGTGAACTCGCACACCGCGGTGAGGTCGAGCACCGAGGCCACGTCCACCTCGCTGTCAGGGGAACGCCAGCTCGTCAGGTCCGAAAGGTTCAGCAACGCCCGTTCGATGTCGTCGCGGCGGGTCAAGGTTCTGACCTGCCACTCGGCGGAGTCACACCACTGGCGGAGGTCGTCCAGCCATCGCTCGTGCTGACCCACGTGGTGCAGCAGGACGAAATCGCTCGGCAGGGCCTGCGCGGGGGCGCCGGGTGCCGGGCCGTTGAAGGCTGCGCCCTCCACCGCCCGGTGCAGGACCGGAAGCCGCCAGCTCAGCACGGCGACGGATGTGCAGCGCAGCAGGGCGGCGCCCCGTACGAGGTCCAGGCCGTGGTCGATGGCGGGCGTCACCAGTGGCAGCAGCAGGTGGTCGACGGGCACGAATCCGATGTCGCCCACGCGAACGGTGGTTCCCCAGAGCTTCTACGACCTGCCCGTCCGGGCCGCGGCGGCGATCACCGCGTCGCCGACCTGCGGGGAGTCCGTGCTCACCTTCGCGGTCCAGTACCAGTTCGCCATCCGTGCGGCCGAGGCGCTCTCGCGCGCCGCGGCCTCGCACGCGAGGCGCACGGCGTGGTCGCGGGAGAAGGCGATGACCTCGGCGCGGTCGACGGTCAGCTCCGGCTGGTGCGGCCCGTGGAGATTGACGAGCACGCCGTAGGGGAGCAGGTCGTGCACCCCCGAGCACTTGACGAACAACCCGTCCGCCATGAGCTGCCCTGCTTCGTCGGTCCACCACAGGTCGGGGTGCCCGGAGGCCACCGGGGGCTGTCCGGCGCCCGCCGCGTCGGCGAGAACCCCCGCCTCCCACACCCCCCGCCGGGCGCCCTGCTCAGCGGTGGTCCGGTACTGCGCCACCCACAGCACCTGCTCCAGCACGTCCACCACCGACACCGGTGCGCGCCCCCGGGACAGCAACAGCCGGACCACCGTGCCCGGTTCGTCGCCCTCGCCCAGGTCCTCGACGCGGAAGAGGTTGCCGGGGCCCGCGATCGTGACCCGCAGCTGACGGCCGGGGCGGCCTTCGCGGCTCATACGGCAGGTGCGGACCTCGATCTCGTCGGCGAGCATGAAGTAGCTCAGGACGCCGATGCCGAAGCGGCTGTTGGGGAAGAGCTGGACGGGCGGGTCGAGTTGGGACCACTCTGCCTGCTCCTCCGCGTATTCGGGGAGGTCGACGAAGCGGGCGCCGCCCTGGGCGAAGGCGCGGGCGATCTCGGTGACGCCCATGCCGACGCCGTTGTCGTGGCATTCGAGGTAGCCGCGGCCGTCGGGGGCGATGCCCTGGCGGAAGGTGATCGCGCCGGTCCAAGGGGGCAGGCGGCGGCCGGAGTTGGTACGCGTCAGGTACTGGGTGCGGGCGTCGCGGTGGCGCAGCGCGTCCAGGGCGTTCTGGTACAGCTCGCGGACGGCGAGGTCGCGGTCGCTGTAGAGGGATTCGCCCATCAGCAGCTCCTGGACGCGGTCCTCGGCGAGCTGGAAGCGGATGCCCTCGGTGAGGTGGTGGGCGGCGCCGCCGGTGAGGCGGACGCGGTCGGCGTCGGCGTACGCGGGCAGCGCGTGCAGCGGCCCGCCCGCGGCGCCGCGGCTGATGTCGCGCAGCAACGCGTCGGTGCGTGTGGCGTGTTCACGCAAGGCGATCTGTACGGCGGGGTGCCCGCACTCCGCGTTGAGGGAGCGCCCGGCGCCCGCGCCGCGCCAGTCGGAGCCGCGCAGCGTGGCGAGCAGGGCGCCGGTGTCGACGGCGTCGGAGATGCCGAGGTGCTCCGCGACGATCTCGGAGAGGTCGACGGGGTCGACGGCGAGCGCGTGCGCGGTCTTGGCGAGGGCGCCGACGACGTCCTGCCGGACCATGTGCTCGTGGCCGGTGGACGCGGCCACGGTGTCGGGGAGCGCGGGGCCCTGCGGGTGGGCGAAGGGCGCCTGGCGCTGGTCCTGGAGGAAGTGCGCGAAGCGCGCGGGGCCGAGCGCGCCGGAGCACCACGCGGGGCGTTCCGGCCGGTCCGGGAGGGCGAGCAGGGCGGCGAGCGCGCCGCCGGTGTACAACTCGGGTTGGTGCAGCAGCCAGCGGTGGTGGAGCCACCAGCGGATGCGAGCCGCGTCTCCGTGCGGCTCGGCGGTCTGGTCCAGGGCGGCGAGCCTGCGCACCAGGCGCGGGTGGCTGCGGGTGAAGGCCTGGAAGCGGTCCTGCTCGGGGCGTGGCGCGGTGCCGTCGAGCACCGCGGCCCGGCTCGCGGCCTGCCGCGCCCAGTACGCCTGCGTGACGAGCGGCAGCAGCGCGAGGAGTGCGGCCTCGGTGGGGGAGAAGGCGGTGGCGGGGTCGAGGCCGCGGACGAGGAAGTTCGCGCGTTCCTGTGTGCGCGTCGCCAACTGAGCGTCGTGCCAGGGGTCGTCGGTCAGGACGGCGCCGGATTCGTCGTAGGCACGGGCTAGTTGGGCTGCCAGCTCTTCCGCGGCCTCCTGGATCGCCTCCCGCGCGGGCCCCGCCGCCGTACGCTCCCAGGCCGCGTGGCCGGTGACCGACCGCACCCACGGGTGCACCCCGGCGTCCTTGGGCGGGCCGGGCAGCACGGTGAAGTCCGCGCCGTCCAGGTCGGTGGCGAGCCGTACGGCCTGCGGGCTGCCGGGCTTGGCGTACGCGCGGTGCAGCGCCGTCACCCGCTCCTGCACCTGCCGGTGGAATTCGCCGAGGTCCATGGCGTGCGGCAGTTCGGCGACGACCCCGGCGACCGCGCGGGAGAAGAGGCTGAACGACTCGCCGGGCGAAGTGCCGTCCGCTGCTTGCTCGTTGGGCTTGACGAAGAGCGCGACCTGCGCGGGCGAGCAGGCGTACAGGTAACCGACCTTGCGGCGCAGGGCCGCGGCGATCCGCTGCCCGCCCCAACCCCGCACGCCCACGGGGCTCATGGTGTCGCGGGCGAAGCCCTCGCGGCAGGCGTCGACGAGGAAGAGGACCTGCGCGGCCGCCGAATCCTCCAGCTCCCGCTGCCAGTCGATCGCCACACAGCATTCGGCGAAGGGCCGGATCGCGAAGCTGGCGTCCTCCGGGATGAGGTAGTCGGTGCCCTCGAAGCGCTGCCCGTGGCCGCTGAGCACGACGAGCAGCACGTCGTCGCGGCGCGCCTCGCGCAGGAAGCCGCCGACCCGGGCGTTCACCGTCGTGCGGATGATGCCGCGCGGCGCCTCCAGGACCTCCACGGACGCGAACCCCCGTGCGGACAGGGCGGCATGGAGCTGCCGCAGGTCCTCCGGCACGAAGGGGAGATCGCCGATGGCCGGGTCGTCGTAAGTGCTCGCCCCGATCAGCAGCGCACGGTACGCCACGCCCGCCGCCGCGCCGTCACGGGCGCCGGAAGGTCAGGGTGAGGGCGCGGCCGGCGCTCACCTGGCCCGTTCCGATGAGCTGCACCCCGCCGCTCGCCGTGACCTGGAAGGAGAGCTGCGCCTCGGCGAGCGGCAGGGTGCCGCCCTGGGCGGTGATCTCGGCGAAGACCTGCTGGAGCGCGTCCACGGTCGCGGCGAGGTTGCGTCGCAGCGGCCCGAGCGGCACGGCCCGCAGCTCGGGGCGGCCGCCGAGCAGCCCCATGGTGTCCTCGCCGTCCTCGGCGTCCACCCAGAACGGCAGCGTCCCTCCGTCCCCCACCGCCGCTTCCGTACCGCCCGCTGCTTCGACGTCCGTCATCCGCCCTGCCCCCGCCTTCCGGTCACCGCTGCCTGCGGTGCGCCAACTCTAGGCGTTGGGGCCGCGGTTGGTGGCCGTGATCGCGGCCTTGGGCCGGTGGTGCGGGTCTCAGCCCCGCAGCGCCGTGGTCGCGGCCCGCAGCAGCGGCAGCAGGCCGGCGCGTTGCTCGGCGGTCCAGCCGGTGAAGCGTCCGGCCAGTGAGGAGTCGACGACCTGCTGGAAGGCGGCGGTCAGCGCCGCGCCGTCGGTCGTGAGGTGGACGCGGCTGAGGCGCCGGTCGTGCGGGTCGGGCTCGCGGGTGAGCAGGCCGCGCCGCTCCAGACGGTCGACCAGGCCCGTGACGTTGGTCTTGTCGCAGTGCAGCAGCCGGGCGAGTTCACCGAAGGAGGGCGTCATGTGCTGGGCGAAGCACAGGAGTTGGGCCTGCTGCGGGGTCAGGCCCTGGCTGCGGCTGGCGGCGCTGAAGAGCGCGTCGATCTCACGGAAGAGCCCGATGAGGGAGTCCGTGAGGCCGTCGCCCTCAGGTGGCGAAGGTGGCGAAGGTGGCGGCGGCGGTGGCGGCGGTGCGTCGTGGGCCATGCGGACAGCGTACCGGTGAATGGTTGACACCCTCGACTAAATAGTCGATGCTCTCGACTGTCCAGGGCATCACACATTTCCGGGCCACGGCTGACGACGGGGAGAACGCACATGGCCGCACACGAGGAGCGGGTCGCGATCGTGACCGGCGGGTCACGCGGCATCGGACGGGCCGTCGCCGGACGGCTGGCCCGCGACGGCCTGCGGGTCGTCGTCGGCGCGCGCGGCGCGGCGGACGCGGAGAAGGCCGCCGCGCAGATCGCGGAGAGCGGCGGGCAGGCCCTCGCCGTACCCGCCGACGTCACGGAACCCGGCGCGGCGGCACGGCTGTTCGACGCGGCGGAGGCGGCGTACGGGAGGGTCGACGTGTGGGTCAACAACGCCGCACCGGCGACCGCGGGCCCGCTCGCGCACACCACCGACGAGGATTTCGCGCGGTATTTCACCGCCGCCGCGTACGGGACCTTCACCGCCCTGCGGGAGGCCGCGCGCCGGATACGCGACGGTGGGCGGATCGTGCTGGTGTCGTCGGCGCTGACCGTCGCGCCGCTGCCCGGCACCGCGCTGCTGGCGGCGGCCAAGGCCGCGGGCGACCAGCTCGCGCGCACGCTGGCATGGGAGCTGGGGCCGCGGGCGGTGACCGTCAACAGCGTGCTCCCCGGCCTGACCCGCACGGACGTACTGGCCACCGTGCCGCCGCCGGTCGTCGAGGACGCGCTGCGCCGCACCCCGCTGGGGCGGCTCGGCGAGCCGGACGACATCGCGGACGCCGTCGGCTTCCTGGTCTCGGACGCGGGCCGCTGGGTCACCGCCCAGACGCTGCACACCGCGGGCGGCATGATCTGAGCCGGGCCGCGGGTGCGCGGGGGAGCGCAAGGGTGCACGGGGGAGGGGGAAATCGTGGAGTACGGGACCTGAACGCGGGGCTTTTGCCAGGATGTCCGGGTGATTTCCGTGACCTCCCTCACCGCACCGGGGCCGCTCGACGAGGAGCGGCTGTACTGGGACTGGTACCAGCGGCTCGGGCCCGGTGCCGAGTTGCTCGGCGATGTCGCCGGGGCCACCGTCGCCGACCTCGGGGCCGGGACGGGCGAGCGCGCCGCGTACGTCGCCGCCGTGCTGGGCGCGGACCAGGTCGCCGCGATCGACACCTCGGCCACCCGTGTCACGCTCGGGCGCGAACGGTACGCCCATGTGCCGGAGTTGGACTTCGTGCACGGTGACGCGGCCACCTACCTGGCTGCCGCCGCGGGCAGCGTCGACGTGGCCTACTCCTGCTTCGGCGCCGCCGACTTCTCCGACCCGGTGCACCTGCTGCCCGCCGCCGCGAGCGGGCTGCGGCCCGGCGGCACGTTCGTGCTGGCCACCCTCGCGCACTACGAGGACGGCGCCCCGCCCGCGGCCGAACTGCGGCCCACCGAGGTGTCGGTGCGCTCCTCCAGCGGCAGCCTGACGACCAAGCGGCGCTGGGTGCTGGAGGCCGCCGTGTGGGAGAAGCTGCTCGCGGACGCGGGCTTCACCGGCATCACCACCGAGGTGCTGCGCGACCCGGGCGGCGGCGACCGCGAGCCGCCCATCGCGACGACCCTCATCCGGGCCGTGCGCGGCGGAAGTTGACGAACCGGGGCCGTATCAGGCCTCCAGCAGCTCCAGTTCGGTCGTGAGGTTGCGGCGCGCGGTGCGCTCCCAGTGCTCGCGGCCGTACGGGGTGCGGAAAAGGTGCGGCAGGTCGAGGAGTTGGCGCAGGATGCCGGCCCGCCCGGCGCGGAAGTCCGGGTCGGGTACGAAGCCGTATTCCGCGCGCACGGCGGCGGCGTAGGCGGCGTAGGCGGCCGGGTCGCCTGCGAGGACGGCGAGGTCGGCGTCGCACAGCACCTCGCCGTCGGCGTCGCCGGGCGCGGGGTCGTGCGTGACGGTCAGCCGCACGAGCCGTACGACCTGCGCGGTGCGCTCCTCGCCGACCCCCGCCTCGGTGAGCGCGCGGCGGGCGAGGTCGGCGCTGCGCTCCTCGTTCTCGCTGCGGTCGGGGCGGTAGACGGCGTCGTGGAACCACACGGCCAGCGCCACGGTGTCCGGGTCGTGCGCGTAGCCGGTCAGCTCCGTCGCCCGCGCGAGCACCTCGGCGAGGTGGTCCACCGTGTGGTAGCGGCGCTGCGGCTCACCCCAGCGCGCCAGCAGCTCCTGCCCGTACGGCCCGGGGTCGGGCGCCTGCTCGCCCGCCCCGCCGCGCTCGCTCTCCTGGCAGCGGCGCAGCAGCTGGTTCCACTCGGCGAGCAGGGCGTCGTAGCGCGGATGGGCCGCGGGGCTGGTGTGAGGCATGCGGGCCATTGTGGCGGAAGCGCACCGCAGGGCGCTCACGGCATCAGCCTGCGCCCCAGCCTGCGCATCGCCAGGGCCAGCGCGGCGCCGCCGAAGACGGCCAGGTAGAGGGCCGCGAGCCCGACCGCCGGGGTCATCCGGCCGAGCGCGGGCCCGCGGACCAGCTCGATGCACTGGTAGAGCGGCAGGCACTCCACCGCGAGCTGCACCGGGCGCGGGTAGACGCCCAGCGGGTAGAAGGTCGTCGCGAACAGGAACATCGGCAGCATCACCAGCTGCACCAGCTGGAAGTCCTGCCAGCTGCGGATGTACGTCACGACCGCCAGGCCCGCCGCCGCGAACGCGAACGCGATGAGCAGCGCCCCCGGCAGGATCAGCAGGCCCCACAGCGAGTGCATGAGCCCGAAGGCCGCAAGTGCCGCCCCGAACACGGCCGTTACCGCCGTCCCGCGCAGCAGCGCCCAGGCCACCTCGCCGAGCGCGACATCGCGCACGCCCAGCGGGGTGGCGAGGATCGCCTGGTACGTACGGGACATGGTGAGCTTGCCGTACAGCGAGAAGGTCGTCTCGTTCATGGACCCGTTCATCGCCGCCGTGGCCAGCAGCGCGGGCGCGACGAAGTCGACGTAGCCGACGTCCGGGGCGCCCAGGCCCTGGACATGGCCGACGAGCGCGCCGATGCCGACGCCCATCGACAGCAGGTACAGCACCGGTTCGAAGATCTCGGCCAGCAGCAGATACCAGGTGTGGCGGTAGATGACGAGGTTGCGCTCGACGAGAGCGGCGGGGCCCGCGACCGCGGGCGAGGTCCAGGGCGCGCGCAGCACGGCGGTCCTTTCGGCAGAGGGGAGTCGGTGCGGCGGTCAGCGGTGCAGACGCCGGGTGTACGCGCGGCGGGCCGCCCACAGCCCGGCGGCGGTCAGCAGCAGGAGGTAGCCGGTGTGCACGGCCGCGGCCCCCGCGCCGAGCCCGCCCAGCGTGATCCCGCGGGTCAGCTCCACGCCCTGGTAGAGCGGGGTGCACTCGGCCACGCCCCGCAGCCAGTGCGGGAGTTGGGAGACCGGGAAGAAGGTGCCGGAGAACATGTAGAAGGGCATCACCACGAAGCGGTAGATCCCGTTGAGCCTGCTCTGCCGCTCCGTGCGCACCGCGTACGCCATCAGCGGCGTCGCGAAGGCCATACCGGTCAGCAGCACGGGCCCCGCGGCGAGCAGCGCCTTCGCCGGGCCCATCACGCCGAACGCCACGACCACCGCGAGGAAGAGCAGCCCGCTCAGCAGCACCCGGAAGGCCACGAAGAGCGCGTGCCCGGCGAGGATGTCGCCCGGCCGCATCGGAGTCGCCGCGGCCGCCGGGTAGTTGCCGCTGCCGCGCGCCGACTGGAAGACGGGGAAGCCGCCTTCGATCACGCCGTTCTGCATCGCGGAGGCCGCGACCAGCCCCGGCGCGAGGAAGTCCAGGTAGGGCGTCCCGGCGAGGTGGCCGCTGTGCCCGGCGTCCACCAGCTTGCCCAGTCCCGCGCCCATCGCGGCCAGGAACAGCAGCGGGTTGGCGACGCTCATCACCACCGTGCCGCGCCAGATCCGCCGGTAGCGGCGCATCCAGTAGCCGAACTCGCGCAGCGCGGGCACACGCGCGGTGAGGACGTCGGCCGTCGTCGTGCCCGCGGGCGTACCGCTCAGGGTCGTTGCGCTCATCGTCAGTCCACCAGCGTCCGGCCGGTGAGGGTGAGGAAGACGTCCTCCAGGCCCGCGCGCCGCACCAGCGCCGTCTGCGGGCCGACCCCCGCACCGTGCACGGCCTTCAGCGCGGCCTCGCCGTCGTCGGCATAGACCAGCAGCCGGTCCGGCAGCACCTCGGTGCGCTCGCCGATGCCCGCGACCTCGGCCGCGAGGCCGTCCAGCGGCCGGTCCGGCGCGAAGCGCAGCTCCAGCACCTCGCGCGTGCAGTGCGCCTCGATCAGCTCCCGCGGGCTGCCCTCCGCGACGATCCGGCCGTGGTCCATGACCACGATCCGGTCGCACAGCTGCTCGGCCTCGTCCATGTAGTGCGTCGTGAGCAGCAGCGTCACGCCCTGCTGCTTGAGCCGGAAGAGCCGCTCCCACAGCAGGTGCCGGGCCTGCGGGTCGAGCCCCGTCGTGGGCTCGTCCAGCAGCAGGATCTCCGGCTCGTTGATCAGCGACCGGGCGATCGTCAGCCGCCGCCGCATCCCGCCGGACAGCGCCTCGACCTGCTCGTCCGCCTTGTCCGCGAGCCGCGCGAAATCCAGCAGCCGGGCGGTGCGGGCCCGTATCTCGGCCCGGGGCAGGCCGAAGTAGCGCCCGTAGACCAGCAGGTTCTCCCGGACGGTCAGTTCGGTGTCCAGCGTGTCGTCCTGCGGTACGGACCCGAGCCGCGCACGGATCCCCGCGCCGTCCACCGCCGGGTCCATGCCCAGCACGCGCAGCGTGCCGCCCGACACGGGGGAGACGGCGGCGATCATGCGCATGGTCGTCGACTTCCCGGCCCCGTTCGGCCCCAGGAACCCGAAGGCCTCCCCGCGCCGCACCCGGAACCCGATCCCCGCGACGGCCTCGAACCCCTCCCCGCCCCCACGCGGAGCATGCACCTTCCGCAGCCCCTCGGCCTCGATCAACACGTCGTCCACGCGCGCGCCCTTCCCCTCCCGCCGACTCCCGCCCCGCGGGCGGCTGCGCCATCCCACCAGAGGGGCTGCCGAAAATCCACCACTTTTCTCCGCAAGAAGCGAACGGTCAGGAGGAATTCGCCGAGCTTCCCCGCAGCGGGGGCCCGCGCTAGCCGCGCAGGCCGGCACACCAGGGGCGCGAGGAACTGCGCGAGCAACCCCCACCGGCGGAAGGTCCCGCGACGGACCGCAAGGGGCACCCCGCGGGGCCGCGCGCCCGAGCCCCCGCCGGGGCGCGCGGGGAACTGCGCGCTCAGCCGACGACAAGGGACGATCCCGCGACGGCGGCAAGCCGCAGCCCCTGGGGAAGGCCCCAGCCCCGCAGGGGCGTGCGGGTAACGCGTTCGCCTCCCCCGCGCCGGAGGCGTAAGATCGCCGGTCTTGCCGCCTCCCGGACGGGAGCGCCGCCGCCCGGACGGAAACCGGCCGGCCTCCTCACGTACCCGCGCCGACCGCCGGAGGCCCCCGTGCCCTCGCACGCCCAGAACCAGGACCAGAGCCGCCCCAGCCCCACCCCCACCCCCACCCCCGCCGGAGGCGACCCGCTGGGCCGCGAGCGCGACCACCTCGCGTCCTCGCGCGCCGCGCTGCGGGCGATGCGCGCGGACGTCGAGGCGATGGACATCAGCGACGTCAGCGGCAACTGGGTGGACGCCAAGGTCCTGGCCGCCGCGCACGCGGCCCGTATCGTCGCGCTCGCCGACCTCGCCGACACCCCCCTCTTCTTCGGCCGGCTGGACTACGACCACGCGCCGGGCGCGGAGGAGGCCGAGGGCGCGGAGGGCGAGAGCTTCTACATCGGGCGGCGGCACGTCCACGACGCGGCCGGCGACCCGATGGTGATCGACTGGCGCGCACCGGTCTCCCAGCCCTTCTATCGCGCCTCGCGCGCCGAACCGCTGGGCGTCCTGCTGCGCCGCCGGTTCGGCTACACCGGCGGCGAGTTGACCGCGTACGAGGACGAGCACCTCACCGACCCCGGCGAGGCGGAGACCGCGAGCAAGCTGCTCCAGACGGAGATCGAGCGGCCGCGTGTCGGCCCGATGCGCGACATCGTCGCGACGATCCAGCCGGAGCAGGACGAGATCGTACGCGCCGGCGTCACCGGCACGGTGTGCGTGCAGGGGGCGCCGGGCACCGGCAAGACCGCCGTCGGCCTGCACCGCGTCGCGTACCTGCTCTACGCGCACCGCGAGCGCCTCGCCCGCGCGGGCACGCTGGTGATCGGCCCGAACGCGTCCTTCCTGCGCTACATCGAGCAGGTGCTCCCGGCGCTGGGCGAACTCCACGTCAGGCAGGCCACGGTGGACTCGCTCGTCGCCCATGTGCCGGTGCGCGGCGCGGACTCGGCGGAGGCCGCCCGCGTCAAGGGCGACGCCCGGATGGCGGAGGTGCTGCGGCGCGCGGTGCGTTCGGGCATCCGGATGCCGAAGGAGCCGGTCGTGGTCGTCCGCGGCTCCCGCCGCTGGCGGGTGCCCGTGTACGAACTGGAGGAGATCGTCCGCGAGTTGGCCGGGCGCGACATCCGTTACGGGGCCGCGCACGACGCGCTGCCGCAGCGCATCGCGCACGCCGTGCTCGTCCAGATGGAGCGCGCCGGGGAGGCCCCCGACGACCGCGTGCAGGACGCGGTGGCCCGCAACTCCGCGGTCAAGGCCGCCGTCAAGGCGTGCTGGCCGCCGGTGGACCCGGCGAAGCTGGTGCTGCGGCTGCTGTCGGACGCGGAGTTCCTGGCCCGGGCCGCGGACGGCATCCTCGACCCCGAGGAGCAGCGGACCGTGCTGTGGGACAAGCCCGCGCGCGGGCTCGCGTCGGCGAAGTGGTCGGCGGCCGACGCCGTACTCGTCGACGAGGCGCAGGATCTGGTGCAGCGCACGCCGTCGCTCGGGCACGTCGTGCTGGACGAGGCGCAGGACCTGTCACCGATGCAGTACCGCGCGGTGGGCCGGCGCTGCTCGACCGGCTCGGCGACCGTGCTCGGCGACATCGCGCAGGGCACCACGCCCTGGGCGACGGCCAGTTGGGCGGAGGCGCTGCGGCACCTCGGCAAACCCGGGGCGCGGATCGAGGAGTTGACGCGCGGCTTCCGTGTGCCGCGCGAGGTCATCGGCTACGCGTCCCTGCTGCTGCCGCAGATCGCGCCGGACCTCGCCCCGGCGACCTCCGTCCGCGAGGCGGGCGGCGACTTCGCCGTACGGGCGGTGGCGGAGGGGGAGTTGGAGACGGCGGTGCTCGACGCGTGCGGCACCGCGCTGGAGCACGAGGGCTCCGTCGGCCTGATCGCCGCGGACCCCGGGATCCCCGCGCTCGCGGCCGCCCTCACCGCGGCCGGGCTGCCCTTCCTCGCCCCCGGCGAGGAGACCTCGGCGGACGCCCGGCTCACCCTCGTCCCGGCGTCCCTCGCGAAGGGCCTCGAATACGACTACGTCGTCCTCGCCGAGCCCGCCGCCATCGTCGCCGCCGAGCCCGACCCGCGCACCGGCCTGCGCCGCCTGTACGTGACGCTGACCCGCGCGGTGTCCGGCCTCACCGTCCTCCACGCGGAGCCGCTGCCGGAGGCGCTGGCGTCCTGAACGCGGGTCGCGGCGGCGGGTGTTCAGCCCACGGCGACGGGAGCGTCCAGCACCTCGCGCCAGGTCCGGACGGCGGAGGGATCCACCGCGCCGGACCACCCGCCGGCCCGCACCGCGCCGCCGACGTGGAAGCCGTCCAGGCCCGCCGCGCGCAGCTCGGGAACGTGCTCCAGCAGCAGCCCGCCGCCGACCAGGAGCCGCGGCTCGTACCCCGGTTCGCCGCTGCGCGCGGCCTCGCTGCACAGCACGTCCATCCCGTCGCCGACGCCCTTCGCGGACCCGGCCGTCAGATACGTGTCGAGGCCGGGCAGCCCCGCGAGCTGCAGCCGTACGGCGTCGCGGTCGGCGGCCCGGTCGATCGCCCGGTGGAAGGTCCAGCGGCAGCCGTCGAGCACGTCGACCAGCGCGTGCACGGCCTCCAGGTCCGCCGCGCCGCTCCCGTCGAGGAAGCCCAGCACGAACTCCTCGGCGCCCTCCGCCCGCAGCCCCTGCGCCGCCTCGCACAACTCGTCCAGCTGCCGCGCGCCGCCCGCGCTGAAGCCGTCGGTGAGGCGCAGCATCACCCGCAGCGGGATGTCGACGGCGCCGCGGATCGCCCCGAACGTCTCCCGTGACGGGGTCAGGCCGTCGGCGGCCATGTCCGTGACCAGTTCGAGCCGGTCGGCGCCGCCGGCCTGTGCCGCAACGGCGTCATCGGATCCGAGGGCGATTACCTCGAAGATTGGTCTAGACATATGACCAAGGTTGCCACATGCCCCCGCCCCACGCGACCCCCGGGGTACCCATGACATATGGGTGTCACAGTCGGGCCCGGCGGGTCCGGCGAACCGGCCGCGCGGGAAGGTGCGGGGAGTTCGTGAAGAGCTTGCACGCGGCGCGCCTCGCGCGGTCAACTGATCACCGGGCCACCGGGTGGAGAGGGCGGCATGGAGTTCCTGGGGGAGCCGGGCCGACCGGCGGAAACGGGCCGCTACCGGCCCGTCGCGGGCCTCGGCCAGGGCGGCATGGGCCGCGTCCTGCTCGCCGTCTCGCCGGACGGCCGCCTCGCCGCGGTCAAGCTCGTGCACGAGCAACTCGTGCACGAGCCCGGCTTCCGCGACCGCTTCCGCCGTGAGGTGATCGCCTCCCGCCGGGTGCCGGGCGCGTACACCGCCGCCGTGCTGGACGCGGACGCCGACGCCCCCACCCCGTGGCTGGCCTCCGTGTTCGTGCCCGGCCCCGCGCTGCGCGAGGTCGTCGAGCGCACGGGCCCGCTGCCGCCGCCCGCGGCCGTACGGCTGACGGCGGGCCTCGCGGCCGCGCTCGTCGAGATCCACCGGTCGGGGCTGGTCCACCGCGACCTGAAACCGTCCAACGTGCTGCTGGCCGGAGACGGCCCGCGCGTCATCGACTTCGGCATCGCGCGGGCCACGGACAGCGAGGGCGGCACCGAGATCACCCGCACCGGCATGGTGGTCGGCTCGCCCGCCTTCATGTCGCCGGAGCAGGCCGAGGGCCGCGCCCTCACCCCGGCCGCCGACGTCTTCTCGCTGGGCTCGGTCGTGGCGTACGCCTGCACGGGGCGCAGCCCGTTCACAGGTACGTCCGCGCTGCTCACCCTCTACGACGTGGTGCACGGCGAGCCCGAACTGTCCGGCCTGCCGGACGAGTTGCGCGACCTGGTGGGCGACTGCCTCGCCAAGGACCCGGCCGCGCGGCCCGCCCCGGCGGAGATCCTGGCCCGCGTCGGCCACGTCCCGCCCGCCATCCGCCCCTGGCCCGCGGCCGTGCACGAGCTGATCGGCGCGCAGGCGGCGGAGATCGAGCGGGTGCTCGGCGGGACGGAGCCGGAGCCGGCGGGGGAGTCCGGGGAGGTCCCGGCCCCGGATGTGGCGGGCCTGCCGACGCAGACCGCCGCCCCGGCGGCGCCGCCCGTACCCTCCGGTGGCGCGTTGGCGGACGGACCGGCCACCCGGGGCCCGAGCCGCCGGGCGCTCGTGCTCGGGGCGCTGGGCGTCGCCGGGATCGGCGCCGCCGTGGGCGTCCCGCTCGCGCTCAACGGCGGCTCCGGCGGCGGGGACGGCGAGGCGTCGGGCGCGCCGCCGTCGCGGACCCCATCCCGTACGCCCTCCCCGTCCCCGTCGAGCGCGAGCGCCACCGCGAGCCCGACGCCGACCGCGCCGCCGTCCCCGCTGCCCGCGGGGGAGGAGACGGCGGCGTACGTCCTGTCCGAGAAGACGGCGATGCTGACCGCCGCCGAGATCAGCCGGGACGGCAAGCTCGTCGCGGTGGGGGACATGGACGGCGGCGTGGTGCTGCGCCGGGTGCCCGGCCTGCAGATCGACACGGTCCTCGCGCAGCCGGTCGACGGCTCGATCGACAACGGCACCGGCGACCTCGTCTTCAGCCCCGACGGCAAGCTGCTCGCGAGCGTCGACGACAACGCGGCGGTCACCCTGTGGGACGTCGCGGCCCGCAAGAGCGTGGCCACGCTGCACGGGGACCCGGGCCAGCGGCGGGCGGCGTCCAGATACGCCCTGGCCTTCAGCCGGGACGGCAGGTCGCTGGCGCTGGGCGCCACCCGCACCATCACCGCGTGGGACGTCGTCTCCCGGCGCAGGACCGCCAAGGTGACCTGGCCGCGGGACAGCCAGGCGGAGTACGAGGCGGAGAGCGACCTCCAGGGCATGGCCTTCACGGCGGACGGCCGCACGGTCGTGGCGTCCACGTCGGTCGGCAAGCTCTACTTCTGCGACCTGCGCGGGCAGCGGATCGCCGCCACCGTACGCGGCCCGCGCGACGGCCTGTCGGACCTCGCGGTGAGCCCGAACGGCAAGATCCTCGCGGTGGGCGCGAACGGCGAGGTGCGGCTGTGGCGCCCCGACACCCGCAAGGCGCTCCAGACGGTGCCGTGCGACCCCTACTGGGTCAGCAGCGTGGCCTTCAGCCACGACGGCAAGTACCTGGCCGTCGCGCAGATCGGCGGCTCGGCCCAGGTGCTCGCGACGGCCGACTGGAGCCTCGTCCACGCCTTCGACAGCACGATGGAGGAGGCGACGGAGACGCTGAGCTCCGCGATGACCGACTCCACGGCCCCCGACCGGATCGGCTTCAGCCCGCGCGCCGACTACCTGGTCGAGCCGCTGCATTATTACCTGGCGCTGTGGAAGCTCACGTGAGGCGGGCCGGATACGGCGGGAGGCGGATGATCTCGGGGTGACCCCTGTATCGGGGTAGGGGGTGCGGGTCCCCCCGGGGGATGATCACCGGGCGGGAGAATTACATCCTCAGCCCGACGTGGGGCGAATGCCGGATTTCGTACCGTGGGGACATGGCCTCCTCGACGATCACCCCAGCCCCGGCCCCACAGCTCGTGCACGGCGCGACCATGCCCGACTCACGGCCCGACCACCCCCGCCACCGCCTCGGCGACGCCCTGCGCGCGATACGCGTGTACGCCGTCGCGGCGGTGGAGGTGGTGGTGCTCGGCACCGGGGACAAGCGCTAGGTCCCGGTACCGGACGCCCCCTCGTCCCTAGATGTCCTCGCCCGCGCCCGTGAGCAGGTCGTCCGCGTCGACGATCCGGTAGGCGTAGCCCTGCTCGGCCAGGAAGCGCTGGCGGTGGGCCGCGAAATCCTGGTCGATGGTGTCCCGCGCCACGACCGAGTAGAAGCGGGCCTCGTGGCCGTCCGCCTTGGGCCGCAGCACCCGTCCCAGCCGCTGCGCCTCCTCCTGGCGGGAGCCGAAGGTGCCGGAGACCTGGATGGCGACCGTCGCCTCGGGCAGGTCGATGGAGAAGTTGGCCACCTTCGACACGACCAGCACCGACAGCTCGCCCTGCCGGAAGGCCTCGAAGAGCTTCTCGCGCTGCGCGTTCGACGTCTCACCCTTGATCACCGGGGCGCCCAGGTGCTCGCCCAGCTCGTCGAGCTGGTCGATGTACTGCCCGATGACCAGGGTCTGCTGGCCCGCGTGCTTGCGCACCAGCGCCTCGGTGACCTTGCGCTTGGTCGCCGTCGTCGCGCAGTAGCGGTATTTCTCCTCGGTCTCGGCGGTGGCATAGGCCAGCCGCTCGGCGTCGGTGAGGTTGACCCGCACCTCGACGCAGTCGGCGGGCGCGATGTAGCCCTGTGCCTCGATCTCCTTCCAGGGGGCGTCGAAGCGCTTGGGGCCGATGAGGGAGAAGACGTCCGACTCGCGGCCGTCCTCCCGGACGAGCGTCGCGGTCAGTCCGAGACGGCGGCGTGCCTGGAGGTCGGCGGTGAATTTGAAGACCGGAGCAGGAAGGAGATGGACCTCGTCGTAGATGATCAGACCCCAGTCCCGGGAGTCGAAGAGCTCCAGGTGCGGGTAGACGCCCTTCCGCCTGGTCGTCAGGACCTGGTAGGTCGCGATGGTGACGGGCCGGATCTCCTTGCGCGTACCGCTGTACTCGCCGATCTCGTCCTCGGTGAGCGAGGTGCGCCGGACCAGCTCGTGCTTCCACTGCCGCGCCGACACGGTGTTGGTGACCAGGATCAGGGTGGTCGCCTTCGCCTCGGCCATCGCACCCGCGCCGACCAGCGTCTTGCCCGCGCCGCACGGCAGCACGACCACGCCCGAGCCGCCGTGCCAGAAGCCCTCCACGGCCTGCTTCTGGTAGGGCCGCAGCCCCCAGCCCTCCTGGTCGAGGTCGATCGGGTGCGCCTCGCCGTCCACGTACCCGGCGAAGTCCTCGGCGGGCCAGCCCAGCTTGAGCAGCACCTGCTTGATCTGGCCGCGCTCGGAGGGGTGGACGACGACGGTGTCCTCGTCGATCCGCGCGCCGACGAGCGGCTGGACGCGCTTCGAGCGGAGGATCTCCTCCAGGACCGGGCGGTCGGTGGTGGTCAGGACGAGCCCGTGCGCGGGGTGCTTGCTGAGCCGCAGCCGTCCGTAGCGGTCCATCGTCTCGGCGACGTCCACGAGCAGGGCGTGCGGCACGGGGTAGCGGCTGTACTCGACGAGCGCGTCCACCACCTGCTCGGCGTCGTGCCCGGCGGCACGGGCGTTCCACAGGCCGAGCGGGGTGAGCCGGTAGGTGTGGATGTGCTCGGGCGCTCGCTCCAGCTCGGCGAAGGGGGCGATGGCCCGCCGGCAGGCGTCGGCCAGCTCGTGGTCGACCTCCAGCAGGAGGGTCTTGTCGCTCTGGACGATCAGGCAGGACACGCGGGTACCTCCGGGCTGCCGGGATGGGGCGAACGAAAAATTGTACGCCGGGCGGGCGGGACGACAGGGTGTCCGCGGTCACCCCGCGGATGAGGAGGGGGTGCGGGGGTGCGAGCGCCATCCGTGCGAATCTGCGGCGTCCTTACTCGCGCCTTACATCCGTAATAGTCCTATTTCATGTTTTCTGCGGGCATGGATCACCAGCAGACGCATCCTCCCGCCGAGCCGCGCCGGCGTAGGACGTTCCGCGCGGTCGCGGCCTCCTCGGCTGTCGTCGTCGCGGGAGTCATCGCCGCGGCCGGCCTGCTGCTCCCCGCCTCCGCCTCCGCCTCCGGCGGGGACCTGACGGGCGACGGGCCGTCCGCCAGCCACGGCGCCACGCAGCCCACCGACGACTGGCCCGGCGCCCCCGACACCAACGGCCCCACCCGGCCGCCCACGACGGACCGGCCGAGCCAGCCGGACGCGGGCCAACCGGACACGGGCCGGCCGAGCGAGCCGGCCGCGGACCGGCCGAGCCGGCCCGACACGGACTGGCCGAGCCAGCCGGACACCGGGTGGCCCAGCCAGCCCGACACCGGGTGGCCGCAGCCCAGCACGTCCAGCTGCCCGCCCACCCATCACCCGTCGCACCCGCCCACGCACCACCCGTCGCACCCGCCGACGTCCCACCCCCCGACGCATCACCCCTCGCACCCGCCGACGTCCCACCCGTCCCACCCGCCGACGCATCACCCGTCCCACCCGCCGACGCACCATCCCTCGCATCCGCCGACGCATCACCCGTCGCACCCGCCGACGCATCACCCGTCGCACCCGCCGACGTCGCATCCGCCGACCCACCACCCGTCGCACCCCCCGACGTCGCACCCCCCGACCCACCACCCGTCGCACCCGCCGACGTCGCATCCGCCGACCCATCACCCGTCGCACCCGCCGACCACCCCGCCCACGCATCACCCGTCGCACCCGCCGACGCATCCTCCGACCAAGCCGCCGACGACACCGCCCACGACACCGCCGACGTGGACCCCGCCCACGACGCCTCCGACGTGGACGCCTCCGACGCACGAGCAGCCGTCCCACCACCCGTCGCACCCGCCGACGCACCCGTCCCAGCCGCCGACCACCTCTCCGGGTCTGCCGCACACGGGCACCGACGGGGTCGAGTGGATCGCGGCCTCCGCGGTCGCGGTGCTCGGGGCCGGCGGAACGCTGCTGGTGATGACGCGTCGCAGGCGCGGCGGCCAGCACCACTGAGCCCGCCGTACGACCGCTGAACGCCGACCGGCCGTCCCACGCCCTCCCAGGCGTGGGACGGCCGGTCGCGGGTAGACGGCCCGTCAAGTGGAGGGGTCGACCGGGAGGGGCACCGCCGTGGCGATGCGAGGGGCATTGTTGGACCGCCTGCGCGGCCGGAGACCCACACCCCCGGCGGAGCCGAAACCGGCGCCGCGCCCCAAGCCGAAGCCGCGCACGGAGTCCGAGCCGAAGGCGGCCACCGGACCCAGGCTCAGGCCGAGACCGAAGCCGAGGCCCAGGCCGAAGCCCAGGTCGAAGACACCTCGCACCCGCACCCGGAAGCCGCCGCCCCCGCTGCTGCAGCGGCGCAGCCTCGGCCCGATGCTCGCCCGCGCGGCGGTGCTGGCCGTGGCGGTGGTCTGCATGGTGGCCTTCGCGGTGGCGCTGGCGCGCGTCACCCTCGTCCCGTCGCCCGCGTCGGATTCGCTGACGCACACGAACCTGCGGCCGGGCGCGTCCATCCGCGCGTACCTCGACCAGCCGGACATCCACGACACCGTCAAGCAGATCGGCGGCAACGTCCTGCTCGGCGTCCCCTTCGGGATCCTGCTCCCGACGCTCTTCCCGCGTGCCCGCGGCTTCCTGCGGGTGGCGCTGCTGACGGCGCTGACCATGGTCCTGGTCGAGACGGCGCAGGGCGCGATGGTGGAGGGCCGGGCGTTCGACGTCGACGACGTCATCCTCAACACCGCGGGCGCGCTGATCGGCTACCTGCTGCTCGGCCACCGCCTGGCCGCCGCGCTCCACCCCGACCTGCCCCACTGGTGGCACCGCTATTTCCCCCGGTCGGCGAACCCGAAACCGCGCCCCCAGCCGAAGGCCGGGTCCGGGTCCGAGCCCGGGGAGTCCTGAGCGCTCAGGCGGGGTCGTCGGCGAGTTCGGAGACGCCCGTGATGCGGTGCAGGGCGAAGGTGCGGACCTCGTCCGTCGTGTGGTCGTACGCGGTGACGTGGCCGCCCTCGACGCGGACGGGCGCGATGACGCGCTGCGTGGCCGTACCCTCCGCGTTGACGTAGCCGATCCACAGCGACTCGCCCGTCAAGACGGCGGCCTGCATCGTCGCGAGGGTCTCGGCGGAGGGGCTGCGGGGCAGGCCCGGCGGGGCGGTGTCGGCCGGGGTGCGGCGGACGGCGGTGGCCGCGCGGTCCCCGGCGCGGATGGCCTTGACGGCGAGCCCCAGCAGGTTGGCGTCCGGAACGGGCGGCCCGTCGGGCACGGGGACGGGGGCGGCGCGCGGCGGGGTGCGGCGGGCGTCGGGGCGGGTGATCAGGACGTCGCCGTCGGCGGACTCCGCGGCCGGGGCCAGGCCCATGTCGCGCAGCCGCTCCAGCAGCGTCGCCGGGTCGGTCTGCGAGGCCAGCACGGTCGGGGCCAGTCGGCGCAGGGCCAGGCCGGAGGCGCGGCGGTCGGCGAGCAGCTCGGTGAGCAGGGCGTCGTCGTCGCAGCGCAGATACGCGGCGGCCGCGCCGACCCGCAGTGTGCCGTGCCGCCGGGCGACGTCGTCGATGAGGTAGGCCAGCGGCTGCGGTACGGGGGTGCGGGAGTGCTCGGTGAGGAAGGACTGCAGCTCGGCGGCCGTCCGCCCGGCGTCGAGGGCGCGGCGGACGGATTCGGGCGTGAAGCGGTAGACGGTCGCGCCGCCCTTGGACTCGATGTCGGCGAGCACGCCCAGCGTCTCGGCGAGCGGCGCGACCAGCGGGCCCGGCGCGACCGCCGTGAGGTCCGCCTGGAGCAGCACGTGGTCCAGCGGCTCCGGCAGCAGCGGCGCGAGCTTGGCGGCGGCCCGGCCCGCGGCGGCGTCCGGCGAGGCGGGCACGTCGCCGGAGGCCCCGGGCGCCCCGGAAGCCCCCCGCGGCGCCGCGTCCAGCAGCGGGCGGGCGTGCGCGGCGAGCGCCCCGCGGCCGGTGACGCCCAGCGTCTCGGCGTCCGCCAGCGTCCAGCCCACCAGCTCCGTGCGCAGCGCGTCCGCCCCCGCCCGCAGCGGCCGGTCCCAGCGCAGCCGGGCCAGCAGCTCTCCGGCCTCCGCCGCCGACCCCGGCGGGAGGTCCGCCAGCACCCGCAGCGCCGCGACGCGGACGTGCGGGGCGAGCGAACGGTCCAGGTCGGGCCCGAGGGCGGCGAGCGCGCGTCCCTTGGCGTCGCGCGTGCCGACCAGGCCGGGCGTGCGGGTCGCCGCCAGCCACGCGCTGGCGAGCGCGGCCCACTGCCGTTCGGCGGGCAGCAGCAGCCACTCGTCGGCGGCCGGGGTGGGCGCGTAGGCCTCGTCGACCTCGCCGTCGGCGGCGACGAGCCCGGCCGCGTAGGCCAGCTCCAGCCAGAAGGCGGCCTGCGGCTCGGTGAGGTCGAGGGCGGCGGCGGTACGGCGCAGGTCGCGCACGCTCAGGCCGCCCGCGCGCAGCACCGCGGGGCCGCCCGACTGCCACTCCTTGAGCAGGTCGGTCACGGTGCGCACGGCGGTGAAGGCCTGGCCCGCGGCGGTGGCGTCCACCGTCTTCGCGGTCCGGGCCACCGGTGTGACCTGCGGCGGCAGCGGCTGCGGGACGCGGTGCGCGCGGCCGGCCCGCAGCGCGAGCGCGGCCTCCCGGGGCAGGACCACGTTGTGCTGGCCCACCGGCAGCAGCAGGCCGCGCGCCAGCAGCCACTGCACCGGCGTCGCGGCCTCCTCGGCACGTATGGCCACGGTCGCGTCCCGCACCTCGCCGTACGGCGGCCCCCACACCAGCCGGTCCAGCACCGCCGGTACGCCCTCGGGGGCCTGCGCGAGCAGCGCCGCGAAGGCGTCGGGGTCGGTGAACAGGGCCGTCAGCGCCTCCACCGCGCTGGCCGGGTCGTGCGTCGCGCCCAGCCCCGCGTCGGCCAGCAGCTCCTGGAGCCGGGCCGGTGACATCCCGGCCGTCGACTCGGCCACGGACGGGCCGAGCCCGGTCGAGGACGGCATCGACGCGGACGGCGCGAGCACGTCCCGCGCGGTGCGCACCAGCCGCAGCCGGTCGTCGTCGCCCCACACCAGCCCGCAGTCGCGGAGCACGCCGACCGCCCGCGGCAGCTCGGCCGCGACCGCCGCCGCCTCCGCCTTCCCCAGCGGCTCCCCGAGCCCCGGCCGCGCCTTCCGCGCGGGCAGCCCCGTCATGAGCCCGCTCAGCTCGCCGTACGGGCAGCCGTCCGCGGCGAGGGCGAGCGCCTCCGCGGTCTGCCGGGTGAACGCGTCCAGGTGGTCCAGGGCCCGCGCCACGGACGTACGGGTCGCCGCGCGTGTCGCGAGCTGCGTCACGTCGGTGGGCACCGGCGCGATGAGGTCCGGCCGCGCGCGCAGCAGCCGTACGAGCGCGTCGTCCTCCCGCGCGCGCAGATCCTCCGCGAGGGTGCGCGGCGCGCTGCTCTGGCCACCGGTCGTCATCCGTCCCACAGTAGGCCCTGCCCACCCCACCGCGCCCCCCGCACACAGACCCGCGCCGGCGCGGGCGCCGAGCGGCGCCGAACAGGCCGACCGGAGGGCCCGGAACTCCTAGACTGGTCGCGTGACCGCTGCGTACGACTACGAGGACATGCACCACCTGGTGGACCGGCTCACGCCGACCCAGGTGCGCCGCCTGCGGCTGCTCGTGACCCAGGACGAGGAGCTGTCCGAGGTGGCCCAGGCGCTGCCCGCGCCCGACCGCGTCGCGGAGGAAGCGGTGCCGGACGGGCTGCTGGCGCTCATCGGCAGCATCGACGGCCCGGCCGACCTGGGGGACGAGCACGACCGGTACATCCGCGAGCGTCTGCGCGAGCGGTTCGGCGACTCGGCGTGAACGTCACCGTTCTGGACACCGGCCCTCTGGCCGCTGCCCTGAACACCGCGGACCGGCGCCACGCCGAGTGCGCCGACCTGCTGCGGTCCCTCACCGGCCGCAGGCTGCTCCCCAGCCCCGTGATGACCGAGGTCTGCTGGCTCCTGGAGCGCTGGCCCAAGGTCGAGGCCGCCTTCCTGAAGCAGATCGCCGTGGGCACCTTCGAGTTGGTGCACCTCACCGCCGCCGACCTCACTCGTATGGGTGAACTCGTCGTGCAATACGCCGACTTCCCGCTCGGCGCGGTCGACGCGTCGGTCATCGCGACCGCCGAGCGCTTCGGCGTCGAGCGTGTCGCGACCCTCGACCGGCGGCACTTCGGTGTCGTCAGGCCCGCGCACACGTCCGCGCTGACGCTGCTGCCGTAACCGCGCGGGGCACGGCGACAGGGGAGCCGCGGGCCGGTACCGTCGGCGCAGGCGTGTGGAGGGGAGCGGCGGTGGGGGTCGAGAGCGACCGGCTGGTGTTCGACTATCTGAGCCGGGTCGGTGACCTGGCGCAGACCGCCATGCCCGCCGCCCAGCGCATGCAGCTCGTCGCCCAGCTGCGCAGCGACATCGAGCGGGAGCGCCGCGGCGCGGAGTCCGACGCGGACGTGCAGCGCATCCTCGGGCGCATGGGCAGCCCGGACGAGGTGGTCGAGGCCGCCGCGGGGAAGCCCGCGGGGGAGCGGCCCGCGGAGCCGCCGCCCGCGCGGGAGCCGCGGCCGGGGTCGTACGGGCCCTACACAGCCGGCCCCGGCGTACCGCGCCAGCCGCGCAAGGACCGCGAGGGCGGTACGGACGGGCGCGGGCCCCTGTGGTGGCAGGGCGGACCCGGCGGGGCGGGCGGGAAGCCCGGTGAGGAACTGGACGGCCTGCCGGGCATGACCGGCGGCGTCTTCATCCCGGACGACGACGAGGAGCTCGACCGCCTGGGCCGGGCGCGCCCCGCGGGGCCGAAGGACGGCGCGGACGGAACGGACGGCGAGGACGAGCCCGCCGAGGGCGAGGCCCCCGCGGCCCCCGCCGCCGAGCCCGCGCCCGCCCAGCCCCGCAAACGGCGTCTGCTCCCCCGGCTGCCGCTCGGCGGCGGGCCCCGCCGCTGGGGCAGCCCCATGCTGCTGATCGCCGCCGCGCTGCTGGTGGGCGGCGCGGCGGTCGGCTCCCCCGTCCCGCTGGGCCTCGGCTGGCTGACGGCCTGGCTGTCGCGCAAGCTCAGCCGCCCGCAGGCCAAATTCGCGGTGCTGTTCATCCCGGGCGCCTTCGCGGCCGGGATGGTCGTGTGGATCTGGGGCCGCGACGTCGGCAAGTGGGGCAGCCCGATCGCCAAGGGGCAGATGGGGCAGGCCTTCCAGGACGCCTACCCGCTCACGATCCGCCTCGCCGCCGTCGGCACCGCCCTCTACCTGCTGTGGCGGAGCCGCCGGTCGGCGTGAGGCGTGAGAGGCGAGGGGTGCGGCGGGCTACCCGGCGGTGAGGTCCTGCTGCAGCTCGTCGAGCACCTTGTCCGCCGCCGTGTAGCCGATGCCCTGGTACCACAGCTCGTCGTCCACCCGGTGGGCGCGACCCGCGGCGACCGCCGTGAGGTGCTTCCACAGCGGCCCGGCCGTCACCTCCGTCTCCTTGGCGGCCTCGGGGTCGCCGTAGGTGGCGTAGAAGAGGGCGTCGCCGTCGGCCTTGTCGATCTGCTCGGGGCTGACGTCGACGCTGAGCTGCTCGACGTCCTGCGCCGCGGGCCGGGCGAGGCCGACGTCCTTCAGGACGGTGCCGATGTAGCTGGCGTTGCCGTACAGCCGGATGTCGGCGCCCTCGACGAAGCGCACCATGCTCACCTTGGTCGCCGCCGCCTTCGCGCTGCCGCCGAGCGCCGCGGTGACCTGGGCGACGTGGCTGTCGTACGCGCGCACCGCGGCCGCGGCCTGCGCGGTACGGCCCAGCGCCGCGGCGTGCAGCTGGAAGTTGGCCTTCCAGGGGGCGCCGGTGGTCTCGGTCAGCACGGTCGGGGCGATCTTGCGCAGGGCGTCGTAGTGCGCGCCGTCGCGTACCTTGCTGCTGAGGATGAGGTCGGGGTGCAGGGCGGCGACGGCCTCCAGGTTGGGGCTCGCGATGGCGCCGACGTCCTTGATCCCGGCGACCTCGTCCTTCGGCAGGTAGTCGAGGAAGCCGCTGCTGGTGCCCGCGCTCGTCGCGCCGACCGGCTTGACGCCGAGGGTGATCGCCGAGTCCAGCTCGGCGGTGTCCAGCACGACGACCCGCTGCGGGTGGTCGGGGACGGTCACCTTGCCCATGGCCGTGTCGACGGTGTGCGTGCCTTTGCCGCTGCCCGAGGAGTCCGCGGAATCCGACGACGAGGACGAGCAGGCGGTCGCGGTGAGGGCGGCGCAGCACAGGACGGCGGCGAGCGCGGCGGCGGGCCGGCGTGCACGGGAGGCGGGGCGGGCGGTGCTGGTCGAACGGGCGCTGCTGGTACGGGACATGGCGGTTCTCCGTTCAGGCGTGCCGGGTCAGGGGTGCGGGGCGTCCTTCGGGGGTACGGGAGCGGGCGCCTGCCACGGCGCGCCGGGCACCACCAGCGGGTCGCCGGTCACGGGGTCCGGCACCACGACGGACTCCAGCCCGAAGACCTCGCGGACCAGCGCGGCGGTCACCACCTCGGAGGGCGGGCCCTCGGCGACGATCCGGCCGGCCTTCATGGCGACCAGGTGGTCGGCGTAGCGGGCGGCCTGGTTGAGGTCGTGCAGGACGGCGACGACCGTGCGGCCGCGCTCCCGGTTCAGCCGCCGCACCAGGTCCAGCACCTCGACCTGGTGGGCGATGTCGAGGAAGGTCGTGGGCTCGTCGAGCAGCAGCAGGTCGGTGTCCTGGGCGAGCGCCATCGCGATCCAGGCCCGCTGGCGCTGGCCGCCGGACAGCTCGTCGACCAGCCGGTGGGCGAGGTCGGCGGTCGCGGTGCGCTCCATGGCCTCGGCGACCAGCCGCTCGTCCGACTCCGACCACTGCTGCCACCACTTCTGGTGCGGCTGCCGGCCGCGCGAGACGAGGTCGGCGACGGTGATGCCCTCGGGCGGCACCGGCGACTGCGGCAGCAGCCCCAGGGTGCGGGCGATCTGCCGGGTCGGTACGCGGGCCAGCTCGGCGCCGTCCAGCAGCACCGAGCCGCCGCGCGGCTTGAGCAGCCGGCCGAGCGCCCGCAGCAGCGTGGACTTGCCGCACGCGTTGGGGCCGACGACGACGGTGACCTGCCCGTCGGGGATCTCCAGGTCGAGCCCCTCGACGACGGTCCGCTCCTCGTAGGACAGCGTGAGCGCGCGGGCGGCCAGCCTGCTCCGCGGCGGTCCTGCCGCCTCCGGCCGCGCGGCGGGGACGAGGGCGGGGGCGGCGGTCGCCGCGGGCTCTGGGGTCGTCATGACGGATCTCCGGAACGGCTGCGGCTGCGCACGATCAGCCACATCAGGTAGGGGGCGCCGACCGCCGCGGTCATCACGCCGACCGGCAGTTCGGTGGGCGAGAAGAGCTTGCGGGCCAGCAGGTCGGCGACCACCACGACCAGCGCGCCGGTCAGCGCGGAGGCCAGCAGCGGGATCTGCGCGGAACGGGTCAGCCGGCGGGCGATCTGCGGGGCGAGCAGCGCCACGAAGTCGACCGGGCCGGCCGCGCCGGTCGCGACCGAGGCGAGCACGACGCCCAGCGTGACCAGGCCGAGGCGGATACGGCCCAGCCGCACGCCGAGCGCGGTCGCGGTGTCGTCGTCGAAGGACATGGTGCGCTGCGCCCGCGCCGCCCACAGCGCGCACGGCAGCGCGACGAGCAGGACGAGCGCGAGCGGGCGCGCCTCGTCGTAGCCGCGGCCGTTGAGTGAACCGGTCAGCCACACCTTGGCCTGCTGGGCGACCAGGTAGTCGCCCTTGGTCATGAAGAGCTGGGTGACCGACGACAGCGCCACCGAGAAGCCGATGCCGATCAGCACGAAGCGCGACGCGTGCAGGCCGCGCCGCCACGCGAAGAGGTAGACCAGCGCGGCGGCCCCGAGGCCGCCCGCGACCGACAGGTAGGGCAGCGCGGTGTACGAGGTCACGCCGTACGTCATCGCGGCGACGGTGAGGGCGCCCGCGCCGTGCGTGACGCCGATGACGTCGGGGCTGGCGAGCGGGTTGCGTGCGACCGTCTGGATCAGCGCGCCGGACACGCCGAACGCCGCGCCGACCAGCAGCCCGAGCACCAGCCGCGGCTCGCGCAGCTCGCCGACGACCAGCTCGTCGGGGCTGGGGCGGCCCAGTACGACCTTCAGCACCTCGCCGGGCGCCACGAAGGACTCGCCGACGCACAGGTACGCCACGCACGCCGCCGCCAGCAGCAGCGCGAGCACGCCGGTGACGGCGAGCGAGCGCCGGTGCACCAGGAAGGAGCCGCGGCCCGCGGGGCGTACGACGGTGTAACCGGCGGGGCGCACCGCCCGGGTCCCGCTCTTCGTGCCCGTCGCGCTCACGCCGCCACCACCGCCCGGCGCCGGACCAGCGCCACCAGGAACGGCACCCCGATGAGCGCCGTCATCACCGCCACCGGCACCTCGGACGGCGGGAAGACGATCCGCCCCACCACGTCCGAGACCAGGATCATCACCGGGCCCAGCAGCGCCGCCATGGGCAGCACCCAGCGGTGCGCAGTGCCGACCAGCGCGCGGGCCAGATGCGGGACGGCCAGCCCCACGAAGGCGATCGGCCCGGCGGCCGCGACCGCGGCGCCGGTCAGCACGGTCGCGCCCAGCGCCCCGAGCAGCCGCAGCAGCGCCACGTTCTGCCCCAGGCCCTTGGCGACGTCCTCGCCGAGCGCCAGCGCGTCCAGCCCGCGGGCCATCGCCAGCACCAGCAGCAGCCCGGCCACCAGAAAGGGCCAGATCATCCCGATGATGTGGGTGTCCCGTCCGGACAGCGATCCGACCTGCCAGAAGCGGTAGGTCTCCAGCGTCTGCGCATCCGTGGTCAGCACCCCGGAGACGATCGAGGTCAGGAAGGCGTTCATGGCCGCGCCCGCGAGCGCCAGCTTCACCGGCGACGCCCCGCCCCGGCCGCGCGCGGCGATCGCGTAGACGGCGACGGCAGCCGCCCCGGCGCCCGCGAAGGCGAACCAGACGTAGCCGCTGAGCGTGCCCACCCCGGCGTACGCGATGGCGCACACCACGCCGAGCGACGCGCCCTGGCTCACCCCGAGGATGCCGGGCTCGGCGATCGGGTTGCGGGTGATGCCCTGCATGACCACCCCGGCGACCGCGAGGGCCGCCCCGACCATGATCCCGATCACCGTCCGCGGCACCCGCAGGCTGCGGACCACCTCGGCGTTCTGGCTCGTGCCGCCGTGCAGCAGCGCGTCGAGCACCTGGTCCGGGGGTATCGCGCGGCTTCCGACGGCCAGGCTGAGCAGCACGGCGAGCAGCAGGGCCACCGCCGCCGCGGCCATCCAGCCGGTGCGGCGACGCAAGGGCATGACGAGCGGTCCTCCGGAAAGCGGCGACCGTCGGACGCCGGACATTGTTAGCTTAGGCTTCGCTCACTATACGCCCAGGTCGCGGCCACCTCAGGGGTGAGGTTGACCCGTCAGGTGACAATGGGTGCCGTGACCACTGACCTCCTCCCCGCGCTCTCGATCACGCCGCCCCTCACGGTCGGCTTCGACCTCGACATGACCCTGATCGACTCCCGGCCGGGGATCAAGGCCGTGTACGACCGGCTCGCGGCGGAGACCGGCGTCTTCATCGACTCCGACCTCGCCGTCACCCGGCTGGGGCCGCCGCTGGACGACGAGCTGGCCAACTGGTTCCCGGCCGAGCGCGTGCCGGAGATGGCCGACCGCTACCGCGAGCTGTACCCGCACCACGCCATCGCCCCCACACCGGCGATGCCGGGCGCCGTGGAGGCGGTGGCGGCCGTCCGGGCGGCAGGCGGCCGTCCGGTGGTCGTGACCGCGAAGTACGGCCCCAACGCCGAGCTGCACCTCGCGCACGTGGGCATCGAGGCCGAGCTGCGCGGCTGGCTGTGGGCGGAGGCCAAGGCCGAGGCGCTGGTCGAGTGGGGCGCCACCGTCTACGTCGGCGACCACACCGGTGACATACGGGGCGCGCACACGGCGGGTGCGCTGTCCGTGGCCGTGGCCACCGGGCCGTGCAGCGCGGCGGAGCTGCGGGCGGCGGGGGCCGACGTCGTACTCGCCGACCTCAGTGATTTCCCCGGCTGGCTGGCCGCCCACACCTCCGCGGCGGCCTGACCGCCGAATTCACGCCTGTGGGTGACCCCTTCACGCCTGCGGGCGGCTCTCGGGCCGCCGCTGGGCCAGCGCCGACCGCAGCAGGCCCAGCAGCGCCAGCGCCAGCCCCACCCCCATCAGCATCGAGACGAAGTACGCGGGCGTCGGCAGCCGGTGGGTGCCCAGCAGCAGCGGGGCGATCGTGACGAGGGTGCCGACCGCCCCGACCACGAAGACGACGGCGCCGGTCCTGACGAGCAGGTCGCCCGCGCCCCTGGTTTGTTTGCTCACCGGACAAGGGTAGGTCCGTTGCGTGAGGCGCGGGGGTACGGTGCCTCGCCGTCTTGTCACACGGCATCTGGCCATTAGCCTTGGTGTCGGCGGGTCTCCGATGGGCCCGCTGCTGTCTTATCCAGAGCAGTTTCGAGCAATATCGAGCAACGAGGACGAGGTCGGACGTGCCTACCGGCAAGGTCAAGTGGTTCAACAGCGAGAAGGGCTTCGGCTTTCTCTCCCGCGACGACGGCGGCGATGTCTTCGTGCACTCCTCGGTGCTGCCCGACGGGGTCGCCGCGCTCAAGCCCGGCCAGCGCGTGGAATTCGGCGTCGTCGCCGGCCAGCGCGGCGACCAGGCGCTGTCCGTGACGTTGCTGGACCCCACGCCCTCCGTCGCCGCGGCCCAGCGCCGCAAGCCCGACGAGCTCCTGCCCATCGTGCAGGACCTCACCACGCTGCTCGAAGACGTCGCCCGCTCCCTCCAGCGCGGCCGTTATCCCGACAAGGCGCACGGGCACAAGATCGCGTCCGTGCTGCGCGTCGTGGCCGACCAGCTGGACGTATAGCCGAAGGAAAGGCGGCGCCTTACCGGAGGGTCGAACTCCGGTAAGGCGCCGCCGCTGTTTTCCGGCGAATCCCGGCCACCGCGCGCGACGCCGCGGGCGGTGGCCGGGATTCGCCGGAATTCAGAAAGCGAGCGCGTCCGCGCCGAGCGCCGGCACGAGTCCTTCGGCGGCCGCACGCGTCAGCAGCCCGCGTACGGCGGCGTAACCGGGCTCGCCCAAATCCGCTGTGAATTCGTTCACATACAGCCCGATGTGCTGGTCGGCGACCGCCGGATCCATCTCCTGCGAATGCGCGAGCACATACCCGCGGGATGCCGCCGGGTCGTCCCACGCCATCCGCACCGACGTCCTGGCGGCCTCGGCGAGCGCGTGCAGCCGCTCCTTGCCCAGCGAGCGGCGCGCGATGATCGCGCCCAGCGGGATCGGCAGCCCGGTGGTGTCCTCCCAGTGCTCGCCCATGTCCGCGAGCTTGTGCAGCCCGTAGGTGCCGTACGTGAAGCGGGCCTCGTGGATCACCAGGCCCGCGTCCACCCGGCCGTCCCGCACCGCGGGCATGATCTCGTGGAAGGGCATCACCACGATCTCCCCGACGCCGCCCGCCACCTCGGCCGCCGCCCACAGCCGGAAGAGCAGATACGCCGTCGACTTCTCGCTCGGCACCGCCACGGTCTTCCCCGACAGGTCGGTGCCCGGCTCCCGGGTGAGCACCAGCGGCCCGCAGCCGCGCCCCAGCGCCCCGCCGCAGGGCAGCAGCGCCCAGTCGTCCAGCACCCACGGCAGCACCGCGTAGGAGACCTTCAGGACGTCGAACTCGCCGCGCTCGGCCATCCCGTTGGTGATGTCGATGTCCGCGAACGTCACGTCCAGCGGCGGCGCGTCCGGCACCAGGCCGTGCGCCCAGGCGTGGAAGACGAAGGTGTCGTTGGGACACGGGGAGTAGGCGATCCGCAGGGCTTCGGACGCGGCGCCGCCGCCGGAGCCGGGGATGCCGCCGGGAAGAGGGGTGCGGTCCGCCGGGCCGCTGCTAGCTGTCGTCATGTCCTGCTTCAACCTCCAAGACGCCGGGGAGCATCCCGAACGCCGCCGTCAGCGCCGCCAGCGCGTCGCCGATCCGCCAGGCCGCGCGGTCCCGCGGGCCCACGGCGTTGGAGATCCCGCGGATCTCCAGTACGGGTATCTCCAGATACGCCGCCGCCTCCGCCACCCCGAAGCCCTCCATGCCCTCGGCCACCACGCCCGGGTGACGGCGCGCCAGCTCGGCCGCGCGTTCACCCGTACCGGTGACCGTGCTCACCGTCAGCACCGGTCCGTGGGTCGCGCCCAGCGCGTCCGCCACCGCCCGGCTCAGCCGCGCGGGCGGGCGGTGCTCGGAGCGTCCGAAGCCCAGCTCGGCGATCGGGACGAAGCCCTCGGGGGATTGCGCGCCCAGATCCGCGGCCACGATCGACTCGGCCACCGCCAGCGAGCCGACCGGCGCGGCGGGCGCGAAGCCGCCGCCGATGCCCGCGCTGACCACCAGGTCGAGCCGCCGGGAGGCGTCCTCCACCAGCAGGTGGTACATCGCGGCGGCCGCCGCGGCCGCGGGGCCCGCGCCCACCGTGGCGACATCGATGCCGCGGGCGGCCTTCCCGGCGGCGGCCAGGCCCGCGAGGACGGCCTCCCGCTCGGCGTCGACCGCGGTCAGCACCAGGACGCGCCGCCCGCGCCGCGCCATCGGGCTACTGCCCCCGGATCAGGTTGATCTGGATCACCCGGTAGGAGTCCTCGCCGCTGGTGTCGGCCGACTCCACGATGTTCAGCGTCACCTGCTTGGCGGTGCTGGTGCCGCCGGTCGTCGGGTCCTGCTGGTTGAACAGCTGCTCACTGTCCACCGACCAGTACGTCTTGTCCTTCAGCGGCTCCGGCGTCACCAGCGTCGTGCCCGACGCGATCAGCCAGCCCTTCTTCGCGATGGACGGGTCCACGCCGATCCGGACCTTGTCGCCGACCGGCACCGTGATGTGGTGCTTCGGGGTGACCTGGAGGCACGCCAGGAAGACGTTCTGTTCGAGCTTCTTGCCGCCGTCGTAGCACTTGTCGGCGGCCTCCGCCTGCACGGTCTTGCCGCCCACCGTCACGGTCGCCATGGCGGTCGGCTTGTCGCAGGCGGTCAGGACGACAAGCCCGAGGGAGAGGGCACCAAGGGTGGTGGCAGTACGGCGAATGCTCATGGCAGGAGGCTACCGGGCGGCCGCCCCCAGCCCGCGCGGGGGTGCGCGTGTCCCCGGGCGTCCGCCGTACGGGTGCGCACCCGGCAAGGCGCCGGTCAGAGGTGCGAGCGGGCGGTCGGCGAGGCGCCGCTCGGATGTGCGGGTGCGCGGTCTGCGGGGCGCCGTCGGACGTACGGGTGCGCACCCGGCGGGGCGCCGCTCGGACGTACGGCCGGGGGCACCGGCGGGGCGCTGCCCGGGACGGCTCAGGCCACCCGGGCGCGGGCCGTGCCGCCGCGGCGGGCACCGCCCAGCAGCCCGCGGAAGGACACGCTGAAGGCCAGCAGCACCAGCCCGGCCGCGCACGCCATGCCGAGCGAGCCGATCAGCGGCAGCATTATGCCGAGCCCGCCGCCGACCACCCAGGACAGCTGGAGCGCGGTCTCGGAGCGCGCGAAGGCGGAGGTGCGCACCAGCTCGGGCACGTCGCGCTGGATCAGCGCGTCCAGCGACAGCTTGGCCAGCGCCTGCGAGATGCCCGCCACGGCGGTGAGCGTGGCGACCGTGACCAGGCTGTACCAGCCGGCCGCGACCGTCGCCGCCGTCAGCGCGCACAGCAGTGCCGTCGCGATAATCACCTCGGGCCCGCGCGCCTTGAGCCAGGCGCCGAGCGCGGTCCCGAACGCGTTTCCGACGCCCGCCGCCACGGCCACCACCCCCAGCGACATCGCGGGCGTCAGCCCGCCCAGCGGGTGCTCGCGCATCATGAACGCCAGGAACATCGTCAGGAAGCCCGACAGCGACCGCAGCCCCGCGTTGCCCTGGAGCGCGTGCAGGACCGAGGAGCCGACACCCAGCAGCCCGGGCTTGCGCCCCGGGATGCCCGCGGGCTCCGGGGAGGCCTCCTCGTCCGCCGACAGCCGCACCCGCTGCTCGCCGCGCGCCGAGTCGACCTTCGACGGCAGCGACAGCGACAGGATCGCGCCGCACAGGAAGACGACGAAGGCGCCGTAGAGCGGCCACTGCGGCCCGATCATGTTCAGCCCCGCGCCGACCGGGGCGGCGACCGCCGTGGCCAGCAGACCCGAGAGGGTGACCCGCGAGTTGGCCTTCACCAGCGTCGTACGGCCCGGCAGGAGCCGTGGCACCACCGCGCTGCGCACCACGCCGTACGCCTTGGACGCCACCAGCACGCCCAGCGCCGCCGGATACAGGCCCAGGCCCGCGGTCGAGATCACCCCGGCCATCGTCCAGGCCAGCACCGCGCGGGCCATCATCGCCATCGCCATGGCGGCGCGGCGGCCGTGCTGGAGCCGGTCCAGCAGCGGGCCGATCACCGGGGCGAGCAGCGCGAAGGGCGCCATCGTCACCAGCAGGTACAGCGCCACCCGGCCGCGGGCCTCGCCGCTGGGCACCGAGAAGAACACCGTGCTGGCGAGCGCCACGGTGATCATCATGTCGCCCGCGGAATTGACCGCGTGCAGCTCGATCAGCTTGGCCAGGCCCGACTCGCCCGCGCCGCCGGAGCGGGTGGCGCGCCGGATGCGGCGGCCCAGCGCACGGACCGGCCCGCCCACGGCTCTGCCGAGGGCGCGCCCGGTGCTGCGCACCGGCCCTCGGCCGGCTGTGACGGTTCGTGCCATGTCGCAATCCTGCCCCAATCGGAAGAGAGCTCACCCCCTCCTTTGCGGGCGTGGTGCGCACAGGTACCGTGCGATCACGCAGAATGGGTGGTAACAGGTGCGCCCGAGGACGTTCGGGCAGGGCCGGATGAGGCAGGGAGACCAGGCGTCGAAGCGGTCCACAGGTCCGCTCCGCTGCAACTCTCCGCATCTCCGTCAGGTCCTATCCGCCCGCGAGCGCACACGTGAGACGGCGTAGAGAGAGAAACGATTTCTGTGAGTGCAGCGATGCGAAGCCGTACCCCTGACCGCCTGTGCGCCGAGGCGGTCGAGCTGGCCAGGGCCGTCACGCTGGAGGCCGCGGGGCCGGACGCGGTGGGGGAGCACCTGGGTGTCGCCGCGGAGGGCGACCGGGTCGTCACGCACTACTTCGCCTGCACCGAGGCGGCCTACCGCGGCTGGCGGTGGGCGACCACGCTGACCCGCGCCTCCCGCGCCAAGGCCGTCACCATCGACGAAACGGTGCTGCTTCCCGGCACCGACGCCGTCCTCGCGCCGGAGTGGGTGCCGTGGAGCGAGCGGCTGCGGCCGGGCGACATGGGGCCGGGCGACCTGCTGCCGACCGAGGCCGACGATCTGCGCCTGGAGCCGGGCTGGACGGGCGAGGACGAGCCGCGCGGGCCCCTCGCCGAACTGGCCGAGCAGGAGCAGCCGCAGGCCGGCGAGGACGTCGTCGTGCCGTCCGTGGCCACGATCGCCGCGCTCGCCGGGCAGCTCGGGCTGGGCCGTCCGCGCGTGCTGTCCCGCTACGGGCTGCACACCGCCGCCGACCGCTGGGACGAGCAGTTCGGGCCCAAGACCGCGATGGCCCAGGCCGCGCCCGCCAACTGCGCCAGCTGCGGCTTCCTGGTGCCGATCAGCGGCTCGCTGAGCCAGGCCTTCGGGGTGTGCGCCAACGAGTTCTCCCCGGCCGACGGCCGCCTGGTCTCGCTCGGCTACGGCTGCGGCGGCCACTCCGAGGCCGCGGTCATGCCCAAGCCGCCGCAGCCCGCGCCGATGGTCCTCGACGAATTCCACGACACCGACCCGCTGTCGCTGGGCGCGGCGGACGGGAACGGCGCGGCACATGGCCACGACCCGGTACATGGCCACGACCCGGCAACGGGCGACGGCGCGGACGGCACGCACGGGGACGGGAACGGGGACGGGGCTCCGGCGACCTCCTGAGGACGCCGGACCGCGCCCCCGGCCGACCAACCCCGGCCGGGCCGCCGGAGAGCCCAGGTGCGCCTCCTGCGGCCCCTGGCCGGGCCCCGCGCGACGGGACGGCACCGCGGTCCCGCCGCACGGGCACCACGAGCACCCGCGGGAGATCCCGGCGGGTGCTCCGTGACCGCCCCTCGGCAGCAGCGGGCGGAGCGCGGCAGGGCAGCCGCGGGCGACACCCCGGCGCATCCCGGACCGCCCTTCCCGGTCGGCCCGGACGCGGGATGAAGGGCACGCCGAATGGCGGTACGGTCACCGTGCACAGCCTCTGACAGGGGCGACCCGGCGAGCGAAGGACCGTACGTGACCCGCGCAGGCGTAATCCGCACGCCCCTGGAAGGCCACCCCGACCCCTTCCGCACCGCGGACCTGCGCCGGGCGGTCCTGACCGCCTGGACCGCCTCCGCCGCCCGCTTCCGCGAGGACGCCAACGCCGAGGAGGACCTCGCCCTCGGCGGCCACCGCGACCGGCTCGTCGTCGAGCTGGCCCAGAACGCCGCCGACGCCGCCACCCGCGCCGGTGTGCCGGGCCGGCTGCGGCTGACTTACCACGAGGCCACCGCCGACGCCCCCGCCGTCCTCGCCGCCGCCAACACCGGGGCGCCGCTGGACGCCGCCGCCGTCGAGTCGCTGTCCACGCTGCGCGCCTCCGCCAAGCGCGACGACGGGCCCGGCGCGGTCGGCCGCTTCGGCGTCGGCTTCGCCGCCGTGCTGGCCGTCAGCGACGAGCCGGCGGTCGTCGGGCGCGGCGGCGGGGTGCGCTGGTCGCTGTCCGAGGCGCGGGAGATGGCCGCCGCCGTTCCCGGCCTGGACGACGAGCTGCGCCGCCGGGAGGGGCACGTACCGCTGCTGCGGC
This sequence comes from Streptomyces sp. NPDC021020, assembly GCF_044333285.1. Classification (NCBI taxonomy): domain Bacteria; kingdom Bacillati; phylum Actinomycetota; class Actinomycetes; order Kitasatosporales; family Streptomycetaceae; genus Streptomyces; species Streptomyces sp. NPDC021020. The sequence continues at coordinate 702,460 of NZ_JBIRQQ010000001.1, forward strand.
TGCCGCTGCCCGCGGAGGGCAGCGCGCCCGACACGTACGACACCGTCGTGGTGCTGCCACTGCGCGACGGCGCCGCCGAGGACCTCGCCGGGCGGCTGCTCGCCGCCGTCGACGACGCGCTGCTGCTGGCACTGCCGGGCCTGGCCGAGGTCGTCGTCGACACCCCGGAGGGCGTACGCACCCTGACCCGCACCGCGGCGGACGGCGGTGACGTGGTCGTCGAGGACAGCGCCGCGGCCGCGCCCGCCCGCTGGCGGGTGGTGAGCGACGGCGGTGACCTGGCCGCCGAGCTGCTCGCCGACCGCCCCGTCGAGGAGCGGCTGCGCCCGGTGTGGTCGGTGACCTGGGCGGTGCCCGTCGCCGCCGACGGCTCGCCCGCCGCGCCGCGCACCGCGGCCGTCGTGCACGCCCCGACGCCGACCGACGAGCCGCTCGGCTTCCCCGCCCTGCTGCTGGCCTCGCTGCCGCTCGACCCGACCCGGCGGCACGCCGCGCCGGGACCCCTCACCGACTTCCTGGTGGATCGGGCCGCCGAGGCGTACGTGCGGCTGCTCGCCGCCTGGCGCCCGACCGGCACCGGCGTCGTCGACCTGGTGCCCGGTCCGCTCGGCAAGGGCGCGCTGGACGCCGAGCTGCGCCGCCGCGTCCTGGACCGGCTGCCGCGCACCCCCTTCCTGCCGCGCGCCGCGCCCCCCTCCCCCGACGAGGCCGCGGCGCCCGCCGCCCCCGCGGACGCCGACGGCTGGGACGGCGGCGGCCCGCTCGCCGGGGACGGCCAGGCGCTGCGCCCGGTCGAGGCCGAGGTCGTCGAGGGCGCCACCGCCGAGGCGGTCCGGGTGCTGGCCGAGGTGCTGCCGACGCTGGTCCCCGCCGCGCTGGAGCGCCGGCCCGCGCTGCGGCAGCTCGGTGTGGCCCGGCTGTCGCTCGGCGAGGCCGTCGACCGGCTCGCGGGCACCGAACGCCCCGCGCAGTGGTGGTGGCGGCTCTACGACGCGCTCGCCGGCACCGACGCCGACATCCTCAGCGGTCTGCCCGTGCCGCTCGCCGACGGCCGCACCGTGGTCGGCCCGCGCCAGGTGCTGCTGCCCGTGCCCGGCTCCGACGGCGCCGACGCGCCCGACCCCGCGCTGCTGGCCCGCCTCGGGCTGCGCCTGGCCCATCCGGACGCGGCGCACCCGCTGCTGGAGAAGCTGGGCGCCGCGCCCGCCACCCCGCGGGCCGTCCTCACCTCGCCGCAGGTGCGCGCCGCCGTGGCCGCCTCGCTCGACGAGGACACCGCGTGGGACGTCGAGGAGTCCGGCCTGGACGCCGACGAGCTGGCCGACACCGTGCTGACGCTGGCCCGCGCCGCGGCCCTCGCCCCCGGCGACGAACCGTGGCTGGCGGCCCTCGCGCTGCCCGACGACGAGGGCGAGCCGACGCCGGCCGGCGAGCTGGTGCTGCCCGGCAGCGAGTTGGAGGGCGTGCTGCGCGAGGGCGAACTGGGCACGCTCGACCCGGATCTCGCCGAGCGCTGGGGCGAGCAGCCGCTCACCGCGGTCGGGGTGCTCGCGACCTTCGCGCTGGTGCGCGCCGCCGACGTGGTCCTCGACCCGGACGACCTGGAGCCGCGCGACAGCGACTGGGCCGAGCCGGACGACGCCGGGCTGCTGGACGCCGTCGACGTGTGGTGCGAGGACGTCCTCGACCAGCTCCCGGAGACCGACGTGCCGCCGGTCGCCACCGAGATCGTCGGCGTCCGCGACCTGGACCTCGTCGCCGACGACGCCTGGCCGCAGGCCCTCGCGCTGCTCTCCCGCCCGCCGCTGCGGGACGCCGTGACCGCGCCCGTGCGGGTGCTGCTCCCGGACGGCACCACCCAGTCCGTCCGCCCCTACGCCGCCTGGTGGCTGCGCGACCACCCGGTCCTGGACGGCCGCACCCCGGTGGGCCTGCGGGCGGCGGGCGGCGACCGGCTGCTCGCCGGGCTCTACGACGAGGCCGAGACCGACTCCGGCGTGGACGAGCAGGTGCTGCGCGCGCTCGGGGTGCGCACCACGGTCGCCGCGCTGCTGGACGAGCCGGGCGGCGCCGCGGAACTCCTCGGCAGGCTCGCCGACCCGGACCTGCCCGTCACCCCCGCGCAACTGCACGGCCTCTACGCGGCCCTCGCGCTCCTCGACCCGGACCAGGTCACGCTGCCGGACGAGCTGCGGGCCGTCGCCGACGGCGTGGCGGTCGTCGTGGACGCCGCGGACGCGCTGGTCGCCGACGCCCCCGACCTGCTGCCGCTGGCCGCCGGGCTGCCGCTGCTGCCCGTACCGCCGCGGCTGGCCGCAGAACTGGCCGAGCTCCTCCAGGTCCGCAGGCTCAGCGAGGTGGTGGAGGCCGCCGTCGTCTCGCAGGGCGAACCGCACGACGTGCTGCCCGCCGTCCACGACCTGCTGCCGGGCGCGCCCTCCTCGTACGTCGAGCACGAGGAACTGCTGCTCAACGGGGACATCGAGGTGGACTGGCGGTACGCCGAGGGTGTGCTGCACGCCGCCACCGTCGAGGGCGTCGCGGCCGGTCTGGCCTGGGCGGCGGGCCGCTGGGAGCGCCGCTTCGAGCTGGCGGCGCTGCTGGAGGACCCGTCGCGTACCGAGGAGCTGGCCCGCGACCGCTGGTTCGACTGACGCAGGGGGTACGTGCCGGGCGCCGGTACATTGCCGCGGCTCGGCGTATTGCCGCACCGTCGCAGTATGCCGGGCCGCCCGGTCAGCCCTCCGCCTGCTCCCGGCGCCGCACCCACGCCCAGCTGACCTCCAGCAGCACCGCGCCCGCCGCCGCGATCCCCACCGCGGCCCAGGGCACCTCGTCGCCGACGAGCTTCAGCGCGAAGAAGTCCTGGAGCCACGGGACGGCGAGCACGAGCGCGAAACCCAGCACCATGGCCAGCACCAGCAGGATCCGCCACCAGGTGTAGGGCCGGGCGATGATGGCCAGCACCCACAGCTCCAGCAGGAAGAGCGTCAGCGTCGCCGCGCTGGTCTCCGCGTCCAGCGCGCCGCCGCCGGTGTAGTGGTGACGGGCCAGCAGATAGGCGGCGAAGGACGCCACCCCGCAGATGATCCCGGCGGGCGTCGAATACCGCATGACCCGGCGGACGAAGTTCGGCCGGGCCCGCTCCTTGTTGGGCGCGAGCGCCAGGAAGAAGGCCGGCACCCCGATGGTCAGCGTCGACAGCAGCGTCAGATGCCGCGGCAGGAACGGGTACGGCACCTGCCAGCACACCACCAGCACCGCGAGCAGCACCGAGTAGACCGTCTTGGTGAGGAAGAGCGTCGCGACCCGGGTGATGTTGCCGATCACCCGGCGGCCCTCGGCCACCACGAAGGGCAGCGTCGCGAAGCTGTTGTCCAGCAGCACGATCTGCGCGACCGCCCGGGTGGCCTCCGAGCCCGAGCCCATCGACACCCCGATGTCGGCGTCCTTGAGGGCCAGCACGTCGTTGACCCCGTCGCCGGTCATCGCCACGTTGTGCCCGCGGGACTGGAGAGCGGCGACCATGTCCCGCTTCTGCTGCGGGGTGACCCGGCCGAAGACCGCGCCCTCGTCCAGCACCTCGGCCATCGCGTCCCGCTCGGCCGGCAGCCGCCGCGCGTCGACCGGTGACTGCGCGCCCGGCAGCCCGAGCTTCCCGGCGACCGCGCCCACGGAGACCGCGTTGTCCCCGGAGATCACCTTGACGTGCACGCCCTGCTCGGCGAAATACCGCAGGGTGTCGCCCGCGTCCGGCCGCAGCCGCTGCTCCAGGACGACGAGCGCGACGGGCGTGACGTCCCGTGCGACCTGCGGGTCGTCCAGCGGGCGCGCGGCGCGGGCCAGCAGCAGCACCCGCAGGCCCTGGTCGTTCAGCCGGTCGACCTCGGCGAGCGCCGGGTGCCCGGCCGGCAGCAGCACGTCGGGCGCGCCGAGCAGCCAGGTGCTGTCCGTGCCGTCCGGCTCGGTGAAGGCGGCGCCGCTGTACTTGCGGGCGGAGCTGAAGGGCAGCACGCCCCGGCCGCGCCAGTCCGCGGCGCCGCCCGGCGGGTAGGCGTCGACGATCGCCTGGAGGCTGGCGTTGGGCCGCGGGTCGGAGCCGCCGAGCGCGGCGAGCGCCCGCGCCGCGTAACCGGCCGCGCCGCTGCCCCCGTCGTCCGCGCGGCCCCCGTCGTCCGTACCGCCCGCGTCGTCCGCGCGGCCCGTGCCGCTTCCGCCGTCCAGCGGCCGCAGCTCGGTGACGTCCATGCCGCCCTCGGTGAGGGTGCCCGTCTTGTCCAGGCACACCACGTCGACCCGGGCCAGCCCCTCGATCGCGGGCAGCTCCTGCACCAGGCACTGCCTGCGGCCCAGCCGGACCACGCCGATCGCGAAGGCCACCGAGGTCAGCAGCACCAGGCCCTCGGGCACCATGGGCACGATGCCGCCGACCGTCCTGCGCACCGCCTCGTGCGCGTCATGGCTCTCCACCGTGAACTGGCTGATGATCAGCCCGACCGCGGTCGGCACCATCGCCCAGGTGATGTACTTCAGGATCCGGCTGATGCCCCCGCGCAGCTCGGAGTTGACCAGCGTGAAGCGCGAGGCCTCCTCCGCGAGCTGGGTGGCGTAGGCGTCGCGGCCCACCTTGGTGGCGGTGAAGGCGCCGCCGCCCGCGACGACGAAGCTGCCGGACATCACTGGGTCGCCGGGGTGCTTGAGCACGGGGTCGGCCTCGCCGGTCAGCAGCGACTCGTCGATCTCCAGGCCGTCCGCCTCGGCGACCTCGCCGTCCACCACGACCTTGTCGCCCGGTCCCAGCTCGACCAGGTCGCCGAGCACGATCCCGGAGGTGGGGATCTCGACCGTCCCGCCGTCCCTGCGCACCTCCGGGCGGGCCTCGCCGATGACCGCGAGGCTGTCCAGGGTGTGCTTGGCCCGCAGCTCCTGGAAGATGCCGATCGCGGTGTTGGCGACGATCACGAAGCCGAACAGACCGTCCTGGATCGGCCCGACCACCAGGATGACCAGGAAGAGCCCGCCGATGATCGCGTTGAAGCGGGTCAGGACGTTGGCCCGGACGATCTCCGTCACCGAGCGCGAGGACCGTACGGGGACGTCGTTGACCTGCCCCGCCGCAGTCCGCCGCGCCACCTCGGCGCTGCTCAGCCCCGGCAGCCGCGCGGCCACGTCCGTCAGTTCGCCTTCCGCCATGAGCAGACCGTACGTGCAGCGGGCGGCTTTCACCCGTTTCCGGACGTTCTGGCCGTCCTGCTACGTGTCCTGTTGCGCGTCCTGCTACGCGTCCTGCGCGTCGTCCCCGGCGTCCCCGCCTGATCCGGTGGCAGCGGCGGCGGCGCGGTGGCGGGCGATGGCGTCCCGCCGGGCCCGTACGTACTTCAGGCCCACCAGGCCGAGGCCGGCGCCCGCCGCGCAGCTCCAGATGAACCAGGTGTGCCCGTGGTCGGAGTACCAGCCGTAGAAGGGGAGCTGCACCACGAAGAGCGCGGCCCAGACGATCGTCCCGACCGTGACGGTCATGACGTCGTTGGCCTCCAGGGGCTCGGGGGCCTCGCGCAGGGGTCCTGGCTGCTTGCTCATGGCGCCCATCGTATGCGGCCGGGGACGGGCGGGCGGTACGGGCCGCGGAGGTGTGGGGCGGTGGGTGTCTACGCGCGGAGATGGCTTTTTGGGTGGTTGTGTATTCATACTGAAACCAGTCAGTGTTGACTGAAATCATTCGTATGATCGCCCATGTGAGGGCGAGTCCCCGCCCCCATGAGGTTTCACATGCCCGCCTCGGCCCCCGCTCCGGTCGACATGGGCCGGTCGCCCGGTCACCCCTCCAGTAACCCGCTGGACCGCTATTTCCGCATCTCAGAGCGCGGTTCCACGATCCCGCGGGAGATCCGCGGCGGTCTCGCGACGTTCTTCGCGATGGCCTACATCATCGTGCTGAACCCGATCATCCTCGGCTCGGCAGTGGACAAGTTCGGCCACCACCTCAACGGCGGCCAGCTCGTCACCGCGACCGTGATCACCGCGGCCTTCACCACACTGCTGATGGGCGTCATCGGCAATGTGCCGATCGCGCTCGCCGCGGGCCTCGGCGTCAACACCGTCGTCGCCCTCCAGCTCGCGCCGAAGATGAGCTGGCCGGACGCGATGGGCATGGTGGTGCTCGCGGGTATCGCGATCATGCTCATGGTCGCCACCGGCCTGCGCGAGCGCGTCATGACGGCCGTGCCGCTGGGGCTGCGCAAGGGCATCGCGATCGGCATCGGCCTGTTCATCCTGCTGATCGGCCTGGTCGACTCCGGCTTCGTGAGCCGCATCCCGGACGCAGCGCACACCACGGTCCCGCTGCAGCTCGGCGCCGACGGCCACCTCACCGGCTGGCCCGTGCTGATCTTCATCCTGGGCACGCTGCTCACCCTCGGGCTGATCATCCGCAAGGTCGCAGGCGCGATCCTGATCTCCATCGTCACCATGACGGTGCTCGCGGTGATCATCGACGCGGTCGCCGACGTCCCGGCGGCGAAGTGGGGCCTGACCGTTCCCAAGTGGCCCGGCAACCCGGTCGCCACCCCGGACTTCGGCCTCGTCGGCAAGGTCAGCCTCTTCGGCGGCTTCCACGAGGTCGGCATCCTCACCGGCGTGCTGTTCGTCTTCACCGTGCTGCTGTCGTGCTTCTTCGACGCGATGGGCACGATCCTGGGCGTGAGCGACGAGGCCGGGCTGCTGGACAAGAAGGGCGACCTGCCGGGCATCAACAAGGTCCTGATGATCGACGGTGTCGCCACCGCGGTCGGCGGCGCCACCTCGTCGTCGGCGAACACCTGCTTCGTCGAGTCCACCGCCGGCGTCGGCGAGGGCGCGCGGACCGGCCTGTCCAGCGTCGTCACCGGCCTGATGTTCGTGCTCGCGCTGTTCCTCACCCCGCTGGCCACCATGGTGCCGGCGCAGGCGGCCACGCCCGCGCTGATCGCGGTGGGCTTCCTGATCCTGGCCGGGTCGATCCGGGAGATCGACTGGAGCGACTTCACCATCGCCATCCCGGCGTTCCTGACGATGGTGCTGATGCCGTTCACCTACTCGATCACCAACGGCATCGGGATCGGCTTCCTGACCTTCTGCGTGCTGCGGGTCGTCGCCGGGCGCGGCAAGGAGGTCCCGATCGCCCTCTACGCGGTCGCGGCCGTCTTCGCCTTCTACTACCTGATGCCGGCGCTGGGACTGCTGTAGGGCGGCTGCGGCGGATCCTCCCGGCCGCCGTAGAAGCGGTCGGTCTCCTCGACCGCGGCCTTGAAGCGCTCGTCGAAGTCCTCGCGGACGAGGGTCGCGACGACGTAGTCCTGTGCGGTCATCCCGCGTCGGGCGGCATGCTCGCAGATGCGGTCCCACAGCTGCGCGTCCATGCGCAGGCTGAACACTCTCGATGCCATACGCCCACGGTCGCGGGCGGGGGCGGCCGACGTGGCCGCTTTCGCCCGCAGCCTCATCCGTTCGGGTGAGATGCGGGCGGGAAATGCGTAAACCGGGCGGGTCCGGTCGTGCGCGCCGGGCCCCCCGGCGGGTGCGGTCCGGGCTCGCCCGTTCGCGTGACCCGTGTGCCTGCGGATGTACGTGCAGATTGTACTTAGGTTAACTAATGAGCTAACCTAAACACCGTGACCGAACTGTCCGAGGACGACCGCGCCGCTGTCAACGAACTGCGCGGCGCCGTGATGCGGCTGTCCCGCCGGCTGCGCAACCAGCGCGTCGACGAGACGCTGAGCCCTACCGAGATGTCGGTGCTGGGCACCCTCGCCCGCTGCGGCTCCGCCACACCCGGCGAGCTGGCCCGCAAGGAGCACGTCCAGCCGCCGTCGATGACCCGCATCGTGGCGATGCTGGAGGCCAAGGAGCTGGTCCGCAGGGAGCCGCACCCCGACGACCGCCGCCAGGTCGTGGTCAGCCGCACCGAGCAGGCCGACTCGATGCTGGCCGAGAGCCGCAGCAAGCGCAACGCGTGGCTGGCCTCTCTCGCCGAGCGGCTGACCGAGGAGGAGCTGGCGATCATGCGCCAGGCCGCGCCCGTCCTGGAGAAGCTCGCTCACCTGTGACCGAACCGGAAGACCCGAAGAGGGGGAGGCGAGTACCGATTGAGTTCGGCAGCCGGACCACATACCGCAACCGAACCTGACCGTCCCGCGGTGAGGAAGACGGGCACCTTCAGCTCGCTCAGGATCCGCAACTACCGGCTTTTCGCGACCGGCGCCGTGGTGTCCAACACCGGCACCTGGATGTCCCGGATCGCCCAGGACTGGCTGGTGCTCAGCATCACCGGCTCCTCCTTCGCGGTCGGCATCACCACCGCGATGCAGTTCCTGCCGATGCTGCTCTTCGGCCTGTACGGCGGCGTGATCGCCGACCGCTACCCCAAGCGGAAGATCCTGCTGTGCACCCAGGCCGCGCTCGGCATCCTGGGCCTGCTGCTCGCCGGACTCACGCTGGGCGGTGTGGTCCAGGTCTGGCACGTCTACACCATCGCCTTCCTGCTGGGCATGGTGACCGTCGTCGACAACCCCACCCGGCAGACCTTCGTCGTCGAGATGGTCGGCCCCGACGTGGTCCGCAACGCCGTCTCGCTGAACGCCGCCAACTTCCAGGCCGCCCGGCTCGTCGGCCCGGCCGTCGCCGGTGTGCTGATCACCGCGGTCGGCAGCGGCTGGGCCTTCCTGATCAACGGCCTGTCCTTCCTCGCCCCGCTCATCGGCCTGCTGCTGATGCGCACCGCCGAGCTGCACACGATCGAGAAGGCGCCGCGCGGCCGCAAGGGGCAGCTGCGCGAGGGGCTGAGCTATGTCGCCGGGCGGCCCGAGCTGATCTGGCCGATCGTGCTGGTCGGCTTCATCGGCACCTTCGGCTTCAACTTCCCGATCTGGCTGTCGGCCTTCGCCAACAAGGTCTTCGACAGCGGCGCCGGCACCTACGGCATCCTCAACTCGCTGATGGCCGGCGGCTCCCTCATCGGCGCCCTGCTCGCCGCCCGCCGCACCGGCACCCGGCTGCGGATGCTGGCCGCCGCCGCCGCGGTCTTCGGCCTGCTGGAGGCCGCCGCCTCGCTGGCCCCGACCTTCTGGGTCTTCGCGGTGCTGCTGGTGCCGATCGGCGCCTTCGGGCTCACCTTCAACACCACCGCCAACGCCAGCGTCCAGCTCGCCACCGACCCCGTCATGCGCGGCCGTGTGATGAGCCTGTACATGATGGTCTTCGTCGGCGGCACCCCGGTCGGCGGCCCGGTCATGGGCTGGGTCACCGACACCTACGGCGCCCGCGTCGGCTTCATGAGCGGCGGCCTGATCTCCGCGCTCGCCGCGGTCGGGGTCGGCCTGGTCCTCGCCCGCGCGGCGGGCCTGCGCCCCCAGGTCGACCTGCGGCGCGGCAGCGGCCGCCCGCTGGTGGCCTTCGTCCCCCGCAACCCGGCCGCGGCCCCGCCCGCGCCGGTCACGCAGACCGTGCAGCCGGTGCCGTCCGTACCGCCGGTGAAGCCGGCGCAGCCTGTGCCGGTCGCGTCGGTCGTGCCGCCGGTGAAGGCCGCGCAGTCCGCGCCGGTCGTCCCGGTCGCGCCCGCCGAGCCGGCCGCTCACGCCGTGCCCGCCGCCTGCGACGACGCGTCCGCTCCCGCGGGCGCGGAGGGGTCCGGGAGGCGCGGCAACGCGCCGAGCCCGGCGCTGTGAGGCTCTTCGCGGCGCTGCTGCCCCCGCCCGCGGCCATGGCCGAGCTGACCGCGGGCCTCGGCCCGCTGCACCGGCTCCCTGGCGCCCGCGACCTGCGCTGGACCGCGCCCGACGGCTGGCACTACACGCTTGCCTTCCTCGGCGAGGTGCCCGACACCCTGCGCCCGGACCTCGACGAGCGCCTCGCCCGCGCCGCCCGCCGCCACCGGCCGTGCGAGCTGCGCATCCGCGGCGGCGGGCGGTTCGGCGACCGGGCACTGTGGGCCGGCGCCGAGGGCGATGTGCGGGCCGCGGGGGCGCTCGCGGCCTCCGTACGGGCGGCGGCGCGCAGGGCCGGCGCCCCGGTCGACGAGGAGCACGGTTTCCGCGCCCACCTCACCCTCGCCCGCGCCTCCCGGGGCGCCCGCGTCGACCTGCGCCCCTTCGCCGCCGCGCTCGACGGCTTCCGCGGCGCCGGCTGGACCGCGGCCGACCTCAGCCTCGTCGCGAGCCTGCTGCCGCGCTCCGGCATTCCCGGCGAGCGCTCGCACTACACCGTCGTCGGCTCCTGGCCGCTCGGCGGGCCCGCTGCCGCGCCGCCCGGGGACGGGGCGGCCGGCGGGGCCGGTTAACCTCGAAGGGTGGACCCCAAGACCCGTACCCGCGTGATGACCGCCGCCCTCTTCCTGATGCTCGTGGTGGTCGCGGTCGCCGCCGCGGTGCGCTGACCGCGGCGGCGGACCGGCGTACGGCCGGCGGCGCCGCCGACTACCAGGCGAAGGCCTCCGGGGACGGTCCCGGGCCGGGGAAGACCTCGTCCAGCGCCGCGAGGAATTCCGCGGACAGCTCCAGGTCCACCGCCCGCAGCGCCGACTCCAGCTGCTCCGTGGTGCGCGGGCCGACGATCGGCCCGGTGACGCCGGGGCGCGTCAGCAGCCAGGCCAGGCCCACGTCTCCCGGGTTCAGCCCGTGCTTGCCGCACAGGTCCTCGTAGGCCTGGATCTGCGCGCGCTGCGCGGGATCGGCGAGCGCGTCCGCCGCCCGCCCACCGGTCGAGCGGGACGCGCCGCCCTCGGCCTGCTTGCGCAGCACCCCGCCGAGCAGCCCGCCGTGCAGCGGCGACCACGGGATCACGCCGAGGCCGTAGCCCTGGGCCGCCGGGATGACCTCCATCTCCGCACGCCGCTCCATCAGGTTGTACAGGCACTGCTCAGAGGTCAGGCCGAGCGAGCCGCGCCGCCGGGCCGCCTCGTTGGCCTGCGCGATGTGCCAGCCGGCGAAGTTGCTCGACCCGGCGTAGAGGATCTTGCCCTGGGCCACCAGGACGTCGATCGCCTGCCAGATCTCGTCCCAGGGCGTGGCCCGGTCGACGTGGTGGAACTGGTAGATGTCGATGTGGTCCGTGCCCAGCCGCTTGAGGCTGGCGTCCACCGCCCGGCGGATGTTCAGCGCCGACAGCTTGTCGTGGTTGGGCCAGGCCTCGCCGTCCGCGCCCATGTTGCCGTAGACCTTGGTGGCCAGCACCGTCCTGTCCCGGCGGTCGCCGCCCTTGGCGAACCAGGAGCCGACGATCTCCTCGGTCCTGCCCTTGTTCTCACCCCAGCCGTAGACGTTGGCGGTGTCGAAGAAGTTGACCCCCGCGTCGAGGGCCGCGTCCATGATCGTGTGGCTGTCCGCCTCGGTGGTCTGCGGACCGAAGTTCATGGTGCCGAGAACCAGGCGGCTGACCTTGAGACCGGTGCGTCCGAGCTGTGTGTACTCCATGGCCTCCAGCCAAGCCCTTGGAGTGCGCTCGAATCAAGGGGCCATCCGGGAGCTGGACCGGACGGCGTACGGCCAGGTGGGGGCGCTGCCGGGCGGCCGCGCCCGCGGCCTGCCCCGGGCGGGTTCAGCCCTCGGTGTAGGGCGCCCCGAGATCCCACGCCTGGTACATGGCGTCGGCGAAGGCGGCCGCCAGCTTGTGCTCGCCGGCCGCGTTGGGGTGGGTGCCGTCGTAGGTGTCGAGCAGGATGTCGTAGCCGTCCGGGCGGGAGGCCAGCAGCAGCGGTGAGGCGGGCGTGTCGTGCTCGGCGACGGCCTTGGCCAGCAGGGTGTTGAGCTCCGCGCACTGCCCGGCGAAATCCGGGTCGAGGTCGGCGCGGGTGTTGGGTATCACCGGCAGCAGCACCATGCGGATCCCGGGGGCGGCGGCCCGTGCCCCGGCGATGAAGCGCTCGACGTTGCCGAGCGTCTGCCCCGCGTCGGTGTAGAAGCCGAGGTCGATCAGGCCGAGGGAGACCAGCAGCACGTCCGGCCGGTGCTCGCGGACGACGTCCCCTATCAGCGGCGCCAGATGCAGCCAGCCCTCGCCCCAGCCCGCCAGGTGCCGCCGGGCGTGCGGCGGGAAGGACGGGTCGGCGTAGTCGGCCGAGACCGCGTCGTCCGCCGCCCGGTCGTACAGCCCGTCGCGCGGCCCGACCACGGCGAAGGGCTCGCCCTGCGCGACCAGGTGGCGCCACATGCGGTAGCGCCACGTGTAGTCGCCGGAGGCGCCGATGGTCATGGAGTCGCCGACGAAGAGGTAACGCATGCCGGGCATCATCTCCGACCGCCGCGCGACCGGGGACACTGGGGTGCATGCGCGCGTACATCCCGACGGCCGCCGCCTGCGCGGCCCTTGCCCTGGCTTGGGCGGGCACGCCCGCCGCGGCACTGGGCACCGGCCCCACCGTGGCCTTCACGATCTCCGACCCGCGGATCGCGGAGGCCAGCGGCCTGGCCGCCAGCCGCCTGCACCCGGGGATCTACTGGACGCACAACGACAGCGGGGACGGCCCGTACGTCTACGCGGTCGACTCCGCCACCGGCAGGACCGTGGCGCGGGTGACGATGCGCGGGATCCACCCCCGCGACGTCGAGGCGATATCGATCGGCCCGGACGGCGACCTCTACGTCGGCGACATCGGCGACAACCTGGACGGCGCCTGGAAGGAGGTGTGGATCTACCGCTTCCCCGAGCCGAAGGAGCTGCGCGACCGGACCGTCGACGTCACCCGCTACACCGTCCGCTACGACCAGGGCCCCCGCAACGCCGAGGCCATGATGGTGCAGCCGAAGACCGGCCGGGTGTACATCGCCAGCAAGAAGCAGTCCGGCGGCGGCCTCTACCAGGGCCCTGCCCACCTCAGCGCCCACGAGGTGAACACCTTCCGGCGCATCGCCGACGTGCCCTGGGTGACCGACGGGGCCTTCTCGCCCGACGGCAGCCGCCTGGTGCTGCGCGGCTACTTCTCGGCGACGGAATACCGCTGGACGGGCGGCGCCCCGAGCAAGCTCGCCGACCTCGACGTCCCCATGCAGCCGCAGGGCGAGGGCGTCACCTTCACCTCGGACGGCCGGGCGCTGATGTACGGCAGCGAGGGGCACAGCAGCAAGGTGTGGCGCGCGCCGCTGGCGGATTCCCAACTGCCCGACAGCGTGCCCCCGCTGCCTCCGAAGGCGACCCCGGGAAGCGGGACGGCGGGCAAGGGCGCGACGGCGACCCCGTCCGCGAGCGCGGGCGGCGCCGGTGCGGGCGCGGCCGGGCAGGGGTCCGGCGGCGCGGGGGGCAAGGCGGTGGGTCTCGGGGCGCTGGCCGTGGCGGTCGCGGCGGGCCTCGGTCTGCGCCGGGTACGGCGCCGCCGCCGGGGCTGAGCCCCGGCGGCGGTATGCCGTGCGGTCAGCCGGTCAGAGCTTGCCGATGACGTAGTCGATGCAGGCGGTGAGCGCCTCGACGTCGGAGGGCTCGACGGCCGGGAACATCGCGACGCGCAGCTGGTTGCGGCCCAGCTTGCGGTAGGGCTCGGTGTCGACGATCCCGTTGGCCCGCAGCACCTTGGCCACGGCCGCCGCGTCGACGCCGTCGGCGAAGTCGATGGTGCCGACGACCTGCGAGCGCTTCACCGGGTCCGTGACGAACGGCGTGGCGTAGGAGGACTTCTCGGCCCATCCGTACAGCCGCGACGAGGAGTCGGCGGTGCGCTCGGTGGCCCACTTCAGGCCGCCCTGCCCGTTGATCCACTCCAGCTGCTCCTTGAGCAGGAAGAGCGTGCCGACCGCGGGGGTGTTGTACGTCTGGTTCTTCACCGAGTTGTCGATGGCCGTCGGCAGGTCGAAGAACGCCGGGATGTGCCGGCCGCTCGCGGCGATCGTGGCGGCGCGCTCCAGCGCGGCCGGCGAGAACGCCGCGATCCACAGGCCGCCGTCGGCGGCGAAGGACTTCTGCGGCGCGAAGTAGTAGACGTCCGTCTCGGCGATGTCGACCGGCAGGCCGCCGGCGCCGGAGGTGGCGTCCACCAGGACCAGCGCGCCCTCGTCCGCACCCGCGACGCGGCGGATCGGGGCCGCGACGCCCGTCGACGTCTCGTTGTGGGTGAACGCGTAGACGTCCACACCGGACTCGGCGACCGGCTCGGGGTGGGTGCCGGGCTCGGACTTGACGACCGTCGGCTCGTCCAGCCACGGCGCCAGCTGGGCGGCCTTGGCGAACTTCGACGAGAACTCGCCGAAGGACAGGTGCTGGGACTTGGCCGTGATCAGGCCGTGCGTGGCGATGTCCCAGAACGCGGTGGAACCGCCGTTGCCGAGGACGACCTCGTAGCCGTCCGGCAGGGAGAAGAGCTGCTTGACGCCGTCGCGCACCTGGCCCACCAGGTTCTTCACCGGAGCCTGCCGGTGAGAGGTGCCGAGCAGGGACGTCCCGGTGGCGGCCAGGGCGTCGAGCGCCTGGGTGCGCACCTTGGAGGGGCCCGACCCGAATCGACCGTCGGCGGGCTTGATGTCAGCGGGAATCTCGATATCGGCCACGGACGCAGGGTAGCCCGTTACGGGCGCGTTTCAGCGGGCGTCCCATCGGGTGAGACGGCCTTTTGGCGCACCCCCCACGACGTGCCGTGCCTCCGTGCGCCCCTCGGGCGCGCCGGTCCGCGGGAAGCCGGGCAGGTCCGCGGGGAGTCGGGCAAGGTGGTGGCCATGACGGGTGGTGGCGGGGCGGGCGGGACCGGCGAACTGGAGCGGGCGCTGCGTGCGGCGGTGCGCGGGGAGGTGGCCTGGGACGCCGGTGCGCGGGCACTGGTGACGATGGACGCGTCCAACTACCGGCGGGTGCCGCTGGGGGTGGTGGCGCCGGCGGACGCCGCGGACGTGGCGGCGGCGCTCGCGGTGTGCCGGGAGCACGCGGCGCCGGTGACCGCGCGCGGCGGCGGCACCTCGATCGCCGGCCAGGCCACCGGCACCGGTGTCGTCCTGGACTTCACCCGGCACATGAACCGGCTGCTGGAGATCGACCCCGGGGCGCGGACCGCGCGCGTGCAGCCCGGCCTCGTCCTGGACGACCTGCGGCGGGCCGCCGCCCGGCACGGCCTGACCTTCGGCCCCGACCCCTCCACGCACAGCCGCTGCACCCTCGGCGGCATGATCGGCAACAACGCGTGCGGCTCGCACTCGGTGGCGTGGGGCACCACCGCCGACAACGTCCGGGGGTTGGACGCCGTCACCTACCGCGGCGAGACGGTCCGGCTGGGCACCGGCGGCCTGGCGGGACTCCCCGCCCGGCTGCGCGACGGCATGACCGCGCTCGCCGACGGCAACCTGGCCCTGCTGCGCACCGGCTTCCCGCAACTGCCGCGCCGCATCTCCGGATACGCCCTCGACCGGCTGCTGCCCGAGCACGGCAGGGACGCGGCACGGGCCTTCACCGGCAGCGAGGGGACGCTCGCGGTGCTGACGGAGGCGACCGTGGCCCTGGTGCCCGCGCCGGCCGCGCGGGCGCTCGCGGTGCTCGGCTACCTGGACGAGAGCGCGGCGGCGCAGGCCGCGCACCTGCTGCTGCCGCTGCGGCCGCTGACGGTGGAGGGGATGGCAGCCGACCTGGTGGGGGAGGCCGCGGCGGCAGGTCTTCCGCGCGGCGGTGCCTGGCTCTTCGTCGAGACCGGGGGCGACGGTCCCGAAGAGGCGGAGGCACACGCGCGGGAGATCTGCCGGGCGGCCGACGGCGCGACCGGTCACGCCGTCGTCGCCGACCCCGCGGGGCAGCGCGCCCTGTGGCGGATCCGGGAGGACGCGGCCGGAACCGCCACCCGCATGCCCGACGGCACCGAGGCATGGCCGGGCTGGGAGGACTGCGCGGTGCCCCCCGCCCGGCTGGGCGGCTATCTGCGGGATTTCCGGGCCCTGCTGGCCGCCCACGGGCTGCGCGGCGCGCCCTACGGCCACTTCGGCGACGGATGCGTGCACGTACGGATCGATTTCGACCTCGTCGCCCCGGCCGGTGTCGCGCGCTTCCGCCGCTTCTCCGAGGAAGCCGCCGACCTGGTGGTGGCGCACGGCGGCTCGCTGTCCGGCGAGCACGGCGACGGGCAGGCGCGCGCCGAACTGCTGCCGAAGATGTACGGCCCGGAAATGATGGCACTCTTTTCAGATTTCAAGGATCTCTGGGACCCCGACGGCGGGATGGGTCCGGGAACGCTTGTGCGACCCGACTCCATTGATAGCAACCTCCGCTTCGCCGTGCTGCCGTCCGGAAATGCAGGTTTGACCCCGGTGGCCTTCACCTATCCGGGTGACGGCGGTGATTTCGTTGCCGCCGTTCGGCGCTGCGTCGGAGTGGCCAAATGTCGCTCCTCGGCGACCGTTTCCGGTGGCGGTTCCGATGTCATGTGCCCGTCCTTCCGGGTCACCGGGGAGGAGCGGCATTCCACCCGCGGCCGGGCGCGGCTGCTGCACGAGATGCTCGCCGGCGAGATCGTCACCGACGGCTGGAGGTCCACGGAAGTCAAGGAGGCACTGGATCTGTGCCTTTCCTGCAAGGGCTGTCGGTCGGACTGCCCGGTCGAGGTGGACATGGCGACCTACAAGGCGGAATTCCTGCACCAGCACTACCGCGGGCGGTTGCGGCCGCGCGCCCATTACGCGATGGGCTGGCTCCCGCTGTGGCTGAAAATCGCTCGCAGGTTCGCCCGGCCGCTCAATTTCCTTGGCAGGACCCGATCAACCGCATGGCTGGCAAAACGATTCGCTGGGATCGCAAGGGAACGCGAACTGCCCGAACTGGCGACCGAGACATTCACCCGTTGGGCGCAACGCGACACCCCGGACGGCCTCCACCCGGTGCCGCCGTCCGGGTGGTCTTCCTCCGGGCCGCGCACGGTCGTGCTGTGGCCCGACACCTTCACCGACCACCTCGCGCCCGCGGCCGGCCGCGCCGCCGTGCGGGTGCTGCGCGCGGCGGGGCTGAGCGTCGTCCTGCCGCCCGCGGCCGTCTGCTGCGGGCTGACCTGGGTGTCCACCGGGCAGCTCGACCGGGCCCGGGCCGTGATGCGGCGCACCCTCGACCGGCTGGAGCCCGTCCTCGACGCCGGGCTGCCGCTCGTCGTGCTCGAACCGAGCTGCGCCGCCGCGCTGCGCGCCGACCTGCCGGAACTCCTCGGCCCCGGCGAACCGCGGGCCGCCCGGCTGGCCGCCGCCGTACGGACCTTCGCCGAGGTGCTGGAGGACTTCGCGCCCGGCTGGCAGCCGCCGCGCCTGGACCGCACGGCCGTCGGCCAGACGCACTGCCACCAGCACGCCGTGCTCGGCGACGCCGCCGACCGCCGGCTGCGCGCCCGCGCGGGGCTGTCCGGCGAGCTGACCGGCGGCTGCTGCGGCCTGGCCGGCAACTTCGGATTCGAGGACGGCCACTACGAGGTGTCCGCCGCCTGCGCCGAGGAGGCGCTGCTGCCCGCGCTGCGGGCGGCGGACGGCGGCGCCGTGGTGCTGGCCGACGGCTTCTCCTGCCGCACCCAGATCGCCCAGCTCGCGCCCGGCACCACCGCCCGCCACCTCGCCGAGGTCCTGGCCGAGGCGCTGGACGCGGCCCCGCCCGGCTCCGGCTGAGAGAGGCGGGACCTGCTCCGGCCGACCCGGCGGGCGGGGCCGCGGCTCAGGACGTCGTCGTCGGGTCGCCCTCGATCGTGTGCAGGCTGCGGGCGCCCGGACCGGTGTAGCGCGCGGAGGGGCGGACCAGCCGGCCGGTGCGCTTCTGCTCCAGGATGTGCGCCGACCACCCGGCGGTGCGCGCGCACGTGAACATCGACGTGAACATGTGCGCCGGGACCTCCGCGAAATCCAGCATGATCGCGGCCCAGAATTCCACGTTGGTGGCCAGGACACGGTCCGGGCGCCGCTCCTGCAGCTCGGCGAGCGCCGCCTTCTCCAGCGCCTCGGCCACCTCGTAGCGCGGGGCGCCCAGCTCGCGTGCGGTGCGCCGAAGGACACGGGCCCGCGGGTCCTCGGCGCGGTAGACGCGGTGCCCGAAGCCCATGAGCCGCTCGCCCCGGTCGAGCGCGCCCTTCACGTAGCCCGTCGCGTCGCCCGTGCGCTCGATCTCCTCGATCATGCCGAGGACGCGGGACGGGGCGCCGCCGTGCAGCGGCCCGGACATGGCGCCGACCGCGCCGGACAGCGCCGCGGCCACGTCGGCGCCGGTGGAGGCGATGACGCGGGCGGTGAAGGTGGAGGCGTTCATGCCGTGCTCGGCCGCCGACGTCCAGTACGCGTCCACCGCCGCGACATGCCGCGGGTCCGGCTCGCCACGCCAGCGGATCATGAACCGCTCGGTGATGGACTGCGCCTTGTCGATCTCCCGCTGCGGCACCATCGGCCGGTGCGGGCCGCGCGCGGACTGGGCCACGTACGACAGCGCCATCACCGCGGCACGGGCCAGGTCGTCGCGGGCCTGCTCGACGTCGATGTCCAGCAGCGGGCGCAGCCCCCACACGGGCGCGAGCATGGCCAGCGCGGCCTGGACGTCGACCCGTACGTCACCGGAGTGCACCGGGATCGGGAAGGGCTCGGCCGGGGGCAGCCCGGGGTCGAACCGCCCGTCGACCAGCAGGCCCCACACGTTGCCGAAGCCCACGTGCCCGACGAGCTCCTCGATGTCGACCCCGCGGTAGCGCAGCGACCCGCCCTCCCGGTCGGGTTCGGCGATCTCCGTCTCGAACGCGACGACTCCCTCGAGTCCGGGTACGAAGTCGGACATGCGGCGGCTCCTTCGATGCTGTCGGCGGTCGGGCGGCGGTGCGGCTCTCCGGTCCATGCCCCGTGGCGCGGGAGCCCACCCTGCTCCATTCGGACCAGCCATTCTCCCGGCATGTGGACATGTCAGAGGGCGTGAGATGCCGCACACCGTCCGATACCGGCCGCGGCACGCATGCCCCGGCCACTGGGAGGATGTGCGGGTGCGAGAACCCCACGACCTCCTGCGGGACGGGCCCGACCCCGCCGCCATGCGCCAGCGCTACCGCTCCGTCGGCCTCACCGAGGACGAGCTGGCGCCCGAGCCGTACACGCAGTTCGCCCGCTGGTTCACCGACGCCGTGGCCGCGGCCGAGGACGGCCTGATCGCCGAACCCAACGCCATGGTGCTGTCCACCGCGGACGCCGAGGGCCTGCCCGCCTCCCGCACGGTCCTGCTCAAGGGCTACGACCTGGGCGGCTTCGTCTTCTACAGCAACTACCGGTCGCGCAAGGCACGGGCGCTCGCCGCCAACCCGCGCGCGTCGCTGCTCTTCCCGTGGCATCCGATCACCCGCCAGGTCATCGTCTCCGGCACGGTCGCCCGGGTGACGCCGGAGGAGACCGCCGCCTACTTCCACAGCCGTCCGCACGGCTCGCAGATCGGTGCGTGGGCGAGCGAGCAGTCCAGCGTCGTCGCCTCGCGGGAGGTGCTGGAGAAGAAGTACGCCGAGCTGGCCGCGCGCTGGCCGGAGGGCACCGAGGTGCCCGTGCCGTCCTTCTGGGGCGGATTCCGGGTCGAGCCGGTGAGCGTCGAATTCTGGCAGGGCCGCGAGGACCGGCTGCACGACCGGCTGCGGTACGTCCGCGACGCGGCGGGCGGCTGGTCGGTGGAGCGGCTGGCGCCCTGACGCCCCGCCCGGCCCCGGGAAAACGGCAGGGGGACCGGAAGCCGGGAAGCGCCCGGCGTGGCCGGAAAACGACCGGCAATATGCGCGCGGAGCCGCGGAGAAGGGCGAAGAAGCGCGGCGATATACGGCGGGAAAAGGAACGACCCGCGGGCTGCCCTCCGGAGCCTGGTGGCTCCGGACACCGGCCGGACAAGTCCGGCGAGCCCGCGGGTCGGGTGACTGCGTGGGATTGGCGCGCAACGCGCACGCCCAGTGCGCGGAGCTAGCCCGCGGTCACCTCACGTGTCCGACTGCAAACCATGCTTCAGACCACCTCCCTTCGTGTGTGCCGCCACATTAGGAAGCCGTCCGGCGACCGCACAACTGATTTACGGAAAGTGCGTGTGACCCACCCCACACGAGGGTTGAATGTGGTGACGTGCAGCCTTTCGACGCGCAACCGAAACCGCTGGGCAACGGCAGCGGCGATGACGACACCGGCCTTCCCGCGGGGACGGCGGATCCGGGCGGGGGCGGAGCGGACGCCACGGCCGGCGGCGAGGCGCACGGTGGCGGCGAGCGGCTGCTGGCGGCGCTGCTGGACGGCATGGAGGCGGGTTTCGCCGCCTTCGACGAGGACGGTGTGGTCAGCCACTGGAACGCCGAGGCGACCCGGATCCTCGGCTGGACGGCCGACGACGCGATCGGGCGGCACGGTTTTTCCGGATGGGCGGCGCGCGCGGCCGACGCCGCGGAGGCCGAGGAGTGGCTGCGCCGGGTGATGGGCTCGCCCGGCCGCCATGTGCACGAGTTCGCGCTGCTGACGAAGGACGGCCACCGGGTGCTGGTCCGTACCCAGTCCGCCGCCGTGCCGGGCCCCGACGGGCGGCCCGCGGGCGTCTACTGCGCCTTCTCCGAGGTGCACGCGCAGATCGAGCTGGAGCGCTCCATCGCGCTCAGCGAGGCGCTCTTCGCGGGCGCGTCCTGGGGCGTGGTGCTGATCGACGCCGACCTGCGGCCCGCGGTCGCCAACCCGACGGCCGCGCGCATGCTCAGGACCGGCCGTGACGAGGTGCTGGGCCGTCCGCTGGGGAATCTGCTCACCCAGGGCGTGGAGGAGCTGGAGAACGCGCTCCAGCACGTCCTGGCCGAGGGGGCGCCGCCGGCCACCACCGACCTGTGGGTGGCGCTGCGCGCCGATCCCGAGGGCATGCGGCGCTGCTGGCGCTGCGGCTTCGTACGGCTCGGCTCGCCGCTCGGCGAGGAGCCCGCGCCGCTGGGCGTCGGCTGGCTCTTCATCGACATCACCCGGCAGAAGACCGCGGAGACCGAGGGCGCGCAGGTCCGCTTCCGCTACCAGCAGCTGCACCGCGCCGACCGCGCCGGGGCCGAGTGCGGCAGCGCCCTGGAAGCCGCGGCGCTGCACCTGGACTTCGCCCTCGCCGGATTCGCCGACCACGCGCTGCTCGACCTCGCCGACGACGCCGAGCGGCTGATACGGATCGCCGCCACGCCCGCGGGCGAGCCCGGCCCCTGCCGGCTGCTGCCCGACTCGGCCGAGAGCGGCATCCCCGTCGGCTACCCCGCCGCCCACCCCGCGCTCCAGGCCCTGGAGCGGATCGGCACCGTACGCACCAGCTACGGGCCGGAGGTCCCGGGGGACCGCGCGGCAGGGGCCGGGCCGGACGCGTGGGCGGCGGCGCGGCGCTGGCCGTCCGGGACGGCGCACGGGCTGGTCACCGTGCTGCGCAGCCGGGGCCGTACGGTCGGGGCGCTGACCTTCCTGCGCGGTCCCGGGCGCCGCCTCTTCGACCGCGCGGACGCCGCGTACGCCGAGGACGTGGCCGCGCGCGTGGCCATGGCCCTGGATCTGGCGGGGCTCGCCGGGGAGCGGTAGGCCGGGGCGCCGCCGCGGCGGCGGGACTCAGTGCCGGAAGTAGATCCGGTCGCGGTACTGCTCGAAGATCTGCGCGTTCCAGTCGTGCCCGCCGTCCACGTTGCCCGAGCGGAGCATCGGCGGGACGACGCCGCGCGCGGCCAGGTCGGTGGCCGCGGTCGCGACGACGGCCTGCATCAGCGCGCTGGTCACGACGGTCGAGGCCGGGGCGAAGGGCGCGGGGATGGCGTCGTCGGACAGCTCGGCGTCGCCCACCGCGATCTTGGAGTCCAGGACGATGTCGCAGTGGTCCCGCAGGAAGGTGCCGGACACGTGCCGGGACGCGGTCTGCTCGGCGTAGGCGACCGAGGTGACGCCGACCACCGTCAGGCCGAGCGTCCGGGCGTTCTGCGCCATCTCCACCGGCAGGGCGTTGCGGCCGGACAGCGAGATCACGAACAGGACGTCGCCGCGCCGGACCGGGCTGGTGTCCAGGACCACCCCGGCGAGCCCGTCGACCTGCTCCAGCGCGCTGCCCAGCGTCGCCGGCCGCACGTCCACGCCCACGACGCCCGGCACCACCAGCAGGTTGATCAGGGCCAGGCCGCCCGCGCGGTAGACGACGTCCTGGGCGGGCAGCGAGGAGTGGCCGGCGCCGAAGACGAAGACCCGGCCGCCGGCCTCGACGGCGTCCGCGACGGCGGCCGCCGCGGCCCTGATCGCCGGGCCCTCCTCGTCGCGCGCCCGGCGCAGCAGGCCGATGGCGGCGTCGAAATACCGGTCCGACAGATCCTCGGCTGGCTCGTTCATGCGGATCACCGTGCTGCCCTGCGCGGCCGGTGTCAAGGAGAGCCGGCCGGGGCCCGCCTTCCCGCATGGGGACCGGTTGTCGGCGGCATGCGTCAGAATTGGTGGAGGGCCACGCACGATTCACATGAGGGGCGCGCATGTCCGGACTCATCGACACGACGGAGATGTATCTCCGCACCATTCTGGAGCTGGAGGAGGAGGGCGTGGTCCCGATGCGCGCCCGAATCGCCGAGCGCCTCGACCAGAGCGGACCGACGGTCTCCCAGACGGTCGCCCGCATGGAGCGGGACGGCCTGCTGCATGTCGCGGGCGACCGCCATCTGGAGCTGACCGCCGAGGGCCGCCGCACCGCGACCCGGGTGATGCGCAAGCACCGCATCGCCGAATGCCTGCTGGTCGACGTGATCGGCCTGGAGTGGGAGCAGGTGCACGCCGAGGCGTGCCGCTGGGAGCACGTGATGAGCGAAGCGGTGGAGCGGCGGGTGCTGGAGCTGCTGCGGCATCCCACCGAATCGCCGTACGGCAACCCGATCCCGGGCCTGGAGGAGCTGGGCGAGCAGGGGGAGAGCGACCCCTTCCTGGAGGAGGGCATGGTCAGCCTGAACGACCTGCGGCCGGGGGATTCCGCGGCCAGCGTGGTCGTGCGGCGGATCGGCGAGCCGATCCAGACCGACTCCCAGGTGATGCACACGCTGCGGCGGGCCGGTGTGCAGCCCGGTGCCGTGGTCAGCGTGACCAGCTCCGCCGGGGGCGTCATGGTCGGCAGCGGCGGCGAGGCCGCGGAGCTGGACGCGGAGGTCGCCTCGCACGTCTTCGTCGCGAAGAGCTGACGGCGCGAAGAGCCGACCGTACGGACCGTACGGAGAGCTGACCGCGCGGTGAGCGACCGCGTGGGGGGCCGCCCGCCGAGAACGCAAGGCCGCCCCGGCGTCGTGACGACGCCGGGGCGGCCTTTTCCCTCCCGGCCCCCACCCGCGCCCCTCCCCGACCCCCCCGCCCCTCCTGCTCCCGCCTCCCGTGCGGCTGCGCACCGCACCCGCCCCCGGGACCGAGCGGGACCCGCGGAGGCGCCGGGACCCCGAGCTTCCCGGTACCTCCCCGCGACCCGCTTCCCCTTCGCGCCGCGTCCCGCTCAGAGATCTCCCCTCGGCCCGTGCGGCCAATCCTTGAGCGTTGTCACTCGAAAGAGCGGTGTTGGGTGCGTGAGCCCCGTGTTCGAATAAAAGTTCGATAGCGTGGCCGGAGACGGGATCCAGCGACAGCACCGGGACGGACGACGACCGGGGAGGAGGGTGGTGAGGCACATGGAGCAGCACGTGGAGCAGACGGAGCAGTACGGGCCGCGCCGCTACGAGGTCACGGGAGCGGACGGCATCCGCCTCATGGCCTGGGATTACGCACCGGACGGCGGTCACGCACCCGACGCCGGTCAGGGGGACGCGCACGGCGGCGACGGGCGGCCCGCGGTCCTGCTGCTGCACGGGCTGCTCGGCCGGGCCTCGCACTGGGCGGAGACGGCGCGCCGGCTCGCCCCGCGCTACCGCACCATCGCGCTCGACCAGCGCGGCCACGGCCACAGCGGGCGCCCGCAGGGCCCCTCCGCGCCCGAGGCCTACGCCGCGGACGCCGCGGCGGTGGTCGAACAGCTCGGCCTCGGGCCGGTCAGCGTCGTCGGCCACGGCACCGGCGCGCTGACGGCGTGGCAGCTCGCGGCGCACCGCCCGGATCTGGTCGCCGCCGTCGTCATCTGCGAGATGCGGGCGGCCGCGCCGGGCGAGGCGCTGCGGCGCGTCGCGGAGGAGTGGGCGCAGTCGTGGCCGGTGCCCTTCGCGACGCTCGCCGACGCTCGCCGCTGGTTCGCCGAGCAGGATCCGTTCGCCGATCCGCCGAGCCCGGCGCGCGGAGAGTTCTTCGCCGAGGTCATGGCGGAGGAGGACGACGGCTGGCGGCCGCGGTTCGCCGCGCAACTGCCGGGGCCCGGGGATCCGTGGATACGCGACGCGCACTGGGACGAGCTGGCCGGCGTGGGCTGCCCCGCCCTGGTGGTGCGCGGGCTCGACGGGCAGCTCGGGCGGGCCGAGGCGCACGAGATGGTCCGGGTGCTGCCGCAGGGCAGGTACGCCGAGGTCGCGGACGCCGGGCATCTGGTGCCGTGGGACCAGCCCGACGCATGGTGCGCCGTGGTCGGGGAATTCCTGCGCGAGGTCGCGCCGCGGCGTCCGGTGGACGGCGGCGGGTGCGGGCCGTGCAACGCGGAGGTGAGAGTGGTGTGAGAGGTCGGTGATAAACCGGGGGGCCGCTCGGGGCGCCCGGGGCCGCGGCGGACGGCCCCGCGGGGCACGGCGGTCCGGCGGGGTGGCCGCGGGCTGCGGGGCGGTCCCGCGGTGCGGGTGGGAGCGGGCCGCGGGGCCGCGTTGCGAGCGCACACATCCTCATAACGCCTGCTGGTAGCTTGCGGTCGCCGGATTCGTATCGCGTCATGGGGGAGCACAGTGCGTCATAGAGTGATGAGAGCGGGAATCGCCGCGGCGGCGGTTGCCGCGGCGCTGGCACTGGGCGGCTGCGGCAGCAGCGGCGGCGGCAAGGACGACGCGACGGCCACCGCGACCGGGCAGCCGGAGTCGCCCTCGGTGAGCCCGTCCGCCCACGCCTCCGCCGAGCCGGCCACCACGACGGCGCCCGCACCCACCGCCTCCCCGACGGACTCCGCGCAGACGGCCGGCGCGGACGGCGGCGCGACGGACACCGTCGAGGGCGTATGGCTCGCGGCGGAGGGCACGGCGAAGGTCCAGCTCGTCCTCGGCGCCGGCAAGGCGGGCCTGACCAGCGCTCATCTCTGCGGCGGCACCTACACCGGCAAGGATGCCATCGCCCTCACGCTGACGTGCATGGACGGCGACACCGAACGCGCCGCGGGACAGGGCCAGTTGGCCCCGGACGGCACGACGCTCACCGTCGCGTGGAAGGACGGGCCCACCGACGTCTTCACCCGCACCGGCCTGCCCAGCGACTGACCGCACGTCAGAGGCCCTGCACCGTCCCAAACGGGGCGAACGGGGCGAACGGGGTCGCTCAGGTCCGCTCCGGCTCCCGCCGCCAGGTCGCGATCGTGTCTTTCCTTCGCAACAACTGTGTAGTGGGTGTCAGAGGATGGCGGTGATCTACTGCATTCGGGTGGCCGGTGCGCTAGCGTCCCGAGGGCGGGCGAGGGGCCCGTGAACATCCTTGAGGTAACGGGGAGGCTAGATATGTCCATCCATGGTGCTGATATCCAGCAGTTGCGCGACCTGTCCGGCAAGTTCAGCACTGAGGCGGGCAACCTCGGCACGCTGATCGGTCACCTGCAGAGTGCCACCTCCAGCAGCGAGAGCTACTGGAAGGGCCCGGCGGCCGAGCGTTTCCGCAGCGAGTGGGCGCAGCTCAAGCCCACCTTCGACAAGTTCGTGGCCACGCTGCACGACGCACAGAAGTCGGCCAACACGAACGCGGACAACATCGAGGCCGCGACGCGCTGAGTGCGCGAGCGCGTGACCGCGTGACCACCCCTGGGGGGGGAGCGCGACGCAGTGAGGGGCCGGACCGGGGTCGTACCCCGGGACCGGCCCCTCCGCCGTGTCCGGCCCGCTACCCCAGGGCCACGCCCTGGACCTGCACCATCTCGCCGCCCCTGATGAGCACCCCGCGCCCGACAGGGCCACCGCCCACGTCCCGCGGCAGCCGCACGCTGAACAGGTCGCCCTCGCTCGCCCCCTGCGGCGACAGCAGCAGCCCGCTGCGCGAGCGCCGCGCCTCGACGAGGAAGCCGCGGTACTGCGAGCCCATCTGGTCCGCGGACCCGGCCGCGATGAGCCCGTGCTCGCCGTCGAGACCGGACTTGACGACCGTCTCCAGCGCCGAGTCCAGCGGGGTGTCGTAGATCAGCTCGCCGTCGTCCACGACCACGACGTACGGCGCCCCGGCCCCCGCCAGATCCGTCAGCTCCCTGAGCTCCTCGCCCGTCGCCTCGCCCGTCAGCAGCCCCAGCACCCCCGGCTCACCGGCCAGTTCGCGCAGCGGCGAGCGGCGCGGGCTCACCAGGACCACCGGCACCCCGGCCGCGGTCACCGAGCGGGCCGCGGCGATGAGCGCGGTGGAGCGCCCCGACTTCGGCGGCCCGGCGATGACGAAGCCCGGCCCCGACTCGCGCAGGTCGATGCCCACCGGCTGCAGCTCGTCGCCGCCCACGCCGAGCAGCGCCCACAGCGGCGACGGCGGCGCGAACTCCGGGTCCAGCGCCAGGGCCTCGCTGACGGTGATGCGCGGCGGCAGCGCGTCCACCCGCATGGGCCGGTTGAAGCGCCCCGCCCCGCGGTGGAGTTCGACGGCCTCCCGCGCGATCCGCTGCAGCGCCTCCACCTGCGCCTGCCCGGACGGCTCCTCGGCGAGCAGCGCGACCTGGCTCTCCTGCACGCCGTGGTCGGTGGGCCGCAGGGCCCGTCCGGACGGCATGGACTTGGGGATCTCGCGTACCGCGAGCCCGCCGTTGGCGTAGTCGTTGGGGTCGGCCATCCGCAGGATCAGCTTGTCGGCGAAGACGGACGAGATCTGCCCGGAGAAGCCGCTGCGGTCGGCGGTCATCACGATCTTGAGGCCGGCCGCGGCTCCCTCGCGGAAGAGCCGGTTGGCGGCCTCGACGAGCTTGCCGTAGTTGTACGACTCGAAGGTCGAGACGTAGCCCTCCCAGCTGTCCAGCAGCAGCACCATCCACGGCAGCCGCTCCTCGGGTGTGGCGGCCATCGCGCGCTGCTCGGCGGCGCTGGAGGCACCGCGCAGGGCGAGCATCTGCTGCCGCCGGGAGACCTCGGCGGCGAGCCGGTCCAGCAGCCGCTGGAGGCGTTCGGGCTGGTCGCGGGTGACGACTGCCCCGCAGTGCGGCAGGCTCACCAGCGGCAGCAGCGCGTTGGCGCCGCAGTCGATGCCGTAGAGGTGCACGTCCTGCGGCGAGGCCGTCTGCGCCAGCGAGCCGGCGAAGGTGCGCAGCGCGGTGGAGCGGCCGGAGCGCGGGCCGCCGACGATGAGGACGTGCTCGCCGTGCACGATGTCGACGGCCAGCGGCGCCCGCGCCTGCTGCGCGGGCAGGTCGGTGAGGCCGTACGGGATCGGCGGCACGTCCTGCCAGCCGCCCGCCGCGGCGGGCGCGGAGCCGTGCCCGCCGCCGACCGCCGCGGAGGCCAGCTCCGCCACCGTCACGGTCTCGGGCAGCGGGTCCAGCCACGGCTTGCGCGGGGCGGGCAGCCCCATCAGGTCGGACGCGGACGCGATGGCGTCGACCAGCACCGCGAGGTCGGTGACCATGGTGCCGTCGTCCTCGTCGCCGCCCGTGCCGCGCGGCATCGGCCGGCCCAGCGCCGTCCAGCCCAGCGGTTGGACGCCCGCCTTGGCGCGCGTCCCCCCGACCGCCGGGCGGCGGCCACCGATGCGCGCGGACTGCACGCCGACCAGCGACTGGGCGCCGGAGCGCACGTACGCGCGGCCCGGCGTGGACTTGGCGATGGCGCCCGCGTCGGGGGCGTCGATGACGTCCCGCGACTCGTCGGCGTCGGTGACGCGCAGCGCGATGCGCAGGTTGGTGTTGGCGCGGATGTCGGCGCTGACCACACCGGCGGGCCGCTGCGTGGCGAGCACCAGGTGCACGCCGAGGGAGCGGCCGCGGCGGGCGATGTCGACGAGTCCGGCGACGAAGTCGGGGAGTTCGGCGACCAGCGACGCGAACTCGTCGATGATCAGCACCAGCCGGGGCATCGGCTCCAGCTCGGGCCGCAGCCGCCGCGCGTCGCCGTAGTCCTCGATGTCCTTGGTGGCGGCGTTGAAGAGGATCGTCTCGCGGTGGTGCAGCTCGGCGGCGAGCGAGGCCAGCGCCCGCTCGGTCAGGTGCGCGTCGAGGTCGGAGACCATGCCGACGGTGTGCGGCAGCCGGGAGCAGTCCAGGAAGGCGCTGCCGCCCTTGTAGTCGATGAGCACGAAGTTGAGCGCGTCGGGCCGGTTGGCGACGGCGAGCGAGGTGATCACCGTCTGGAGCAGCTCCGACTTGCCCGCGCCGGTGGTGCCGGCGACCAGGGCGTGCGGGCCGTCGCGCCGGATGTCGAGCACGAAGGTGCCGTCGGCGCCGATGCCGATGGGCGCCGCCGTGCTGGAGCCGCCGCGCTGCCAGATCCCGGCGACGTCCTGCCCGGCGGGGTCGGGCATGCCCAGCAGGTCCAGCAGCCGGGCGGAGGTGGGCAGCGCGCTGTCGGCGTCGTCCCGGCTGACGTCCCGGACGGGCGCGAGCGAGCGGGCGACCAGCTGGCACCAGTCGCCGCCGACCTGGTCGGCCAGCACGTCGCCGAGGGCCTCCAGGCCCGCACCGCGCAGGTGGACACGGGCGTCGTCCTGCGGCGACCAGCACACCGCGGCCCGCACCTCCTCGGGCAGCAGCCGCTCGTCGGCGTCCAGGCACAGCGCGAGGATGCCGAACCGCGGGCCCTCCTGGAGCAGTTGCGGTACGCCCGGGGTGCGCCGCAGCAGCCGGGCGCCGTCGAGGACGACCAGCACGAACGGGTCGGGGCGCAGGCCGCCGCCACCGCCGGAGGAGAGCGCCTCGGCCTTGCGGCGCTCCAGTTCCTGGAGCAGCTCGTTGACCCGGCGCCCGGTCGTCTCGCCGTCGGTGCCGATGAGCGAGACGCAGTCCTGGCCCTGCTGCGGTGCGAGGTGCGGCAGCCAGTGCGCCCAGCCCCACGCCTGCCCGGCGTCCGGCTCGGACGACAGCAGCACCATGGACAGGTCGCGCGGGCTGTGCAGTACGGCCGCCTGCGCGACCAGCCAGCGGGCGGTGGCCAGCGTCCGCTGCCGCAGCCCCGCGACGCCGATGACGCCCAGCTCGGGCAGTGGCAGCGGCACCGGCACGTCGTTGACCTTCGGCGGCACCGGCTGCGGCGAACCCTCCTGCACCATGCCGCCCTTGGGCAGTAGCTCGATGTCGGCGAGCAGGTCGGCGACGCCGATGCGCAGCCGCAGCACGTCGGGGTCGGTGAGCCGGCGCTCCCACAGCCGCATCCGCGGTCCCGTGGCCCACAGCAGGATCTGCGCGGCGTCCGGGAAGGCGGCCCGCCGCTCGGCGCGGTCGGTGAGCCGCGCGCTCTCCAGGGCCATCTCGTGCTGGGCCAGGTCGGCCTTGAACTGCTTGGCGGTGTTGCGGTCCTTGCGCTTGCCCTCGCGGGACTCGCTGAGCCACTGGCCGGCCAGCATCATGGGGCTCATCAGGCAGAAGAGCAGCATGTAGACCTGGTGCACCATGAAGTACATCGCGAGGCCGAAGATGAGCGGCACCAGCGCCGCGATCATCTGGAAGCGGGCGCCCTCGCCCTTCTGCGGCGGCTGCGGCACGTACAGCCGGGGGCGCGGCGGCAGCGACTTCAGCCGCGGCGGGCGGTTGTAGGCCAGGCCCCCCTCGCCCATCGGCGACAGGTGCGCGTCCGGCTCGCTCGGCACGTCCAGTACGACGACGGTGTCACCGGTGCGGATCTGCGCGCCCAGCGGCCATTCGCGCTCCCCGGTCAGCGGCTCGCCCTCCAGGGTCAGCTCCGTGCCCGGCTCCACGGCCAGCGTGACCGTGCCGTCCGCGGCGACCGACACCCGGGCGGCCGTCTGCGGGAGCAGCGGGTCCGGCACCGAGACCGTGCAGTGCTGCCCCGAGCCGAGGGTCGCCTTGCCCAGGCCGAGCCGGGCGACCCGGCCCGCGCCGGGGCCGCCGCACACCCGCAGTTCGACGCGCCCGGAGGGCTCGCCGGTGCGCATGAAGGGGCCGATGGAGCCGTCGGTGGTGACGCGCATGCCGTCCCGCAGCACCGCGCCGGCCGGTGCCTGCGGGTCGCACAGCAGGCCGTCCGCCCACAGCTGCGCCGCACCGGGGGGCGCCGCGCGCGTCCCGGGGAAGGCCAGCACCGTGCCGCCGCCGGCCGGCGCTGCGTTCATCTGCGGGACGCCGCCCGTCACGACCTGGGCCAGCGCCGCGGCCACGTCGCCGGCCGAGGCCCCGTCGTCCGCCGCGACGACGACGTCGCGCCCTTCCTCGCCTTGCTGTACGACCGTCACGGTCACCCGCATGGGATGTTCCCTCCCCCGCCGCGGCCGGCCGGCCCGAACCTCACGCTCCGGCCCCGGCCCGGGCGCACGTACCTGTCCCAGGAGGCTATCCGCCTCCGGAAACCTCACGTAACCCCCTCCCGGCCGGGCCGGTTGTGAGCAAACCGTGAACATCGCGCCGCACGTCCCGGTACGGGCCCCCGCGCGCGGCGGCCAACGGTGGCCGTACGGGGGCGGGTTGCCGACGCGTACACGCTGCGACCGGCGGTGACGCGGTGCGGAACTGTTGCACGGCTGTGGTCCGTCTGTCGCCCAACGTCCTTGAGGGCCTTTGACGGGCGCTGGTAGCGTCCCGGTGACTTGACATTGGAAAGCGGCTCGGCAGCCAGTCACCCCGGTGACGGCCCGTCCGCGAACGACCGTAAGTCGCGTATGAGCGACGGGGGCAGTCACGTGAGGACCAGGGATCGTTCCAGCGGCGGCGGTGGCGGACACCGCCAGGCCGGCATGCCCGCACCGGCGATGGGCGTGCCGGGCGGCGGCGAGCGGCTGCCGACGGCGCCGCGCGAGCGCAAACCGGCGCTCGCCGCGCTCGCCGTGCTGCTCATCCTGCTCGGCGCCTTCGGCGCCGTGCTGACGGTGGTGCGGGCGAGCCACAAGGAGTCGTACGTCGAGGTCACCCAGGCGGTTGCGGCGGGTGACCAGATACCCGAGTCCGCGATCCGCTCGGTGGACCTGTCCGACGACTCCGGACTCGGCCTGATCCGCTGGGAGCAGCGCGGCGACCTGCTGAACAACTACCGGGCGGCCGTCACGCTCGTGCCGGACTCGATCCTGTCCAGCAACATGATCACCAAGAAGGACAACGTGCTGACGCAGGGCAAGTCCCTGATCGGCCTGTCCCTCCAGGACGGGCAGTTCCCCCGCAACTCGCTCAACGTCGGCGACAGCGTGGCCGCGTACCTCGTCGGCAACAACGCCACCAAGGACAGCGGCGACGACTCGTCCGACAGCGGCAGCAGCGGCCAGCAGAGCACGCTGATCAGCAACAAGCTGATCGTGAAGTCCATCGACGTCGACACCTCGGGCTCCGGCGGCGGCAACACCTACGTCACCGTCCTCGCCGACACCGCGGACGCCGGTCCGCTGACGATCGCGGCCTCGGCGGGCGACGTCACCCTGGTGCGCATCCCGCCCGTCAGCGGGAACTGAGCGAGCGGCGGCACTCGACCCATGGCACTGATCGCCCTCGCGGCGGACAAGGGCTCGCCCGGCGTCACCACGACCGCGCTCGCGCTGGCCGCGGTGTGGCCGCGGCGCGCCCTGCTCGCCGAAACCGACCCGGCAGGCGGCGACCTCGTCTACCGCTCGCGAGCCGCCCACGGCGGCATGCTCGACCCCAACGTCGGCGTGCTCTCGCTCGCCGCCACCGCCCGCCGCGGCCTGGCCGCCGAGCAGCTCTGGGAGCACTCCCAGCAGCTCGCCGGCGGCCTGGACGTCCTGGTCGGCCTCGGCGGCGCCGAGCAGGCCGCGGGCCTGACCGGGCTGTGGCCCGTCCTCGGCGAGGTCTTCTCGATGCTCGGCCAGGCGCCGAGCGGCGTGGCCGACGTCATCGCCGACTGCGGCCGGATCGGCGGCGACTCGCCCTCCCTCGGCCTCATCCAGCACGCCGCCCTGGTGCTGCTGGTGGCCGGGACCGAGGCCGAGCACCTGGCCCGGGTACGGGACCGGGCCGGCGCGCTGTCGGCGAAGCTGCACGGCTCGCAGCGCGGCGCCGGCGCCCTCGGCTACCCGCCGATCGGCGTGCTGCTGGTCGCCGACCCCGGGCACAGCGCCCGGATCGCCGCGCAGGCCAACGAGATGCTGGTGGCCTCGCAGATATCCGCGCGGGTCGTCGGCACGATCGCGCACGACCCGGCGGGCGCCGACATGCTCACCGGGCGGCGCCGCGGCCGGCTCGACAAGTCCCTGCTGATCCGCTCCGCGCGGCAGATCGCCGCCGACGTACCGAACAGGTACGGGGTCTTCCGATGAGCGAGATCGACCACCAGCTGGTCAAGCGCTTCCGGGAGGAGGCCGGCGACCGGATAGCCGAGCAGCGGCGGCTCGACCAGGTCGCCGGCGCGCCGGCGATGAGCGCGGAGGACGAACGGCAGTTCGCCCGCGCGATCATCGCCCAGATCCTGGAGGACTACGCCCGCCGGGAGATCAACGCCGGCCGCACCCCGCTGGACGCGGTCGCCGAGGAGGCGTACGCGGCCGCCGTGCACGCGGCGCTCTTCGGCGTCGGGCGGCTCCAGCCGCTGCTGGACGACCCGGAAGTCGAGAACATCGACATCAACGGCTGCGACCAGGTCTTCGTCGGCTACTCCGACGGCCGCGAGCTCCAGGGCGAGCCCGTCGCCGAGAGCGACGAGGAGCTGATCGAGCTCATACAGGTGCTGGGCGCCTACTCCGGCCTGTCCTCGCGCCCCTTCGACTCCGCCAACCCGCAGCTCGACCTGCGGCTGCCGGACGGCTCCCGGCTCTCGGCCGTGATGGACGTGACGCGGCGGCCCGCGCTGTCCATCCGCCGCGCCCGGCTCGGCAAGGTCTTCCTCGCCGACCTGGTCGGCAACCGCACGATCACCCCGGAGCTGGCGAGCTTCCTGCACGCGGCCGTCATGGCCCGCAAGAACGTGATGATCGCCGGCGCCACCAACGCCGGCAAGACCACCCTGCTGCGGGCGCTGGCCAACGTCATCCCGGCGCACGAGCGGCTCATCACCGTCGAGCGCGCCCTTGAGCTCGGCCTGGACCAATTCCCCGAACTGCACCCCAACGTGGTGGCGTTCGAGGAGCGGCTGCCCAACTCCGAGGGCCAGGGCACCATCTCGATGGCCGAACTGGTCCGCCGCTCACTGCGTATGAACCCCTCCCGGGTCATCGTCGGTGAGGTCCTCGGCGACGAGATCGTCACCATGCTCAACGCGATGTCCCAGGGCAACGACGGCTCGCTGTCGACGATCCACGCCAACAGCTCGGCCGAGGTCTTCAACCGCATCTCCACCTACGCCCTCCAGGCCAGGGAGCGGCTGCCGATCGAGGCCTCGCAGATGCTCGTCGCGGGCGCCATCGACTTCGTGGTCTTCATCCAGCGCCGCAACGACTTCCAGCAGGGCGGCACCCTGCGCCGTATGGTGACCTCGGTCCGCGAGGTCAACGGCGTGGACGGCAGGGTCCTTTCCAGCGAGGTCTTCGCCGAGGGCAGGACCGGCGCGGCGATGCCGCACGCGCCGATCGCCTGCCTCGACGAACTTCTCGCCAACGGCTACCAGCCCACGGGGGTGTGGCGGTAATGACCGGTGTCTTCTCGTTGACCGTGATGTACGGCCTCCTGGCCGGCGCGGTCGTGGGCGGCGGAATCGCGCTGCTCGTGGTCGCGATCCGCGGCTGGGCGCCCAAACCCGTCGCACCCGGCGAGGCGCCCGCCGACAAGGTGGCGGAGATGATGCGCTTCGCGTCGCAGCGCGGCTCGATCGCCGCCGTCGCCGGGATCGCCGTCCTCGCGCTCACCCGCTGGGCGGTGCTCGGCATCGCCACCGCGCTGCTCGTCTTCACCTGGGACAAGCTCTTCGGCGGGGCCTCCGACGAGCGCGCCGCGATGAAGCGGGTGGAGGCGCTGGCCGGCTGGACGGAGTCGCTGCGCGACACCATCGCCGGCGCGGTCGGCCTGGAGCAGGCCATCCCGGCCTCGGCCCGCGCCGCCGCACCCGCGCTGCGCACCCACCTGGAGTCGCTCGTCGACCGGCTGCGCGCCCGCACACCGCTGCCGGACGCGCTCCAGCACCTCGCCGACGAGATCAACGACGCGTCCGCCGACATCATCATCGCCGCGCTGATCCTCAACTCCCGGCTGCGCGGCCCGGGTCTGCGCGAGGTCCTGGGCGCGCTCGCCAAGTCGGCGCGCGAGGAGGTCGACATGCGCCAGCGCGTGATGGCGCAGCGCGCCAGCACCCGGCGCAGCGTGCAGATCGTGGTGATCGTCTCGGTCGTCGTGGTGCTCGCGCTGGCCATCTTCAACCGCGGCTTCGTCAAGCCCTACGGCACGCTGCTGGGGCAGATGGTGCTGCTGATCGTCTGCGCGCTGTTCGGCGCCGGCTTCTGGTGGCTGCGCAGCCTGTCGAAGGTCGAGACCCCGGCCCGCTTCCTCGTCCACTCGCCCGAACTCCACGCCCAGCGGCAGGAGGTGCTGCACCGGTGAACATGCTCGCACTGGCAGGACTGCTCGGCGCCATCACCGGTATCGGCATCTACGCCCTCATCAGGGCGCTCGCCCCGAGCCGGAACAGCGCCGCGGCCACCGTCGCCCAGATCGACGCCCTGCGCGCCCAGGGCCCGGTGGCCGGACCCGCCCCGCACGCCACCGACCTGCGCGGCCGGATCGGGCAGCGGATCGCCGCCTTCTACCTCGAACAGGGCTGGGAGCTGCGCTCGATGCGCGCCGACCTGGCCGTCCTGGACCGCAGCTGGGAGAGCTTCCTCGCGACCAAGCTGCTGCTCGGCGCGGCTGGCCTGGTCTTCGGGCCGTTCCTCTACGCCCTGGTCTGGCAGCTCGGCTTCGGCATCAGCCCGATCGTCCCGGTGTGGCTGGCGCTGGTCTGCGCGGGCCTGTTCTTCATGCTGCCGGACCTCGAAGTACGCCGTGACGCCGCCGACAAGCGCAAGGACCTGCGCCGGGTGATCGCCGCCTACCTGGACCTGGTGTCGATGAACCTGGCCGGCGGGCGCGGCCTGCCCGAGGCGCTGATGGCCGCCGCCGACGTCAGCGACGGCTGGGCGCTGGTCCGTATCCGCAGCTGCCTCAACGACGCCCGGATCACCGGCATTAGCCAATGGGTCGCGCTCGGCCGGCTCGGCGCGGAGCTGGGCATCGAGGAACTGCAGGACCTGTCCGTCGCGCTCGGCCTGGTCGCCGACGACGGCGCCAAGATCCGCGAGTCGCTGGCCTCCCGCGCGGAGACCATGCGGCACCGCGAGCTCGCCGAGATCGAGGGATCCGCGGGCGAGAACTCGCAGTCCATGCTCGTGGCGCAGCTGATGCTGGCCGCGGGGTTCCTGGTCTTCCTGATGTTCCCGGCCGCCATGCGCGTCTTCCAGGCGTGAACCGGAACCACCTACGAGCGCGTCCCACGCACGACGTACCAAGCACGACGCATGACGCACGACGCATGACCGACAGCCCACTTGAGAGTCGTCCGCCAGAAAGGATCCGGACCATGAACCGTCCCAACCCCCTCGCCAAGGCGACCACCGCGGTCGCCGGCCTCGTCCGCCGCCGCATCGCCTGGGCACGCACCGAGGGCCGCAGCATGGGCGCCTCCGCCGTCGAGTGGGTGATCATCTCGGCGATCGTGGCCGCGCTGGTCGCCGGTATCGGCGTGGCGATCAGCAAGGCGCTGAACGAAAAGACCGACAAGGTCAACACCTGCATCCAGAACTCGAGCACCACGACGGACTGCTGACATCCGCCGGACACCGGCGGTCGGCGGGACAGCGGAAAGGACGGGGGAGACGATGAAGGCGGTGGGCCGCGCGCTGCGCGACCGTTTCGCGGCCGCACGCGGCGACAGCGGCGTGGGGCGGCGGAGGGCGGACGACCGCGGGATGACCGCGATCGAGTTCGTCTTCCTGACCCCGGTCGTCTTCGGGATCATCTTCCTCACCGTGCAGTTCGCGATGTACTACTTCGCCACGCACGTCGCGATCGCCGCGGCCCGGGCGGGCGCCCGCGAGGCCCGTACGCAGGCGGCAGTGAGCGGCAGCGACTGGCAGGGCAAGGCGCGGAAGAAGGCCGACGGCTACATCGACGGGATGGGCGGCAGCCTGCTCACCAACCCGACGGTCACCGTCCAGCGGGTCAAGGGGCACCGCGACCGGATCAGCGTCCGGGTGAAGGGGCACGTGCCGTCGATCCTCGGCATCGGCATCACGGTCGACCGCACGTCCGAGGGCCCGATCGAGCAGTTCATGCCGAACGGGTGAGGGAGCGGCCCGACATGACGGCAGCGGGGACGAGGGGGAGCACGGGGATGACGGGGACAGTGGGGACGGCGGCGCGGTGACGTACACGACTGCGACCGCGGCTGCGCGGGCCGCGGCGGCGGGCATACGGCGGCGGGCCGCGGCGGCGAGGAGCACCGGGGGTTCCCGGGCCCGCGGGGACGCCGGGATCTCGACGATCGAGGTCGTGATCATCGCACCGGTGCTGCTTCTCTTCATCCTGGTGCTGGTCGCCTTCGGGCAGCTGACCGACGCCCGCGGCGAGCTGGACGGCGCCGCGCGCGACGCGGCACGCGCCGGTTCGCTGCACGGCAACCAGGTCAAGGCCGACAACGCGGCCCGGCAGACGGCGAAGGCGTCCCTCCAGCACATCTGCCACGGCCCGATCACCGTCACCCACGCCAACACCCGGTGGGCCCCCGGCGGCGTCTACACCGTCCAGGTCTCCTGCGAGGTCCGCGGTCTGTCGGATCTGGGCCTGCCCATCACCACCACCCTCAAGAGCGAGTTCGCCTCGCCCCTCGACCCCTACCGGAGGTTCGAGTGAAGCGCCTGCTGCGCGCCCGCCTGCGGGCGGTACGGGACGCGTACGGCCGCGGCGCGGACCGCGGTTCGGGGGCCATCGCGCTGCTGATCTTCGCGCTGCTCTTCGTCGTGCTCGCCGCCTTCGTGGTCGACGGCGGCCGGGTCCTGTCGACCCGCGAGCGCGCCGCCGACCTCGCCGAGCAGGCCGCCCGCGCCGCCGCCCAGGACATCGACGTGGACGCCCTGCGCTCGGGCGCCGACCTGGGGAAGACGGCGCCGATCCGGTACGACCACTGCAAGGACGACATCAACGCGTACCTGAGCGCGGCGGGCCTCAGCGAGGACGACATCACCCACTCGACCTGCAAGGGGAACCGCCGGCGGATCACCGTCACCGTCCAGGTCACCTTCGAGCCGATGATGACCAGCCTCTTCGCCCTCGACAGCCACGTGGTGACGGGTACGGCCACCGCGGAGGCCCTCACGCAGTAGGCCGCAACCCGGGCCCACCGCACACGTATCGCGCCACCCGGCGCGTCGCATAACGTCAGGACCGCAACAGCACGCAACGGAGCAGAGGAAGCAGGGCAGCAGCGATGGCACGCTCCACCGCCACGGGACGCCACCAGTCGCAGGCGCGGCCGGGACCGGGGCAGCACCCGGGCCGGCCGCCGCGCAGGCAGCGCACGGTCGGCGACGTCCTGCGCGCGCTGGGCGCCTTCGTGGTGCTCGCGGCGCTCGTGGTCGGCGTGCCCGGAGCGCTGCTGCACTACATCGGCTCGCCCTTCCCGCACCACTTCGACTCCGACGTGCTGCGCCAGCCCATCACCACCAAGACCTTCGTCAACTCCCTCGCGGTGCTGGTGTGGATCGCGTGGGCGCAGTTCACCGCGTGCGTGCTCGTCGAGGGCAAGGCGGCGTTCTCCGGCGTGGGCATGCCGCGGCACATCCCGGGCTCCGGCGGCAGCCAGCTGCTGGCCCGCCAGCTCGTCGCCGCCCTGCTGCTGCTCGGCGTCGGCGCCGCCACCCTGTCGCCCGTGCTCGGCCAGGGCACGCACCACCAGGCCGAGCAGCAGGCCCGTCCGGGCGCCGTCGCCTCGGCGCAGCAGACCCCGGGCGTCCCGCACCAGGGCACCTCGAACGCCGTCACCTCGCCGGAGGGCGGCGCGGGTCACGCCGGGACGGTCCGCAGCATCGAACACACCCAGCAGGACACGAAGTTCTACCGGATCCAGCCGCCCGAGGGCCGCCACCACGACTCCCTGTGGGACATAGCCCAGCGCCACCTCGGCGACGGGCGCCGCTACAAGGAGATCTACGCCCTCAACAAGGACCGTGTGCAGCCCGACGGTTCGAAGCTGTCGCAGGCCAGCCTCATCCGGCCCGGCTGGATCATGGAGATGCCCGGCGACGCGACCGGCGGCGAGATCGTCGACATGCCGGCCGCCGGGGCGCAGCAGGTCCAGCACGTCGCCCACGACATCCAGCACTACGCGGAGCACGGCGGCGCCAAGGACACCGCGGCCGAGGGCGCGGGCGGCGGCGCGCACCAGGCCCCGGCGCAGACCCCCGCGCCCGAGCAGCACCAGTCCCCGGCCACGCCGGCGCCCGCCCCGGCCCCCGAGCAGGCCGGCGCGCACGGCGCCGGGCACGTCCCCACCGTCCACGCCGCCGCGCACCACGGCGGGCTCTCCCAGCTGCCCGAGGCGCTCATCGCCGCCCCGCTGCTGGCCGCGGGCCTGCTCGCGGCGCTCGGCCGGCGCCGCCGCACCGAGCTGTGGCAGTCCGTCGCCGAGGGCATCCTGCGCGTCCCGCGCACCCCGCAGGGCCCGGCGGCCGACGCCGACGACGCGCTGCGGATCGGCGCCGACCCCGAGACCGTCGCCTTCCT
Source organism: Streptomyces sp. NPDC021020 (assembly GCF_044333285.1). Classification (NCBI taxonomy): domain Bacteria; kingdom Bacillati; phylum Actinomycetota; class Actinomycetes; order Kitasatosporales; family Streptomycetaceae; genus Streptomyces; species Streptomyces sp. NPDC021020. Next base: position 741,286 of record NZ_JBIRQQ010000001.1, read on the forward strand.
CGACCGGGGCCTGCGCGCGCTGTCCGCCCAGCTCGACGCCGAGGGGCGGCCGCTGCCGACCGTCTACGCCGCCTGGCTCACCCCCGACGAGCTGCACCTCCAGCTCGCCTGGGCCGAGGGCACCCCGCCCGCGCCCTGGGTGCTGGGCCAGGACGAGACCTTCTGGCGGCTCGCCCGCACCTCACTGCCCGCCGACGCCGGCACCGCGGCGGCCGCGCCCTACCCGGGCCTGGTCACGCTCGGCACCCTCGAAGAGGCGCGGCTGCTGCTCAACCTCGAAGCGGTGCCCGGCGTCGTCTCGCTCGCCGGCGCCAAGGCCGACCGCGACGCCGTCCTCGCCTCGATCGCCGCCGAACTCGCCACCAACGGCTGGTCCGACCGCATGACCGTGACCCTCGTCGGCTTCGCCGAGGACCTCACGGCCCTCGCCCCCGCCCGGGTACGGCACCTCACCGACGTCTCCGAGGCCGTCGACGCCATGGCCGCCGAGACGGCCCAGCGCCGCGCCGCGCTCCAGGCCGCCGGCCAGGATAGCGTCCTCACCGGCCGCGCCGGGCGCGCGCAGCACAGCCAGTGGGCGCCGCACCTGGTGATCATCGCCGACCGGCCCGGCGACGAGCAGACCGCGCGGATCGCCGAACTCGCCGCCGAGGCGGGGCGGCTCGGCCTCGGCTACCTCCTCGCCGCCGACACCGCCGCGGTGCCGGGCGCCGCCTGGGAGCTGGAGATCAGCTCCGCGGGCCGGCTCACCGCGCCGCTGCTCGGCCTCGACCTCGCCGCGCAGCGGCTGCCCGCCGCGCAGTACGCCGCGGTGCTGCAGCTCTTCGCGCAGGCCGCGGGCAACGGCGGCGACGACGGGCGGGACCCCGACCCCGGCGCCCCCGCCTTCCTCGTCGACCTCAGCGACCGCGGCCGCCCCGGCATCTACGCCCGGCTCCTCGGCGCCTTCGAGGTCATCGGCGTCGAAGCCCCCGAGGCCGACCGCGGCCCGCTGCTCCACGAGGCCCTCGCGCTGCTCCTGCTGCACCGCGAAGGCGTCCACCCGCGCGTCCTGGCCTCCGCGCTGTGGGCGCGCGGCGTCACCGAGGACGTCCGCGACGGCCTCGTCGACCGGCTCCGCGACTGGCTCGGCACCGACCCGGACGGCACGCCCCGGCTCTCCTACGACGACACCGGCCGCATCGTGCTCGCCACCTCGGTCGTCTCCGACTGGGACGTCCTCCAGACCCTCCACCACCAGGCCGAGCAGGGCGTCGGGGCGCACGACCCCGTCGCCCGCCGCCGGCTCCTCACCGACGCGCTCTCGCTGGCGCGCGGCCGCCTCCTGGACGACCGCGCCGCCGGCCGCTACGGGTGGCTCTCGCACGAGATCGTCGAGGCCCAGCACCCGGTGCTGGTCGCCGAGATCGCCCTCGCGCTCGCCACGCTGCACCTCGACGCGGGCAAGCCGAAGGCGGCGGTGGCCGCGGTGGAGACGGGCATGGGGGTCGCCCCCCAGGACGAGCGCCTGTGGCTCGCCCTGCTCCGCGCCGCCCACGCCACCGGCGACCCGGCTCGCCTCGACTTCGCCGCGGCATCCCTCCTCAGCAGGTCCGCTGCCGCGGGGCCTTCCCGTGGGCTCCCCCCGCGCGTCGAGGCGCTCCTCGACGACCTCCACCCGGCCTGGCGCCAGTCTCTCGCCGAGCTGGCGTAGACGTTCCCCCTGCGCAGGGCGGCGAGCGTCTTCAGGCTGCGCCTGCGGCTGCGCTGCCGCGCGGGGCTTGCGCTTGCGGCGCCGGGCACCATCAGGGGCGCGGGGAGGTTGCGCTTGCGGCGCCGGGCACCATCAGGGGCGCGAGGAACTGCGCGCTCAGCCCTCCACCGGCCGGTGGTCCGGTACGGACCGAACTGCCCCTCCGGGCCGGTGACGACGTGACGGCACGTCGTGGCTGAGCGCGCAGTTCCCCGCGCCCCTAAAAAACGCTCACCCCACAGCCCAGCCGCAGGCTGAAAACGGGTGCCCCGCAGCGCGGGCGCAGCCTCGGAGCGCGGCCCCCGCGGCGGGGGAACCGGGGCCGGGCCCAGGGAGTGCGCGGGTCAATTACGGGCGCGATACGCGGACTTCTTCGCGCGGTTGCCGCACACATCCATGGAGCACCAGCGCCGGGTCCCGGGACGGGAAGCGTCCAGGAAGACCGCCCCGCAGTCAGCGGCACCGCATTCGTGGAGGCGGGCCAGAAGCGCGGGGGAGGCGGCGAGTTCGAGGGTGTCCCGCGCGACGAGGGCGAGGACCGCGGCGACGGGCTCGTCCGCCCGCCACCGCAGCTCACCCTCGGCGGTGAGCCGCGGTACGGGTACGGGCTGCGCGGCGGCGCGGTTGAGACGGCCGCGGACGGCGGGCGCGACGGCGGCGCCGTCCCCCGCGCGGGCGGCGGAGACGAGCGCGTACACCGCCTCCCGCAGGGCGCGGGCCTCGCGCACGGCCGCGTCGGCGGGCGTCACCGCGGCGCGGGTCGCGTCGAGCGCGGGCCCGCACTGCCGTACCCACTCCGCGAGCGCTGCGCCGTCCGCCAACTCCTCCTGCGCGCGCGGCGTCCCGCGATACCGCAGGGTGCGCACGTAGTCCAGGCACAGCCGCCCGGCCCCCTGCCGGAAGCGCGGCGGCGCGGTGATCTCCGTCATGCCGGCCAGCGTACCCCTGGAACCGGTATGACTGGTACCGTCGTCGCACCGGTTTGACCGGTGCCCTGAACTCCGTGCAGTGAGGTGGACGATGTCCCAGCCGAACGGCCCCGCAAGCCTCGCGAAGACCGTCCGGGGGAGCGGGCACCCGGCCCCGGCGGCGGCGCCGCAGGACGGGCCGCCGCGCCGCCTGGTGGTGCTGCTCGCCGTCGCGTGCGGCCTGACCGTCGCGAACCTCTACTACGCCCAGCCGCTGCTCAGCGAGCTGCGCCGGTCCTTCCACATCGGAACGGTCACCGCGGGCAGCCTGGTGACGGCCGGTCAGCTCGGCTACGCGCTCGGGCTGCTCCTGGTCGTGCCGCTCGGCGACGTGCTGGAGAAGCGGCGGCTGGCCACGCTGCTGCTCACCCTCACTGTCGCCGCGCTCGCCCTCGCGGGCCTCGCACCGGACTTCGGGGTGCTGCTCGCCGCGTCCCTCGTCCTCGGCTGCACGCTGACCGTCGCGCAGATCCTCGTGCCGTACGCCGCCGACCTCGCGCCCGACGCGAGCCGCGGGCGGGTCGTCGGGCAGGTGATGAGCGGCCTGCTCACCGGCATCCTGCTGTCCCGCACGGTGGGCAGCCTCATCGCCGACGCCACGAGCTGGCGCGCCGTCTACCTCGGCTCGGCGGCCCTGATGACCGTCCTGACCCTGGTGCTGCGCTCCACTCTGCCCCCGCGGCAGCCCGCGGCCGCGCTGCCGTACGGGGCGCTGCTGCGCTCGACGGTGCGGCTGCTGCGGGTCCACCCGGCGCTGCGCCGGCGGGCGCTCTACCAGGCGGCCATGTTCGGGGCGTTCAGCGTCTTCTGGACGACGATCTCCTTCGTCCTCACCGCCGCGCCCTTCCACTACAGCCAGTGGCAGGTCGGGCTGTTCGCCCTCGCGGGCGCGGGCGGGGCGCTCGTCGCCCCGCTGGCCGGGCGGTGGGCCGACCGCGGCCTCGTCCGCCCGATGACCGCCGCGGCCTTCGTCGCCGCGGCCGCCGCGTTCGGCCTCGCGGCGGCCGGGCGGCACAGCGTGCTCGCGCTGGGCGCGGCGGCGGTGCTGCTGGACATGGCCGTCCAGACCACGCTCGTCCTGGGCCAGCACATCGTCTACGCCCTCGACAGCGCCGCCCGGGCCCGCCTCAACAGCGCCTACATGGCGACGTTCTTCGTCGGCGGAGCGGTGGGCTCCCAGGCGGGTTCCGCCGCGTACCACCTCGGCGGCTGGCCTTTGACGACGGCCCTGGGCGCCGTCCTCCCCCTCCTGGCCCTGACCTCCACGATACGGCTGCGCCGCGGCTGAGCAGTCTTCTGCGGCGCCGGGCACGCCAGGGGCGCGGGGAACTGCGCGAGCAACCCACCACCGGCCGGTGGTCCGGAAACGACAGCGACTGCCCCTTCGGGCCGGTGACTACCCGCGCCCCGGTGGGGGCTGAGCGCGCAGTTCCCCGCGCCCCTGGTGGTTGCCCGGCGCCGCAGGCGCAAGCCCCGCGCGGCAGCGCAAACGCTCGCCCCCTGCGAAGGGGGAAGCCACCGCCGGCTAGAGGCGGACCGCCGCGAGGATCTCGGGGAGGCGCCCGAGGAGCCGGGGAGCGGAGAAGCGGAGCGCAACCGCGGCGAGGGCCGCACCGTAGGGGACGCCGACCGGGAGGGCGAGCCAGAGCAGCCCGTGGTGGCCGGTCGCGTGCAGGACGATGACGGGCACGAAGACGGGAAGGCACAGCACCGCCGCGGTGAGCATGCCGCCGATCAGGTTGAGCGCCGCGAGGCTGCTCTGGCCGGGCGCCGCGGTGCCGAAGGGGTTGTCGTGCGGGAGCGCGTACGGGTAGCGCACGCTCGCGACGCACCCGGTGGCGACGAGCGCGCCCAGGAACGCGTACGACACCCCCAGCGTCTCGGCCAGCGAGCCGGCCTGGCCGAGGACCACCGCCGCGCCGACGGTCACCACGGTGACGTAGGGCACGGCTATCGCCGCGACCGCGAGCGCCCGCCCGCGCAGCTCCAGCTCCGCGTCACGGCGGTCGGCGACGGCGGCCGCGACCGTCCAGAAGGCGGAGCCGTCCGTCCCGAACAGGTTGAACATCTGCACGCCGAGCAGCCCCGCGGCCCACAGGCACTGGTAGACGCTGCCGTCCTGGAAGACGGCGACGGCGGGCAGCAGCAGGCCCACCGCGAGCCCGGTCACCAGCGACGCCTTGGCGCGTGGCTCGCGCCACATGTAGCGGAACTGCCGCTGCACGACCGTGCCCGTCCGCCCCTCGGGCAGCCGCGGCCAGGGCAGCCGCCTGCCGCCGGTGCCCTGCGCGCGGCTCGCGGATTCCTCCGGGGCGGCGGCGATCGTGGACGCGTCGGGGGAGACCATGAGCCGCACCAGGCTGTGGTGCCACCAGCGCAGCACCGCCGCCACCGCGACCGCGGTCAGGGCGAGTTGCAGGACGGCCAGGCCGTACGCCCCGCGGTCGGCGGAGCGGACGGCGTCGACCGCCGTGCCGGGCGGTATCCAGCGGACCACGGACAGCGCGGAGTCGGCGTGCTCCAGGCCGTCGCCGCCGGACAGCGAATCCGCGCCTATCCGGATCAGCTGCGCGCCTATCGCCACGAAGACCCCGCTGAGCACCGCGAGATCGCGGCCCTTGCGGCTGGTCAGCAGCCGGGTGTTGGCCGCGGCCACCGCCCGGGAGAGCGACACGCACAGCGCGAGGACCAGCAGCGCGGCCGGGACGGCGACGACGGCGGCCGCGGCCCCGTACGCGAGGGAGACGACCGCGCCGGTGGCCAGCAGTGCGGTGAGCAGCGGGCCGACGCCGACCAGCGAGGAGACGAGCAGCGCGGTCAGCAGTGGGCGCGGGCGCAGCGGCAGCATCGTCAGCCGGGTCGGGTCGAGGGTCTCGTCGCCGCCGAAGAAGAAGAGCGGCACGACCGCCCATCCCACGGCGAGCACCACGGCGGCGGTGACGGCGACGGCCGGCGCGTGCGCGTTGTGCCGCATCGACAGCAGGCCCGCGGTGTTGGCGAGCGTGAAGATCAGGGCAATGCCGACGCCGACGCACCAGCCGAAGGTGCGCCCGGTGGACTGGCGCAGCCCGTTGCGCATGAGCGACAGCTTGAGCCGGACGAAGACGGCGGTCACCGACGAGGGGGCCGCGGGCGGGGGAGCGGTGGCGGCGGTCATCGCGCGCCGCCGCCCAGCCACTCCAGGCCCTCGCCGCCGGAGCGGTCGGCGCCGACCAGCGACAGGAAGGCGTCCTGGAGGCTGCCGGACTCGCCGCGCACCTCGGCGAGGGTGCCGCGCGCCACGATCCGGCCCGCGGCCATGACGGCGACCCAGTCGCACAGGCTCTCCACCAGCTCCATCACGTGCGAGGAGAAGACCACCGTGCCGCCACCGCCGGTGAAGCGCTCCAGCACCCCGCGGATGACCTGCGCGGACACCGGGTCGACGCCTTCGAAGGGCTCGTCGAGGAAGAGGACGTCGGGGTTGTGCAGCAGGGCCGCGGCCAGGCCGATCTTCTTGCGCATGCCGGTCGAGTAGTCCACCACCAGCTTGTGCTGGGAGCCGGTCAGGTCCAGCACGTCGAGCAGTTGGGCGGCGCGCCGGTCGGTCTCGGCGCCGGGCAGGCCGCGCAGCCGCCCGGTGTAGGCGAGCAGCTCGCGCCCGGACAGCCGCTCGAAGAGCCGCAGGCCCTCGGGGAGCACGCCGATCCTGGCCTTCACCGCGACCGGGTCCGTCCACACGTCGTGGCCGTGGATCTGCACCAGGCCGTCGTCCGGCCGCAGCAGCCCGGTGATCATGGACAGCGTCGTCGTCTTCCCCGCCCCGTTCGGGCCCACCAGCCCGACGAACAGGCCCGCGGGCAGGTCGAGATCGACCCCCGCCACGGCGGCCTGCGTGCCGAACTGCTTCCACAGCCCGCGCACCCGCACCGCCGGGACGGGCCCGTCCTCCTGCCCGCCGGCCCCTTCGGCGCGATTCCCGTAGTACGGCAGCGGCGCGCCCCGCTGTGCTTCCTGCTTCGGCTCGGCCATCCTCTGCCGCCTCCCCCTGCCCCGTGCCCTGCTCCGCGGCTTCCCACGGACAACGACACCCTAGACGGCACCACTGACAGTGACCGTCTCTCGCGTTCGGTGACGATCGCGGGAGACGGCGTCCGTCGGCACGTCCGGAGGCGGGGGAGGCGGCGGTTCAGCGCCCCCGCGCGGACGCCAGGGCGAGATCGCCCGCGGCGCCCGGCGGGCCCGCGCCCGGCCGTCCGGCGCCCGCGCCGGCGTCCAGGGCCTCCATCGCCTCGCGGGCGCACGCGTAGGCCAGCGCGCCGAGCGCCTCCGTCGCGTCCGGCAGCCAGCGGTTGGCGGGAGTGGGCCGCCGGGCCCACATGACCATGCCTGCAGGAACGGTTCTTGTGGGCGGGGCGACGACCCAGCCGCCCCGCCCCAGGACCGAGAGGTCCAGCGACGCGGGCCGGCAGCCGAAGCTGCGCAGCGTGTCCGGCACCTTGTCCCCGCTGCCCGGCAGGACGAAGAACATTATCCGGCGGCCCGGGGCGCCGAGCACCGGCCCGAGCGGCAGGTTTATCCGCTCGCTGCGGGCCAGCGCCAGACAGCCGGCGTTCTCCGAGACTTCGAGGACGTCGAAGGAGCGCCCGGTGGGCAGCAGCACGGACGCGCGAGGCTGCTTCTGCCACATGTGCCGCACGGCCGGAACCGCGCCGCTCGCCTGGGTCACCCAGTCGGGGCGCATGGGGTGTGCGCCGGGTGCCGGGCAGTCGGCCGCGCTGCAGGAGCAGCGGTCCGCACCGGCGGAGTCGGTCTCCAGCCAGGCGCCGGGGAGGACGTCCCACTGGCGTTCCTCGACGTAGCGGACAGCCGCCTCGGCCGGATCACCGGCGCGCTGCGGCAGGGATGAGGTGCTTTTGTCCACGCGGAGCACAACAGCCCCTCGCTGCCCGGGGTTACGGGCGGTCGCGTGCCGGGTCATGGCAGGCGCACGGATGCACTAACGGGGGCGCGTGCGGGCAGCGGGGCCCGGTGACGGGTAGTCAGTGGGAGAGGCATCGGCGCTTGCCGGTGAAATCCCGCAAAGCGGGGCATTTCCCGGTCAAGGACTGGGAAAGTATCGCCCAGCGGAGCCGCACAGCCATGCGGGACCGGACCACCGGGCGATGCGAACGCCCGCCGGGCACACCGCAGTCGGGCCGCGGCGTACCGCGCCGCGGAGCCGTAAACGGACGTCGGTCACCGGGACGGGTCGACGAGGACGAGGGGGACAACCATGGCCGCACGACCACTTGTGGCGCGCCAGCCCAACGAGCGGCTCCAGTCGCTCATCCAGGAGGCCGGCTGCTCCAACGCCGGACTCGCCCGCAGGGTCAACATGTGCGGGGCCGAGCACGGCCTCGACCTGCGCTACGACAAGACGTCGGTGGCGCGCTGGCTGCGCGGGCAGCAGCCGCGCGGCAGGGCGCCGGGCATCGTCGCCGAGTCGCTCGGCCGCAAGCTCGGCCGTGCCGTGTCGATCGAGGAGATCGGCATGGCGGACGGCAAGAACCTGGCGACGGGCATCGGCCTGCACTTCTCGCCCACCGTGCTCGGCGCGATCGAGCAGGTCTGCGAGCTGTGGCGCAGCGACGTCGGCCGCCGGGAGTTCCTGACTGGCTCCACGGTCGCCGCCTCCGCACTGGTGGAGCCCAGCAGGGACTGGCTGATCACCCGCCCCGACCAGGGCGTGGCCCGCAACGGCGGCGCAAGGGTGGGCGCTTCGGACGTCGAGGCGGTCCGCGCGACCACCCAGGCGCTCACCGACCTGGACCACCGCTTCGGCAGCGGCCACGTCCGGCCGGTCGTCGTGCACTACCTCAACAGCGTGGTGTCCGGCCTGCTGGCGGGCAGTTACCGGGAGTCGGTGGGCCGCGAGCTGTTCTCCGCGGTGGCCCGGTTGACCGAACTGGCCGGGTACATGGCGGTGGACACCGGCCAGCCGGGCCTGGCGCAGCGCTACTACATCCAGGCGCTGCGGCTCGCGCAGGCCGCGGGCGACCGCGGGTACGGCGGCTACATCCTGGCCGCCAGCATGAGCCACCTCGCCGCGGCCCTCGGCAATCCCCGGGAGATCGCCCAACTCGCCCGCGCCGCACAGGAAGGCGCCAGGGGCCAGGTCGGGCACACCGCGGAGGCGATGTTCTACGCGGCCGAGGCGCGCGGCCACGCGCTGCTCGGCGACGCGCGGACCTTCGCGACCGTCGCCGGCCTCGCGGTCGGCGCCATGGAGCGCTCGCAGCCGGACCAGGACCCGGCGTGGATCGCGCACTTCGACCACGCCTACCTCGCGGACGAACTGGCCCACTGCCACCGCGACCTGGGCCAGGCCGCGCCCGCCGCCCGGCGCGCGGAGGAGGCGCTGGCCGCGCATCCGGTCAGCCGCACCAGGCGCCGCGCCATCGACATGCTGCTGCTGGCCGACGCGCAGGTGCAGCAGCGCGAGATCGAGCAGGCCTGCCACACCGGCACCCAGGCGGTGGCCCTGCTGTCCGGGCTGCGTTCGGACCGCGGCGCGGAATATCTGGAGGACTTCCGCCGCCGCCTCGACCCCTTCTCCGCGGAGCCGTCGGTACGGGAGTTCGGCGCCCGGCTGGAGGCTCAGGAGGCCGCGTGAGGGCGGGGGCGGGCGGTGCGCACCGTCCGCCGGCCCGTCGCGCAGGAGCCGCGTGAAACGGTGAACGGGCAAGAGCACACCCAATCGTTACCGTACCGACACCGTTTTCACCGGCGCGCCCAAAGTGCTGGAAATCCCGGCGCCGCGGGCCTTCGCGGCGCTGCGGACCACCGGCCCGCGCTGCCGCCGGGCGCTCACGCGTTCGGGTCCGTGGCCCCCTTGCGCGTTCACCGGGTAGCGTGTGCGCTCGTCCGACACTTGGTGAAGGCGGGAGTCAACGGCGATGCACAGCAGCGGACGCGGCGAGGAAACGCCCGAACCGTACTCAGGCGCCGTCCAGCCCACCGGGCAGCAGCAGGCCTACGGAGGGCACGTGCAGCCCGCTGCGGGCACCCCGTGGGGCGACCCGGCAGGGGCCCCGGGCATGCAGCCGCAGCCCCCGCAGCAGCCCGTGGAGGCCGCGGACGCCACCCAGATGCTGCCGCCCTACCCGGGTGCGGGCCCCGCCGTCGCGCCGCCGCCCATACCCGCGGCCCCGCCGCAGGCCCCCGCGCCCTTCGCCGGCCAGGCCCCGCAGCCGCCCGCGCAGGGCCCGTTCCCGGGTCTGGCGCCGCAGCCGCCCGCGCAGGGGCCGTTCCCCGGTCTCGCCCCGCAGCAGCCCGTGCCGGCCGCGGAGGCCACCCAGATGCTGCCGCCCTATCCGGCGGGCGGTCCCGGCGAGCCCGCTCCGGCCGAGGCCACCCAGCCGCTGGCGGTCTTCCAGGAGCAGCAGGGCTACGACGAGTACGGCCGCCCCGCGGCGGCCCCTGAGCAGTTCCCGGACCAGGCCGCGTACCCCGGCCAGGCGCCCTACCCGGACCAGCAGTCGTACGGCGGGCAGCAGCAGTACACCGACCCGGCCGCCTTCGACCAGCCCGTGCAGCCGGACAGCGACTACGACCACCTCTTCCGCAGCGACGTCCCCGGCCCCGAGCCGATGCGCCCGCGCATCCTGCAGCCGCCGGGCGACCGCTCCCCGCAGGGCGGCCACCCGGGGCAGCAGTGGCAGCAGGGCCACGGCGACGGCGGTTACCAGGGCTACGACGGCTATGACGGCTACGACGACGGCGGGGACGACGGCGGCCGCCGGATCTCGCCCAAGGTGCTCATCGGCATCGTCGTGGCGGGCTGCGTGGTGGCCGGCCTCGTCGTCGGCGGCATGATGAGCGGCGGTGGCGGCAAGTCGAAGGCGGACGCCGACCGGCCGTCCGCGACCGCCGCGGGCGCCCCCAGCGGCACGGCCGACGGCGACAAGAAGGCCGGCGCGGGCGCCGACACCGCCGAGGCGCAGGCCAAGGCGCTGGACTCGCTGCTGGCCTCCAGCGGTGCGAGCCGCAGCTCGGTGGTCAGCGCGGTCGAGTCGATCAGGGGCTGCAAGAACCTCCCCGGCGCCGCCGCCGACCTGCGGGCCGCCGCGACCCAGCGCGACGGCCTGGTCACCCAGCTCGGCGCCCTCTCCGTCGACAAGCTCCCCAAGCACGACGAGCTGACCACGGCGCTGACCAAGGCATGGAAGGCGTCCTCGTCCGCCGACGGCCACTACGCGGCATGGGCCGACCAGGCGGCGGGCAACGCCGACGTCTGCAAGGGCGGCCACGCCCGCACCACCGGGGAGGCGCAGGCCGGCAACAAGGAGAGCGGCACGGCGACCTCCCAGAAGAAGGCCGCCGTGAAGCTGTGGAATTCCATCGCCGCCACGTACGGCCTCACCAAGCGCCAGTACAGCCAGCTCTGACCCGCGCGGGCCGGCCGTGCCGGCCCGCGTCAGCCGGAGGCGGTCGCCGCCCGCAGGGTCGGGGCGACGTCCACGAACCCGGCCTTCTGCGGTACCAGCCGGCCGTTGGTGATCACCTGGTAGGTCACCTTCGCGTTGTTCAGCCGGACATGGTCGGGCAGGTTGAGCAGGTCGTTCTCCGTCCAGCCGAGGTCGGGGGTGAGCCCGCCGGTGGACAGCCCGGTGGTGGCGTCGAAGGCCCGCTGGACGGTCCTGGAGGTCACCGCGGTGCTCTTGTCCATCGCCCTGACCACCTCGGTGAAGGCGGTGTAGGCGATCCAGGTGGTCTGCGCGCCCGGGTCGGCGACGTCGATCCGGTCGTCGGAGAAGGCGTATTTGTCGACGACCGACTTCATCTCCGCCCACTTCGGGTCGGACGCCGGCGGATACCAGTCGGTGACGAGCGCGCCCTCCAGCGGGCTGTTCGCGCCGCCGGTGGCGTTCACCAGGGACTGCTGCACGCTGCCGATGACCGACGAGAGCCGCACCTTGGGCTTCTCGTCGCCGAGCCGGCGCAGCGAGTCGAAGAAGGTGCTGGTGTGGTCGCCGAGCACCGCGGACACGCAGCCGCTCGCCTTGTCGTCGCCCACCGCCTGTGCGGCGACACCGGAATACTCGGTGGCGTCGTCCTTGGCGAGCAGGTCGTGCGCAGGCGCGTGCCCCGCGGACTTCAGCCCCTGGTCGAGGAAGATCGGGAACTGGTCGCCGGTGATCGAGTCGGGGCGCACCAGCGCCACCTTCCGGCACTTCTCCGCGAGTTGCTCACCGCTGCCCGCGAGCAGCGCCGGCAGCCCGCCGTTGACCGGGTAGGACAGCGGGCTGAGGTACTCGTCCTGCGTGATGCCGTAGCCGCCGATGTACGGGATGTCGGTCGACGCGAGCGCCGTGGTGAAGGTCCGGCCCTGCTCGCTGTAGGAGCCGACGACGGCGACCGCGTGCGCGTCCGCGGCCTGCTGCACGCAGTTCGACACGGCGACGGCGTCGTTGCGCTCGTTGCACGTGAGGACCTTGAGCTTGCGTCCGTTCAGCCCGCCGTTGTCGTTGACGTACTTCTCGAACGCCTCGGCCATGGCCACCATGCCCGGCATGTTCGTGGCCTTTGTCCCTTGTGGTGCCCATGTCATCACTACGACGGGCCCCCGCGAGCCCGCCGAGCTGCCGGGAAGCACGCCGCACCCACTGAGCAGCGCACTTGTGGCCAGCAGCGGGACGACGGCACGGCGAACCCTGCGTATGCGCCTTTCAGTCATGGTTACGGAAGATGGTGGTCCGGGCCCAACGTCAGGGTTATCGCACGCAAACGGGCGGTCACTTTCAGGTGAATTACAGGTGGCGCAGTTCGACTGCGTACGATTGCCCGCCGTGCAAGGTTCCGAGAAGTCTTCCCGCCGCGGCCGTGTCTCCTCCACGATGGGAGGCATGCCTGTCAACGACATGCCGTGGTGGCGCTGGCGCAGCAATGTGCGCTCGGCGCTGCACATGATCAGCGATCCGGTCTTCCAGCGCGAGGTGTGGCAGGCCGGCCGGCCGGGCTACGGGGACGTCACCGACGCCGTCTACCGGCTGGTCGAGGACACCTGGCTCGACAACTGGTCGGCCGACAAGTACGTCGGCACCATATTCCGCGACGCCCAGGAGGCGGCGCTGGTCGACGTCGCGGTGCTGCGGGTGCTCAAGATCCTGCACCAGGTGGGTGCGGACGCGCCCGTGTCGGCCTACCTGGAGCACGACGGCTGGCCCGACGCGGTCCGCGCGGCACGCGACGCCCATGCGCTCATGGCGCGGGCGGACGGGGAGGATCCGGACATCGCGCCGCGCTCGCTGGAAGTCCTCGCCATCTACACCAGGTCCGCGTGACGGACATGGCGGCGCGCCGCGGGGCGGGTGTGCGAGGCTGAGCAGGTGACCGAACAGCCGCCCCGGCAGCCCGCCGACCCGCAGTACGTCCTGACCCTGTCCTGCCCGGACAAGCAGGGCATCGTGCACGCCGTGTCCAGCTACCTGTTCATGACCGGCTGCAACATCGTGGACAGCCAGCAGTTCGGCGACCGCGGAACGGGTCTGTTCTTCATGCGCGTCAGCTTCTCCGCCGAGCCGCCCGTCGACCTGGAGAAGCTGCGCGCCAGCTTCGCGGCGATCGCCGGCGCCTACCACATGGACTGGCAGATCCACCCGGCCGCGGAGCGTATGCGTGTCGCGCTCATGGTCAGCAAGTTCGGGCACTGCCTCAACGACCTGCTGTTCCGCGCGAGCATCGGCGCGCTGCCGGTGGAGATCAGTGCCGTGATCTCCAACCACACGGACTTCCGGGAGCTGTCGGGCTCCTACGGGGTGCCCTTCCACCACATCCCGGTCACCCGCGAGACCAAGGCGGAGGCCGAGGCGCGGGTGCTGGAACTGGTGCGTGCCGAGGGCGTGGAGCTGGTCGTGCTCGCCCGCTACATGCAGGTGCTGTCGGACGGTTTGTGCCGGGAACTGTCGGGGAAGATCATCAACATCCACCACTCGTTCCTGCCGAGCTTCAAGGGCGCCAAGCCGTACCACCAGGCCCACGACCGCGGCGTGAAGCTGATCGGTGCGACCGCGCACTACGTGACGGCCGACCTCGACGAGGGCCCGATCATCGAGCAGGAGGTCGAGCGGGTGGGCCACGCGGTCACCCCCGAGCAGCTGGTCGCCCTGGGGCGGGACGTGGAGTGCCAGGCGCTGGCCCGCGCGGTGAAGTGGCACAGCGAGCGCCGGGTGCTGCTCAACGGCAGCCGCACGGTCGTCTTCGCCTGAGGCTCGTCACCGGACGTCCACGCCGGACGTCCACGCCGGACGTCCACGCCGGACGTCCACGCCGGACGTCCACGCCGGACGTCCGGCGTCTGAGGGCCTGGGCCCGAGGGCCCGCTCGCCGTCCGCGGCCGGGGCGCCGCGTCCGCCTCACAGCCGGGAGAGCGACGCCGCCGCGTAGAGCACGTCCCGTACGACCTCGCGGTCGCCGTGCTGCCCGATCGCGATCCGCTCCGGGTCCAGATGGCCCGCCGCGAGCTGGCAGAACTCGACGGCGTCCATGGCCACCTCGGCCACCGCGTGGTCCTGCGAGGCGACCGCGCCCGGCGAATCCAGCGGCAGGCACCACCGGCCGCCGCCCGCGCCGTCGATCTGGAGCAGCAGCGAGCGGCCCGGCGCGCCCGCGTCGGCCAGCCGGGCCTGCGAGGCCGCGAGCCCCTGCCGCCGCCTGGCGGCCAGCGCGCCCGGCAGCATCCGCGCGGCCAGGTCGATCATCCGGTTCAGGTTGCGCGGCGCGGGAGGGTCGTAGGGATAGGCCACCGCCTCGGCGATGTCCGTCGCGTGGATCCAGCACTCGAAGGCCCGGTCCACGAAGGCGTCCTGCAGGGGCATCGTGACGGACCCGAAGTCGACGGCGATCCCGGCGGCCCCGGCGCCCGCGAAGGACACCCTGCGCAGCAGGGCGTGGCTCTGCCCGCGCCAGGTGTCGCGCAGCTCGGCGGACCGCGCGGCGTGCGCGCCCGGGCTGTCGGCGGCCGCGGCCCGCTGCGCCGCCCACAGCGCCTCGGTCCGCCCGACCGCGTCGAGTGGCGGCTCCGCGACCGCGCCGTCCTCCGCGCCGTCCTCCTCGCTCCCGGTGCCGTCGGAATTCCCGCTGTCGGCGGCGCCCGTGCCGTCCGGCAGGCGCGCGTCGGACAGGTCGAGGGCGACGGCGACGAGGCCGTCCACCGACGTCAGATGGGCGATGACCTCGCCGACGGAGGCCTCGCGCGTCACGGGCCGCCCGTTGTCGTACCAGCGCAAGGAGACCGGCTCCTGCCAGGACGACTCGCCCAGGTCGCGCAGCAGCGCGTCCAGCCGGGCCGCCTCGGCGTCGTAGGGGCCTGCCCACTCGGGCACCGGGATACGGGCCGGGCGGCGGCCCAGGCAGCCCTCCAGCACCCTGGCCCGCAGCAGCGGGTCGAGGTCGAGGGGCTCCTCGTGGTGCAGCAGGCCGACCGCGTCCCGCAGCCGCAGGGCCTCCTCCGCGCAGGCCGCGCAGTCGGTGAGGTGCACCTCGACCGCGAGCGCCTCGTCGCGCGAGCACGCGGCCAGCGCCCAGGCGCCGAGCAGCGACTTGAGGGTGCCGTGGTCGTAGAGCGGCAGCCGGGCCTCCTGGTCGGGCTCGGGCGCCGGCGCGGGGCCGTACGCGTCGTAGGGGCCGGGCGGCAGCGGGCGCGGGGCGCCCGGCTGGTCCCGCTGCTGCGGCACGCGGGGCAGGTCCTCGCCGCCGTCGCCGCCGTGCGGGCCGCCGCCGTTGCTGTAGGCCGCGCCGCTCACGGCTGCCCCCGGTGGTCCGGCGCGGCCGCGCCGGGGAGGCGGGCCTGCCGGACGTCGCCGGGCTCCATGGCCGTGGACAGCAGCTGGAGGCCCAGCCGCAGCCGGCGGCGCGACTCGTCGGCGCTCACCCCGAGGCCCGTGGCGGCGTCGCGGTAGTCCAGCCGCTCGCGGTAGGCGAGTTCGAGCGCGTCGCGCAGCGGGGCGGGCATCGACGTCACGATGAAGTCGGCGCGGGCGGCGGTGTTGGCCTCGCGGACCCGCGCCTCGACCTCGTCGGAGGTGGAGTGGCCGCGGCTGGCGTACTGCCGCAGCCGGTGCACGGACTGGCGCTGGGTGAGGGCGGCGAGCCAGGAGCGCAGCGAGCCGTGCTTGGGGTCGTAGTCGTCCGGATTCTCCCAGACGTAGCCGAAGACCTCACGGGTGATCTGGTCGGCCGCGTCGTCGTCGTCGAGCACCCGGTAGGCGAGGTTGTGCACCATGGAGGCGTAGCGGTCGTAGAGCTCGCCCAGCGCCGCCTCCTCGCCGCGCGCCAGCCGCTGCTGCATCTTGCGGTCCCAGCGAGGCGGTGCGGGTGTCGCCATCTGCCGCCCTCCTCCGCCTCGCCCTTGTGCCGCAGCCACCGTGCCGGCCGGGTGGCCGCTCTTCCCGACCGTACCCGTCGGGTGCCGCGGCATGCGTCCCTTTGCACCAACCTGGCCCTTCATGTGATCGCTTCTGTCGGTCTGTTATGCGGGTGTGACCGGAAGATTGCAGGGTTGCGGCTGTGAACGGGCATAGGGTCCTTGTGATGACGAAGCTGATACCGACGCCGGCACCGGCGGTGAGTCCGGCGGCGAGGCCGGCCGCGGCGCCGACCGCGAGGCGAGGTGCGCTCTTGTGCTGGTGACCCGGGCCGAACGAGACGGCTGGGCGGTGGTGACGGTCACGGGCGAGATGGACCTGGTCTCTTCCCCGGCGGTACGCCAGCAGGTGCACGACGCGGTCGCGGACGGGCGGCGCAACGTGGTGCTCGACCTGACCGCGGTGCGCTTCTGCGACTCCAGCGGCGTGGGCGTGCTGATCGGCGCCCGGCGGCTGATGCGGTCCTGCGCCGGGCGGCTGCGCATCGTGCTGCCCGCGGGCGGCCCGGCGGCGGACGAGGGCGCGCACGTCAACCGGGTGCTGGCGGCGCTCGGCGTGCGCCGGCTGTTCGAGGTCTACCCCGATCTGGCCGCCGCGACCGACGACTCCGCCCAGCCGCTGAGCGCCTGACCACCCTGCCGACCGCCCGTGACGTCCGATTACGGAGCGTCCGCTCGGAGTTGTGTCCGATGCGTGACTTGTCACGCCGTGGAGTCGGCTGCTGCCTCGGGTACGCTCCATCGGGTGCGCGTACGTCCCTGGTCCCGGACTGCCGCCCGGTTCTGCCGGGTGGTGGTGAGCCCTGGTCGGTCGACCGGTGCGACGCGGGGCACAGTATGCAGCACGCGTGCTCCGTTGCGCTGGAATATGACGGAAGCGCTTGTTGGGGTGACTGACGGTCAATCATGCTGTGGGGAGCCGGAATCACGCACGGTGATTCCGTGGAGGCATGAGGTCCGGTGTCCGCCGGTTCGGATGGTGTGAACGTGCAGATGCTGCAGGTGCAACTGGAGCTGGGCGTCGACCCCGCGGAAGTGGGGCGGGCGCGCCGCTGGGCGAGGTCGCGGCTGGTCAGGTCGGGGATAGGCGCCGACGAGCCGGTGGCCGAGACGCTGATCCTGCTCATCTCGGAACTGGTCACCAACGCCGTCGTGCACACCGGCTGCCCCGCGGTGCTGCGGATGCTCTTCTCCTCCGCGCCCGCCGCCCCGGTACGCGTCGAGGTCGCGGACTCCAGCGACGCGCCGCCCGCCCCGCGGCACGCCCGCAAGGACGACACCGGCGGCCGCGGCCTGGAACTCGTCGACGGGCTCGCCGACCGGTGGGGCTGGCAGCCGGAGGGCGCGGGCAAGCAGATCTGGTGCGAGGTCGACCGCGGCGCCGGTCCCGGCTGCCCCGCCCGGCCCGGCCCCGGCGAGCGCATCCTGCACGCGGCCGCCCTGACCTGACCCCTGCGGACCTGATCCCCGCGGACCCGGCTCCCGTCCGGGACCTCCGCCCCGGCCGGGTCAGCGCGGCGGCCCGGCCGGCTGGAAGGTCCGGCGGTACGCGGTCGGCGACACGCCCAGCGACAGCTGGAGGTGCTGCCGCATCGAGGCCGCGGTGCCGAAGCCTGCCTTCCCGGCGATCCGGTCCACGCTCAGGTCGGTCGACTCCAGGAGCTGCCGGGCCAGTTCGACCCGCTGCTGGGTCAGCCAGCGGCCCGCGCTCATGCCCACCTCCTCCCGGAAGCGCCGGGTGAAGGTGCGCACGCTCATCGACTCCCGCTCGGCCAACTGCCGCAGCGTGAGCGGCTGGTCGAGCCGGTCCAGGGCCCACGACCGGGCCCGCTCGGTGCTGGCGAGCTGCGGCTCGGGCAGCGGTCGGCGGATGAACTGCGCCTGCCCGCCCTCGCGGTGCGGCGGCACCACGGTGCGGCGCGCGACGCTGTTGGCCACCGCCGTGCCGCAGTCGCGGCGCACGATGTGCAGGCACAGGTCGATGCCCGAGGCCACACCGGCCGACGTCAGCACGTCCCCGTCGTCCACGTAGAGCACGTCGGGATCCACCGTGACCCGCGGGTAGAGCTGCTGGAAGTGGTCGGCGTGCATCCAGTGCGTCGTCGCCCGCCGCCCGTCCAGCAGCCCCGCGGCCGCCAGCAGGTAGGAGCCGGTGCAGATCGACACCACCCGCGCCCCCGGCCGTATCGCCGCGACGGCCCCGGCCAGCGGGGCGCTCAGCACCCCGCCCTCGTAGGCCGGGCCCACCTCGTGCGACGCGGGCACCACCACCGTGTCGGCCTGCGCCAGCGCCTCCAGGCCGTGCTGCACCACGACGGGGAAGTCGGCGTCCGTCCGCACCGGCCCCGGCGCGAGGCCGCACGTCACCGTCTCGTAGTACGGCACGCCGTCCTCGCTGCGGGCGGCGCCGAAGATCCGGTGCGGGATGCCCAGTTCGAACGGGATCACGCCGTCCAGGGCGAACACCGCGACCCGGTGGCGCCCGGGGTGGCGGAAGACGCCGGTGCCGCTGCACGTGCTGCCGGTTCGGTCCTCGGTTCGGCTCATGGCCCGATCCTTGCACATCATGGCCATCGGGCCACTCGCTGCCCGGTGCGGGCCACCGGAGACTGGCCCGGTGACGCAGACAACCTCCGAAACCGCACCCGCGCCCGCCACCGGCGGCGGCGCCGCTCCCGGCCGCCGACCGCGTCCGCACCGCGCCTGGGCCGTCGCCGCCACCACCTTCCTCACCCTCATCGGCGCTGCCGCGTTCGCCTCCCTCCCGGGTCTGCTGATCGACCCGCTGCACTCCGAATTCGGCTGGTCGCGCGGGATGATCGGGCTGGCCGTCTCGGTCAACCTCGCGCTCTACGGACTGACCGCCCCCTTCGCCGCCGCGCTCATGGACCGCTTCGGCATCCGCAAGGTGGTCGTCTGCGCCCTGCTGACCATCGCGCTCGGCGCGGCGCTGACGGTCTCCATGACGCAGGTGTGGCAGCTCATCATGTGCTGGGGCGTCCTGGTTGGCCTCGGCAGCGGGTCGATGGCGCTGGCCTTCGCCGCCACCGTGACCAACCGGTGGTTCGTCGCCCGCCGCGGCCTGGTCACCGGCATCCTCACCGCGGCGGGGGCGGCGGGGCAGCTGGTCTTCCTGCCGCTGCTGTCCTGGATCACCGAGAACCACGGCTGGCGGCCGGCCGCCACGGCGGTCGCCTGCGCCGCGGTCGCCGTGGTCCCCTTCGTCTGGCTGCTGCTGCGCGACCACCCCGCCGACGTCGGCCTCGCCCCGTACGGCGCCGCGGACTTCGTCCCCAAGCCGCCGCCGGTCACCGGTGCCGCCGGCCGTGCGCTGCGCGCACTGCGCCAGGCCTCGGGCACCGGAACCTTCTGGCTGCTCGCGGGCGCGTTCGCGATCTGCGGGGCGTCCACCAACGGGCTGGTCAAGACGCACTTCGTGCCGGCCGCGCACGACCACGGCATGCCCGTGACCGCGGCGGCGTCACTGCTCGCCGTGGTCGGCGCCTTCGACATCGTCGGTACGGTGGCCTCCGGATGGTTCACCGACCGCCTGTCGCCGCGCCGGCTGCTGGCCGTCTACTACGGCCTGCGCGGGATCTCCCTCATGTTCCTCCCCATGCTGCTCGCCGACAGCGTCCATCCGCCGATGGTGCTGTTCATCGTCTTCTACGGTCTGGACTGGGTGGCCACCGTCCCGCCGACGATCACCCTGTGCCGCGAGCACTTCGGCGAGGACAGCGCGATCGTCTTCGGATGGGTGCTGGCAGCCCATCAGGTCGGCGCCGCGCTGGTCGCCTATCTCGGCGGTGTGGCCCGCGATGCGTTCGGTACGTACGACCCCGTCTGGTACACCTCCGGTGCGCTGTGCGCGCTTGCCGCGCTGATGTCGCTGGTGGTCCGCCGCGCTCCGGTGGCCGCTCCGGCCGCGGTGGCTGTCGGTGTGTGAACGGACCGCCGTGCGCGGTCCGTTCCCGATCCGCCGCCGACCACTCGAACGGGTGAACGAATTCTGCGAGGTCGCAGGTCAGCTTCTACGGGACCGCAGGTCAGCTCCTGCGGGACCGCAGGTCAGCCGGGCAGCGACACCAGCAGCCGGGCCGCCGCGCGGGCGATCTTGCGGGCGTCGATCGCCATCTCGCGGAACATCCCGCTGATGGGGTTGGTGAAGCCCGTGAAGAACAGCCCCGGCGCGCCCTCCGGCTGCCGCGCCCCGTGCACCAGCGGCCGCCCCCGCCCGTCCAGCACGCCGAGGTGCCCGACCAGCGGTTCCAGCCCGCGCCGGTAGCCGGTCGCCGCGACCACCGCGTCCGGCGCGACGCGCGTACCGTCCGCGAGCAGCACCTCGCTGTCCTCGAACCGCTCGACCGCGGCCACGATCTCGACCCGCCCCGCCCGCACCGCGTCGATCAGCCCGACGTCCTGCACCGGGATCGCACCGTCCAGCACCCGCGCGTAGAGCCCCTCCGCGGGGCGCGGCAGGCCGTACCGCGACAGGTCGGGCACGCTCATCCGCTCCACGCGCGGGGCCACCTTGTCCACCAGCCGCGGCGGGAGCCGCCGTACCAGGATCCCGCTCGCCTGGGCCGGCCAGCCCGCGGTCGAGCGGCGCATGATGTGCGGCGGGGTGCGCACCGCGAGCCGGACCCGGGCGGCGCCGCCCTCGACGAGGTCGACCGCGATCTCGGCGCCGGTGTTGCCGATCCCGACGACCAGCACGTCCCGGCCCTCGTACGGCCCGGCGTTGCGGTAGCGGGAGGCGTGCACCAGCTCGCCGGGGAAGCCGTCGCGGCCGGGCCACTCGGGCACGTACGGCGTGTGGTTGTGGCCGGTGGCCACCACGACCACCGGCGAGCCCAGCACCCGGCCGCCGGTGGCCGGCAGGTCCCAGCCCTTGGCACCGCGCTCGACGCGGTCCACGGTGATGCCGGTCGCGATGTCGAGCGCGTGGTGCTCGGCGTACCGCTCCAGGTAGCGCACGACGTCGTCGCGGCCCACCCAGCGGCCGTACGCCCTGGGTATCGCCATTCCCGGCAGGGCGGAGAGTCTTCGGGTGGTGTGCAGATGCAGCCGGTCGTAATGGCCGCGCCAGGAAGCGCCCAGCCGCTCGGAGCGCTCCAGGACCAGCGGGCGGACGCCGCGCCGGCGGAGTGCGGCGGCAGCGGCCAGGCCGCCGGGCCCCGCCCCGATCACGATGGCGTCCGGCGTCGCGGCCCGGCCCGCTGCCGTGGTGGATGGGGTGGGTGCGGACATGCGGAACTCCTGGGCTGCTGCGGCCTACTGGGTGCGACGAGAGCGTAACCGGTGCCGCCACGCCGGCCGTCGCCTCCTTGCGCCTGCCCCCGCGGGGCGGTATCAGCCGCGTCAGGAGCGGGCGGCCCTGCGGTAGAGGGAGAGGACGGCGTCGCCGAAGAAGGGGCTGTAGGAGATGCGGTCGTTGGGGCCGCCGCCGTCCAGCCCGCCGATCAGGCCGACCACGCTGCCCGTCCCGGTGCGGGGGTCGAACCCCAGCAGCCACGGGCCGCCGGAGGTGCCGCCCGCGAAGCCGTCGCAGTCGACGCGCAGTTGCCGCCGCCGGTCCAGGCGCTCGGTGCGGGTCGTGCAGATCACCGGCAGGTCGTGCGGGTCGCCCGCGCGGCTCGGATAGCCGACGACGGTGACGCGGGTGCGGTAGCCGGGGGTGCGGGCCAGCCGGTCGGCGCCGGTGACGTCCTCGATGCGCTGCCCCCGCGGCCCGGCCAGTACGCGGGCGAAGGCGACGTCGTGGTCGGAGGCCGCGTCGTCGTCCGGCTTCCAGCGCGGGTCGGTGAAGACCTCGTCGACCGCCCAGATCCCGTACGGCTGCCGGGCCGCGCCCGCGCGGTAGTCGGGGACGAAGCCGATGTCCGCGCCCGGCCGGCAGTGCGCCGCGGTGAGGATGAGGTCGCGGCCGGGGCTGTGCACGACGCTCGCCGTGCAGCGGTGCGCCGTCAGGTCGTGGCCGACCGAGAAGAGGACGCCAACGGTCGGCAGCCCCGCGAAGTAGACGGCGGCGTCCACGGCTTCGCCCGCCGCGGGACCCGCGGCGGCGCGGGCGGCGGGCGGCAGCCGCTCCCGGCCGGCCGCCGGCATCGAGTCGGCCATCCGCTCGGGCGTCCAGAAGCGCACGGCGGCCTGCGCCGTCCACGGCCGCCCCGGCGTGGCGGCGGCGTGCCGCACCGGCCACAGCAGGGCCACCACGCACAGCAGCGCGGCGGACGCGAGTGCCGGCAGCGTGCGGTGCCGCATCGATGCCGCGACCCGCCGGATCCGCCCGGCCTACTTGGGCGGTTTCTTGCCGGTCACTCCGAGGTGGACCAGCAGCGCCAGGTTCGGCTTGAGGTCGGCCTGCTTGACGCCCGTGCCCGTGAAGCCCTTCTGGTGGGCGGCGACCCCGGCGAGCATGGTGACCAGCGAGCCGGCGATGGCGGGCGCGCTCACGTCCTTGTCGACGCGGCCCTTGCCCTGGAGCTCCTTGATGGAGTCGGTGAGCGAGCCGGTCACCGAGTTGAGGACCTTGGTGCGGATTTTGGAGAAACGTTTATCCCCTTCCGCCGCCCCGAGATCGATGACCCTGAGGATCGCGTCGTTCTTCCGCCAGAAGGCCAGGAAGCCGTCAACCAGCTCGTCGGCCGCCTGCGCGCCCGACTTGCCGACCCACGAGCGGCCCGCGACCAGGTCGGTCAGGCCCGCGCCTTCCTTCGCCATCTCGTCGGCGAGCTCCAGGACGGCGCCCTCGACGTCGGGGAAGTACTGGTAGAAGGTGGCCGGTGACGTTCCGGCCATCCGTGCGACGTCGATCACCTTGACGTCCCGGTACGGCGACGTGCTGAGCATCTCGCTCAGGCAGTCGAGCAGCTTCTGCCGCGTCGCCTGCCCTCGGCGACCCGCGACACGTCCGTCGACGGTGCGAACTTGTCCTGTCATGCCGTCAGTTTACCGGCGCGTGGTCCGCGCGCGATCTGGCGGCGTGCAAATGGGGAGGGGGAGTCTGGTGGTACGGAAGACGCAGGTCAATGGCGGTTTCGGCGGACTAAGCGGAACGCGCCCGGGGCTGCTGGAGACGCTTCCGGCGTACCTTTTTGCACCGGTTTGAGGTGACTGGGCCGACGAGTCGGAAAGAATTGACCATATGTTCGAATTGTGCCGCGTTCGTGTGGGCAAGATCACTGATGTCGGGCGGGGATGCCGACGGGACGGCAGGAACGGAAGGAAAGGGGAAGGGACGATGTCCGCATTCGAGGAGGGCGCGCCCTGCTGGGCCGATGTCGCGCTGCCCGATCTCGCGGCCGGGAGGCGCTTCTACGGGGAGCTGTTCGGCTGGGAGTTCGAGGACCAGGGGGCGGATTTCGGCCATTACACGCTCGCCCTGCGGGAGGGGAAGGCCGCGGCCGGGCTGATGCCCGCGCCCGATCCGGCCGCGCCCACCGGGTGGACGGTGTATCTCGCCTCGCCGGACGCGAAGGCGGCCGCCGCCCGCGTCGCGGAGGCCGGCGGGCACCTCCTCTTCGGGCCCGACAGCGCGGGGGAGTCCGGGGTGATGGCGGGCGCCGCGGATCCGGCGGGCGCCCTCTTCGGCGTGTGGCAGGCCGGCGGCCTCCAGGGCTTCGGCGTCACCGAGGCGCCCGGCTCCTTCTGCTGGGCCGAGACGTGGACGCGCGAGCCGGCCGCCGTCGACCGCTTCTACGAGGCTGTCTTCGGCTACCGGGCGGAGCAGGTCGGCGACGGGCAGCACTTCGACTACACGGTGTGGTCGCTGCCGTCCGACCCGGCGCGGAAGTTCGGCGGTCGGCTGGCCCTCGGCGCGGACACGCCCGGCGAGGTGCCCGAGGGCTTCCGGGTCTACTTCGCGGTGGCGGACTGCGACGCGGCGGTGGCGGCCGTACGAGGGCTCGGGGGCACGGTGCCGGGGGAGCCGCAGGATTCGCCCCAGGGCCGGGTCGCCTTCGTCACGGACGACCGGGGGATCCCCTTCGCGGTCATCGACCGGGAGCGCAAGGTCGGCTCCATAGCGGGGAGTTGACGGACTCCGGGCGCGCCGCGGTGTGTTGCGGTGCACGCGGCGCCCCGGGAGGGGGATGATAACGAGTTCGCTCCGCGAGCGTGTCGTGGCGGCCCCGGGTTCGCAACGGACGCCCTTCCCAGGAAGAATCAGGTCCGTACCCTGGCGTGGGCGCGGGGGAACGGGCCGCGGAGGGCGAGGACGTACGAACGCGGAGCACGGCCGCAACAACGCGGGTACGGGGAGGTGGCAAGGGCAGTGATGGAGCAGCTGACGCAGCACGACCCGAGACGGATCGGCCCTTTCGAGGTGCTCGGACGGCTCGGCGCCGGCGGCATGGGGCTGGTCTATCTCGCCCGCTCGGCCTCCGGCCGCCGGGTGGCGATCAAGACCGTACGCGCCGAGCTGGCCGAGGACCAGCTCTTCCGGGTCCGCTTCACACGCGAGGTCGAGGCCGCCCGGGCCGTCTCCGGCTTCTACACCGCGGCCGTGGTCGACGCCGACCCGCGCGCGGCCGTGCCGTGGCTCGCCACCGCGTACGTGCCCGCGCCGTCGCTGGAGGAGATCGTCAACGAGGCCGGGCCGATGCCCGCCCAGGCGGTGCGCTGGCTCGCCGCCGGGATCGCCGAGGCCCTGCAGTCGATCCACGCCGCCGGCCTGGTGCACCGCGACATGAAGCCGTCCAACGTGCTGGTGGTCGAGGACGGCCCGCGGGTCATCGACTTCGGTATCGCCTCCGGGGTGTCCAACACCCGGCTGACGATGACCAACGTCGCCGTCGGCACCCCCGCCTACATGTCGCCCGAGCAGGCCCGCGACTCCCGCAGCGTGCGCGGCGCGAGCGACATCTTCTCGCTCGGCTCCACGCTCGTCTTCGCCGCCACCGGGCACGCCCCCTTCCACGGCGCCAACCCGGTCGAGACCGTCTTCATGCTGCTGCGCGAGGGCCCCGACCTGACCGGGCTGCCGGACGAGCTGCGGCCGCTCATCGAGTCCTGCATGCGGATGGAGGCCGAGGCGCGGCCGACACCGGCCGACCTCCAGGCCCAGCTGGCCCCGCACCTGTTCTCGACCGGCAACGACGACAACACGGGCACGGCCTCCGCGTGGCTGCCGGCCGGCGCGGTCGCGCTGATAGAACAGCGCCGCCTCGGCGGTCACCCGGGGAACGGCGGGCGGCCGCAGCAGCCCCCGCGCCCCGCCCAGGTCTCCGGGCCGCAGGTGCCGGTCGACCACGGCCTGCCGCCGCGCCCGCCGCAGCCGCCACCGGTGCCCGCGCAGGCCGAGGAGCACCACGGGCGGCACAGCCGGGACCGCCCCGCCGAGCCGGTGCAGCTCGCCGGGTCGGCGCCGATCGGCCCCGGGATGCGCGTCGCGGACGCCGCCGGGCGCAAGGCGGCGACCGGGGCCGCGCCCGGTACGGAGTGGGTGCGGCGCAGGGCCGGCGCCCACCGGGTGGGCGACCCGGCGACCGTGCCCGCGCCCCAGGGGCAGACCGCGGCGGCCGCGCCCGCGGAGTGGCGCCCGTGGCGCTTCCGCATGTCGAACGACGTGTGGGGCACCCCGGTGGTGTCCGAGGGGCTGCTGTACGTCACGTCGTTCGAGGTGCACGCGCTGGACGTGGCCACCGGACGGCGGGAGTTCAAGACCAGGGACGTCGCCTGGACGATGGCCGTGGAAGGCGGGCGCATCCACGCCTCGGACGGCCCGAGCCTCTTCGCGCTGGACGCGAAGGACGGCTCCGACCGCTGGCGCGCGTCCGTCGACGGCTGGGTCTACACGGTGCGCGCCGACGCCGGGACGCTGGTGACGGGCACGCGCGGCGGCGGGGTCCAGGCGTGGGACGCCGCGCGCGGCATCCTGCGGTGGGAGCGCGGCGGGGCGCAGACGGAGTCCGAGACGCCCGAATCGGGCCCGGTGGTCTCCGGCCGGGCGGTCCTCTACCGGGGCGGCGGGCAGCTGCACGCGGTGGACGCGCTGACCGGCGCCGGGATGTGGTCCTGCCCCGTCGAGCGGCCGGGCCAGGGCGGTGCGGTGCCGACCCGGCCGGTGGTCGCCGACGGGACGGTCTTCCTGACCGCGGGCACCCGGGTGCTGGCCCTGGATGCCCGCAGCGGCGCCGAGCGCTGGCATGTCGACGCGCCGGCCGTGATACTCGCGCCGCCCGCGTACGTACCGGGCCCCGGTGCGTCGGGCGGGGGCGTCTACGTCGTCGACCACCTGGGCACGGTGTACGCGCTCGACCCGGCGGACGGGCGGCAGCGCTGGCGGGTGGCCACCGAGCCGCGGCAGTCGGTGGAGCCGGTCGTGGTGGCCGCGGGCGCGGTGCACCTGGGCGCGGGCAGCGCGCTCTACACGCTGGAGGCGGCCGGCGGCACCCCGCGGTGGCGGTTCGCCGCGCAGGGCGACATCGTCGGCTCGCCCGCGGTGGCCGACGGCCGGGTGCACTTCGGCTCCACCGACCACTGCCTCTACACGGTGGACGCACAGGGCGGCCAGCTGCGCTGGCGGCTGGAGACCGGCGGCGAGATCACCGGCTCCCCGGTGAGCGCGGACGGTGTCGTCTACGCCAGCTCGCGCGACCGCTGCGTCTACGCGCTGGACGCGGCGAAGGGTACGGGGGCGGCGGCCCGCCGCTCCTGAAGGCCCCGGATCCTCCCCGGGGCTGCTCCGGATCGGCCCCCGACGCTCCTGCCGTGAGCCGGAACGCGCACGGGCGCCCGGCAGCGCGAGCCGCGCCGCGAAGGCCGTCGGGAGGAAGAGGGAGCCGAGCAGGGCCACGTCATCCGCTGTGGCACCGGCCCCGCTGAAGAGGCCGTCCACCCGGATCCGGGACCCGAGGCGCTCGCCGTACCGGGATACGGAAGGGGCTCCGGACGGCGAGCACCGCTCCGATGAGCGCGAGAAGCGAGCCGGAGATGTTGCGGGGCATCCGGCGGCGCCGCTTCTTCCGCGTGCTCAGCCCCCTCGCGCCCGAGGTTACGCCGCACAGCGCGCGGGCGCCACGTGAGCCGCGACCGCCACGCGAGACGCAGCCAACCCCCTGGGCCTCACCCGCCCCACGCCGTCCCGCGTATCTGGTCGCGGCACGCAGAAACGGGCAGACCGGCCGCAGCGTCCCCTCCGCGCTGTGGCCGGTCTGCCCCCTACGCCCGGGGCGTAGCATCCGCGGTCCCCTGAACCGTGGACGCTTCCCCCTCCCGGGCGTTCCCCCCCGTGGCTTTCCCCGTGGTCCTGCTGTTCCCCCTGATGTCCCTCGGGCTCCCCAGCCCTCGGGCTTCCCCCCTGGGAGATCCCCCGATCTCCCGTCCCCTCCGGGCACCGCCGTGCCCGGACGGAAGGTCTCAGGCCTTGGTGCCCTCGGCGTGGACGTTGTTCGGCTTGACCGTGCCCGTGCCGTCGCCGACGGTCGGGGCGGCGGACTTCTCCGGCGCGCCGTCGGTGTAGAAGTGGTCGGGCTCGGCGGTGACGTCGTCGGTCACCGGGGTCTTCGGCTGCTCAGCGCTCATGGTGCTCTCCTGTGTGTGTCCTGCTTGGGGACTACTGACGTGACGCCCGCCCGGCAGCGACCCCCGTACACCGCCGGACGGGCAGCTCGTGCAGTGATGGAATCCTGGCAGCCGCCGATAATCAACTGATAAACGCCGCCAGTTGGGTGACGCGGGAGTCCCTTCGACGTCCCCGGAAGCCCCGGCCCCGCCCCGTACCGCGGCCTCAGACCGCCGCGGCCGACCCCGCCGCGGCGCCCGGCTCCTCCGCGGTGCCGGCCCCCGGCCCGGAACCGGCCGCGGGGCCGGAAGCGCTGCCCGCCCCCGTCTCCCCGTCCAGCAGCCGCCGCACCTGCGCCGCCTCCGGCGAGCCGAGGGCGGTGTACGTGGCGAGGGCGTCGTGCCAGCACGCGTGCGCGCGTACCGGCTGGCCCATCCCCGCGAGCGCCTGGCCCAGCACGGTGAGGGAGTTGGCCGTACGCCACTCGCCGCCGATGTCGCGCATGATGACCAGCGACTGCTCGACGTGCGACGCCGACTGCCGGTAGCTGCCGGCGGCCAGGTGCAGCCGGCCCAGCCGGTAGAGGGTCAGCCCCTCCCACAGCCGCTGCCGCACCGAGCGGAAGATGCCGAGCGCCTCCGTCAGGCAGCCGAGCGCGCGGTCGTACGCACCGGTCGAGGTGAGCGTGACGCCCGTCGAGTACAGCCCGTTGCCGAGCCGGAAGCCGGCGCCCAGCTCGCGGTAGATGGCCACCACGCGGTCGGCGGCGGCCAGCGCGGAATCCGCGTCGCCCAGCTCGAGCTGGGCGCGCGCGAGGTTGCTGAGCGCGGCGGCCTCGCCGTGCCGGTTGCCGTCCGCCCGGAAGGCTTCGAGCGCGCTCGTCAGGTAGTCGGCGCTCTCGGCGAAGCGCAGGTCGCGCAGGGCGAGGATGCCGCGCAGGTTGGGCGCGTAGCTGCACGCCACCGGGTCGTCGGCGGACAGCCCGAGGATGAGGGAGCGCTTGGACTCCTCCTCCGCCTCCTCGAAGCGGCCCGACACGTTCAGCAGCAGCCCCAGCCAGAACCGTCCGCGCCCTTCGACCAGGGTCTCGCCGGTGTCCTGGGCGGAGTTGACCAGCGCGCGGGCCGCCTGCTCGTACTGCCGGGCGTAGACGCCCGACTCCACCAGCTCCTGCGCGGCCAGCAGCACGTCCGCCGCGCGCCGCAGGAAGTCGGCGCAGCCGCCCTCCGCGGCCTGCTGCACGGCGGCCAGCAGCCCCTGGGCCTCGGTGAAGAGCCAGTCCAGCGACTCCTCGCGGGCGGTGAACGCGAGGCCGGGGTGGCGCGTCGGAGCGAGGTGGTCCAGGACGCGGTCGCCCGGGTTCTCCAGCGCGTAGGCGGAGGCGGAGGAGCAGAGGTAGAAGTCCAGCAGCCGGGAGAGCGCCGCGCAGCGCTCCTCCTGGCTCTCGTCGGATTCGGCGCGTTCACGGGCGTAGAGCCGCAGCAGGTCGTGGAAGCGGTAGCGGGCGGGTGCGGCGGATTCGATGAGGCTGATGTCGACGAGTGCTTCGAGGAGTTCCTCGGCCTGGTAGCGGTCCAGGTCGAGGACGGCGGCCGCGGCGTCCAGCGAGATGTCGGGGCCCTCGGGCAGCGACAGCAGCCGGAAGGCGCGGGCCTGGGCGGCGGAGAGGTGGTCGTAGCCGAGGTCGAAGGTGGCCTTGACGGCGAGGTCGCCGGCCCGCAGCTCGTCCAGCCGTCGCCGGTGGTCGGCGAGTTTGGCGGCGAGTACCGACACCGTCCAGGTGCGGCGGGCGGCCAGGCGGGCGGCGGCGATGCGGATCGCCAGCGGCAGGAAGCCGCACGCGGCGACGACGTCGAGGCTGGCCTGCCGCTCGCTGCCGGCCCGCTCCTCGCCGACGATACGGGTGAAGAGCAGCAGCGACTCCTCGGGCGACATCACGTCGAGGTCGACCAGATGCGCGCCCTCCAGATCGACCATCCGCACCCGGCTGGTGACGAGCGCGGCGCAGCCCGGGGTGCCGGGCAGCAACTGCCGGATCTGCGCGGCGTCGTAGGCGTTGTCGAGCAGTGCCAGGACGCGGCGGCCGGAGAGCGTGGAGCGGTAGAGGGCGGCGCGGTCGGCGAGCGAGTCGGGGATCGCCCCGTCGGGCAGGCCCAGCGAGCGCAGGAACGAGCCGAGCACCGCCTCGGGTTCCGACGGCGCCGCGCTGGTGCCCTGGAGGTCGACGTAGAGCTGGCCGTCGGGGAAGTTCTCCCGGGCGTCGTGCGCGACCTGGACGGCCAGCGTCGTCTTGCCGACGCCGCCGATGCCCGCGACCGCCGACACCGCCATCACGCCGCCGTCCGTGGAGGCGCCGGCCAGTTGCGCGCCCAGCTCCCGCACGAAGGCGCTGCGGCCGGTGAAGTCCGGGACCGTGGCGGGCAGTTGCGCGGGCCGCAGGATCTCCGGGGCGCCGGGTCCCGACGTGCCCTGCGGCGGGGCGAGACCGGCGTCGGCCTCCAGGATGCGCTGGTGCAGGTCGGTCAGCTCGGGCGACGGGTCGATGCCCAGCTCGTCGGCGAGCAGCCGGCGGGTGTCCGCGTAGACGCCGAGGGCCTCGGCCTGCCGCCCGCTGCGGTAGAGGGCGAGCATGAGCAGGGCGCGCAGCCGCTCGCGCAGCGGGTGCTCGACGGTGACGGCGGTCAGTTCGGAGACTGCCTCGGCGTGGGCGCCCAGCTCCAGGTCGAGTTCGAGGCGCACCTCGACCAGGCCGAGGTGCCACTCGGCGAGCCGCACCCGCTGCGTCTCGGCGTACGGGCCGGGCAGCCCGGCCAGCGGCTCGCCGCTCCACATGTCCAGCGCGCTGACGAGGAGTTCGCGGGCCTGGGCCGGGTCGGCCTGGCGTATCTTCTCCGCCTCGCCCGCCAACTGCTCGACCATGGTGGCGTCGAGGGCGTCGACCGGGATCCGGATGGCGTAGCCGCCGGAGTCGGTGACCAGCGTCTCCGAACCGAGCGCCTTGCGCAGTCGGAAGGCGTACGAACGCAGCGCGGCCAGCGCGGTGTTGGGCGGTGCGTCGCCCCACAGCGCGTCGAGCAGCTCGGCCGCGGTGGCGGTGCGCCCGCCGCGCAGCAGCAGCACCGCGAGTAGCGCGCGCTGCTGCGGTGCGCCGGTGCTGATCTGCTCGCCGCCGCGCCAGGCGCGCACCGGCCCGAGGACCGCGAACCGCAGGCCGTCGCCCGGTTCGGACCCGCTTCCCATCCATGGCCCCCAAAGCCGCCGCGAGCCGATCGGCCGGGCGGATGCCCCGGGCCGGGTGGCTCTCCCACGCGTATATCAATCATTCATCGCCGGACGGAACAGTTGTCCGCGCCGCTCTCCTAGCGGAGCCGGTGGTTCGGCACCGTCCGTGCCAGTTTGCCGTGTCGGAAGCTCCGGGGTCACCCCATGGGGGTTCCCAACCGGCCGGGCGGCGCAAGTTGTGCCGAATATGGGATTCCGTCTGTGCGAATGCGGAGGCTGTGGTGTGTGGGGATGGTTCGTACCGTGGGGCTTTCCGCGCCGAGACGGGTAGTTGAGCCGCAATGTGTGCGAAGTGTGCGGAGCGTGCGAGAGGTTCGTACGGGACGGAATCGGACACCGGAACGGCCGGCGGCGTCCTCCACTTCCCCTTCCGCGGGGCCGGCGCGTACGAGCCCGGGGTGTCCGGCGGACACGGGTCCGCGGGTCCTGTCCATGGTGAGTACGGAGCCGAAGGCCGCGCGCCCGGTGGGTACGCGGTGGGGCGCCGGGTCTCGGGGGAGTACGTGCCCGGCGCCGCCGCACCCGGCGGCCACGCCCCGGGGAGCGGCGCGCCGGACGCCTACCCGGCCTTCGCGGGGCGGGAGAGCACGGCGGTGAGCGGCGGCAGGCACAGCAGACCGCGCCGGACGCGCCAGGGCGGCGGAGGCGGCGGCACGCGCCGCGCCGCGGCCGGGCTCCCCGGCCCGATGCTGCGGCTGCGCGCGGAACGGCACCCCACGCTCGTCCCGTCGCTGCCCTTCGC
The DNA here is from genome assembly GCF_044333285.1 of Streptomyces sp. NPDC021020. Classification (NCBI taxonomy): domain Bacteria; kingdom Bacillati; phylum Actinomycetota; class Actinomycetes; order Kitasatosporales; family Streptomycetaceae; genus Streptomyces; species Streptomyces sp. NPDC021020. Next base: position 772,900 of record NZ_JBIRQQ010000001.1, read on the forward strand.
GGCCCCGCCCGGCGAGCGGTTCGGCGACGGCTCCCGCGGCCTTGTGGCGGGCGGCGCCGGCACCGCCGGGATCAGCTTCGCCGAACTCGACCGCCGCGCACGCTCCGTCGCCGCCCGGCTGGGCGCGACGCTCAGCCCCGGCAGCAAGGTCCTGCTGGTCTACCCCGAGGGCCCGGACCTGGCCGGCGCCTTCTTCGGGTGCCTCTACGCGGGCATGGCCGCGATACCGCTCGTCCTGCCCGGCCCGGGCGCGACCCACGCCGTGCCCCGCGCGGTCGAGCGCTGCGCCCCCGACCTCGTCCTGACCGGCACCGACGGTTGGCACGCCCTGTCCGTCGACCGCACCCGTACCCAGGTCGTCGAGGCCGACGGGGTGCGCGTCGCGGGCGAACCGGTCTGGCGGCTGGCCCAGCAGTGGCGCCCGGTGGGCGTCCTGCGCGGCGCCGCCGCGTACCACCGCTACCACGACGACGGCGCCGCGGGCGGCCGCCTCGAAGCGCCCATGGACCACGGCGACCTCGCCGAGGTCCTCACCGAACTCGCCCAGGCCGTCCGGCTCGGCACGGACGAGGAGAACATCGGCTGGATCGCCGCGGTGCACGGCCTGGAGGAAGCCGTCTGGCGCATCCTCCTCCCGGTCCGCGTCACCACCTGAACCGCCCCCGGGGCACCACTTCGGGGAGGGTGCTCCGGGGGCGCCTGCCGCTCGCCGCGGGGGCGGCCCTGCGGGCTGATGCCGCGCGCGACTTGCGCGTGCCCGCGGGTGTGCCCGTCCGGGGCGGGCAGCGGGTGTCCGGCTCGCAGGCGCGACCTTGCTTCCGGCGCCGCGCGCGACTCGTGCGGCATGGCCGTTCGGCTCGCACGCGGCGGATTCGCGTACGGGAGCCGGGCGGGGCGGCTCAGGAGCGCAGGGCCACGAAGACGAACTCCTTGCCCGGCCGGTCTGGCGCGGCCCGGACCTCCTGGACGGTGAAGCCGTGCGCGGACAGGTCCGACGTCACCTCGTCGCGGCCGCGGAAGCGCAGCGTCGAGTCCGAGGTCAGGACCGCGCCGTCCGCGGCGAAGACGTACGTGCTGCGGAAGGTCACCAGGTCCGAACGGACGGCGACCGGCTCCTGCCACGTTTCGACCTCGCCCGTGCCGGGGATGTGCACGGTCCTGCGGGTCAGCTCCGGTGTCCACTCTTCCCACGCCCGCCGCGCCGGGTCGCGCGTCTCGAAGACCAGCCGCCCGCCGGGCCGCAGCGCCGCGTGCGCGCCGCGCAACGTCCGCGCCCAGGCGTCCGGCGCGACGATGCCCTGCGCGACGTTGCCGGTCATGGTCGCGAGGTCGAAGGCGGGCGCGGGCGCCACGTCCGCCGCGTCGCCGTGGATCCACCGCACCCGCGCCGCGCCCGGCTTGGCCCGCGCCACGTCCAGCGACGCCCCGGCCGGGTCCACGCCCGTGACGTCGATACCGCGCTCGGCGAGCAGCAGTGCGAACACACCCGTCCCGCACCCGATGTCCAGCACCCGGCGGGCGCCGAACTCCTCGGCGAGGCGCAGATAGGCGGTGAGGTCGCCGCGGTCGGCGTCGAGCGCGTCGTAGACGGCGGCGAGGCGCGGATGCGCGTAGCAGGGGTCGCCGGGCTCACGGAAGTCGTAGGGGTCGCCCATCCCGGCGACGTTACGAGCCGGGCCCCGCCCCCGCGAGGGGATTTCGCCGCGACCGATGAATTCCGGCCGCCGCCGGTGTCTGCACCCCCGACGGGGACGGACTCCGCGAGAGGTGAGGGTGAGGCGCGATGGCGGATGTGCAGCCGTACGAGACGGTCAGCCTGGACCGGGTCGGCCATGGGACGGAGGCCTTCGCGTGGGAGCGGGCGCGCCGCCAGCTCGCGAAGCGGCCGGAGCGCGTCGCGGGGGTGTCGTACTTCCTCGGGACGGTCGGCCCCGGCGGCATCCCGCACGTCGCCGGTGTCGGCGCGCTGTGGGACGACGGCGACTTCTACTTCACCAGCGGCCCCGGCACCCGCAAGTCCCGCAACCTCGCGGTGAATCCCGCGTGCACGCTCGCCGTGCGGCTCGCGGACCTGGACGTGACGCTGAGCGGGACGGCCCGCCGGGTGACGGAACCGGCGGTGCTGGAGCGGATCGCCGCCGCGTACGGCGAGCTGGGCTGGCCCGCGCGGGCCGCGGGCGACGCGATCACCGCGCCGTTCAGCGCGCCGAGCGCGGGCCCGGGGCCCTGGCACCTCTACCGCTTCGTCTTCCACACCGCGGTCGGCCTGGGCATCGAGGCCCCCGAGGGCGCGACGCGCTGGCGCTTCGACCGCTGAGCGGCAGCGGCGCCCCCGGCCGTAAACGGCTGGCCGCCCCGCGCGCCGGTGCGGTTGACTGCGGAGCGGATCATGCACACGGCACGCACAAGGGGGCGGCATGGCACCGCAGTTCCGGTACGCAGGACCCGGCGACGCGGAGGCGGTGGCGCGGCTGCACGCCGACAGCTGGCGGCGCCACTACCGCGGGGCGTATTCCGACGCGTATCTCGACGGCGACGTGGTGGCCGACCGGCTCGCCGTCTGGTCCGGCCGCCTCGCCGCGCCGGAGGGGACGCGCACGGTGCTCGCGGAGGATCCGTCGGGCGACTTCCTCGGCTTCGTCCACGTCGTCCTCGACGACGACCCGAAATGGGGCAGCCTCGTCGACAACCTGCACGTCACGGCCGCCCGGCAGCGTACGGGCGTGGGCCGCGCGCTGCTGGCCCGCGCCGCGGCCGAGGCGGTCGCGCACGCGTCCTCCCCGGCCCTGTACCTGTGGGTGCTGGAGCAGAACACGCCCGCGCAGGGCTTCTACGCGGCGATGGGCGCCGCCCACGCCGAGACCCTGCTCGTCGGCCCGCCCGGCGGCGACCCGACGCGGCTGAACGGCACGCCCGCGAAGTACCGGATGGCGTGGCCGGAGGCGGCGGCCTGCGCGGCGGCGTAGCCGGGTACCGCACCCCTCGGTTGCGAAGAGGGGCGCGGCACCCGGCGGGAAGTCACTTGTGCCCGAGCCAGATCGGGTTGGTGATCGCCGCGGCCGGGCCGGGCAGCCCCGCGGGGGTGCCCGCCGGGGCCGGGTGGCGGACCTCGGCGCGGACGTACGCGGCCAGCGACGCGGTGGTCTGCCACGTCACCGTGCCGGACGCGGGCAGCGGCGCCGCGAAGACCTGGCCCTCGTCGGAGACCAGCCGCAGCAGCGCGTCCGCGGGCACGCCCGAGACGGTCAGGCTGACCGTCACCGCGTCCTGCGGCCCGACCGCGAGCCGCTCGCCGATGCCCGCGTGCTGGCCGCGCGGTCCGGACGCGGTGAGGCCGAGCTGCACGTCGGCGTTCTCGGCGATCCAGGAGCGGCCCGCGCGGATGCCGTCCTGGAGCGCCTTGCGGCTCAGGCTCTCGGCCTGCACGACGGTCTGCGGCAGGCCGACGACGTCGGGGTCGCGGTGCGCGTCGGAGTTGCCCATCGCCGGGATCCACCGGCCGTCACCGCGGCGGGCGGCGCCGGTCAGCAGGTTGTCCCAGGTCAGCAGGGAGGCCTCGTCGTCCGACGTCCAGGGCCCGTTCCAGACCTCGATGGCGTCGACGTTGTCGTAGCCGAACTTCCACTGGCTGGCCAGGCTCGTGCCGTACGGGTGCGCGGGCACCACGATGCCGCCCGCGCGGCGGATCTGCCGGGCGAAGCCGTCGAAGGCGTCGTCGCGCGCCCGGTAGCGCCAGTCGACGAACGTGCCGCCGTCCAGGCCGATGGCCAGGTAGTGGCCGTTGCGCGTGGTGACCTCCTCGCCCGTGAGGATGAGCAGGTCGTCACCGGCGAGCGGCCCGAGGTGCGGGTGCGTGGAGCTGGTGTTGTGGTCACTCGAATTGATGAAGTCCAGCTTCGCGGCGCGGGCGAGCGCGGCGAGATCCTCCAGGGTGCGCTTGCCGTCCGAATGCACGGTGTGCAGGTGGCAGTCCCCGCGGTACCAGCCGCGCCCGCGCCCGCCGACCTGCTCCGGCGGGTAGTCCGGCTTCGGGGTACGCCCCTGCGCGCCCGGCGTGAGCGTCACCGTGACCTCGTAGTCCAGCCCCTGCGGCGCGACCGTGTACGGCCCGAGGACCACGTACCACGTCCCCGCCGCCACGGGCCCGGCCAGATACCCGGGCGTCGCCTCCTCCGCGCTGATCGCGAACTCCGTGCGCGCCCCGCCCGACCACCCGCGAAAACCCCGCCCGCCGAGCGCGGTGCCGCGGTTGTCGAAGATCCCGATGTCGCACGCGTTCCCCAGCGTCCCGGCGGGCACGGCGGGCCGGTCGTACGTATAGCTGACCGCGATCTGCCGCACCCCGCGCGGCACCTCGACAGGCAGATACACGAAGTCGGCGACCCCGGTGGGCAGATGCCCGGTGACGGTCCTCGTCAGTTCCCCGTCCCCCGGGGCGTCGGCAGCGGCGAAGTCCACAGGCGCCAGCGTAATCACACCGGCCGCACCCGCCACAGCAGAAAGCTTCAGTACATCGCGTCGGTCCATCCCCCGACCCTCCCCACCCCGGATGACGCCCGGGTGACAAACCCCTTGTCCCCGGTGGTCCGTCCCCCGAACCCCACCACTCACACGGGTGAGCCGAACTCCCCTGCTTTGACGGCGCCGATGAAGGCCGCCCACGCGTGGGGGCTGTAGAAGTGCGTCCCGCCGCCGGGATCCTTGCTGTCCCGCACGGCCCGCCCGCCGTCGGCGGTCCCGGCGACCTCGACGCAGTCGTTCTGTGCGGCGCCGGAGAACGACGACTTCTTGAACGCGGTGACGATGACCTGGCTCTTCATGTGTGGTGCGTGCTCTCTCTAGCCGGTGGCGATGTTCTTCAGCGCGTGGTCGAGGAACGACAACGTCTGGGTCGGGGTGAGCGCGGCCGAGCGCAGCGCTTCGAAGGCTCTCGCGTAGCGGGCCAGATCCTCCGGACCCTCCAGGATCACGGAGCTGCTGAGCGTGTCCAGGGACACGGCCTCCGCGGCAGGCTCGGGACCGAAGCTGAACATGACGAAGTGCTGGCACGCCCGAGCCGCTTGCCACTCGTCCATCGGCAGCACTTGCAGGCTGATGTTCTGCCGCCCGGCCGCGTCCCTGAGATGGCGGAGCTGCGCGCGGTGCGCCTCGACATCGGGCATGGGCGAGGTGAGCGCGGGCTCCCAGATGATCGCCGCGAGTTGCGTCCCGTCCACGTCGATCACGCGCTTGCGTGCCTGCCGGGTCGCGAGAATGTCGTCAGCCTCTGCATCCGAATAGGCCACGAGGCCGGAGTCCAGGAGGAGACGGGTGTATTCGGGGATCTGCAGCAGCCCCGGGACCATGACCGGCTGCCAGCTACGGATGTACGACGCGTCGCTCTCCATGGCGATCAGGTCGGCGTACTCCGGCGTGAGCGACCACGGCTGATCGAGCCACCAGCCACGCTTGTTGGAGTCTCGCGCCAGCTGCTCAAGGCCACTGCGCACCGCTGCGTCCTCGACGCCGTACAGCTCCAGCAGCAGGCGTACGTCGCCGGGGCGGGCGGAGGACTCGCCGGACTCGATCCGGCTGATCTTGGCCTTGGAGCCCGCGATGTACTCGCCTGCTTGGGCCTGGTCGAGGCGGGCGGCCTCGCGGTAGCGCCTCAGCGTCGCGCCAAGCCGCCTGCTGCGCACGGTTGGGCGTCCACCCGGGGGCATGTGCGTCTCCTCCACTCGGTGCGGTCAGTGTGCCCGACTTGCGAGTTGCCCTGCCACTGAGGTGTGCACGGCGTAACTTGCAACTTCTCAACCTGAGTGGGTTGCGTAATGAGTTGAGTACGCTCTACCGTGATTCTCGTCACGCCACGTTCTCACCTCCGGGCGGGGAGTGACCTCATGTCCCAACACTCCGCACCCCGTAGGGGGACGCATGTCAGGACGCACGCACATCCAGAGATTCCGCCTCCGGCGGAGTTCCGTCCCCGCCGCCCGCAAACACGTCGAGGCGATGCTCATCGCCTGGAAGCTGGGCCTCGCCGTCGAGCCCGCGACACTTGTCGTCAGCGAGTTGGCCACCAACGCGGTCAACCACGCCAAGGGCTTCGGCGACTACTTCGAGCTGGGGTTACGGCGTCGCGCGGGGCCGGGGCCTGCTCATCGTCGAGGCGCTGGCCGACGGGTGGGGGGTGCGGCCCCGGTCGCCCGGGAAGACGGTGTGGGCGCACATTCCCCTCCGGGGCGGGAAGTAAGCCCCCGTCGTCAGGACGCGTCAGCGGCGGACTCGTGCTCCCGCAGCGTGCGCTCGACGGCCTCCGCCACCCGGGCGTCCTCGCGGCGGCGGGCGCGGGTGCGGGCGCGGCGGAAGAGGAGTACGGCGGCCGTCGCACCCGCGATCAGGAGTACGGCCAGCAGGGTCAGGGTCCAGGGGACGGCCCAGCCGTGGGCGGTGGCCGCGACGGGCTTCAGGGCGGAGGTGGAGCCGGACGCGTCGGTCAGCAGCGGGGTCAGGGTCACGGTCGCGGTCAGGCGGAAGGCGGGGGTCGCGCCGGGGACGGGGACCTTGACCTTCCAGGTCTCGCCGGGGAGCAGGGCGGGCGGCGCGGGGACGCTCTTCGCGTCGGCCGTGAACCAGCCGAAGGGGCCGGAGACGGAGACCGCCTGGCGCGCCGACAGCGTGGCGTTGCCGGTGTTGTGGATCGTGTACGTGACGCTCGCGTCGCCGGTGCCGAACGGGTTCGCGGCGCCGCTGTAAGTGACGTGCAGATTCTCGACCTTGAGCGCGGGCTTCAGCTCGCCGCCGACCCGTAGCGCGATCTTGATGCCGAGGCGGCGGTCGACGGTGATGCCCTGCTCGGCGTCGGGCTGCTTGAGCGAGGTGAGGAGGCCGCCCACGTAGTCGCCGGGCGCGGCACCGGCGGGGACGGCGAGGGCGAAGGGCACGTCGGCGGACTTGCCGGGCGGGACGACGACGCTGTCCTGCGTCGGGCGGGTCCAGGCGCCGACGCCGGTGGACTTCTTGTCCCGGGTGAGCAGGTCGAGCCCGCCGGTGGCGGTGGTGAAGCCGTCGGCGGCGTAGACGGTGAGGGCGAGCGGCTCCGTACCGTGGTTGGCGACGGTCATGGTGTCCTGGACCGTGCCGCCGGGGTTGACGCTGTAGGCGAAGCTGGAGCGGTCGGCGCCGTAGGTGTTGGCCGCCGTCCTGACCGTCCAGCTGACGTCGCTGCCCGCGGCCCGCGCGGGGCCGGAGCCGAGGCCCGCGAGGGTGGCCGCGACGGCGGCGAGCAGCGCCAGGACGACGGTGGCGGCGCGGGTGCGGGCGGGGCGGCCCGTGGGGATGGCGTGCATGCGGGATTCTCCTGGCGCGGGGAGGGCGGGGCGGGCACCCGGGGGCACCCGCCCCACCCGGTGGGGGCGGCCGGTCAGCAGCCGGTCGTCAGCCGGTCAGCGAGGCGCGTGAACGCTCAGCTGCTGAGCGCGGTGATCGTGAGAGTGGCCTGGTAGTTGCCCTTCTCGACGCTGTCCGGGATCTTGAGGCTGAGGTCGGCGCCGAGCTTCGCCGTACCGCGGGCGTGGCCCTGGGCCGCGGAGCCGAGGCCCTGCGGGACCGACAGGCCCTTGCCGTGGTCGGTGTAGCCGGAGACGACGGTGTTGCCGGCCTGCGCGCCCGCGCCCGTCTGCGTCACCCGCGGGGACCAGCCGAGGTAGGAGCCGGAGAAGGACTTGCCGCCGTCGCGGAAGTCGCTGACGGAGGCCGAGACCGACCAGGGCGCGAGCGAGCGGCGGGTGTCCGACACGGAGATCGTGTTGATCCTGCCGTTCGCCTCGAAGTGGTCGCCGCCCTGCTCGACGGCGGTCCCGAGGTCGACCAGGCCGTTGTTGCCGTCGATCGTCCAGCCGAACTCGCCGGGGGCGGGGTTCGGCACGTTGACCTGGATGTCCTGGCCGTCACCGTGGTAGTTGTGCACGGTGAAGTTGTCCACGATCGAGCCGACGGGCTGGGCCTCGCTGGTGTTGTTGCACCAGTTGCCCTTCTCCACGGCCGCGTTCGGGGCGGCGCACGTGCCGCTGCGGACGTTCTGGACCACCAGCTGGTCGTTGCGCACCTGGACCTTGACGTAGGTCCGCACGTGCTCCTGGTTCTGGACCGAGTTGTACCAGTAGCTGTCCGGGTTCAGCGGGTCCGCGCCGTTGCCCGCGCCGCTGGTGCCGCTGCTGTCGGGCTTGGTGATGTCGTAGTACTTCGAGCCCGAGGCGGAGTTGGCCGTCACGTAGACGACGCCGCCGGGGCCCGGGTACAGCTGGGCCTCGCCCGGCTTCTCGTCCGGGTTGGCCTTCTGGCCGTTCTTGATCTCGTAGCTGCGCGAGTAGCTGTGGTCGTGGCCCTGGAGGACCAGGTCCACGCCGAGCTTGGAGAAGGTGGTCGGGAAGTCGACCCGCCGGGCCTTGTTGTCGGAGTCCTTGGCGTGGTCGGCCGGTGAGTAGATCGAGTGGTGGTAGGTCAGCACCTTCCACTTCGCCTCGGAGCCGTGCTTGTTGATGACGTCGGTGACGTAGGCGATGTGCGCCGCGTCACCGCCGCCGCCCTGCGAGGTGGCGTAGCTGTTGCTGTTCAGGTCGATGAACAGCACGTCCTTGTAGATGTACCAGTAGTCGCCACCCGAGGTGTTGGACGCCGGGTTGCCGTTGGAGTAGTAGGCGCCGGAGTTGTCGGTGTTCGGGGTGGCGAAGTGCTGCTCGTAGGCCTTGCCGCCGACGTCGTGGTTGCCGATGGTGGCGGCCCACGGGTACTGGCGCAGCTTGTCGGGGGCCAGGAAGGCGTCCCACTGCGACTCGGTGTTGGCGCTCTCGACCTGGTCGCCGCCGGACACCAGCAGTTCGGCGTTCGGGTTGGCCGCCAGGGCGACGTCGAGGGTGTCCTTCCAGCCCGCGCCGTCCTTGGCGGTGTCACCGGACGAGCCGATCTGCGGGTCGCCGAAGAACAGGAAGTCGTAGTCGCCTTCGAAGTCCTGCGTCGCGAAGGAGTACGCGGCCGACCAGCTGCCCTCGCTGCCGACGCGGTAGGAGTAGGCGGTCTTCTCCTTCAGGCCGGTGATCGTCGCGTGGCGGTTGAAGCCGCCGCTGGTGGCGATGTTGGCCGTGCCGGTCGCGGCGAAGGTCGCGGCACCGGCCGGGAAGACGCCGTTCACGACCGAGGCGGTCGGGGCGACCTGGATCTGCTGCGCGGTGTCGGCCGAGGTGTACCAGCTGACGGTGCGCTGGGTCTCGTCGGCGCCGACGCCGAGGACGACGCCGGTGATCGAGGCGGGATCGGCGGCGGCGGCGGACGACGCGAGGCCGCCGCCCAGCGCCACGGTCAGGCCCAGGAGCACCGCGGTGGAAGCCGTGGCCACCCGGCGTCGCACAGGCGCGGCGGCCTGTGTCGAGGGTCTCGAATTCATCAGTTCTCTGTTCCTTCTGCGTACGGATGTACCGGAAGTGGGGATCGTCAAGCTCTCAGCGGCGGGTAAACCGCTGCTAAACGGAATCTTTGCAATGACTAAACTTTCCCATGGGCAGACAAATACTGATGGGAAATCAGGTCGCGAGAGTCCGCTGCAGGAACCACACGAGCCCCATGACGCACACGCCTGCCGCGATCGCCCCGGTCGTCCACCGCCCCGCGGCGGGTGCGCGGCGGCGCAGCAGCACGAGCACCGGGAAGACGAGGGCGATCAGGCCCAGCTGGACCGCCTCGATGCCGAGGTTGAACACCAGCAGCGACCACAGCAGCGTCCAGGAGAAGGCGCTGTCGATGCCGAGCGCCCCCGCGAAGCCCAGGCCGTGCACCAGCCCGAAGCAGAAGACCACCCCGAGCCTGACCCGTCCCGCGCGGTCCAGGCCGAAGCGCCCGGTGCCCGCCTCCGCCAGCTCGTCCGCGCCGTCGCGGTGCCGCCACAGCCGCCACAGGTGCCAGCCGGCGACCACCGCGATGGACAGCGCGATGACCGGCTCCACGACCGCCGACGGCACGTCCACCAGGCCCAGCGCGGCGAGCAGCAGCGTCACCGAGTGCGCCAGGGTGAAGCTGGTGGCGGCGAGCACCACCTCGCGCAGCCGCCGCGAGCCGGCGATGAGCGCCAGCAGGAAGAGGATGTGGTCGGTGCCGGTGAGCAGGTGCTCGGTGCCCAGCCGGAAGAACTCCCCGAACCGCTCGTACCAGGCCTGGTGGGTGGAGAAGGCCGGGTGCGCGGCGTCCAGCGCGGCGCTGCCGGTGCGGCCGTCCACCGCGTACGTGACGATCGTGCGGGTGCCGGTGACGTACGTCTCCGCGTCGGGGAAGAGCCCGCTGCGCACCTCGTGGTCGGTGCCCTGCTCCGGGCACGTCCAGTCGAGCAGCAGGACCGCGTACGGGACGCCCTGGCGGCGGCCCATCGTGAAGTCGCCGGACTGCTCCGGAGTGCAGGCCCGCCCCTTCGAGGTAACGGAGAAGCGGTCGCGGACGTAGTCCACGGCCGCCTTCCGGTGGGCGTCGAGGGCCGCGGCCTGCGCCCCGGCGTCACCGGCGTCGAAGGCGGCGGTGCCCGCGCGGAAGAGCGCGTCGTCGTGCCCGGCGTCGGCGGCGGAGACCACGTAGAGGTCGTACTCCAGCTCCAGCTTCGTACGCAGTCGGCCGTCGTCGCCGGTGACGTCGGCGTACACCACCGAGCTGAAGCCGTGGGCGGCCGCGGGCTGTGCCAGGCCCAGGAAGGCGGCGACGGCGGCCACTGCGGTGACGACGCCGAGTCGTATTCGGGATGACACTGTTCTCCTTTTGCTGCTCCTTTGCCTGCGAGCGCACCGTGCACGTGCCGGGTGAACGGAACACCCCGCGATGGTGAACGCTGGAAAAACAAGGGCGGGAATGGCCGATCGGGGGTGAATTCGGCGGGGTTCCGCATAGCAGGATGGCGTCGTATCCCCGCCAACTGCTTCGGAGGACGAACGTGTCGCGCTCCCCGTTTCGGGCCGCCAGGGCGGCCGCCGCGCTGGTCGCGGTCACCGCGGCGGCCGCCCTGACGGCCGCCGGATGCGGCGCCGGTGACGACTGGTCGAAGCCCCGTGCCAGGCCGTCCGCCGTCGGCACGCTCGGCGCCGGCTTCGTCGACCGCGCCCACCCGCCCGGCCCGGAGGCCACGGTCACGCCGGCACCCGGTTCCTGGGAGGGCGTCGGCCCGTCGAAGGGCTACCGGGTCGTGCTGCTCACGGCCGGCACCGACCGCCCGACGACGGCCCTGGTCAAGGCGGTCAGGGACTGGGCGGCCGAGAGCGATGTCGCGCTGCGGACGGTGACCGCGGACGACGGGCCCGGTCTGCTGGCCGCCGTCACCGAGGCCATGGACATGCACCCCGACCTGATCGTCAGCGCCGGCAACGACCTGATCGACCCGCTGGCCACCGTGACCCCCAACCACCTGGCCCAGCAATTCCTGGTGGTGGGAGCGGAGTTGGCCGAGCCGACCGCGAACGTCACGGCGGTGGACTGGTCCGGCGCGTCCTTCCGGGGCGAGGGCCTGGGCATGTCCTCGACGTACGACCCGGCCTCCTTCACCCCGGAGCGGTGCGCCGCGTCGGTACGGGCGGGCGTGGCGGCGGTGCTCAACGACCTGACGGGCATCGTGCTGTGGCTGGACGAGGTCTGAGCGGGGCGGGGTCTGAGCGGGGCGGGGTCCGGGCCGGGCGGGGTCCGGGCCGGGCGGAAATGGGGCGGTACGCCCGCGGCCTCGCTGTTAGGGTGCGCCGATGGCAACGATCAGAAAAGTCCAGGTCACCTTCGACTGCGCCGACCCCGAGCGGGTGGCGCGTTTCTGGTGCGAGGTGCTGGGGTATGTGGTGCCGCCCGCGCCCGAGGGGTTCGACAGCTGGGCGGATTACGAGCAGACGCTGCCGCCCGACCGGCAGGGCGCCGGGTTCGCGTGCCAGGACCCCACCGGAGTGGGGCCGCGGCTGTACTTCCAGCGGGTGCCCGAGGGCAAGGTCGTCAAGAACCGGGTGCATCTCGACGTACGCGTCGGCACCGGGCTGGTGGGCGAGGAACGGCTCGCCGCGCTGGAGGCGGAGGCCGTGCGGCTGATCGCGCTCGGCGCCACCCGGCTGGAGCTGCTGGTCGCCGACGAGTACAACGAGTCGTGCCAGCCGATGCAGGACATCGAAGGGAACGAGTTCTGCATCGATTGACGTCCGAGTGAGCGGGGGAGGCGCGCAGGGCCTCCACGCGGACAGGACGGGGCTTCGCCGATGGTGCTCGCACAGCCGTTACCGCCTCAGGGAGCGCATCCGACGGGCCCGTTCCCGGTCGGGGTCGCCGCGGCCCTGCTCGTGGTCGGGGCGCTCGCCGCGGGGCTGAGCGCGCTCGCGTCCGGCGGTGACGGGGCGCCGTCCGGCGGCGACGGGACGAAGGGCGGCGGGCCGCAGCGCGACGGCTCGCTGCGGAGCTGGCTGATCGGGCTCGGTACGACGCTGTGCGTGATGGGCGCCCTCGGGCTGCTCCTGCACGTCGTCCAGACCCGGCACCAGGGCGACGGCCTGCGCAACGCCGGGCAGCACGTCATCGACGACGCGGTGCAGGCAGCCCAGGGCTGCGACACCTCCAGCCCCCCGCCCACCTTCTTCTACCCCGACAGCTCCGAGCCCGGCGGGGGCTACACATGGGCGCCGCCGGCGTGCACCACCTTCCCGCGGGAGGCCGTGCTGACGAGCAACTACGTCCCGGCCGACCAGCCCGGTTACACCGTGGAGCTGAGCAACTCCTTCGCCGGGAACGGGCATGTGACGGTGACCGACGAGCACAGCCGCAAGCAGGTGTGCGCCACCGTCCCGCTGGAGGCGACCGGCAGGGGCTCCGTCACCGACGGGCCCTGCAAGGGCTGAGCGCCGGTCACCCGCGCCGGTTACGTGGAGTGCGCCGCGGCGGCCGCGCGCGGCATGCCCTCGCTCGTCGCGAAGTAGAAGGCGGGCAGCAGGGCGAAACCGACGAGGGCGATCAGCGGGCTCACCAGCCAGCCCAGCGCCCCGGCCAGGCAGTAGACGAGCGCGCCGATGACCGAGCGGACGATGCCCTGGCGGACGTAGCCGGGCTCCACACCCCGCTCCAGGAGCCCGGGACAGCGGTACAGCCGGTGGTAGAGGGCGACCCAGCTCAGGCACAGGCCCGCGGCGATCCCGGCATAGAGCGCGACGGCCGTTTTCGCGTCCGCGCCGGACACGTCCGCCTGCACCGCGTCGGCCAGCACGCCGGTGGGGAAGGCGAGCGAGGCCGTCGTGAACAGGACGAGCAGATTGGCCGCGTGCAGGCCGCGGTTCATCATCCGGACGCGGACGAAGGCCTGGTGGTGGTTGAGCCAGATCACCGCGATGTAGCTGAAGGACGCCACGTAGCCGACATACGCGGGCCATCGGCGGCCGAGCGCGTGCGCCAGGCCGCCCGGCGGGTGCGCCGGCGTGACCAGGCCGATCACCAGGATCGTCGCGGCGATGGAGAAGACGCCGTCGCTGAAGGCCTCGGCCCGCGCCGTCTCGGACCGCTGGAAGCGGGACGGGGAAGCGGGGGACGCGGCGGACGCGCCGGCGGGCGCGGGCGCGCCGGACCGGCCTGAGGGCCCGTCGCCCGGCCCGGACCCGGAGTGGGGCGTGGACACGGCAGTTGCTCCCGCCTTCCCGTTCTTCCCGCGCGCCACGGCCCTCCCCCGGCGCACCAGGACGATCTTCGCGGACCGGACACGTACCGCGGCGCAAGGCGCGTCCCGACGCGCCCCGGCAATTGCGCGGCCGCCCGCCGCGCCCGGGCATACTGCCGAGCCGTTCGCCGCGCCCGGCGTATTGCCGAGCCGTCCGTCACCCCCGGCGTATTGCCGAGCCGTTCGCCCGCGACACGCGCATCGCGCCGCCGCCCACCAACCCCCGCGTACTGCCCAGCCGTCCGCCGCCTCGGCGTATGCGCCGCCTCCGCGGCTATTCCCGCCGTGACCCTCCGGGGCGGGTGAGAATGCCGACAACACCTCCGGGTGACGCGTCCGCCCGTTGTCGGTGGGGCGACCTATGCTCGGGGGATGAGTCCGACGTCGCCCACCGCCAGCGCGCCGCCACCCACCGCGAGCGCGATGCGCCGCGCCCTGCACCGCGCGGAGCAGGGGGTCGCCCTGGACGCCGGGGAGGCCGCCGTACTGCTCCAGGCGCGCGGCGCAGACCTGGAGCGGCTGTCGGCGACGGCCGCCCGCGTCCGGGACGCGGGGCTCGCGGAAGCGGGCCGGCCCGGCGTCGTCACGTACTCCCGCAAGGTGTTCATACCGCTCACACGGCTGTGCCGGGACACCTGCCACTACTGCACCTTCGTCACCGTGCCCGGCAAGCTGCGGCGCGAGGGGCACGGCATGTACCTCTCGCCGGACGAGGTCCTGGACATCGCCCGCCGCGGCGCCGAAATGGGCTGCAAGGAAGCACTGTTCACGCTCGGCGACCGCCCCGAGGAGCGCTGGCCCGAGGCCCGCGAGTGGCTGGACGCGCACGGCTACGACGACACGCTCGCGTACGTCCGCGCCATGGCGATCCGCGTGCTGGAGGAGACCGGCCTGCTGCCGCACCTCAACCCCGGGGTGCTGAGCTGGACGGATCTGCAGCGGCTCAAGCCCGTCGCGCCCTCCATGGGCATGATGCTGGAGACGACCGCGACGCGCCTGTGGTCCGAGCGCGGCGGCCCGCACTTCGGCTCGCCCGACAAGGAACCGGCCGTGCGGCTGCGCGTCCTGGAGGACGCCGGGCGCTCCAACGTGCCCTTCACCACCGGCATCCTCATCGGCATCGGCGAGACGTACGAGGAGCGCGCCGACTCGCTGTTCGCGATCCGCCGCACCGCCCGCCGCTACCACGGCGTGCAGGAGGTCATCGTCCAGAACTTCCGCGCCAAGCCGGACACGGCGATGCGCGGCATGCCGGACGCCGAGCTGGAGGAGCTGGCCGCGGCCATCGCGGTCGCCCGCGTCGTCCTGGGCCCCGCCGCCCGCATCCAGGCCCCGCCGAACCTGGTCGACGGCGAGTACGCCCGCTTCATCGCGGCCGGCATCGACGACTGGGGCGGCGTCTCCCCGCTGACCCCCGACCACGTCAACCCCGAGCGGCCCTGGCCGCACATCGACGACCTCGCCGCCCGCACCCGGGAGGCGGGCTTCGAGCTGCGCGAACGCCTCACCATCTACCCGGAGTTCGTCCGCCGCGGCGAACCCTGGCTCGATCCGCGGCTGCTCCCGCACGTCACCGCGCTCGCCGACCCGCAGACGGGCCTGGCCCGCGAGGACGCCGCCGTCGAGGGCCGCCCCTGGCAGGAGCCGGACGACGCCTTCCCCGCCGCGGGCGGGCGTACCGACCTGCACCGCACCATCGACACCGAGGGCCGCACGAGCGACCGCCGCGACGACTTCGACGAGGTCTACGGCGACTGGGCCGAGCTGCGCGAGCAGGCCGCCCCCGGCCTCGTCCCCGACCGGGTCGACGCCGACGTGCGCGCCGCGCTGTCCACCGCCGCCGACGACCCGACGAAGCTCACCGACGCCCAGGCCCTCGCCCTGCTGCACGCCGAGGGACCGGCCCTGGACGCGCTGTGCCGCATCGCGGACGACCTGCGTCGCGACACCGTCGGCGACGACGTCACGTACGTCGTCACCCGCAACATCAACTTCACCAACGTGTGTTACACCGGCTGCCGCTTCTGCGCCTTCGCGCAGCGCCGCACCGACGCCGACGCCTACACCCTCTCCCTGGACCAGGTCGCCGACCGGGTCGAGCAGGCGTGGCAGGTCGGCGCGACCGAGGTCTGCATGCAGGGCGGCATCCACCCGGATCTGCCCGGCACGGCCTACTTCGACATCGCGCGCGCCGTGAAGGCCCGCGTCCCCGGCATCCATCTGCACGCCTTCTCGCCGATGGAGGTCGTCAACGGCGCGACGCGCACGGGCATGCCGATCCGCGAGTGGCTGACCGCCGCGAAGGAGGCGGGTCTGGACTCCATCCCCGGCACCGCCGCCGAGATCCTCGACGACGAGGTCCGCTGGGTCCTCACCAAGGGCAAACTGCCCACCGCGACCTGGATCGAGGTCGTCAGCACCGCCCACGAGCTGGGCATCCGCTCGTCCTCCACGATGATGTACGGGCACGTGGACCAGCCCCACCACTGGCTCGGCCACCTGCGGCTGCTCGCCGAGATCCAGCAGCGCACGGGCGGCTTCACCGAGTTCGTGACGCTGCCGTTCATCCACACCAACGCGCCCGTCTACCTGGCCGGCATCGCCCGCCCCGGCCCCACCGCCCGCGACAACCGGGCGGTCACCGCGATGGCCCGGCTGCTGCTGCACCCGCACATCACCAACATCCAGACCAGCTGGGTCAAACTCGGTGCGGACGGTGCGGCCGAGATGCTCCGTTCGGGTGCCAACGACCTGGGCGGCACCCTCATGGAGGAGACCATCTCCCGTATGGCGGGCTCCGGTTACGGCTCCTACCGCTCCATCCGCGACCTGACCGCCATCGCCGCGGCGGCCGGGCGCCCCGCCCGGCAGCGCGGCACGCTGTACGGTGAAGTGCCCGCCGAGCGCATCGCGGCCGGAGCCGCCTCCGACGGCCACCTGCCCGAACTGCTGCCCGTGCTGGGCGACTGACGAGGGCGCGCCCCGACGGGCGCCGCCGACCGCCGACGACGCGGCCGCTCCCCGTGCGCGCGGGCCCGGACGCGGGAGGGAGCCGGGCATGGCGGGCGAGGGCGAGCCGCTGTCGCTGCAGGAGCAGCTGGCGCGCCGCCGCCGGGGTGCCTTCGTCGGACGGCACGCCGAGATGGCCGCCTTCACCGGCAATCTCGGCACCGGTCCCGCCGACCCCGCGCACACCTTCCTCTTCCACGTCCACGGCCCCGGGGGCGTCGGCAAGACCACGCTGCTGGAGCGGTGGGAGCGCGCCGCCCGCGAGCGCGGGGCGCTGACCGCGACCGTCGACGAGACGGCCATGACCGTGCCCGCCGCCATGGACGCGGTCTGCGCCGCGCTCGCCGCGCAGGGCCGCCCGCTCAAGGCCACCGGCAAACTGCTGGCCCTGCACCGGCAGTTGCGCCAGGAGGCCGAGTCGCTGGCCGCGGGCGACGCGGGCCCCTCCGTCACGGGCACGCTGGCCGCGCACGCGGGCCTCGCCGGGCTCGGCCTGCTGCCCGGCATGGGGGCCCTGGCCGGGGCGATGGACCCGGCGCAGGTCGCGCAGGGCGTCGACCGGTTACGCGGCCTGCTCGGCGCCCGCTTCCGCGACGAGCGGGAGCTTCGGCTCGTCCTCGACCCGGTCGCCGTCCTGAGCCCGGTCTTCACCGCCGACCTCGCCGCCGCCGCGGCCCACGCGCCCTGGCTCACCCTCTTCTTCGACACCTACGAGCGCACCGGGCCGGTCCTGGACCGCTGGGTGCGCGACCTGTTCGTCGAGGGGCGGTACGGCGCGCTGCCCGCGACCGTCGTCGTCACCCTCGCCGGGCAGCGCGCCCCCGACCCCGCCGTGTGGGCCGACCACCTGGACCTCGTCGCCGCCCTGCCGCTCGCGCCCTTCACGGAGGACGAGTCGCGGCAGCTGCTCGCCGCCCGGGGCGTCACGGACGAGGCCGTCGTCGCGGCAGTGCTGCGGCTCACCGACGGGCTGCCGGTGCTGGTCGGCGCCCTCGCCGCGAGCCGCCCCGGCCACCCCGACGCCGTCGGCGACCCCGCCGACACCGCCGTCGAACGCTTCCTGGCCTGGGAGCCCGACCCGGACGGCCGCGCCGCGGTGCTGGCCGCCGCGCTGCCGCTGGAGCTGGACGAGGACGTCTACCGCACGGCCGTCGCCGCGGACGCGCCCCAGGCCGCCGGCCGCTACGACTGGCTGCGCGGGCTGCCGTTCGTCACCGAGCACGGCGGCCGGGCCCGCTACCACGACGTCGTGCGCGCCCAGATGCTCCGGCTGCGCCGCACCCGCTCCCCGCAGCGCTGGCGCGAGCAGCACGAGCGGCTGGCCGCGGCCTACGGCGGCTGGCGCGCCCGCGAGGAGCGCGGCCGCGGCGTCGGCGAGTTGTGGGCCGACGAGGCCTGGCGCGCCCAGCGGCTGCACGAGGTCTACCACGGCCTGTGCGCCGACCCGCGCGCCGCGCTCCCCGACACCCTCATGGACCTCGCCCGCGCCTGCACCGCGGGCCCCGGGACCGCCCGCCGCTGGGTCCGGATGCTCACCGACGCCGCCGAGGACACCGAGGCCCCGGCCCTCGCCCGCTGGGCCGCCGCGCTGGGCGAGGTGTACGCGGGGGCGTACGGGCACGGCGCGGACGCGGGGGCCTCCGACACGGGCCTCGCGGCGCGGGCGCTGACGGTGATCCTGGAGCGCGGCGCACTGGACCGCGAGCGGCGTGCCGCCGTGCACGCCGTACGGGCCTGGGCCCGGCGGCAGGCGGGGCGGCCGTACGACGCGCTCGCCGACTACGACCGCGCCGAACAGCTCGGCATGCGCGGCTTCCTGCTGCACACCGGGCGCGGCGACACCCGCTGGACGGTGGGCGACCCGGCCGGGGCCGTTCCCGACTACGCCGCCGCCCTGGCCGCCGAACCCGGCCACCCGCGCGCCCCGTACGTCCGCACCCAGCTCGGCGGCGCCCTCATGCGCACCGGCCGGCCCGCGGAGGCGCTCGCGGAGCTGGACGCCGCGGTCGGGGCCGACCCCGCGAGCGCCCTCGCCCGCGAATACCGGGCGATGGTGCTGCTGAGCCTCGGCCGCCCCGCGGACGCCCTCGCCGACGCCGAGGCGTGCCTGGCCGACGCGGCCACGCCCGACATCGGCCACCTCATGCTGCGCGCGGTCGCGCACCTGGAGCTGGGCCACCGCGAACTGGCCGCCGCCGACCTGGACGCGCTGCTCGCCGACCCCGCCGCCGTCCGCCAGTGGGCCGACGACCTGGGCCCGTACGTCCCCGTCCCGCGGGTCCTGGACGCGGCGCCCCGCGAGCACTAGCTGCGGCGTGCCCCGCGCGCGCCGGAGCGCACCCGGGAGATTCCGCGCCATCCCGCCGGAGCCACCCCTTCCGGGACAACCCCTCACCTACCCCTCGCGCCCCTCCCGCTCCTGGGTACGTCGGCTATCGTGCAGGGCCAGCACGGCAAGGATCGGGGGCAGACCGAAGGGGACCGCAGTGAACGCAGTCTGGGGACGCGCCCAGCAGCAGGACTTCCGCAGCCGCGTCCGCGGGTGCCTGCTCGGCGGGGCCATCGGCGACGCCCTGGGCGCGGGTATCGAGTTCGAGTCCCTGGAGGCGATCCAGGCCGCGCACGGCCCGGACGGCGTCGTGGACTACGTGCCCGCCTACGGGCGGCGCGGCGCGGTCACCGACGACACCCAGATGACGCTCTTCACCGTCGAGGGCCTGATACGGGCGCAGGTGCGCCGCGACACCGGCGCCTGGCACCCGCCCACCGACGTCCACCGCGCCTACCGCCGCTGGGCGGCCACGCAGAGCGAGTGGGGCCCCGACGAGCGCCGCAAGGACGCGGGCTGGCTCGCCCGCGAGGAGTGGCTCTACGCGCGCAGGGCGCCCGGCAACGCGTGCCTGAGCGGCCTGTCCGACGATGTGATGGGCAGCATGGAGGCCCCCAAGAACCCCGGCTCCAAGGGCTGCGGCACGGTCATGCGCTCGGCTCCCTTCGGCCTGCTCGTCGGGTGGGAGCCGCAGCTCGTCTTCCAGCTCGCGGTGGAATGCGCCGCGCAGACCCACGGCCACCCCACCGGGCAGCTCGCCGCGGGCGCCTTCGCCGTCATCGTCCACGGCCTCGCGCGCGGCGAGGCCCTCGACGGCTCCGTCCAGCACGCGCTGGCGCTGCTCGGCGCCCGCCCCGGCCACCAGGAGACCACCGACGCCCTGCAGAGCGCGCTGGGCGCCGTGCGGCAGGGGATGCCCTCCCCGCAGCGCGTCGAGGCCCTCGGCGAGGGCTGGACGGCGGAGGAGGCGCTCGCGATCGGCGTCTACTGCGCGCTGGTCGCCGAGGACGTCCGGCACGGGCTGCTGCTCGCCGTCAACCACTCCGGCGACAGCGACTCCACCGGCTCGGTCTGCGGCAACCTGCTCGGCGTCCAGCACGGCGAGACCGCGCTGCCGCCCGCGTGGATCGCGGAGCTGGAGGGCCGCGCGACGATCCTCCAGCTCGCGGACGACTTCGCGATGGAGATGACCCAGGCCCCCGCCCTCCACGGCCCCTCCGGCGCGAGCCCCGCCTGGCTCGACCGCTACCCGGCGGCCTGACCGTACGGCGGGCCTCCCGCCCGCGGAGGGCTACTCCGCGGGAGCCGGACGCAACGGACCCTCCTCCGGTCCGGAGCCAGGGCCGGAGCCCGAGGGCGCGCCCTCCTCCACCTCGTCCAGCTCGCGGGAGTTGATCGTGGCGATCAGGGCGTTGCGCTCGTCGGTCTCCTCGGGCCTGATCCACCCCACGACGACGTACAGCACCAGCGACACCGCGAGCGGCAGCGCGATCTGGTATTCCAGGTTCACGCCCCCGGAGACCGCGTCGTTGATCGGGTAGTTGACGAGGTAGAAGGCGAACAGGCCGAGCGCCCAGCTGCTGAGGGCGGCCGTCGGGCCGGACTTCCGGAAGCGCGGCAGCAGCCCCAGCATGAACGGGATCGCGATCGGCCCCATGAGTCCGGCGACCCACTTGATCACGACCGTGATGATGTCCTTGAACGTCGGCGAGTTGACCTGCGTGGCGACGGCCATGCTGAGTCCGAGGAAGGCCAGCGTGGTGATGCGCGCCGCGATGAGCCCGACCCGGGCGGTCCACGCGCGGGCCCGCTGCGAGAAGGCGGGTGCGATGTCCCGTGTGACGACCGCGGCGATGGCGTTCGCGTCGGACGAGCACATGGCCATGGTGTGCGAGAAGAAGCCGACGACGATGAGCCCGAGCAGCCCGTGCGGCAGCAGGTCCTGCGCCAGCAGCCCGTAGGAGTCGGAGCCGTCCGGCTTCTTGGCGTGCACCAGCAGCGGCGAGATCCACATCGGGAAGAACAGCACGACGGGCCACACGAACCACAGCGCCGCCGAGAGCGCGGCCCCGCGGGTGGCCTCGCGCGGCGACGACGTGGCCATGTACCGCTGCGCCTGGTTCCACATGCCGCCGTTGTACTCGAACGTCTTGATGAAGAGGTAGGAGATCAGGAAGACGGTGGTGTAGGGCCCGGCGGTGGGGTGGTTGTGGTGGTGCAGCGCGGGCTCGTCCCAGACGTTCCAGATGCTGCTGATCCCGCCGAGCTTGTGCAGCGCGGCGACGAGCATCGCGAGCCCGGCGACGAGCTGGATGACGAACTGGCCCAGCTCGGTGAGCGCGTCCGCCCACAGTCCGCCCACCGTGCAGTAGACGGCGGTGATCGCACCGGTGATGACGATGCCCTGGGTGATGGTCACACCGGTGAAGACGGACAGCAGCGTTGCGATGGCGGCCCACTTGGCGCCGACGTCCACGATCTTGAGCAGCACGCCGGACCAGGCGAGCGCCTGCTGCGTCGTCAGGTTGTAGCGGTTCTTGAGGTATTCCAGAGGCGAGGAGACGTGCAGCCTGGCCCGCAGCCGGTTCAGCCGGGGAGCGAACGTCTTCGCGCCTATTGCCACGCCGATGGCAATAGGCAGCGCCCAGGTGACGTAGGAGGTGATGCCGTACTGGTAGGAGATGCCCGCGTATCCGGTGAACATCACGGCGCTGTAGCCCGACATGTGGTGCGAGATGCCGGACAGCCACCACGGCATCTTGCCGCCGGCCGTGAAGTAGTCGCTGACGTCGCCGACACGCTTGTGCGACCACACGCCGATCGCGATCATCACGCCGAAGTAGGCGATGAGCACGGTCCAGTCGAGACTGTTCATAAGTCCCCTCCAGGGGGTCCGCCTTGTGAACGGGGGCGCACTTCGCTGCGACGCTCAGCCGGGCGGGTCGCCCCCGTGCGGGAGTGGGGACTTCCGGGGATTGAACCCTTGCCCGGAGGGGTGGTCAAGGGATCTGACGTTCATGAGTCTGAATCCAGGTCAGCAAGTCGAACGATTTTACGTCCTCTTTACCTTCGGGGGCATTGTGATGCTCATGACCGCCAACCCACCATGAGCGGGCACTTCGCTGGACGCGGGCAGGACCGGACCGCCGTACGGGAGCGGGTCCCGTACGGCACGGGAAGGGGGTCGGGCGCGCCTGACGGGGAAGGTCAGCCGAAGGCGGGCGCCAGCCTGCGCAGCCCCTCGGCGATCTCCTCGGGTGTGTGCGTGGTGAAGGACATCCGCAGCGTCGCCGGGTCTGGCGCGGCGGCGAAGAAGGGCGCGCCCGGCACATAGGCCACGTCGTACGTGATCGCCGTGCGCAGCCGCTCCGTCGCGTCGAAGCCGTCCGGCAGCCGCACCCACACGAACATGCCGCCCTCGGGGCGGTTCCACCGGCTGCCCTCCGGCAGCGCCCCGGGGAGCCCGGCCAGCAGCGCGTCGCGCCGCTCCCGGTAGGCGCCGCACACCCGGGCCACATGCGCGTCCAGGTCGTGGTCGGCCAGGTAGCGGGCGGCGGCGGCCTGGTCGACGCCCGACGTGTGCAGGTCGGCCGCCTGCTTGGCGATCACGCAGGCGCGCCGGAGCGCCTCCGGGGCCCGCATCCAGCCCAGCCGCATGCCGGGCGCCATGACCTTGGAAAAGCTGCCCAGCAGCACCGTGCGGTCCGCCGCGGCCTCGTGCGCGGCGATCCACCGCCCGCGCGCGCCTTCGTAGCGCAGCTCGCCGTACGGGTCGTCCTCGGCGATCCACAGCCCGTGCCGGCCGGCGACCTCCGCGACGGCGAGGCGGCGCGCGGCGGGCATGGTCCGACCGGTCGGGTTCTGGAAGTCCGGTATCAGGTAGAGCAGTTTCGGCCGCTCGCGCAGCACCAGCTCCTCCAGCGCGTCCGGCAGCACACCGTCCTCGTCGGTCGGCACCGGCACCACCCGGGCGCCCGCGAAGCCGAAGGACTGCAGCGCCGCGAGATACGTCGGATTCTCCACCAGGACGACGTCGCCCGGCTCCAGCAGCGTCGTCGCCAGCAGCGCGAGCCCCTGCTGCGAGCCCGCGGTCACCAGCAGGTCCTCGGGCCCGGTCGGCAGCCCGCGCGCCGCCAGCCGCCCCGCCACGGCCGCCCGCAGGGCCGGGTCGCCCTCCGTCGTGGCATATTGCAGGGCCGTACGCGGCTGCTCGGCAATGACCGCGTCGAAGGCCGCGCGCAGCCCCTCGGCGTCGAAGAGCTCGGGGGCGGGCAGACCGCCGGCGAAGGAGATGACCTCGGGCCGGGCGGTGAGCGCCAGGATCTCGCGTACCGGCGAGGCGCCGACATCCCGTGCGCGCGCGGCCAGTGGGGGCAGGGGAGCGGCGGTCGTCGTCATGGGCGGCAGCCTACAAACAGTCCGTGTAATGCGCAGGTATTTTCCCGGAACCCCCGGTCCTGCGGCCCCCGGTGGCCCCTGCCCGGCTCCTCCCGGCCTCCCCGCGCGTCCCCCGGCCCCTCCCGGCCCCTCCCGACCCCTCCCGGCCCCGGAAACAGCAGCGAGCCCTCTCGGCCAGGACGGCGGCCGGTCGAGAGGGCTCTGTCGGTGGTGCTGTGGATCGATGGTGCGGTGGATCGTGGTGCCGTGCCCGAGGGCTCAGCGCAGGTCGAAAGCGCCGTGGTCCACGTCGGCGACGAATCCGGACCACGCCTCGGGGGAGAAGGTGAGGACGGGGCCCTGCGGGTCCTTGGAGTCGCGGACCACGACGGCCGCGACCGCCGGGGACTTGACCTCCACGCAGGCACCGTTGCCGGTGGACCGCGAGGACTTCCGCCACTCGGGAGTGCTGCCCAGCTTGATTGCCATCTCTGCTCCGGTCTGTGCTGGTGACGGCGGCGGGGTGTGTTCCGCTCCACGGCGGGCCGCGGAACGGAGGTGTGCACCACCGCCTGACTGCGCTCGACGCTACCCGCCAACATCACCAACCCCGAGGGGCGTTCACTCGACCAGGTGGTAAATCGCCTACAACCCTTGCCGGTTGTACGACCCGATCTGTATGGTGCGCGCTTTTACATTTCTCTCTACCGTGTCAAGGTGCTCCGTCAGGCGTACCGCTGGGCCGCGTCGCGGATGAACTGCCGGGTGGCCTCCGCGCTCAGCGCCTGCGCCCGCAGGTGCTCGTACATGACGCTGTACGCCTGCACGTCGGTGTCCTTCTCCAGGTACAGATCGCTGTTGACGCCCTCCAGGTACACCACGGTGGCGTCCGTCGCGTCGGTGAACTCCAGCACCGCGAACTGCCCGCTCAGGCCCGGGTGCGCGCCCACCTCGAACGGCAGCACCTGCACGGTCACGTGCGGCAGGTTGCTCAGCTCCACCAGGTGTTCCAGCTGCTGGTGCATGGTCTGCGCGTCGCCGACCTTGCGCCACAGCGCCGCCTCGTCCACGACCGCCCACATGCGCAGCGGCCCGTCGGCGTCGGTGATCCGCTCCTGCCGCCGCATCCGGACGCTGACCCGCTTCTCGACCTGCTCCGGGCTGGCCTCCGGCAGATTCCCGGAGATGACCGCCGTCGCGTACTCCTTGGTCTGGAGCAGCCCCGGCACCACCTGGGGTTCGAAGACGCGCAGGCTCGCCGCCTCCGTCTCCAGGCCGATGTACACGCTGTACGGGATGTCGCCGAAGGCGTGCCACCAGCCCTGCTGGCGCGACTCCTTGGCCATCTGCATGAGCGACTCGACGATCCGCATGTCGTCCACGCCGTAGACCCCGCACAGATCCCGGACGTCGCGCTGGCTGATGCTGCGGCGTCCGTTCTCCAAGCGGCTGATCTTGGACTGGGAGACCAGGAGCCGGGCCGCGACCTCCTCGGCCGTCATCCCCTTCTCCTCGCGGAGCTTGCGCAGCTCCGATCCCAACCGGCGGCGCCTGACGGTGGGGTTGACGTTGGCGACCACAGGAACTGCACCTCCACGCTGATCCGTACTGATGGTCAGCAGCCTGCCACTAGCGGTCATCACCGCGCTGGCGAATGGTCGTAACAAGCTTGCCCGGCCCTTGCGCCGGGGCGCGCGAATCGTCCGTGCACGCCCCGCAAAAGGCGTAAAACATGCCGCGCGGGGCACCGGGACCGGACAACTGTCCGGCTCCCGACACCCCGCGCGGCACTGCGGCTCCCGGTGGGGGATCTCACCGCGGGCGGCTCCCGGCGCCACCGCTCCCACCGGCCTTCCGGTGGCTGCCGGAAATCCGTGGTGCCCGGTCCCTGCCGTCGGGCACCACGGCCTGCCCTGCGTCGTTACGTGTTGCGTGGGCCTTGCGTGCGGTCCTGCCGCCTTGCTGGTGGTTGCGGTGCTGCCGTGCCGGTGGAGTCCTGCTGCGTGGAACGGAGGTGCCCGGTGGACCCGGTGGAACGGACGTGCTCGGTGGAGCGGGGACGCCCGGCGGCGCGCGGTGCGTCCCGCCGTTCGTGCGTCTCTGCGTACCGTACGTACCGCATGTACCGCATCTCCTGCACATGTCGCATGTACCGCTCGTACCGCATGTACTGCCGTGTGCCGGCCGTGCGCGGTGCCGCTGGGCGCTGGGCCTCAGCGGGCCCCGGCCCTGGCCATCGAACCGTGTCCGACCGCCCGCCGTTCCTGAGCGGCCGGCCGCTTGGGCTGCGCGGCCACGCCGTTCTGCACGTCCATCACGGCGTGCGCGACGAGGCCGCCCATCGGGTCGTATCTGATCAGGTCCCGCAGGCGCGATCGCGAGGACCGGCCCTCGTTGCCCGGATACAGGTGCTTGCCGAGCCCCACCGAGTGGGCGAGCGCGGCGAGCGCCGCGGTCCGCGGGTCCGGCGGCACGCCGGTGCGGATCGCACTGTCCAGCCGGGCTCTGATGTCCCGGCTGACGGCGCTGTCGGTCGCCTGGTAGCGAGTCGTCGGCAGCACCCCGCACATCTGGCCCGGTACGGCGTGCACCATGCCGCACCGCTCCAGGTGCACGAGATACGTCTGGCGCAGCCCCAGCCGGGGCCCGCCGATCCAGTGGACCGCCCGCACCGGGCTGCCACGACGGCGCAGCAGTTCCAGCGCGGAGTCCAGAGTCGGATCTCCAGTCGGCCGTGGGTGCACCACGGCGATACGATCCCCGTCAGGGGCTATCCGTCCGGCCAGAGCCAGCTCGACGAGCTGCGCTCCGGCGAGGCCGAGGTCGAGTGATTGCGGCTGCGCCGTGGTCCCGGTCGTCGGGTCCAGGGCGAGCAGCAACAGCTCTTCCGGAATTGTTCTGCGGCTCTTGCCCATCCATGCCTCCCCGCGTGGATGAATGACAGGGTGACGCCTCTCACACCGGCCTGTCGAGAGCGCCTTTTCCATATCTGCGGGAACCGGCTGGTATGTCGTCCTCGTCTACGGGGGCGGCGGTGGTGTCGCAGACGGGTCGTGGGCCGGTCGCGGGGACCATGGCATGAGTGGGTCGTGAAGGGCCGGGGCGCCGCCGGGCGTCCGGGACGATGTGTGGAGGAGGTCTGCGTGGCGGGCGAGTCCCCCGGCAGGGAGAAGCAGCACGAAATGTCGGGGGAGGCGGCCGCGTCGCAGGCCGTGGATCCGAGGCTGGCGGTGTTCGGGACGCCTGCTGGGGCGCGTGAGGCTGCTGTGGCGGGCTCGGCGCCCGCCGGGCCGGACGCCGCGCCCGCCGCGGGCGGCTCCGCGCCCGGCGCCGATTCGCCCCAACTGCCCGCCTCCGACGCCGGGCCGCGCGCCGTCACCGCGTCCAGCGCGGACTCCGGCGCGGATACGCCGGGTGAGGTAGCCGTTCTGGACACCGCTCACGCCGCCCTTACTCCCGAGGTCCCTTCCGTCCCTTCTGCGGGGGCCGGGGAGCCGTCGAAAACGGAACCAAATCGTGATCCTGCGCCTGGGGCTGATGAGGCGGAGGAGGCTGCTGATGCGGCTGAGGTGAGTGAACGTTCAACTCAGGAGGCGGGGTCCGAGACCCCGCCGGCCGACCCCGAAGCCCCGCAGGACGCCCCGCCGGCCACCCCGCCGGACGCGCCGGAGCGCACTCCGGTGGACGAAGCGGGCGCTCGTCCGGCCGCCGCCCGAGAGGGTGAGCTTGCGGGGGCCGCGGGGGAGGGCGCGCGGGCTTCCGGTGAGGGGGCTGCGGGCGAGGGTGCTGCGGGCGCGGGCGCCGCCGAGGCCGCTGAGCCCGAGGCCGCGGAGGAGCCTGCCGACGAGGTGCCCGCGGGCAAGGGGCCCGCGGACGCGGAAGGGCCCGAGGCCGCCGAGGACGCCGCACCGGAGCCCGAGGACGCCCCCGAGCCCGAGGACACCGGCGTGCACCGCGCGGAAGTGCGCAGGTCGCTGCTCCGGCCCCTGGTGTCGGACCTGCCCGCCGAGCGCCCTGCCGCCGCGGCCCCCACGGCTGCGGCATCCGCATCCGCATCCGCATCCGCGCCCGCGTCCGTACCGCTGCCGCCCGCCGCGTCGCCGGACGGTGCCGACCCCGGCGCCGAAGATTCCCTGGGCCCGGACGGCACCAGGGTCATGCAGGCGCCCCAGGTCCTGCCGCCCGGATCCGGCCACACCGGCTCCACGCCGCTGAAGCTGCTCGCCGCGCTGACCAACACCCCGCCGCCCAAGCCCACGCTGATGCGCAGCGTCCGCCGCCGGTTCAAGATCTGGACCCCGGTCGTGGTGCTGCTCGCGGTGGTCTTCGTGATCGTCCAGGCGGTACGCCCGCTGCCGACGCCCGCCCTGAGGACGACCACCGCGTCCTCGTACGCCTTCCCGGGCACCGCCCTGCCGACGACGATGCCGTGGCCCGCGGAGGGCCAGTCCGTCGCCGAGGTCGAGGGCGTCGGCTCGCTCGGTGTGCACGGCGCGCAGAACCCCGTGCCGATCGCCAGCCTCACCAAGGTGATGACGGCGTACATCGTGCTGCGCGACCACCCGATCAACGGTGCCTCGCAGAACGGCCCGAAGATCCCCGTCGACAAGCAGGCCGCCGAGGAGTCCACCTCCGCGAACCAGTCGACCGTGCACGTCACGGAGGGCCAGCAGTTCACCGAGCGGCAGATGCTGCAGCTGCTCCTGGTGCCGTCCGGCAACAACATCGCCCGCCTGCTGGCGCGTTGGGACGCCGGTACGCAGGAGGCCTTCGTCGCGAAGATGACCTCGACGGCGAAGTCGCTCGGCATGGACCACACCACGTACACCGGTGCGAGCGGCTTCGAGGAGACCACCGTCAGCACGGCCGTCGACCAGCTCAAGCTGGCGCGCGAGGTCATGAAGAACGAGGCCTTCCGGTCGGTCGTCGCCCTCGCCAACGTCACGATCCCCGGCGTCGGCACGATCTACAACAACAACAACGACCTGGTGAAGCCCGGTGTCGTCGGCATCAAGACCGGCTCCAGCACCCCCGCGGGCGGCGCGCTGATGTGGGCGGCGCACAAGACCGTCGGCGGCAAGCAGCAGCTGATCCTGGGCGTCGTGCTCCAGCAGCACGGCGGCGTCACCGTCAACGACAGCCTCAACACGGCGCTGGCGCGCAGCCAGCAGCTCATCGAGTCCGTCCAGGGCGGGTTGACGTCAGCGACCGTCGTGAAGAAGGGCGAGGTCGTGGGCAGCGTCGACGACGGACTGGGCGGCTCCACGCCGGTCGTCGCCGGGGCCGACCTCACCGCGCCCGGCTGGCCCGGCCTCCACACCCCCGTGACCCTCACCCCCCTCCCGGGCGGCCTCCCGCACAGCGCGAAGGCCGGCACGACGGTGGGCACCCTCACGATCGGCTCGGGCCCCGACGCCACGAAGGTCCCGGCCCTCCTCCAGTCCGACCTGACGTCCCCGTCCTTCGGCTCAAAGCTCACGCACTTCTGAGCCGCCTGCACCGCACCGCGCGACCTTCCCCCGTCGGGGGCTGGCCGCGCGGTGGTGGTGGGGTCGGGTGGGTTGTACGGCGGGTTCGCCGCCGATGGTGGTGGAGCCCCACAGGGGAACCGTCAGACGACATCTGACTCGCACGGGTGGTGCGGGTGGGCAAACCCCGCGCCGCTAGGCGCGGGTACCCCCGCGGCGGGAAAGCCGCCAAGTAACGCCCCGCCTACGCGGAAAGTTCGCGTTCGAGCGGCGTACGGAAGCGCGGCGTCACGCGTACGGCGCCCAGGAACGCGGCCAGCCGCGCAGCGGCCCGCTCGACGGCCCCTTCCGCCTCCGCCCCGCGGTCGGCGAGCAACCGCCAGGCAAGCGCCCCGTCGGCACGCTGGGCCCAGCCGCCGACGACCTCGCCGCCCCACCAGACGGTGGGCCCGATGTTCCCGGTGCGGTCGAAGAGCTGCTCGTGCCCGTCGGGCAGGAACCATCCCCGGTCCCGCCAGGCCATGGCGAGCGGGTCGAGGGCGGGCAGCAGGACGGCCCCGCCCTCGTCGGCGGGATCCGGACCCGCGTCCGGGAGGACGTACCCGGTGGCGCCGTCGTCCAGGACGACCGCCTCCGCCCCGACAGCGGCGAGCGCCTTGCGGGTCTCCCCGAGCCCCCAGCCCGTCCACCACTTGAGGTCGGCCTCGGTGCCGGGCCCGTACGCGGCGAGCCAGGCACGGGCGAGCGCGGCCCGCGCGGGCTCCTCGGGGACCTCGGGCAGGGGCTCGGCGTTGGCCCAGCGGAATTGCCCGCTGATCCACGATCCCGCGGGCCGCCGCCGTTCGATGCGCCCTTCGGCGGCCATCGTGCGGATGACGCGGCTGGCGATGTTCTGCGTCGCCTCGTACGGCTTGCCGCGGGCGACGACCACCTGCTCGCGCAACCGCGGCACGAGCCGGGAGAGTTCCGCGCCGCTGCTGTCGGGGTGCGCGGCGAGGGCGGCGACGACCTCGGCCTCCAGGTCCGTGAGCCACGCGGCGTCCCAGCCGCCGCCCTCGGCGAGGAAGGCGAGCAGGTCCTTGCGCATCTTGACGGTGACCCGGCGCCCGGCGGCCGCGTACACCTGCGGGGCGAATTCCCGGTCGACGACGAACATCGTGCGCCGCATCGCGAGCATCCGCGTGAGGGCGGGCGGCTCGCCGTAGAGCGCCGCGTCCAGCCCGGCGACCGCACCGGCGGGGTCGGCCGTGCGTGCGGCGACGCTCAGGTAGACGGTGGCCGGATCCGTCGCGTGCAGGGCCACGAGGCCCCGCACCACGTCCATGACGTCATGAGCCCCCGCATATACCCGCGCCCGCCGCACATGTCCCATCTCCCCATCCTTTCATTTTTCCCGAACGCATGTACGAAGACTCGGTACATTGCCACGCCGTGGCACATTGCCGCGCGGGGGAACCGCGCCGGCCGGGTCAGCGCGGGGTGAACGCCCGCAGCCGCAGGCTGTTCGCCACCACGAAGACCGACGAGAAGGCCATGGCGGCCCCGGCGATCATCGGGTTGAGCAGTCCCGCCGCGGCCAGCGGCAGGGCGGCCACGTTGTAGGCGAAGGCCCAGAAGAGGTTGGAGCGGATCGTCCGCAGCGTGCGGCGGGCGAGGCGGATCGCGTCGGCGGCCACCCTGAGGTCGCCCCGTACGAGCGTGAGGTCGCCCGCCTCGATCGCCGCGTCCGTGCCCGTGCCCATCGCGAGGCCGAGGTCCGCCTGCGCGAGCGCCGCCGCGTCGTTGACGCCGTCGCCGACCATCGCGACCGTACGGCCCTCGGCCTGGAGGGCGCGGACGACGGCGACCTTGTCCTCGGGGAGCACCTCCGCGTGGACGTCCTGCGCCGCGATGCCGACCTGCGCGGCGACGGCGGCCGCGACGGCGGCGTTGTCGCCGGTGAGCAGGATGGGCCGCAGCCCGAGGCCGCGCAGCCGCCGTACGGCCTCCTCGCTGCCGTCCTTGACGGCGTCCGCGACCACGAGGACCGCCTGCGCGCGGCCGTCCCAGGCGACGGCGACGGCCGTGCCGCCGTCCGCCTCCGCCGCGGCCTTGGCGCGTACCAGCTCCTCCGGCAGCGGCATGCCCCGCTCGGTGAGCAGCCGTTCGCGCCCGGCAAGGACGGTGCGGCCGTCGACGGTGCCCTCCACGCCGAGGCCGGGCAGGTTGCGGAAGCCGTCGACGGCGGGCAGTACGCCGGCCCGTGCCGCCGCGCCCGCGGCGATCGCCCGGGCGACGGGGTGCTCGGAGGCGTGCTCCAGCGCACCGGCGTACCGCAGCGCGTCCCGCTCCTCGACGCCCTCGGCGACCAGCACGGACCGCAGCGTCATCGAACCCGTCGTGACCGTCCCGGTCTTGTCCAGCACCACCGTGTCCACGGCCCGCGTGGACTCCAGCACCTCGGGCCCCTTGATGAGGATGCCGAGCTGCGCGCCGCGCCCGGTGCCGACCAGCAGCGCGGTGGGCGTCGCCAGGCCGAGCGCGCAGGGGCACGCGATGATCAGCACCGCGACCGCCGCGGTGAACGCCGCCTGCGGCCCTTCGCCGAGCGCGAGCCACACCCCGAGCGTGCCGAGCGCGAGCAGGATCACGGCGGGCACGAAGACCGCGGAGATACGGTCGGCGAGCCGCTGCGCCGCCGCCTTGCCGTTCTGCGCGTCCTCGACCAGGCGGGCCATCCGGGCGAGCTGGGTGTCGGCGCCGACCCGGGTCGCCTCGACGACCAGCCGGCCGCCCGCGTTGACGGTCGCCCCCGCCACGCGGTCGCCCGGCCCGACCTCGACGGGCACCGACTCGCCGGTGAGCATCGATGCGTCCACGGCCGACGTGCCCTCGCGCACCAGCCCGTCGGTGGCGATCTTCTCGCCGGGGCGTACGACGAAGCGGTCGCCCACGGCCAGCTCGCCGATCGGCACCCGTACCTCGGCGCCGTCGCGCAGCACCGCCACGTCCTTGGCGCCCAGTTCGAGCAGCGCCCGCAGCGCGGCTCCGGCGCGCCGCTTCGCGCGGGCCTCGAAGTAGCGGCCGGCGAGGATGAAGGCGGTGACGCCGGAGGCCGCCTCCAGGTAGATCTGGCTGCCGCTGTCCTGCCGGGAGATTGTGAGGCGGAAGGTGTCGGTCATACCGGCCATCCCGGCGTCGCCGAGGAGGAGCGCCCACAGCGACCAGCCGAAGGCGGCGAGCGTGCCCACCGACACCAGGGTGTCCATGGTCGCGGCGCCGTGCCGCAGGTTCGTCCAGGCGGCGCGGTGGAAGGGCCAGCCGGCGTAGACGACGACGGGCGCGGCGAGTGTGAGCGACAGCCATTGCCAGTTGTCGAACTGCGCCGCGGGCACCATCGCCATCACGATCACCGGGACGGCGAGCACGACGGCGGTGAGCAGGCGCTGACGCAGCGCGGTCAGCTCACCGCCCTGCGCCTGCCCGTCCTCGCCCTTGCGCGGGTCCTGCGGGTCGGCCGCCGGGGGAGCGGGGGGCGGGGGGAGCGCGGCGGTGTAGCCGGTGGCCTCGACGGTCGCGATCAGGTCCGCGACGGCGACGGGGCCCTGGAAGCCGACCTTCGCCTTCTCGGTCGCGTAGTTGACGGTCGCCGTCACGCCGTCCATCCGGTTGAGCTTCTTCTCGACCCTGGCCGCGCAGGACGCGCACGTCATGCCGCCGATCTCCAGCTCGACCCAGTCGCCGGCGGCCGGCTGCCGCACGTCGCTGCCGTTCGTCGTCGTCACCGCTTCGCTCCCCTCACTCCCCCTGGTGGTGTCAGGCCCGGCCGACCAGCTCGTAACCCGCCTCGTCCACGGCCGCCCGCACGGCCGCGTCGTCGACCGGCTGGTCGGAGTCGACCGTCACCAGTCCGGTCGAGGCGACCGCCTTGACGGACGTGACACCGGGGATCGTGGTGACCTCGCGGGTGACCGCGGATTCGCAGTGGCCGCAGGTCATGCCGGACACCGTGTAGACCGCCTGGCTCATGCTGTGCTCCTCGTCGGGTGCGTGCGGGACGGCTCGTTCCGTCCCCGCTCTCCCGAGGATATACCCCCTAGGGGTATTTGGCGAACACCCCTGGGGGGTATTCGCCCAGCCTCCCGTCGCCGGTCACCCGCCGCCTTCCCCAGCCTCGTCCTCGTCCTCGTCCTCGTCCGCGGCCAGTCGGTCCAGCAGCGCGGCGGCGAGCCGCAGCACCTCCCGCTCGGTGGCGTTCAGTTCGGTATCGATACGCGCACGCAGCCAGGTGTCCATGACGGCGACGTCGCGCGCCATCGCCGTGTACCCGCGCTCGGTCAGCGCCACCACCTGGCTGCGCCCGTCACCCGCGGCCCGGCTGCGGCTCACCATCCCGTCCCGCGCGAGCGCGGCGAGCGTGCGGGTGAGCGACTGCGGCTGCACGTGCAGCGCCGCCGCCACCGCGCCGGGCGTCGACGGCCCCGCCCGGTAGAGCTGGGCGAGTACGCCGAGCCGCCCGCTGGGCATGGCGTCCGGCGGTCGCTCGGCGCGCATCCGGCGACCGAGCCGGTTGACGGCCCGGCGCAGATCGGCGGCGGGGTCGTCGGGTGGCGGAGGAAACATGGGCTGCTTTCGTAAGCTCGGCGTACTATCTGAGGGAGTGATGGCCTGATGGGCGACCAGCAATCGATAGCCGACGGTCGAAAACTAGGACGCTGCGCGTAATAATCGATGATCGACAAGGGGTAATCGCGTGCTGGACCGGCTGCGCCTGCTCGACCCCGGACGGGTACGGCTGCACGCCGCCGCCCGCACGATTCTCGCGGCCCTCGCCGCGCTGCTGATCTCCGCGGCCATATGCGCGGCCGAGGACCTGCCCGGCGCGCTCGTGGTGATCGCGACCGTCGTGGCCGTCATGCTCTCCCGCTCGCTGCACAGGACCAGCCTCGCGCATCGCCTCACCGCCCTGGTGCACGTCCCCGTTGTCGGCCTGCTCGCGGCCGCCATCGGCCGCTTCATGCTGCACCACGCATGGCTCGGCGCGGCAATGTACGTCGCCGCGGTCACCGCGGCCCGCTACCTGATGCGTTTCGGCGGCACGGTCCGCGCCCTCGGCCGGCTCGCCCTGGGCCCGGTCATCGCGATTCTCGTCGTCCCGATCCCGCCCAGTGCCGCCGAGGCGGCCGCCCCGTGGTGGGCCGCCGCGGCGGGCGCGCTCGCCGTCGCCTGTGTGCTGCTCTCCCAGGCGGCGCTCCCGGCCCGCCCCGCCCGTGAGGCCGCGACCGCGGCCCTCGACGTCCTGCGCGCAGCCCGCCGCCTCCAGGACCTCCCCCCGTCCGCGGCGGCCCGCGCCCGCGCCGCCCGCGCCCTCCACCGTGCGGCCCTGACGACCGAGGACCGCCTCGCCGCCGCCACCCCCGCGTCACCGTCCTTCGCCGCCCTGGCCACCGCGGTCCTCCACGCCGAAGTGCTGGCCACCACCTCCCGACCCGCGCAGCCGCCCGGCGCGGCGGGCCCCGCCGACCTCCATCCGCGCCCGGCGTCGGGGCACCCCCTCACCCGCCTCCTGCCCGGCGGGCGGTCCGCCGCACGGACCCGGCCCCCGGGAACGGCGACGGAGGGCCCGGCGGAAACCGCGGCGGCGGGCGTCGTCGCCGCGGCGGCAGCAGTCCGCGCGACCCGGGCCCGCGAACTGCCCGCACCCCCACCACCTCGCGCCCCTCGCCCGGGGTCGGCCCGCAAAAGCCCGCAGCCCCAGACGCGCCTGACCGCCCAGCTCGCCGCCGCGATGGCGCTCGCCTTCGCCGCCGGGCATCTGGTCTTCCCGCACCACTGGACCTGGACGGTGATCACCGCCTTCGTGGTGTGCAGCGCGGCCCGCGCCCGCGGCGACGTGGTGCACCGCAGCGCCCTGCGCATCGGCGGCGCAATTGCCGGGGCGGTGACCGGTACGCTCGCCGCCCACCTGGTGGCGGCGACACCGCCCGCCGCCCTGGCGGTGATCTTCTGCTGCCTCTTCGTCGGCGTGTGGCTGCGCGACGTGAACTACGCGGTCTGGGCGTTCTGCGTGACGAGCCTGCTCGCCGTCCTCTACTCGCTCAACGGCGAGCACGACACCGCCGCCCTGCTGCTCCAGCGCCCGGAAGGCATCCTGCTCGGCTCGGCCTGCGGCGTCCTCGCCGCGTATTTCGTGCTGCCGCTCCGCACGGAGACGGTGATGCGGGGGAGGGCCGCCCGCGCGCTCCAGGCCCTCCAGGACCTGCTCGCCGCCGCCCGCGAGCCCGACCCGCAGCCCGCCGCCCTGCGCACGCTGGCCCGCACCGCCGACCGCGCCGCCCGCGACCTCGGCGACGCGGCGGCCTCCGCGCGGGCCCACCGCGCCCTCCGCACCCGCCTCGCCCACCCCGCGCTGCCGGTCCGCCCGGCGCACCGCCCCGCGCCGCACGCCGCGGACTGGGCGGACGCCCTGGCGGCCTGCGTCCACGAGGCCCGCGCCCTCGCGGCGCTGCCCCCGGAGGCGCTCGCCGCCGCCCGCCCCCACCTCGGCCTGACCGCCCGCAACCTGGGCCATGTTCGCCGCCGCCTCGGCCACCGCCCCGAGGCCGAACCGCCCCGCCCCGTCACCGCCCCGCCCGTCCACCACCTGAACGCGGCCCTCGCCGCCCTCTACGCCCAGCTCCCCGCCACTCCCCGGCCGAGCGAGCGCACCGACCCGCTGCCTCCCGTCCCCTCCGGCGCCGGACCTGCCTAGCCGCCCGGCCGAACCGCCCCAGGGCGCCGGCCCGCCCTGAGATCTTGCGCACTCCCGCCACCACCCCCACCGGATCCGGGACGGGGGCTCTACCCTGGTCGGGTCGGCGCGTACCCCGGCAGGGACGCGACCTACCCACCTCAGGAGGCGGCACCGTGCTGCGCACCATGTTCAAGTCCAAGATCCACCGCGCGACCGTGACCCAGGCCGACCTGCACTACGTGGGCTCCGTGACGGTCGACGCCGATCTGATGGACGCCGCGGACCTGCTGCCCGGCGAACTCGTGCACATCGTCGACATCACCAACGGCGCCCGCCTGGAGACGTACGTCATCGAGGGTGAGCGCGGCTCCGGCGTCATCGGCATCAACGGCGCGGCGGCCCACCTCGTCCACCCCGGCGACCTGGTGATCCTCATCAGCTACGCCCAGGTCGACAACGCCGAGGCCCGTACGCTGCGGCCCGCGGTCGTGCACGTCGACGCCGGCAACCGGATCGTCGCCCTCGGCGCGGACACCGCGGAACCCGCGCCCGGAAGCGACTCCGTGCGCCCCCCGCACGC
This sequence comes from Streptomyces sp. NPDC021020, assembly GCF_044333285.1. Taxonomy (NCBI): domain Bacteria; kingdom Bacillati; phylum Actinomycetota; class Actinomycetes; order Kitasatosporales; family Streptomycetaceae; genus Streptomyces; species Streptomyces sp. NPDC021020. Next base: position 809,050 of record NZ_JBIRQQ010000001.1, read on the forward strand.
CATCGCGCCGGTGCACGCCACCGTCTGACGCCCCACCAGGACCGGTGCCTCGGCCCCCGGGCCGGGGCATTCCGGAACGGGCAGCTGCCGCCGGATTACGCCGCGGTCATCACCGCGGCGCCCATGACCTGCCCGGACACCGTGCGTATCTCGACCCGCGCGCCGCGCGCGGCAGCGGTCCAGCGGGCGCGCAACCGCGCCAGCTCCGCGAGCTCCTCGGCCGTCCACGGCCGGTCGCCGTGCTCCTGGACATAGGCCCGGAGCGCTGCGTTCGCCTGATCGAGACTTCCCCCGTACATGCGAACCACCCTAGACGGACCCACTGACAATCCCGAACCGGAAAAGCCGCTGCGCGTGGCGGCCCCCGCACGCCCGAGCGGGACGGAAAAGCCCCCTCCGTGCGGCGCTGACCAGCGGCGAGTACCGTCCGCCCGGCGCGGGGTGACGGATTGTCAGTGCCTGCTGCCATGCTGAGTGTGAGAGAGGACACAGCGTCCAAATCCGGCAGATCGCCCGGCCCGGCGGCCCGTCCGCGCGGCCCTGTGGCACAGCGCACACGGAGGTCCAGCATGCTCACCAACGACTACGTCCCCGGCGCGCCCAACTGGGTCGACCTGGGCAGCCGCGACGTCCCGGCGGCCGCCGCCTTCTACGGCGAGCTGCTCGGCTGGCAGTTCGGCCCAGCGGGGCCGGAAGCGGGGGGATACGGCATGTTCACGTTCGGGAGCGAGACGGTCGCCGCCCTCGGCCCGCTCCAGGACCCGGACGCCCGCCCTGCGTGGACGGTCTATTTCCACACGGCCGACGCCGACGCGACGACGAAGGCCGTCGAACAGGCCGGCGGCAGCGTCCGCTTCCCGCCCATGCCGGTCGCCGGACACGGGCGGCTCGCGGGCTGCACCGACCCGAGCGGCGCCGAGTTCGCCGTGTGGGAGCCGGGCACGACCCCCGGCCTTGACCGGGTCGGAGCGCACGCCCTGTGCTGGACGGAGCTCTACACGACGGACGCGGCAAGGGCGAAGGAGTTCTACGGCTCGGTCCTGGCCTGGGATTATGAGGAGGTGCCGCTGCCCGGCGACGCGGGCTCGTACGTGATCGCGTCCAGGAGCGGCGGCGGCCAGGAGGGCTCGCACAGCGGCATCATGCAACTCGGCGCGGGCCTGCTCCCGGAGGGCACGAGCTACTGGCAGCCGTATTTCTCGGTGGACGACGTCGACGCGACGGTGGCGAAAGCCGCCGAGCGCCACGCCGCCGTCCTGATGCCGGGCACGGACATGCCGGGCGTGGGCCGGCTCGCCCTGCTCAGGGACCCGGAGGGAGCGTTCTTCGCGCTGCTCCACCCGGTGCCCCCGGCCTCGGGCGCCTGACGCACCATCCCGTTCAAGCTCCCGCGCCGCCGGCAGCCTCCGCGCCGTCCGGCCAGGCGGCGAGCCGCCGCGCGCTCTCGAAACGCACCTCCCGCCCCGTCAGCGGATCGGTGAATTCCAGTGCCCGGGCCAGCAGTTGCAGCGGCCTCGACCAGTCGTCGTCGGCGGCCTCCGGCAGCAGCCGCGGATAGAGCGGGTCGCCCAGCAGCGGCAGCCCCAGGCCGCTCATGTGCAGCCGCAACTGATGGGTGCGGCCCGTCGCGGGCAGCAGCCGGTAGCGGCCCAGGCCGCCGCGCCGGTCGAGCAGCTCGACGCGGGTCTCGGCGTTCGGCGGGCCGTCCGCGCGCTCCTCGGCGGCCATCCGCCCGCGCTCCTTGACGATCCGGCTGCGCAGGACGCACGGCAGCCGCACCGCCGGGTCGTAGGCGGCCACGGCCTCGTATTCCTTGCGCACGCGCCGGTCACGGAAGAGCGTCTGGTACGCGCCGCGGTCCTCGGGCCGTACGACGAAGAGGACCAGGCCCGCCGTGAGCCGGTCGAGCCGGTGCGCGGGCGTGAGGTGGGGCAGGCCGAGATCGCGCCGCAGCCGGGTCAGCGCCGTCTGTGCGACATGCCGGCCGCGCGGCGTGGTGGCCAGGAAGTGCGGCTTGTCGGCGACGACGGTGTGCTCGTCGCGGTGGACGACCCCGACCGGATACGGCATCTCCGGCTCGGCCGGCGGCTCACGGTGGAACCACACCCAGCCGCCCGGCACGTACGGGGTCGACGCCAGCACCGGCCCGTCGACGGTGACGAATTCCCCCGCGGCGCACATCTCCTCGACCCGCTCGGCGCCCAGCACGGGCCCGTACCGCCCGAGCAGATGCTCGCGTACGGTCGCCCAGCCACCCGCGCCCGCCCCGTCACCCGGCAGCCGCAGCCGTACGGGGTCCACGCCCTCCCGCTGCGGCAGCGGCGACGCCGGAGGCCTGCGCCCTGCCCTGCGCGCCACGTCCCCGCACCTCGCCCCGCATCACCCGCACCGTCCGGCCGCCCCCAGGCTACGCGGCGCCCACGCGGAGGTTGACCTGTTCGCCCGCGGTGATCGTTTCGGGGCCGGATCGGGGACGGCCCGCGCGCCACAGGCCCCGGAAGACGCCCATCGATGCCGGCAGCTTCCAGGAAAACGCGAGGGGCCAGGCCCGGGGGAGTGCCCCTGACCTGGCCCGATACCGCGTCCGTCCCGCTGACAGGCTGTGCCCCAGGCAGGATTCGAACCTGCGACACCGGCTTTAGGAGAGCCGTGCTCTATCCCCTGAGCTACTGGGGCGGGATGGAGCGTGATGGAGACCGCCGGAGGCGGCCCAGGACAGGTTAGCGGATGAGGCAGGACGGGGTGGTCACCGCCAGGTACGCCGCACTGCGGGACGCGGTCGGCGTCCCGGCCCTACCGTGGATGAGGAGGCGGGCGACAGAGGCCGTTCGGGTGAGACGAAGGGGGCGGCATGGAGGCGGAGTTGGCGGGGCTCGCGGCGTCCGGCGCGACAACGGTGGTGGGGCTGATGGCCTCGGACGCCTGGGCGCAGGTCAGGGCGCGGCTGGCGCGGTTCCTCGCGCGGGGCGGCGCGGAAGGCGCGGAGGAGGCGGTGAGCGCCGACCTGGAGCGTTCCCGCGGTGAGCTGGCCGAGGCGCGCCAGGCCCGGGACGCGGGTGTCGAGGACGACGTACGGGCCGAGTGGCGGCTGCGGCTGCGGCGGACGCTCCAGGCGGATCCGGCTGCGGCGGACGAGCTGCGCCGCATGCTGGCCGAGCTGGCTCCCGAGCCTCAGTCGACGGGCGCCACCACGTACTACACGGCGAACACGATGCACGGCGGCGTGTATCACGAGGCCGTGATCTTGGCGGGCTCGATCACCTACCACGGCGTGCAGCCGCCCGGTCACGGCACGCCTTCCACCGAGACGGCGCCGGGTGACGCGGACCCGCCCGCGGGGCACTGAGCAGGGCGGGAATAGTCACGGAAGGTCGTCCGTTCCTGTGGTTGAAACATCAACCAATGGGACGGTGGACGATATGCAGTTCGGGATCTTCACGGTCGGCGACGTCACCACGGACCCGACGAACGGGCGGACGCCGAGCGAGCACGAGCGGATCAAGGCGATGGTCGCCATCGCGCAGAAGGCCGAAGAGGTCGGGCTCGACGTCTTCGCGACCGGCGAGCACCACAACCCGCCGTTCGTGCCGTCGTCGCCGACCACCATGCTCGGCTACATCGCCGCGCGGACCGATCGTCTGATCCTGTCCACGTCGACGACCCTCATCACCACGAACGACCCGGTCAAGATCGCCGAGGACTTCGCGATGCTCCAGCACCTCGCCGACGGCCGCGTCGACCTGATGCTGGGCCGCGGCAACACCGGCCCGGTCTACCCGTGGTTCGGCAAGGACATCCGCCAGGGCATACCGCTTGCCGTCGAGAACTACGCGCTGCTGCACAAGCTGTGGCGCGAGGACGTCGTCGACTGGGCCGGCAAGTTCCGCACCCCGCTGCAGTCCTTCACCTCCACCCCGCGCCCGCTGGACGGCGTCCCGCCGTTCGTGTGGCACGGCTCCATCCGCAGCCCGGAGATCGCCGAGCAGGCCGCCTACTACGGTGACGGCTTCTTCGCCAACAACATCTTCTGGCCCAAGGAGCACTTCAAGCGCCTCATCGGCCTCTACCGCGAGCGCTGGGCGCACTACGGCCACGGAACCCCGGAACAGGCGATCGTCGGCCTGGGCGGCCAGGTGTTCATGCGGAAGAACTCCCAGGACGCGGTACGCGAATTCCGCCCCTACTTCGACAACGCCCCGGTATACGGCCACGGGCCGTCGCTGGAGGAGTTCACCGACCAGACGCCGCTGACCGTCGGGTCGCCGCAGGAGGTCATCGACAAGACGCTCGCCTTCCGGGAATCGTTCGGCGATTATCAGCGGCAGCTGTTCCTGATGGACCACGCGGGTCTCCCGCTGAAGACGGTGCTGGAGCAGCTCGACACCCTCGGCGAGGAGGTCGTCCCGGTGCTGCGGCGCGAGTTCGCTGCGGGCCGCCCGGCCGACGTGCCGGACGGACCCACCCACCAGGCGCTCGTCGCCCGCAGTGCGGCCGACCGCGACAGCGACGACAGCCGTAACACCCACGACAACGCGGAGGTGAGCGCATGACCAGGCACCTCGTGGTGATCACCGCCGGCCTCGGTCGACCGTCCTCCACCCGGCTGCTCGCCGACCGGCTGGCGGCCGCGACCCGGCAGCACGTCGCCGAGAGCGCGGGCACCGGCCCGGGGCCGGAATTGGACGTGCGGGTCGTCGAGCTGCGCGATCTGGCGAACGAGATCGCCCAGAACATGGTCACCGGCTTCCCCGGGCCGCGGCTGCGCGACGCCGTGGAGGCCGTGACGTCCGCCGACGGGCTGATCGCCGTCACGCCGGTCTTCACCGGGTCCTACAGCGGGCTGTTCAAGTCCTTTTTCGATGTCATCGACAAGGACGCGCTCGTCGGCACCCCGGTGCTGATCGCGGCGACCGGCGGCACCGCGCGCCACTCCCTGGTCCTTGAGCACGCCCTGCGGCCGCTGTTCTCGTACCTGCGCGCGGTCGTCATGCCCACCGCGGTGTACGCGGCGACGGAGGACTGGGGCACCGCAGGCGCTGCGAACACCGCGGGCGACGACCCCCTTGCCCTCCGCGTCGCCCGCGCCGCTGCCGAACTCTCCCGGTATTTGGCAGGCGCCCCGGCCCCGCGCCCGCCGTCCCCCGACGAGACGTTCACCCCGTTCGCCCAGCAACTCGCGGCGCTGACTCCGGACGATTGACGCTGGCCGGTTATCGCCGATCGATTACCGACGGGCGACGGGCGACGGGCGACGGGCGTCGAACGATTGACGCCGCGCGATTGGTGTCGGGCTCCGCGGGGTGAGCCGCGCGTACGCGGCTACGCCGAACTCACCCCCGCGGCACCGTCCCGACTCCCGCTGCCCGGAGCCCCCTCGTCGAGGAATTCGACGACGGCCAGCACACCCACCGCGACGAGCGCGATCCAGAAGACGACCAGACCCGTCGGGTAGGACCACAGCAACACCGCCAGCCCCGCCCCCACGACGACCACCCACCGCAGCGCGTGCCGGTAGCGGTGCACCCACGGCCCCACGGGCCCGGTCGTCGACGGCCCCACCGCCTGCCGTACCGCGCCGATCCCCGTCTCCCACGCGCTCCTCACCCGCGTCGCCCACCGCCCGGCACCGCTCAGCCACGCCCCGACGGCGACCAGCACCCCCAGGACGACCACCATACGCACGGTCATCCGCAGGAATCGGGTCATCTGGTCGTAGACCGCACCGGCCGCCGCCTGGTTCGTGTCGGCAGGCAGATGATCCAGATAGACGATCCGGAAGATCGACAGTCCGATGCCGAGCACCGCCACGCCCGCGGCCACACCCAGCGCGGCCGCCACCAGGGCCCGCCGCCGGTGCGCGGCGAGCAGCACGCCCGCGGCCGCCAGCACCACGGTGACCACCGGCAGCCAGTTCCCCGCGACTTGCAGCACCCGGAATCCTGTCTGCGCCCGCTGCACGTCCTTCGACTTCACCAGCGTGTAGTCGGTCCGCACCTCGGGGATCACCGACGCCACACTCAGCCCGCGGTCCAGCAGCCGCTGCTTCACCTGCGCCACCACCGGCTCCAGGTCCAGCACCACCGCGTCCCCCTGCACCCGCACCGCAGTGTCGCCGCTCCCGGTCAAGGCGCCGGTGAAGGCCGCGTGCGCCTGCCGGTTCAGCTGCTCCCAGGTGCGGGCGAAGGCGTCGCTCGCGACGAAGTTCGCCACCGTCTGCCGGACGAAGTCCCGGATCCCGCTGGTGATGGGCCCCTGCAGGCCACCGAGCGCCCGCTCCAGCCGCAGGCGGTCGCTCGGCGCCACGCGCGACAGCAGCGAATCGATATCGATTTTCGCCATCGCCGCGTCCGTGACCCGGTCGGTCACCGCGGCCTGGACATCCGGATGCCGGGCGAGCGGCGCGACCGTCGCCACATAGCGGTCCGTGTCGGCCATCTCGTCGGCGATCCACACCGCCACGGCGCCGAGCGGGGCGAGCACGGCTGCCAGCGTGATGAGCAGCGCGGACAGGGTCGTACGCCACCACGGCCGTCCGGGCACGCGCCTTCGCAACGCCGCCAACTCCGCGCGCTCGTCGGCACTGAGCGGCCTGTCACCCGGTCCGCCGATCCCGCCGGGTCCGTCCGCGCTCGTCGCCATGTGCGCACTCCCTCGCCGGTCCCGCGGGCGACCCGCCACTCCCGGCCCGTGCGGTTCCTTCCGGCCAGTCAACGGCCCTGCCGCCCCGCCTGCGCGTGCAGCTGCTCCGTACGGGTGGCGGGGCCACGCCCGCGCTCACCCGCACGGGTGACCGCCGCCGGGACCCGGCGTCGCCGGTGGACCGATCGGGTCACGCCGAACGGGTGAGTGCGCGTTATCCGCCCCGCCCCGGCGGTTAGTCATCGTCGTGCAGCTGCCGCAACCCCACTGGCGTGGCCGTCATCACCACCAGGGACGGTCGTCCGATGGCGGTCGCGGTGGATTCCCGGGCCCACCCGCCCGGGACCGCCGCCCACGCCCGCACGGGGTCCCACGCCCCGCATGGCGCGGTCGCCGAGCTGCACCTAGCGTGGAAATTCCGGGGGGACGCGCGCAAGCGCAAAGGAGACCCACGCCATGGCACGAAGCTCCTCCGAGTCGTCGGCCGCCAAGGGCCGGGAGAGCGCCCCGGGATCACCGCACGGGCAGGGCGTCCCCGACGAGCAGTCCTCCCGCCGCTGGTGGGTGCTCGTCGTCATCGGCATCGCTCAGCTGATGGTCATCCTGGACGCCACGATCGTGACCATCGCACTGCCCTCCGCCCAGAAGGACCTCGGCTTCAGCGACGGCGACCGCCAGTGGGTCGTCACCGCCTACGCCCTCGCCTTCGGCTCCCTGCTGCTGTTCGGCGGCCGGCTCGCCGACCTCGTCGGGCGCAAGCGGATCTTCCTGATCGGCCTGGTCGGCTTCGCCGGCGCGTCGGCCATGGGCGGCGCGGCGGGCAGCTTCGAGATCCTCGTGGCGGCACGCGCCCTCCAGGGCGCCTTCGCGGCCGTGCTCGCGCCCGCCGCCCTGTCGCTGCTCACGACGACGTTCACCGACGCCAAGGAGCGCGCCAAGGCCTTCGGCATCTACGGCGCCATCGCGGGCGCGGGAGCCGCCGTCGGGCTGCTCCTCGGCGGCCTGCTCACCGAGTACCTGGACTGGCGCTGGTGCCTGTACGTCAACCTGATCTTCGCCGTCATCGCCTTCATCGGCGGCGCGCGACTGCTGGCCCCCGGCACCCCGCCCGACCGCCCGTCCCTCGACATCCCGGGGACGCTCCTCGTCTCCAGCGGCCTGTTCTGCATCGTGTACGGCTTCTCCAACGCCGAACGGCACTCCTGGAGCGCCGGCAGCACCTGGGGCTTCCTGCTGGCCGGTGTGGTCCTCCTGGCAGCCTTCGTGTGGTGGCAGCGGCGTGCGAGGCACCCGCTGCTGCCGATGCGCGTCGTCGCCGACCGCGACCGCGGTGCGTCGTTCGTGGCGATGTTCCTGTCCGGCGCGGGAATGTTCGGCGTTTTCCTCTTCCTGACGTACTACATGCAGCGCACGCTGCTGTACTCGCCGGTGAAGACGGGCGTGGCCTTCCTGCCGATGGTGGCGGTGCTGGTAATCACGTCCGTGACGACGACCAACGTGCTGGTGCCGAAGTTCGGCGCCAGGCCGATCGTGCCCACCGGCATGCTGCTGGCCGGCGGTGCCATGGCATGGATGACGGCACTGGACGGCAGCAGCACGTACGCCGGGCACGTCATGCCACCGCTGCTCCTGCTGGGCCTGGGCCTCGGGCTGATCTTCGCCACCGCGATGAACCTGGCGACCGCCGGTGTCAAGACGCACGACGCGGGTGTCGCCTCGGCAATGGTCAACACCAGCCAGCAGGTCGGCGGCTCGGTCGGCACCTCGCTGCTGAACACCCTGGCCACGAGCGCGGCCACCAGCTACCTCTCCGGCCGCCGCCCGAGCCCGGCCGCGGTCGCCCAGGCCCAACTGCACAGCTACACCGTCGCCTACTGGTGGTCCGCGGGCTTCTTCGCCTTCGGCTTCGTCATCACCTTCCTGCTGTTCCGACCAGGGCCGCCGCGTATTGCCGAGGAGACCGCCGAGGAGAGCCCGTCCACAGCCCCGGCCTGACCTGCGGCAATATGCGCGGTGTATCCACATCGCGGAAACCCGCCCCGTAAAGCTGGTGTATACAGCTACCGTTTCGTCATGACAGCCAACGCGACAGGCAATGTGACAGGCTCCGAGCCGGACGCGGTCGCCGTACTCGACGCGGTAAGCGTGCGCCGCTACACGACCGGCCAGGTCATCCTCGACGACATCACCTGGACGGTCCGCGCGGGCCAGCACTGGGCGCTGCTCGGCGCGAACGGCGCCGGCAAGACCACCATCCTGCGGCTGATCGGTGCGCTGATGCACCCGACCACCGGGACCGTCGACGTACTCGGCCACCGCCTGGGCCGCGTCGACATGCGCGAACTGCGCGCCCACATCGGTCTCGTCTCCTCGGCGCAGAAGGTGCCGCTCGACCTGACCGCGCACGCGGTCGTGCTGACCGGCCACACCGGCACCGTGCAGCCGCTGTGGCGGATGTACGACGACGCGGTGCGCGAGCGGGCGGGCGAGCTGCTGGCCGAGCTGGAGATCAAGGAGCTCGCGGAGCGCGCTTACGGCGTCTGCTCGGGCGGCCAGCGCGCCCGCATCCTGGTGGCGCGGGCGCTGATGGCCGACCCGTCGCTGCTACTGCTGGACGAGCCGTTCAACGCCCTTGACCTGCCGTCGCGCGAGGACCTGATCGACGCCCTCCACCGGCTCGCCGTCACCAGGCCGTCGCTGACCACGATCACCGTCACCCACCATCTGGAGGAGCTGTCACCGGCCATCGATAATGTCCTGCTGCTGAAGGAGGGCCGCGTGCTGACGTCGGGCCCTGCTGAGCAGGTGCTCACCGCCGAGCAGATGACGCGCTGCTTCGGGCGGCCTATCGAGGTCAGCCGCCACGGGGGCCGCTGGCTCGCCCGCTCGGGCCGCGTCACGCCGCACACCTGATACGTGCCGGCGCGGACGGTGCCGTCAGCGAAGCCAGGGCACGTCCGCGCCGTCGCTGCTGTGCAGTCCCTCGGCAATGACCCGCGAGATCTCCCCGAGCTGCCGGCTCTGCTCAGGAGTGAGCCGGTCGAAGACCGCGCCGCGCACGGCGGCGACATGGCCGGGCGCGGTACGCACCAGCTCCGCGTAGCCGGCGTCCGTCAGCACGCACACCTGGCCGCGCCGGTCGGTGGGGCAGTCCTCCCGGCGCACCCAGCCGTGACCCTCCAGCCGGGCGACGGCGTGCGAGAGCCGGGACCGGGTGATCTTGGCCCGCTCTGCCAGCTCGGTCATCCGCATGCTGCGGCCGGGAGTCTCCGACAAGGTGCTGAGCAGGGCGTAATACATGTGCGGGATGCCCGCGTCACGCTGCAGCTGACGGTCGAGGTGGTCGTCCAGCAGCGTCGTGGCCTGCAGGAAAGCCCGCCACGTCGCCTGCTGTTCTTCTGTCAGCCAAGTCATGGGTCCATGGTAGAGCGTTTCTTGAAGATTCAATGAAATGCGCCGCCGTGTGGCTGTCGCAGCGCTCTCGAGAGGCTCGTATCGATCATCGATGAGCGCTTGTGGTGCAGGTCACGCCGCGTGCGCGAAATATCCGGGGACAGGATCCCCGTTTGACTTGCTGGCCACCAAACGGAGGTGGTCTCTCCGCCGCCGGGGCGCCCCGGCGGTCCGTACGACCAGCGCAGCCCGTGAGACCGGAAGGAGCCCGCCATGCCGCTCGACGTGGACTCCGCCCCTCGGCCCCGCCCTGTGCGCCTGCGCGCCGACGCCACCCGCAATCGCGAACGCATCGTCACCGCCGCTCGCGAAGCGATAGTCGAACTCGGTCCGGACGTCGCCCTCGACGAGGTGGCCCGCCGGGCGGGCGTGGGCAACGCCACGCTGTACCGGCACTTCACCGACCGCGCCGACCTGGTCCGTCAGGTCACGCTGTCAGTGGTGGCCCGTACAGTGAAACGCGCCGAGGATGCGCTGGCCGAAGAGCCGGACGCGTTCGCCGCGCTGCGCCGTTTCGTTCTGGAAGCGGCGCAGGAGCGGATCGGCGCCCTGTGTCCTCTGCTCACCGATGTCTTCGACCGCCAGGACCCCGCGGTCGTCCGTCAGGTCGAACAGATGGAGCGGTCGATCAGCGCCATCCTGGAACGCGCCCAGAACGCGGGCCTGCTGCGCACCGACATCGCCGTCGGTGACGTGATGGTCGCCGTGACACAGCTCACCCGGCCGCTGCCGGGTGTCTGCTGCGTGGGCTTCGACCGCTTCGTCCACCGCCACCTGCAGCTGTTCCTCGACGGACTACGCGCTCCGGCGCGCTCGGTCCTTACGGGAAATGCCGCGACCCTGAAGGAATTGAAAGCCGGCGTGTCGTAAACCATTCGCAATGCCCATCAACCGGGCTATAGCGTAGGCGGGCCGATGTGCCGCCGGCCCGCGCAGCCCGAGCCGCCGTCCGCTCATCTCCCGGCGCAGCGCCGCACCCGGCACCAGCAGACCGGCGGGGATCCCTGACCCCGATCCTCCGCACGGCCCCGGCCCGGCGCCACCGCCGACGCACGTCCCCACGTTCTGTCACTCCGCACCAAGTAATGAGACCAAGTCATGCCTGAAACACCCCAGCCGGATCCGAGGCGCTGGACAGCGCTCATATTCATCGCCATAGCCCAGCTGATGGTCGTCCTGGACTCGACCGTCGTGAACATCGCGCTTCCGTCCGCCCAGCAGGACCTCGGCATCTCCGACGGCAACAAGCAGTGGGTCATCACCGCGTACACCCTGGCCTTCGGCGGACTGCTGCTCTTCGGCGGCCGGGTGTCCGACCTGTGGGGACGCAAGAACACCTTCATCGTCGGCCTGCTCGGCTTCGCCGTCGCCTCGGCAATAGGCGGCGCCGCGGTCAACACGGCGATGCTGCTGGGCGCGCGCACCCTCCAGGGCGTCTTCGGCGCACTCCTGGCCCCTGCCGCGCTCTCGCTGCTCGCGGTCACGTTCACCGACGCCAAGGAACGCGCCAAGGCCTTCGGCATCTACGGTGCCATCGCGGGCGCCGGAGCTGCGGTCGGTCTGATCCTCGGCGGCGTGCTGACGCAGTTCCTCAACTGGCGCTGGGCGCTGTTCGTGAACATCCTCTTCGCCATCGCCGCCGTCATCGGCGCGGTCCTCGTCATCCGCGAGCCCGCGCAGGGCCGCAACCGCAACCGGGTGGACATCCCCGGCGTGATCCTCGCCAGCGCGGGCCTCGTCGCCCTCGTGTACGGCTTCAGCCGCGCCGAGAGCGACGGCTGGACGTCCGGGATGACCCTCGGCCTCTTCGTGGGCTCCGTGGTCCTCCTGGGCGCCTTCGCGCTCGTCGAGAGCCGCGTCTCGGCCCCGCTGCTGCCGCTGCGCGTGGTGACCGAGCGCAACCGCGGCGGTGTGTACCTGTCGCTGGGCCTCGCCGTCATCGGCATGTTCGGCCTGTTCCTCTTCCTGACCTACTACCTGCAGCAGGTCATGGGCTACTCCGCCCTCAAGTCGGGCTTCGCCTTCCTGCCCATGGTCGGCGGCATGGTCGTCGGCTCCACGCAGATCGGCACCCGGCTGATGCTGCGCGTCCGCCCCCGGCTGCTGATGGCGCCCGGCTTCCTCGTCGCCGCCCTCGGCATGCTCGTGCTGGCCCAGATCAAGGTCGACTCCTCCTACGCGGAGGTGCTGCTGCCCGGCCTGGTCCTCATGGGCCTCGGCATGGGCACCGCCTTCATGCCTGCGATGAGCCTGGCCACGCACGGGGTCCGTCCGGAGGACGCCGGTGTGGCGTCCGCCATGGTCAACACCTCGCAGCAGGTCGGCGGCTCCATCGGCACCGCGCTGCTGAACACGCTGGCCACCAGCGCCACGGCGACCTGGGTCTCCTCGCACATCACGTCGAAGGCGGACCTGAAGAACAAGCTGTTCGTCAACCAGTCCGCGGTGCACGGCTACTCCGTCGCCATCTACTGGGCGACGGGCATCCTGGTGCTCTCCGCTGTGCTGGCCTTCGTGCTGATCAACGCCGGTGTCCAGGGCGGCCACGAGCAGATCGACGGCGAGAAGTCCCCGGAGGACGTCGCCATCCCGGTCATCGCCCACTGACCCGGTGCCGGGCGGTACGAACCGCCCGGCGTCCGTACCGACGGCAGGCCCCCGCCGTTCCGTTCACTCGGAACAGCGGGGGCCTGCCGTGCTTCACATCGACAATCGATGGACGAGAGTACGACCGTGCGCCGGCATTGCGTCCGTGGGCAGGGGCGGCGCCACTGCACCCTCCCTACAAACCCTCCGGCCACTCGTATTCCGACGGCACCTGCACCTTCTCGGCGGGTGTGCCGTAGACGACGGCGATCTCGTCATGGGCGCCCAGCTTCAGCGACGCGGGGTCACCCGTCTGCTCGGTACCGTTCACGTACACGTGCAGCTCCTTGCCGTCGCCGGACTTGAACGTGCCGAGGGTGTCCTTGCCGAAGGGCACGTTCCACTCGGTCATGAACTGCCCGAGAGTGAAGTCCGCCTTCACCGGCGACTCGATGTGCACGACGCCCGACGTGTCGTGCGTGTGCAGCGGGCTGATCTGCTGCTTGACGAGGTCGATGCCGATGTCGGCCGGCACTGTCACGGCCTTGCCGTCGACGAACACGTCCAGATGGCTGTGGATGTGCAGTACCTGCCCCTCGGCACCCAGCATCGGCAGCCCTGCCGCCTTCACGCGGGTCGCGGCGTCGGTCGGCGCGGGCCAGTCCACGGACGATGCGGGCGCCTTGCCGTCGGTGTCCGCCGGGCTGCTCGCGTCGCTGGTGCCTGCAGTGGTCGTGCTGCTCGCGGCGCTGGACGGCGCCTTTTCGTCGCCCTTGTCGTCGGAGCCGCAGGCGGCCAGGACGACCGCGCCGGCCAGAACGGCCGCGCCGATCGCGATGCGTCGTTTCTGCATGGGAAAGGTCCTTGTGGTCAGCCGAACTGGACGGAGCGTTTTGCCAGCCCCATCCAGAATCCGTCGATGATGCTGCGCTGGCTGCCGAGTTCGGACTCGGCGGCGCCGAGCGTAACGAACAGCGGCGCGAAGTGCTCGGTGCGCGGGTGCGCCAGGCGCCCGGCGGGCGACGTGCGCTCGAAGTCCAGCAGCGCGTCGATGTCCTGCGCCTCCAGCGCCCGCTGGCCCCAGTCGTCGAACTCCGCCGACCAAGCGGGCGGCTGCGGCCCCGCATGGCGCAGGGCGGCGAGATTGTGGGTGAAGAAGCCACTGCCGACGATGAGCACACCCTCGTCCCGCAGCGGCGCGAGACGCCGACCGATCTCCAGCAGGCCTGTCGGGTCCAGCGTCGGCATGGACACCTGCAGGACGGGGACGTCCGCGGCCGGGAACATCTCCACCAGCGGCACATAGGCACCGTGGTCCAGGCCGCGCTCGGGCACGTCCTGCACGGGACTGCCCGCCCTGCGCAACAGCTTCCGCACGTCCTCGGCCAGCTCGGGCGCGCCGGGCGCGGGATATGTGACCTGGTAGTAGTGCTCGGGGAAGCCCCAGAAGTCGTAGACGAGCGGCACGGTCGTCGTCGCGCCGATCGCCAGAGGCGCGTCCTCCCAGTGCGCGGAGATGACGAGCACGGCCTTGGGGCGCGGCAGGGCCGCCGCCCAGTCGGCAAGCTGGCCGGGCCACAGGGGGTCGTCGGCAAGCGGTGGGGCGCCGTGCGAGAGGTAGAGCGCGGGCATGCGCTCGGGGGCTGCTGTGGTCATGGCGCACCTCCTTGAAAGTTCATGCGTATGCAACGACGGTACCGCAGCTGCTTGAAGTTTCAAATATCTCGGTACATTGCCGCGCCGTTCCCTTGCTCCCTCCCGGCGTCCGGGTCTGCCAGGCCCCAGGTGCACTCGGCGGTCAGTCCAGCCGCTTCTCCAGCCAAGCCACGTCGTGGTAGGCGCCGAACTTCCGTCCGACCTCCTGGAAAATCCCGACCTGGTTGAAGCCGAAGCGCTCGTGGATACGTATCGATGCCTCGTTCGGCAGTGTCACGCCCGCGTACGCGCGGTGCACGTCCTCATCGGCGAGTGCCTCGAACAGTGCCGCATAGAGCAGTGAACCGATGCCGCGCCCGCCCGCCCCGGGTGCGAGGTAGATGCTCGTCTCCACCGACGTCGCGTAGGCCGCCTTCGGGCGGTACGGGCTGCTCGTCGCGTAACCGACAACCTGGCCGCCTTGCGCGGACCGGGCAACCAAGAGGCGGTGGGGGCCGTCTTCCGGGTGGGAGAGCAGCCAGGGGCGGCGGTCGTCGGGGGTGATGGGGTCGATGTCGAAAGTGACCGGCGTCTCGCGGATGTAGTGGTTGTAAATCTCCGTGAGCGCCGCAAGGTCGCCTTCCGTACCCGCTCTGACCTGGACATCCGTACGTTCCAGCATGGGGCGGCCTCTCGGTGTGGCGGACAGGGTACTGCATGATCATAAAAAACAGGTGACGACATGGGAATTGTGTCCGGATTCCAGTCGTTATCCCGATCGGATGGGGCAAGCGCACAGCAAGCCCGAAGAACAGCGGCAGCCGCACACCAGGGGCTCGGCCGCAGGTTCCACGGCGTTGGTTGTGACCGCATGCCCGGTCCGACCGAGACCGACCGCACCTTCGTAAAGGGAGCACGCATGGCAACCCGTGCCGTCGCCCGTCGTCACGCAGGCGGGACCAGCAGCGTTCGCGCCGCGGGCGGGGAAGTGGCCGACCGCGACCTCGTCGGCATGTACCTGGACGAGATCGCGCGTACGCCGCTCCTCGACGCCGCCCGCGAGGTCGAGCTGTCCCGGGACATCGAAGCAGGAGTCTACGCCGAGCGCATCCTCGCCTCGGACCCGGATCTGCCGGCAGGCGCCGGCGGCGAGGTCACGCGCGAGGAACTCGAGGCCCTGGTGGCCGCCGGGGAGCGCGCCAAGGACATCTTCATCCGCTCCAACCTCCGGCTCGTCGTCGCGGTGGCTCGTCGCTACCCGCGTAGCGGCCTGCCCCTGCTCGACCTCATCCAGGAGGGCAACGCCGGCCTGGTACGAGCCGTCGAGAAGTTCGACTACGCCAAGGGCTTCAAGTTCTCCACGTACGCGACCTGGTGGATCCGGCAGGCCATCACCAGGTCCATCGCCGACCAGTCCCGCACCATCCGGCTGCCGGTGCACCTCGTGGAGGAGCTCGGGCGGATCCGCCGGGTCCAGCGCGAGTTCAACCGCGAGCACGGCCGCGATGCCGAGCCCGCCGAGATCGCGACCGAGCTGTCCTCCACCCCGGAGCGCGTCGCCGACGTCCTTGACTGGGCCCGCGACCCGGTGTCCCTGAACATGTCGGTGGACGCCGAGGGTGAGACCGAGTTCGGCGACCTGGTCGAGGACGGCGCCGCACCTTCGCCGGAGGACTCCGTCCTGGTCATGCTGCGCCGTGAGGAACTCGACAGCCTGATCGACCGCCTCGACGACCGCACCGCGTCCATCATCCGCGCCCGCTACGGCATCGTGGACGGCCGCGAGCGCACGCTCACCGAGGTCGGCAAGGAGCACGGCCTCACCCGCGAGCGCATCCGGCAGATCGAGAAGCACGCCCTGGCCGACCTCAAGAGGATGGCTCGCGCCACCGGGCTGGACTACGAAGCAGCCTGACATCCCCGCCGGTCCGCCCGCTCCACGGGCCGGCCCACAGACCCGGACCCCGGTGCCACCCCCCCCGCGCCGGGGTTCGGTCCTGCCGTGCCGATGCCCGTACCGACCACGCCCCACCGCATGGGTGCCGGTGTGCCCACCGGCGGAGCAGGGGTGAGAACCTTCGAGGCATGAGCGATCACAGCGGTGACGGCCCACAGCCGGACCACCCGGGGCCGCACCCCGGCGAGCCCCACCACGAAGGGCTGAGCACCCGGTTGAACTGGCTGCGGGCCGCTGTCCTCGGCGCCAACGACGGCATCGTCTCCACCGCCGGGCTGGTCGTCGGCGTCGCCGGCGCGACCGATTCCCGCTCGGCGCTCCTGACCGCCGGCCTCGCCGGCCTGATGGCCGGCTCGCTGTCCATGGCGGCCGGCGAATACGTGTCCGTGAGCACCCAACGCGACTCCGAACAGGCCGCCCTCGCCCTCGAACGGGAAGAACTCGCCGCCACTCCGCAAGCCGAGCTGGACGAACTCACCGGACTGCTGGAGGACCGCGGCATCTCCCGCGACCTCGCTCGGGAGGTCGCCGAACAGCTCACCGCCCGCGATGCCCTCGGCGCCCACGCTCGCGTCGAGCTCGGCATCGACCCCGACGAACTCGCCAACCCTTGGCACGCCGCCTGGGCCAGCTTCATCTCCTTCACCGTCGGTTCGCTGCTGCCCCTGCTGGCCATCGTCCTGCCGCCGCAGGAGTGGCGGCTGGCCGTCACGGTGGTCTCGGTGCTCGTCGCCCTGGTCTGCTGCGGCTGGATCAGCGCGCGGCTCGGCAGCGCCCCGGTGCGTCCGGCGGTAGCCCGCAACGCGGCTGGCGGCGCCATTGCCATGGCGGTGACCTACGCGGTGGGCGCCCTGCTCGGTGCCGCAGGGGTGTGACGGCAGGGGAGAGCCCGGACGCCGGAAGTCCCCCGCGGAGCCCGCGCGCAACCGCCGTTCAGATGCCACCCGCCGGGCGCACCGGATCCAACGACCCGCTGGTCAGAAAATGCTCGATGCGCTCCACGTACGGGGCGATGTCGATGCCCTGCGAGGCGAGCCAGGCGTCCGCGTAGTACTTCTCCAGATAGCGTTCACCGGGATCGCAGAGCAGCCCGACCACGCTGCCGTGCTCACCACGCGCCCGCATCTCCGCGATGATGCGGAACGCGGCCCACAACCCCGTCCCGGTGGAAGCGCCGGCCCGGCGGCCGAGCAGTCTCTCAAGGACGCGCACGCTCGCGATCGACGCGGCGTCCGGGACCCGCATCATCCGGTCGACGGCCCCGGGGACGAAGCTTGGCTCCACCCGCTGCCGCCCGATCCCCTCGATGCGGGAGCCGGTGTCGGTGGTCGCCGCCGGGTTGTGGTCGCGCCACCCTGGGAAGAACGCCGAGTTCTCCGGATCCGCCACGCAGACGCCGGTGGTCGCCTGCGCATAGCGGACATAGCGTGCCAGTGTTGCGGATGTCCCGCCCGTCCCCGCCGTGGCCACGATCCAGGTCGGCACCGGATGGCGTTCCGCCGCCAACTGCCGGAAGATCGACTCGGCGATGTTGTTGTTGCCCCGCCAGTCCGTCGCCCGCTCCGCGTAGGTGAACTGGTCCATGTAGTGGCCGCCGGTCTCCCGTGCCAGCCGGGTCGCGGCCCCGTAGACCTCGCCCGGATCGTCCACCAGGTGGCATCGGCCCCCGTGGAACTCGATCAGGTCGATCTTCGCTTGCACCGTCCCGCGAGCCATCACGGCCACAAAGGGGACACCGATCAGCCGGGCGAAGTAGGCCTCCGAGACCGCCGTCGAGCCGCTGGACGCCTCGATCACCGGACGCTCCGGGCGGATCCAGCCGTTGCACAGCGCGTACAGGAACAGCGACCGGGCCAGCCGGTGCTTCAGCGATCCTGTCGGATGCGTCGACTCGTCCTTGAGGTAGAGATCGATCCCCCAGGCCGCCGGTAGCGGCACTGACAGCAAATGGGTATCTGCGGACCGGTTGGCGTCCGCCTGGACCTTTCCCACGGCCTCGCTCAACCAGTGGCGGTACGCGAGGTCGCTTCGGTCGACATCCATCTCCTCCGCCGGAGCGGCGGCGGCGCGGTCCGCCTGCGGACTCGGTTCTGGTGCGTGCATGGGCCCAGGTATATCCGTCCGACGGCATCAAACCGACACTTGGGGTATCTCCCCCCACCCGCTTGGGTGGCGGTGTCGGTCGACTCACGCTGGCGGCGCCGTACCCTGGAGCCATGAGCGCAGCGCCAGAC
Organism: Streptomyces sp. NPDC021020; assembly: GCF_044333285.1. Classification (NCBI taxonomy): domain Bacteria; kingdom Bacillati; phylum Actinomycetota; class Actinomycetes; order Kitasatosporales; family Streptomycetaceae; genus Streptomyces; species Streptomyces sp. NPDC021020. The sequence continues at coordinate 827,554 of NZ_JBIRQQ010000001.1, forward strand.
CCCGACCACACCTCCGAGTCCGAGGGTGCGGGTCGTACCGCCGCCGAGGTGGCGGCGGGGAGTGGCGAGGCTTCCCCCCGCCCGGCAGCCGCGCCCTCGGGGCTCGTTTTCGACGACCCGTTCGACCGGCCCTCGACCGACGACACGGACCGGGGCTGGGGTGAGCTGCCAGCCGGCTCGGCTGACGACGACTTCGCCCGCTTCCTCAGCCAGAAGCCCCCGCACCACCTCTGAAGCAACCCGGTGCCAGGGCTCAGCCCGCGCCGCCGGAGCGAGGCGCCACCAGCGCGTCGCGGATGTCCCTCAGCAACGTGATCTCGTCCGTCTCCACGTTCACCTCGTTCTTCGCCGCCGCGGGCTCGGCCGTCTGCGGCGCCTCCTGCTTCGCGGCCCGCCGCGCCAGGTACCGGGCCATCGGAAGGACCATCAGGAAGTACACGACCGCCGCTGTGATCAGGAACGTGAGCGTCGCGCTCAGTACGGAACCCCACAGGATGTGGATCCCGCTGACCGTCTCGCCCTTGCTGTCCACCGCGCACGGGCCTTTGAGACAGGACGAGTACCCAGCGAGGTCCTTCGTACCGAAGGCACCGACCAGCGGATTGATGATCCCGTTGACGACGGAGTTCACGATGCTGCTGAACGCCGCTCCCACGACGACCGCGACCGCGAGGTCGATGACGTTCCCCCGCGTGATGAACTCCTTGAAACCTGCCAGCAGGCTCGGTTGCTCCGTCTGGCTCATCGATGTGCCCCTTCCCTGACGCCGGTCTGACGGAATGAAAGATTCCGCCATGGAAGGCAATCCGGGGGCGCTCTGTCCAATCGCCTCTCACGAAAGGGTGATTCAGCACAGTGCCACCGCCAGCGGGTTCGACAGGGCTGCTCCCGACAGGGCGGCGGCAACGCCACGCGGCACGGACAGGACGACGAGCGCACCACCTGTCCCGCCCGCGTTCGCGGCGGTGGGCGGCGCTTCGCCCTCGGCGTTGTCCAGGGGCGGCGTGGCCCCGAGCGGCCCGGCGGGCTGCTCAGGGATCGCGACGACGCTGACGCCCGAGGCCACTACCCGTGCCGCCGCCAGGACGTCCACCCGGTCGCCCGGCTGCAGCAGGCGCACCGCCTCGGCGTCAGCGATCCGCACGGGCGCCCTCACGAGCCGGTCCGCCGTGGCGCCGCCGACGGACCCCGTGGTCGGACCAGGCGCGCGATGCCGTGCGACCGTCTGCTGGCCGTGAGGCGGTGGAGGGTCATAGGCGGCCGACACGGCGAGCACGGCTGCTGCCACTGCCATCCCGGCTGCGAGCGGCCGGCGTCTGAGCCGTGGAACGCCGGGAAGCAGGCGCCGTACGCCGCCGCGTCCCGCGCGGATCGGAGGGAAGTCCGGAACGGCCCGGCCCGGCGGGGTGTACGGGGCGGGGACGCCCGAACCCCCGGCCGCCGCGGTCTCGGGCGTCATGCCGACGGGCAGGGAGGGTCTGAACGACGGGGCAGCTGGAGCGGCGAGCGGGGCCGACGAGGACGTACGCACTGGGATCACCACCGGACGCGAAGGGGTCGACGACCGGGCACTCGGTCGACGTCCTCACGATCGCGTACGCGGGCACATCCGCGTTCAGGGCCTGTGGATAACTTCCATCCCTGTGGAAAACCCAGCCCCTCGCGAGATCGTGTCCCTCCGGCCCGCGAGCCGGAGGGAGAGCCTCGCCTACGGCAGCGGGATCCCGGGGTCCTGACCGCCGAGCGCGTCGACGCACAGGCATGTGCGCCCGGAGTTCGAGGGCAGTGCCGCGACGACGTCGAAGAGGACGTCCCGCATCCGCCCGACGTTGGCCGCGAAGACCTCGAGAACCTCCTCGTGCGAGACGCCTTCGCCGGTGTCGGCCCCCGCGTCCAGATCGGTCACGAGATTCAGGGACGTGTAGCACAGGCCGAGCTCCCGGGCGAGCACCGCCTCCGGGTGTCCGGTCATGCCGACGACCGACCACCCCTGAGCGGCGTGCCAGAGGGACTCCGCGCGCGTGGAGAAACGTGGTCCTTCCACTACGACGAGCGTCCCGCCGTCCACGGCTTCCCAGCCACTCGACCGGGCGACGCCGACTGCTGCCTTCCGTCCGACCGGGCAGTAAGGGTCTGCGAAGGTCGTATGGACCACGTTCGGGACCAGGCCGTCCGCCCGTGCTTCCCCGTCGAAGTAGGACTGCGCGCGCGACTTCGTGCGGTCGACGAGCTGGTCGGGTACGAGGAGCGTCCCGGGACCGTACTCGGCTCGCAATCCGCCCACCGCACAGGGCCCGAGCACCTGGCGCACGCCGACCGCGCGCAGCGCCCACAGATTGGCTCGATAATTGATCTTGTGTGGTGGAAGGTGATGCGACCGGCCATGCCGCGGCAAGAATGCCACGCGCCTACCCGCGACATCACCGACGAACAGCGAATCGCTGGCCGCCCCGTAGGGCGTCTCGACGGTGACTTCGGTCACATCGTCGAGGAAGGAGTAGAAGCCGGATCCGCCGATCACGCCGATCTCGGCTCGCACGTCTGTCGCACTGCCGCTCTGCACCATGTCCGTCACCCTAAGCGGGCTGCGGGGAGGCGACGAACCCCCGCCGTGTCGACGGCGGAGGTCCGGGAGTGGAAGGCAGCTGCTCGCCGTGCCCGGTCAGGCCGCGGAGGAGCTGTTCGACGAGGAGGAGGACCCGGAGGACGCCGTGGACGACGACGAGCCGGACGACGAACTGTCGGTCGCCTTGCTGTCCGAGGTGCTGCTCTTCGCGGCAGGTGTGCTGCTGGACGAAGAGCCGCGGCTGTCGGTCCGGTAGAAGCCGGATCCCTTGAAGACCACGCCCACCGCAGAGAACACCTTGCGCAGCCGTCCGCCGCAGTTGGGGCACTCGGTCAGTGCGTCGTCGCTGAACTTCTGCACCGCCTCGAGGCCCTCGCCGCACTCGGTGCACTGGTACTGATACGTCGGCACTAGCTCCTCCTGGCACTCTCACTCATTGAGTGCTAACGACGCTCAATAGTGCAGCATTTCCGTGCCTCAGTCCACCGTGACCGCCGGACGGTGACCGATCACACCCGCTGCCGGTACGGTCGAAGGCTGCGGCACCAGGTGCTTGCGCAGCATGGCGATCATCGCGAAAGCGGCAGCAGTGCCGGTCAGCGGCACGCAGAAGGCCCCACCGGCCCCGACACCGTCCGCGAGCAGCCCTGCGGCGGTGACCGCCGCGGCCTGACCGAGCGCGACTGCACCTGTCAGCCATGTGAACGCCTCCGTTCGCGTGCCGACGGGCACCAGCGCCTCGACCAGCGTGTAGCCGGTGATCAAGGCGGGTGCGATGCAGAGCCCCACCACGAGGACCAGCCCGCTCACCAGAGGCAGGCTCTGTGCGGCCCACAGCGGGACGCACGCGAGGGTGAGCGCGCCGTAAGCCGTCAGCAGCCGCCTGCGAGGGCTGCGACGCCAGGACAGGGCGCCGTAGGCCACACCCGCCAGCATGTTGCCCGCGGCGAAGGTGCCGTAGACCAGCCCGTTGAGCCCGGGGTGGCCCGCCTCCTGGGTGACGGCGGTGACCGACACCTGCATGCCGCCGAACACGGCACCGATACCGACGAACGCGGCCACAAGAGCCTGTACGCCCGGCACCGACAGCGCGGAGGTCCGGTGACGGGCGCCCTCGGCCGTCCTGCGCTGCGGGGGCGGAGCCGTTCTGCGCTGCGCCGCGAACAGCCATCCACCCGCAAGAGTGAGCAACGCCTCGGCAATGAGTCCAGCGGCAGGGTGGATCCCTGTGCACATCGCTGTGGCCAGGATCGGCCCGACGACGAACGTGAATTCGTCGGTCACCGATTCGAAAGCGGCAGCCGTCTGCAGGAGCGGAGAAACGCCGCCGACCGGATCGTTGAGCGCTGTCGCCCATCGTGACCGCACCATGGGGCCGATCTGCGGCACTGTCGCGCCCGCCGGAACCGCCGCCGTGAGCAGCGCCCACATCGGCGCATGTGCCAGGGTCAGGACCACCAGCGTGCACACCGATGCCGCGTGCAAGGCCACACCGGGTACGAGAACGGCAGACTGACCGTGCCGGTCGGCAAGCCGACCGGCACCCGGCGCGCAGAGCGCCATGGCGACGCCCGTCACAGCCGCGGCGGCACCCGCCTTGCCGTAGGAGCCGGTCGTGTGTTCCACGAGCAGCACCAGGCTGATCGTGAGCATCGCGAAAGGCTGCCGCGCCGCGAAACCGGGGAGGACGAAGGCGCGCGCTCCGGGAGTGCCGAGCAGTTGCCGGTACCCCGGCTTGCGGGCAGTCTGCTGCGACGGGGACGTGGGCACCGTAGATGCCACTGGCTGGTCATTTCTGCCGCCTGGTAGCGCGTACACGGTTCGGACCGTGGTGTCGCGCCGAGGGCCGTCCGCTCAGCGCGGGTCACCGCGCCGGCCCTGCATCAGACAGTGGTCGTACTGGACAAATACCGCACCATCATACGTAAGCCCGCGCCGGCCGCGCCCGGCTGCCGGGCACCTCAGCCCTGGCGGGCCTTGCCGCGTTCCTCGAGCCAGCCGGCGAGCTTGCCGCCGCGTCCCACGGCACGTAGGCGATCCTCCGCCGCATCCCGTACGGGGTCGGTGGTGACGACGAGCAGTTCGTCGCCGCGCCGGAGGGTGGTCGACGGCAGGGGTACGAAGCTGGCCCCGTCGCGTACGACGAGTGTCACGGCAGCGCCGGTCGGCAACCGGAGTTCGTTGACCTCGACGCCGTGCATCCGCGAACCCTCGGGAATTGCGACGGAGAGCAGATGCCCGCGCAGCCGCTCCAGCGGCGCCGACTCGATGCCCAGATCTGCCGGGCCGCTGTTCTCGCCCAGGCGCAGGCGCCGCGCCAGCCACGGAAGCGTCGGCCCCTGGACGAGGGTGTAGAAGATCACCAGGACGAAGACGATATTGAAGATCCTCCGGCTTTCGGGCACTCCGGCGACCATGGGAATCGTGGCCAGGACGATCGGTACGGCACCGCGCAGCCCCGCCCACGACATCAGCGCCTGCTCGCGCCAGGGGACCCGGAAGGGCAGCAAGCTGATCACGACCTCGGCGGGGCGGGCGAACAGGGTCAGGAACAAGCCGATGATCAGCGCGGGAACGATGTCGTCGCCCAGCTCGTGCGGGGTCACCAGCAGCCCGAGGAGCACGAACAGGCCGATCTGTGCGATCCAGCCGAGCCCCTCGGCGAATCCACGCGTTGCGGGGCGGTGCGGCAGCTTCGAGTTGCCGAGGATGAGCGAGGCGATGTAAACCGCGAGGAAGCCCGAACCGTGTGCCATGGCGCCGGCCGCGTACGCGGCGACCGCGATCGCCATGACAGCGATCGGGTAGAGCCCCGAGGCCGGCAGTGCTACGTGCTTGAGTCCGTAGGCGCCGATCCAGCCCACCGCGATCCCGATTGCGCCGCCGATGGCCAGTTCCAGAAGGGTCTCGCCCAGCAGGTGGTACCAGGAATCTATGTGCCCGTTCGCGGAGAAGGCGATCACCATGATCACCACCGGGGCGTCGTTGAAACCCGACTCTGCTTCGAGCACGCCGGTTATGCGCTTGGGCAGCGGGACATTGCGCAGGACGGAGAAGACTGCCGCGGCGTCCGTGGAGGACACCACCGCACCGATGATCAGCGACTGGCGCCAGTCGAGCCCCACCGCGTAGTGGGCCGCTGCCGCAGTGATGATCACACTCACGACGACGCCGACAGTCGATAGCACAGCGGCGATCGGCATGACCGGCTTGATCTCATGCCACTTCGTGCCGAGCCCGCCTTCGGCAAGAATCACCACAAGTGCCGCATAACCGAGCACCTGGGTCAGCTCGACGTTGTCGAAGGTGAAGCCGAAAGGGCCGTCCTGTCCTATGGCGACGCCGATGCCGAGGTAGATGAGCAGGGTGGGAAGGCCGCTGCGGGACGCCAGGCGGACGGCGACGACCGCGACGAGCAGTACAGCCGCGCCGACCAGCAGGATCTCGTTGAGGTGGTGGACAGTCAGGGCACCGGTCCTTTCAACTTTGTTGTCTAGGCTAATATTTTACCCTCTCTTGACGTTGTATGGTCCACATCACGGCAGGTCCGACTCCGCGTCCCTGCCGCACAAGGCGTGCGCCTATGGTTGCCCTTGCACAAGGAGCACCTTGATCATCTGATCCGCACTGCCCTCGAAGGACAGCGATGCCCGCACGGAAGAAGTCCCGCCGCGTACGCTTCATCGTGATCGCGCTCGTGCTGCTGCTGATGGCCGGCGTCGGCTTCGCGTCCTACTGGAGCGTGAGCACGGTGCGGGCCTCGTTCCCGCAGACGACCGGCTCGCTCAAGCTGGCGGGGCTGTCCGCGCCTGTCGACGTCGAGCGCGACGCGTACGGCATCCCGCAGATCTACGCAGACACGCCTGAGGACCTCTTCCGGGCGCAGGGGTACGTGCAGGCGCAGGACCGCTTCTACGAGATGGACGTGCGCAGGCACCTCACGTCCGGGCGGCTGTCCGAGATGTTCGGCAAGGGGCAGGTCGAGACGGATGCGTTCCTGCGCACGCTCGACTGGCGCGGCGTTGCACAGAAGGAGTACGACACCCAGCTCGACGCCGCTACGAAGGCGTACCTGCGTGCTTACAGCGACGGTGTCAACGCCTACCTCAAGGACCACAGCGGTGCGGCTCTGTCCGTCGAGTATGCGGCGCTGAAGTTCAGCAACGGCTACAAGCCGCAGCCGTGGACCCCCGTCGACTCGGTGGCGTGGCTCAAAGCGATGGCGTGGGATCTCCGCAGCAACATGCAGGACGAGATCGACCGTGCGCTCATGACGAGCCGGCTCAGTCAGGCGCAGATCAAGCAGCTCTACCCCGCGTATCCCTACGACCGTAATCAGCCCATCGTCGACGCCGGGTCCGTCGATTCCACGACGAAGGTGTACTCCCCGGCCGGGACGTCCTCCGGCCCGCAGTCGCTCAACAACACCGTCGACAGCCAGCTCGCCGGCATCTCGCAGATAATCGATCAGATGCCCGCGCTTCTCGGCCCGAACGGCAGCGGCATCGGCTCCAACTCGTGGGTCGTGTCCGGAGCCTTCACGACGACGGGCAAACCGATGCTGGCGAACGACCCGCACCTGGCGCCGCAGTTGCCGTCACTCTGGTACCAGATGGGCCTGCACTGCCGCACGGTCAGCAGCGCTTGCCCGTACGACGTGGCGGGTTACACGTTCTCCGGCATGCCTGGTGTGATAATCGGGCACAACAAGGATATTGCGTGGGGAATGACCAACCTGGGCGCGGACGTCACCGACCTCTATCTGGAGAAGGTGACCGCGACCACCTACCTGCGGGACGGCAAGCAGGTGCCGTTCACCATGCGCCACGAGGAGATCAAGGTCGCAGGCGGCAAGAGCCGCGAGATCACGGTGCGGGAGACGACGAACGGACCGCTGATCTCCGACCGTAGTGACGAGATCCGCGAGGTCGGGCAGACCGCGCCGGTCGACAACCCGCCAGGCGGAGTGAACTCCGGGTACGCAGTCGCTCTCAACTGGACGGCGCTCAAGCCCTCGAAAACGATGGACGCGGTCTTCAAGCTCGACCGCGCGACCGACTTCGAACAGTTCCGCGCCGCGGCCAAGGACTTCGCGGTGCCGTCACAGAACCTGATCTACGCGGACAGCAAGGGCGCGCACGGCCACATCGGCTACCAGGCGCCTGGCCAGGTGCCGATCCGCGCCGACGGTGACGACGGCACCTACCCGGTGCCCGGTTGGGACTCGCACTACGACTGGAAGGGAACCATCCCCTTCCAGGCGATGCCGTACGAGTACGACCCTGAGCGCGGCTACATCGTGACGGCCAACCAAGCGGTTATCGATCAGAGCAAGTATCCGTACATGCTCACCCAGGACTGGGGGTACGGTACGCGCAGCCAGCGCATCAACGACCTCATCGCATCCAAGGTCAAGGACAACGGAAAGATCTCCATGGACGACATGCAGTCCATGCAGAGCGACAACAGCAGCGAGATCGCCAAGGTACTGGTGCCGTACCTTCTCAAAGTCGATATAACGGGTGACAAGAACAGTTACGTGCGCAATGCGCAGAAACTGCTCGAAGGCTGGGACTACAACCAGGACGCCGACTCCGCTGCGGCGGCGTACTTCAACGCGGTGTGGCGCAACGTCCTCAAGCTCGCCTTCGGCAACAAACTGCCGAAGGAGCTGCGTCCCGAGGGACAGTGCCTGAGGGTTCCCCCCGTCGGGGAGACCGGTCCGGTCGACAACCTCGACGGCAAGGGCATCCCCACGGTCCAGGAGTGCGGCGAGCGTGACCCTTCCGAGGCGCAGCCGGACGGCAGTGACCGCTGGTCCGAGGTGGTTCTCGACATCCTCCCCGACGCGACGAATTCCTGGTGGACCATGTCCACCACCGCCTTCTACGGCGTCGACACCGACAAGGCGCACCACAGTACCCGCGACCAGTTGCTCGCGCAGGCCATGAAGGACGCCCGCTACGAACTCACCGCCAAGCTGGGCAAGGACATAGACACCTGGAGCTGGGGCCGGCTGCACAAGCTGGAGCTGAAGAACCAGACCCTCGGTACCGACGGTCCCGGCGTGATCAAGTGGCTGCTCAACCGCGGCCCCTGGCAGCTCAGCGGCGGCGAGGCGGCGGTGGACGCGACCGGGTGGAACGCGGCGGGCGGCTACGACGTCATCTGGGTGCCGTCGATGCGGATGATCGTCAACCTCCAGGATCTCGACAAGTCCCGGTGGATCAACCTGACGGGCGCATCAGGGCATGCCTACAACGCTCATTACACCGACCAGACCGACAAGTGGGCAGCCAACGAACTCCTGCCGTGGTACTTCTCCGACGAACCGGTGAAGAAGGCGACCAAGGCGACGTTGGTGCTCACTCCCTGATCCGCGGCAATATGCCGAGCCAATGATGTGCCCGGCCCGACGGCGTCCCTGCCTCGGGCGGGGACGTCAGGCACCGAAGCGGCGGATACCCGCGGGGGTGAGGGCGGCGTCCACGGCCCCGTCGTGCGTTTCGGCCGGGACCGTGTCCATGACCTCGTGCGGGTAGAGCACCACCACCAGGGCAGGCCGGGCGCCCGCTTGTTCGATGCGGCTCAGTGCGCGGTCGTACGAACCGCCGCCGCGACCGAGGCGGATTCCGCGGGCGTCCACCGCCAGTCCTGGCAGCAGGACCGCCTGGACGGCGGTGACGGCTTGGGGACCCAGCCGCGGGCCGGTGGGCTCGAACAGGCCCCGTGGAGTGCGTTCCAGGGCCTCCTGGCCGCCGTACTCGGCCCAGTCCAGATCGTTGTCGGGCAACAGGACGGGCAGCAGCACCCGTACCCCGGCTTCCAGAAGGGTTTCGAGGAGGGGACCGGTGCCGGGTTCGGAGCCTATGGAGACGTAGGCGGCCACGGTTTTGCTGTACATGCACTCAGGCAGCCCGCGTACCGTCACCGCGAGGGCCCGGGCCGCGGCTTCGCGCTCCTGAGCTGACATTCCGCGTCGTGCGCGCAGCAGCCGTGCCCGAAGCTGCGCCTTGTCGGCCTTGACCGCATCCATGTTCTCCATATCCGCTGTATATCAGCAGCTATGAACCGTTTCTTCATCTTCTACACATTCACGAACGCTATGGTGCACCGCATGACTCACTCACGCGCCCGGATCGGCAAAGCCGTCATCCCCGCGGCGGGCCTCGGTACACGCTTCCTTCCGGCGACCAAGGCGACGCCCAAGGAGATGCTCCCCGTGGTGGACAAGCCGGCCATCCAATACGTGGTCGAAGAAGCCGTCGCGGCGGATCTGTCCGATGTGCTGATGATCACCGGTCGCAACAAGCGTCCTCTCGAAGACCACTTCGACCGGAACTATGAGCTGGAGGAGGCGCTCACCCGCAAGGGTGACGATGGGCGGCTCGCCCGGGTGCGCGAATCCAGCGACCTGGCCACCATGCACTACGTGCGGCAGGGCGATCCGAAGGGGCTCGGACATGCCGTGCTGTGCGCGGAACCGCATGTGGGGGACCAGCCGTTCGCGGTCCTGCTCGGCGACGACCTGATCGATCCGCGCGACCCGTTGCTCTCCCGCATGATCGACGTGCAGGGACGGTTCGGAGGCAGCGTGATCGCGCTCATGGAAGTGGCGCCCGAGCAGATCCACCTCTACGGTGCCGCGGCCATAAAGCCCACGGACGAGGACGACGTCGTGCGCGTCACCGATCTTGTGGAGAAGCCGGACGCCGGCCAGGCGCCGTCGAATTTTGCCATCATCGGCCGCTACGTCCTGGACCCCGCCGTCTTCGACGCCGTCAGGAAGACCGAACCCGGTCGCAACGGTGAGATCCAGCTGACCGACGCGTTGCGCGAGCTCTCCCACCGGGACGACGACGGCGGGCCCGTGCACGGCGTCGTGTTCACCGGCCGCCGCTACGACACCGGTGATCGCGGCGACTATCTGCGAGCGATTGTCCGACTGGCATGCGAACGTGAAGACCTGGGACCCGAGTTCCGGAACTGGCTGCGTACGTATGTCACCGAGGAGATGCAAGAGTGAGTCACGGCGCCGAGCGCGTATGGTCCGTCACCGAGCACCTGGACAGCATCCTGGGGCAGTTGGCCCCGTTGGAGGCCATCGAGCTGCAACTGCTCGACGCCCAGGGGTGCGTCCTGGTCGAGGACGTCACCGTGCCCATGGCGCTGCCGCCCTTCGACAACAGCTCCATGGACGGTTATGCGGTACGCGTTGCCGACACCCGGGCCGCGTCCTCCGGACACCCTGCCGTCCTCGAGGTCGTCGGGGACATTGCCGCCGGCAGCGGCGAGCCGCCCACGGTCGGAGCCGGGCAGGCAGCCCGCATCATGACCGGCGCGCCGCTTCCGCCGGGCGCCGAGGCAGTCGTCCCGGTCGAGTGGACGGACGGTGGCACCGGGGGCGGACCGGCCACCACCATGACTGCGCACAGCCTCGACCTCGGACGGGCAGGCGGCGAGGTACGGGTGCACCGGGGACCGTCCCGCGGCCAGTTCATCCGCACCCGTGGCAGCGACGTCGCCGCGGGGGAACTGGCACTTGCCGCCGGCACCGTCCTCGGGCCGCCACAGATCGCCCTGCTGGCCGCTGTCGGCCGTGCCAGTGTCACCGTCCGGCCTCGGCCGCGCGTTGTCGTGGTGTCCACCGGCAGCGAACTGGTTCAGCCGGGGGACACGCTCGGCCCCGGCCGTATCCACGACTCCAACAGTTTCGCTCTCACTGCAGCAGCCCGGGCCGCGGGCGCAATCGCCTATCGCGTCGGTGCGGTCGTCGACGAGGTCGAGACGCTGCGGGCCACCATCGAGGACCAGCTCGTCCGCGCCGACATCATCGTCACCACCGGAGGGGTGAGCGTCGGCGCGTACGACGTCGTGAAAGAGGCGCTGTCCTCGCTCGGCGGCGCAATGTACGGCGCCGACGACCAGGCCGCCGGAGACAACGGGCACGTCGAGTTCCGCAAGCTCGCCATGCAGCCGGGCAAGCCGCAGGGCTTCGGCCGTATCGGCCCCGCACGGATCCCGCTGCTGGCCCTTCCCGGCAATCCCGTCAGCGCCTATGTGTCCTTCGAGCTGTTCGTCCGCCCCGCCATCCGCACTCTGATGGGCGTCGGTCCGGTGCACCGCGACGTCGTACGGGCAGCGTGCGTAACGGCTATCGATAGTTCACCGGAAGGGCGGCGGCAGTTCCTGAGGGGACGTTACGACCCCGCGTCGCGCAGTGTGACGCCGGTCGGGGGGGCCGGCTCCCACCTGGTTGCGGCGCTCGCGAACGCCGATGCGCTGATCGTCGTCCCCGAAGAAGTCACGTCGCTGGAGGCCGGCGCGGACGTCGACGTCATCGTGCTGGACTAGCGAGCGGGTCGGCACGCCCAGGGCCCCCGGGCATGGACGGACGGCTGCCGGTACGGTGTCTGCCCTAGAGACCGCATCGGGAGAACGATGAGCAGCGCTCGGCACCATCTCACCCACCTCGACGAGGCAGGCTCGGCTCGCATGGTCGACGTCTCCGCCAAGGACGTGACGTCCCGCACCGCCCGCGCCACCGGTCGCGTCCTGGTCGGCCCCGAAGTCGTGCGGCTGCTGCGCGGCGCCGGAGTGCCCAAGGGCGACGCCATTGCCACGGCCCGCATCGCGGGCATCATGGGCGCCAAGCGGACCCCCGACCTGATTCCGCTGTGCCACCCCCTGGCGGTGTCGGGCGTCACCGTGGACCTGGTGGTCGCCGACGACGCAGTGGAGATCACCGCTGCGGTGAGGACCACCGACCGGACAGGTGTGGAGATGGAAGCACTGACCGCCGTCAGCGTGGCCGCGCTCACTGTGGTCGACATGGTGAAGGCCGTGGACAAGTCCGCGGTCATCACCGACGTGCGCGTCGAGGAGAAGACCGGCGGTAAGTCCGGCGACTGGCACCGGTCATGAGCAGCGCCGCAGCTCCTATGCGAGCGTTCACCATCACCGCGTCCAACCGGGCGGCTTCCGGCGTGTACGAGGACCGCAGCGGGCCGGTGGCCGCCGCCGCACTTCGGGAGGCCGGGTTCACTGTCGACGGCCCGCAGGTCGTCCCGGACGGTGAACCCGTCGCGCAGGCGCTGAGGTCGGCGGTCGACGCCGGGTACGACGTGGTGGTCACCACGGGGGGAACCGGTATCTCGCCGTCGGACCGCACGCCTGAGGCGACCCGGCAACTGCTCGACTACGAGATCCCGGGTATTGCCGAGGCGATTCGTGCCGCGGGTCGGGAAAAGGTGCCCTCCGCGGTGCTCTCGCGCGGTGTCGCCGGTGTCGCGGGGCGCACACTGGTGGTGAACCTTCCCGGGTCGACCGGCGGCGTCAAGGACGGGTTCACCGTGCTCGCCCCGCTTCTGGCGCACGCAGTTGATCAGATCCGGGGCGGCGATCATCCGACTTCCGCACCGCCGGAAACCTCAGCCCCTGGGAGACCGAGCTGAACGGGGTCTGGCCGACGGAACTGGCGGACGGTGACATCACCCTCCGCCCCATCAGGATGCGCGACCAGCGCGCATGGCGGGAGGTCAACCGGCGCAACCGCGACTGGCTGCGCCCGTGGGAGGCCACGGTGCCTCCGGCGCCGCCCGGCCACATCGCCCAACGGCCCACCTATCGACAGATGGTGCGGCATCTGCGCAGCGAAGCGGGCGCCGGCCGCATGCTGCCGTTCGTCATCGATTATCAAGGGCGTCTCGCCGGTCAACTCACCGTTGCGGGCATCACCTGGGGCTCCATGTGCTCGGCGCACATCGGCTACTGGGTGGACGAAGCCGTCGCCGGCCGGGGTGTGATGCCGACGTCGGTCGCGCTGGCAGTGGACCACTGCTTCCGCCGGGTCGGACTGCACCGCGTGGAGGTGTGCATTCGCCCCGAGAACGGACCCAGCCGCCGCGTCGCGGAAAAGCTCGGCTTCCGCGAGGAGGGGCTGCGCCCCCGCTATCTGCATATCGACGGCGGCTGGCGCGACCACCTCGTCTACGCGCTGACCGCAGAGGAGGTGCCCGAAGGGCTCCTCAACCGCTGGCACCGGGTAAGACCCGCGGCGCCCCAGAAATAGGACAAGCGTTCGATCGAGAAGCTCGACGCAAAAAATTCTCGGCTTATCAGCCAGATCGTGCGACACACCGGGCCAAATTCCGTATGGCGTGTCTCGATTCCCCCTACCGTGTAACGCGTGAGCAGTAGCGGCCTCATCTACGCAGTCATCGTCGGGGCCTGGGCTGCCTACCTGGTGCCGATGTGGCTCCGTAGGCAGGACGAGCTCAACGAAGCGCGTCCGACGGAACGCTTCAGCACCGCCATCCGGCTGCTGTCCGGGCGGGCGGCGATGGAGCGGCGCGTCGCCAAGGCGCGAGGCGAGCGCGTCGAGCCCGGTGCCGACGACGTCGAGGGCGACCTCGACCCCGCAGACGCCGCGGACGTGGTCGACGTCCGCGGCCTTGCCGTACCTGCGACCGAGGTGCGCCCCGCTACCGGGGCTGCCCGTCCGGCCGGAACCGCCACCACGCGACCTGACGCCCGGGCCAAGGTCCTGGCGCGCCGCCGCCGTACGACCACGCTGCTCTTCCTCGCCTTCACCGTTGCAGCCGTCGCCGCGGCAGTGGGCGGCATCGCGCTGCTGTGGGCGCCGGCCGTCCCCGCGGTCCTGCTCACCGTGTACATCGGACAGATGCGCCGCCAGGAGCGCCGTCGCTACGAGGTGCGGCTCGACCAGCGCCAGGCCGCCGAGGCTGCGCGCAGGCTGCGTGCCCGGCCCGACCGCTCCCGCCCGGAGCGGCCGCGCGCGGAACTGCCCGCCGCGCCCGTCAAGGAAGCCGCGTCGCCGTCGCCCGCACCCGTCCCCGCGCCCTCGCCGCGTACCGCCGACCGCCGTGCCCTCGTCGAGCAGACCGACCACGCCGAGTGGGTCGACCAGCAGCGCGCCCAGCAGGCGGCCGACGACGGCTGGGAGCCCGTACCCGTGCCGCTGCCGACCTACGTCACCGCCCCGGTCGCCCCGCGCACCACCGGAGGTGTCGACCTCGGCGCGCCCGACACCTGGAGTTCGGCACGTTCCGGTACGACGCCGCCGTCGGCGTCCGGCGAGCCTGCCGCGCCCCCGGCCGCCGCGCCCGGCCGCCCGCGCCCGCGTACCGCCCGCACTCCGCTCTTCGACCAGTACGCCGACCCCGACCGGCCGCGCGCGGCGAACGAGTAGGCCTTCCCGCCAGCCCGTATTGCGTTAACGAGCACCCTCGTGGAGATGCTAGAGTTTTCCTCGTTGCAAGGGCCTGTGGCGCAGTCCGGTAGCGCACCTCGTTCGCATCGAGGGGGTCAGGGGTTCGAATCCCCTCAGGTCCACAACACTGCTGTTCTCGAGTCCGCTCGGGAATGGCTGGCAGGATCCCGCTGATCATGATGATCGGGCGGGATTTTGTCGTTTCCGGGGAGGATGGTCGACCGTACCGGAGCGCGGAGCGGTGGTCGTGGAAGGGCCGTTGTCAGAGCCGGCTGCCATTCTGTGCGGCATGGACACCGACAGGTTCTGGCAGCTCGTCGAACTGGCTCGCCGTCAGGGCGCCGCCTCTGCCGACCCCGCAGACGCCGAGGGGGCGGCCAAGGAGGCCATCGCGCTGCTCGCGGCGCACAGCCCACAGGAGATCGTCAGGGCCCAGCAGATCCTCTGGGACCTGCTGGCCGACGCCTACCGGGCGCCGTTGTGGGCCGCCGCCTACCTGATCAACGGCGGTTGCTCGGACGACGGCTTTGCATACTTCCGCGGCTGGCTCATAGCCCAGGGCCGCGCCGTCTTCGAGCGGGCCGTTTCCGACCCGGACGCGTTGGCGGACCACCCCGCCGTCCGCGCCGCCGCCGAGGGCGGCAGCGATCTGGAGGGCGAGGACTTCCTCGCCGTCCCTCACGGCGCCTACCGGAAGGCAACCGGTCGCGACCTGCCTCCGGACTCGTTCACCGTCAATTACCCCGGTCTCGACCCCGCCTGGAATTTCAGCTTCGACGACCGTGCGAAGGTCGCCCCGCGGCTGCCTCGCCTTGACGCGCTGTTCGCAGCCTGACGGCGCACTCGCGGGCGCCGCGCATGCGCGCCATCGGCGTGGATAACCGCGCCCTCCGAGCCCGGAGTGTGTGGTAACCCTGGCGGGTGATGTCCGCCCCCGCGCTTCCCGTGCTGATCGTCGTCAGCGGTCCGCCCGGAGCCGGCAAGACCACCCTCGCCCACGAGCTCGCACGGGTCGTCGGCTGCCCGGCGATCTGCCGGGACGAGATCAAGGAGGGGATGGCGCACGCGGCGCCGAACCTCGTGCACGGCCCACAGGACGAGCTGGCCGTGCGCGCGCTGCCGACATTCTTCGGCGTACTGGAGCTGCTGCTGAGGGCGGGCGTGACGACCGTGGCGGAGGCGGCCTTCCAGGACCGGCTGTGGCGGCCCGGTCTGGAGCCGCTGGGGACGTTGGCCGAGATCCGTGTCGTGCACTGCGTGGTGGACGCCGGGACCGCGCTGGAGCGGAGGCGGCGGCGTCTGGCGGAGAACCCGCTGCGCAGGGTGCACGACGACGCCGCGCACCACGACGCCGGGGTGCATGCGCGGAGCCACGAGGGTTTCCGGCGAGTGGCCCTGGACGCTCCCTGGATCGAGGTGGACACCACGGCGGGGTACGACCCCGGCCTCGCGGAGATCGCCGCGTTCGCCGCTGACGTACGGTCAACCGACCGCTGGACCGGGCATGTGCGCGGTGACCCGAACGTGTGACGTGCGTTACGCGGTCCCACGGAAATTTTCCGACGGCCCCAAGAGCTTGAGTTTTCAAGATCTTACGAGGGAGTCGATATGTCGGCAGACGCACGACCGGTCGCCGCTGCGGTGTCCGCCCCGTTGCCGCGCGCGGCGGTCCGTACGAAGGTGCGCGTTCCGTTGCGGTTTCCCGACGGGTGGGAGACGACGGCGGACGTCTTCACCTTCACCGGTCTGGCGGACGGCAAGGAGCACCTGGCGCTCGGAATCGGCGACTACGCGAACGCGCCCGTGCCGCTGGTGCGCCCGCACTCGGAATGCCTCACGGGCGACGTCTTCGGCTCGCGGCGCTGCGACTGCGGCCCGCAGTTGCGCGAGGCGGTGGAGCGGATCGGCGAGCACGGCGGCTATCTGCTCTATCTGCGGCAGGAGGGCCGCGGTATCGGCCTGTACGCCAAGCTGGACGCCTACGCGCTGCAGGACGGCGGGCTCGACACGTACGAGGCGAACCTCGCACTGGGGCGGGGCGAGGACGAGCGGGACTACACGGCCGCGGCGCAGATCCTGACCGCGCTCGGGGTGAGCCGCATCCGCCTGCTGAGCAACAACCCCGACAAGGCGCGGCAGCTGGTGGCGCTCGGCGCGGAGGTGGTCGAGCAGGTGCCGACCGGCGTGCACATGTCCGACGCCAACGTCCGCTACCTGCGGGCGAAGGTCGAGCACACCGGTCACACGCTGGCGCTTCCGGCCTGACCCTTCCCGTGCGATGCCTGCGGGTGGCGTGCCGTACGGCTGCGCAATATGCGCGCCCGGTTCTGCGGCTGCGCAGTATGCGCCGGGGAAGGTGTCTGGTGCGGTGGTGCGGGGTTCCCGTTCGGCGAGTGATACGACCCACGATCGAAACGGTGGCGTTTCGATCGCGGGTCGTC
Organism: Streptomyces sp. NPDC021020; assembly: GCF_044333285.1. Taxonomy (NCBI): domain Bacteria; kingdom Bacillati; phylum Actinomycetota; class Actinomycetes; order Kitasatosporales; family Streptomycetaceae; genus Streptomyces; species Streptomyces sp. NPDC021020. The sequence continues at coordinate 844,793 of NZ_JBIRQQ010000001.1, forward strand.
TACGCTCTAGGTGTACGACATCGTTTCGATGGGGGATGGGCGAAGGTGTCCACGCCCTGCTGGACGAGGCCGTACGCTATGGCCGCCCAACCACTGCATTCGGAGGAGAGGACATGACGGCTCAGGCGTCTGCCGGGCGTCGTACGCGCCTGACCCCCGAACGCGAGCGGGAGCTGTTCGAGGCGGTCGTCGAGCTGTTGCGCGAGGTCGGATACGAGGCGCTCACCATGGACGCCGTCGCCGCCCGCACGCGGTCGAGCAAGGCCACCCTCTACCGCCAGTGGAAGGGCAAGCCGGAACTGGTCGCCACCGCGCTGAGGATCATCAAGCCGGTGTCGCCCGCGGACATCGACACCGGATCGATGGCTGGTGACCTGCACGAACTCGTGCGGTGCCACGACGTGGACGACTCCAAGCGCGACCAGGAACTCATGCGTGGCCTGGCACACGCGGCGTTTCGCAACGAGGATCTCTTCACGGCCCTGCGCGAGCAGCTCATCGAGCCGGAGCTGGACAGCTTCCGTGCTCTGGTCCAGCGCGCCGTCGACCGCGGCGAGCTGTCGGCCGACAACCCGGCGCGCGACTTCATCCCGCACATGCTGTTCGGGAGTGCGCTGGCGCGTCCCATCCTCGAGGGAATCGACGCCGATCCCGAGTTCAGCCACAGATACATCGACGCCGTGGTCATCCCCGCCCTCGGACTGTCACAAGACTCCTGATCCCATAGCCGTACCGAGTGAACCGACCTCGTAGGAGCAGGTCACCGCTTCGGTGACGTATGCCTCGGCGCCATCGATAGTCGCCCGGGTCGCTCGTCCTTCCGGTCTTCCGCCCACCTGACACGCCGCTCTCGTCGTCGGGCCGGTTCCACACGCCCAATATCCGCCCCTCCTGACGGGAGCCTTCCTTCTCCATGGCCACCTACCTGTACAAACTGGGCCGGTTCGCCTTCCGGCGACGGCGATACGTCGTGCTCGTCTGGGTCGCGCTGCTGGCGCTGGCCGGGGTCGGGGCCGCGACGGCGCCGTCCGCGCCGTCCGACAACTTCACCGTGCCGGGTACGGAGGCGCAGAAGGCCTTCGACCTGCTGCACGAACGTTTCCCCGGCACCAACGCCGACGGGGCGAGCGCCCGCATGGTCTTCCAGGCACCGGGCGGGCAGAAGGTCACCGCCGGGCCGGCCAAGGAGGCCGTGGAGAAGGCGGTCACCGAGCTTCGGCACATGCCCCAGCAGGCCACGGTCGGCGACCCGTACGCCGCCGACACGGTGAGCAAGGACGGGACGACGGCGTATGCGACCGTCACCTTCCAGGCCAAGTCGATGGAGATCACCGACGCGACGCACACCGCGATCGACACTGTCGCGCAGCACGGCCGCGACGCCGGGCTGACGGTGGAGACCGGTGGCACCGCGGTGCAGGCTTCGCCGTCGACCGGCAACAGCGAGGTGATAGGCATCGGCATCGCCGCGGTCGTCCTCCTGCTCACCTTCGGGTCGCTGGTCGCGGCGGGCCTGCCGCTGCTCACCGCGATCATGGGCGTCGGCGTCGGTATCGCATCGATTACCGCCCTCGCGAGCACGCTCGGACTGTCGAGCACGTCGTCGACGCTGGCATCGATGATCGGTCTTGCCGTAGGAATCGATTACGCACTGTTCATCGTCTCGCGTCACCGTCACGAGTTGATGGAGGGCCGGGACGGCGAGGAGGCGGCGGGGCGCGCGGTCGGCACAGCGGGATCCGCGGTCGTCTTCGCCGGGCTCACGGTGCTGATCGCTCTCGCAGGGCTGTCGGTCGTCAACATCCCGATGCTCACCAAGATGGGTCTGGCAGCAGCGGCCACGGTCGCGCTGGCCGTGCTGATCGCGCTCACGCTCATCCCTGCCCTGCTCGGCTTCGCCGGGCCCAAGGTGCTCACGCGCAAGGTGCGCAAGGGCCGGGCGGCGCCCTCCGACAAGCCCAACATGGGCACCAGGTGGGCGCGGCTGGTCGTGCGGCGGCGCGTGCCCTTCCTGCTTGCCGGGGTCGTGGCGCTCGGGCTGGCGGCCGTGCCGATGACCAGCATGCAGCTGGGCCTGCCGGACGACGGTTCGCAGCCGGTGAGCACCACCCAGCGGCGGGCCTACGACATGCTCTCCGACGGCTTCGGGCCGGGCTTCAACGGTCCCCTCATGGTCGTCGTCGACGGCGCGCACACCGACAACCCCAAGGCGGCGGCCCAGGACATCAAGCGGACGATCTCCGGTTTCGCCGACGTCAAGACGGTGACCGAACCGTCGTTCAACCCCAAGGGTGACGCGGCCACGCTGACCGTGGTGCCCGTCTCCAAGCCGAGCAGTGCCCAGACCGAGGATCTGGTGCACGTCATCCGCGGCCATTCCGGTGAGTTCGAGAAGACCACCGGCGCCGAGGTGCTGGTGACCGGGACCACGGCCATGAACATCGACGTCTCGCAGCGGCTGAACGACGCGCTGCTGCCGTATCTGGCGCTGGTGGTGGGGCTCGCCTTCCTGCTGCTGATGATCGTCTTCCGGTCCGTGCTCGTGCCGCTGAAGGCCGCCCTGGGCTTCCTGCTGTCGGTGCTCGCGGCGCTCGGCGCCGTCGTGGCGGTCTTCCAGTGGGGCTGGCTGGCCGGTCTGCTGGGAGTGGAGCAGACCGGTCCGATCATGAGCATGATGCCGATCTTCATGGTCGGTGTGGTGTTCGGCCTCGCCATGGACTACGAGGTCTTCCTGGTCACCCGGATGCGCGAGGCCTATGTGCACGGCGAGACACCGCGACAGGCGGTCGTCACCGGCTTCAACCACGGTGCGCGGGTGGTGTCCGCGGCCGCGGTCATCATGATCAGTGTCTTCGCCGGATTCATCGGATCGTCCGAATCGATGATCAAGATGATGGGTTTCGGGCTCGCGATCGCCGTGGCATTCGATGCGTTCATCGTTCGTATGACCATCGTGCCCGCGGTGCTCGCCCTGCTCGGGCGTGCCGCGTGGTGGCTGCCGCGCAGGCTTGACCGCGTGCTGCCGAACGTCGACGTGGAGGGCGAGCAGCTGCGCAAGGCGCTCGTGGAGCCGCCGCAGGCCGTCGACGGCCAGGAGGAGCGGGAGCCCGCCGTCATCTGAACGGCACCCGCCTCCCGGTGGGGGCGGTGGTCCGGGTCGGCCGGCTGACGCTCTGTGCGTCAGCCGGCCGACCCGTCCCTGCCAACAGGGAGGGTGATGTGCGGGGCGCCGTGTTGACACTGCGGCGCACCGCACGCCGGCGGTGGGCGGGCGTCAGCCCAGGACCGGCTGCTGCGTGCCGTGCTCGAAGCCGAGCAGCCAGCGCTTGCGGTCGATGCCGCCGCCGTAGCCCGTCATGCTGCCGTTCGCACCGACCACGCGGTGGCAGGGCACGATGATGCTCACCGGATTCCGGCCGTTGGCCAGGCCGACCGCGCGGGAGGCGGTGGGCTGCCCCAGGACGGCGGCGAGCTCGCCGTAGGAGACGGTCTCGCCGTACGGGATGTCGCGCAGCGCCGCCCACACCCGCTGCTGGAACGGGGTGCCCGACGTAGACAAGTCGATGTCGAAGTCGCGGATGTCACCGGCGAAGTAGCCGGCCAGCTGTTCGGTGGTGCGGGCGAGTACCGGATGGTCGGTGGCCGCCACCCGCGGGCCGAACGTCTCCTGCGCCGGGATGTGACGGTGCTCGGTCATGTAGACGCCCGCGAGGCCACTCTCGCGGGTGACGAGCGTCAGCGGGCCGACAGGGCTGTCGATGATCGTATGGACAGAGGTGTCCGTGGTCGCGGTGGCAGGAGTGGTGGTCATCGTGCGGTGCCTTCCGGGTGAGGGTGGTCGGTGGGCAGGACGTTGATCGGATGATCGCCCGTTGCCCACAGGTATTGCGTCGCGTAGGCCCGCCACGGCTGCCAGGCTGCGGCGTGGCGCGTCAGGGCCGCGGGGGTTGTCGGTAGGCCGAGGTCGCGCGCGGCGTAGCGGATGCCGAGGTCGGTCGGCAGGAAGGCGTCGGGGTCGCCGAGCGCCCGCATGGCGATCGTCTCGATGGTCCAGGGTCCGAAGCCTGGCAAAGCCGCCAGGTGCGCGCGTGTGCGCTGCCAGTCGCTCCCGACGTCCAGGTCCAGCCCGCCGTCCTCCAGGGCCCGCAGCAGCGCCGCCAGGGTGTTCCTGCGGCTCTGCGGCATCGCGAGTCCGGCGGGGTCGTGGCCGGCCAGGGCGGCGGGGGAGGGGAAGAGGTGGGTGAGGCCGCCCGCGGGGTCGTCCACGGTGTCCCCGTGGGCAGCGACCAGCCGCCCGGCGTGGGTCCGCGCCGCGGCGGTGGAGATCTGCTGCCCGAGTACCGCGCGGACGGCGAACTCGGGCCCGTCCGCGACCCGGGGCACCCGCCGTCCGGGCGCCTTGGCCACCAGCGGCGCGAGCACCGGATCGGCCGACAGGAGCGCGTCGACCGCCTGCGGGTCGGCGTCCAGGTCGAGCAGCCGTCGGCAGCGGCTGATGGCCTGTGCGAGGTCTCGCCAGTCGGAGAGCCACAGTCGGCAGCCGATGTGGTCGGGCAACGGCCGCAGCTCGGCAATGCCCGCGCCGTGCGGCAGCCGCAATGTGCGGCGGAAAGAGCCCGCCCGCCATTCCTCGACGCCGGGTACGGCGGTCGCCGCCAGATGTCCGAAAAGGTTGTCGGGGGTGAGGGGGCGGCGGAAGGGCAGCCGTAGCGACAGGGAGCCGGGGCTGGTGGCGGGACGGCCCTTGGCGACCCGGGCGCGCAGCTCACCCGGCGCGAGGGCGAAGACCTCGCGAACGGTGTCGTTGAACGTGCGGATGCTGGCGAAACCGGCGGCGAAGGCGATCTCGCCCATCGGCATGGCCGTGGTCTCGATGAGCAGACGCGCGGTCTGTGCGCGCTGGGCGCGCGCAAGGGCGAGCGGGCCGGCGCCCAGTTCCGCGAGCAGTTGGCGCTCGATCTGGCGGGCACTGTAGCCGAGCCGTGCCGCCAGTCCCGGCACGCCCTCGCGGTCCACCACGCCGTCGGCGATCAGCCGCATGGCACGGGCGACGAGGTCGGCGCGCTCGTTCCACTGCGGAGATCCGGGGCTGGCGTCGGGCCGGCATCTCTTGCAGGCTCGGAAACCGGCCTGCTGCGCGGCTGCCGCACTCGGGTAGAAGGTCATGTTCGCGACCTTCGGGGGCTTGGCGGGACAGCTCGGCCGGCAATAGATGCGGGTGGTCAGCACCGCCGTGAAGAACCACCCGTCGAAACGGGCGTCCTTCGACTGGACGGCGTGGACGCAGGCGTCGAAGTCCGTATGCACCCTTCAAGCATCGCTCCTCGTCACGATGCCGGTCTGGCAGGAAAACGACATCGAGGTGGCCTTCGGCGCGGGACATGGCGCCGGGCGGTGCCCGCGAGGTGCGGCCCGGTCAGTCCGAGACGCTGCTCTCCGGTACGTACCGCAGGTCGTCGTATTCCGGGTGCCGGTCGAGCCACCCGGCAATGAACGGGCAGATGGCCAGGACGCGCAGCCCTTGCGCGCGGGCGCCGTCCATTGCCGTGCGGGCGAGTGCGGAACCGACGCCGCGGCCCTCGTACGCGTCACCGACCTCGGTGTGGATGAAGGCGATCACCTCGGGTGTGCGCATGTAGGCGGCCGTACCGGCCAGGTCGTCGCCGATCCTGGCCTCGTACCGGTCGGCCTGCGACGAGTCGGTGACCGTGACGGGCGCCGCCCCGTCCGTCGCTGCGGAGTCCGTCACGACCGGTACCTTTCCACGGTCGAGGAGGGACGCACCCGTGCGCCGCCGGGGTCCTCGCCGGCCTCGGACAGGGCCCGGCGCTGGCGCAGCAGGTCCCAGCACTGGTCAAGTTCGTGTTCCAGCGCGGTGAGGCGGGCGCGCTCGTCCGCGCCGTCGGAGTCGGATCCGGCGAGCAGTTCGCGTAGGGCCTTCTCGTCGGCCACCATCCGGCTGATCCGGCCGAGGATCGCCTGCTCCGCGCCGGCGTCGTGGGGCTGTTGCACGGGTGACACCTCCCAAACGGGGTCGCTGTACTCCACTCTTGCAGGTCGCCGGGCCCTGCGCTCGGGGCGGAGCGGCAGCGAGGCGGCGCTACGCGGGCCGCTCGCGCGGCGCCTGGCGCTCCCCGGTCTCCTGGTGCGGGTCGCCCCTGTCGGCGCCCGTGACGGCCGCCTGGCGGCGCAGCCACGTGTCGATCTCGGTGCGCACCCGGCGTTCCATGGCCAGTGACATCTCGGCGTCGACGATGTCCTTGGCGAGCGGGCGCAACCGCTGCATGGTGTCGGAGACGCGCTGGACGTGCTCGGGTGGCAGGTCGTCCGGCGGACCCAGGACATGTGTTTTGACGACCTGGGTGAAGAGTTCGGCGATGGCGTCGACGTGGCCGCGCACCTCGCGGCCGGCCGCGAGCACCGCGGCCAGGGGTACGCCCTCGCGTACGAGCGCGGCCGACACGTCGAGCAGGCGGCGACTGGTGTGCAGGGCGTTCTCGCCGTCGACGGCGATGTATCCGATCTCCAGGGCGGTGGTCAGGTTCTCCGGGCTGACGTCGTCGCCGAAGTAGTCCGCCAGCTCCTGCGGGGTCAGGACGACCGGGGTCTCGTCCGACCACGGCGCGGCGAGCGTCTCGTCGAGGCCGAGGAGTTCGGCGACGCCGCCCAGGGTGCGGCCGTTCTCCCACGCGGTGATCAGCTCGGCGATGCCGCCGAGGGTGTGCCCGCGCTCGAGTAGCGCGGCAATGGTGCGCAGCCGGGCGAGATGGCTGTCCGAATACCACGCGATACGCCCGTCGCGGCGTGGCGGCGGCAGGAGCCGCCGCTCCCGGTAGAAGCGCAGCGTCCGTACCGGTATGCCGGCGGCTTCCGCCAACTCCTCCACGCGGTATTCGCGTGCGCCTGGGTGCTCGGTGGCGGGATGTGCGCCGGCGGCACCCGGACCCGCCGTGCCTGTCTGGTCCACGCGGTCGTTCACCCGGCCAGCCTATGTGCTGGGGTAAGGGGCTTCATCCCTGACGCGGCGGTCCTTACCGCGAGCCGGCGGAGAGTTTTCGCTCTGACCCCTACCGGAGGTAACCCCTGTGTTCTACAGTCCTGACAATGCCAGTGATTAATGGCATGGTGTGCCGCGGCTGTCGGGGCCGGTCGGGGTCCCGGGCGCGGACGAGCGGCCGGTAGGAAGGGGCGGTGCCATGGACGACGACAACCGCGAGCACGTGCGGGTGGCGGTGATCGGATCCGGGTTCGGCGGGCTGGGAGCCGCCGTACGGCTGCGGCGCGAGGGGATCACCGACTTCGTGATCCTGGAACGCGCCGACGCAGTCGGCGGCACATGGCGGGACAACAGCTACCCGGGGTGCGCGTGCGACGTGCCCTCGCACCTCTACTCGTTCTCCTTCGCACCCAATCCGGACTGGCCGCGTGCCTTCTCCGGGCAGCAGCACATCAGGGACTACCTGGAGCGCGTCACCGACACCTTCGGGCTGCGACCGCACCTGCGGTTCGGCGCAGAGGTGCAGCGGGCGCGCTGGGACGGCGCGCGGCGCCGCTGGGAGCTGACCACGGCGGCCGGTGAGCTGACGGCGGACGTCGTGGTCTCGGCGACCGGCCCGCTGTCCGACCCGAAGATCCCCGACATCCCCGGCATCGAAGGATTCCCCGGCAGGGTCTTCCACTCGGCCCGCTGGGACCACGGCTTCGACCTCCGCGGCAAGCGCGTGGCCATGGTCGGCACGGGCGCGTCGGCGATCCAGATCGTGCCGTCCATCCAGCCGGAGGTCGGCAGGCTGACCGTCATCCAGCGCACTCCGCCCTGGGTGCTGCCACGGGTCGACCGGCCCGTCAGCGCGGCCGAGCGGTGGCTGCACGGGAAGGTGCCGAGCACGGCGAAGGCGCGGCGCGCGGTGCTGTGGCTGATCAGGGAATTCCAGGTAGGGGCGTTCGTCAGGCACCCGCGGCTCATGAAGGCGGCGGAGCGCATGGCACGCGGCCATCTGCGCCGCTCCGTCAAGGATCCCGCGCTGCGGGCGCGGCTCACCCCGGACTACACGATCGGCTGCAAGCGGATCCTGCTGTCCAACGCCTATTACCCGGCGCTCGCCCAGCCGAACACCGAGGTGGTGACCGCGGCGCTGACCGAGGTGCGGGGTTCGTCCGTGGTCACCGCGGACGGGACCGAGCGCGAGGTCGACGCGATCGTCTTCGGCACCGGTTTCCACGTCACCGACATGCCTATAGGCGACCGCGTCGTCGGCGCCGACGGCCGCACGCTCAGCGAGCATTGGAAGGGCGGGATGGCGGCGCTGCGCGGCAGCACGGTCGACGGCTTCCCCAACCTGCTGTTCGTCATCGGCCCCAACACCGGTCTGGGAAACAGCTCGATGATCCTGATGATCGAATCGTCGCTCAACTACGTCATCGATTATCTGCGCACGCTGTCGCGTACCGGCGCCGCGGCCCTGGACGCCCGGCCCGCCGCGGTCGCGGCGTGGAACGCCGAGGTGCAGCGCCGCGCCGAGCGCACGGTCTGGAACACCGGCGGCTGCAAGAGCTGGTATTTGGACGCCAACGGGCGCAACACGACGGCGTGGCCGGGGACGACGGCGGAGTTCCGGCGCGCGACCAGGCAGCTCGTGCACTCGGAATACGATCTGATCGCGCCCGTCGACGGCGACCTGTCGCCGGTGGGCGACGATCGTACGGTCGGTGCGGAGGTCGCGTCATGACGCTCCCCTACGAGGCGGTGGCCCCGCGGCGAGCGTTCGAGGTGGCCTCCGCGGACGGGACCCGTATCCATGGCGAGGAGTTCGGCCGCGCCGAAGGCCCGACCGTGGTCCTCTCGCACGGCTGGACCTGCTCGATTCTCTTCTGGGCCCCGGTCATACGGTTGCTGGCGCCGGACTTCCGCGTCGTCGCCTACGACCAGCGCGGTCATGGGCGCAGCGCGCCGCCGGCCACCCGCAAGGGATACGGCACCGGCGTACTGGCCGACGATCTGCAGGCCGTACTGGAAGCCGCCGTACCGGACGGCGAGCAGGCCGTGCTCGCGGGCCACTCCATGGGCGGTATGACGATCATGGCGGCTTCCGGTCGGGAGCAGGTCACCCGGCGTACCGCGGCGGTGCTGCTGGCCAGTACTGGCAGTGCGCGGCTGCTCGGCTCGACCGAGGTGCTGCCGCAGCGACTGTCGGCGCGATGGCTGCGCCGCGCCCTGCACCGCCAGCTGCTGGTCTCCCCGCTGCCGCTGGGCCCCGTCACCGCGCTGACGCGCGCCGCCTTCGCCTACGGCGTCCTGGGCGCCTCGCCGACCCGCGAGCAGGCGGCGTTCACCGCGCGGATCGTGCACGCCTGCAAGGCGCGCCAGAGGGCGGCGTGGGGCCGGGTTCTCGCCGTCCTCGACCTGGACGCCGAACTCGCGGCACTGACCGCGCCCACCGCCGTCCTGGCCGGCACCCACGACAAGCTCACGCCTCGCGTGCACGCCCGCGGCATGGCGCGGGCGCTGCCGCACTGCGTGGGGGTGACCGAACTGCCCGGCCTCGGACACATGACTCCGATCGAGGACCCTGCCGCCGTCGCGGCGGTCATACGGTCGCTGGCCGCCGACCACGCGGGGTCGTCGGTGCCCGGCCAGGCGGAGACCCGAAAGCACGACGCTGTCGCGGAGGAGAAGAGCGCATGAGCCGACCGGGAGTGCGGGGCAAGGTGGTGGTGGTGACCGGCGCCGCCCGCGGGGTGGGCGAGCTGCTGGCGCGCAAGCTGGCGGCGCGCGGGGCCAGGCTGGCGCTCGTCGGACTTGAGCCCGACGAACTCAAGCGGGTCGCCGCCTCGTTGGAGGGTGACGCCGCGTACTGGACGGCAGACGTCACTGATCGAGAATCGATGACATGGGTCGCCGGCGAGGTGCTCGCGCGCTTCGGGCGGATCGACGTCGTGGTGGCCAACGCCGGGGTGGCGACCGGGGGGCCGTTCCTCGACGCCGACCCGGACGCGTTCGACCGTGTGATCCACGTCAACCTGCTGGGCAGCATCGCCACCGCGCGGGCCTTCCTGCCGGCGCTTGTCGCGTCCCGCGGCTACCTGCTGCAGATCGCGTCGCTCGCCGCGATGACGCCGGCGCCGATGATGGCGGCATATTGCGCCAGCAAGTCGGGAGTGGAGGCCTTCGCCCACAGCCTGCGTGCCGAAGTCGGCCACCAGGGCGTGGCGGTGGGCGTCGGATATCTCTCCTGGACCGACACCGACATGGTGCGCGGAGCCGACGAGGACGACGTCCTGCGGGAGTTGCGGGCCCGACTGCCGTGGCCGACGAACCGCACCTACCCGCTGGAGCCGGCCGTGGAACGTATCGCATCGGGTATCGATCGGCGTTCGCCCCATGTCTACGCGCAGTGGTGGCTGCGCGGCATGCAGTCGGTGCGCGGGTACTTGCCGGCGTTCATCGGGGGACCGCTGGGGCGAAGGGAGATGCGGCGCGCCGCCCCCGCTCTGGCCCGTGGCACCACCACGCGGCGCGGCCTGGTCGGGAGGGGAGGGGCCGCGGACGAGTCTGCACGCGCAGCCGAACATCACGTTCCGTGACCGTAAAATCCCTCTGACCTGGGGGGATTGGCAGACGGTTGCCCCGGGATGCGTTGCTTGTCCGCCCGTGTAAGTCTGATCGAGGCCGCTTCCCCACACACTCCAGGAGGAGTTCACCATGGGCGGTATGGACGACATCAGGAACAAGGCGAACGAGTACGGCGAGAAGGCCAAGGGAGCCCGCCGTCAGGGTTCCGAGCAGGCCCAGGAGGGCATGCAGCGCGCCGGCCAGGAGGCTTCGGAGCGCACCGGCGGCCGCTTCGACGAGCAGGCCCAGCAGGGCAAGGAGCAGGGTCGCCGTGGCAGGAGCGAGGACTCGAACGACGAGCCCCAGGACGACTGGAGCTGACGTCGCGCCTTGAGACGGTCGCGCTGATGCCGTGATCCGGGGAGAAGGGGTGCCCTGCGGGGCGCCCCTTCTCCTGCTGTCCCTCCCGGCCCGTTGCCATGTACCGCGTCACCTTCCGTCGTGCGGTGGTCGAGGGATCTCTTGGCAGGGGCTGTGAGCAGGGGCCCGTCAGGCCGAAGGCGCGGCGGCGCGCAGGCGTTCGCGGCTGACGCGGTCGGCCCAGCGCGTCGTCTCCGGAAGGCGGAACCGCGGGGTCAGCCGCAGCGTATGGGCGCAGGCGTTGTCCAGCCCGATGCCGTGGCCCACGGAGACGAACACCGGTTTGACGCCCGGCCGTGTGCGCAGCGCCCGACCTACCACCTCGCCCTCCTCCGACGTCAACGCCGCGCCCGCACCACGCTCGTGACCCACCTCGCCATGGCCGAAGACGAACGGCGTCTTGGCCACGCCGAAGCAGGGCAGCCCCGTCAGCACCCCCAGATGCACCGCGAGCCCGGCGCGGCGCGGATGCGCGATGCCGTAGCCGTCGCACACCAGCAGCTGCGGCGTGTGCGTCAGCTTCTCCAGCGCCGCCAGTACCGAGGGCAGTTCGCGGAAAGCCAGCAGTCCCGGGACGTACGGGAAGGTGACGCTTCCCTCCACCACGGCGATCTCGACCGGCTCCAGGCTCGCCGCGTCCAGCACCACGGCGGCCGCTACCAGGGCGTCGCTGTCGGTGGCATAGGACACGTCCACGCCCGCAACCAGGCGTATGTCCTCGGGCGCCGGCCCGGGGGACGCGAGGTCGGCGCGGGCGCGCAGGCGCTCCTGCTCGGCGAGTGCCTCCTCCTCCGTCTGCGGCCAGGACGGGGGTCTTGCGCTGCTGTGGGTGTCCATGACGCCAGGCTGCCACGGTACGGGCATGTGGTACCCGTGCCCGCCCGGTTCGCGCCGTACCGGGAGCGCCGTACCGGTCAGCTGCGCGGAGGCAGTGGGGGGCGGGAGCGGTCGGGGCGGTCGGAGAGGTCCGGCGGGCTGGCGGCGGGGTGCTGGGAGAGCAGGGTCAGCGCGGTGCGGACGGCGACGTCGAGCTGGCCGTGCCGCCCCTCCGCCCAGTCCAGCGGGGTGCGCAGGCTCTCGATGTCGGGGGCCACGCCCTGGTTCTCGATCGACCATCCATAGGCGTCGAACCACGCGGCGTTCATCGGGACGGTGATGACGGTGCCGTCGCCGAGCCGGTGTCGGCCGGTCATGCCGACGACGCCGCCCCAGGTGCGCAGGCCCACCACCGGGCCGAGGCCGAGCAGTTTGAACGCCGCGGTGATCATGTCGCCGTCGGAGGACGTCGCTTCGTCCGCGACGGCGACGATCGGGCCGCGGGGCGCGTTGCCGGTGTAGGAGACGGGCTGGGCGTTGCGGGTGATGTCCCAGCCCAGGACGGTGCGGGTCAGCTTCTCGATGACCAGTTCGCTGATGTTTCCGCCGGCATTGCCGCGGACGTCGACGATCAGCGCGTCGTAGGCGACTTCCTTGCGCAGGTCGCGGTTGAACTGCGCCCAACCGGAGCCGCCCAGGTCGGGGATGTGCAGATAGCCGCACCGGCCGCCGCTGAGGTGCCGTACGACCTTGCGGCGGCGGGCGACCCAGTGTTGGTAGCGCAATGGTCGATCATCGATAAGCGGAACGATGGCGACGCGGCGTGGCGGGCCGCCGCCGGGCGGGCGGAAGGTCAGCTCCACCGTGGTGCCGCCCGCACCGGCCAGCAGCGGGAAGGGACCCGACTGCGGGTCCACGGGGCGGCCGTCGACGTGGGTGAGGACGGCTCCTTCGCGGATGCCGGTGCCCGCGAGCGGGGAACGCGCCTTGGAGTCCGACGACTCGCCCGGCAGGATCCGGATCACCGTCCACGTGCCGTCCCTGTTGTGCTGGAAGTCGGCGCCGAGCAGGCCGATGGGGCGCTGGTAGTGCGGCGGGCCCTCGTTGCGGCGGGCGGCGGCGACGTACGCGTGGGACGTGCCCAGCTCGCCGAGGACCTCGCGCAGGAGGTCGGCGAACTCGTCGGGCGTGGCGACGCGGTCCACCAGCGGCCGGTACTGGTCGAGGACGGCGGGCCAGTCGACGCCGCACATGTCAGGGGCCCAGAAGTAGTCGCGGATCAGGCGGCCCGCCTCGGCGTAGGACTGCCGCCATTCCGCACCGGGTTCGACCTCGTGCAGGATGCGGCGCATGTCGACAAAGACGGTCGTGTCGTCGTCACCGCGCTCGTTGGCGGGCAGGACCGCCAACTCGCCCTCGTCGTAGACGGCCAGGCGGCGGCCGTCACCGCTGACGGCGTACCAGTCCATGTGGCGGACCAGTTCGGTCTTCTTGGACTTCCCGAGGCTGTAGAACTCCAGGGTGGGGCGCGCCGAGGGGTCTGTCGGGTTGACGAAGGTCTCGCCCAGGGCGCCGGAGATCGGCCAGCGGAGCCAGACCAGGCCTCCCTGCACCGGTTCGAGTGAGGAGTACTTCGACGCCGGGACGGGGAAGGGCGTCACCCTGTCAGGCAGGCCCTCGGCCTCCACGACGACGGGGCCGTCGCTGTCGCCGCCGCTCTCGCCGGGATCCAGGCCGCTGCCGACCGGGCCGCCGTCGATGGGCAGCGCGAAGGGCGACGGTGTCGCCGAGTTGAGCGGGACGAGATAGGGGCGGCAGCCGAGGGGGAAGGACAGGTCGCCGGTGTGGACGTCGTACACCGGGTCGAAGCCGCGCCAGGAGAGGAACGCGAGGTAGCGGCCGTCGCGGGTGAAGACCGGCTGCTCGTCCTCGAAACGGCCGTTGGTGACATCGATGATCGTGCTGTCGGACAACCGGGCGATCTTGACGGAGCGCAGCGAGCGGCCGACACCAGGGTGCGACCAGGCGAGCCAGGCTGAGTCGGGGGAGAAGGCGAGGTCGCGGACCGGGCCGTTGGTGGAGCGGATGAGCTCGGTCACCGTTCCGGCCGGCGGCCGGGGCTCGTCGCCGATGTCGCCGATGTCGTCGTAGTCGGACGGGCCCTCGCCTGCGCCGGTGGCCACCAGCAGCAGGCGGCCGTCGTGCGAGGCGACGGCGAGTGTGCCGCCGTCCGGCGCCGACACCAGCTCCAGGACGCGGCCGAGGCGGCCCACGGCCAGGCGGGTGGCGGTGCCGGGCTCGTTCACGGGCGGAGGGGAGCCGTCGGTGCCGCCGCCGGTTGCGGGGACGAGGACGTCCTCGACGTAGGCCACTCGGGTGGAGCCTGTTCTGACCGTATGGCTATCGATTGGCGATGTGCGCTCATCGTCTGAGGTCGCTCGATCGTCGACTCCTGCCGTGCGCGACGGCGCGAGAGCCACCGGAACGGTGTCCGGCGCGGCGCCGACGGGCTCGGGCGCGGTGAGCGCGGCGGCCACGTCGGCTGCCGACTCGGGACCGCGGCTGAGTGCGCGGGAGGCGCGACCGGGAAGCGGGGCCAGCTCGATGCCGTCCTCTCCTTCGGCGTCCGTGACGTAGCCGACCAGACCGGTGTCGCCCAGCATCTCCGGCAGCCGGACGCGGGCGCCGGCGGTGTCGGCGACGGTGCGGGCCGGGCCGTCGCGATGGGTGAGCCAGTACAAGCTGCCGCGGACGCACACCGCACTGGCGCGGCCCGGCCCGTCGACGGCCAGGCCGTTGATGTTCGACGCCGCGGGCACCTGGTACGGGCGGCGGCCGCTGCGGGCACCGCCGAGGCGGATGTCCAGGCGGCGTGGTTCGGTGCCCTCGCTGAGGTCGTCCACCAGCCACAGGGCGCCGGCGCACTGGTAGACGACGCGGTTGCCGTCGGTGGCGGCGTTGCGGGCGTAGAAGTCGGCGTGGTCGGTGTGGCGGCGCAGACCGGTGCCGTCGGGCAGGCAGGAGTAGAGGTTGCCGATGCCTTCGTGGTCCGAGAGGAAGGCGATGCGGTCGCCGACGAACATCGGGGAGGCGAGGTGCCCGTCGATGTCCGGCGCCAGGCGCTCGCCGTGCAGCCACAGGCGCCCCGTCGCCCCGCCGCGGTAGCGCTTCCAGGCGTGCGGCTCGTGCGGCGGCGTGCCGGTGAGCAGGAGGGTACGGCGTTCCGTGCCGTCGCCCTCCGCGTGCGGCTCGTCCCGTACGGCGATGTCCGAGACCGGTCCCCAGGGCAGCGGTCCGCCCGGTCCGCCCTCGACCGGCACACTGTGCGCCCAGGTGAAATAGGAGAAGGCCTGGCCGTGTGACGACACCGCGAGGACGTGGCCGTCGGGGGTCCACGCGCAGACACGCGTGTCGGTGCTGCCCCAGTAGGTGAGCCGACGTGAGCTGCCGCCGTCGGACGGCACCAGATGCACCTCGGGGTCCAGGCTGCGCCAGGTGGTGAAGGCGATAATCGATCCGTCCGGCGACAGGCGGGGCGGGCCGACGCGGGTGCGGTCGGCGGTCACCCGCCATGCGCGGCCGGGGGAGTCGCCCGGCTGGCCGAGCGGGGCGACCCAGATGTCGTCCTCCGCGGCGAAGCAGAGCATGTCGCCGTGCAGATGCGGAAACCGTAGGTACGCGCCGTCGCTCACCTCATCTATGGTTCGGGGCGGCTCCGCGGGCAGCAACTTTTCACGTCGGTGCGCCCCCGGAGTGCGTCATCGCGCCGGGCGACCGCCGGGGTACGGTCCGATGGATAAGCGCCGGGTGGCCCGATGGTCCGGTGGTCGGGTGATCGTTCTGGTCGGTGGTCGGTGAGACGCGGGGAGGTATGTGTGGGGGCCGGGACCATTGCCACGCGGCGGCTGACGCTGCTGCCACTGGCGCCGCATCACGCGGAGGAGATGGCCGGTGTGCTGGCGGATCCGAGGCTGCACGAATTCATCGGGGGAAAACCGCTTGGCGCTGATCGATTGCGGATGCGGTACGAGCGGCTGGCGGCCGGGTCGGGGGATGCGGGGGCCGTCTGGTGCAACTGGGTGGTGCGGCTGGATTCGGCCGGCCGTCTGACCGGAACGGTGCAGGCGACGATCACCGGTGAGCAGGCCGAGGTCGCCTGGGTGGTGGGTGCGGCCTGGCAGGGGCGGGGCATCGCGAAAGAGGCGGCGTGCGGTCTGGTGGAGTGGCTGCATGGCAAGGGGGTGACGACGGTGGTGGCGCACGTTCACCCCGACCACGCGGCGTCCGCGGCGGTGGCTGCGGCGGTCGGGCTCGTTGCCACGGGTGAGTGGCAGGACGGCGAGGTCAGATGGCGGTCGGACATCGGATGAACGGGCCGGGTGCGGTCGCCGGTGGACGGCGTGCCCGCGGCGGGCCTGGGAGGGGTGCGTGATCTTGCGGCGTCGCCTGCCCTGTGCTGCGGTGGTCGGCGGCGATGCGTCCGGAGGGAATCGGCAGTCGATCGGCGCCGGTCGCCTATCGAGAGCGGGATCAGCGGAACATCGGATGAACCGTACGGTTGCGCAGGGGTGCTGACCTGGCGGGCGCGGCTCGCGTAACGTGCATTACCGCCGAGTAGGTCGGTGGCAGTGGGCGTGCGGAGCAGGAGGCGGGCGGATGGCGCTGGACGCGGACGTCGTAGTGGTGGGCGCGGGTCTGGCGGGGCTGGTGGCCACCGCCGAGCTGGCCGATGCGGGGCGGAAGGTGATCCTGGTCGACCAGGAGCCGGAGGCGTCGCTCGGGGGGCAGGCGTTCTGGTCGTTCGGCGGGCTGTTCTTCGTGGACTCGCCCGAGCAGCGCCGTATGCGCATCAAGGACAGCAAGGACCTGGCGCTCCAGGACTGGCTCGGCACCGCAGGCTTCGACCGCCCCGAGGACCACTGGCCGCGGCGGTGGGCCGAGGCGTACGTGGATTTCGCGGCCGGCGAGAAGCGGGCGTGGCTGCACGGGCAGGGGCTGCGCATCTTCCCCGTCGTCGGGTGGGCCGAACGCGGCGGTTTCCTGGCCACCGGGCCGGGGAATTCGGTGCCGCGTTTCCACATCACGTGGGGTACGGGCCCGGGCGTCGTGGAGCCGTTCGAGCGGCGGGTGCGCGAGGCCGTGGCGCGCGGCCGGGTGGAGCTGCGCTTCCGGCACCGGGTGACGGGGCTGACGACCACGGACGGCGCGGTCGACGGGGTGACCGGTGAGGTGCTGGTGCCGAGCGGCGCGGAGCGCGGTACGGCGAGTTCGCGTGAGGTCGCGGGGGAGTTCGCGCTCAGGGCGCAGGCCGTGGTCGTCACGAGCGGAGGCATCGGCGGTAACCACGAGCTGGTGCGCGCGGCCTGGCCGGAGCGGCTCGGTACGCCGCCGAAGAAACTGCTGTCGGGGGTGCCCGCGCATGTGGACGGCCTGATGCTGGGCATCGCGGGCTCCGCGGGCGGGTCGCTGATCAACGGCGACCGCATGTGGCACTACACCGAGGGAATCGAGAACTGGAACCCGATCTGGGCCCGGCACGGCATCCGCATCCTGCCGGGACCCTCGTCACTGTGGCTGGACGCGACCGGGACGCGGCTACCCGTGCCGTACTTCCCCGGTTTCGACACGCTCGGGACACTTGAGCACATCATGAGGACAGGTCATGAATACACATGGTTCGTCCTCACCCAGAAGATTATCGAGAAGGAATTTGCGCTGTCGGGCTCGGAGCAGAATCCGGACCTCACCGGGCGCAGTGTGCGTGACGTGCTGAAGCGGGTACTGCCCGGTGCGCCGGGGCCGGTGGAGGCGTTCAAGCGCAACGGCGTGGACTTCGTGGTCGAGCGCGAACTCGGCGCCCTGGTGCGCGGCATGAACGCGCTCACCGGCGAGAACCTGGTGCAGGAGGACGCGCTGCGCCGGGAGATCGAGGCCCGGGACCGGGAAATTGCCAACACCTACACCAAGGATCTTCAGGTCACGGCCATTCGCGGGGCGCGGAACTACATCGGCGACAAGCTGATCCGCACCGCCTCCCCGCACCGGCTGCTGGATCCGAAGGCGGGCCCGCTGATCGCTGTGCGGCTGAACATCCTCACCCGGAAGTCGCTCGGCGGGCTGGAGACGGATCTCGACGGCCGCGTGCTCGCTCCGCCGGCCGATTCCGGGTCCGGTGGCGGTACGGGCGGCGCAGGAGGGCGCGGCGAGCCGCTGGGCGGGCTGTACGCGGCCGGCGAGGCGGCCGGGTTCGGCGGCGGCGGGGTGCACGGCTACCGGTCGCTGGAGGGGACGTTCCTGGGCGGGTGCATGTTTTCCGGCCGCGCGGCGGGCAGGGCGGCGGCCGCGGCCACGGCGTAGCGGCGCCTTCCGTGTGACGTACGTGCTCCCCGCGCCCTCCGCCGCTCGCGG
This sequence comes from Streptomyces sp. NPDC021020, assembly GCF_044333285.1. NCBI lineage: Bacteria > Bacillati > Actinomycetota > Actinomycetes > Kitasatosporales > Streptomycetaceae > Streptomyces > Streptomyces sp. NPDC021020. The sequence goes on from NZ_JBIRQQ010000001.1 coordinate 862,989, forward strand.
CGGCGTACCCGTCCCCGTACCCCCCGCCGCGCCGTCCGACACCCGTGGTCCGTCGCCGGTGTTCCGGCGTGGCAATGTGCCGCGTCGGAGGGCGGCTCGGCACATTGCCGTGCCCTTCGCGTCACCTGACGGTCCTTCGGGCCGCGAACGCGGCAGGACGCGCGGCGGGCCGGGGGGCGCGTACGGCGGTTGGTCCCGCGCGGCGCTGACCCGCGTGACCTGCGCGGACAGCGGGCTTGAGGGGCAACTGCGCCCGGACGTGCGTGCCTTGTCGTGCTTCAAGCATTGACAGGAGCAGGAGGGCTCCGCACTATGGGAGCGCTCCCACGTTAAGAGCGTGTAACCGAAACAAGAATCACTGCACCACCTCCCATGGCCTCTCGAAGCCGTTTCGAAAGGCCCATCCCCCCTATGGAGGTTGTTCGCACATGGCAGTCCCGATAGTCCGACGCAGAACCGCGGCCATTGCCGCGGGTCTGATGGTCATAGCCTCCGGCGGTATTGCCGCCGCGCTGAACGCCCCGTCCGCCGCGGCGGCCACGGCCGGTTGCTCGGTCGACTACAGCCTCAACGACTGGGGCAGCGGATTCACCGCGTCGGTGACCGTCACCAACACCGGTCCCGCGGTGACCAGCTGGAAACTCGGCTGGACCTTCGCCGGCAACCAGCAGGTCACCTCAGGCTGGAACGCCACCATCACCCAGTCGGGTGCGGCCGTCAACGCCGCGAGCCTGTCGTACAACGGGGCGATCGCGACCGGCGGGACGACGAACTTCGGCTTCCAGGGTACGTACAGCGGTACCAACGCCAAGCCGACCTCGTTCACCCTGAACGGCGTCACCTGCGGTGGCACCGGTGGCACCACCGGCGGTTCGACGGGCGGCACCACGCCTCCCACCACTCCGCCGACCACGCCCCCGACGACCCCGCCGACCACGCCTCCGACGACTCCGCCCACCACCCCGCCGACCACGCCTCCGCCTGGTCAGAAGGTGGACAACCCCTACGTCGGGGCCAAGGGCTACGTCAACTCCGAGTGGTCCTCCCAGGCCGCTGCGGACGGCGGCCAGGCCATCGCCAACCAGTCGACCGCCGTGTGGCTCGACCGGATCGCCGCGATCAACGGCGTGAACGGCGGAATGGGCCTCAAGGCGCACCTGGACGCGGCCGTCCAGCAGGCCGCGGGCCAGCCGCTGACGATCGAGCTCGTGATCTACGACCTGCCGGGCCGTGACTGCGCCGCCCTCGCCTCCAACGGCGAGCTGGGTGCGACGGAGATCGGCAAGTACCAGACCGACTACATCGACCCGATCACCGCGATCGAGGGCAACGCCGCTTACTCCAACCTGCGCATCGTCAACATCATCGAGCCCGACTCGCTGCCGAACCTCGTCACCAACGCGGGTGGCACCGACGGTTCGACGAGCGCCTGCGAGACGATGAAGGCGAACGGCAACTACGAGAAGGGCGTCAGCTACGCCCTCTCGAAGCTGGGTGCCCTCGGCAACACCTACAACTACATCGACGCCGGCCACCACGCCTGGCTGGGCTGGGACAGCAACCTCGGCCCGTCCGCCCAGGAGTTCTACAAGGTCGCGACGTCCAACGGCGCCAGCCTGGCCGACGTCCAGGGCTTCATCGTCAACACGGCGAACTACAGCGCCACCGTGGAGCCCAACTTCAAGATCACGGACAGCCCCAACGGCACCTCCGTGCGGCAGTCGAAGTGGGTCGACTGGAACAACTACGTGGACGAGCAGTCGTACGCGCTCGGCCTGCGCAACCAGCTGATCTCCGACGGCTTCCCGTCCAGCATCGGCATGCTGATCGACACCGGCCGCAACGGCTGGGGCGGCCCGAACCGTCCCACCGGCCCGGGCGCGACGACCAGCGTGGACACCTACGTCGACGGCGGCCGCATCGACCGCCGCATCCACGCCGGCAACTGGTGCAACCAGTCCGGTGCGGGCATCGGAGCGCGGCCGACGGCCTCGCCCTCGGCCAACATCGACGCCTACGTGTGGATCAAGCCGCCGGGTGAGTCCGACGGTGCGAGCCAGGCCATCAGCAACGATGAGGGCAAGGGCTTCGACCAGATGTGCGACCCGACCTACGGCGGCAACGCGCGCAACGGCAACAACGCGACTGGCGCGCTGCCCAACTCCCCGCTGGCGGGCCACTGGTTCTCGGCCCAGTTCCACCAGCTGATCGCCAACGCATACCCGCCGCTCTCGTAAGCGACAGCAGCCGATAGCGGATCCCCCCACCGGGCCCGTAACGGGGCCGCATCCGGGTCACCAGACCCGGACCGCGGTCCCGGTACGGGCCCGCCGCCGTTGCCCCGCCCGGCCTCCGCGCCTCGCCACCGTCCCCCCGCGGCCGGTTGTCGTACCCCTCGTGCACCATGGAGGGGACGCGCAGCAGCAAGCGGACACAGCCGCCCCACCGGGCGGCGGCGGCCCGGCGGAGAGGAGGCGGCCGATGGACGGCATCGAGGTGCACGGGTGGGTGGAGCCCGGTTACGAGCCGGTACGCGCCGCCTTCGCGGGGAATTTCGCCCGGCGGGGCGACCGCGGCGCGGCGGTCGCGGTCTACCGGGAGGGGCGCCGCGTCGTCGACCTGTGGGGCGGTACGGCGGCCCCCGGCGGCGGCGGGCCGTGGCGTGAGGACACGGCGCAGACGGTGCGGTCGGCGACCAAGGGCGTGGCCGCGGCCTGCCTGCTGCTGCTCCACCAGCGCGGCCAGCTCGATCTGGACGCGCCCGTGGGTGCCTACTGGCCGGAGTTCAAGGCCCGAGGCAAGGAGCGGGTGACGGTACGCGACGTGCTGGCCCACCGGGCGGGAGTGCCCGCGCTGGACGAGCCGCTGACCCCGCAGCAGGCGCTCGACGGGGCGTCGGGGCCCCGCGCGGTCGCCGCTCAGCAACTGCTCTTCACGCCCGGCCGGGAGCACGGCTACCACGCGCAGACCTTCAGCTGGCTCACCGGCGAGCTGGTGCTGCGCGCCTCGGGGCGGACGATCGGCCGCTTCACGGCCGAGGAGATAGCCCGGCCGCTCGGTCTGGACCTGTGGATAGGCCTGCCGGACGACCGGGTGGGGCAGGTCGGTGCGATCGCCGACACCGCGGCGCCCGAGCCGGCCGTGTCCGGGGCGCTGCGCAGCCGGCCCAAGCGCTCCGTGCACGATGCCTACGCCGACCCCGCCTCGCTCACCCGGCGCGCCTTCGCCGCGATCACGCCGCTGCCCGACGAGAACGACCCGGCATATCGCGCCGGCGAGCTGGCCGCCTCCGGCGGCATCGCGACCGCCCGGTCGCTCGCGCGCTTCTACGGGGCGCTGGTCGGCGAGGTGGACGGCGGGCCCCGGCTGTTCGCGCCCGCGACGGTGACGGCGGCCAGGACGCCGGAGTCGGACGGGCCCGACCGGGTGCTGGTCGTCAACACGCTCTTCGGGCTCGGCTACATGCTGCACGGCCCGGCCGCCCCGATGCTCGGCCCCGGCTCCTTCGGCCACCCGGGCCGCGGCGGCAGCCTGGCCTTCGCGGACCCGGACACCGGCACCGGCTTCGGCTACGTCACCAACGGCATGCAGCGCAACGTCACGGCCGACCCCCGCGCACAGGCTCTGGTCAGGGCGCTCAGGGAGTGCATACGCTGACCGCATGGGCGGACGCTTCGAGTCGTACGGTGTGATCGTCACGGGCGGCGCGCGCGGTATCGGGGAGGCGACCGCGCGGCGGTTCGCCGCCGAGGGCGCCGGGGTACTGATCGCCGACATCGACGCGGAGGCCGCCGCGTCGACCGCGGCCGCGATCCGCGCAGCGGGCGGCAGGGCCGAGGGGTGCGGCTGCGACGTCGCCGACCGCCAGGCCGTGGACGCGGCGGTGGCCCGCGCCGTGGATGCCTTCGGGACGCTGGACGTGCTCGTCAACAACGCCTATCGATGCGCCGAGCACGCCGGTGTTTTTGAGGACGAGGACGACGAGGAATGGCGGCTGGACCTCGACGTCACGCTGACCGGCGCGATGCGCTGCACCCGCGCGGCGCTGCCGCACCTGGCCGCCGCGCCCGGCCGGCGCGGGGCGGTGGTCAACATCGGCTCGGTCAACGGCCTCTCCTACTTCGGCAACCACTCCTACAGCGCCGCCAAGGCCGGGCTGATGTCGCTGACCCGCACACTCGCGGTGCAGTCCGCGCCGCGCGGGGTGCGCGTCAACCTCGTCGCGCCCGGCACCGTCCGCACCCCGGCCTGGGCGGGACGCGAGTCGATGGTCGACGCCGCTGCGCAGCTCTACCCGCTCGGCAGGGTCGGCGAACCCGCCGACATCGCGGGCGCGGTCACCTTCCTCGCGTCGTCCGACGCGGCCTGGATCACCGGGGTGACGCTGCCGGTGGACGGCGGCATCCTGATCAGCAACCCCGGCTTCACGGCGGCCGTCGGCGCCGCCGAGGCGGGGGACGCGCTCTAGCCGGCCGGGCCGCGGCGCGCGTCGGGCCGCGGGACGGCGGCCTCGGGACGTAGGCGTAGGGACACCGGCGTAAGGCGAAGGTCCGGGTGGCGGGGGCGGCGCCGGGCCGCCGAGGATGCGGGGATGACGACTCCGCCGTTCGACGTCGACCTCTTCCTCGGCCTGCCGCTGACCGCCCGGGTGGCGACGGACGGGCCGACGGTCCGGCCGGTGTGGTTCCTGTGGGAGGAGGGCGCCTTCTGGGTGCTCACCCGGCCGTCGACCGGGCTCCACCGGCGTGTCGCGGCGGATCCGCGGATCGCGCTCGTGGTGGACGTGTGCGACACCGCGACCGGCGTCGTGCGCCAGGTCACCGCCCGCGGGCGGGCCGAACTGGTGCCCTTCGACGTGCCGCGCGGGCGTCGCAAGCTCGTCCGCCATCTGGGCGCGGACGAGTCGCGCTGGGACCCGCGCTTCGTCCATTACCTGCACGCGGACCCTGCCGAGCACGGCACGGTGTGGCTGCGCATGGCACCGTCGTCGCTGACCGCACGCGATCTGAGTTATGTGCCCGCCCGTGAGGACGCCTGACCGGCGCCGGCGCCCGGTCGGCTGATCGTTCGCCCGGCTGGACGCGGCGCGCTGGGAAGCTTATGAGGTTGTCATTCGTGATACGAACTATTATGGTTCGTATCACGAATGAAGATCTCCTATCGATTATGGAGTGCCGATCATGAGCAGCACCGTGGTGGTCGTCGGCGGTGGGTACGGCGGGTCGAGTGTCGCCAAGGCGCTGGACGCGGAGGACGGGGTGGACGTCGTTCTCGTGGAGCCGAAGGACGCGTTCGTGCACGCGGCCGGGTCGCTCCGGGCGCTGGTGAAGCCGGAGTGGGCCGGGAAGATCTTCTTCCCGTACGACGGGCTGATGGTCCGCGGGCGGGTGGTGCACGATCGGGTGGCGGCTATCGATAGCGATGGGCGCGGGGTCACGCTCGCGGGTGGCGGGCGGATCGCGGCGGACTACGTCGTGCTGGCCAGCGGGTCGGACTACCCGTTTCCGGCGAAGAGCGACAGCGACGCCGCCGCGGAAGCGCTCGACCGGCTGCGGCTGGCGCACAAGGAGCTGTCGGCGGCCGAGCGCGTGCTGATCACCGGGGCGGGGCCGGTCGGGCTGGAACTGGCGGGGGAGATCGCCGCGGTGTGGCCGGGCAAGCGGATCACCGTGGTCGACCCGGCGGACGAGGTCATGCCGTCCTTCGCGCCCGAGCTGCGGGCCGACCTGCGCCGCCAGCTCGCCGGCCTGGGCGTGGAGCTGCGGCTCGGCGCCGCGCTCGCCGCGCAGCCGGCGACGCCCGCCGGGCAGGCGGGCGCGTTCGCCGTGGCCACCACGGCGGGGGACACGATCGAGGCGGACATCTGGTTCCGCTGCCACGGGGTGCGGGTGAACGGCGGCTACCTCGCGGGCAGCCTGGACGCCGCTGCGCTGACCGAGGGCGGGCAGGTGCGGGTGACCGCGACCCTCCAGGTGCGCGGCCACGAGCGGCTGTACGCGCTCGGCGACCTCACCGACCTCGCCGAGGCCAAGATGGCGGGCTATGCGATGAAGCACGCCGCGGTCGTGGCCGCCAACATCGCCGCGCAGGTGCGCGGCGAGCGGCCCGCCGCGACGTACGCGCCCTCGCCGGTGCCCTCGGTGCTGCTGCCGCTCGGGCCGCACGGCGGTGTCGGCCAGGTGCCCGCCGAGGAGCCCGACGGCCCGCCCACGCTGCTGCCCGCTTCCGCCGTCGCCGAGTACAAGGGCGCGGATCTCTTCATCGGCCGCTTCGCCGAGCTGTTCGGCACCGCCTGAGCAGTCGGAGCCCCGCCCCGTACCTCCGCCGCTGACGTCAGCGGCGGAGGGTGCGGGGCGGGGCCTCGTCGTGGTCCAGGAAGACCACCGGCACCTGGTTGTCCGTCACGACGCGGCCCAGCAGCCCGGCCATGGCCTCGCGGTCGGCGGGCGGCAGCCCCTGGGGGAGGAGTTCGACGCGCCGGCACGTCTCGGCGTAGAAGGCGTCGACCAGTGTCGAGCCCTCGCCGGTGAGGGCGACGCGTACCGCCCGTCCGTCCTCCGGGTCGGGCTCGCGGCGCACCAGGCCGCGCTGGGCGGTGCGGTCGACCAGCCCGGTCAGGCTCGACTTGGCCAGGCCCAGCGTCTCCCCGAGGTCGGCCATCCCGCGCGGCTGCGGCATGAGCACGCACAGCAGTTGGCCCTGCTGGCTGGTGATGCCGTATTCGCGAGCCGTCTCGGCGTAGACGGCGTTGACGAGGAAGGCGGCGCGCACCAGTGCGGTCGCGATGCTCATGTGCCCGCCGTCGTCCTTGCCCATGGCGTTCAGGGTACTGGGGCCGCGGCTGCGGCGGCGGGGCGTTGTCAGACCCTCCGCCTACTGTTGTCGCAGACGACGGGGGGTCCGGACGGGCGGCGTGCGTACGCGTGCGCCTGCCCGTTCTTCGCCGCGGCCGGCGGGCCCCGCCCCGGGAGGGGGATGGCGGGTCCCGCCGGACCGCTCGGTCCGGCGGGACGCCGGGAGAAGCCGTCAGGAAGCGGCCTTGAGCACGGCCGCGACGATCGGTCCGGCCGAGTCGTTGCCGTGGCCGCCGCCCACGACCACGCCCGCGGCCGCGACATGGCCGGCGTAGGCGGTGAACCAGCCGTCGGCCTGGCCCTGGTTCTCCTCCGCGGAGCCGGTCTTGGCGCCGTACGGGCTGTCGACACCCCTGAGCAGGCCGGCCGCGGTGCCGCTGTCGGCGGTCTGCTTCATCATCTGCTTCAGCCCCTGCTGCACGTAGCTGGGCAGCCGGGTGGTGGAGATGGTGGTGCGGTGGTCGATCAGCTTCTTGTCCTGGAGGATCGTCGGCTGCAGGAAACGCCCGTTGACCACGGTGGCGGAGACCGACGCCATGTTCAGGGTGCTCATCAGCACTTGCCCCTGGCCGATCATCTCCGAGGTGAACTCGTCGCCCGTGCCGCCGGGGATGCTGCCGTCGCCGGTGCCGGTGCCGACGAACCAGGGCAGGGATTTGCCGCCGAGGCCGAAATACTTCTTGCCGACCTGGGCGAGACCGTCGGGCTGGGTGAGGTTCGCGGAGAGCCGGATGAAGCCGGTGTTGCAGGACTGGGCGAAGTCCCAGGCCAGGTCGGCCTTGAGGTTGTCCCGGGTGACGTTGTGGTACTGCTTGCCGCCCGGCACGTTGTAGCCGTCGACGCACCGGGCGGCTGAGCTCGGGCCGATCCCGTTCGGGTAGGCGCTCGAATGCGGGGCCAGCATCAGTGCGGTGGCCGTGACGATCTTGAAGGTGGAGCCGGGGGCCTTGAGCGCCAGCGCGTAGTTCACGCCGCCGGGCGGGTTGCTGGCCATCGCCAGGATCGCGCCGGTCTTGGTGTCGAGGGCGGTGACGCCCGCCTGCGTCTCGGAGGTGACCGCCTTCTCCGCCGCGGCCTGGAGTGTGGCGTCCAGCGTGGTCTGCAGCTGGGCGTTTTTGCCGGGCTTGACCACCAGCAGCGTCTTGACGGTTTTCTGCTGGGCGTCGGCGATGTACGTCTCGATGCCCGGCGTGCCGCCCGTGCCGGGGTAGCGCTGCCGCAGGTCGGTGAAGACGTCGGTCAGACCCGGGTACTTGTCGGCCGTCATGACCTTGCCCTTGCGGTCCACCAGGTCCAGCTGCGGCGAGGTCGCCTCGCCAGTGATAATCGATTGGTTTTCCTGGACACCGGGCACCAGGACGTCGGGCGTCCACTTCACGACCGGCTGGCCGCTCAGGTTGCGATCGACGGTCAATTGGGAGCTGTAGTCCCACTCCTTCGGCGGCAGGTTCGCGTACGAGACGGTCGCCTTCACCGTGAAGGGCACGGTGGTCCCGTTCAGCGGCTGCGGCGTCGCGGTGACCTTGCTGACCTTGCCGTCCTGCGTCAGCGACGTCATCGCCGCCGTCGCCGTCTGCAACGAGTCGGTGAGGACCGCGGCCTTCTTCACGTCACCGGCCGACCAGGCGGCGAGGAAGGCCGCGGCCGTCTTGGTGATGTCCTCGGCCGCGACCGGCTCCGCCGTGTCCGCGATCGTGCGATCCTTGCTGCTGCTCCCGCCGCCCCCGTCGTCGTTGAGGCCGCTGTAGATGTTGTACGCGCCGTATCCCGCGACGCTCAGCATGACGACCAGGACCGTTCCCACGATCCCGATCTTCGCTCCAGGCGCCAATGGCATCCCGAGTCCCCCTGTCCCCACCCCTGAACGCGTTCAAATGATCGCGTTCCCAGCGCACTTTACGGGACGGGTGTGACGGGACAGGTCTCGAATGCAACACGGCTTCGTCCCCGATGTGTCCCGGCGGCCGCGCCGCCGGAACCGCCGGTCACACCCAGGAGTCGAACCACATCCTGGACTGCCAGCCGGTATAGGGGATGGTCATACCTGTGTAGATCGGGAAGAAGTAGATGAAATTCCAGATGATGAGCAGCACCAGCGTGCCCGCGCCGACCGCGCCCCACATCCGGCGGCTCTCCGAGGAGCCGGGTGGGCCGAGGAAGGCGCCCACCATCATCGCGACCGCCAGGCACAGGTACGGCACGAAGGACACCGCGTAGAAGTAGAAGATCGTACGGTCCTGGTAGTGCAGCCACGGCAGCAGGCCCGCGCCCGCCGCGCACAGGATCGCGCCCGCCCGCCAGTCGCGGCGCATCACCCAGCGGTAGAGCAGGTAGAGCAGCGCGAAGCACGCCGACCACCACAGCAGCGGGGTGCCCAGTGCCAGGATCTCCTTCGAGCAGCCGCCCGTCGCGTGGCAGCCCTGCTCGCCGTACTTGGGCGACTCGAAGTAGTACGACACCGGCCGCCCCAGCACCAGCCAGCTCCACGGGTTGGACTGGTACGGGTGCGGCGTGTGCAGCGTGACGTTGAACTGGTAGACCTCGTACTCGTAGTGCCACAGGCTGCGCAATGGCGCCGGGATCCACGACCACGTGCCGCCGCGGTGGTCGGCCCAGTGCCGGTTGTAGGCGGCGTCGGACATGAACCAGCCCGTCCAGGTCGCCAGGTACGTCAGCACCGCGACCGGGAACATCGTCAGCACCGACCAGCCGAAGTCCTTGCGCAGCACCGCGAGCCACGGGTTGCGGGCGCCCGCCAGGCGGCGCGAGCCGATGTCCCAGGCGAGGGTGAGCAGCGCGAAGAAGGCCAGGAAGTACAGGCCGTTCCACTTGCTCGCCGCCGCAAGGCCCAGGCACACCGCCGCGGCAATACGCCACGGCCGCCAGCCCATGCCCTTGCGCCCGCCGACCTGCCGGTCCGGGCCCGCCCAGCCCTCCTCGTCGACCGGCAGCGCGCGGGCCAGCCGGGCCCGCGACCAGTCGCGGTCGACCAGCAGGCAGCCGAACGCCGCGAGCGCGAAGAACATGATCACCAGGTCGAGCAGCGCGATCCGGCTCATCACGAAGTGCAGCCCGTCCACCGCCATCAGCAGCCCGGCCAGGCAGCCCAGCGCGGTGGAGCGGAAGAGGCGGCGGCCGATGCGGCACAGCATCAGCACCGACAGGGTGCCGAGCAGCGCCATCATGAAGCGCCAGCCGAAGGGGTTCATGCCGAACATCCACTCACCGAGCGCGATCACCCACTTGCCGGCCGGCGGGTGGACGACGTAGCCGGGGGAGTCGGACAGCGGGATCGTCTGCGGATGGCCCAGGATGTCGGGGTTGGCGATCTTGGCGTCCGGCCAGGTGCCCTCGTAGCCGAGCTTGAGCAGCGACCAGGAGTCCTTGGCGTAGTACGTCTCGTCGAAGACGACCTCGCGCGGGGTGCCCAGGTGCCAGAAGCGCAGGCCGCCCGCGAGCACCGCCACCAGGATCGGCGCGAGCCAGCCGTTGGCCTTGGCCACCAGCCGGGCCCGCGCCGGGCCCAGGCCCAGCGACTGCCAGAACCGCGTCCCCGGCTCGGGGAAGGGCGGCACCAGGCGCTCCCTGGTGTCCGTACGCGGCCGCTCCGCATACCCGAACCTGCGCAGCCGCTGAGCCCAGGGGCTCGGCTGCGCCTCGGCCGGAACATCCTCGGCGGCCCGGTCCTGCGTCGCGGTCTCACTCATCACCGGCCCATCGTAGGGAACGCCTCTGAAAATGTGATGAGGGTCGGCGCCGGGCGCCCCTGTTTGTCCGTAAACCCGGCTCCGTCATCCCCACGGAACGGGCGGCGGGACGGGCCGCGGAACACCGCGGGGCCGGCCGCGCGACGCCGTGAGCCGCGCCGTGGGCGCCGCGGGCGGTGCGAGACTGGGGCGGTGACCACGCAAGCCGCAGGCGTCCTCGTACTGGCCGGAACCCCCATCGGCGACCCCGCCGACGCGCCGCCCCGGCTCGGCACGGAACTCGCCGGGGCCGACGTGATCGCCGCCGAGGACACCCGGCGGCTGCGCCGGCTCACCGCAGCGCTCGGGATCGAGCCCGCCGGGCGGGTCGTCTCCTACTTCGAGGGCAACGAGGCCGGGCGCACCCCGGAGCTGGTCGAGGCGCTGGCGGGCGGGGCGCGGGTGGTGCTCGTCACGGACGCCGGGATGCCGTCCGTCTCCGACCCCGGCTACCGGCTGGTCGCCGCGTGCGTCGAGCGCGGCATCACCGTCACCGCCGTGCCGGGGCCGTCCGCCGTCCTCACCGCGCTCGCCGTCTCCGGGCTGCCCGTCGACCGCTTCTGCTTCGAGGGCTTCCTGCCCCGCAAGGCCGGTGAGCGCCTCGCCCGGCTGCGCGAGGTGGCCGCGGACCGCCGCACGCTCGTCTACTTCGAGGCGACGCACCGCATCGACGACACGCTCGCCGCGATGGCCGAGGTCTTCGGCGCGGAGCGGCGCGCGGCGGTGTGCCGCGAGCTCACCAAGACGTACGAGGAGGTGCGGCGCGGGCCGCTCGCCGAGCTGGCCCGCTGGGCCGCGGAGGACGGGGTGCGCGGGGAGATCACGGTCGTGGTCGAGGGCGCGCCGGCCGCGGCGCCCGCGGACCTCGGACCGGAAGAGCTCGCGCGGCTCGTCGCCGTCCGGGAGGCCGCCGGGGAGGGCCGCAAGCCCGCGATCGCGGCGGTGGCCGCGCAGGTGGGGGTCCCGAAGCGGGACGTCTTCGACGCGGTGGTGGCCGCGAAGCACGCCGCTTCCTGAGCTCGCCGCTCGGGGGCTGCCCTTGCGCGGGGCGGGCGCTTGGGGCTGTGCGCTGCCGCGCGGGGCGCGCCCGGGGACGCGGGGACTGCGCGCTCAGCCCACCACCGGCCGGTGGTCCGGTACGGACCGAAGAGACCCTTTGGGCCGGTGACGACCCGCGCCCCGGTGGGGGCTGGTCGCGCAGTTCCCCGCGCCCCCTGGTTGTTGCCCCGCGCCGCACGTGCCGCCCCTACCAGCGCGGAGCCCCCGAAACGCGCCCCGCGCGAAAAACGCTCACCCCGCGCCGCACGCGCCGCCCCCCGGGGTTGCCGGCCGTTCGGGGGAGAGGTTCGCTGGAAGGGGGGCCGTTCGGGTGGCTCGGCCCGGAGGGCGGCGAGCGGAGGAGCGGGTGATGAGCGGCACAGTCGGGAGCGGCGCGGAGCCGCGGGTGCGGGAGGCGTATTCCTTCGCGTGCCTGAACTGCGGGTACGGCTGGGAGCAGGCGTACGAGATCGAGCACCAGGTGGACGCCTTCGGCCGCGGGAGCGTGACGTACTTCGCGGACGGCGTGGCCGTGCCGTCGCCGCTGACCCGCCCCGCGTGCGCGAACTGCGGCGGGGACCGCGTGCGGATCATGCGCTCGGGGCGGGTCGCGGGCGTGGAGGCCGTCGAGCCGTGGCATCTGGCCCATGAGCGCCGCCCGCACCACCGGTCCGCCCTGCGCTTCCTGCACCGCCACCGCGGGACGGCCTGACGGCCCGACCGGCTCCGGCCGTACGGATGTCAGTGGTGGTCCCTAGGATCTTCGGTATGGCAGACAGGAGCAGCAGGGACGGCAAGGACCGGGACCGCACACCCCCGCCGGCGCCCGCGCCGCTGCGGATCGCGGTGGCCGATTCGCACACGCACCTCGACATGCAGTCCGGCACGGTCGCCGACGCGGTGGCGCAGGCCGCGGCGGTGGGTGTGGACACGCTCGTCCAGGTGGGCTGCGACCTGGCGGGCTCGCGGTGGGCGGCCGAGACGGCGGCGGCCTGGGAGCGCATCTGGGCGTCGGTGGCGCTGCACCCGAACGAGGCACCGCGGGTCGTGGCGCAGCCGGAGGGCGGCGGGCGGGCCGGGCTGGACGCGGAGATCGACGCGATCGACGCGCTGGCCGCGCTGCCGCAGGTCCTGGGGGTGGGCGAGACGGGCCTCGACTACTTCCGCACCGGCCCCGACGGCGTCGCCGACCAGCAGCACTCCTTCCGCCGGCACATCGAGATCGCCAAGCGCCGCGGCAAGGCGCTGGTCATCCACGACCGGGACGCGCACGCGGACGTGCTGCGCATCCTGGCGGAGGAGGGTGCGCCCGAGCGGGTGGTCTTCCACTGCTACTCCGGCGACGCGGAGATGGCCAAGGTGTGCGCCGAGCACGGCTACTACATGTCCTTCGCCGGCACGGTCAGCTACAAGTCCGCGCAGAATCTGCGGGACGCGGCGGCCGTCGCGCCGCGCGAGCTCCTGCTGGTCGAGACCGACGCGCCCTTCCTGCCGCCGGTGCCGCACCGCGGGCAGCCCAACGCGCCCTACCTCATACCGCTGACGCTGCGCGCGATGGCCGCGGCCCGCGGCGACGACGAGGACGTGCTCGCGGCCGCGGTCGCCGCCAACACCGCGCGGGCGTTCGGCTACGACGGCTGAGCCGAAAGGGGTGTTCGGCCGAGCCGACAGAGCCGACAGAGCCGACAGAGCCGGCAGCGGCGTTCGGCTACTACCGCCGAGCCTGCCCGGGCCTTCGGCTGCGACGGTTGAGCCGGCCGGGCGTACGCAACACGCGGCCCGCCCGGTACGCGGGTGAATGCGCACTTGTGTCGCTTTTAGGCTTTAAGGTCCGGCGTCGTGAGCATTCACCTTGCCGGAAACGTGCGCAGGCTCGTACCGCAGGCCCTCGTCGTGGCGATGCTCGCCGGCGGCACGGGAGCCGGCGTGGCCGGCGCCGCGACCGTGCGGCTGAGCGTCGACGGGTCCGCGCGGACCGTGCGGACGTCCGCGTCCGACGTCGCCGGGGTGCTGCGCGAGCAGGGCATCGCGGTCGGCGCGCACGACCTGGTCGCGCCCGCCCCCGGCCACCCGCTGCACGACGGCGACGCGGTGGCCGTACGGTACGGGCGCCCGCTGACCCTCACGCTCGACGGGCGCAGCCGCCGGGTGTGGACCACCGCGACGACCGTCTCGGCCGCCCTGCGGCAGCTGGGCGTGCGGGCGGACGGCGCGCTGCTGGACGCCTCGCGCGGCGCCGCGATCGGCCGGCGCGGGCTCGCGCTGGACGTGCGGACGCTGCGCCGGGTGACCGTCGTGGCCGACGGCCGGGCGCACCTCGTCCGCACGCACGCCGTGACCGCGCGCGGGGCCGTCGCCGACGCCGGGGTGCTGCTGGCCGCCGGGGACACGCTGGCGCCCGCGCCGGACGCCTTCCCGGACGACGGCCGCACCCTCACCGTGCGCCGGGTCCGCGACACCGGCACGGTGCGCCGCGAGCCGGTGCCGTACCGCACCGTGCGGCACTCGGACGCGGGGCTGCCGCGCGGGACGAGCCGGGTGGAGCGGCGCGGGCGCGCCGGGGTGCGCGAGCTGTCGTACGCCGTGCGCACCGTCGACGGCGTGGCCGGGGCGCCGCGCCTGCTGGGCAGCCGGATCACCCGGCAGCCGGTCACCGAGGTCGTACGGGTCGGCACCGGGCCGCTTCCCGCCCCCGCCCCCCGGCCGGCCCACGGGACCGGCGGGAAGGGCGGCGGGCTGGACTGGGCCGCGCTCGCCGCGTGCGAGTCCGGCGGGCGCCCGCACGCCGTGGACCCCTCCGGGCGCTACGGCGGCCTCTACCAGTTCGACGTGCGCACCTGGCGCAGCATGGGCGGGCGGGGCCGCCCGCAGGACGCCTCGGCCGCCGAGCAGACGCTGCGCGCCCGGCGCCTGTACGCCGCCCGCGGCACCGCGCCCTGGCCCGTCTGCGGCAGGCGGCTGCGCCGCTGAGCCCGCGCTGAGCCCGCGCCGGGCCGGGGGTGCCCGCCGGGGGCATTAGCCTAGGGCGGGTGACGAGTGAGGACGACGGTCTGCTGGGGCCCGCGGACGTACGGGAACTGGCCGCGGCGCTGGGCGTACGGCCCACCAAGCAGCGCGGGCAGAACTTCGTCATCGACGCGAACACCGTGCGGCGGATCGTGCGCACCGCCGACGTGCGGCCGGACGACACCGTCGTCGAGGTCGGCCCCGGGCTCGGCTCGCTCACCCTGGCGCTGCTGGAGGCCGCGGAGCGGGTGACGGCGATCGAGATCGACGACGTCCTCGCCGCGGCGCTGCCCGCGACCGTGGCCGCGCGGATGCCCGCCCGGGCCGACCGCTTCGCCCTCGTCCACGCCGACGCCATGACCGTCACCGAGCTGCCCGGGCCGCCGCCCACCGCGCTCGTCGCCAACCTGCCGTACAACGTGGCCGTGCCCGTGCTGCTGCACATGCTCGCGACCTTCCCCACCATCGAGCGCACGCTCGTCATGGTGCAGTCCGAGGTCGCCGACCGGCTCGCGGCCGGTCCCGGCAGCAAGGTCTACGGGGTGCCGTCGGTCAAGGCCTGCTGGTACGCCGACGTCAAGCGGGCCGGCGCCATCGGCCGCAACGTCTTCTGGCCCGCGCCCAACGTCGACTCCGGGCTCGTCTCGCTCGTTCGGCGCGAGCCGCCGCGGACCACCGCGAGCCGCAAGGACGTCTTCGCCGCGGTCGACGCGGCCTTCGCGCAGCGCCGCAAGACGCTGCGCGCCGCGCTCGCCGGGTGGGCCGGGTCCGCGGCCGCCGCGGAGGCCGCGCTGGTGGCCGCCGGGGTGTCGCCGCAGGCCCGCGGCGAGTCGCTCACCGTCGAGGAATTCGCCGCCATCGCCGAGCACAAGCCGTGACACCACCCATGAGGAGCGACCCGCCCGTGACCGCCGTCACCGTCCGCGTGCCCGCCAAGGTCAACGTCCAGCTCACCGTCGGCGGCCGGCGCCCCGACGGCTTCCACGACCTGGCCAACGTCTTCCTCGCGGTCGGACTGTACGACCACGTCACCGCCGCGCCCGCGGAGGGGCTGCGGCTCACCGCGGAGGGGCGGGACGTCGACCGCGTACCGCTGGACGGGACGAACCTCGCCGCGCGCGCGGCGGTCGCGCTCGCCAAGCGGTACGGCATCGAGCCGGACGTCCACCTGCACATCGACAAGGCCGTCCCGGTCGCCGGCGGCATGGCGGGCGGCTCCGCGGACGCCGCGGGCGCGCTGGTGGCGTGCGACGCGCTGTGGGGGACCGGGGCGCCGCGCGAGGAGCTGCTCGACCTGTGCGCGGAGCTGGGCAGCGACGTGCCCTTCAGCCTGGTCGGCGGGGCCGCGCTCGGCCTCGGCCGCGGGGAGCGGCTCACGCTGCTGGAGGTCGGGGGCGGCTTCCACTGGGTCTTCGCCGTCGCCGAGGGCGGGCTCTCCACGCCCGAGGTGTACCGCGAGTGCGATCGCCTGCGGCGGGCCGGGGGCGGCGGGGACCTCGCGGGGGACCTGCCCGCGCCGGCCGCGGACCCCGAGCTGGTCACCGCGCTCGCGGCGGGTGACGCGGAACGGCTCGCCGCCGTCCTCACGAACGACCTCCAGGCCGCGGCGGTGGGCCTGCGGCCGGAACTCGCGGCGACGCTCGCCGCCGGGCTCGACGGGGGCGCCCTCGCCGCGCTCGTCTCCGGTTCCGGCCCGACCTGCGCCTTCCTCGCGCCCTCCGCCGCCGCGGCCGACGCCCTCGCCGCCGCCCTCCCGGGCCGTGCCTACGCCGCGCCCGCGCCCGCACCGGGGGCGACGATCCTCTGACCGGGGCCGCGCCCCGGGCCGCTCCTTGCGGCGGAAGCCGCATCAGGGGCAGGCACCTGCCGAGCCGGGCAACCCGAAAGGGGCGCGGGGAACTGCGCGCGCAACCACAACGGACCGGCATATTGCGACGTCGTCGCAAGTGGCAACCACCTGGGGCGCGGGGATCTGCGCGCTCAGCCACCCACCCGCCGCAAGGTCGCGGTGCCCGCCGCGAGAGGCAGTCCGGGGCGGACGGGGCGGGGGCCCCGCGGGGTCACCTAGGGTGGAGGGGAGTGGTTCGTACTGCGCTGGGAGAGCGAGAAGTGGCCGTCAACCTGGTCAACGTGGAAGCCGTCGGCAAGACGTACGGCACGCGTACCCTGCTGGACAGCGTCTCGCTGGGGGTGTCGGAGGGCGACCGCATCGGGGTCGTCGGGCGCAACGGCGACGGGAAGACGACGCTCGTGCGGATGCTCGCGCGGCTGGAGGAGCCGGACTCGGGGCGGGTGACGCACCAGGGGGGCCTGCGGCTCGGCGTGCTGACGCAGCACGACAGCCTGGATCCGGCGGCGACCGTGCGGCACGAGGTCGTCGGGGACCGGGCGGACCACGAGTGGGCGGGCGACGCCCGGATCCGCGACGTGCTCACCGGGCTCTTCGGCGGACTGGACCTGGCGGGCTTCCCCGCGGGCCTCGACACCGTGATCGGCCCGCTGTCGGGCGGTGAGCGGCGCCGTATCGCGCTCGCGAAGCTGCTCATCGACGAGCAGGACCTGATCGTGCTGGACGAGCCGACCAACCACCTGGACGTCGAGGGCATCTCGTGGCTCGCGGGCCATCTGCGGGCCCGCCGCTCCGCGCTGGTGGTCGTGACGCACGACCGCTGGTTCCTGGACCAGGTGTGCAGCCGGATGTGGGACGTGCAGCGCGGCACCGTCCACGAGTACGAGGGCGGCTACAGCGACTACGTCTTCGCGCGCGCCGAACGCGAGCGCATCGCGGCGACGGAGGAGACCAAGCGGCAGAACCTGGTCCGCAAGGAGCTGGCCTGGCTGCGGCGGGGCGCCCCGGCGCGCACGTCGAAGCCGCGCTTCCGGGTGGAGGCGGCGAACGCCCTGATCGAAGACGTGCCGCCGCCCCGCGACTCCGCGGAGCTGATGCGCTTCGCCAACTCCCGGCTCGGCAAGACTGTCTTCGAGCTGGAGGACGTGACGGTCACCGCGGGCCCCAAGGAGCTGCTGCGCCATGTGACGTGGCAGCTCGGCCCCGGCGACCGCGTCGGCCTGGTGGGCGTGAACGGCGCGGGCAAGACGTCGCTGCTGCGGGCGCTCGCGGACGCGAAGACCAGTGACGGCGAGCGGCAGCCGGCCGCGGGCCGGGTGGTGGTCGGCAAGACGGTGCGGCTGGCGTACCTGTCGCAGGAGGTCGCAGAACTGGACCCGGAATGGCGCGTGCTCCAGGCGGTGGAGGCGGTACGCAGCCGCGTCGACCTCGGCAAGGGCCGGGAGATGACCGCGGGTCAGCTGTGCGAGCGGTTCGGCTTCACCAAGGAGAAGCAGTGGACGCCGGTCGGCGACCTGTCCGGCGGTGAGCGGCGCCGGCTGCAGGTGCTGCGGCTGCTCATGGACGAGCCGAACGTCCTCTTCCTCGACGAGCCGACGAACGACCTGGACATCGAGACGCTGACCCAGCTGGAGGACCTGCTCGACGGCTGGCCCGGCTCGATGGTCGTGATCAGCCACGACCGCTACTTCCTGGAGCGCACCACCGACCGGGTGTTCGCACTGCTGGGCGACCAGACCCTGCGGATGCTGCCGCGCGGGGTGGACGAGTACCTGGAGCGGCGCCGCGCGATGGAGGAGGCCGCGGTCCCGGCCGCCCCCGCCCAGCCCAGGCAGCAGCAGAAGGACCGGCCGACCGGCGACACCCGGGCGGCGAAGAAGGAGCTCCAGCGCATCGAGCGGCAGTTGGACAAGGCCGCGGAGAAGGAGAAGGTGCTGCACGCGCGGATCGCCGAGCACGCCACGGATTTCGCGAAGGTCGCGGAGATCGACGCGGAGCTGCGGGCGCTGCGCGAGGAGCGCGAGGACCTGGAGATGCGCTGGCTGGAACTGGCCGACGAGGAGAACGTGTAGCGGGCCGGTAACGGAACTGCCGGGGCCCGCGGGGGTGTCGGTGCCGGGTGATAGAAAGAATTTCCGCCCGACACTGTTGTGAGTTGTGAAGAGGTTCCGCTGATGTCCCAGCCGCCCCCGCCGCCCGGCACCCCGCCCGAGTTCGGGAAGTCCGACGCGGCGGTGCCGCCACCGCCGGGGCCTCCGCAGTCGCCGCAGACCCCGCCCCCGCCGCCCGGCGGCTACGGCTATCCGGCCCCGGGCGCTCCGCAGACCCCGCCGCCGCCCGCTCCGGGCGGCGGTTACGGCTACCCGGCCCCCGGCGCCCCGCAGACCCCGCCGCCCGGCGGGCCGAACCCGTACGCGCAGCCGGTGCCGCCGGGGCAGAACCCGTACGCCCAGGCGCCGACGCAGGCGGCCTTCCAGGTCCCGCCGCAGACGCCGCCGCCCTACCCGGGCGCCCAGCAGCCGTACCCGGGCCAGCCGCAGTACGGCCAGACGCCCCCGCCGGGCCCGTACGGCTACCAGACGCCGGCGCCGTACCCGGGTGCTCCGGGCGGTCCCGGCGGCGCGCGGAACAACAACAAGATGATCGCGATCATCGCGGCGGTCGTGGCGGTGGCGCTGATCGCCGTGGTCGCGGTGTATTTCGCCACCAAGAGCGACGGCGGTGACGACCCGAAGCCCAAGCCGACCCCGACCGCGAGCGGGTCGAAGGGCCCGACCGAGGCGCCGCACTCCAGCGAGATCCAGTTCGCGTGGGACAAGCCGGCCGACACGGTCGCCAAGAAGGACAACCTCAAGCGGATACCCGGCATCTGGTTCACCGACAAGCTCGTGGTGAAGCAGGAGATCAACAAGGTCGTCGGGTACGACATCGCGACCGGCAACCAGGAGTGGACGCTCGCCGCGCCCGCGGGCGACGACTGCTCGTCGGCCAAGGACACCTACCAGGACTTCGCGGCGATCCAGTACGGCCCGACGTGCAATCAGATCATGGTCTTCAACCTGGCGACGGGCGCCGCGAAGTGGACCGCGACGCTGCCCGGCGGCAGTGGCGGCGACTTCGACTACTCGCAGATGGCGATCAGCGGCGACACGGTCGGCGTCGACTGGCTGGAGGGCTCGATCGCCTACCGGATCAGCACCCAGAAGGTGCTGTGGCAGGGCGGCAACGGCAACTGCGAGGACGACGGCTACGCGGGCGGCGCGCAGTTCGTGGTCGTCGTCAACTGCGACTTCAAGACCTACAAGGTGCAGGTCGTCGACCCGGAGAACGCCGGCAAGGCCAAGTGGTCGTGGCAGGCGCCCAGCGGCTTCGAGGTCAAGGCGGTCGTCTCGACCGACCCGGTCGTGGTGGTGCTCGACACGCAGAACGGCGACGCGCTGGCCACCGACGTGGTCACCCTCGCCGACGGCAAGATGCTCTCCCGGATCTCGCTCGGCACCGACAAGTACGACATCTCGCTCGGTGACAACGGCGTCGAGGACGTGCACAACATCCTGGTCAGCAAGGACACCGTCTATCTGACGCTGCGCAGCCAGGGCGACAGCAAGGGCCAGGTGCTCAGCGGCATCGTCGCCTTCAACACCGCCGACGGCAAGCAGAAGTGGGTCGCCAAGCCGCCGTCCAAGCAGGCCGT
The DNA here is from genome assembly GCF_044333285.1 of Streptomyces sp. NPDC021020. NCBI lineage: Bacteria > Bacillati > Actinomycetota > Actinomycetes > Kitasatosporales > Streptomycetaceae > Streptomyces > Streptomyces sp. NPDC021020. The sequence continues at coordinate 883,176 of NZ_JBIRQQ010000001.1, forward strand.
GGTGGGCCTGGACTTCCTGCCGGACGGCAGGATCCTCGCCGCCGAGCCGCCGGACTACGACGTGAACGGCCAGCTGGACGTGATCGACCCCGCGACGGGCGCGATACAGAAGTACGCGTCCTTCGCGGACGGCACGGAGGACAAGGTCGGCGACATGTCCGACCTGGAGGGCTACATGTACTGGCACAACGGCCACTTCTTCTACTCCTGCCACACCGTCTACGAGAGCAACGACGACCAGAAGTACCTCGTCGACCTTCACTGACGGCGGCTCACCGCGGCCCCGTCCGCGGCGCGTCCGACCGGCCCGCGCGCCCCCGGCGTGCACGGCTGCCCGGAATTCCCGGGCTCCCGTGCCGCGTCGGGGGCGCGCTGTCATGGGGCAAGCGTGTACCTTCGCGTGCCTGGGCTCGTACCGCCCGGACGCGCGGTTGGGAGGGGCCGTCGCGCGGTATGCGTAGGGCAATGAGGGGCGGCGGGGACCGGGCCGCTCCCGTGGAGGGGGTGTCCTGGATGGGGGTACGGCTGGTCGTCGTCGACGACCACCGGCTGCTCGCGGAGGCGCTGGCGTCGGCGCTGAAACTGCGCGGGCACCGGGTGCTGGCCGCGTCGGCGCCGTCCGGCGGGGCGGCGGAGCTGGTGCTGGGCCGGTCGCCGGAGGTGTGCCTGTTCGGCACGGCGGCCCCGGCCGCGCCCGGCGCGTTCGAACCGGTGGCCCGGATCCGCCGGGAGCGCCCGGCGGTCGCGGTCGTGGTGCTGGGCCCGGTGCCCGACCCGCGCGGCATCGCGGCGGCCTTCGCGGCGGGGGCGTCCGGCTACGTACGGCACGACGAGCGCATCGAGGGCGTGGAGCGGGCCATGGCCAAGGCGCGGGCGGGCGAGGTCGCGATCGCCCAGCCGCTGCTGCAGGGCGCCTTCGCCGAACTGCTCGACCCCGCGCAGCAGCCGGACGACGAAGGGGTGCGGCTGCTGGAGATGCTGACCCCGCGGGAGATCGAGGTGCTGGTGCGCGTCGCGGAGGGCGAGGACACCCGGCTGATCGCGGCGGGGATGCGGATAGCGCCGAGCACCGCGCGCACCCATGTGCAGCGGGTGCTGATGAAGCTCGGCGTCGGGTCCCGGCTGGAGGCGGCGGCGCTGGCCGCGCGCACCGGCCTGCTGGACCGGGCGGCGGCCCCCGGGGCGCGCTGAGGTCTCCGCGGCTGCTCCGCGGGGGAAGCGCTCACGTATCTGTTCGTCTTTGTTTGGTTGTGCCCGAAAGGGAGCCGCAGCCCCGTACTGACCGACGCGTCAACTTCACCCGCGCCCGCGCATTGACTGCACTGTTGTGTCATGATTCATTGTGTGCGGTTCTGTTGGGTGATTGTGGTGTGAGGGGTCAGCAGGGTGAAGAAGACGACGACCCGGCTCGCGGACGGCCGTGAACTCATCTATTACGACGGGGACGTGCGCCCCGGCGGCGCGGCCGCGCCCGTTCGCGACGCCGTCGACCGCCGTCCCCTGGAGCCCGTTTCCACCCACTCCGAGCTGCGCGAGGACCGGCTGCTCGGCGACACCGTGGCCATCGCCTCGCACCGCCAGGGCCGCACCTACCACCCGCCCGCCGACGAGTGCCCGCTGTGCCCGTCGCGCGAGGGGCGGCTCAGCGAGATCCCCGACAGCGACTACGAGGTCGTCGTCTTCGAGAACCGTTTCCCCTCGCTCGCCGGCGACGCCGGGCGCTGCGAGGTGGTGTGCTTCACCTCCGACCACGACGCCTCCTTCGCCGACCTCACCGAGGACCGCGCCCGGCTGGTCCTCGACACCTGGACCGACCGCACCCTGGACCTCTCCCGGCTGCCCGGTGTCGTCCAGGTCTTCGCCTTCGAGAACCGCGGCAAGGAGATCGGCGTCACCCTCGGCCACCCGCACGGCCAGATCTACGGCTACCCGTTCGTCACCCCGCGCACCTCGCTCATGCTGAACACCCTGGCCGCGCACCGCGAGCGCACCGGCCGCAACCTCTTCGACGACGTGCTCGCCGACGAGACGGCCGACGGCACGGCGGACGGCACCGCGCAGGGGACCGCGGCCGGCAGCCGCGTCGTGCTGGCCGCCGAGCACTGGGTGGCGTTCGTCCCGCACGCCGCCCACTGGCCGTACGAGGTGCACCTCTTCCCACGCCGCCGGGTGCCGGACCTGCTCGCGCTCGACGAGGACGCGCGGGCCGAATTCCCGCGCGTCTACCTGGAACTGCTGCGCCGCTTCGACCGGATCTTCGGCCCGGACCAGCCGCCCACCCCGTACATCTCCGCCTGGCACCAGGCGCCCTTCGGCATACCCGAGCGACGTGACTTCGCCCTCCACCTGGAACTTTTCACGATTCGCCGTACGTCGGGCAAGCTGAAGTATCTTGCGGGGTCCGAGTCCGGAATGGGCGCCTTCATCAACGACGTGCCCCCGGAAGCCGCCGCACTGCGACTGCGAGAGGTAGCGAGTACGTGACCGAGAATCCCAGGAAGCTGCTGGTCACCGGTGGTGCCGGATACATCGGCGGGGTGGTGGCCGCCCGGCTGCTGAACGCCGGGCACCAGGTGACGGTGCTGGACGACCTGTCCACCGGCTTCCGCGCCGGGGTGCCGGACGGCGCCGACTTCGTCGAGGGCCGGATCCAGGACGCCGCCAAGGTGCTGGACCCCAGCTTCGACGCGGTGCTGCACTTCGCGGCCTTCTCGCAGGTCGGCGAGTCCGTCGCCGACCCGGGCAAGTACTGGCGCAACAACGTCGGCGGCACGATGGACCTGCTGGACGCCATGCGCGACGCGGGGGTGCGCACCCTCGTCTTCTCCTCCACCGCCGCCACCTACGGCGAACCGGCGACCGTCCCCATCACCGAGGACCTGCCGACCGCGCCCACCAGCCCGTACGGCGCCAGCAAGCTCGCCGTCGACCACATGATCGGCGCCGAGTGCGCCGCGCACGGCCTGGCCGCGGTGTCGCTGCGCTACTTCAACGTCGCGGGCGCGTACGGCGGCCAGGGCGAGAGGCACGACCCCGAGTCGCACCTCGTCCCGCTGGTGCTCCAGGTCGCCCAGGGCCGCCGCGAGGCCATCGCCGTCTTCGGCGACGACTACCCGACGCCCGACGGCACCTGCGTGCGCGACTACATCCACGTCGCCGACCTCGCCGACGCCCATCTGCTGGCCCTCGGCCGGGCGGCGTCCGGCGAGCACCTGGTGTGCAACCTCGGCAACGGCAGCGGCTTCTCCGTCCGCGAGGTCATCGACACCGTCCGGCAGGTGACCGGGCACCCCATTCCCGAGACCGTGCAGCCGCGCCGCGCCGGCGACCCCGCCGTGCTCGTCGCCTCCGCGCAGCGCGCCCGCGACCAACTCGGCTGGCAGCCCGTGCGCACCGATCTCGCCGACATCGTCCGCGACGCGTGGACCTTCGCCCAATCCCTGCAGGAGGACGCATGACCGACGGCCCAGGTACGCCCGACGACCTCGGCATAGCCTTCAAGGAAGCCTTCGGACGCGACCCCGAGGGCTGCTGGTCGGCGCCCGGGCGGGTGAACCTGATCGGTGAGCACACCGACTACAACGACGGCTTCGTGCTCCCCTTCGCCCTGGCGCAGACCACCCGCGCGGCCGTCGCCCGCCGCGACGACGGCCTGCTGCGGCTGACGTCCGCCGACATGCCCGGCGGGGTCGTCGAACTGCGCCTGGACGACCTCGCCCCCGGCGCCGACGCGGGCTGGGCCACCTACCCCGCCGCCGTGCTGTGGACACTGCGCGAGGCCGGCCACCCGATCGGCGGCGCCGACATCCACTACGCCAGCACGGTGCCGGTCGGCGGCGGCCTGTCCTCCTCCGCGGCGCTCCAGGTCGTCACCGCGCTGGCGCTGGCCGACCTGCACGGCGTCGACCTCCCGCGGCAGGAACTGGCGCTGCTGTGCCAGCGTTCGGAGAACGTGTACGTCGGCGCGCCCGTCGGCGTCATGGACCAGACGGCCTCCGCGTGCTGCACGGACGGCCACGCCCTGCACCTCGACGTACGCGGCATGGTGCAGCGCCAGGTCCCGCTGGATCTCGCGGCGGCCGGTCTGACGCTGCTCGTCGCCGACACCCGCGTCAAGCACGCGCACGCGGACGGGGCGTACGCGCGGCTGCGGTCCGGCTGCGAGGCCGCGGCGGCCGAACTCGGCCTTGCGGCGCTGCGGGACGTGCCCCACGACGGCCTCGACGCCGCGCTCGCCGCCCTGTCCGACGAGCGGCTGCGCCGGCTGACCCGGCACGTGGTGACCGAGAACCGGCGCGTCGAGGAGGTCGTCGCGCTGCTCGACGCCGGGCGCGTCGCCGACGTCGGGCCCGTCCTGACGGCCGGTCACGCCTCGCTCCGGGACGACTTCCAGGTGTCCTGCCCGGAGCTGGACCTCGTGGTCGAGGCCGCGGTCGCCGCCGGGGCGCTCGGCGCGCGGATGACCGGTGGCGGCTTCGGCGGCTCCGCGGTCGTGCTGACCCCGGCCCCGGCCGTCCCCGCCGTGACCTCCGCGGTCCTCGCCGCCCTCCCGGGCGCACGCGTCTTCGAGGCCGTCCCCTCGCCGGGGGCGCACCGCCTGGGCTGAGGACGCCCCGCCGGGGGCGCGCTTCCCCGGCCGCGCCCACCCGGCGTGGCCGGGGAAACCGTTTACCGGGCCGGACATGCCGGTCCGGACGGGCAACTTGCGCCAAGACGGCGCCATTCCGTCGGGGAACCCCTACGCTTTTCCCACAACGCCGGTGGGGGCCGGCGTTCATCAGGGGGCGAGACGCAGGGATCCGGCCCCGTCCGCGGGCGGCGGCCCGCGGTACGGGACCGGGTCCCACGCGAGGCCCCGCCACTGGGGGAGTGCCGTACACCGGGAGTGGTGTCCGTGGGACGAATCCGCGTTCTCGTCGTCGATGACCACCGCATCTTCGCCGAGTCGCTCGCCGCCGCACTCGCGGCGGAGTCAGACGTCGACGTGTCGGCGGCCGGCAGCGGCCCCGCCGCACAGCGCTGCCTCGACCGGGCAGCGGTCGACGGCCGCCGCTACGACGTGCTGCTGGTCGACGCCGACCTGGGGACCGCGCCGCGGCGCCCCGCGCTGGCGTCCGTACCGCCGCCGTCGGCGCTGCGCGCGGCCGAGCCGCGCGATCCGGTGCTGGACGGTCTCGCGCTGGTCGAGCGGGTGCAGGCCGAGCACCCGGGGACGCGCACGGTCGTGCTCGCCGAGCGCGACGACCCGCACCGCGCGGCGTCCGCGCTGCAGGCGGGGGCGTCCGGCTGGGTCGCCAAGGACTGCTCCCTGTCGCGGCTGCTGGCCGTGGTGCGCGGGGTGCTGCGGGACGAGACGCATCTGCCGCCCGCGCTGCTGACCGGGGTGCTGCGGGAGCTGACCGCGGCCCGGCGGCACCGCACCGAGAGCGAGCAGCTCGTGGAGTCGCTGACGCCGCGTGAGCAGGAGGTGCTGCGCTGCATGGTCGCCGGGCTGGGCCGCAAGGCGGTCGCCGAGCGGCTCTTCCTGTCCCCGCACACGGTGCGGACCCATATGCAGAACGTGCTGGGCAAGCTGGGCGTCCACTCCACGCTGGCGGCCGTGGCGCTGGCCCGGCGCGCCGGGGTGGGCCCGGTGGAGCTGGCCGCCTCAGGTGGGGATGTTGTCGAACGGCGCGGTCAGCTGTCGTAGCAGGCTCGCGAGTTCCGCCCGCTGGGCCTGGGTGAGCTCGCCCAGGATGGTGCGCTCCTGGGCGAGCAGGCCGGCCAGGGCCCGGTCGGCGCGGTCCTGGCCCGCGGGGGTGAGCCGGACGAGCACCCCGCGCCGGTCGGAGGGGTCGGGGAGCCGCTCGACGAGCCGCTTCTCGGCCAGCCGGTCGATCCGGTTGGTCATCGTGCCGGACGTGACGAGGGTCTGCGTGAGCAGCTGCCCCGGCGAGAGCTGATACGGCGTCCCGGCCCGCCGCAGTGCGGTGAGGACGTCGAACTCCCAGGACTCCAGCCCGATCTCCGTGAACGCCAGCCGCCGGGCGCGGTCCAGGTGCCGTGCGAGCCTGCTGACCCGGCTGAGCACTTCGAGCGGTTCGACGTCGAGGTCGGGGCGCTCTCGGCGCCATGCAGCGACCAGCCGGTCGACCTCGTCCTCCATGGGGATCAGTGTAGTAGGTCTGTCGACATGAAGTCTCTTGACATCAAGATATCCCCGGGTGGAGCCTGGAGTCGGAGATGAACCTCGCACTCCGTTTCTGCAGCGGTCCCGTACCACCCAGGGAGTACGAACGATGCACGCAAGCCCGACGTGGGATCCCCACCAGTATCTCCACCATTCCGCCCACCGAACCCGCCCGTTCCTCGACCTCCTCCACCGGATTCCGGAACTGCCCGGCGGCGCCTCGCCGCGGATCGCCGACATCGGCTCCGGGCCCGGCAACGTCACGGTGCTGCTCACCGACCGCTGGCCCGGCGCCCGCGTCACCGGCTTCGACAACTCGGCCGAGATGCTGGCCGCCGCGCAGCAGTACGCCGGGCCCACCACCGGCGGCGGCACCCTGGACTTCCGCCGTGCCGACGCCGCCGACTGGACACCCGACGAGCACTACGACCTGATCGTCTCCAACGCGGCGCTCCAGTGGGTGCCCGGCCACGCCGACCGCTTCGCGGGCTGGCTCGACGGCCTCGCCCCCGGCGGCACCCTCGCCTTCCAGGTGCCGGGCAACTTCGACGCGCCCAGCCACGCGCTGCTCGCCGAGCTGTGCGAATCCCCGCGCTGGCGCGACCGGCTGGACGGCCACGGCCGCCGGTACGTGCACATCCTCGGCCCCGCCGGCTACCTGGAGCGCCTCACGGAGCTGGGCTGCGCGGAGGTGGACGTCTGGGAGTCGACGTACGTGCAGCTCCTCCAGGGCGAGGACCCGGTCCTCGACTGGACCAAGGGCACCGCGCTGCGCCCTGTCCTGACCGCGCTGGACGGCGACCCGGCCGCCGCCCGCGAATTCGTCGGGCAGTACCGCGACCTGCTGCGCAAGGCCTACCCGCCGGGCCCGCACGGCACGGTCTTCCCCTTCCGCCGCATCTTCGCCGTCGCCCGCACCCCCGCCCGCTGACCCGCGGCGCCGGGCCCCGCACCCCACGCGGGGGACGGGGCCCGGCCCGGCCGGTCAGCTGTTGTAGGCGCTCTGCGCCCGCTCCAGGCCGTCGCCGATCAGCGCCTCGACGGCGTCGGCCGCGCGGTCGACGAACCACTCCAGCTCTTTGCGCTCGGTCGAGGAGAAGTCCTTCAGGACGAACGCGGCCACGTCCATCCGCCCCGGCGGGCGGCCGATCCCGGCGCGCACCCTGAGGTAGTCCGGGCCCATCGCCTTGGTGAGCGACTTGAGCCCGTTGTGCCCGTTGTCGCCGCCGCCGAGCTTGAGGCGCAGCGTCGGGTACGGGATGTCCAGCTCGTCGTGGACGGCGACGATCTGCGCGGTCGGCACCTTGTAGAAGTCCCGCAGCGCGGTGACCGGGCCGCCGGAGAGGTTCATGTACGACATCGGCTTGACCAGCACCACCCGGCGGCTCAGCGGTCCGGGCGGGCCGATGCGGCCCTCGACGACCTGCGCCTGCGCCTTGCCGGAGCGCTTGAAGCTGCCGCCCATCCGGGAGGCCAGCAGGTCGGCGACCATGAAGCCGATGTTGTGCCGGTTGGCGGCGTACTCGGGGCCCGGGTTGCCCAGCCCGGCCACCAGCCAGGGCGCTGTGCTGTCGCTCATCGACTCTCCAGGGGTGCGGGGGTCCGCCCGGTCCGGGCCGGGGGGTGAGACACGGCCGCCGCCGCACCCCGGGACAGGGTACGGCGGCGGGCCGCAGCGGCAGGCTCAGGCCTCGTCGGCGGGGGCTTCCTCGGCGGGGGCGGCCTCGTCGGCGGCCTCGGCCTCCTCCTCGCCCTCCTCCGGGGCCTCCTCGACCTGCGCGGCCACGATCTGGATCACCACGGCGTCCTCGTCGACGGCCAGCGTGGTGCCCTTGGGCAGCGCGATGTCCTTGGCCACGATGGAGGCGCCGGCCTCCAGGCCCTCGACGCTGACGGTGACACCCTCGGGGATGTGGGTCGCCTCGGCCTCGACGGGCAGCGCGGCCAGCACGTGCTCCACCAGGTTGCCGCCGGGGGCCGGCTCGCCCTCCGCGGTCACCGGGATCTCGACGTTGACCTTCTCGCCGCGCTTGACCGACAGCAGGTCGACGTGCTCCAGGAAGCCCTTGATCGGGTCGCGCTGCACGGCCTTGGGGATGACCAGCTCGGACTTGCCGTCGATCTCCAGCGAGATCAGGACGTTCGCGGTGCGCAGCGCCAGCAGCAGCTGGTGGCCGGGGACGGACACGTGCTTGGGCTCGGCGCCGTGGCCGTAGATGACGGCGGGGACCTGGTCCGCGCGGCGGATGCGGCGCGCGGCGCCCTTGCCGAACTCGGTGCGCAGAGCGGCAGGGATCTTGACCTCGGACATGAGGTTCACTCCTCGTGGTGGCAGACGGTACGGTCGCCCGGCCCCGACGGGCCGATCCACGGTTCACGAGGAGCGCGTCGATAACGGAGCCGGATTCCGGACCGTGAAACGCGTCCGGGGCCTCCCTCGCCGAGCAACGCGGACAGCGTAACCGGCGGGAAGGCCCCGGACGAAATCGATCACCGAGGGCGGTTGATCGATGGGCGACTATCGATCATCGACGGAATCGCGCGCCAACACGGGCGTACCGATTCTGCGGCCGCCCGCGCCGGATCAGTGCGCTTCCTCGAAGAGGCTGGTCACCGAGCCGTCCTCGAAGACCTCGCGCACCGCGTTGGCGATGGTCGGCGCCATCGACAGCACGGTGATCTTGTCGAGGTCGAGCTCGGCCGGGGTCGGCAGGGTGTCGGTCAGGATGAACTCGCTGACCTTCGAGTTCTTCAGCCGGTCGGCGGCCGGGCCGGACAGCACACCGTGCGTGGCCGTCACGATGACGTCCTCGGCGCCGTTGGCGAAGAGCGCGTCCGCGGCCGCGCAGATGGTGCCCGCGGTGTCGATCATGTCGTCGACCAGCACGCACACCCGGCCCTCGACGTCGCCGACGACCTCGTGGACGGTCACCTGGTTGGCGACGTCCGGGTCGCGGCGCTTGTGCACGATGGCCAGCGGCGCGCCCAGCCGGTCGCACCAGCGGTCGGCGACCCGCACCCGCCCGGCGTCCGGCGAGACGACGGTGAGCTTGTCGCGGTCCACCTTGGCGCCCACGTAGTCGGCCAGCACGGGCAGCGCGAACAGGTGGTCCACCGGGCCGTCGAAGAAGCCCTGGATCTGGTCGGTGTGCAGGTCGACGGTGAGGATACGGTCGGCGCCCGCGGTCTTGAACAGGTCGGCGATCAGCCGCGCGGAGATCGGCTCGCGGCCGCGGTGCTTCTTGTCCTGCCGCGCGTAGCCGTAGAAGGGGACGATCACGGTGATGCTGCGTGCCGACGCCCGCTTCAGGGCGTCCAGCATGATCAGCTGTTCCATGATCCACTGGTTGATGGGCCGGGTGTGGCTCTGGATCAGGAAGCAGTCGGCGCCGCGCGCGGACTCCTGGAACCGGACGTAGATCTCGCCGTTGGCGAAGTCGAAAGCCTTGGTCGGCACCAGCTCGACGCCGAGTTCCCGTGCCACCGCCTCCGCCAGATCGGGGTGTGCGCGGCCGGAGAAGAGCATCAGCTTCTTCTCACCGGTCGTCTTGATCCCGGTCACTGCACCGTCTCCTTGGTGTTCGACTGGTGTTCGACACAGCGACACCCGGATGCGGGCGTGCTGGCGGAATTGTGTGCACCCCACACGGTACGCCCCCTCCGGCGCATGTGTGCACCTCGGAGGGGCCGATGAGACAGCCCTCACTCACCCGCCGCTCGCCGGTGCGGCAGCGGGTGTTTGCGCAGCGGAAAGCCGCAGGTGGGTGTGGGGGAGAGGAGGGAGGGGAAGGAGCGCGGCTCAGTCGTCCGGCTGGGCTTCCCGGGCCCGCTCCGCGGCCTGCGCGGCGGCGCTGCCCGGGCGCTTGCGGGCGACCCAGCCCTCGATGTTGCGCTGCTGCCCGCGGGCCACCGCGAGCGAGCCGGACGGCACGTCCTTGGTGATCACCGAGCCGGCCGCGGTGTAGGCGCCGTCGCCGACCACCACGGGCGCCACGAACATGTTGTCCGAGCCGGTCTTGCAGTAGCTGCCGATGGTGGTGTGGTGCTTGGCCTCGCCGTCGTAGTTGACGAAGACGCTGGCCGCCCCGATGTTGGTGTGGTCGCCGATCGTCGCGTCGCCCACGTAGCTCAGGTGCGGCACCTTGGTGCCCTCGCCGATCGAGGCGTTCTTCATCTCGACGTACGTCCCCGCCTTGGCGCCCTTGCCGAGCCGCGCGCCGGGGCGCAGGTACGCGTACGGGCCGACGTTCGCGAGCGGGCCGATCTCGGCCTCCTGGGCGACGGTGTTGGACACCCGCGCGCCCTCGCCGACGGTCGTGTCGGTCAGCGTGCAGTTCGGCCCGACCTCCGCGCCCGCCGCCACCCGGGTGGCGCCCAGCAGCTGGGTGTTGGGGTGGATCACCGCGTCGGGCTCGAGCACCACGCCCGCGTCCAGCCAGGTCGAGGCCGGGTCGACGACCGTCGCGCCGTCCAGCATCGCCTGGTGCAGCAGCCGGTCGTTGAGCACCCGGCGTGCCTCGGCGAGCTGCACCCGGTTGTTGACGCCGGCGATCTCCCGGTGGTCGGTCGCGGTCCAGGCGCCGACCCGGTGGCCGGCCCCGCGCAGGATCGCCAGGGTGTCGGTCAGGTACTCCTCGGCCTGCGAGTTGTCGGTGGTGATCTTGGTGAGGGCCTCGGCGAGCAGCGCGGCGTCGTACGCGTAGACACCGGAGTTGATCTCGGTGATCGCCTGCTGGTCCGGGGAGGCGTCCTTCTGCTCCACGATCGCGGTGACCTGGCCGTCCGTCACGTCCCGCACGATGCGGCCGTACCCGGTCGGGTCGGGTACGTGCGCGGTGAGCACGGTCACCGCGTTGCCGTCCGCCTGGTGCGCGGACACCAGGGTGGCCAGCGTGTGGGCGGTCAGCAGCGGGGTGTCGCCGTAGGTCACCACGAGGGTGCCCTCGGGGGTGGCGCCGCGCCGGGCCAGCTCCTCCAGGCCGATGCGGACCGCGTGCCCGGTGCCGTTCTGCTCCTCCTGCACCGCCGTCAGCGCGTCCGGATCCGCCGCCGCGAGGTGCTCGACGACCCGCTCGCGCCCGTGGCCCACGACCACCAGCAGCTGCTCGGGGTCCAGCTCGCGCGCGGCGGCGACCACATGGCCGAGCAGGGAGCGGCCGCAGATCGGGTGCAGCACCTTCGGGGTGGCCGACTTCATGCGCGTCCCCTCACCCGCGGCGAGGACGACGACGGCAGCCGGACGTGTGGGGCTCACAGGGAGAACTCCTGGGCTTCGGGAGCGGGACTCCCGCAGAATACCCAGGCCCCCCGGGCCGGGCCATCCGCGCCGCATGCGCCTGCCCGGCAACACCCGCACCGCGCACCTGCTCCGCCGCCAGGACTCGAACCCGGACTTAAGGCACCAAAAGCCCCAGTGCTGCCATTACACCACGGCGGATCAACTCGGCCTCCCCGCCGACCGGGTCGGGGCGGCGAGGCGGTCGCTCCCATCATGCCGCACCGGACATGGTGCACGCGACGGAGATCAGGGTAAGCATCGATCGGTGCCCGCCCGACACGGTCCTGTCGTCCACGGGATGCCGCTGCAATACTTACGGCAGCGTAGGTTACGCGTAACCGCTGATTGCAGCCCCCCTCCTCCATCCGACAGGGACAGACATGACCACACAGACAGACGTGAGGCCCGAGTCCCGGGAACCGGATCCCGGGACGACAGGACACGAGCCGCCCAGCGCCACCCGCGGCGGCGAGAACAAGCGGTCGATCGAGCAGATCGCACTGCTGCTGTTCATCTGCATCCCCTTCGTGGCGCTGGTCGCCGCGGTGCCGCTGGCCTGGGGACGCGGGATGAGCTGGCTCGACCTGGGCCTCATGGTGGGCATGTACTTCCTGGGCTGCCACGGCATCACCATCGGCTTCCACCGGCACTTCACGCACAGCTCCTTCAAGGCCAACCGCCCGCTGAAGATCGCGCTGGCCATCGCCGGCTCGATGGCGGTGGAGGGCCCGATCGTGCGCTGGGTCGCCGACCACCGCAGGCACCACAGGTTCAGCGACGCCGAGGGCGACCCGCACAGCCCCTGGCGCTTCGGCGAGACACTTCCGGCCCTGCTCAAGGGCCTGTGGTGGGCGCACATGGGCTGGCTCTTCGACGAGGAGCAGACCCCGCAGCAGAAGTACGCGCCCGACCTGATCAAGGACCCGGCGATCCGCCGCATCTCCCGCGACTTCTGGCTGTGGACGACGCTGTCGCTGATCATCCCGCCGGTCGTCGGCGGCCTGGTCACCATGTCGTGGTACGGCGCCTTCACCGCCTTCTTCTGGGGTTCGCTCGTTCGGGTGGCGTTGCTGCACCACGTGACCTGGTCGATCAACTCCATCTGCCACGCGGTCGGCAAGCGCCCGTTCAAGTCCCGCGACCGCTCCGGCAACGTGTGGTGGCTGGCGGTCCTGTCCTGCGGCGAGTCCTGGCACAACCTGCACCACGCCGACCCCACCAGCGCCCGGCACGGCGTGCTGCGCGGCCAGATCGACTCCAGCGCGCGCGTCATCCGCTGGTTCGAGAAGGCCGGCTGGGCCACCGATGTGCGCTGGCCCTCCGCCGACCGGATCGCCTCCCGGCGTAAAGAAGACGTAAGCGAAGCGGCATGATGGGGGCGTGAGCGACGGCAGACAGCGCAGGGCGACGACGACCGGCAGGGCGGCGGCCCGCGGATCCGCCGAGGCCGCCGCACCGGCCCCCTCGGGACCGACCGCACGCCGCACCCGGCGGGTCCGCATGACCGGCAAGGAACGCCGCGAGCAGCTCCTGGACGTGGGCCGCACGCTGTTCGCCGAGCGGGGCTACGAGGCCACCTCGGTCGAGGAGATCGCGCACAAGGCCGGGGTGTCCAAGCCCGTGGTCTACGAGCACTTCGGCGGCAAGGAGGGCCTCTACGCCGTGGTGGTCGACCGCGAGATGCGCCGGCTGCTCGACATGGTCACCGGCGCCCTCACCGGCGGCCACCCCCGTGAGCTGCTGGAGCAGGCGGCCTTCGCGCTGCTGGACTACATCGAGCGCTTCACCGACGGTTTCCGCATCCTGGTGCGCGACTCGCCCGTCGCGCAGTCCACCGGCACCTTCGCCTCGCTCATCAGCGACATCGCGACCCAGGTCGAGGACATCCTCGGCCACGAGTTCAAGCAGCGCGGCTTCGACCCCAAGCTCGCCCCGCTGTACGCCCAGGCGCTCGTCGGCATGGTCGCGCTGACCGGCCAGTGGTGGGTCGAGGTGCAGCGCCCGAAGAAGTCCGAGGTCGTCGCCCACCTGGTCAGCCTGTCCTGGAACGGGCTGTCGGGCCTGGAGCCCAAGCCCCGGCTGGTCGGCCACCGCAAGAGCTGAGCGCGCGCCCCGCACGTACCCCGCACGCACGAGGAGCCGCCCCCGACAACGCGTCGGGGGCGGCTCCTGGCGTGCGCTGGTCAGCCGGTGTTGCGCAGGCCCGCCGCGACGCCGTTGACGGTCAGCAGCAGGGCGCGGGACAGCAGCGGGTCCGGCTCCTCGCCGCGCGCGGCGGCCTCCCGCTGCCGGGCCAGCAGCGTGACCTGGAGGTACGAGATCGGGTCCAGGTACTGGTCGCGGATCCGGAAGGTCTGCGCCAGCACCGGGCTCGCCGCCAGCAGCTCGGACTCACCGGTGAGCCGCAACACCTCGCGCACCGTCAGCTCGTGCTCGGCCTCGATGGCGTCGAAGACGTGCTTGAGGTCGTCGGGGACGAGCGAGTCGACGTAGTGGCGGGCGATCCGCAGATCGGTCTTGGCCAGCGTCATCTCGACGTTGGACAGGAAGTTGCGGAAGAAGTGCCACTGCCCGAAGGCCTCGTCCAGCACCCCGTCGAGGCCCGCCTCGCGCGCCGCCTTCAGGCCCGAGCCGACGCCGTACCAGCCGGGGACGATCTGCCGGGACTGCGTCCAGCCGAAGACCCACGGGATCGCCCGCAGGCCGTCGAGCCCCGCGCCGGAGTCCGGGCGGCGGGACGGGCGCGAGCCGAGGTGCAGCTCGCCGAGCTGGTCGACCGGGGTGGAGGCGAAGAAGTACTTCGGCAGGTCGGGGTCGTCGACGAGCTTGCGGTAGGCGCCGTTCGCCGCCTCGGAGACGATGTCCATCGCCGCGTCCCAGCGCGCCAGCGCCTCGTCGGACTGCCGCGGCGCGGTGTGCAGCGCGGACGCCTGGAGCGTCGCGGCGACGGTCAGCTCCAGGTTCTCCCGGGCCAGCGACGGGATCAGGTACTTGTCGGAGATGACCTCGCCCTGCTCGGTCACCTTGATCTCGCCCTCCAGGGTGCCCCACGGCTGCGCGAGGATCGCGGTGTGCGAGGGGCCGCCGCCGCGGCCGACCGTGCCGCCGCGGCCGTGGAAGAGCCGCAGCCGCACGCCGTGCCGGTGCGCCACGTCGCGCAGCCGGCGCTGCGCCCGATGGATCTCCCACTGCGAGGTCGTGATGCCGCCGAACTTCGAGGAGTCGGAGTAGCCGAGCATGACCTCCTGCACATCGCCGCGCAGCGACACCAGCCGCCGGTAGGACGGGTCGGAGAGCATCTCGTCCAGCAGCTTGTCGGCGATCTTCAGCTCGACGGTGGTCTCCAGCAGCGGCACGATGCCGATCTTGGCGACACCCGCGTGCAGGTCGATCAGCCCGGCCTCGCGCGCCAGCACCGCGGCCGCGAAGACGTCGTCGGAGCCGAAGCACATCGAGATGATGTACGACTCCATCACCTCGGGGCCGAAGCGCTCGAAGGCCTCGCGCATCGTGTGGAAGACGCCGAGCGTCTTGGCGCCGGCGGCGTCCAGCGGCGCCGGGGTCGGGGCCAGCGGGCGGCGCGAGCGCAGCTCCTTGGCGAGCAGCTTGCGGCGGTAGTCGCGCGGCATGTCGGCGTAGCGCCAGGACTCCTCGCCGAGCCGGTCGAAGAGCTGGCCCAGCGCGTGGTGGTGGGCGTCGGCGTGCTCGCGCACGTCCATCGTGGCGAGCTGCAGGCCGAACGCGGACAGGGTGCGGACGGTGCGGTCCACCCGCCCGTCGGCGATCAGGCCGCCGCGGTGGGCGCGCAGCGACTCCTGGACGAGCTGGAGGTCGGTGAGCAGCGCGGCCGTGCCGAGGTAGTCGCGGCCGGGGACGTGCGGGGTGCCGGTGGCGAGCCGCTCGCGGGTGTTGATGAGCTTCTGCCGGATGCAGGTCGCCTTGAGGCGGTAGGGCTCCTCGGCGTTCAGCCGCTTGTAGCGCGGGCTGATCTCGGGGAGCGCGACCAGGTCGGTGGCCAGCGAGTCCAGCAGCTCGTCGCTCGCGCCGGAGTTGCGGATCGAGTTCGACAGCGCGCCGCGCAGGTCGTCGACCAGCTCCAGGGCGTCGGTGATGCCGTGCTCGTGCTGCAGGATCAGCACGTCCCAGGTGACCTCGGGGGTCACGTTGGGGTTGCCGTCCCGGTCGCCGCCGATCCAGGTGCCGAAGGTCAGCGGGCGGGTCTCCGGCGGCAGCGGCACGCCGACCCGCTCCAGCTCCGCGGCCAGGTCCTCCAGCACGTCGCCGACCGCGCCGGCGTGCAGCTCGTCGAGGTAGTAGATCGCGTTGCGCGCCTCGTCGGCCGGCTCCGGGCGCACGACCCGCAGCTCGTCCGTCTGCCACAGCAGGTCGATGCTCTCGGCCAGCCGCAGGTCGGCACGCCGCCGGTCGCCCGTGCTGCCCTCGCCGTTGCCGTGCCCGTCCTCCAGCAGCTCGGCGATGCGGCGCAGCTTGTTCAGCACCGAGCGGCGGGCGGCCTCGGTGGGGTGGGCGGTGAAGACGGGGCGGACGTTGAGGTTGCGGACCGTCTCGCGTACGTGCTCGGGGTCGCCGTCCTTGAGCAGGTCGGCGGTCTGGGCCAGCAGGCCGCCCTCGACGGCGCGCCGCGAGCGCAGCTCGCGCCCGCGGTGCACCTGCTCGGTGACGTTGGCGAGGTGGAAGTAGGTGGAGAAGGCGCGGACCAGCTTCGCCGCGGTCTCCAGATCGGTCTCCCCGAGCAGTGCGGCGGCGGCCTCCCCGTCGCTGCGGGTCAGTGCGCGGACCTTCTCGACGAGGTCGAGGAGCTCCTGTCCTTCCTGGCGCACCAGCGTGCCGCCCAGCAGGTCTCCCAGGCGGCGGATGTCGGCACGGAGGGCGGAACTGCTGGCGGTACTGCTGTCCGGGGCGGTGTCGGCGCTGCTCACAGGTGCGGCTCCTTGTGCAGGGGTGTGTGGACGGCGTACTCGCGGACCGCGCTGTCCGGCCGTTCCAGGATAGGTCGCGGCTCGTCCGCCGAGACGCCCAGCCCACGTGCCGGACACCGGGGCGCCCGTCAGGGGTGCCGCCGGGGTGCCGTCGAGGTGCCGGAACAGCGCCGGAACCGCCCCGGGTCCGCGGCCGCGGGGCGCGGCTGGTACGTGCCCCTTACGTCCGGGCGCCCACCGCATACGCTGGACGCCATGAGTACGACGGGGGCGCACGTACCGGACGACGGCGCCGGGGGAGGCGCGGCAGGCGGCACAGCGGCAGCGGTGCTGCTCCCCACCGGATGGTGGTGGTGGCAGCGGCGGCGCAGTTTCCTGCTCGACGCGCTCCTGGCCGCGGTCTCCGCGATCGAGTGCGCCTTCGAGGGCGGCACCTTCGCCGACCGCATCGGCGTCCCCGCCTTCCTCGGTGCGCTGGTCGGCGTCCTGGTCGGCGGGGTGCTGCTGCTGCGGCGCCGGTGGCCGGTCGCGGTGGTGCTGGTCGGCATAGCGATGACGCCCGCGCAGACCGGCTTCCTGCTCTCCCTCGTCGGCCTCTACACCCTCGCCGCCTCCGAGGTGCCGCGCCGCATCACCGCCGCCCTGGCCGGGATGAACGGTTTCGGCACGATGCTGGTCGCCGTCATCCAGTTCCAGGACAACCTGGACAACTCCGACGACGGCAGCGCGCTGCGGATGCCCGTCACGCTCTTCGTCTCCATCCTCATGGCACTCGGCCTCACCGGCCCGCCGGTGCTCCTCGGCCTCTACGTGCGCGCCCGGCGCCGCCTCGTGGAGAGCCTGCGCGAGCGGGCGGACGGCCTGGAGCGCGAGCTCGAACTGCTCGCCGAGAAGGCGGCGGAACGCGCCGAGCGGGCGCGGGCGGAGGAGCGCACCCGGATCGCGCGCGACATGCACGACGTGGTCGCGCACCGGGTGAGCCTGATGGTCGTGCACGCCGCCGCGCTCAAGGCCGTCGCCCTCAAGGACCCGCACAAGGCCTCCGCGAGCGCCGAGCTGCTCGGCGACATGGGACGGCAGGCGCTCACCGAGCTGCGCCAGATGCTGGGGGTGCTGCGCACCTCGGAGGCCGCCTCCCCGGCCGCCGCCCCCGCGGCCGTACCGGACCGGCCGCTCTCCCGGGAGGAGGAAGAGGGCCCGACGCTGGCCCGCCTCGCGGCCCTGGTGGAGGAGTCCCAGGCGGCGGGCATGGGGGTCGAGCTGACCGTCGAGGGCGCGAGGCGCCCGTGCGGCGCGCGCATCGAGGCGACCGTCTACCGCGTCGTCCAGGAGGCCCTGACCAACGTCCGCAAGCACGCGGTGGGCGCCAGTGCGGTCGTGCGCCTCGCCTACCGCGAGGCCGAGGTCGCCGTCCTCATCACCAACGGCCCCTCCGACGGCACCTCGCAGACCGCCCTCCCGAGCGGCGGCCACGGCCTGACCGGCATGCGCGAGCGCGTCACCTCCCACGGCGGCGGCTTCGCCGCGGGCCCCACCCCGGACGGCGGCTTCCGCGTCTCCGCCATGGTCCCCCTCCAGAACGCCTGACCCGTACGACGCGGGGCAGGGGCACGGACGGCGCGGCCCTCAGGACGGGGGGCGCGGGTCCCGGCCGGTCAGCGACGCCAGCGCGGTGCGGATGTGCGCGAGATGGGCCCTGATCTCGTCGCGCCGCACCTCGTGCTCGCGCAGGATCCGCTCGCTCTCCCTGCGCACCCTCTCCTCGTGCGTCCGCGCCTGCGCGAGCACCGCCGCGGCCCGCCGCTCCGCCTCCGCCTCCCGCGCGCGCAGCACCTCCTCGGCGGCCGCGCGCTCGCGGTGCGCCGCGTCGAGCCGCCGCTCGGCGTCGGCGAGCAGCTCGCCGAGCCGGCTGTCGGCCCCCGCCTCGCGCTCGGCGATCTCCCGCTCCAGCGTGTCCAGCCGGGTGCGCCGCTCCTGCTCGCCCTCCGCCGCGCCGCGTTCCGCGTCGTGCCGTACGGCCTCCAGGGTGCGGCCGGCCTCGCCGCGTACCGCCTCCGCCTCGGCGCGCGCCCGGCCCAGGATGTCGGCGGCCCGCGCGCACGCCGCGTCGAGCATCCGCTCGGTCTCGTCCTCGGCGGCGGCGAGCCGCGCGGAGGCGGCGGCGCGGGATTCGTCCTGGAGGGTGCGCCGCGCGGTCTCCGCGGCGTCCCGCGCGTACTGCGCCTCGGCCTCGGCCCGTTCGCGCACCGCCGCGGCCTCCTCCTCGGCGAGCCGCAGCAACTCCTGCGCGCCGGGGCCGAGGGCGTCGAAGGCGGAGGCGGGGAGCGCGTCGAACTGCTCGCGCAGCGCCGCGTGCTCGGCCTCCATCTCGTTCGCGAGCTGGCCGAGCCGGGTGGCCCGCTCCCATGCGGCGTCGCGGTCCTCGGACAGCGCTTCCAGGAAGCGGTCGACCTGCTCGGGCCGGTAACCGATGCCGCGCCCGCGCACCCGCCGGACGGGTCCGGCGCCGCCCGTCTCCCCGGCGCCCCCTGCCGGCCCGGCGTCACCGGCTTCCCGGACGCCCGCGCCCGCCGGAGGCGTGCCCGCCGATGCGGTCGTGTCGCTGCCCATGCGTCTGCCCCTTCGCCGCCGGCCTTCCGCGTCCCGCTGCCGCGCCCATCTCCTCTTTATGTCTTATGTCCGAATTGTAGGAGGCGGGGTGCCCCGCCCGCGCGCCTCCCGCGGGCATTCGTGCACCGGCCCTCCGGCACAGTCCTACCCGGGGCCTGCCCGTCATCTACCCGCCGCTTACCCGGCGCCTACCCGGAAAACGGCCGGGGCCGGGCGGAAGGGCCGAAAGCCCTCCCGCCCGGCCCCCGGCGGCGAGCCGCCGCCGTGCCGTGCCCGTGCCGTACGCCGCTACAGCAGCCCGTCCCACATCTGCTCGATGAGCACCGACCACCAGTTGTCGGGCGAGGCGATGGCCGCCGGGTCCTGCGCGGCCAGCTGCGCCTGGAAGTCCACCGTCCAGTGCCCGGCCTGCTCGGGCGTGAGCCCGATCCGCAGCCGCCACATCCGCCCGAGCAGCGCCATGCAGCGGGCGAATTCCGGCAGGCTCGAATTGACGAACTGCGGTGCCGCGGGCGGCGATCCGGCCGGACCCCCCTCGAGCGGCAGCGCGACGATCTGCGCGGTGCCGTACTGCACGCACAGCTGGCGCCCGAAGTCGTTGCCCATCACCAGGTACGAGCCCGCGTCCGCGGCCGGCTGCACGCCGCGCCCGGCGGCCAGCTCGGCGAGCGTCGGCACCGGCTGACCCGGCTGCGCCTGCGCCCAGAAGAACGGCCCGAAGTCCACCGGCAGCCCCGCCCACATCAGGGTCTGGGCCACGATGTCGGGCACGCCCTGCCGCGAGACGGCGCGCTGGTCGAAGCGGAAGACGCCCTGCGGGCCGAACGCGCCCGCCAGCTCCTGCCCGATCACGTCGAGCCCGACCGGCGGCACCCGCAGCACCGTGTGCGCGTCGGGCATCGGCACCCGCTGCGGCTGCGGGCGCGCGGGCGCGCCGGCCACCTGGTGCAGCTCGCCCTGGTGCGTCAGCAGGTGCTGGACGCCCTGGCGGCGGCTCGCGTGGTCCCTGCCGTAGGGGGCGGTGTGGCTGATCCGCACCTGCGGCCAGGTCTCCCGGATCATCCGGGTGCAGTAGCCGCCGGGCAGGTCGCAGGACTCCAGCTCGGTGTGCAGTTCGAGCACCTGCTCGGGCCGCACGCCCGCCGACCGCAGCTCGTGCAGTATCTGCCACTCCGGATGCGGGGTGCCCGGCGCCGACCGCCGGATCATCTGCTGCTCGCTCCCGTCGGCGCCGCGGTAGCGCAGCACCGCCATGTAGCCGGGGCCCACCGTCGGCACCCCGGCGTTCGGCTGCGGATAGCCGTACGCGGGCGCGGGCGCGGGGGCGGGCGGCGGGGTGCCGGTGCCCGCGGCGAAGGGTGCCGGGGGCGGTGGCGGGGTGCCGCCTCCGGCGGCGGGTCCGGCGAGCATGGTCGCGGCGTAGTGCGGGTCGTTGCTCGCGGGCGGCGGCGGGGGAGTGGCTGCGGCCCCGCCCCCCGCGTACGGCGGGGGCGGTGGCGGCGTGCCCGTTCCCGCGGCGAAGGGCGCGGGCGTGCCGGTGCCGGGTCCGGCGAGCATGGTCGCGGCGTAGTGCGGGTCGTTGCTCGCGGGCGGGGGCGTGCCCGTGCCGCCCGCGTACGGGGCGGGCGGGGGCGGCGGGGCGCCCTGGCCCACCGGCGGGGGCGCGGCCGGACCTCCCGCGTACGGCGCCGGGGGCGGCGGCGGGGTGCCCCCTCCCACGGCGGGTCCGGCGAGCATGGTCGCGGCGTAGTGCGGGTCGTTGCTCGCGGGCGGCGGAGTGCCGGTGCTCCCCGCGTACGGAGCGGGGGGCGGTGTGCCCTGCCCCGCGTACGGCGCCGGGAGTGGCGTGCCCTGCCCCGCGTACGGCGCCGGGGGTGGCGTGCCCTGGCCCGCGTACGGCGGCGGCGTCCCCTGCGGCGCGGAAGGCGCGGACGGCGCGGGGGGAGCCGGCGGGGTGTGGCGTACCGGCGTGGCCTTGGCCGTCTCCATGCCCGCGATGTCCGCGGCGCCCTGCCCGCCGCCCTGCGCCATCGGCGGGGGCAGCGCTACGGCGGGGCCGTCCGGCGCGGGATAGGCGGAACCGCCCACGGTGTGCGGCACCCCGCCCTGCGCGGGCGGCGGCACCGGCGGCCCGGACTGCTCCGGAGCGAGCGGCGCCGGCGGCATCCCGCTGCCCGCGGGCAGCAGTTTGGTCCTGGCCTCGGACGTCTCCGGCGCGGGCGGCGCGTCGGGGCGGTCCGCCCCGCTGATCGGCGGCGCGAAGACGGTCGCGGGCATGGGGACGGACTCGCCCTCGCCGGTGTCGCTGACCGTCTTGCCCGCCCAGCTCCCGCCGTCCTGCGGCTCCTGGGGCTCCTGCGGTTCGTGCGGTGCGGGTGCCGGGTACGCGGCGTCCTGCGGCTGCTCCTGCGCGGGCACGCCGGACTGCCGCACGTAATCCACGCCGCCCGACTGCCCGTCCGCCCCGGTAGCGGGGACCGCTTCGGCGGCCGGCCGCCGTGTGTAGTCGACGCCCCCGGCCGAAGCCTCGCCGGAGCCGGAGCCGGAGCCGGAGCCGGAGCCGGAGCCGGAGCCCGTACCCGACCCGTCGGCGGAGCCGGACCTGCGGTCGGGGATGCCCATCCGGTCGGCGGCCTCCTGGAGCCACTCCGGCGGGCTCAGCAGGAAGGACGTCGCCTCCAGGTCGATGCGCTGCGGCGGCTCGGGCGCCGTGTCCTGCGGCATGGCGCCGTACTCCTCCTCGTAGCGGCGGATCAGCTCGCCGATCGGCAGCGGCGGCCAGAGCGTGGCCTCGCCGCTGTCCCGCGCGACGACCACCCGCAGTTGCGAGCCGTCGTCCGCCGGGCCGTCCTCGCGCGGCTCCGCCCACACGACGAAGCCGAGGTCGAACTCCCTGACCCGGATCTCGCGGTGCTCGTACGGCGGCACATCGCCGTTGATCCACCGCTCGGCGCGTTCCTGCGCCTGCGCGAAAGTCACCATGGCCGGCTCACTCCTCCACCGGGACGGCGGTGGCGAAGCCGCCGTCCACCATCAGATTCGCCACCGTCGCCAGCTCCGGCGGATTGCCCGCGAGCCGCAGCAGGAACGCGTCGATCGACTCGCCGCAGGGCAGCAGCAGTTCGGCGACCCGGTCGGCGGGGGAATCCCAGCCGTCGCCGTCCCGTGCGTCGTCGTAGGGGCAGAACCACACCGTGCCGGTGTCCTGGCCCTTGACCTTCACCGCGAGCAGTCCGCCCTGGACATAGCCGACGGCCAGATAGTCCTTGGTCAGGTGGTCGCGCAGGCACTTGTTGACGTACACCAGGTCGTTGACCGCGGCGGCGTCGCGCACGGTGAAGAACGGCTGGTCGATGAGCAGCCCGAGATCCGGGTCGAGGGCCACCCCGCGCGGCGCGCAGCCGCCCGCGGCCTTCAGGAAGGCCCGGTAGGAGCCCGGCAGCCGGTAGCCCAGCTCCTCCTCGACGTCCCGCACCTGCGCCTCGGTGACCGAGACGGCGTCGATGGGCAGTTCGAAGTGCACCGGCCGGGTCTCCTGCAGCGGGCGGGTGCCGCGTTTGGTGTGGTCGGCGACGGAGTTCGCGAGCCCGCCGTGGTGCCGCAGCAGCGCCTTGACCTCGGCGGGGACCAGCTCCAGACGGCGGGAGTCCGCCACGTGGTGCCACGTCCAGCCGTGCGGGGTGGCCACCGGCGGCAGGCTGGCCCACAGTTCGTGGCCCGCGGTGTGCAGGGCGGCGTTCGCCGACACGTAGTCCGTCAGCCGCAGCTCGTCGATGCCGAAGCCCTCGGGCGGCTCGGCTATCTCGGCCGCGGCGCGGGCGAACGGCGAGAAGTCCGGGTGCCCTTCCGCGTCGACCCACACGCCCTGCGGGTAGCGCGACGCGCGCACCGGGTCGGGGAAGTGCACGGTCTGGCCCGCGTAGGCCACGTTGGGCGGCGCGGTCCGGGACTCCGCGCCGGAGCCGGGGGGCGCCGCCCCCAGCCCTTGCCGACCTGTCGTCATGACTGCTGCCCCCTGGTGCGTACGGCTGATGACCACAGCCTAGGGCCTGCGGCATGCCCGTTGACCGGCCAGTCGCCCGGTTGTGGACAACTCGTGGACCGCCCCGGCCGCCGGGCCGCCCGCCGCGCGCCGGCGGCGGTCCCCGGCCGGCCTCAGCTGTCCTTCGCGGCGTCCCGCAGCTTGGCCGCCTGCTTGAGCACGATCGACGCGCGCAGCTGGGCGGGCTTGTGGTCGGCCCGCACCGTCTCGTAGGACGCGGTGGTGTCCCCCACCCTGACGACCGTCACCAGCGCCTCGCCCGCCGCGCCCTTGGAGGTGTCGCCGATCACGTACGCCACGCGCTGGTCGCCCAGTCCCGCGTCGGCCGCCGCGGAACGCACGGTGAAGTGGGTGGTGACGCCGCCGCGCACCACGGAGTAGGAGTGGCAGGTGGCGAGGGCCGCGGTCAGGTCGTCCAGCACCTTGGCCGCGTCGCCCTTCTTGTAGGAGGCGATGACGGTCAGCGAGATCGTCTTGGCGCCCTTGTCCTTGCCGGTGGCGTCCGTGGTGTCGGTGACCATCGCGCCGGTGTACACCTGCCGCCGGTATTTCGGCTGGCTGGTCCACTGCTCCACGATCGGCTGGCAGGCCGCGGTGTCGGCCTTCTGCGCGTCCCCGAGCAGCTGCTGCTTGGTGCCCGCGGGCAGCACCTGCACATGCGGTACGTCCGTCGAGGTGAGCAGCGCCGCGGTGAGCTTCGTCGTGCTCACCGCGCCCTTCCCCACCCCCGGGGTGTCCTTGCCGCTGTCGCCGCCGCCCCCGCAGCCCGCCGCGAGCGCGAGGACGGGCAGGAGCGCGGCCGCGGCCACGGCGCGGCTACCGGCCGGTAGGCGATGGTCTGCGCGGATCGGCATCGATGCTTTCCCCTGTGTCGTTGCGGCAAGGCCCGCGTGGCGCATCTCCCCGTCCCGGGGGCGGCCTCCCGCGGGCGTCGGCCCGTTGCCGCGCGACTCTACGGCAACGGGCCCGGCACCTCCCCTGTGGGGCTGCTCACATCGCGGTCACTTGCGGGCCGCGAGCGCCTTCTTCAGCTTCTCGGCCTGCTTGCGCTCCGCGTCGACGGGCAGCGGGCCCGCGCCGCCCGCGGACTTCACCGACACGTACATCGTCACCGTGTCCCCGGTCTCCACCACGGACAGCAGTGCGGCGCCCGCCTTCTTGTCGGCGGTGTCGTTCATGATCCAGGACACCGCCTTGTCGCCGACCGGCACAGCCGGGCCCTTGGAGATGGTGAAGGGCGTCTTGGCCCCGGAGCTGTCGGTCGCGGTGAAGCCGGTGCAGGTCGTCAGCGCGGTCTTCAGCTCCGCCATCACCTTGTCGGCGTCGCCGGGCGCGTGGCTGGCCACCAGCATCTGGTTGATGATCTCGGGTGTCGCCCCGGACTTGTCCGTGGTCTTGGCGAAGGCCGCGCCGACGAAGGCCATCCGGTGGATCTTGGGATTGCTGCTCGTGACGTCGGCGAGCGGCTGGCAGGCCGGCTTGTCGGCGGTGAGTCTCGACGTGTCGGACGTGTCGGCGGTCTGCGAGGGCTGGACGGTCCAGCCGGGCAGGTCCGAGTCGGTGATGAGCGCCTTGCTGAGCTGGTCCGTGGTCAGCGGGGCCTTGCCGCTGAGGACGCTCGGCGACGCGGAGTCGGGCTTGGCGGAGTCGTCGCCCGAGGAGCAGGCGGCGGCGAGCAGCAGCGCGGGCAGCGCGGCCGCGACGAGGCGGAGCCGGGTGGTGTGCATGGGGGTCACATTCCTGGTTCGGCGGCGTTGTGGGGGGACCCGCTGCGACGGGCCGACTGCTGATCCTCCCCGCCCTTCCTGTGCCACGTCCATGCCGCGTCGGTCCGGTGCCCTTCCCGCGTCCGCCGAACTCCCGCGCCGTGTGCGGACGGTAACCGCTCCTTCCCCGTACGCGGCCGCGCAACGCCCACCGCGCGCCAGCCGTTCGGGGGGTCCACCGCCGTCCTGTTGTGACGTTCGTATGTTCGCCGTGTACGCACTGTGCCTGCTGTGCCGGAATTCGGACACCGGACGGTGACATGGCCCACACACAATGAGCCCGCCGACGTGTTCGCTTCCCCATCGCGCGACGCGTTTGGCAGTCTGATCGGCATACGGGGGATCGCCCGCTCGCGCGGGCGGACGGAGGGACGCACGTAGAACATGACAACTCATTTCCTGGCGACGGGGGGCGCGGACCCCAGGCTGAACTGGGGCGCGCCGCGGCCCCCGGACGGCCCGCCGCGGCTGCGGCACCGAAGAGACGGCATCCTGCCCGCGGTCGCGGCCGCGCTGTCCATCCGCGACGAGGTGCTCACGTGCACCGGCGCCAAGGGCGACCTGCCGCCCGTCCTGCATCCGATCGTGCAGGAGTTCCTGGACGCGCTGCCCGCGACACAGCGTGAGCGCTTCACCGGGCGCTGCGCGGAACCGGTGCTGATCTCCCGCCATCTGGCGGCCGTCGAGGGGCAGCGCGGCAAGCGGGCCGCGCGCCGCCCGCTGACGCAGGGTGAGGCGCGCAAGGCGCTGCGCGGCGCGCGGCTGACGGCCCGCCGGATACGCGAGGACGGCGACCCGGCGCACGGCACGTACGCGCCGCCCTGCCGCTCCTGCGCTCCGCTGCTCGCGCACTTCGGCGTGCAGGCCGTCGACCCGGCCGAAGGGGCATGACCCCCCGATGTCAGCGAGCGCACGCTTTCCCGCCGCCGTCGACGCCGCGCTGCGGGCCGGCGGCTGGCAGCCCGGGCGGTGGGACATCAAGCAGGCCGAGGAGTGGGCGGACCTGCTGCGCGGCCATGTGTCGCCCGGCGGCCACCGGCACTGCGTCTTCCCCGCCGCCGTCGAGGCCTGGGCGGAGTTCGGCGGGCTGGCCTTCCCCGCAGCCGCGGGGCCCGGGCAGCACACCGCGCCCACCGCGGTGACCGTGGACCCGCTGCGCGGCCTGCACCTGGCCCGTACCTTCGGCGACCTCGGCCGCGCGCTGGAGACCGAGGTCAGCCCGCTCGGCGAGGAGCCCGGCACCGGGACCCTGCTGGCCATCGACGCCGAGGGCCGGGTCTACGGCATCGACCACGCCGGGGACTGGTACGCCGGCCCCGACATCGACCTCGCGCTGGCCGCCCTGCTCGGCGGCGGCCGCACCGTGCGCCTGACGCTCGCGGCGTCCGGCGCGAGCGGCCCGTACGACGGCCCGTACGACCAGGCGGAACCCGGGCGACCCTGAGGCCGTCCGGGCGTACCCCGGGGCCGCTGCCCTGCACTTCGGCGCCGCCGTCCCCGACCGCGGGATGACCCGGGGCGGCGGGACCCCTAGGGGGCGGTACCTACTTTTGGCATGGACCGGTTCGTTCCGCCGGATGACGTCGGCGTTCCGGCGGTTGCCTACGGTCATAGGGCGGGGTGGGGATATCCCCACCCGCAAGACGGAGACCTTCCCCAATGTGCGGCGGAACGGCCTCCGGCAGGCTGATGGACATCACGACAGCCCGACATACGACGACGCAGGAGTAACAGTGACAACGGCAGTGACGATTCCCAGGTCCGGGGGCAACGGAGAACGTTCGGCTGTTGCCGCTGCGGGTCGCTCGGTGACGAAGGCGTACGGCGCGGGCGAGACCAAGGTCGTGGCCCTGGACGCGGTCGACGTGGACATCGCCCGCGGCAAGTTCACCGCGATCATGGGCCCCTCGGGTTCCGGCAAGTCCACCCTCAT
Organism: Streptomyces sp. NPDC021020; assembly: GCF_044333285.1. NCBI lineage: Bacteria > Bacillati > Actinomycetota > Actinomycetes > Kitasatosporales > Streptomycetaceae > Streptomyces > Streptomyces sp. NPDC021020. Next base: position 909,914 of record NZ_JBIRQQ010000001.1, read on the forward strand.
GCACTGCCTCGCGGGCCTCGACACGGTCACCTCCGGGCGGATCTGGGTCGGCGACAGCGAGATCACCGGCATGAAGGACAAGAAGCTCACCCAGCTGCGGCGGGACAAGATCGGCTTCATCTTCCAGTCCTTCAACCTGCTGCCGACCCTGAACGCGGCGGAGAACATCACGCTGCCGATGGACATCGCCGGCCGCAAGGTCGACCGCGACTGGTTCGACCGGGTCGTGGAGACGGTGGGCCTGGCCGGCCGGCTCAAGCACCGCCCGACCCAGCTGTCCGGCGGCCAGCAGCAGCGCGTGGCCGTCGCTCGCGCCCTGGCCGCCCGCCCCGAGATCATCTTCGGCGACGAGCCGACCGGAAACCTCGACTCGCGGGCCGGCGCCGAGGTCCTCGGCTTCCTGCGCCGCTCGGTCGACGAGCTCGGCCAGACCATCGTGATGGTCACCCACGACCCGGTCGCCGCCTCCTACGCCGACCGCGTCCTCTACCTCGCCGACGGCCGCATCGTCGACGAGATGGCCAACCCGACCGCCGACTCCGTCCTGGAGCGCATGAAGTCCTTCGACGGACGCGGGAGGACGTCGTGACCGTCCTGAAGACATCGGCGCGGAATTTCTTCGCGCACAAGGGCAGAATGGCCCTCTCGGCGATCGCCGTCCTGCTGTCGGTCGCCTTCGTCTGCGGCACCCTGGTGTTCACCGACACCATGACCGCCACCTTCGACAAGCTCTTCGGCTCCACCGCCTCCGACGTCACGGTCAGCGCCAAGAAGATCGACGACGAGCAGGCCACCGGCATCCCGGACACCGTGCCCGCCGCGCTCCAGCAGCAGCTCGCGAGGGTGCCCGGCGTCGCCAAGTCCGACCCCGACGTCACCAGCGACGAGGTCACCGTCGCGAACGCGAAGAACGAGAAGATCGGCTCCTCGTCCGGCGCCCCGACCATCGTCAGCAACTGGGACCCGACCGAGACCAAGGGCGTCGAGCTGTCGTCGGGCCACCTCCCGCAGAGTGCCACCGACGCGGTGATCGACGCCGACACGGCGAAGAAGAAGCACGTCGCGATCGGCGACACGCTGCGCGTCATCGCCGCGCCCGGCGACTTCGACCTCACCGTCAGCGGCATCGTCACCTTCAAGACCACCAACCCCGGCGCGACCGTCCTCTACATCGACACGGCCACCGCGCAGACCAAGCTGCTCGGCCGCTCCGACGCGTACACCGGCTTCGGCCTCACCGCCGCCAAGGGCACCACGGACGACCAGCTCAAGAAGAACGTCAGGGCGGCCGTCGGCACGGGCTACACCGTCGACACCGCGGCCGAGACGAAGAAGAAGGACCAGGACGACCTCGGCGGCTTCCTGAACTTCATGAAGTACGCGATGCTCGGCTTCGCCGGGATCGCCGTCCTCGTCGGGATCTTCCTGATCGTCAACACCTTCTCCATGCTGGTCGCCCAGCGCACCCGGGAGATCGGCCTGATGCGGGCCCTCGGCTCCAGCCGCGGCCAGGTCAACCGGTCGGTGCTCATCGAGGCGGTGCTGCTCGGCCTGACCGGCTCGGTGCTCGGCATCGGCGGCGGCATCGGCCTGGCCGTCGGGCTGATGCACCTGATGGGCAAGGCCGGCATGAAGCTCGACACCTCCGAGCTGACCATCAAGGCCTCCACCCCGCTGGTCGGCCTGGCCATCGGCGTCATCGTGACCGTGGTCTCCGCCTACATCCCGGCCCGCCGGGCGGGCAAGATCTCCCCGATGGCCGCGCTGCGCGACTCCGGCACCCCCGGCGACGCCCGCGCCGGACGCATCCGCGCCGCGATCGGCATCCTGGTCAGCGCCGCCGGCGCGCTCGCGCTGGTCGCCGCAGCGAAGGCGGACAAGGCCTCCGCGGGCGGCGGGATGCTGGGCCTGGGCGTGCTCCTCACGCTGGTCGGCTTCGTGATCGTCGGCCCGCTGCTGGCCGGTGTGATCGTCAGGGCGGTGAGCGCGGTGGTACTGCGCTTCTTCGGCCCGATGGGACGCCTGGCCGAGCGCAACGCGCTGCGCAACCCGCGGCGTACCGGCGCCACCGCCTCCGCGCTGATGATCGGCCTGGCGCTGGTGGCCGGCATGTCGGTGGTCGGCTCGTCGATGGTGGCCTCCGCCGACGACCAGCTCGACTCCTCGGTCGGCGCGGACTTCATCATCGAGGTCGGCAGCAACGGCAACCAGCCCATCACCCCGGCCGCCGAGAAGGCGCTCACCGCCACGCAGAACATCGCGCACTTCACGCACTACACGCTCGTCAACGCCAAGCTCACCCTGCCCGACGGGAAGACCGTCAGCTCCGACCTGAGCGCCGCGGACCCGACCTACCCCAAGGACCTGCGGCTCAAGACCACCCAGGGCAAGCTGCCGGACGCCTACGGCAAGAACGCCATGTCGGTGCCCGAGGGCTTCGCCAAGGACCACCACCTGAAGCTCGGCGACGAGCTGAAGGTCGTCATGACCGGCGGCCGCCCGGCGCAGCTCAAGATCGCCGCGATCACCAGCGACGACACGACGATCGAGCACGGCTCGATGTTCACCAACATCGCCACCGCGCGCGAATACCTGCCGGCCGACAAGATGCCGGGTGACTTCCTGCTCTTCGCCACCGCGGTGGACGGCAAGCAGAAGGAGGCGTACGCCGACCTGAAGGCGTCCGTGAAGACCCACCCGGAGATCGACGTCCGCGACCAGGCCGACTACAAGGACCTCATCCACAGCCAGGTCAACCAGCTGCTCTACATGATCTACGCGCTGCTGGCGCTCGCGATCATCGTGGCGGTCCTGGGCGTGGTCAACACGCTGGCCCTCTCGGTGGTCGAGCGGACCCGGGAGATCGGCCTCATGCGGGCCATCGGCACCTCGCGGCGCCAGATGCGCCGCATGATCCGCCTGGAGTCGGTCGTCATCGCCCTCTTCGGCGCGCTCATCGGCCTCGGCCTGGGCCTCGCCTGGGGCACCACCGGCCAGCGCGTCCTGGCCGCCGAGGGACTCGGCATCCTCCAGATCCCGTGGACGACGATCGTGGTCGTCTTCATCGGCTCCGCGGTCGTCGGCCTCCTCGCCGCGCTCATGCCCGCACTGCGGGCGGGCCGGATGAACGTCCTCAACGCGATCGCGACGGACTAGCCCCTCCGTCCCGCGAGCCCCCGCGCCCCCGCACCCCACCAGGGGCGCGGGGGCGCGCCCTTTCCGCCGCCGCGAGGGCTTGCGGCTGCGCCGCGGGGCGAGCGTTTTGCGCTGCCGCGCAGGGCGGTAGGCCGGGGGCGCGGGGAACTGCGCGCTCAGCCCCCACCGGGGCGCGGGTAGTCACCGGCCCGAAGGGGCAGTTGCTGTCGTTTCCGGACCACCGGCCGGTGGGGGTGGGCCGCGCAGTTCCCCGCGCCCCTCCGGGGCACGGGCCCTACGCAGAGGGCGGACCCCTTGCGCCGCAGGGGTCGCGGGTCCGAGGGGGCACCCCCCCCGCGCGGAGAGCAAGCCCCGGCCGGAGGCCGTACGCTGGAGGGACCCCCGGCACGTGAGACGTGTCGGGTGGTCGCGTTGCCCCGCGCGGTGGCGCCCCTACACGTACCCCCCGGGACGGAACCCTCATGAGTCTGAACGGTCTGGTCGACGCCGCTGTCGCCGACACCGCCCTCGCCGAGGCGGTCCAGGCCGCGGTCTCCGGAGCGCGGCCGCACGTGGATCTGGTCGGCCCGCCGGCCGCGCGCCCGCTGGCCGTCGCGGCGCTCGCCGCGAAGGCCCGGCGCCCGGTGCTCGCGGTCACCGCGACCGGCCGGGAGGCCGAGGACCTGGCCGCGGCGCTGCGCTCGATGCTGCCCGCGGACGGCGTCGTGGAATACCCGGCGTGGGAGACCCTGCCGCACGAGCGGCTCTCGCCGCGCAGCGACACCGTGGGCCGCCGGCTGGCGGTGCTGCGGCGGCTCGCGCACCCGAAGGCGGACGACCCGACGGCCGGACCCGTGCAGGTCGTCGTCGCGCCGATCCGCTCGGTGCTGCAGCCGCAGGTCAAGGGGCTGAGCGAGCTGGAGCCCGTGGCGCTGGCCAGCGGGCAGAGCGCCGACCTCGGCACGATCGTGGAAGGGCTGGCGGCCGCCGCGTACGCGCGGGTGGAGCTCGTCGAGAAGCGCGGCGAGTTCGCGGTGCGCGGCGGCATCCTGGACGTCTTCCCGCCGACCGAGGAACACCCGCTGCGGGTGGAGTTCTGGGGCGACGAGGTCGAGGAGATCCGCTACTTCAAGGTCGCCGACCAGCGCTCCCTGGAGATCGCCGAGCACGGCCTGTGGGCGCCTCCGTGCCGCGAACTGCTGCTCACCGACGACGTGCGGGCGCGGGCCGCCGAGCTGGCCGCGGCGCACCCCGAGCTGGGCGAGATGCTCGACAAGATCGCCGAGGGCATCGCCGTCGAGGGCATGGAGTCGCTCGCGCCGGTGCTGGTGGACTCGATGGAGCTGCTGCTGGACGTGCTGCCGGCCGGGGCGATGACCGTGGTGTGCGACCCGGAGCGGGTGCGGACCAGGGCCGCGGACCTGGTGGCGACCTCGCAGGAGTTCCTGGAGGCGTCCTGGGCGGCGTCGGCGGGCGGCGGCGAGGCGCCGATCGACCTGGGCGCGGCGTCGCTGTGGCCGATCGCGGACGTACGGCACCGGGCCGGCGAGCTGGGCATCGCGTGGTGGTCGGTGAGCCCGTTCGCCGCGGACGAGGCCGACGACCTGGCCGGGGACACCCTCAAGCTGGGCATGCGCGCCCCCGAGGTCTACCGCGGGGACACCGCGCGGGCGCTGGCCGACACCAAGGGCTGGCTCGCCGAGGGCTGGCGCACCGTCTACGTCACCGAGGGCCACGGGCCGGCCTCCCGGGTCGCCGAGGTACTGGCGGGGGAGGGCATCGCGGCCCGGCTCGACATCGAGCTGGCCGACCTCGCGCCGTCCGTGGTGCACGTCGCCACCGGCTCGCTGGAGCACGGCTTCGTCGACCCGGGCCTGCGGCTCGCGGTGCTGACCGAGACCGACCTGTCCGGGCAGAAGTCGTCCACCAAGGACATGGGGCGGATGCCCTCCCGGCGCCGCAAGACCATCGACCCGCTCACCCTGGTCGGCGGCGACTACATCGTGCACGAGCAGCACGGTGTGGGCCGCTACGTGGAGATGGTGCAGCGCACCGTGCAGGGCGCCACCCGCGAGTACCTGGTCGTCGAGTACGCCCCGGCCAAGCGCGGCCAGCCCGGCGACCGGCTCTTCGTACCGACCGACCAGCTGGAGCAGATCACCAAGTACGTCGGCGGCGAGGCCCCCACGCTGCACCGGCTGGGCGGCGCGGACTGGACGAAGACCAAGGCGCGGGCGAAGAAGGCCGTCAAGGAGATCGCGGCCGACCTGATCCGGCTGTACTCCGCCCGGATGGCCGCCCCCGGCCACACCTTCGGCCCGGACACCCCCTGGCAGCGGGAGCTGGAGGACGCCTTCCCGTACGTGGAGACGCCCGACCAGCTCACCACCATCGCCGAGGTCAAGGGCGACATGGAGAAGTCGGTGCCGATGGACCGGCTGATCTGCGGCGACGTCGGCTACGGCAAGACCGAGATCGCGGTGCGTGCGGCCTTCAAGGCCGTGCAGGACGGCAAGCAGGTGGCCGTGCTGGTGCCGACGACGCTGCTGGTGCAGCAGCACTTCGGCACCTTCTCCGAGCGCTACGCGCAATTCCCGGTCAATGTGCGGGCGCTGTCCCGCTTCCAGACCGACACCGAGGCGAAGGCGGTGCTGGAGGGGCTCCGGGACGGCTCGGTGGACGTCGTCATCGGCACCCACCGGCTCTTCGCCTCCGAGACCCGCTTCAAGGACCTCGGCCTGGTGATCGTCGACGAGGAGCAGCGCTTCGGCGTCGAGCACAAGGAGCAGCTGAAGAAGCTGCGGGCCAACGTCGACGTGCTGACCATGTCCGCGACGCCGATCCCGCGCACCCTGGAGATGGCGGTCACCGGCATCCGGGAGATGTCCACCATCACCACCCCGCCGGAGGAGCGGCACCCGGTGCTGACCTTCGTCGGGCCCTACGAGGAGAAGCAGATCGGCGCGGCCATCCGGCGCGAGCTGCTGCGCGAGGGGCAGGTCTTCTACATCCACAACCGGGTCGAGTCCATCGACCGGGCGGCGGCGCGGCTGCGCGCCATCGTGCCCGAGGCGCGGATCGCCACGGCGCACGGGCAGATGAGCGAGTCCGCCCTGGAGTCGGTCGTGGTCGACTTCTGGGAGAAGCGCTTCGACGTGCTGGTCTCCACCACGATCGTGGAGTCCGGCATCGACATCTCCAACGCCAACACCCTCATCGTCGAGCGCGGCGACACCTTCGGCCTGTCGCAGCTGCACCAGTTGCGCGGCCGCGTCGGGCGCTCCCGCGAGCGCGGCTACGCCTACTTCCTCTACCCGCCGGAGAAGCCGCTCACCGAGACCGCGCACGAACGGCTCGCCACCATCGCCCAGCACACGGAGATGGGCGCGGGCATGTACGTCGCCATGAAGGACCTGGAGATCCGCGGCGCGGGCAACCTGCTGGGCGGCGAGCAGTCCGGCCACATCGCGGGCGTCGGCTTCGACCTGTACGTCCGCATGGTCGGCGAGGCCGTCGCGGACTACCGCTCGGCCCTGGAGTCGGGCGGTGAGCCGGAGGAGACGCTGCTGGAGGTCAAGATCGAGCTGCCGGTCGACGCGCACGTCCCGCACGACTACGCCCCCGGCGAGCGGCTGCGCCTGCAGGCCTACCGCGCCATCGCCGCCGCGTCCTCCGAGGAGGACATCACCGCCGTGCGCGAGGAGCTGGTCGACCGGTACGGCCCGCTGCCCGAGCCGGTCGAGAACCTGCTCCTGGTGGCCGGCCTGCGGATGCTGGCCCGCAAGGTCGGCGTCACCGACATCACCCTGCAGGGCTCCAACGTCCGCTTCGGCCCGGTCGAGCTGCGCGAGTCGCAGGAGCTGCGGCTGAACCGGCTGCACCCGCGCACGGTCCTCAAACCGGCCACCCACCAGGCCCTGGTGCCCCGCCCGGCCACCGCCCGGATCGGCGGCAAGCCCGTCGTCGGCCGCGAACTGCTCCAGTGGACCGCGGAGTTCCTGACCACCATCCTCGACAACTGACCCGAACCGACCCGCCGCACCGGGCCGGGCGGTTTCCGCCCGGCCCCGGCCCCGACCGCGATCGACGGGACCCGCGCGATTACAGTGCGGGCGTGACGATCACCGGAGCGGGGACGAACGTACGGCCGCTGGCCCCCGGGCAGCGCGCCCGGCTGCTGGTCGGCGACATCGACGGCAGCGCACCGCGACTGGTCCACGAGACCGCGCACAGCGCCCTGGAGGCACCGAACTGGTCGCCCGACGGCCGCTGGCTGGTCTTCAACCAGGACGGCCTGCTGCTGCGCATCCCCGCCGGCGCCGCTCCCGGCGACGGTGTGCTGCCCGAGGTCCTCGACGCCGGCGGCATCACCGATGCCAACAACGACCACGTCCTCTCCCCGGACGGCGCCACCGTCTACCTGTCGGCCGGCGACGGCCACATCCACGCCGTCCCCTTCGCGGGCGGCCCGGCCCGCCGCGTCACCAACGACCGCGGACCCGGCCCCTTCCGGCACTTCCTGCACGGCGTCTCACCCGACGGGCAGACTCTCTCCTACGTCGGCGTCGAGCCGCACGGCGGCGACGAATGGGGCTACCGCAACATCTTCACCCTCTCTTCGGCCGGCGGTCCCGACACCCGGCTCACCGACACCCCCGCTCCCGCCGACGGCCCGGAATTCACCCCGGACGGCGAGTGGATCGTCTTCAACTCCGAGCACGGCGCCGCCGTCCCCGGCCACGCCCAGCTCTTCCGCATGCGCCCCGACGGCTCCGAGCTGACCCGGCTGACCTCCGACGAGCGCGTCAACTGGTTCCCGCACCCCTCGCCGGACGGCCGCCACCTGCTCTACATCAGCTTTCCGCCCGGCACCGAGGGCCACCCCGCCGACCGCGACGTCGTCCTGCGCCTGCTGGACGCCGACGCCGGCGGCGCCCCGCGCGACCTCTACGCCTTCTTCGGCGGGCAGGGCAGCCTCAACGTCAACAGCTGGTCTCCCGACAGCCGCCACTTCGCCTACGTCGACTACCCCGCCGCCTGACCCGCGCGCCGTCCGGTCTCCCGTGCGGTCACCGGACGGCCGGGCGGTGCCTAGTTGCGGCGCAGGATCACATAGCCGTCCTGAGCGGCTATCTGCGTGTACGTCGCGCCGGGGTGCAGCTGCGCGCCGTACGTCACCGGGTCCGGCACCCACCCGCCGGAGTTGTCGATCGCGATGTACTGCGGCACGACACCCTTCGTACCGCCCACCCAGTAGACGGTCGTGCGGTGCACCAGCCGGCTGATCGGGCCGACGTTCGCCTCCACGGTGGACCCGTCGGGTATCTGGTCGAGCAGCTTCTCGATCGCCTTGGTGCGCGCGTCCACCTTGTAGGTGTCGGAGTGCCCGAGCGAGGCCAGCGGCATCGACAGCGTCAGCGCCATCGCCGCCCCCACCGCCGCGGCCGGCACCCCGGACGCGTAGGACCGCAGCCACGGGGCGCGGCTGTGCCGCGACCGGTCAGCGGCGTCCACCAGCGCCAGGAACACCACGGGCATCAGCACCGCGCTGTAGTGCCAGGCCGTGCCCCAGTTCTCCGGGTAGTGCGACACGAAGCGCCACCCGATGGTCGGCAGCGCCGCGACGATCAGCGGTGACCGCAGCGCCAGCAGCCCCGTGGTCGGCAGCATGATCCACAGCAGCGTGCGCAGCGCCGTGCCGAACGGGATGTGACCGGTCAGCGTCCCGTCACCGTTGATGTGGTTGAAGGCGTCGTAGCCGGGCCCGTAGAACGCGGGGATCAGCACCGTGATCGCCAGGGCGGACGCCGCCACCCCGAAGCCGATCAGCCCGATCGCCCACGGCCCGTACCGCTCCGCGTCGCTCAGCGGCACTTCCACCTGGTCACCTCCCTCCGCTGCCGTTCCGTCCTCGGCCCCGCCGCCTGCGGCCCCCGCGGGCCTGCCTTCCGCACCGTCCCCGTCCGCCGCGGCACCGGCCGGTCCGGACGCCGCCGGCTCCGCCCCCGCCATCTCTGCCCCCGCCGCCTGCGCCGCCGCCTGCGAACTCTCCCGGGTGCGCCACCAGACGATCGCGCCGATCGTCGCGGCCGTGACCCCGAGATCCTCCTTGACCAGCACCAGCGGCACCGCCCACCACAGGGCCGCCGCCCAGCGCTTGCGGAGCACGGCCTCCAGCGAGAAGGCCAGCAGCGGCATCGCGAAGGCGATCTCGTGGAAGTCGAAGTCGACCGCCCGCTGGACGGCCCACGACAATCCGTAGGCCGCCCCGATCGCGAGCCCCCGGCCCCGCCCGAGGAGCAGCGAGGCGCCCCGCGTGACCGGGATGACCGAGATCGCGAACAGCAGGGCTTGCGCGACGAGCAGCGTCACCGGCGTCGGGAAGACCCGGTAGAAGGGCGCGATCAGCGCGGTCACCGGACTGAAGTGGTCGCCGAGGGCGTTGAAGCCGGGCCCCTTGAGCGTGGTTGTCGGCGCGTGAAAGTGGGCGTACCCCTTCACCGCCTGCTCGAAGATGCCCAGGTCCCAGGACATCGTGAGCATCCTGCGGTACCGCACCAGCGACAGCAGGAAGTAGGCGACGAAGAAGACGACGCCGAGCAGATACGGGTCGAGGCGTGGTCCCGGTATCCGCAGCCGGGGCCGCACCGCCGTCGCGGAGCCCGCTTCTGCGGCAGGCGGCGCCGTCTTTCCGCCGGACTGCGGTATGACGGCCTCGGCCCTGTCCATCGTCGTCCTCCGGAGGATGTGGGGTCGGGTCTGCCGGAAAAGATACGGGACGACGCTGTCCGCGCGGGACCCGTGGGACGGACGGCTCTTGTCTCCTCGCTCAGCCGGTCTTGGTCCAGGTGCCGCAGTCCGCCGTCTTGAAGTAGGCGTCCTTGGCGGTGATCGTGACCACGGCCTGGCCGGTGACGTTGTCGTTCGCGAGGATCGAGTCCACGTCGTGCAGCGCGTCCTTGGTGCGCTCCCAGTAGCAGGACTCGCCGCCCTTGGCCTTGTAGGTGCCGGCGGCTATGTCCGTGCCCACCTTGTACATGCCGTCCCCCATCGACGTCTTCGGCGAGGCGGGCTTGTCCTTCCCGGCGGCGAACCAGTCCTTGCAGTCCGTCGACGTGAAGATCTTGTCCGTCGGCTTGATCGTCACGTAGCTGCTGCCGTACACGGTGTCGTTCGCAAGGATCGAGTCGGTGTCGCCCTTCGCGTCCTTGTCGCGCTCCCAGTAGCACATGCCGTCGGAATTCCCGCTGGTCCGGTACGTGCCCGGCTGGATGTCCTTGCCGACCTCGAACGTGCCGTCCCCCTTGGCGGCGGGCTTGTCGGCCGGCTTGTCCTCTTTCTTCTGCGCCGGTGCGGACGAGGGCGCGGCCGGTGCGGACGCGGTGTCGCCGCCCTTCGCGGACGGGCCGGACGAGCCCGCCGAGTCGTCCGAGGGCCCGCAGGCTGCGATCCCGATCGTGAGGAACGCGGTGACGGTGCCCGCTGCGGCGAGCCGGACGAGAGACGTCTTGGACATGGGATTCCCCCCTGCGCTCGGCGGGCCTCGGTGGCCCTGTGAACCGTTGACACCATGAGAGCATCGATGTGTGAATCGAGTCAACACAAATTCTCGAACGAGTGACGTTCACGCCGTGAAGGGGTTCGACAGTGATCGCTGGGTATGCTCGCTCCGACAGACACAGCACACGCGCGGACGACCAGCGGGGAGGAGAGGACAGTGCCCGAGCACGCGAGCGAGGTGACGGCGGCGGAGATCGCCAGGCTGGCCGGCGTCGGAAGGGCCGCCGTCAGCAACTGGCGGCGACGCCACGACGACTTCCCCAGGCCCGTGGGAGGCTCCGACACCAGCCCCACCTACGAGCTGGCCGCCATCGAGAAGTGGCTGCGCGACCAGGGCAAGCTCCCCTCCGTGCCGCTGTACGAGCGCCTCTGGCAGCGCGCCGACAGCCACCCCGGAGGCGTGCCCGCCGCGCTGCGGATCGCCGGATCCGTTCTGATGCTCATGCGCGAGGATCCCCGCCTGGCGGTCCACTACAGCGCCGCGTCCGACGGCGAGCTGGCCGACCGGCTGCCGGCCGAGCTGGAGTCCGCGCTGGCCGCGCGCTTGGGTCCCGACCACCCCGTGCGGCTGCCGGACCAGCTGGACGAAGCAGTGCCGCTGCTGCGCACCGCGGTGAAGTTCGCCGAGGACGTCGGCCCCGCCCAGACCTACGAATTCCTCTTCGGCCGCTATCTCGACGCCAACCCGAGGCAGTTCGTCCTCACCCCGCCCGGCCCGGCGGAGCTGATGGCCGCGCTGGCCGGCGAGCGCCCCGGCAGCGTGCTCGACCCCGCCGGCGGCAGCGGAATGCTGCTGCGCGCGAGCGGGGCCACCGCCGCCGTGCACGCCCAGGAGATCGACCCCGAGCTGGCGTCGCTGACCGCACTGCGCCTGGCCCTGGCGACCGACCCCACCGTCCGGGTCCGGGTCGCGACGGGCGACAGCCTGCGCGCGGACGCCTTCCGCGACCTGTCCGTCGACACCGTGCTCTGCCACCCGCCCTTCAACGACCGCAACTGGGGCCACGACGAGCTGGGGTACGACCCGCGCTGGGAATACGGCTTCCCGGCCCGCACGGAGCCCGAGCTGGCCTGGCTCCAGCACGCGCTGGCCCACACCAAGGAGGGGGGCACGGTGGTGATGCTCATGCCGCCCGCCGTCGCGTCCCGCAGGTCGGGCCGCCGGGTGCGCGCCGACCTGCTGCGCCGGGGCACGCTGCGCGCCGTCGTGGCGCTGCCCGCGGGAGCCGCGCCGCCGCACGGGCTGCCGCTCCATCTGTGGGTGCTGCGCAAGCCGCACCCCGAGCACCGGCCGCCGGCCGAACTGCTGCTGTTCGACGGGGCGGGGATACCGGGATCCGGTGCGGAGAAGGCGCCCTGGTTCGCCGTCAGCTCGGCGGTCCTCGACACCTGGCGGGCCTTCGACCGGCACGGCTCGGTGCCCGACCGCCCCGGCCTGAACCGCATGCTCCCGGTCATCGAACTGCTCGACGACGACGTGGACGTGACGCCCGCGCGGCATCTCCCGCCGCCCGCCGCGGACGGGGGCGCCGCCGAGCTGGAGACCGTGCGGGACAGGCTGGCGCAGACGCTGCGTCGTACCGCGGACATGGCCCCCGCGCCCCCGGCGGACGGTGAGCCGGCCCGCTGGCCCACCACGACCGTGGGCGAACTGGCCCGGTCCGGCATTTTGCTGATGCGCGCGGGCGGCGGGGGCAGCGCCCCGCCCGACAGCTCCGCCGCCCCTCCCGCCGTGCTGACCGAGCACGACGTCATCGCAGGCGGTGGGCCCACCGGCATACTGCCGCCGGGGCGCCCGGAGGGTCCCGCGGACGAGCCGGTGCTCCTCGAGGAGGGCGACGTGGTGGTGCCGATCCTGGGCGGCGGGGGAGTGGCCCGGGTGGTGGACGCCGCCACCGCGGGCGCCGCGCTCGGGCGCAACGTGTATCTGCTGCGGCCGGACACCGGGGCGCTCGACCCCTGGTTCCTCGCCGGGTTCCTGCGCGGCACCGCCAACAGCCGCCAGGCCAGCAGCTTCGCGACGACCTCCACCCGGCTCGACGTGCGGCGGCTCCAGGTGCCGCGGCTGCCTCCGGCCGAGCAGCGGCGCTACGGCGAGCGCTTCCGGACCCTCGCGGCCTTCGAGGACGCGCTGCGCCAGGCGACCCAGCTCGGCGACCAGCTCGTGCAGGGGCTCTACGACGGGCTGACGGACGGCACCGTGCGGCCCGGATAGTTGTCCACAGGCCGTCGCGGAACCCGCGCAGCCTGCCCGTTGCGGCCGATACGCTCTCGACTAGCCATCCGCTTCGACGACCAGGAGCACCAGATGTACGGCCCCGGCATCACCCAGCCGCCGCCCCGGCCCCCGGGCCGCGGCGCCGTGATCGGGCTGCGCGTGCTGTTCACCGCGCTGCCGGTGCTCTCGATCGGGTTCCTCGCCTGGGCGTCGCCGCTGCGGCTGGCGGTGCTGCGGCGCAACCCGGCCGACTGGGCACTGATGGTGATCGACATCGTGCTGATCATCACCGGCTACACGCTGATCGGGCTCGCGCACGACAACACCGACACCTGGCAGTCGAACGCGGGGACGCTGACGGTGCTGGTCGTCATGTTCGGCACCCCGGCGTATTTCCTGGTCACCGACATCCGACGGCGCCCCGCCGTGGCCGTCGGGTACGCGGTGCCGGGCGGCTACCCGGCGCAGGGCCCGTACACCACCGGGTACGCCCCGGCGGCCGGCGGGATGACCGCAGGGATACCGGGGCCGCACTCGGCGCCGCACCACACGCCCGTCCCGCGCCCGGGGCCGCACCACACGCCGGCCCCGCACCACACGCCCGTGCCGAACCACCTGTCGAATCCGGGCGTGCCCCACCCGAACGGGACGGGCCCGTACGGGACACCGGGGCCCGTGCAGGCGACACCGCACACGCCGGAGCCGTCGACGGGTACGGCGCCGGTCGGGCCGCAGGCACCGCGGATCGACCAGGTGCGGGCGGAACTGGACGAGTTGAGCGACTACCTCCGCAAGGAGGAGGGCCGATGATCGGTCGGCTCGTCGCCGGCCGCTACGAACTGGCCACGGTGATCGGCCAGGGCGGAATGGGCCAGGTGTGGACGGCCTACGACCGGCGGCTGGACCGCCGGGTCGCGGTGAAGCTGCTGCGGCCCGACAAGGTCGCGGGCGGCGACGACGCCGGCGAGCTGCGGCAGCGGTTCGACCGGGAGTGCCGGGTCACCGCCCAGGTCGACCACCCGGGCCTGGTGACGGTGCACGACGCGGGCGCGGACGGCGACGAGCTGTACCTGGTCATGCAGTACGTGGAGGGGGCCGACCTCGGCGACCACCTCGCCGAGCACGAGCCCTACCCCTGGCCCTGGGCGGTGGCAGTGGGGGCGCAGCTGTGCGCGGTGCTGGCGGCGGTCCACGCGGTGCCGATAGTCCACCGCGACCTCAAGCCGCGCAATGTGATGGTCCGTCCGGACGGCACGATCACCGTGCTCGACCTGGGCGTCGCCTCGGTGATGGACACCGACACCACGCGGCTGACCCACACCGGCACGCCCATCGGCAGCCCGGCGTACATGGCGCCGGAGCAGGCGATGGGCGGCGCGGTCGGACCGCGCACGGACCTGTACGCGCTGGGCGTGCTGCTGCACGAACTGCTCAGCGGGAACGTGCCGTTCGCCGGCACCACGGCGCTCGGCGTGCTGCACCGGCATCTGTACGAGGCACCTGTGCAGCTGCGGCGGCTGCGGCCCGAGGTGCCCGAGCCGCTGGAGGCGCTGGTGCTGCGGCTGCTGGCCAAAGACCCGCAGCACCGCCCCGCCGCGGCGCAGGAGGTCTACCAGGAGCTGGCGGCGCTGCTGCCGCCGCCCGGTTCGCACCGGACGGCGCTCGGGCCGATGGATCCGACGCGGCCCTTCGTGCGTCCGCAGGCGCCGTGGCCGGACCGCGTCGCCACTCCGGCGGTGCCCGCGAAGCCCGTCGTACCGCCCAGGCCCGCGCAGGCGCCGAAGGACAGCGACCTGGCCGTGGCGGTGGACGAGGTCAAGAGGCTGCTGGACGCCGGCCGGATCACCCAGGCGGTCGACATGCTGGGCGGCATCATCCCGGCGGCCGCCGAGAGGCACGGCGAGCACTCACCCGTCCTGCGGGCGCTGCGCAAGCAGTACGCCGCCACGCTGATGGAGGACGGGCAGTACCGCCGGGCGCTGCCCGAACTGCGGCGGCTCTCGGACGAGTTCGCCTCGCAGTACGGCGGGGCGGACCGCCAGGCGCTGCAGTACCGCTACGAGGCGGCGCAGTGCCTGGAGCACCTCGGCGACCCCAGGGCCGCGCTGAGCGAATACCGCGTGCTGCTGCCGTACTTCGAGCAGTGGACGGCCACCAGCCCCGGCACCCCGCTGGACATCCGCCGCCGGACGGCCCACCTGCTGCTGTCCATAGGGGACCGCACCGCCGCCCGCGACATCCTGACCCGGCTGCTCTACGACGCCGAGCGGGTCCACGGCCCGCACCACCCCTTCCCGGCCGAGATCCGCCGGACCCTGGCGTGGCTGGGCCAGGTGCACGTGTAGGCGGACGGCGGACGGAAGGTCACTCGCGGCGCAGCACCACGTAGCCGCCGGCGTCGGCGACCGTCGCGTAGCGGGCCTGCGGATGGAGCTGCCGGGCGTAGCCGGCCGGGTCGGTGAGCCAGCCGGAGAGGTTCTCGAAGGCCAGGAAGTCCGGAGTCCGGCCGCCGGTCTGGCCGACCCAGTAGACGGTGGTGCGGCGGACCAGGCGGCTGATCGGCCCCACGTTGGCCTCCACCGTGGCGCCGTCCGGGATGCGGGCGAGGGCCCGCTCGGCGGCCCGCGTGCCGCCGTCGACCCGGTAGGCGGCCAGGTGCGTGAGCCCGGCCACCGGGAGCTGCGTGCCCAGCGCGACGGCGGCGCCGAGCGCCGTGGCGGGCAGCGCGCGGGCGGCGGCGCGCAGCCACTGCGGCGCCCGGCGGCCGCCCGGCGCGGCGGCCGCGACCAGGGCGGCGCAGTCCACCGCGGCGAGGAAGACCACGGGCATGAGCACGGCGTTGTAGTGCCAGGCGGTGCCCCAGTTCTCGGGGTAGTGCGAGACGAAGCGCCACCCAAGGGTCGGCAGCACGACCAGTAGCAGCGGGGAGCGCAGCGCGAGCAGCCCGCCGGCCGGCAGCAGCACCCACAGCAGGGTGCGCAGCGCTGTGACCGGGGGGATGTGGCCGGTGAGCGTGCCGTCGCCGTCGATGTGATTGAACGCGTCGTAACCCGGGCCGTGGAGAAGCGGGATGAGCCAGCCGATCTCCCACGCCGACGCCACGATCCCGAAGGCCGCCAGTCGCAGTGCCCAGGGGCGGACCCTTCCCCCGCCGGCCGCGCCGCGCAGGGTGTCCTGCCCGGCCCGCAGCCACACCACCGCGCCGATCGTCGCGACCGCCGCGCCGAGATCCTCCTTGACCAGTACCAGCGGCAGCGCCCAGAGCATCGCCGCCGTCCAGCGCCGCAGCAGGACGGCCGCGAGGGAGAAGGCGAGCAGCGGCACGGCGAAGGCGATCTCGTGGAAGTCGAACTCGACGGCCCGCTGGATGCCCCACGACAGCCCGTACGCCGCGCCGACCGCGAGCCCGCTGCCCCGCCCGAGCAGCAGCCCCGCCGCCCGTGTCACGGGGACCACCGACAGGGCGAACAGCAGCGCCTGCGCCACGAGCAGCGTCACCGTGCTCGGGAAGACCCGGTAGAAGGGCGCGATCAGGGCGACGACGGGGCTGAAGTGGTCGCCCAGCTCGTCGAAGCCGGGGCCCTTGAGGTCGGCGACCGGGGCGTGCAGATGGGCGTACCCCTTGACCGCCTGCTCGAAGATGCCCAGGTCCCAGGACATCGTCTCCATGTGGCGGTAGCGGGAGAGCGACAGCGCCGCGTAGACGGCCGCGAAGACCCCGGCGAGCAGCCACGGGTCGAGCCGGGGCGGGAGCGGCCGTGCGGGGCCCGCCGTCGCCGCCGCGTCCCGGGGGCCGACAGGAGAGTCCGCGGCCGGCGGGCGCGCGGGCGCGGGGATCTCCCGTGCGCCGCCGGGCTCCGGGGCCGGGAGCACGGCCTCCGCGCGGTCCCGCTCGCCGTTCCCGTCGCCGCTCATCCGCCGGTCCTTCCGTCGCGTCGGCCGCCCTGCCGCGATTCCGCGGAGTGCACCTTTCGCCCCGTTTCGGGGTGTTACCAGCTTGGCCACGAGAAGGGTGCGTCCTTGCGGCGGCGCGCCGACATCGGCCCGGCCACCCGCGACCGGGCCGCCCGCGGAGACCCGGCGGACAGGAGGGCCGGCGCGGAGCCGTAGTCTGCGCCATCGGGGGAAGGCAGTTGACGGACCGTTCTTCCGCTTGTCGCACCGGTCGTCGTACCGGCCGGACCCTTGAGAGGCGCACATGGCACCCACGACCACCCTGCCCGCCGGGTCCGGAAAGGCCGGCGCGGCCGGCCCGGCGAGCGTGACCGGCAGGCCCCCCGCGTCCGCCCGCTCCCACCCCGCCCGGGCCCTGGCCTGCGCCGCTGCTCTCGCCGTCCTCCTCGGCGGCGGCCTCGCGGGCTGCAAGGACCCGAACACCCCCGCGGCCGGCGGCAGCGCCCCGGCGTCCTCCGCCGCCCCGGGCGGCAAGGCGGGCGCGCCCGGCAGCGCGCTGGCGGCCGCCGGGCAGCTGACCGTCAAGGGCCGCGCGCCCAAGACCGGTTACTCGCGCGACCGCTTCGGCCCCGCGTGGTCCGACACCGACCACAACGGCTGCGACACCCGCGACGACATACTCAAGCGCGACCTGCGGAAGACGACCTTCCGCGACGGTGCCAAGCAGTGCATCGTCACCGCCGGCGTCCTGGCCGATCCCTACACCGGTACGCAGATCACCTACAAGCGCGGCGCGAGCAAGGTCGACATCGACCATGCCGTGGCCCTGTCCGACGCGTGGCAGAAAGGCGCCCAGCAGTGGCCGGACACCAAGCGCCGCGACTTCGCCAACGACCCGCTCAACCTGCTGGCCGTCGACTCGTCCACCAACCGCCGCAAGAGCGACGGCGACACCGCCACCTGGCTGCCGCCGAACACCGCCTTCCGCTGCGCCTACGTGGCGCGGCAGGTGGCGGTGAAGAAGAAGTACGGCCTGTGGGTGACCTCCGCGGAGCGCGACGCCATGCGCAAGGTGCTCGGCGGCTGCCCCTCCGAGCGCCTGCCCACGGGCTGACGCCGCCGCCCGGGGGCAACCGCCCGCCACCGGGATCCGGGCGGGCAACCGGCAGGAAGGCGGCGCGAAGTCGGCGCGAACGCGGCTCCCGGAGGCGGACTGTGCGGATCCTGTGGTGCGCAGTGCTGGATATCGGCCGCCCGGGATCAATATCCTCGTGCTCGATCATCACATCAGCAACGTGAGGCTTGTTCCCCTGCCGGGAGGCACCCATGGTCCGCCGCCGCACCGCCGCCGTCTCGATCGCCGCAGCCGCGCTGCTGCTGGCATCGCCCGCCCTGACCGCGTGCGGATCGGGTCCGGACCGGACCGGTGCCGCGGCCGTGGTGGGCGACCAGCGGATCACCGTGGCCTCGCTGCAGTCGAAGGTCAACCAGGTGCGCGCGGCGCAGGAGGCGTCCCCGCAGAGCGCCCAGCTGCTCGCGTCCAGCACCAAGCTGTCGTCGCAGACGCTGACCATGCTCGTGCAGACCGCCGTCATCGAACGGGCCGCGGACGACGCCGGGGTGACGGTCTCCGAGGAGGAGGCGCAGCAGGACCGCGCTGCGGCGCTGGAGCAGTTCGGCGGCAGCGAGGAGGCGCTGAACGCGGCGCTGCTCCAGCAGTTCGGCATCGCGCCCGCCGAGGCCGACACCTACTTCCGGACGAACGCGCTGCTCGGCAAGCTGATCTCCAGCCTCGGCTACCAGCCGGGCAGCGACGGCGGCCAGACCGCCCTGCTCGGCATCCTCACCAAGACCGCGGACAAGCTCGGCGTGACGATCAACCCGCGCTACGGCACCTGGGACAAGAACAAGGCCAGCATCGGCGACACCTCCGACGCCTGGGTGATCACCAAGACGCCGTCCTCGGCCGCGCCGGCCGTGTGAGGCCGTTGTCGGACCCTCGCGGTACGTTCGAGGGGTGAACGACTCCGCTGCCGACTCCACCGCCGGTCCCGGCACCGCCTCCTCGGGCGGCGCCGGCCGGCTGGTCCTGCTCACCACCAGCCACCGGGTGGCTCCGGGACAGCTGTCCTGGCCCGCGTGGCAGGCGCTGCGCGGCGCCGACCGGGTGCTGTGCCCGGACGCCGGGCATCCCCAGCTGCCCTTCCTGCGCGAGGCGGAGGTGGCCGTGGAGATCGCCGCGCCCACCGGCCGCGAGCTGGTGGAGGCGGCGGCCGGGGGCCGCACGGTGGTGTATCTGCCGGCGGGCGGCGGGGAGGGCGACCGGGCCGTCACCGCGGAGCTCGCCGCGCTCGGCGGTTCCGGCCGGGTCGAGATGCCCGACCTGGAGCTGCTGCCCGGCTCGTACGACCTGCCGGGCGCGCGGTTGCTGGACCTGGTCCAGGTGATGGACCGGATCAGGGCGGAGTGCCCCTGGAGCAGCCTGCGCACGCACGAGGATCTCGCCACGTACGGCATCGAGGAGATGTACGAGCTGGTCGAGGCGATCGAGGACGGCGACCGGGCGGCGGTCCGCGAGGAGCTGGGGGACGTCCTGCTCCAGGTGGTCTTCCACGCCGCCATCGCCGAGGGCGATCCGGACGAGCCGTTCGGCATCGACGACGTGGCGGCCGGCCTGGTCGACAAGCTGATCCACCGCCATCCGCACATCTTCGGCGACGAGATCGCCGAGACGCCCGAGCAGGTGCAGGCCAACTGGGTACGGCTCAAGGGCGTCGAGAAGGCCCGCGAGTCGGCCACGGACGGGGTGCCGCTCGCCTCCCCGGCCCTCGCGCTGGCCGCCAAGCTCGCCGGAAGGGCGCGGCAGGCCGGGCTCCCGCTGCCCGTCACCCCGCCCGCACCGCTCTACGACGACGAGCACGCGCTCGGCGACCACCTGCTGGCCGAGGCCGCCACCGCCCAGTCGTCCGGCATCGACCCGGAGGCGGCCCTGCGGCACGCCGCACGCCGCTACCGCAAGGCGATACGCGCCGCCGAGTCCGAGGGGCGGGCCGCGCAGGACGGGCCCCCGGAGGAGTAGCCGCCGCACCCCGCTGTCCCGCACCCCGCTGTCCCGTACCTCGCGTCCCGCACGGCGGCGTGTCGCGTACGGTCGGGGGATGACCGAAGGCGCCGCCATGCCCGAGCTCTTCACCTGGGAGTTCGCCACCGACCCCTACCCGGCCTACGCCTGGCTGCGCGAGCACGCGCCCGTCCACCGCACGACGTTGCCCAGCGGGGTCGAGGCCTGGCTCGTCACGCGGTACGCCGACGCGCGCGAGGCATTGGCGGACCCGCGGCTGAGCAAGAACCCGGTGCACCACGCGGAGTCGCCCGGCGCGCGGGGCAAGACCGGCATCCCGGGCGAGCGCAGCGCGGACCTGATGACGCATCTGCTGAACATCGACCCGCCCGACCACACCCGGCTGCGGCGCCTCGTCTCCACGGCCTTCACCCCGCGCCGGGTCGCGGGCTTCGGGACGCGGGTGCAGCAGCTGACGGACCGTTTCGTGGACGGTTTCGCCTCGCGCGGGGAGGCGGACCTGATCCACGAGTTCGCCTTCCCCCTCCCCATCTACGCCATCTGCGACCTGCTGGGCGTGCCCGCCGAGGACCAGGACGACTTCCGGGACTGGGCCGGCATGATGATCCGGCACGGCGGCGGCCCGCGCGGCGGCGTCGCGCGCTCGGTCAAGCGGATGCGCGCGTATCTGACGGAGCTGATCCACCGCAAGCGCGCCGAACTGGCCGCAGGCGACGCGGGCGGCCCGCCCGACGACCTGATCGCCGGTCTGATCCGGGCCTCCGACCACGGCGAGCACCTGACGGAGAACGAGGCCGCGGCCATGTGCTTCGTGCTGCTCTTCGCGGGATTCGAGACCACCGTCAACCTGATCGGCAACGGCACCTACGCGCTGCTGCACAACCCGGAGCAGCGCGCGGCCCTCCAGCGGGCCGTCGCGTCGGGGGACCACGGCCTGCTGGACACCGGGATCGAGGAACTCCTCCGCTACGACGGCCCCGTCGAGCTGGCGACCTGGCGCTACGCCACCCGGCCCGTCGAGATCGGCGGTGTGCCGATCGCCCAGGGCGACCCGGTCCTGGTGGTGCTCGCCGCGGCCGACCGCGACCCCGCGCGCTTCCCCGACCCCGACCGGCTCGACCTCACCCGCCGGGACAACCCGCATCTCGGGTACGGGCACGGCATCCACTACTGCCTCGGCGCGCCGCTCGCCCGGCTGGAGGCCAGAACGGCACTCGCGACCCTGCTCACCCGGCTGCCCGACCTGCGGCTCGCCGCGGATCCCGGCGACCTGCGCTGGCGCGGCGGCCTGATCATGCGCGGCCTGCGGACGCTGCCGGTGGCCTTCACCCCCGAGGCCCCGCAAGTCAACTGACGCGGCGTCAATCCCGTGACCGCGACGTGATGACCGCTACATCGACTTGTGATCCGTTGGCCAACCCCGCTACGTTCTGCGGTCAACGCGAGGCGTGCGAAGGCTGCGCGCAACGGCACCGATGAAAGGCGACCGTATGCTCTCCGCCAACGGCAGGCACCGACGCCCCCGCCAGGCCCCCGCGGCCGTGGTGACAGTGGCGGCGACCGGTGCGGGACTCGCGCTGCCCCTGCTGGGCGCGGGCGCCGGAGCCGCGCAGGCCGCGGACGGCGGCACCTGGGACAAGGTCGCGATATGCGAGAGCGGCGGGCAGTGGGACGCCGCCTCGGACAACGGCGTGTACGGCGGCCTCTCGCTCACCGAGGACATGTGGGTCCGCTACGGCGGCCTCCGCTACGGCCCCCGGCCCGACCTCGCCTCGCAGGCCCACCAGATCAAGGTGGCCGAGAAGATCCTGGCCGACCTCGGCCCCGACGCCTTCCCCGGCTGCGAGCTCGGCACGGGCCTGCTCGACGACAACACCGCCGACAGCGGCGGCGACGGCAGCGGAACCGGCAATGGCGACGGGAACGGCTCCACCGCCACCCCCGCCCCCACCACGACCGCCGACCCCGCAGACCCCTCTGCCCCCGCCGACCCCGGCACCCCCGCGGTGACGCCCACCACGCCGGCCACCCCCACGACGCCCGCCACCCCCGCGCCCCCGGCCGAGGCGAGCCCCACCCCGACCGACCCGGGCACCGCCACCACCCCCGCCACCCCCACCGCCCCGACCGCGGACCCCTCCGCCCCGGCGACGTCCGCCACCCCCGCCGCCCCCGGCGCGCCCACGACCGGCACCGGCCGCCACGCGCGCCCGTACAGCCCCACCGACGAGGAGCTGGCCGCGGCCGACCGCGCGACCCGCACCCGCACCACCGCCGTCGTCCCGGGCCCCACGGACGGGGACGCGAGCACGGGTCAGGGGAGCGGCAGCGGCACCGGCGACAACACCCAGGGCAACGGCGGCAATTCGGACACCGCGTCGCATAAGGCCGCGGACACCTACAAGATCGGCGCCGGGGACTCGCTCTCCGGGATCGCCGCCGCGCACGACGTCCCCGGTGGCTGGCTCCACCTCTACGACGTCAACCGCCAAGCGATCGGCGACGATCCAAACCTCATCAAACCCGGACAGATCATCGATCTCGGGTGAGACGAACTGCCCGCCGGACTGAAATCCCCTGCCATGTATGCCCGGTAACAAAAAGGACGTACGGGATTTCCGTTCCATGTGGTGATGTGACAAGCCTCTCTCCGGACCTGTGACCGGTCACCCGCGTCCCGCCCCGCTGCGGCCGTCCGACCTGCGGATTCGTCCAGCGGCCGACATCGCGGCCGCAGTTGGCGTCCGAAACGCGACTGTTTGTTCAATCCGGTCCGGTGTGCTTAACGTCTAAGCGCTCGCCACAGCGGGCCCTGTCGGAGCGGAACGCCGAGTCCTGCCGCCGCGCCCGACGGGAGCAACCGACGCGAAAGCGCCGCAGGCAGGAGCGGGGGACCCACGGTCTTTCCGCCGGACCCACGGAAACGGACGGCATCGTGCCGCGCAGCCCGCTGCGCCGCGAAGCAGCCGCCGTCTCCGCCACGGTCCGGCTCGGGGTGAAGCAGGGCATCCGCCTGAGGGCGGTGCCGGCCGGGCAACTCACGTCCGAACCCGACAGCTGACCTCGTAGGCGTCGGTGAGGGACAGATACATGGGTAAGCACCGTCGTGCCTCGAAAATGGTCCGATTCGCCACCTTCGCCGGTGTTGCCGGCGTCGCCGTCGCCGCGCCGCTGATCGGCGCCACCTCCTCCTCGGCCGCCTCGGTGGCCACCTGGGACGCCGTCGCGCAGTGCGAGTCCGGCGGCGACTGGCACATCAACACCGGCAACGGCTACTACGGCGGCCTGCAGTTCTCGCAGTCCAGCTGGGAGGCGGCCGGCGGCCTGCAGTACGCGCAGCGCGCCGACCTGGCCACCAAGGACCAGCAGATCGCGATCGCCGAGAAGCTCCTCGCCCTGCAGGGCCCCGGCGCCTGGTCGTGCGCCTCGGCCGGCGGCCTGACCGCGGGCGGCCCGGCCCCCGACATCAACCCCGGCGGCTCGTCCTCGTCGTCGAGCAGCTCCAGCAGCTCCACCGCGGCGAAGACCACCACGAAGAGCACCGCCGCGAAGACCACCCCCGCGAAGAGCACCCCGGCCAAGAAGGCCGCCAAGCCGGCGACCCACACCGCCACCGACTGGCAGCGGCACGGCGCCAAGGGCTCGTACACCGTCGTCTCCGGCGACACGCTCTCCGAGATCGCCGCGAGCCACCACGTCAAGGGCGGCTGGCACAAGCTCTTCCAGCTCAACAAGGACGTCGTCAAGGACGCCGACCTGATCTACCCGGGCCAGCACCTGCGCCTCGGCTGATCCGGGACGCGGGGCGAACCGGCCCCGCACACCCCTCACCGGCCGGGCGGGCGCGCGGCGCGCCCCCCCCCCCCCGCGCGTGCGGGCGGGTTTACGGGTGAGGGGGCGGGGCGACGACCCGCCCGGGGGGGCGGGGCGGGTAGGCTCGTACCGGGAAACGAGTAGTATAATAA
>NZ_JBIRQQ010000001.1:933777-1018174 GCF_044333285.1 Streptomyces sp. NPDC021020
AATAGCGCGGCCCCACCCCGTGCGGGCGGGCTTCGCGGGGGGGGGGCCCCCCCCGCCCCCCCACCCCCCCCCCCCCCCGGCGGGGGGGGCCCCCCCCCGGGGCCCCCCCCCCCCCCCGGCCGGTTTTCCGTCTCAGGGGCCGGGCCGACGACCGGCCCGGGGACGCGAGCCGGTTAGGCTCGTCCCGGAAAACGAGAAGACATCTCAGAAGGAGACAACGTGCCGTCCATCGACGTCGTCGTAGCCCGGGAAATCCTCGACTCGCGAGGCAACCCCACCGTCGAGGTCGAGGTCGGCCTCGACGACGGCAGCACAGGCCGGGCCGCAGTGCCGTCCGGCGCCTCCACCGGCGCCTTCGAGGCCCTCGAACTCCGCGACGGCGACAAGAACCGCTACCAGGGCAAGGGCGTCGAGAAGGCCGTCCTCGCCGTGATCGAGCAGATCGGCCCGGAGCTCGTCGGCTACGACGCCACCGAGCAGCGGCTGATCGACCAGGCGATGTTCGACCTGGACGCCACCCCCGACAAGTCCTCGCTCGGCGCCAACGCCATCCTCGGCGTGTCGCTGGCCGTCGCGCACGCCGCCTCCGAGGCCTCCGACCTGCCGCTCTTCCGCTATCTGGGCGGTCCGAACGCGCACGTCCTGCCCGTCCCGATGATGAACATCCTCAACGGCGGCTCGCACGCGGACTCCAACGTCGACATCCAGGAGTTCATGATCGCGCCGATCGGCGCGGAGTCCTTCTCCGAGGCGCTGCGCTGGGGCGCCGAGGTCTACCACACCCTCAAGGGCGTGCTCAAGACCCGCGGCCTGTCCACGGGTCTGGGCGACGAGGGCGGTTTCGCGCCGAACCTCGGCTCCAACCGCGAGGCGCTCGACCTGATCATCGAGGCGATCAAGCAGGCCGGCTACACCCCCGGCCAGGACATCGCGCTCGCGCTGGACGTCGCCGCGTCCGAGTTCTACAAGGACGGCTCCTACGCGTTCGAGGGCAAGTCGCGTTCGGCCGCCGAGATGACCGACTACTACGGGGAGCTCGTCGACGCCTACCCGCTGGTCTCCATCGAGGACCCGCTGTTCGAGGACGACTGGGACGGCTGGAAGACCATCACCGACAAGCTCGGCGCCAAGGTGCAGCTGGTGGGCGACGACCTGTTCGTCACCAACCCGGAGCGCCTGCAGAAGGGCATCGACAGCGGCACCGCCAACGCGCTGCTGGTGAAGGTCAACCAGATCGGCTCGCTCACCGAGACGATGGACGCCGTCGAGCTGGCCCAGCGCAGCGGCTACAAGTGCATGATGTCGCACCGCTCCGGCGAGACCGAGGACGTCACCATCGCCGACCTGGCCGTCGCCACCAACTGCGGCCAGATCAAGACCGGCGCCCCGGCCCGCTCCGAGCGCGTCGCCAAGTACAACCAGCTGCTGCGCATCGAGGAGATCCTGGACGACGCCGCGGTCTACGCCGGCCGCAGCGCCTTCCCGCGCTTCAAGGGCTGACCCGCGCCGCACGCGCCGCGTCCCCGTCCGGTGCCCTTCCACCGGCGGGGACGTACACGCGTACGGGCGCCGGGACAGTATGTTCCTCCCAGGGGCGGTACCGTCCCGTGCGAGGGACGTGCGAGGCTCGCGGGTCCGAGGGACGTACGAGGGGAGCGACGGCGTGGCGTCGGACCGGTTCTCCACCGCTGCCCGGCTCAAGGCCATCGGGCAGGAGGCGCACGCGCGCGTCTACCGTGCCGCGGCGGCCCGCAGACCCGCCCGGCCGGGCCGGCTGACCGGGCGCGCCGCGCTGCTCGCGCTCGTGCTGTGCGCCCTGGTGATTGCCCTCGCGTACCCGACCCGGCAGTACATCGCGCAGCGCTCCGACATCGCCGACCAGCGCCGCGAGGCGCAGCAGGCGAAGAAGAAGGTCGAGCAGCTGCGCGAGGAGAAGGCGCGCTGGCAGGACCCGGAGTACGTCCGCACGCAGGCCCGCAAGCAGCTGCACTACGTGATGCCCGGCGAGGACGGCTACTCGGTGGCCGCCCCCACGCCCTCCGCCGGCGCGGCGGGCGGGCGCAACCGCAGCGCGGGCACCCCGGGCGACGCGGGCGGGCAGGCGGCGGCAGCCGCCCACCGGCCGTGGTACGCGAACCTCTGGGACGGCGTGGACCATGCCGACGCCGCGGCGGACCCCGGCCGCTGAGGCCTGCCCGGGAAGGCCGTGCGGCCCGCCCCGCCGGCAGCCCCGGTCAGCCCGGCGCCCCCGGCCCCGCGCGGCGCGCACGTCCGCCGGCCCCACGGTCCCCCTCGGCTCCCCACGGCTCCGACACGAGAAACGGCACATGAACTCCTCACAGCACCCTCCCGCCACCCCCGCGGACGCGGCCGCCGTCCAGGCGCAGCTCGGCCGCCCGCCGCGCGGCCTGCGCGCGGTCGCGCACCGCTGCCCGTGCGGCAACCCCGACGTGGTCGAGACCCAGCCGCGGCTGGAGGACGGCACGCCCTTCCCGACGCTGTACTACCTGACCTGCCCGCGGGCCGCCTCGGCGATCGGCACGCTGGAGGCGGACGGCGTGATGAAGACCATGACCGCGCGCCTGGCCGAGGACCCGGAGCTGGCCGCGGCCTACCGCGCCGCGCACGAGGACTACATCGCCCGCCGCGACGCGATCGAGGTGCTGGAGGGCTTCCCCAGCGCGGGCGGCATGCCGGACCGCGTCAAGTGCCTGCACGTGCTCGTGGGCCACTCGCTGGCCGCGGGCCCCGGCGTCAACCCGCTCGGCGACGAGGCGCTCGCGATGCTCCCCGAGTGGTGGGCCAAGGGCCCGTGCGTGCCGCTGGGCCAGGAAGGCCACGACGACCGGCAGGAGACGTCCTCATGACCGCCCCCACGACGACCCGGGTCGCCGCCGTCGACTGCGGCACCAACTCGATCCGGCTGCTGGTCGCGGACGTCGACCCGGCCGCCGGCACGCTGCGCGACCTGGACCGGCAGATGCGCATCGTCCGGCTCGGCCAGGGCGTCGACCGCACCGGCCGGCTCGCGCCCGAGGCGCTGGAGCGCACCTTCGCGGCCTGCCGCGAATACGCCGCCGTCATCCGCGAGCACGGGGTGCCCGCCGAGCGGATCCGCTTCGTGGCCACCTCCGCCTCGCGCGACGCGGAGAACCGCGACGACTTCGTGCGCGGCGTGCGCGAGCTGCTGGGCGTCGAGCCCGAGGTCGTCACCGGCGACCAGGAGGCGGCGCTGTCCTTCACCGGCGCCACCCGCGAACTGACCGGCGGGCACGAACTGCTGACGCCGTATCTGGTCGTCGACATCGGCGGCGGCTCGACCGAGTTCGTGCTCGGCGCGGACCATGTGGAGGCGGCCCGCTCGGTGGACATGGGCTGTGTGCGGATGACGGAGCGTCACGTCGTGCGTGACGGGCGGCCGGTGGACCCGCCGTCCGCGGAGATCGTCGCGGCGATGACCGCCGACATCGACGCGGGCCTGGACGAGGCGTCCCGCACGGTGCCGCTGGAGCGCGCCCGCACGCTGGTCGGTCTGGCCGGGTCGGTCACCACGGTCGCGGCGCTCGCGCTCGGCCTCCCGGAGTACGACTCGGCGGCGATCCACCACTCCCGGATCACGCTCGCGCAGGTCAGGGCGGTCGCCGAGCGGCTGCTCGCGTCCACCCACGCCGAGCGCGCGGCCCTCGCCGTCATCCACGAGGGGCGGGTCGACGTGATCGCCGCGGGGGCCTTGGTGCTGCTGCGGATCATGGAGCGGACGGGCGCCGCGGAGGTCGTGGTGAGCGAGCACGACATCCTCGACGGCATCGCTTTCGAAGCTGCCGGACAGGACGCCGGAAAACCTTTGTGAAACTCTTCACATGAAGTTCCCGCCCCACGGCCCGATTTTCCAAGGCGTGGACGCCCACAGCCCCGGGAATCGTTGGTAGCGGCGTGTTTCAGCGGTGTGACAACCGCCGGGTCGCGGGGTGAACGCCGCGCGATCGGTGCTGATCAGCGCCAGGGGTGCGGCGGCGCGGGCCGGGGGACGGGCCTGCGGGCGCGTCACACCTGGTCGCGAAACCGCGCAGGGTAGCACAGGGTGTCCAGGTCCTTGTGAAGGGGCTCACGAGGTAGCCCCCGCCGGGTGCTGGATACTCGATGCATGAGCACCACGGAGCGTCCACGGATCCTCGTAGTAGGCGGCGGTTATGTCGGCCTGTACGCGGCGCGCCGCATCCTGAAGAAGATGCGGTACGGCGAGGCGACCGTCACGGTCGTCGACCCGCGCTCGTACATGACGTACCAGCCCTTCCTCCCCGAGACGGCAGCAGGCAGCATCTCCCCGCGTCACGTCGTCGTCCCGCTGCGGCGCGTGCTGCCCGGGGCCGAGGTGCTGACCGGGCGGGTCGTCGACATCGACCAGGACCGCAAGGTCGCCTCGGTCGAGCCGCTCGTCGGCGAGTCCTACGAGCTGCCCTTCGACTACCTGGTGATGGCGCTCGGCGCGGTCTCCCGGACCTTCCCGATCCCGGGCCTGGCCGAGAACGGCATCGGCATGAAGGGTGTCGAGGAGGCGATCGGGCTGCGCAACCACGTGCTGGAGCAGCTCGACAAGGCCGACTCCACCACGGACGAGGAGATCCGCCGCAAGGCGCTCACCTTCGTCTTCGTCGGCGGCGGCTTCGCGGGTGCGGAGACCATCGGCGAGGTCGAGGACATGGCGCGCGACGCCGCCAAGTACTACCCGAACGTCAAGCGCGAGGACATGCGCTTCATCCTCGTCGACGCCGCGGACAAGATCCTCCCCGAGGTCGGCCCGCAGCTCGGCAAGTGGGGCCTGGAGCACCTCCAGGAGCGCGGTATCGAGGTCTACCTCAGCACGTCGATGAAGTCCTGCGTCGACAAGCACGTGGTGCTCGCCAACGGCCTGGAGGTCGACGCCTCCACCGTCGTGTGGACGGCCGGCGTGAAGCCGAACCCGGCGCTGGCGAAGTTCGGCCTGCCGCTCGGCCCGCGCGGCCACGTGGACACCGCCCCGACGCTCCAGGTGCGCGGCACCGACTACATCTGGGCCGCGGGCGACAACGCCCAGATCCCCGACCTCGCCGCGGGCGAGGGCGCCTGGTGCCCGCCCAACGCGCAGCACGCGCTGCGCCAGGCCAAGGTGCTCGGCGACAACGTGGTGTCCGGCATGCGCGGCTTCCCGCAGCAGGACTACAAGCACGCCAACAAGGGTGCGGTCGCGGGTCTCGGGCTGCACAAGGGCGTCGCGATGATCGTCTTCGGCAAGGCGAAGATCAAGGTCAAGGGCCGCCTCGCCTGGTACATGCACCGCGGCTACCACGGCATGGCCGTGCCGACCTGGAACCGCAAGATCCGGGTCTTCGCCGACTGGACCCTGGGGATGTTCCTCAAGCGCGAGGTCGTCTCCCTCGGCGCCATCGAGAACCCCCGCGAGGAGTTCTACGAGGCCGCCCGCCCGGCCCCGGCGCCCGCCGCCGTGCCCGAGCAGCCGAAGGCCGCCGCTGCCGCCCCCGAGAAGGCCGGCGCGGCCTGACAACCCCCTCGGCGGCTCCGGGAACGGACGCCGCCGAGCGCACAGCAGACGCCGTGAGGGCGCCCGCCATCCGTGGTGCGGGCGCCCTCACGGCGCTTCCGCGCGCCCTGCCCCGCCCGCCTCCCGGGACCGTTGACGGCCCTCCCTCTCGGGCAGCGACCGCCGTCCGGGTCAAGTGCGTGTATCCGCAACATAGATTTGCGGGAGAACGGCGATTTTTGGTCGCCGCGGTCGTACGCTCGGATGCATGGCTGACGCGGCTCCGAGAATCGTCGACATCGCCGAACACGCCCTCTCCCGGCCGTTCCCGCTGCGCGTGCGTGCCTGGGACGGCAGCGAGGCCGGGCCGCCCGGCACCCCCGCCCTCGTCTTCCGCCACCGCCGCGCGTTGCGCCGCATCCTGTGGCGGCCCGGTGAACTCGGTCTGGCCCGCGCCTGGGTGGCCGGTGAGCTGACCGTCGACGGCGATCTGCACGACGCGCTCGACCGCCTCTCCGGCCTGCTCTGGGAGCGCCCGGAACCGGACCCGCAGGCCCCGGCGGGAGCCGCTGTCCGCCAGGTGCTGGACGCGCTGCGCGACCCGGCGACCTACCGGCTGGCCCGCGGCGTCCTGGCGCTCACCGGGCCGGGCCTGCCGCCGGCGCCGCCGCCCGAGGAGGTGCGCCCGCGCTCGGGCCCGGCGC
This sequence comes from Streptomyces sp. NPDC021020, assembly GCF_044333285.1. NCBI lineage: Bacteria > Bacillati > Actinomycetota > Actinomycetes > Kitasatosporales > Streptomycetaceae > Streptomyces > Streptomyces sp. NPDC021020. The sequence goes on from NZ_JBIRQQ010000001.1 coordinate 940,000, forward strand.
ACACCAAGCGCCGCGACCGCGCGGCCATTTCGCACCACTACGACGTCGGCAACGACTTCTACGCCCTGGTCCTGGGCCCGAGCATGGTCTACTCGTGCGCGGTGTGGCCGGACGAGGACACCACCTTGGAGCAGGCGCAGTCCGCCAAGCTCGACCTGGTGTGCCGCAAGCTGGGCCTGCGCGAGGGGCAGCGGCTGCTGGACGTCGGCTGCGGCTGGGGCTCGATGGTGATGCACGCCGCCGCGCACTACGGCGTACGGGCCACGGGCATCACACTCTCCGTGGAGCAGGCGGAGTTCGCCCGCAAGCGCGTCGCCGAGGCAGGACTCGACGACCTGGTCGAGATCCGGGTGCAGGACTACCGCGAGGTCACCGACAGCCCCTTCGACGCGATCTCCTCCATCGGCATGGCCGAGCACGTCGGCAGCCGCCGCTACCTGGAGTACGCGCGCATCCTGCACGGGCTGCTGCGGCCGGGCGGCCGGCTGCTCAACCACCAGATCGCCCGTCGCCCGCTGCGCGACGAGGAGGCTTACCACGTCGACGAGTTCATCGACCGCTACGTCTTCCCGGACGGCGAGCTGGCACCCGTCGGTGCGACCGTCTCCCGGCTGGAGGAGGCCGGCTTCGAGGTGCGCGACGTGGAGGCGCTGCGCGAGCACTACGGGCGCACGCTGCGGGCCTGGGTGGCGAATCTGGAGGCGAACTGGCGGCAGGCGGTGCGCCTGGTCAGGCCGGGGCGGGCCAGGGTGTGGCAGCTGTACATGGCCGCGTCGGCGGTGGCCTTCGAGCGCAACAGGATCGGCGTCAACCAGGTGCTCGCGGTTCGCACCGCGGAGGACGGCGACGCCGAAATGCCGCGCACCCGCTCGAATTGGCTCTCCTGAGGCGACGCATGGCGGGCCAAGGGCGATTTCGCGTCACTTGCGCGGGGCAACCATGGCCCTGCAAGTGCTGCGCTGTCCTGGCGATGTGTCGCGCCGAAGCCAATGAAGCACCGTCAGTAGCCCCTAAAATCAGACAACATGACTAGTTAAGCGCCCTGTTGGGATCCGCCGACCCCGATACGCTTTTCTCTGCGCCCCGCCGGCCCGGATGGTGGAACGCAGACACGGCGAGCTTAAACCTCGCTGCCCCGGGTGGGGCGTGCCGGTTCAAGTCCGGCTCCGGGCACCAGGCACCAACATGCTCTGAACTGCTCGAACAGCTGAACACCGGCAATTCCGCCGCCTCCCCGGCAATGCTGAGGGAGGCGGCTCGCTGTCCGTCGGCCTGTGCCGAAATCCCGGGGTGATCCCTGGTGGCCGGTGCGGTGGGCGGGCCGACGTCAAAAGCGGAACGCGTTCTTCCGGTGGAGAACGAACCGGAACGCTGCGGCGAGGCCGCGCGGGACCCGGCCGATTCCCATGATCGTGTGCGCTGTCTGCGCCGGATCCGGGCGAAGAACGCCCGCCCTGCGGGCGCCGGATCGATCAACGGCCGATCCCTGTACGCAGATCGCACCGGAGTGACGTAACACACTACGCGCCGACGGGGCTTCGGGCAGGAGTACGTCACTCACGCTTCAGCTGCTGTTCAGTGTATCATGCCTCATCTGTCACCCCAGGCGCCTGCGGATGACGAAAGGCCCGGGACCCGGATCCGGGCAGTGCTAATGGCGGGGTCGAAGGATTGGAAGAGCAAGGCGTGTCGAAGCCACGTATCAGCGTGATTGTGCCGATTTACCAAGTGCAGCCTTTCCTGCGGGAGTGCCTCGACTCGATCCTCGGGCAGTCCTTCCGTGACATCGAGGTAATCGCCGTCAACGACCGCTCGCCCGATCGCTGCGGTGAGATCATCGACGAATACGCCAAGGCCGACGAGCGGGTCCGGGCGCTGCACCTGCCCCAGAACGTGGGCCTGGGCCTGGCGCGGAACGCGGGAATGGAGATAGCGCGTGGCGACTACCTCTTCTTCCTCGACAGCGACGACACGATCACACCCGGCTCGCTGCAACTCATAGCCGACCGGCTGGAGCAGACCACCGATCCTGACGTGCTGATCTTCGACTACGCGCGCACGTTCTGGTGGAACGGAGTGACCCGCAACAGCCTGGCCGCGGTCTTCCGGACCGAGGGTCCCGAGGTCTTCACCGCGAAGCAGCGGCCGGAGTTCCTCACCCTGCTCATGGTGGTCTGGAACAAGGTCTACCGGCGCGAGTTCGTCGAGCAGCGCGGATTCCAGTTCCCGCCGGGGTACTACGAGGACACTCCCTGGACCTTCCCGGTCCTGATGTCCGCCGACCGGATCGCGGCCCTGGACGAGGTCGTCGTCCACTACCGGCAGCGCCGCCAGGGCAACATCCTCCGCACCGTCAGCCGCAAGCACTTCGACATCTTCGACCAGTACGAGCGGGTCTTCGCCTTCATCGACAGCGACCCGGCCCTCGAGGAGTGGCGGGCCCAGCTCTTCACCAAGATGATCGACCATTTCATCGCCATCCTGGCGAAGAACAACCGGGTGCCCAACGAATTGCGGTCGGAGTTCTTCGGGCTGGCGCACCGGCACTACCGGCGCTATGTGCCGGCTGATTACGTGCGGCCCGACGGGGAGACCGGCCTGCGGCATTCGCTGATCGCGCGCGGTGCCTACCCCGTCTACCAGACGCTCAAGGTCGCCAACCAGGGCCGGCGCAAGCTCCGCAAGACCGTCAAGGCCACCCGGAAGAAGATGGCCGGCAAGCGGGTGACCCGTCATTACGAGGCCGCCCTCAAGCACCCCGTCGACGAGAATCTGGCCGTCTACGCCTCGTACTGGGGCCGGGGCTACGTGTGCAATCCCGCCGCGCTGCATGCCAAGGCCAAGGAGATCGCCCCCCATGTCAGGGGAGTGGTCGTCGCCACCAAGGACGAGGTGAAGAAGCTCCCGCCGGGAACGGATTACATAATTCCGGGTACCGACAAATACTGGGAGACCCTGGCACGGGCCAAGTACTTCTTCAACAACGTCAACTTCGAGGACCGTTTCGTCAAGCGGCCCGGCACCGTCCACGTGCAGACGCAGCACGGCACGCCGCTCAAGCGGATGGGCATCCACCTGCTGGCCCACCCGGTGGCCGCCAAGGGCACGAACTTCAGGAAGCTCCTGGAGCGCTCGGACCGCTGGGACTACTGCATCTCCTCCAACAGGTTCTCGGCGGACATCTGGGAGCAGGCATTCCCGTGCTCCTTCGCGGCACTGGAGACCGGCTACCCGCGCAACGACGTCCTTTTCACCGCGACCGCCGCCGATGTGCGCCGCATCAGGGAGAGGCTCGGTATTCCCCAGGACAAGATCGCCGTCCTCTACGCGCCGACGCACCGGGACTACACCGCGACCTTCGTCCCCCAGCTCGACGTGTCCCGCCTCGCCGCCGCTCTCGGTGACGATTTCGTGGTGCTCATGCGCGGCCACCACTTCTACGAGAAGACACCGGAACTGCGGGCCCTCCAGGAGTCGTCCCGCGTCATCGACGTGACCTCGCACACCTCCTCGGAGGAGCTGCAGCTCGCCGCGGACGTCCTGCTGGCCGACTACTCCTCGATCATGTTCGACTACGCCAACCTCGACCGGCCGATCGTGATCTACGCCAACGACTGGGACGCGTACACGATCTCCCGCGGTGTGTACTTCGATCTCGTGGCTGAGCCGCCCGGCCATGTCGCGCGCACCCAGGACGAGCTGCACGACATCTTCGTCAGCGGTGCGTGGCGCGACGAGCGGTCCGACAGCCTGCGGGACACCTTCCGCCGCAAGTTCTGCGACTACGACGACGGCCTGGCGTCCGAGCGCGTCATACGGCAGATCCTGCTGGGCGAGCCGGCCGGGAACGTGCCGTTCGTGCCGCTGGACGAGCGGACGCCGGCCCCGTCGCCGGAGGCCGCCCGGCTGGAACGCGTCAAGTAGCCTGTGGGCGGGCGGCCCGGACCGGAAGGAACGCCGGCGCGCGGCGACGGAGCGCGCCGGCACTCGGTCCGAGACGTTGACAGCCCTGGTTTGCGGTGCACACACTTCCGTCCTGCCACCCCCGGCGAGCCCGGCGGAACGAAGCGGCTGGCGCCGCTGTTCCGCCCGTCCTCTCGCCTCCCCTCCGGGGCAGGGCCGACGATAGGAACAGAGGATGAACGTGGCCATGCAAGCCAGTGCCGCGAAGGCGTCCAACGCCGAGATCAGGCGGGTCTGGCCGCGCGACGGCCAGATCCGCGTTCTCGGGACGCTCTTCGTGGACGGGGTGCCCGACGACGGCCCCGTGGACACGCCGTGGACGTTGCTCCTCACCTCCCGTGAGCGGCCCGAGCTTCCCGTCCGGTCCGGTTTCCAGCGGTTCACCGACCGGATCGTCCGCGCGGCGACCCGCACCTCGCCCCCCACCCCGCGCCGGCTGCGTTTCCCCGTCGCCGTCGACGGGGCGGACTTCGAGGCGGTCGTGGGTATGGACGACCTTGCCGTCTGGGACGCGCTGCCCAGCGAGATCTGGGACCTGCACGTGATCGCGTCCCGGGGGACCCGGAAACTGGTGCTCCGCGTGGGCGGGCACCACGACGACATGCCGGGCAAGAAGCAGATCGTGAAGTTTCCCGAGCAGTACAGGGCGGGGGTCGCGGTGATGCCGTACTACACCGACGCCGACGACCTTTCCATCCGCTGCGCCCGACGCGAGAACGCCGACCGGAGCGCCACATGAAGCTGACCTACCTGATCTACAACGCGTTCGGCGTCGGTGGCACCGTCCGTACCGTGTTCAACCAGGCCAACGCCATGGTCGAGCGCGGTCACGACGTCGAGATCGCGACCATGCTGCGCTACCACGACGAGCCGCCCTTCCCGCTGGACCCGCGGGTCCGGATGACCGCGCTCGTGGACAACCGCTCCGGCTCCTACGTGGACTGGGACGGCTACGACGGTCCCGAGGACACCTCGTGGCACGAGCTGTTCCCGGCCGGCATCTCCAAGAACTGGGACAGCCGCCGCCGCATCAGTGCGATGATCCGCTTCCTGCGCGGCCTGGAGAGCGAGATCGTGGTCGGCACCCGGCCCACGATCAACCTGGTCATGGCCGAGTTCACGGATCCGTCGCGGGTCCGGCTCGTCCAGGAGCACGCGGGACTGTCGACGCACAAGGGCGAGTGGCGCGAGGCCATCGACGCCGCCTACGTGAAGCTGGACGCGGTCGTCTGCCTCACCGAGGCGGACCGGGTCGCCTACGGCGAGGCGTTTCCCGACGTCCGCGTCGAGCGGATCCCGAACGCGCTGCACTCCCTGGACGTCCCGCGCACGGACTTCTCCCGCTCCCAGGTCGTCAGCGCCGGGCGGCTCGACGGCAACAAGGGCATCGACAAGCTGATCGACGCGTTCGGGAAGGTCGTGGACGCCCACCCGGACTGGACGCTGCGCGTCCACGGCGACGGTCCGGAACTCGACGCCCTCCGCAAGATCATCCGCGTCAAGCACCTCTACAACCATGTCTTCCTCATGGGACCGACGCGCAAACTCGACGAGGAACTCGCCAAGGGCTCCGTCTTCGCGATGAGCTCCAAGTCGGAGGGCTTCGGCATGGTGCTGCTGGAGGCCATGAACTGCGGTCTGCCCGTGGTCAGTTTCAACTGCCCGGTCGGCCCGCGGGAGCTCGTCTCCGACGGCGTGGACGGCCTGCTCGTCCCCGAACTCGACGTGGACGCGCTGGCGGCGGGCATCATCCGCCTCATCGAGGACGAGGAACTGCGCCGCACGCTCTCCAAGGCCGCTCTCCAGAAGGCCGCCGAGTACGGCCCCGAGGTCGTCACCGCGGCCTGGGAGGACCTCTACGGGGCGCTGACCGCCGCGAAGTGACGTCAGGACCCCAGGGTCCGCACCTCCGCGCGGGCGGGTGACCCCGCCCGCGGGACCGGGGGTGCGGACCCTCGCGCATTGCCGCGCCGTCGCATACCGCCGGGGCGGCGCGCGCTGCTGAACCCGCGCTGAACTGCTCCTGAGCATATGAAGCGGAGCTTCCCCTTACCCCCGCGACACGCGCGGCGCGATCACGCGTAACCCGCGCTTGTGAAAGTTCGCTGCGCCAGCAGCGAAAGGGGACATGACAGATGACCCAGCTCAATCGACGTGCGTTCCTGCGTGCCGTCGGCGCGACGGGCGGCGCCGGCGCGATGCTCGCCACCATGGGGGCGCTCGGCCTCACGCCCACCGCGCAGGCCGCGGCCGCCCGCGAGGCGGCCTACCGCGCGCCGCGCACCGGGGATTTCAGCCTCACCGGAAGATCCGCCGCCTCGGTCGTCGTGCTCGGGGGCGGCATAGCCGGCCTCACCACCGCCTACGAACTCGGCAAGGCCGGCTACCGCTGTACGGTCCTGGAGGCCCGCGACCGCCCCGGCGGCCGCAACTTCACCGTGCGCGGCGGCGACACCACCACCGACCTCTACGGCCACCGGCAGACCGCCCGCTTCTCCGACGGGCAGTACATGAACGCCGGACCCGCCCGCATCGCGCAGTGGATGATCACCCTCGACTACTGCCGCGAACTCGGCGTCCCGATCGAGGTCTTCACCAACGTCAACGCCGACACCTACCTCTACAACGAGTCGGCCGGCATGACCTCGCCCATGCGCTACCGCGCCGCCAAGGCGGACGTCTTCGGCTATGTCACGGAACTGCTCGCCAAGGCCTCCGACCAGGGCGCTCTCGACCAGGCGCTGACCGGTGACGACCGCGAGCGGCTGACGGAATTCCTCAAGGACTACGGAGACCTCGGAAACAACCTGCAATACACCGGCAGTTCCCGCCGCGGCTACACCGTCTGGCCGGGCGCCGCCGGCACCCCCGGCGTCGTCGCGGGCGATGTGCCGACCGCCTCGGAGATCTTCGCCACCGGAGTGGGGCGCTACTTCGCCTTCGAATTCGAATTCGACCAGGCCATGCTGATGTTCCAGCCGGTCGGGGGTATGGACCGCATACCGCACGCGCTGGCCGGGGCGATCGGCAACCAGAAGATCCGCACCGGCTGCGCCGTCACACAGGTGACGGACAAGGGCGACGGTGTCCGCGTGACGTACACCCAGGGCGGGCGGACCCGGGCCGTCGAGGCGGACTACTGCGTCGCCGCCATGCCGCCGAACATCCTCGCCAAGGTGCCGCACAACCTCGGCAGCGGGGTGCAGAGCGCCCTGGAGGCGATCACACCGTCCTCGGCGGGCAAGATCGGCCTGGAGTACCGCTCGCGCTGGTGGGAGACGGACCACCGGATCTACGGCGGCATCACCGAGACCGACCTCGACGTCACCCACATCTGGCACCCGTCCTACGGCTTCCACGGCGAGCGCGGTGTGATCATCGGCTACTACAACACCGGTGCCAACGCCGACTCCTACGCCCCCCTCACGCCCAAGGAGCGCGAGGCGCGCGCCGTGGCGGCGGGCGTGAAGATCTACGGCGAGAAATACCGCAGCGAGCTGGCCACGTCCTTCTCGCACCACTGGCGGCAGTTCCCCTACCAGGAGGCCGCCTGGCACAGCACCCCCGGCGGCCCCGACCACGTGCGCTACAAGCCGCTGACCGAGCCGACGGGCCGCGTGCACTTCGCGGGCGACTGGCTCAGCTACATGGACGCCTGGCAGCACGGGGCGTTCAGCTCGGCCCGCAGCGCCGTCACCGCGATCCACCAGCGCGTCCTGGCCTGACGGCCCGCCCGGCCGACGTGCCCCCGGTCCGGGGACCGTGACGGTCCCGCCCCGGCCGCACGAGTGCCGCCGGACGCCACCGCCCCGCGTCAGGAACGCGGGGCGGTGCGCAGCCGGCCCGCGGACGCCACCGTGGCGGCGGCCTCCCGCTCGCTCAGCCCGGTGGCCACGGCCGCCGTCACCAGGGCGGGTGCGAGGGTGTCGCCGACACCGGCGTCGTAGGCGCGGCAGGCGGCCCAGAAGAGCCGGCCGTTGCGCTCGCCCTCCTGCGAGTCGAGCACGAAGCGCACCAGCGCCGCGGCCCGCTTCTCGGCGGGATGCCGCGGCCCCGCCGCGTGCCGGGGCTGCCGCTCCGCGGGCGGCGCCGGCGGGGCGGCCAGCCGCAGCAGCGCCCGGGGGGCGGGGGCGAGCGCGGCACCGGCCGAGCCGGGGTCGAGCAGATAGCGGCCGGCCAGGGTGCGCGAACCCGGGCCGACGACGTACCCGCCCTCGCCGCGTATGTCGATACCGCGGGCCAGCCGCCCCGCCGAGTTGGGGACGGGCCCTGGTGCGGTGAACCACAGGTGGCGGCCGCCGGAGGGGGTGAGCACGGTGAGCGTCGCGGGCACCGTGAAGCCGTGCTCCACGGCGAGCGCGCGCAGCGCGGCGACACCGTCCGCACCGTGCTTGACGTCCAGGTCCACGCCGACGAGGTGGTGCGGGGCACGCCCGCACGCGACGCCGTAGCCGGTCGCCCAAGGCGCCACGGCGAAGAGCGCCCGTATCCGGGCCGGGTCGGTGCCGGCGTCGTGCACCCCGTGGCCCGGCCGGCCGCAGGCGCCCCGGCACAGCGCCGCCGTGCGCGGCTCGTCGCGATGCGGGGAGCGGACGGCGGGCAGCTTGCTGCGCGAGAGCGGGAAGACGGGCAGGCCGCGGGCGGCGGCGAGCAGGGCCGCGTGCAGGGCGCGGGTGTGGTCGGGGCGTGCCATGGCCTGCTCCCTGGATTTCGAACGTGTGTTCGTCTGCACTCTTCAGTGATACCGCGCCGGGGCCCGGCCGTCCACCGGGTATACCCATCGGAAGGGCGCGCGGCCCGTGCGGCAGGTGTGTTCGAGTCGCCGATCTGCGGGAAGGCTGGTTTTTTGCCAAGCCATTACTCTTGACGCAGAGCCGCGGACGCGGCGTTGGAGGAGTGAGATGAGGAGCAGCAACCCGGTCTTCTCCCGGCGGGGCTTCACCCGCGGGAACGACTACGCGGGCTTCGAGTCTGCCGGTGCCCGCGGCGGCAGCGCGTACGGCGGCGGCAACCCCTACGGCGGCGCACCGGGCGGTCCGTACGGCGGCGGGCAGGGCGGTCCGTACGCCGGGCCGCCGCGCAACCCGTACGACCAGCCGGGGCCGGCGAGCCCGGAGCGGCTGGAGGAGATGTACGCGGCGCCCGCCGCGGGCCCGGCGCAGACCGGGCGGATGACGATCGACGACGTCGTGACGCGTACCGCTGCCACCCTCGGCACGGTCGCGGCCGGGGCCGTGCTGGGATGGGTCGCGCTGCCGGACCGGGTCGGCGTGGCGGTGGGCGCGGCGCTGATCGCGTTCGTGCTGGCCATGGTGCAGGCGTTCAAACGCCGGCCCGTACCCGCGCTGATCCTCGGTTATGCCGCCTTCGAGGGCGTCTTCCTCGGCGTGCTGAGCCGGGAGTACAACCAGGCCTGGCAGGGCGCGCCGGTGCAGGCGGTGCTGGGCACGATGGCCGTCTTCGCGGGCATGCTCGTCGCGTACCGGGCGCGGATCGTCCGCGTCACCGCGCGCTACCAGCGGATCGGCATGGCCGTCGCGATCGGCTTCGTGCTCGCGATGGTGGTGAATCTGCTCTTCGCCGCCTTCGGCGGCTCCGACACGCTGGGGCTGCGCACCGGCCCGCTCGGCATCGTCTTCTGCCTGCTGGGCGTGGCGCTGGGCGCGTTCTTCCTGTCGCTGGACTTCAGGCAGATCGAGGACGGCGTCCGGGGCGGCGCCCCGCGCGAGGAGTCCTGGCTCGCGGCCTTCGGCCTGACGCTGTCGCTGGTGTGGATCTATCTGGAGCTGCTGCGGCTGATCGCGATCCTGCGCGACTGAGGCTCCTGAGCGCCCCTCTGCGCTTTTGAGGGGACATCGCGCATGCGGCGGGCTGCCGGGAAGTACCCTTCCCGGCAGCCCGCAGGCGTGTGGGGAACGGCAGCGGTGACCCGGGTCAGCGCAGGTTGCGGGCGGCCCGTCGCAGGTCGTACTCGTGGACGAGGGCCTTGGCGTGGCCGTAGGAGAGGTCGTGCTCGCCGCGCAGCCAGCTCACCTTCTCCTCGAAGCGGAAGAGCGCGGGTCCTTCGTCGAGGGCGGACAGCCACTCGCTGACCTCGCGGCCGGTGCAGTGCGGGATACGGTCGATCAGATTCCGGTGGGTTTCCTCGGAGAAGTGCGTTTGGGACATCGGCGCCTCCGGTATGTGGTCCGGTCACCCCACCGTGCCCGAGTGGTGGTGCGTTGGCAACCATCGCGCGGCGAACCGCCGGGCACGGACATGGGTGCGAGGCCGTCTTCCATACCCCGGTAATGTCGGGTCATGCCCGAGCAGACACGACCGGACGAGCTGGGTGCCGCGGTGGAACGCCTCGCGGGGCGGCTGCGCTCGCTGTCGCAGCGGCGGCTCCAGGCGGGCGCCGCTGCGGCCGGACTGGACCTGGCGCGCTGGCTGGACCGCGAGGCCCAGCTGCTGGAATTCCCCGGGCGCGAGCCGTACGTGATGCCGGACGAGGGCGTCTTCGTGGTCGGTGACCAGCTCTCCCTCGCCGGGCGGGAGTTGCTCGCGGTGGCGGCGCCGCCCGGGCACAGCCCGCTGCTGGCGAAGGCGCGCGAGAAGGTCGCGCAGGCGGCACGGGCGGTCGGCTGACCGCCGGGTGAGGGTGCGTGCGGCGGCGCGCGTCGGGCCCGTCCGTCGCGTGGGCCAGGCGGGGTCAGAGCGAGGCGACGACGCGGTCGGCGAGCACGTAGACGCTCTCCTCGCCGAAGGCGAAGGTCAGTGCGTAGGCCCCGGCTATTGCCGAGCCGCCGCGTAGTACGGGGACGTCCCCGCGGTCCAGCGCTTCCGACAGCCGCAGCGCGGTCTCCCGGTGGCCCGGCGTCATGCACAGCGTGGTGCCGTCCGCGAAGACGTACACGTCCAGCGTGCCCAGCGGGCCGGGGCGGACGTCGGAGAGCGGGATGCGGCCGTCCGCCAGGTCGGCGAGCCGGTCGGCGGTCTGGTCCGGCGAGGCGACGACCGGCGAGGGCGCGAAGTCCGGACCCGACGGGTGCGGAATCGTGCCGGGCGCGGGGAAGACGGCGTCGGGCGCGTCACCGGGGCCCGCGCCCTCGGACTCCCTGCTTCCCTCCAGGAAGCCTTCCGCGGCCGCGTCGAGGCCCGCGAAGTCGGCCTGCCGCGGCAGGTAGGGCAGCACCGGCGGCACCTCGTAGTCGCAGCCGGGCAGCGGCCCGTCGGCGGCGCTGCCGTACATCCCGCGGAAGAGCGGTGCCTCGCCCGCGCTCTCGCGGGCCTCCTGCTCGGCCCAGAAAGCGCGGGCCTCGGCCAGTTCGCGCTCGCGCTCGTCGGCGAGGGCGCCCGCGACGGCCGCCCTGATGCCGTCGGCGTCGCGCTGCCCGGGCACGCCGAGCCCGGCCAGGTCCTGGCGCAGGGCGGCCAGCTCGCGCCGCATCCCGCGGGCGGAGACCAGAGCGGCGGAACCCGCCGCCACGGCGAGACCCGCGGCGACCAGCAGGACGGTGAAGTTGGCACTCACTGACGTTCTCCCGACTGACGCGACCCGAGCAATTGCCCACTTGTCCGGTGGACGAAACTTTCCCCTCACATCACTGTGCCGGTAAACCCCTGGCCCTTGCAGTGCGGAAAGTCATGACTTCGGGCGATTCCTGGGATCTGTCCGGGTTTGACGGGGGCGGTCTGACCTGGGTAAACGCGATGCCCCCGGGATAAATTACCTCCCGGGGGCAAGGTGCCTGCGACATACGTCACAACTCGGCGCTACGGAGCCGGACGGTGGCGGAGCGTCACGAAAGCCGCTCGATCACCATGGCCATGCCCTGGCCGCCGCCCACGCACATGGTCTCCAGGCCGAACTGCTTGTCGTGGAACTGCAGGCTGTTGACGAGGGTGCCGGTGATGCGGGCGCCGGTCATGCCGAAGGGGTGGCCGACGGCGATGGCGCCGCCGTTGACGTTGAGCCGGTCCAGGTCGATGCCCAGATCCCGGTAGGAGGGGATGACCTGGGCGGCGAAGGCCTCGTTGATCTCGACCAGGTCGATGTCGCCGACGGACATCCCCGCGCGCCGCAGCGCCTGCCGCGAGGCCTCGACCGGGCCGTAGCCCATGATCTCGGGGGAGAGCGCCGAGACGCCGGTGGAGACGACCCGGGCCAGCGGGGTGATGCCCAGCTCGCGCGCCTTGGTGTCGGACATAACCACCAGCGCCGCCGCCCCGTCGTTGAGCGGGCAGCAGTTGCCCGCTGTCACGGTGCCGTCGGGCCGGAAGACCGGCTTCAGGCCCGCGACGCCCTCCATGGTCACTCCCGCCCGCGGACCGTCGTCCGCGGCCACCACGGTGCCGTCAGGGAGCGTCACGGGGGTGATCTCGCGCTCCCAGAAGCCGTTCTTGAGGGCCTGCTCCGCCAGGTTCTGCGAGCGGACGCCGAATTCGTCCTGCTCGCGCCGTGTGATGCCCTTGAGCGCCGCCAGGTTCTCCGCGGTCTGCCCCATGGCGATGTACGCGTCGGGCAGCAGCCCGTCCTCGCGCGGGTCGTGCCAGTCGGCCCCGCTCTGCCCGGCGCGCTCGGCGGTGCGGGCGATCGCCTCGTCGAAGACCGGGTTCATGGTGTCGGGCAGGGAGTCGGAGTTGCCCTTGGCGAAGCGCGAGACCATCTCCACGCCCGCCGAGACGAACACGTCGCCCTCGCCCGCCCTGATGGCGTGCAGCGCCATCCTGGTGGTCTGCAGCGACGAGGAGCAGTAACGGGTGACGGTGCAGCCCGGCAGGTGGTCCATGCCCATCCGCACGGCGACGATCCGGGCCAGGTTGAAGCCCTGCTCGCCGCCGGGCAGGCCGCAGCCCAGCATCAGGTCGTCGATGTCGCGCGGATCGAGCTGCGGGATCCTGTCCAGCGCGGTACGGATGATCGTCGCGGCCAGGTCGTCGGGGCGCAGCTCCTTGAGCGATCCCTTGAAGGCGCGCCCGATGGGCGAACGGGCGGTGGAGACGATGACGGCTTCGGGCATCGCGGGCACTCCTCGGCGGGCTGCGGCTGTGGTTCGCGGACGGGGGCGGTCCGGGCCGGTACGGCGCCCCGGACACGGGGGCCGACTGGAAAGTTACCCGCGCGTAGCGCTGTGCGTCATCCGCCGGGCGCTGTGATGCGGGCTACTTTCTGAGCGCTTGCTTACCTGTCGACGCCCCACCCCTACCCCGCCGGGCCCGCGGTTACGCCGACCGGTCCGCGGCATTCTCCGCCTCCCCGGCGTCCCCGGCGCTTCCACCTCCGCCGCCCGCCGCCACGTCCTCCCGCTCCTGCTCCAGCGGCCGCCGCCGGCGCCGTTTGACGAGCGCCCAGCGCCCGCGGGGACCCGCGGCCGTGTCCCGCGCCGCCGTGACCTCCGTGCCGCCCGTGCCGGCCGCCTCGGCCGCCGCCTGGGCCACCGGGAGGAAGCCCTCGCCGCGCCGCGCGTCCGGCCGCTCGTCGGCCAGCGGCCACAGCCCCAGCACCGCGCAGAGCGTCGGCAGCACCGCCATCGCGGCGGTCGCGTAGCCCTCGGCGGAGGGGTGGTAGTTGTCCGGGCCGAACAGCTCGCGCGGCCGCGCCTCGAACTCCGGCCCCAGCAGGTCGCCGAGCGAGACCGTACGGCCGCCCGCCTCGACCACCGCGATGGTCTGCGCCGCGGCCAGCTGCCGGCTCATCCGGCGCGCCAGCCAGCGCAGCGGCTGGTAGACGGGTTCGACGGAGCCGAGGTCCGGGCAGGTGCCGACCACGACCCCGACGCCGGCCGCGCGCAGCTGCCGCACCGCGTCCGCCAGCAGCCGCACCGAGGTCGCGGGCGGCATCCGGTGGGTGACGTCGTTGGCGCCGATCATGATCACCGCCACGTCGGGCGGCGCGGTGCCGGATTCGAGGATCAGCTCCACCTGGCGCGGCAGGTCGTCGGACTGCGCGCCCGGCTGGGCGACGGTGACCAGCCGCACCGGCCGCTCGGCGACCGCGGCCAGGCCCGAGGCGAGCAGCGCGCCCGGGGTCTGGCCCGCGCGGTGCACACCCTGCCCCGCGGCCGTGGAGTCGCCCACCAGGACCAGACGCAGCGGCGGCTCGGCGCCGGGGTGCGCGAACGCCGACCCGTATCTGCCGTCGGCCCGCGGAGGTACGTCCCCCGAGCCGCCGACCACCCGTCTGGCCAGCCTGACCTCCGCCAGCACCAACCCGACCGCCGCCCCGCCCAGCAGGCTGATCCCGCCCCCGCCGACCGCTGCCGCGCCCGCGATCCGCCGTGCCACCCTCGCCCTCGACATCGAGCCCGCTCACCACCCGTCCACTCGCCGGTACATTCACGTGTTGCCCCGCGGAACACCTCCGGCAACGTCAACGGTGTCCGCGCCGTGCGTGCCGCGCCCCTGCTCCGCCGCCCGGGCGTTCCGCCGTTTCGACGTTTCGCCCCGGGCGGGGTGCGTTCCGCCCCCTAGGCTGGCCTCCACCACGACGGAGAACCCGGAGACACTACGGTGCAGTTTCACGACTCGATGATCAGCCTCGTCGGCAACACCCCGCTGGTGAGGCTCGGCAGTGTGACCGAGGGCGTCAGGGCCACCGTCCTGGCGAAGGTCGAGTACTTCAACCCCGGCGGCTCGGTGAAGGACCGCATCGCCCTGCGCATGATCGAGGCCGCCGAGCGCAGCGGCGACCTGAAGCCGGGCGGCACCATCGTGGAGCCGACCTCCGGCAACACGGGCGTGGGCCTGGCCATGGTGGCGCAGCGCAAGGGCTACCGCTGCATCTTCGTCTGCCCGGACAAGGTGTCCACCGACAAGATCAACGTACTGCGGGCGTACGGCGCCGAGGTCGTCGTGTGCCCGACGGCCGTCGACCCCGAGCACCCGGACTCGTACTACAACGTGTCCGACCGCCTGGTGCGCGAGACCCCGAACGCCTGGAAGCCCGACCAGTACAGCAATCCCAACAACCCGCTGTCGCACTACGAGTCCACCGGGCCCGAGCTGTGGCGGCAGACCGACGGCCGGATCACGCACTTCGTGGCGGGCGTCGGCACCGGCGGCACCATCTCCGGCACCGGCCGCTACCTCAAGGAGGTCAGCGAGGGCCGGGTGCAGGTGGTCGGCGCCGACCCGGAGGGTTCGGTCTACAGCGGCGGCTCCGGGCGGCCGTACCTGGTGGAGGGCGTGGGCGAGGACTTCTGGCCCGAGGCCTACGACCGGGGGGTGGCCGACGAGATCGTGGCCGTCTCCGACAAGGACTCCTTCCAGATGACCCGGCGGCTGGCCCGCGAGGAGGGGCTGCTGGTCGGCGGCTCGTGCGGAATGGCGGTCGTCGCGGCGCTGAAGGTCGCCGAACGGCTCGGCCCCGACGACGTCGTGGTGGTCCTGCTGCCGGACAGCGGACGCGGCTACCTCTCGAAGATCTTCAGCGACGAGTGGATGAGCTCGCACGGCTTCCTCGACGAGGGCGAGGGCGAGGCGCGCGTCGCCGACGTCCTGGCGCACAAGGAGGGGGACATGCCGCAACTGGTGCACATGCACCCCGACGAGACGGTCGGCCAGGCCATCGAGGTGCTGCGGGAGTATGGCGTGTCGCAGATGCCCGTGGTCAAGCCGGGCGCGGGCCACCCGGACGTGATGGCCGCGGAGGTGGTCGGCTCGGTCGTGGAGCGCGACCTGCTGCACGCGCTGTTCACCAAGGCCGCGAGCCTGGACGACCCGCTGGACAAGCACATGTGCCGGCCGCTGCCGCAGGTGGGCTCCGGGGAGCCGGTCGGCGACCTGATGACCGTACTGGAGGCGGCCGACGCGGCGATCGTGCTGGTCGAGGGCAAGCCGACGGGCGTTGTGAGCCGCCAGGACCTGCTGGCCTTCCTCGCCCTGCACGGCACCGCCTGACCCGCGGCGGGCGGGCGGGCCGGTGGCCGTCGGGACGGCTCCGTCCGCCGGAGCGGGCGGGGATTCGCGGAACTGGTACACCCGCGACACGTCCGCGCAGCACGCGCTTAACAAGCGTCCGGCACATTGGTGCATGTCGAAAGGGCGGGCGGCCACCCCACCCGGACGGCACCAGACGGCGCCAAGGACTTCCGGAGCGGCTCCCGGACTCCATGGTGACCCGGACGCGTACAGCCCGGTCCTGACCCGGCACGCGTCCCTCGCGGGGACCGCCGTCGTCCCGCCCTCCGGACTCGCTCCGGGGGTGCGGCGGTCCCCGCGACTACCTTCCCGCGCGTCCCGCCGCGCCCGTCAGTCGTCGTCCCGCGCCGGCTTCGTCCTCGCCCACGCACTGGCCAGGCCCTGCGCCATGTTCACGCCCACGATGCCCGCCCAGGTGATGAACAGGCCCGCGGTGCCGGCGTTCACCGCGGCGATGGCGGACAGCGGGATGGCCAGGATCATCGTGAAGCCCGCGAACCCGTAGCGCGCGAAGGCGTGGCCGGTCTGCGGCGGGCCGATCGGGCGGCGGTCGGCGCGGGCGAACGACGTCTGCTGCTGCGCCAGCTCACGGCGGACGCGCTGCTCGACGCGGCTGTCGATACTGTCCGACACCTTCTCGATGAAGGAGTCGACAAGCGCGGATTCGTACTCCGCTCCGAGGTCCTTGCGGGCCTGCAAGGTCGCGGAGAGTTCCTTGGTCAATTCCGGGTCGCGGGTGTCCATGTGCCCACGGTAGGCGGCGGGCTGCGTGGGCCACACTGGGGTTAGCCCCCGGACCCGCCGGGGGCGAGCCGTCCCGCAGGAGGACCCGCCATGGCCGACGCACCGCTGCTGACCGCCCTGCACGGCGGTGAGGACCGGGCGGACGCGGTGACCGTCGACGGGCGCAGCAGCTCGTACGAGGAGCTGCTCGGCGCGGCGGGCGCGGTCGCCCGGCGGGTCGCGGGGGCCCCGGCGTTCGCGGTCCGCGCGACCGCGTCGCTGGAGACGGTGGCCGCGGTCGTCGGCGGGCTGCTCGCCGGGGTGCCGGTCGTGCCGCTGGCACCCGACGCCGGTCCCGCCGAGAGCGAGCACATCCTGCGCGACTCCGGCGCCGAGGTGGTGCCGGTCGACTTCGCCGAACGCGCCGACTTCACCCCCGCCGACGACGCCGCGGCGGCCCGCGCGGACACGGACCCGTCGCCGTACCGAGACGCCGCCCTGGTGCTCTACACCTCCGGGACGACCGGGCCGCCCAAGGGCGTGCTCGTCCCCCGCGGCGCCATTGCCGCGGATCTCGACGCCCTTGCGCAGGCGTGGCAATGGACCGCGGACGACACCCTGGTGCACGGACTGCCGCTCTTCCACGTGCACGGGCTGGTGCTGGGGGTGCTCGGAGCGCTGCGCACCGGAAGCCGCCTGGTGCACACAGGCCGGCCCGTTCCGGGGGCGTACGCGGCGGCGGGCGGCAGCCTCTACTTCGGGGTGCCGACCGTCTGGCACCGTGTGGTGCGCGACGAGGAAGCGGCCCGCGCGCTGGCGGGCGCGCGGCTGCTGGTCTCCGGCAGCGCGCCGCTGCCGGAGCCGGTCTTCCGGTCCTTGCGCGCGCTGACCGGCCACGAACCGGTGGAGCGCTACGGCATGACGGAGACGCTGATCACGGTGAGCGCGCGGGCGGACGGTCCGTGTGTCCCCGGCGCGGTCGGCACCCCGCTCGCCGGGATCCGCACCCGGGTGGCCGAGTCCGCCGACGGGATCGGCGAGCTCCAGGTGCAGGGCCCCACGCTCTTCGACGGCTACCTGGGCCGTCCCGAGGCGACCGCGGCCTCGTACACCGACGACGGCTGGTTCCGCACCGGCGACATCGCCTCGGTCGCCGAGGACGGCACGCACCGCATCGTCGGCCGCGCCTCGACCGACCTCATCAAGTCCGGCGGCTACCGGATCGGCGCGGGCGAAGTGGAGAACGCGCTGCTGGACCACCCCGCCGTACGCGAGGCGGCTGTCGTCGGCGCCCCGCACCCGGACCTGGGGCAGCAGATCGTGGCCTATGTGGTGGCGGACGGTGTGAGCGCCGCGGAACTCACGGACTTCGTGGCCGCGCGGTTGTCGGTGCACAAGCGGCCGCGGGCGGTGCGCTTCCTCGCCGAGCTGCCGCGCAACGCGATGGGCAAGCCGCAAAAGCGTTTGCTGCCCCCGGTCTGACCAGGTAGACGTGGGGGGCGGATCGAGTGGAGGGGCGCGCTCCGTCCGGCTGCGGCCGGACGCCCCGGGGCCGCGCCCGGACCGGCACCCGGTACTTGCCACTTGCCGGGCGGCAAGTAAGCTCATCCGACAGACAACGTTGCCCGTTCCACCGGACGGCCTCCCCGGGCCGTCCGGGTCGCCGATACCCCGGTCCCGCTCCGAAGGGTGGCGGTGATACGTCCTGCCATGGAGGCAGCACCGCATGTTCCACCGCATCGGACGCACAGTCGTCCGCCATCCCGTATGGACCATCGTCGCGTGGGTGATCGCGGCGGTCGCGATCATCGCGACGGCCCCGAGCCTTCCGTCCAACAGTGACGAGAGCAGCTTCCTGCCCAGCAGCTACGAGTCCATCAAGGCCATGGACCTCCAGGAGAAGGCATTTCCCCAGGCCTTCACCCCTGCCGCGATCGTGCTCTACCAGCGCGAGGACGGCGGCAAGCTGACCAAGACCGACCAGGCCGACATCGCCCGGATCACCAAGGACCTGGGCGGCAAGAAGATCGACCAGGTCCAGAAGGTCGTCGACGGAAGCACGTCCAAGGACGGCAAGTACACCACCGCCTACGTCCAGATGGACAAGAAGTCGGCGGGCCAGCCCAAGCAGGCCGACGCCGCGAAGGCGCTGCGCAAGGACTCCACCGACCTGGCCAAGGGCACCGCGCTCAAGGTCCAGGTGGGCGGTCAGGCCGCGCAGAACCTGGACCAGCAGGACGCCGGGAAGACGTCCGACGCGGTCGCGCTGTTCGGCTCGCTGCTGATCATCATCGTCACGCTGTCGATCATCTTCCGGTCGCCACTGATCGCGATCATGCCGCTGGTGCTGCTGATCGGCGTGGTCTTCACCGTCTCCAACGCGCTGATCGCCGACGCCACCAAGGTCTTCGGGCTCCAGGCCAACAGCTCGATCTCGGCCCTGCTCATCGTGGTGGTGCTGGGCGTCGGCACCGACTACTTCCTCTTCCTGATGTTCCGCTACCGGGAACGGCTGAGGGCGGGTGACGAACCCAAGGAAGCGATGATCAACAGCGTCACCAGGGTCGGTGAGGCCATCGCCTCCGCGGCCGGCGCGGTGATCATCGCCTTCTGCGCCCTGGCGCTGTCGACGCTCGGCTTCCTCACCCAGCTCGGCCCGGCCCTGGCCATCCTGGTCGCGGTCACCCTGGTCGCCGGTCTGACGCTCTTCCCCGCGGTGTGCTCGCTGATCCCGGTCCGCGTGCTGTTCTGGCCCGGCCAGAAGTGGCAGCACGAACCCACGGGCACCCGCTTCGCGGCGGTCGGCCGGCTCGTCGGGCGCAAGTCCGGCATGGTCGCCCTGGTGTCCGGCCTGGTGATGCTGCTGCTGACGCTCGGCACGCTGGGCTACAAGGCGTCCTACGACCTGGCCTCCGGCTCGATCCCGAAGAGCAAGGAGTCGATGGTCGTCCAGGACACCCTGGCCAAGGCCTACTCCGCCGGTGCGGCCGAGCCGACCAACGTCTACCTCAACAGCACGAACGGCAAGCCGCTGCCCGCGGACCTCTCCGCCTACAGCGACAAGCTGAGCAAGGCCGAGGGGGTCGCGGCCGTCAGCTTCGACAAGGCGAGCGACCTGAACAAGGCGGGCACCACCGCCAACTTCACGGTCACGCTGAAGTACGAGGCCGCCAGCGACAAGGCGATCGACGCCGTCGACGGCATCCGGAGCGTCGCGCACGACAACGCGCCGCCCGGGACGGAGGCCTTCGTCGGCGGCACGTCGTCGGTCTTCAAGGACATCAACGCGGCCGTCAACCACGACTACCGGACGGTCTTCCCGGTGGCCGCCATCCTGATCATGGTGATCCTTGGGCTGCTGCTGCGCAGCGTGGTCGCGCCCTGGTACCTGATCGCGTCCGTGGGCCTCGGCTTCGGCGCCACCCTCGGCACGACGGTGCTGCTGTTCGGGCGGGGCGACGGGCTGATCTTCATGCTGCCGATCATCATGTACCTGTTCGTCGTCGCCATCGGCACGGACTACAACATCCTGATGATCGCCCGGCTCAGAGAAGAGGCCCGCGAGGGCCGCAGCCCGCGTGAGGCGGCTGCCGAGGCGCTCAAGCACGCCGGTCCGACGGTCGGGGCGGCGGGCGTGATCCTCGCGGCGACCTTCGCGACGCTGATGCTCTCCGGGAACGCCTTCCTCACCCAGATGGGCTTCGCGGTCGCCTTCGGCATCGTGATGGCCGCCTTCGTGATGGCGATGTTCTTCACGCCGAGCCTCACGGCGCTCATCGGCCACGCCGCGTGGTGGCCGGGGCACGCCGACCGGGCGGACCAGTCCGGCGGGACGGGGAGCGGCTCCGGGGACCTCGGCGGACCGGGTGGTCCGGGCGGCTCCGGCGGTCGGCGGGACGCGGAGCTCGACGCGCCCAGGAGGCGCTGAGCTGCGGGTTTTGCGGCGGTAGCCGAGTTATCCACAGGGCCGGGCAGGTGTCGATCACCTGTCCGGCCCTTTCGGTTACGCTGAAACAGCGGACGGTGAACGGGCGGTGACGGAGAGCGAGAAGGGGGGTGGTCGGTCGTGCGAGGAGGGTGAGGGACGGAGAAGCCGGCGGTGGCGCGGGTGCCGGTGCCGGTACCGGAGGGCGACCGGCGGGGCGGGCGCGGGCCTTGCCGGAATGCATACGGTCATGCAAAGTCAGGGATCGGTGAATAGGAGGCCGGAGAAGGGGGTCGGGGATGGGCAGTGGTGACACGGCGAGCGGCGGCAGATGAGCGGCGGCGCATGAGCGGGGGCACGGCTGCGGGCGAGGGCGGCCTCCCGGGCGCGGGCGGGCCGGTGGGCGCGGGCGCGGGCGGACAAGCGGGGGCGGGCGGCGAGAGCGCCGCGGGGCGGCTGCTGAAGCTCTTCGAGGCGCACCGGCTGACACCGACCCAGCGGCGGATCGCGCACTGCCTGGTGCGGCGGGCGGTGGACGCGCCCTTCCTGTCCAGCGTGGAGGTCGCCGAACTCGCGGGCGTCAGCCAGCCGTCCGTGACGCGCTTCGCGGTGGCCCTGGGCTTCGACGGCTACCCCGCGCTGCGGCGGCACCTGCGGGAGGTGCCGGCGGCCGCCTCCGCCGCGCAGGAGGCGGCGGGCGGCAACGAGTACCAGCAGGCCGTGCACGCCGAGATCGAGAACCTGCGGCATCTCGCGGCGCTGCTCGCCGATCCCGCGCCGGTCGCCCGGGCCGGGGCGCTGCTGGCCGCGTCGGTCCCGCTGCCGGTGCTGGGGCTGCGCGCGGCCGGGGCGCAGGCGGGAGGCTTCGCGTACTTCGCCACCAAGGTGCACCCGGACGTGCGGCTGCTGGACGAGGGCGGCACGCTGCTCGCCGACCGCATCGACGCGGCCGTGCGGGCGGGGGCGAGCGCGCTGCTGTGCTTCGCGCTGCCGCGGCATCCGCGGGAGGTCGTCGAGGCGCTGGCGTACGCCCGCGGGGCGGGGCTCACCGTCGTGACCGTGGCGGACAGCGCGTTCGCACCCGTCGCCGCGCACAGCGACCTGCTGCTGCCGGCCGCGGTCGGGACGGGCCTGGCCTTCGACACCGCGTGCGCGCCGATGCTGCTGGGCCGGGCGCTGCTGGAGGCGATGTGCGACGAGCTGCCGCAGGCGCAGGCGCGGCTGGAGGAGTTCGACGCGCGGGCCGCGGCACGCGGGGTGTTCGTGGAGTGAGCCGCGGCCGCCGCCGGGCGGTGCGGGCGCGGGCGCTGCTCGCGAGCGTGGGTGGCCGTCGCGGGTGCGGGGGGTCTCGGCGACCGGTCGCCGCGGAGACGTACGTCTTAACGAAAATCTGAGAATCCCGAAGTAACCTCCCGTCCACCTGGCATGCGACGCCGTGGGCCGGCCGCGGCGGACGGTGCGTGGCGGACGGGCCGGCGGAAGAGGAGGTGTGACGTGGTGCGCGGGGCCTACACATTGGCGCGGGTGGCCGTGACGGTGCGGACCGCGGGGGTGTGGCTGTGGTGGCTGGGGGTCGTCGCGGCGGCGCCCGGTACGGCGGTGACGTTCAGCCCCACCGGGCGGCGGATCGGGGTGATGGCCGGGGCGGCGCTGTTCGTCGTGGCCGCCTTCGCCGTCTTCTTCGTCCGCGGCGGCCGGGCCGAGGCGCGGGCGCGGGCGGCGAGCCGGGCGGCGAAGTCGGTCTTCCTCCAGGACCGCAAGGTGACCGCGCGGGCCTGGTTGCGGCGGCGCCGCTGGTGGCTGCTGCTCGCCTTCGTGGTCGCCCTGGGCTCGTCGGCGGGGCTGCCCTGCGCGGGCGGGATGCTGCTGGCCGGGGTGGGCGCGGGGCTCTTCGTGCGGGCGCTGCGAATAGCCCGGATCGAGCGGGGCCGGGAGGCGCTGCTGTGGGTGCGGCCCGACGGCGACCCCGCCGCCTACCAGCTGACCGGTCTCGGGGCGGGCGACGCCGTGGCGGGTGGCGGGCGCCGCCGCTGAGGCCGGGCGGGCCGGGCCGGGCTCAGGGCTGGAGCGGCGGCAGGGCGGCGCCGCTCTCGGCGAGCAGCTCGTCGAGTGTCTGGGCGGCGCGCACCGGCGCGAAGCCGGGCTCGGCGCCGGGCTCGCCGGCGTAGGCCCAGACGGCGGGGCGGGGGAGCGCGTTGTAGGCGAAGTGGGTCGAGAAGTAGTAGGCCCCGGTGTCCAGCAGGGCGACGTGGTCGCCCGCGGCCAGCAGCGGCAGGGCGCGGCCGCGGGCGACCAGGTCGCCCGCGAAGCAGCAGGGTCCGGCGACGTCCTGGACGACGGGTTCGCCGGTCTTGGGCCGCCCCTGCGGGTCGAGGGCGAGGACGCGCAGCGGCCACGCGTCCGGCGCGAAGACGGTCCGGGTGGCGACCTGGGCCCCCGCGTGCGTGACGGCGATGGGCCGCCCGCCGGCGGACTTGGCGTATTCGACGCGGGCCAGCACCGTGCCGTGCTTGGCCAGCAGCGAGCGGCCGAACTCGGTGACGATGCCGTACCGCCCGTCGAAGAGGCCGGGCACCTCGGCGCGCAGCAGGTCGGCGTAGGCGCCGAAGGTGGGGTCGGTCGCGTCCGAGGTGAAGTCGACGGGCAGCCCGCCGCCGATGTCGAGGGTCGTGACCTGCTGCCGTCCGGCGGCCGCGTTGATGCGCTCGGCGAGGTCGTACGCGGCCCGTACGCCCGCCGCCATGAGCGGCAGCGGCACGCCCTGGGAGCCGGTGTGGGTGTGCAGCCGGGTCAGCCAGGGCCGCTCGGCGTAGCTGCGCAGGACCCACTCCTCGGCGCCCGGGTCGCGCAGCGCCACGCCGAACTTGGAGGTGGCGGTCGCCGTGCTCATCGCGTCGATGCTGCCGCCGCCGATCTGCGGGTTGACCCGAAGGCCCAGCGGCGAGGCGGAGGGGGCGGCGGCCAGCAGGGCGTCGATGCGGGCGAGTTCCTCGGGATTGTCGGCGTTGACGGCGATGCCGAGGGCCAGCGCCTCGCGCAGTTCGGCGGCGCTCTTGGCGGGGGAGTCCAGCACGGTCATCTCCGGCGGGATGCCCGCGGCCCGGGCGAGGGCGAGCTCGCCGGGGCTGGCCACCTCCGCGCCGAGCCCGTACTCCCGCAGCAGGCCCAGGACCGGCACCAGGGACGCCGCCTTGACCGCGAAGGTGTGCTGCACGGCCACCCCGGGGGTGGCGAAGGCCGCGTGCAGCGCGGTCGCCGACCGCCGGACGCCCGCGGTGTCCAGCAGCCCGACCACCGGCTGCTCCTCGCTCACCAGGGCGCGCGCCACCGCCGCCCGCAGCGCTGCGCCCCGCCGCTGTGCCGCCTGCTCGGCGGCCTGCTTCGCCTCGTCCGTCATGGGCGCCATCCCACCACCCCCGGGCCCGCTCCCGCCACCGCCCCGCCGACTTGTTGACTAGAGCTATTCAGCCCCCGAGGATGTGAATATTCAGTGACGTGGGCAGTGTCGACGAGGAGGCCGCACCGATGACGGGACCGAGGCCGGTACGCGCACCGCGCGGTACGGAGATGAGCGCGCTGGGCTGGCAGCAGGAAGCCGCGCTGCGCATGCTGCAGAACAACCTCGACCCCGAGGTGGCCGAGCACCCCGACCGGCTGGTCGTCTACGGCGGCAGCGGCAAGGCCGCGCGCGACTGGGCGTCCTTCGACGCGATGGTCCGCACCCTGCGCGGCCTGAAGCAGGACGAGACGATGCTCGTGCAGTCCGGCCGCCCGGTCGGTGTCATGCAGACCCACGAGTGGGCGCCGCGCGTGCTGATCGCCAACTCCAACCTGGTCGGCGACTGGGCCACCTGGGAGGAGTTCCGCCGCCTCGAAGCCCTCGGCCTGACCATGTACGGGCAGATGACGGCCGGTTCGTGGATCTACATCGGCACCCAGGGCATCCTCCAGGGCACCTACGAGACGTTCGCCGCGGTCGCCGCCAAGCGCTTCGGCGGCAGCCTGGCCGGCACGATCACCCTCACCGCGGGGCTCGGCGGCATGGGCGGCGCGCAGCCGCTCGCCGTCACCATGAACGGCGGCGTCGCCCTGTGCGTCGACTGCGACCCGCGCGCCATCGAGCGCCGTATCGCCCACCGCTACCTCGACGTCCGCGCCGACGACCTCGACCACGCGCTGCGGCTCGCCACCGAGGCCCGCGACGCCCGCCGCCCGCTGTCGATCGGCCTGCTCGGCAACGCCGCCGACGTGCTGCCGCGGCTGCTGGCCATGGACGCCCCCGTGGACATCGTCACCGACCAGACCTCCGCCCACGACCCGCTGGCGTACCTGCCGCTCGGCGTGGACCTCGCCGACATGGCGGACTACGCGGCCGAGAAGCCCGCCGAATTCACCGAGCGGGCCCGTACGTCGATGGCCCGGCACGTCGAGGCCATGGTCGGCTTCCAGGACGCGGGCGCCGAGGTCTTCGACTACGGCAACTCGATCCGCGGCGAGGCGAAACTCGCCGGGTACGAGCGGGCCTTCGCCTTCCCCGGCTTCGTCCCCGCCTACATCCGCCCGCTCTTCTGCGAGGGCAAGGGCCCCTTCCGCTGGGCGGCGCTGTCCGGCGACCCCGCCGACATCCACGCCACCGACCGCGCGATCCTCGACCTCTTCCCGGAGAACGAGTCGCTGGCCCGCTGGATCCGGCTGGCCGGCGAGCGCGTCCACTTCCAGGGCCTGCCCGCCCGCATCTGCTGGCTCGGCTACGGCGAGCGCGACAAGGCCGGGGAGCGCTTCAACGAGATGGTCGCCGACGGCACCCTCAAGGCCCCGGTCGTGATCGGCCGCGACCACCTGGACTGCGGCTCGGTCGCCTCCCCCTACCGGGAGACCGAGGCGATGCGCGACGGCTCCGACGCCATCGCCGACTGGCCGCTGCTCAACGCCATGGTCAACGTCGCCTCGGGCGCGTCCTGGGTGTCGATCCACCACGGCGGCGGCGTCGGCATCGGCCGCAGCATCCACGCCGGACAGGTCACCGTGGCCGACGGCACGGCGCTCGCCGCCGAGAAGATCCGCCGGGTGCTCACCAACGACCCCGGCATGGGCGTCATCCGCCATGTCGACGCCGGGTACGAGCAGGCCGAGGACGTCGCCGGGCAGCGCGGGGTGCGCGTCCCGATGCGCGAGGCGTCCGCGTGACCGGCGGACCGGGGGAGCGGGGCACGGCGCCGGACGCGGGCACGGGAGCCGCCCCGCGTACCGGCGACGGCTTCCAGGCCATGTGGCGCGACCTCGCCGGGATCGGCCGGCACGCTCCCTCCGGCGGCTACCGCCGGCACGCCTGGACGCCCGCCGACACCGACTGCCGCGCCTGGTTCCGCGCGCAGGCCGCCGCGCGCGGGCTCGCGTACGAGACCGACCGCAACGGCAACCAGTGGGCCTGGCTCGGCGACCCGGCCGCGGGCGACGCCGTCGTCACCGGCTCGCACCTGGACTCCGTGCCGGACGGCGGCGCCTTCGACGGGCCGCTCGGCGTGGTCTCCGCCTTCGCCGCCCTCGACGCGCTGCACGCCCGGGGCGCCCGGCCGCGGCGCCCGCTGGGGATCGTCAACTTCACCGACGAGGAGGGCGCCCGCTTCGGACTGGCCTGCGTCGGCTCCCGGCTGACGGCCGGTCAACTGGCCCCGGCCGACGCCCGCGCGCTCACCGGCGCGGACGGTGTGACGCTCGCGCAGGCGATGGAGCGCGCCGGGCAGGACCCGGACGCGATCGGGCCCGACCCCGAACGCCTCGCCCGCATCGGCGCCTTCGTCGAGCTGCACATCGAGCAGGGCCGGGCACTGGACCTGGTGGGGGAGCCGGTCGGGGTGGCCTCGGCGATCTGGCCGCACGGCCGCTGGCGCTTCGACTTCCACGGCGAGGCCAACCACGCGGGCACCACCCGTCTGGAGGACCGCCGCGACCCGATGCTGACGTACGCCACGACCGTGCTCGCCGCGCGCAAGAAGGCCCGGCTGGCGGGCGCGCTCGCGACCTTCGGCAAGGTCGCCGTCGAGCCGAACGGCGTCAACGCCATCGCCTCGCTCGTCCGCGGCTGGCTCGACTCGCGCGCCCCCGACGAGGACACCCTCGCCGCTGTCGTCGCCGCGATCGAGCAGGCGGCGGCGGAGCGCGGGGCACGCGACGGGGTGCGGGTGAGCGTCACCCGTGAATCGTTCACCCCCGTGGTGGATTTCGCACACGAGCTGCGCGACCGGCTTGCCGCCCTGCTCGGAGCGGGTGCGCCGGTACCCGTTCTGCCCACCGGAGCGGGACACGACGCCGGAATCCTCTCCGTGGCCCTTCCGACCGCCATGCTGTTCGTACGCAACCCCACGGGCGTCTCGCACTCCCCGGCGGAACACGCCGCCGAGGACGACTGCGCCGCCGGAGTGTCCGCGCTCGCCGACGTATGGGAAGGTCTCGCGTGCAGGTGACGTACTGGCTGGAAAACGCCTGGCTCGGCACACACGCCGCGCCCGGCATCCTCCTGACCGTGGCCGACGACCGGATCGCCGAGGTACGCGACCGGGTCGACCACCCGCCGGCCGGCGCGACGGCGCTGCGCGGCCTGACCCTCCCGGGCCTGGCCAACGCCCACAGCCACGCCTTCCACCGCGCCCTGCGCGGCGTCGCCCAGATCGGCGCCCGCCCGGACCCCGGCACGGCACCCGGCCCCGGCACCCCACCTGGCGGCCCGGCCGGTACGGGAGCGCGCTCGGCGCCCACCTCCTTCTGGAGTTGGCGCGACGTCATGTATGACGTCGCGGGCGCGCTCGACCCCGACAGCTACTTCGCCCTCGCCCGCGCCGTCTACGCCGAGATGGCGCTCGCCGGCATCACCTGCGTCGGCGAATTCCACTATCTGCACCACCAGCCGGACGGCACCCCGTACGCCGACCCCAACGCCATGGGCGAGGCGCTGATCGCTGCCGCGGGCGAGGCGGGCATCCGGATCACCCTGCTCGACACCGCCTACCTGCACGGCGGCTTCACCCGCACCGGCTACCGCCCGCTGGAGGGCGTGCAACTGCGCTTCGGCGACGGCACCGCCGACCGCTGGTACGACCGCTGGTCGCGGCTCAAGGGCGAGGGCCACGCCAAGGTCGGCGCCGCGGTCCACTCCGTGCGCGCCTTCTCCGACCGCGACGGCTACCGGCTCTTCGCCGAGCGCACCGCGGACGTGCCCGTGCACATCCACCTGTCCGAGCAGACCGCGGAGAACCAGGCCTGCACCGCGCTGCACGGCCGCACCCCGGCCAGGCTGCTCGCCGACAACGGCTTCTGGCGCCCCAACACCACCGCCGTCCACGCCACGCACCTGACCGCGGGCGACATCGCGCTGCTGGGCACCGGCGGCGGCACCGTGTGCATGTGCCCCACCACCGAGCGGGACCTCGCCGACGGCATCGGCCCGGCGCCGCAACTGCGCCGCGCCGGCTGCCGGATGAGCCTGGGCAGCGACAGCCACGCCGTGATCGACCTCTTCGAGGAGGCGCGCGCGGTCGAGCTGAACGAGCGCCTCCAGGCCCGCACCCGCGGCCACTGGACCGCCGCCCAGCTGCTGCGCGCGGCGACCGACGACGGCCACGCGAGCCTCGGGTGGCCCGACGCGGGCCGCCTGGAGCCGGGCGCGCTCGCCGACTTCACGACGGTCGCGCTGGACACCGTGCGGACCGCGGGCCCGCCGCCCCGGCTGGCCGGCGAGACGGCCGTATTCGCGGCCACGGCCGCCGACGTACGGCACACCGTGGTGGGCGGCCGGCACGTCGTACGCGACGGGCGGCACCAGCTCGTCCAGGACGTGCCCGGCGCCCTGGCCTCGGCAATCGGCGCCCTGCGCCACTGACCCCGGCCCCCGCGGCCCGGCCCTCCGCGGCGCGGGTCCCCCGCAGGCCCCCGACGACGGCGAGAGCACCCACGATGACGAGCAGCGGCACCGCGGACGGCCCGGCGACCCCGGCGGGAGCGGGCACGGCGCACGCGACCACCCCCGCGGACAGCGCCCACCAGGCGGCTCCTGCCCCCGCGCCCAGCATGCTCGTCACCGGCATCGGCAGCCTGCTCACCAACGATCCCTCCCTCGCCGCGGCCACGGGCGACGGCTCGCTCGCCGCCCTCGGACTCCTCCCCGGCCCGGCGGCGGTCGTGATCGACGGCGGCCGCGTCGCCTGGCTCGGTCCCTCCAGCAAAGCACCCCCCACCGACAACCGCCTCGACGCGGGCGGTCGGGCCCTGCTCCCGGGCTTCGTCGACTCCCACTCCCACCTGCTCTTCGCGGGCGACCGGGCCCCGGAGTTCGCGGCCCGGATGGCCGGTCGCCCCTACACCGCGGGCGGCATCCGCACGACCGTCGCCGCGACCCGCGCGGCCGACGACGCCGAACTCGCCGCGACCCTGGAGCGCTTCCTCGGCGAGGCGCTGCGGCAGGGCACGACGACCCAGGAGACCAAGTCCGGCTACGGCCTGACGACCCGTGACGAGGCCCGTGCGCTCGCGGTCGCCGCCCGGCACACCGACGAGGTGACGTATCTGGGCGCGCACGTCGTCCCGCCGGAGTTCGCCGCCGACCCGGACGGCTACGTCGCCCTGGTCACGGGCGAGATGCTGGACGCGTGCGCGCCGCACGCCCGCTGGATCGACGTCTTCTGCGAGCGCGGCGCCTTCGACGGCGACCAGGCCCGCGCCGTGCTCACCGCGGGCGCCGCGCGCGGCCTGGTCCCGCGTGTGCACGCGGGCCAGCTGGGCCCCGGCCCCGGCGTGCGGCTGGCGGTGGAGCTGGGCGCGGCCTCGGCCGACCACTGCACGCACCTGACGGACGCCGACGTGGACGCGCTCGCGAGCGCCGCGGACACCACCGTGGCCACGCTGCTGCCGGGCGCCGAGTTCTCCACCCGCGCCCGCTACCCGGACGCGCGGCGGCTGCTGGACGCGGGCGCGACCGTGGCGCTGTCCACGGACTGCAACCCGGGCTCGTCCTTCACCACGTCCATGCCCTTCTGCGTCGCGGTCGCGGTGCGGGACATGGGCATGACGCCGGACGAGGCGGTGCACGCGGCCACGTACGGCGGCGCGCGCGCCCTGCGGCGTACGGACGTCGGCCGGATCGCCGTCGGCGCGCGCGCCGACCTGCTGCTGCTCGACGCGCCCAGCCATGTGCACCTCGCCTACCGCCCCGGGGTACCACTGGCGGCGGCGGTGTGGAAGGCGGGCGTGCTGCGCCACGTCTCGCCCGCGCTCGGCGGCGCGGGATTCCGCGCGTGAGGCGTCGGGACGCGGACGGGACATGACAGAGCGTTCCGAGTCGCGACAGAACGTTTCAGCTCGCGACAGGACGTGACACGACGCGACACGGCCGCGCAGCCGGCCCGGCCGGTTGCGCGGCCGCCTCCCGCGGCCTGCCGCCTACTCCTCGACGAGCAGCCCGCGGCGCAGCCGTGACAGCGTGCGCGTGAGTAGGCGGGACACGTGCATCTGCGAGATGCCCAGCTCGTCGCCGATCTCGGCCTGCGTGAGGTTGCCGACGAAGCGCAGCGCCAGGATGGCCCGGTCGCGCTGCGGCAGCCCGGCGATCAGCGGCTTGAGCGACTCGACGTACTCGACGCCTTCCAGATCGTGGTCCTCGTAGCCGATCCGGTCGGCGAGAGCGCCCTCCGGGTCGTCCTCGGCGGGCTGGGCGTCCAGCGAGCTGGCCGTGTAGGCGTTGCTCGCCGCCATGCCCTCGATGACCTCCTCCTCCGGGAGGTCCAGCCGCTCGGCCAGCTCGCGCACGGTGGGCGTGCGGTCGAGCCGCTGGGCCAGCTCGTCGCCCGCCTTGGCGAGGTCGAGCCGCAGCTCCTGGAGGCGCCGCGGTACGCGCACCGACCAGCTGGTGTCGCGGAAGAAACGCTTGATCTCGCCGACGATCGTCGGCATGGCGAAGGTCGGGAATTCCACCCCGCGGCTCAGCTCGAAGCGGTCGATCGCCTTGATCAGGCCGATCGTGCCCACCTGGATGATGTCCTCCATCGGCTCGCTGCGGGTGCGGAAGCGCGCCGCGGCGAACTTGACCAGAGCGAGGTTGAGCTCGACCAGGGTGTTGCGGACGTACGCGTATTCCTGCGTGCCTTCTTCCAGGCCGTGCAGGCGGGCGAAAAGAGTCTTGGACAGGGCGCGCGCGTCGACCGGTCCGATCTCGTCGTACGGGGGAATCTCCGGGAGCCCCTCAAGCCCCTCGCTTTGCTCCAGCGCTTGGTTCTCCTGATCCAGGCCGAGCCGGGGTGCCATCTGCTCCTCCTTGCGTGCGGCGGTCGGCTGTGCCACTGCCGTACCTCCACCCCTACGCCTGTTGTCCGGGGCGTCGCAAGTTCTACGTCCGTCTCAGGCGTTTTGCCCGGATCTGCCCGCGCACTCTGCGCATATACCACGTGATCGTGCGTAAACCCTTCCCTTGCCGGGCCGGGAGGTGGTGCGCCCGCGCGGGCGGCCGACTACCGTGCCACCGGGGAAGCGCGTAGGGTCGTCAACCGCGTCACCACGTAGGGCGAAGGAGCACACATGGACCGCGAAGCGGTCGGCACCGCAGGCCTCGGCCGATTGCGGGTCGAGGTCGTGCAGCACGACCGCACGGCGGTGTTCACGCCCGCGGGCGAGCTGGACCACCACACCGCGGACCTGCTGAGCGAGCCGCTCGACGCGGCCATCGACGCCGGTGCCCGGCGCCTGGTGGTCGACTGCTCGCAGCTGGAGTTCTGCGACTCGACCGGGCTCAACGTGCTGCTGAGCGCGCGGCTGCGGGCCGAGGCGCAGGGCGGCGCGGTGCACCTGGCCGCGATGCGGCCGACCGTCGCCCGGGTGCTGGAGATCACCGGCGCCGACGTGGTGTTCACATTGCACGAGACGCTGGACCAGGCACTCCGCGAGTAGCGCGGGACTGCCGCAGGGCGATGGGCGCGACAGGTGCCGTACGGTGCCTGAGCTTTCCTGGACCCCGGACGTGTTCCGGGAGATCCTTCGGGCAGAAGACAGGACGGACCCAGACGTACATCCGTGAGGTGAGGCCTTGATGAGCACGACCCGGCCCTACGCCGCGGAAGACAACGGTCCGGAGACGGGCGCAGACGGCCGGGACGGGGGTACGGACACCGTGGACCCCGACAACGCGCGGCGGTTGCCGCTTACCGGGGAGAGCGGGATCGTCCCCCGGGCCAGGGATTTCACCCGGCAGGCACTGCACGACTGGGGCTGGCTGCCCGCCGCCACCGGCGACCGCAGGGCGGCCGCCGAGGACGTGCTCCTCGTGGTGTCCGAACTGGTCACCAACGCCTGCCTGCACGCCGGCGGCCCCGAGGAGCTGCTGCTGCGCCGGAGCCCCAAGTCTCTGCGCCTGGAGGTCGTCGACAGCGGCCCCGGCGAACCCGCCCCGCGCACCCCGCACCGCGCCGGCCGCCCCGGCGGCCACGGCATGTTCATCGTCCAGCGCCTGTGCCTCGACTGGGGCGTCGTCCGCAACGCCGACCGCCCCGGCAAGACCGTCTGGGCCGAACTCGCCGCCCCCTCCTGACCCTCGACGCGGCAATACCCGGGCTTCCCAGCCCCCTTCAGCCTCCCTGGCCTCCCGCACGACCCGGGGCTTTTTACGTTCCCGGTCCGCGCCCGTCCGCCGCGCCGCGGTCCGCACCGCCGCCACGTCCCCCGGGCCGCGGCCCCCGAACCGGCCGTCTGCCACGGCGTGGCAATGTGCCGCGCCGTCACACCCGCAGCGCGCGGGCCAAAGCGTCCAGGGCCGCGGGGTAACCGCCCTCGCCCGGCGTGCCGTAGCCGACGACCAGGCCCTGCGGGCGGCCCGGGACCTCCGGGGCGTGCCAGTGCTCGCCCAGCGCGCCGACCGCGAGCCCCAGCGCGGCCGCCGCGCGCAGCACCTCCGCCTCGCCGGGGCCCTCCGGCGGCAGGCTCACCAGCGCGTGCAGGCCCGCCGCGACCCCGCGTACCTCGACGCCCCGCCGCACCCCGCCCGCCGTGCCGTCCGTGCTGCCTGTGCCGCCGCCCGTGAGCCGGGCCACCAGCAGATCCCGGCGGCGCCGGTAGCGCAGCCGGGCGGCGCGCACGTGCCGGTCGTAGGAATGACCGGTGACCATGTCCGCGAGCGCCAACTGGCCGACCGTGCCGGTGTGGTAGTCGCTGTAGAGCTTGGCCTCCGCCACCGGCTCCACCAGACGCGCGGGCAGCACCATCCAGCCGAGCCGCAGGGCGGGCCCGAGCGTCTTGGACGCCGTGCCCAGGTAGACCACCTGCTCGGGCGCGGTGCCCTGCACGGCGCCCACGGGCTGCCGGTCGAAGCGGAATTCGCCGTCGTAGTCGTCCTCCACGACCAGGCCGCCGGTCCGCCGCGCCCACGCGGCCAGCGCCTGCCGCCGGTCCGGGTGCAGCGGGACGCCCGTCGGGTACTGGTGCGCGGGCGTGACCACCACCGCGTCGAGCGCGTCCGCGTCCGCGCCGTCCGGCAGCCGCGCGCCCGACGCGTCGACCGGCAGCGGCACCACCCGCCCGCCGGAGCGCCGCACCACCTCGCGGTGGAAGGGCAGCCCCGGGTCCTCCATGCCGATCACCGGCCCGCCGGCCCGCCCGCCGACCGCGCCCAGCACCCGGGTCAGCAGCGCGAGCCCCTGCACATAGCCGGAGACGACCACGATCCGCTCCGGGGCCGCGGCCACCCCGCGGGTCCGCCCGAGGTAGCCGGCGAGCGCGGTGCGCAGCTCCGCGGCCCCGCGCGGGTCGCCGTAGTCGTAGCCCGCGGACGGCGCGGCGGCCAGGGCGCGGCGGGTGGCGCGCAGCCAGCCCGCGGTCGGGAAGGCGGTCACGTCGGGGCTGCCCGGCCGCAGATCGTGGCGCGGGCGGGGCGCCGCCGCGAAGGGCCCGGACGGCGTGTCCGGCGCGTCCTGCGGGCGGGACGCCACCACCGTGCCCGAGCCCTGCCGGGCGGTCAGGTAGCCCTCGGCGGTGAGCTGGTCGTACGCGGCCTTCACCGTGCCGCGCGACAGCCCCGTCTCCGCGGCCAGCCGTCGGCTCGACGGCAGCCGGCTCCCGGGCCCGAGCCGCCCCGCGCGCACCGCCTCGCGCAGGGCCCGCTCCAGCGCGGCGCGCCGCCCGTACGCCCCGCCGCCCGCCGCCAGGTCCAGGTGCAGATCGACCCCGGCGGCCCAGGCCTCTCCGGCGTCCCGGTCCGGGCGGTCGTCCCCCGCCCCCGCCGCGGACGGCGCCCCCGCCACGGACAGCGCACCCGCCGCGGACGGCGCACCCGTACCGCGGCCCGTACCGGAATCCGCGCCCGGCTGCGCCTTTGCGGCGTCCACCGGCGCAAACCTCGGAGTGGGCCAGGATTCGTCCATGGAAGTGGACCTTATCCCCGCCTTCCCGGGTACCTAGTGTCGAGGTCATGACCACTGAGACCGTCACGGCCGAAGCCGCCGCCCCCGAGTCCGCCCTTGTCGTCCCCGCCGTCCGGCTCGCCGTCGACAGCCTCGTCCCGCACGTCAACCGCGCCATGAACGCGCTGGACGCCGCCGCCCGCAAGGTCAGCCTGGAGGCCCCGCTGCTGGAGCTGGTGCGGGCCCGCGCCTCGCAGCTCAACGGCTGCGCCTACTGCGTCGACACGCACACGAAGGACGCCCTGGAGGGCGGCGAGAGCGAGCGGCGGCTGTACGCGCTGCCGGTGTGGCGCGAGACGCCCTTCTTCACCGCGCGCGAGCGGGCCGCGCTGGAACTGACCGAGGCGGTCACCCGGCTCGCCGACGGCCATGTCTCCGACGAGGTCTTCGCGCGCGCCGCCGCCGAGTTCGAGGAGACCCAGCTCGCCGAACTGATCTGGGCCATCACCGTCATCAACGCCTGGAACAGGCTCGGCGCCACCGCCCGCCCCTGGCCGCTGGGTGCCTGACCTCGCCACCTCCGGGGCCGCTGCCACGCCCCGCGCGCGGACGGTACGGGGGCCGTGCGCGGGGCGGGCGGAGCGGCCGGTGTACCACCACCTCGCGCCCCCGGGGTGCGGACTACCATCAAGCCCATGACCCGCGTACTTCTGGCCGAGGACGACGCATCCATCTCGGAACCCCTCGCGCGCGCCCTGCGCCGCGAGGGCTACGAGGTCGAGGTGCGCGAGGACGGACCCGGCGCGCTGGAGACGGCGCTGCTCGGCGCCGTCGACCTGGTGGTGCTCGACCTGGGCCTGCCCGGGATGGACGGCCTGGAGGTGTGCCGGCGGCTGCGTACCGAGGGCCACACCTTCCCGGTGCTGGTCCTGACCGCGCGCGCCGACGAGGTCGACACCGTCGTCGGGCTCGACGCCGGCGCGGACGACTACGTGACCAAGCCCTTCCGGCTCGCCGAGCTGCTGGCCCGCGTCCGGGCGCTGCTGCGGCGCGGCACGACCGAGCCCGCGCAGGCGCCGACGCACGGCGTGCGGATCGACGTCGAGTCGCACCGCGCCTGGATGGGCGACGACGAACTCCAGCTCACCGCGAAGGAATTCGACCTGCTGCGGGTGCTGGTGCGGGACGCCGGCCGGGTGGTGACCCGCGAGCAGCTGATGCGCGAGGTGTGGGACACCACGTGGTGGTCGTCCACCAAGACGCTGGACATGCACATCTCCTGGCTGCGCAAGAAGCTCGGCGACGACGCGGCGAACCCGCGGTACATCTCCACGGTGCGCGGGGTCGGTTTCCGGTTCGAGAAGAACTGACGCGCGGCACCCGTGCGCCGTCGTCTCATCTCCTCCACGCTCGCCGTGGTGCTGGCCGTCATCGCCGTCTTCGGGCTGTCCCTGGTCCTGGTGGAGACGCGCACCATCGAGAGCAGCGCGCGGGACGGCGTCGAGTCCGAGGCGGTGCGGCTGGTCGGGATCGTGGAGAACCGCATCCTGGCCGGCGAGAGCATCGACGCCAAGGGCCTGGACCGGCAGATCGCCGCGGACCGCTACGCCGTCGTACGGGTGCCGGGCCGCCCGCCGGTCACCCTCGGCAAGCGCCCGCGCGGCGACGCCATCGCGTCCACCCAGCGCGGCGACCACGGCGAGTCCGTCACCGTGGAGCAGTCCCGCACCACGGTGACCCGCGAGATCTGGCGCAATGTGCTGGTGATACTGGCCGTCGCGCTGCTCGCCGTACTGGCCGCGGTCGGGCTCGCCGGCTGGCAGGCGCGGCGGCTCGCGAGCCCGCTCAGCGACCTGGCCGCGACCGCCGAGCGCCTCGGCTCGGGCGACCCGCGCCCCCGCCACCGCCGCTACGGGGTGCCGGAGCTGGACCGTATCGCCGACGTGCTGGACGCCAGCGCCGAGCGCATCGGGCGGATGCTCACCGCCGAGCGGCGGCTCGCCTCCGACGCCTCCCACCAGCTGCGCACACCGCTGACGGCGCTGTCGATGCGGCTGGAGGAGATCGTCGCCACCGACGACCAGGAGACGGTCAAGGAGGAGGCGTCGATCGCGCTCGGGCAGGTCGAGCGGCTGACCGACGTGGTGCAGCGGCTGCTCACCAACGCCCGCGACCCCCGTACCGGCTCGGCGGTCTACTTCGACCTCGACGAGGTCATCAAGCAGCAGCTGGAGGAGTGGCGCCCGGCCTACCGCAGCGAGGGGCGCACCATCGTCCGCTCCGGCACCCTGGCGCTGCGCGCGGTCGGCACGCCCGGCGCGGTGGCGCAGGTGCTGGCCACCCTCATCGAGAACTCCCTCATGCACGGCGCCGGCACCGTCGCCCTGCGCACCCGGGTGACCGGCAACCAGGCCGTCGTCGAGGTCACCGACGAGGGCCGCGGGGTGCCGCCGGACCTGGGCGCCCGGGTCTTCGAGCGCACGGTCAGCGGCCGCAACTCCACCGGACTCGGCCTCGCCCTGGCCCGCGACCTCGCCGAGGCGGACGGCGGGCGGCTCGAACTGCTCCAGCAGCGCCCGCCGGTCTTCGCGCTCTTCCTGGCCCGCGAGATGCAGCCCCCGCCGCCGCGCGAGGACATCGTGAGCTGAGGCCCGCCGAGGCCCGGGGCCGCCGCGGTCAGCGCGCCGAGCGCGCCCCGCCCTCGGTGCCCTCGGCCAGCAGCGACTCGGCCTCCTCCACCGTCTCGGCCATCGCCCGCTTCGCGGGCGCCACCCGGAAGACCCAGGTGCGGTAGGACCAGAAGCGGAAGAGTGTGGCGAGGCCCACGCCGAGGAACTTGAAGATGTTGCTCTGCAGCGTGCTGTCCCAGTGGAAGCCGTACGTCGCCACGTACAGGATGCCGTTCTCGATCACCAGGCCCACGCAGCTGAAGGCGAGGAAGAGCGCCATCTCGCGGGCGCGGCCCTCGCGGTCCCGGTCGCGGTAGGTGAAGTAGCGGAACCCCACGTAGTTGAAGACGATCGACACCAGGGTCGCGAGGACGCTCGCGCGTACGGTCTGCAGGCCGGTGAGGTGGCGCAGCAGGTTGTACACGCCGAAGTTCACGAGCAGGCCGGCCCCGCCCACCGCGCCGAACTTGACGATCTCGCGGTACATCAGCGCCAGCTGGGCGCGCAGGGCGGTGATTCCGGTCATGGTGATCGCTCGGCCCTGTCTGTGGGGGTCGTGGTGACGGGTGTGTGTCCTCATGCTAACGGGCGGCCCCGGGCCACCGGGGGGCCGTCCGGCGTTCGGGCGCCCGTCGCACGGCGGATACCCTGGTAGAGCCCACCCCGGGGGATCCGCCCCCGCGCACCACGGCAGGACGCATCGTGACATTCCCCGTAGTCGGCATGGTCGGCGGCGGCCAGCTCGCCCGTATGACGCACGAGGCGGGCATCCCGCTCGGCATCAGGTTCCGGATCCTCAGCGACACCCCGCAGGACTCCGCGGCGCAGGTCGTCTCCGACGTCACGGTGGGCGACTACCGCGACCTCGACACCCTGCGCGCGTTCGCCCGCGGCTGCGACGTGATCACCTTCGACCACGAGCACGTGCCCGGCGAGCACCTGCGGGTGCTGGAGGCGGAGGGCGTCGTCGTCCGGCCCGGCCCCGACGCGCTGCTGCACGCGCACGACAAGGGCGTGATGCGCGCCCGGCTCGCCGAGATCGGCATCCCCTGCCCGCGCAACCGCATCGTCGCCGACCCGGCGGACGTCACGCGCTTCGCCGCCGAGGGCAGCGGCTACCCGGTGGTACTGAAGACCGTGGTCGGCGGCTACGACGGCAAGGGCGTGTGGTTCGTGCGCTCCGAGGCCGACGCGGCGGACGCCTTCAAGGCGGGCGTCGCGGTGCTCGCCGAGGAGCGCGTCGACTTCGTGCGCGAGCTGGCCGCGAACGTCGTGCGCTCCCCGCACGGGCAGGCCGTGGCCTATCCGGTCGTGGAGTCGGTGCAGGTGGACGGCGTGTGCGACACCGTGGTCGCGCCCGCGCCCGACCTGCCGGAGGAGCTGTCGGCGCAGGCGCAGCAGCTCGCCCTGACGGTGGCGCGCGAGCTGGGTGTCGTCGGGCACCTCGCGGTCGAGCTGTTCGAGACCCGCGGCCCGGACGGGAAGCCGGCGATCCTCGTCAACGAGCTCGCGATGCGCCCGCACAACAGCGGCCACTGGACCATCGACGGCGCCGCCACCTCGCAGTTCGCCAACCACCTGCGCGCGGTGCTGGACCTGCCGCTGGGCGACCCGCGCCCGCGCGCCCGCTGGACGGTCATGGCCAACGTCCTGGGCGGCGACTACCCCGACATGTACGCGGGCTACCTGCACTGCATGGCCCGCGACCCGGGCCTGAAGATCCACATGTACGGCAAGGACGTGAAGCCCGGCCGCAAGGTGGGCCACGTCACCGCTTACGGCGCCGACCTGCCCGCGGTGCGCGAGCGCGCGCGGCACGCGGCCGACTACCTGCGAGGGACGATCGATGAGTGAAGCGCCCGCCACGCCCGGCCGGAGCACCGGGGGACCCGCGGTCGGCATCGTCATGGGCTCGGACTCCGACTGGCCGGTCATGGAGGCCGCCGCCGAGGCGCTCGGCGAATTCGGCGTCCCCTTCGAGGTCGACGTCGTCTCGGCGCACCGCATGCCGCGCGAGATGATCGCGTACGGCGAGCAGGCCGCCGGGCGCGGGCTCAAGGCGATCATCGCGGGCGCGGGCGGCGCCGCCCACCTGCCGGGCATGCTCGCGTCCGTCACCCCGCTGCCGGTCATCGGCGTGCCGGTGCCGCTGAAGTACCTGGACGGCATGGACTCGCTGATGTCGATCGTGCAGATGCCGGCCGGTGTGCCCGTCGCGACCGTCTCGGTGGCCGGCGCCCGCAACGCCGGGCTGCTCGCCGTCCGCATCCTGGCCGCGCACGACACGGGGCTGCAGGACCGGATGCGCGACTTCCAGCAGTCGCTGAACGACCAGGCCACCGAGAAGGGCAAGCGGCTGCGCGGCAAGGTGCAGGGCGCGGGCGGCTTCGGCTTCGGGCAGTAGCCGCAGGTCGCGCCGCCCGGCAGCCGCCCCGCATAGGGTGCCGGTATGGACCACCTCGCCCGCGCCCGTGACCTGCTCGCCGCCCACCCCGTCGTCGACGGGCACAACGACCTGCCGTGGGCGCTGCGCGAGCACGTCGCGTACGACCTGGACCGGCTGGATGTCTCGGCCGACCAGAGCGGCCTGCTGCACACCGACGTGCCGCGGCTGCGGGCCGGGGGCGTGGGCGGGCAGTTCTGGTCGGTGTACGTGTCGGTCGAGCTGACCGGCGCCGACGCCGTCACCGCGACGCTGGAGCAGATCGACGTCGTCCGGCGGCTGGCCGAGCGGTACCCGCAGGACCTGGCGCTCGCGCTGACCGCCGACGACCTGGAGAAGGCCCGCGCGCAGGGCCGTATCGCGTCGCTGATGGGCGCCGAGGGCGGGCACAGCATCGACAACTCGCTGGGCGTCCTGCGGGCCTTCCACGCGCTCGGGGTCCGCTACATGACGCTCACCCACAACACCAACACCGCGTGGGCGGACTCGGCGACCGACGAGCCCGCCGCAGGGGGCCTGACCGCCTTCGGCGAGGAGGTCGTCCGGGAGATGAACCGGCTGGGCATGCTGGTGGACCTCAGCCACGTCTCCGCCGACACCATGCGCGCCGCGCTGCGCGTCACCGAGGCGCCGGTGCTCTTCTCGCACTCCTCGGCCCGCGCGGTGTGCGACCACGTCCGCAACATCCCCGACGACGTCCTCGCGGCCCTGCCCGGCAACGGCGGCGTGGCCATGGCCACGTTCGTGCCGAAGTTCGTGCTGCCCGCGGCCATCGAGTGGACGCTCGCGGCCGACGCCAACATGCGCGAGCACGGCCTGCACCACCTGGACACCACGCCCGCGGGGATGGCCGTGCAGCGCGCCTTCGAGGCCGCGCACCCGCGCCCGGTGGCCACCGCGGCGACCGTCGCCGACCACCTGGACCACATGCGCGAGGTCGCCGGCGTCGACCACATCGGCCTCGGCGGCGACTACGACGGCACCGCCTTCACCCCGCAGGACATGGCCGACGTCAGCGGCTACCCGCAGCTCGTCGCCGAGCTGCTGCGGCGCGGCTGGTCCGACGCCGACCTCGCCAAGCTGACCTGGGGCAACGCGGTGCGGGTGCTGCGCGACGCGGAATCCGCCGCGACCGCGATCCAGGCCCTGCGCGGCCCCTCCGCGGCGACCCTGGCCCGGCTCGACGGCTGACCGGCGGTCGCGGGCGGTACGGGGCGGCCGCCCGCGCCCCCTCCCGCGGCGCTCAGCCCGCGCAGAGGCAGAAGGGGTGCCCGGCGGGATCCGCGTAGACCCGCCAGTTGCGGGAGCCGCCGAGGTCGCCCTCCAGCAGGGTGGCGCCGAGCGCGAGGACCTTCCGCTCGGCCTCGTCCATCTCGGCCCGCGGCACCCGGATGTCCAGGTGGAACTGCTGCGGGCGCTCCGGGTCGGGCCAGGCCGGCGGCCGGAAGTCCGTCGCGCGCTGGAAGGACAGGTCGTCGCCGTCCGCGCGCTTGAGGTCGATCCACGTCTCGTCCTCGGCCTCCACCTCGCCGCCGAGCACCTCGGCGTAGAAGGCGGCGAGCGCGGCGGGGTCGGGGCAGTCGAGGACGACGGAGATCAGCCGGCCGATCATGGCGGGTCCTTTCACCGGTTGCTGCCGCCCGGGTCCGGGCGGCACTGACCCGCACCATCATGACGGCACCCACCGACAGCCCGCGAAGGCCGCGCGGAGCTACGCGTTCGGGCGGCCCATCGCCCGGTAGGTCCAGCCGGCCTTGCGCCACAGCGCGGCGTCCAGGGTGTTGCGGCCGTCCAGCACGACGAGGCCCCGCGCCAGCTCGGCGAGCGCGGCCGGGTCCAGCTCGCGGAATTCCCGCCACTCGGTCAGGTGCAGCACCGCGTCCGCGCCGCGGACCGCGTCCTGCGCGCTGGGGGCGTAGCCGAGGGTGGGGAAGTGCAGCCGGGCGTTGTCCATGCCCCTGGGGTCGTAGACGGTGACCTGGCCGCCCTGGAGCTGGATCTGGCCGGCGACGTTGAGCGCGGGCGAATCGCGTACGTCGTCGGAGTCCGGCTTGAAGGTGGCGCCGAGCACCGCGACGCGGCGGCCCAGGAAGCCGCCGCCCAGTGCCTCGCGGGCCATGTCCACCATCTGGGTGCGGCGCCGCATGTTGGTCGAGTCGACCTCGCGCAGGAAGGTCAGCGCCTGGTCGGCGCCCAGCTCGCCGGCCCGGGCCATGAAGGCGCGGATGTCCTTGGGCAGGCAGCCGCCGCCGAAGCCGATGCCGGCCCGCAGGAACTTGGCGCCGATCCGGTCGTCGTAGCCGATCGCCTCGGCGAGTACGGCCACGTCACCGCCGGCCGCCTCGCTGACCTCGGCCATCGCGTTGATGAAGGAGATCTTGGTGGCGAGGAAGGCGTTGGCCGCGGTCTTGACCAGTTCCGCGGTGGGATAGTCCGCGACCACGAACGGCGTGCCTTCTGCCACGGGCTTCGCGTAAACCTCCCGCAGCAGGCTTTCCGCGCGCTCGCTGCGCACCCCGACCACGATCCGGTCCGGGTGCAGGGTGTCCTGCACCGCGAAGCCCTCGCGGAGGAATTCCGGGTTCCAGGCCAGCTCGACGTCCTCGCCGGCCGGTGCCAGCGCGGTGAGCGTCTCCGCGAGCCGCGCCGCGCTGCCGACCGGCACGGTGGACTTGCCCACGACCAGCGCGGGCCGCCGCAGCAGCGGTGCCAGCAGCTCGAAGGCGCTCTCCACGTAGCTCATGTCGCACGCGTACTCGCCCTGCTTCTGCGGGGTGTTGACGCACACGAAGTGCACGTCGCCGAAGTCGGCGACCTCCTCCCACGACATGGTGAAGCGCAGCCGCCCGCTGGATCCCTCGATACCGGCCACGTGCCGGGCCAGCATGTCCTCCAGACCCGGCTCGTACATCGGCACCCGG
This sequence comes from Streptomyces sp. NPDC021020, assembly GCF_044333285.1. Classification (NCBI taxonomy): domain Bacteria; kingdom Bacillati; phylum Actinomycetota; class Actinomycetes; order Kitasatosporales; family Streptomycetaceae; genus Streptomyces; species Streptomyces sp. NPDC021020. Next base: position 981,918 of record NZ_JBIRQQ010000001.1, read on the forward strand.
CCCTGCGCGAGCAGCTCGATCTTGCGCGGGTCGATGTCGAGCGCGAGCACGTCGAAACCGAGTTCGGCCATGGCCGCGGCGTGCGTGGCGCCGAGGTACCCGGTGCCGATCACGGTCAGCTTGAGAGGCATGGGCCGAGCATAGTCGGCACCGCCCCGGCCGAAAGAGGGGTGTGACCGGCCTTCCTGCCCGCACCTCACTCCCGCGTCCCGAGTGGCGCGAGCCGGGAACGGGTAGGTGGCGCGGTGGTGGCCTTGTGCTGTCGTGAAGGTCACGTACGCCGGGCTGCGAGCCCGGCCCTAGGATCGTAGGATCAATCAGGTTACTTAACGGTAATTAGCACTCGGGGAGTGAGACTCTGTGGCCGGATCCTCCGACTTCGACCTTTTCCGGACCTCCGAAGAGCACGACATGCTGCGGGACGCCGTGCGCTCGCTGGCCGAGGCGAAGATCGCGCCCTTCGCCGCCGAGGTGGACGAGCAGGGCCGCTTCCCGCAGGAGGCCAGGGAGGCCCTGGAGGCCAACGACCTGCACGCGATCCATGTGCCCGAGGCGTACGACGGGGCGGGCGCCGACGCGCTGTCGACCGTCATCGTGATCGAGGAGGTGGCGCGGGTCTGCGCGTCGTCGTCCCTCATCCCGGCGGTCAACAAGCTCGGCTCGCTGCCCGTGCAGCTGTCCGGCTCCGAGGAGCTGAAGGCGCGCTACCTCGGCGCGCTCGCCCGCAAGGAGGGCATGTTCTCCTACGCCCTGTCGGAGCCCGAGGCGGGCTCGGACGCGGCGGGCATGAAGACCCGCGCGGTGCGCGACGGCGACGCCTACGTCCTCAACGGCGTCAAGCGCTGGATCACCAACGCCGGGGTCTCCGACTTCTACACGGTCATGGCCGTGACCGACCCCGACAAGCGCTCCAAGGGCATCTCCGCCTTCGTGGTGGAGAAGGGCGACGAGGGCGTCTCCTTCGGCGCCCCGGAGAAGAAGCTCGGCATCAAGGGCTCCCCGACCCGCGAGGTCTACCTCGACAACGTCCGCATCCCCGCCGACCGCATGATCGGCGCCGAGGGCACCGGCTTCGCGACCGCGATGCGCACCCTCGACCACACCCGCATCACCATCGCCGCCCAGGCCCTCGGCATCGCCCAGGGCGCCCTGGACTACGCCAAGGGCTACGTGGCCGAGCGCAAGCAGTTCGGCAAGGCGATCGCCGAATTCCAGGGCATCCAGTTCATGCTCGCCGACATGGCGATGAAGCTGGAGGCCGCCCGCCAGCTCACCTACTCCGCCGCCGCCCGCTCCGAGCGCGCCTCGGCCGGCAGCAAGGACGAGGACCTCACCTTCTTCGGCGCCGCCGCCAAGTGCTACGCCTCCGACGTGGCCATGTCGATCACCACCGACGCGGTCCAGCTCCTCGGCGGATACGGCTACACGCGCGACTACCCGGTCGAGCGGATGATGCGCGACGCGAAGATCACGCAGATCTACGAAGGCACCAACCAGGTCCAGCGGATCGTCATGGCGCGGAACCTGCCCGCGTAGCAACTCTGTAACAGCCGTTGCGCGAGAGGCGCGAAGAGCACCCCACCCGGGTGCTCTTTGTGTGTCTGGGGTCGAGTTATGGTCGGTTTGCGATCAATTGACAAGCCCGTGCGAGGACTTGTAGAGCTGTGGAAGCCATCAGCCGGACGGGGGGCCGTCGCAGCAGCTGACCGGCCTCCACCGCGCTTGTGATCCGATCCCGTGAAGGGAAGACGTGTCCATAAACCGCCGCACCGCCATAGCGGTGCGATCCATTGGCGTCGCCTCCGCCGCAGCCGCTCTGGCGCTGGGCGTTGCAGGCAGCGCGTTTGCGTGCAGCATCGGCGAATTCAGCGCCAAGGCGAGCTGTGACAAGGAGACCGGCACGGCCTCCTTCGACATCACCGACACCGACCACTCGCAGCCTGCGACGGTCACCATCCTGGACAACGGCACCGTGGTCGCCACCACGACGTTCGAGGCCAGGCACACCGAGAACACCGTCAACGTCCAGTTCGACTGGAAGGCGGGCACGACCTACACGGTGCACGTGAAGGCCGGCAGCGGCAAGCACCTCGTCCTCGACGAGGACGTCAAGGGCGGCGTGACGGCCCCGGCCGAGGCCTGCACCCCGCCCGAGCAGGGCGGCGGCGACAACGGCGGGACCGGCGACAACGGCGGCACCGGCGGCAACCCGTCGCCGTCCACCAGCGCCCCCGCGCCGAGCGAGAGCGCCTCCGCCACGCCGACCGCGACCACCACCGCGCCGGCCGCCGCGGTCGACGACACCAACGCGCCGAAGCCGGCCGCGGGCGGTACGTCCAACCTGGCCGAGACCGGTGGCGGCAGCAACACCGGCATGATCGCCGGCATCGCCGCCGCGCTCGTCGTGGCCGGCGGTGGCACCGTCTTCTTCATGCGCCGCCGCAAGCCCGCCGCGCACAGCTGACGCCCGCCCCCCGGGGACGTGCGTGCCGCTGACAGCGGCACCCCGTGACGCCGCCGTCGTGCACACGACGGCGGCGTCACGGCTTTCCTGCAGGGCGCTACTTGGTGACGGTCACCTTGTCGTCGTTCTTCAGCTCGCCGAAGAGGGTCTTGGCCTTCGTCATGTCCCACTTCACGGCGTCGCCGTCGCTCGCGGTCTGGTAGTTGGCGTTGGATATCGGCACGGTCAGGGACTGGCCGTCGCCGCCGCTGACGCCCTTCATCGCGAAGAACATCGACGCGAGGTTCCGCAGGCTCATGTCCTTGTCGACGACGAGGGTGTCCAGGCCGGAGCCGATCACCGGGTAGAGCTTGAACGGGTTGAGGATCGTCCACGGCGAGGCCGCCTGGTGGGCGATCGCCGACAGGAACTGCTGCTGGTGCCGCATCCGGCCGAGGTCCTGGTCGGCCTCCTGGTGCCGCTCGCGGACGAAGGTCAGCGCCTGCTTGCCGTTCATCGTCACATCGCCGGCCTTCGGGAAGTCGGCGCCCGACGCCTTGTCGACCAGCGGCTTGTCCAGGTGGATCGTCACACCGCCGAGCGCGTCGACCAGGTTGACGAAGCCCGCGAAGCCGATCTCGGCGTAGTGGTCGATGTGGATGCCGGTGTTGTACTCGACCGTCCGGGTCAGCAGCTCGGGGCCGCCGTCGGCGTAGGCCTTGTTGAGCTTGTGCTGCGAGGCGGGGTAGCGCTTGTGGGTGCGCTCGCCGGTGAAGGCCGGGATGGTCACGTAGGAGTCGCGCGGCAGGCTGAGCATCGTGGTGCCGTTGCTGCCGGTGTGCAGGATCATCATCGAGTCGGTGCGCTGGCCCTCGGCGGCGCCGGTGTGCAGGTCCTTCTCGTCCTGCTTGGTCAGCCCCTCCCGGCTGTCCGAACCGACGATCAGGTAGTTGGTGCCCTTGCCCGCGGCCGGGCGGTCCTCGACCTTGCTCAGATCGACCTCGCGCCGCACCTTGCCGTCGGCCCAGAAGTAGGTGGACACCGAGACCACGATCAGCACCACGACCAGGCCGAGTGCGGTGTAGCCGACCCGGCGCCTGGTTATCCAGCTCAGCCGGCCGCGCGGCCCGCCTCCCGGGCCGCCGGAGCCGGTGGACGGCGGGCCGTAGCCGCCGCCGTCGGGCGGTCCCGACGGCCGCGGGATCGCGCCCGGCGGCAGCCGGTCGCCGCGCTGCGGGGTGCGGGTCGGCTGCGGCGGGACCCCGCCTGCGGCGGCGGCCCGGCGCGGCGACAGTTCGGGCGGCAGCGGCGGCTCGTTGCGCCGGCGCTGCTCGGTGTCATCGCTCCAACCGTTCATCCCACTCATGTCGGCCAGTGTGCCCGGCAGCGGCGCGGGACCCTGAATCCAGGGCGGTTCTGTAGCAGACCCGATGCATTCGGCCACGAGCCGCAGCCGTTTTGTCACGGACATACAGTGGAGGTCATGATCCATGCATCCGAGGGCTCCGGAACCCCTGAGCCGCCCACCCCGCCGCAGGCCGTGCGGGGTGCCGGGGAGACCGCAGGCATACCGCCGCTCCCGGTCCTGCCCGGCAAGCCCACGTCCGCCGCCCGCATCACGCTGTCGCACATCATGAGCGCGCACGACACCAACCTGCTGGGCACCGTGCACGGCGGTGTCGTGATGAAGCTCGTCGACGACGCGGCGGGCGCGGTCGCCGGGCGGCATTCCGAGGGGCCCGCCGTCACCGGTGCGATGGACGAGATGGCCTTCCTCGAACCCGTCAGGGTCGGCGACCTGCTCCAGGTGAAGGCCCAGGTCAACTGGACGGGCAAGACCTCCATGGAGGTCGGCGTCCGGGTCGTCGCCGAGCGCTGGAACGAGGCGGGGCGGCCCGCCAAGCAGGTCGCGAGCGCGTATCTGGTCTTCGTGGCGGTGGACGTCGAGGGCCGCCCGCGCCCCGTACCGCCCGTGCTGCCGGAGACGGCGGACGACCGGCGCCGCTGCCAGGAGGCCCAGATCCGGCGCGCCCACCGGCTGGCCCGCCGCGAGGCCATCCTGGAGCTGCGCCGCGAGCGCGCCGCGGCGGACACGCCGGACGACTGAGCCGGGCGGGCCCCGCCTGGCCACCCCGGTCCCGCCCCGTCACGCGCAGCCCACCCGGTCACCGGTCAGCGCGCCGTCCTGCGGGCGCGTCCCCGGGTCCGGCGGCGGGGCGACGACCGGCCGCACCCGGGCCAGCGCGAAGTCCGGCCCCAGCGTCACCCGCAGCACCGGGCCCAGCTTCGGCGCGGGCACCAGCTGCGCGCCGGGCAGCGCCGCGGCGAGCGCCTTCGCCGGGTCGCCCCACCGCGGGTCGAAGCGGATGACCGTGTGCGGTACGTGGGTGTGCGCCGTCGTCGGCGTGCCGGTGGTGGCGAAGCCGGTGGCGTGCAGCGCCCGCTGCGTGTCCCCGGCGAGGCCCGGTACGTCGGTGCCGTTCTCCACCGCGACCCGCACCGTCGCCGGATCCACCGCGACGGGAATCCCGGCGGGCGTCGCGGGATGCGCCGGGCCGGGCGCGGTGAGCGGCCGGTCCGCGCGGATGTCGGCCCACAGCCTCCCGGCCTTCGCGGCGTCCCAGCGCACCGTCGAGCCGAGGCCGGGGACCTCGACGCTGCTGCTGCTCAGCGGAACGGTGGCGAATTCCGACGAGCGCGGTGAGAAGCCCTTCATCGCGCGGGCGAGGCCGATCATGTCGCCGGTGTCCAGGCCCTGGTCGGCGCGTACCGAGCCGAGCACCGTGGAGACGACCTTGCTCAGCTTCAGTGGGTCGGTGAGCATGCCCTCGCTGGTGATCTTGCCCACCACCTGGGCGACGAAACGCTGCTGGCGCTGCATCCGCCCGAGGTCGGCGGCCGGGTCGGTGTGCCGCGAGCGCACGTACTGGAGCGCCTGCCCGCCGTTCAGGACGGTGGTGCCCGCCGGCAGGTTCAGCCCCGAGTAGGCGTCCTTGAGCGGCTTGCTGGTGCACACCGGGACACCGCCGAGGACGTCCACGGTCTTCATGAAGCTCGTGAAGTCGACCTCCAGGTAGTGGTCGACGTGCACACCGGTGAGCTGCTCCACGGTCTGCACGGTGAGGCGGGGGCCGCCCTGCGCGTAGGCCTGGTTGAGCTTGGCGGGGTGCGTCGCGGCGGGGGCGGCGGGCGGGCGGGGGTCGCGGGCGGTACCGGCCCGTGCCGCACGGGCCGGGTCGCGCGGCGGGCGGTTCCCGGCGTCGGTGGCGGGGGCGGGGAGCAGGACGTACGTGTCGCGCGGGATGCTCACCACGCCGACCCGCGAGCGGTCCTGCGACAGGTGCACGAGCATGATCGTGTCCGTGCAGTGGCAGGGCGCCCCGCCCAGGTGGTAGGCCTGCTTCTGGCCCGGTGCGAGGCCGTCCCGCCCGTCGGTGCCGACGAGCAGGAAGTTCGTGCCCTTGCTGCCGTCCGGCCGGTCCTGCATACCGCCGAACGCGTCCACCCGGCCGATCGCGCCGCTCACCGAGGCGGCGACCGTATGGCCCACTCCGCTCACGGTGATGACCAGCACCGCCAGGCCGCCCACGATCCGGGTGCTGAGCCGGATCGGCGGCCGCCGGGCCGGGCGCCCGCGCGGCGCGGCTCTTCCGCCCGGCGGCGCGGGCCTGCGGGGTGCCCCGGGCGCCGCCCGCCGCCCGTGCCCCCGCCCTGGCTGCGGCCGGACGGCGGTGGTGGGGTGTCGGCTGGTCGGCGGCACGGGAATCCCTCCCCAGCGTTACGGACGGCAGGACCCGTTCAGGCTAGGGATAAATAGGACAGTAAGCCTTGCCCCCACGCGCTGGGGTCCCCCGTTGGCGGTAACGTTTGCCGCCATGAACGCCGTGAACACGCCCCCCGACCCCGCGCTCCCGGCCGTCTCCGTGATCATGCCGGTCCTCAACGAGGAGCGGCATCTGCGGAACTCCGTCCGGCACATCCTGGAGCAGGACTATCCGGGGGAGCTGGAGGTCGTCATCGCGCTGGGCCCGTCGGCCGACCGGACCGACGCCATCGCCGCGGAGCTGGTCGCCGAGGACCTGCGGGTCCACACCGTGCCCAACCCCACCGGGCGCACCCCCGCCGCGCTGAACGCCGCGATCAAGGCCTCCCGCCATCCGGTGGTGGTGCGCGTCGACGGGCACGGCATGCTCTCGCCCGACTACATCGCCACCGCCGTCCGGCTGCTCGACGAGACCGGCGCGGCCAACGTCGGCGGCGTCATGCACGCCGAGGGCGAGAACGCCTGGGAGGAGGCCGTCGCCGCGGCCATGACGGCGAAGATCGGCGTCGGCAACGCCGCCTTCCACACCGGCGGCGCCGCCGCCCCCGCGGACACCGTCTACCTCGGCGTCTTCCGGCGCGAGGTGCTGGAGCAGCAGGACGGCTACAACGTGGAATTCATCCGCGCCCAGGACTGGGAGCTGAACTACCGCATCCGCGAGGCCGGCCACCTCATCTGGTTCTCGCCCGAGCTGCGCGTCTCCTACCGCCCGCGGCCCAGCGTGCGCACCCTGGCCAAGCAGTACAAGGACTACGGGCGGTGGCGCCGGGTCGTCACCCGCTACCACCGCGGCTCGGTCAACCTGCGCTACCTGGCCGCGCCCGCCGCGCTGCTGGCCAACGCCGCCGGGATCGTCGTCGGCGCCGCGCTCACCCCGTGGGCGTTCGTGGTGCCCGCCGGCTACCTCGCCGCGATCACCGTCGGCTCGCTGCCGGCCGGGAAGGGCCTGTCCGCGGCAGCCCGGCTGCGCATCCCGCTCGCGCTGGCCACCATGCACATGTGCTGGGGCTACGGCTTCCTGACCAGCCCGCGCTCGCTGGCCCGCCGGGTCATCGCGAGCCGCCGCCCCGCCGTCCGGGCCGACGCGCAGGAGGCCGCGCCCGCGGACGCGTGACACCGTACGCACATGTGCGGGGGGCCCGCCGGAAGCTTCCGGCGGGCCCCCGCACATGGTGCGCGTCACCCCGGCTCAGCCCGCCCAGCGGTAGATGGGCTGGATCGGCATGCACTTGCTGTCGTCGGCGCCGTTCACCGCGTCGGCGTTGTCGGGCACACCGCCCGCCTTCGGCAGCGTCGCGCTGTAGTCCGTGCCCTTGGTCCAGTCCGCGCCCACCGTGACGGTGATCGTCTGCGCGGTGGTGGACGGCTTGACGTTGCTGACCGGGATCTTCAGCGCCTTGGCGACCGACGTCGCGTCCGACTTGCCCTGGTCGCCGTCGGCCGCCGGGTAGACGACCGAGGTGCCGGGGCTCGGGACCGCGTTCTGGCTCGGCCGGGCCTGGGTGAAGCCCGCGGTCTTGAGCGCCGTCGCGATGTCCGTCGCGCGGTGGTCGACCGCCGGCTTGCCCGCGGTGCCCGCCGTGCCGTTGACCACCGACACCGGGACGGCCGCCGGCGCCGCCGCGGGCGGTCCCGACGGGGCGCTCGGCTTCGGGCTCGCGCTCGCGGTGCCGGGCGCCTTGGCCTTGCCGTTGGCGTCCATGGCGACGTCGTTGCGCACCAGCGACCACACCGTGCTCGCGTTGTCGGCGGGCAGGTAGTGCGCGTCCGGGGCCTCCGGGTCGGCGATGTGCGGCATGGTCAGCATCGTCATCCGGTCCGGCGGGATGCTCTTGAGCTCCATGCCCAGGTCGTAGAGCTTCTTCGGGGTGCCGATCTCGGAGGAGACCTCGAAGGCGCCCATCGCCGTGGTGGCGATCTTGTTCAGCCGGCTCGGGTTGGTGAAGAGGTTCTCGCCGCGCAGCCTGCGGATGAGCGAGCTCATGTACATGTGCTGCGCCTCGGCGCGCCCGGCGTCGGAGCCGAAGGCGTCCCGTGTGCGCAGCCACTGCAGGGCCTGCTTGCCCTGGATGACGTGCTTGCCCTTGGTGAGCTTCAGGCCCGAGCCGCCGTGCGCGATGTACTTGGTCGGCCGGTCCCAGACGCTGTGCTGGACGCACACCTCGACACCGCCGAGCACGTCCGCCATCTTCACCACGCCGCCGAAGTCGATCATCAGCCAGTGGTCGATGTAGACGTTCGTCAGGTTCTGCACGGTCGCCAGCGTGCAGCCCGGGCCGCCGCGGCCCAGCGACGCGTTGATGATCTGGTTGACCGGCGGGTACTTCTTGTGGGTCTTCGGATCCTCGCACTCCGGGATGTCGACCCGGGTGTCGCGCGGGATGCTCACGATCGACATGTTGCTGCGGTCCGCCGACAGATGGGCGATCATGATCACGTCCGCGCGGGCGCCCGAGCTGTCGGCGGCGCCGCCCAGCTTCTTGTCCTCGTCGCTGAGCCGGCTGTCGGAGCCGAGGATCATGATGTTCATCGCCGAGGTGCCGTTGGCGTTGGCCTTCGGCTTGGTCACCGTGGTCTTGCCGCTGACCCGCTCGCCCTTGCGGATCTTGCCCGACAGGTACTCGTAGTAGCCGAACGCGGCTCCCGCGGTGCCGAGCACCACGACCGCGAGGCCGATCGCCGTCCAGCGCAGCACCTTGCGCTTGCGGCTGCGCTGCTTGCGCCGCGGGCCGCCCCTGCGGTGGCCGCCGGCGCGGTGGCCGGGCCCCGCGGGCGATTCCTCCGGGGGGCCGCCGGGGCCGCCGCCGTCGCTGTTCCCGTAGCCGCCGTCGTCGCTCCCGGGGCCGCGGTAGCCGTCGTCGTCACCGTCGTGGCCCTGGTAGCCGCGCTCGTAGCCGTCGCTGCCGTCGCGGCCGCCGGGTATGCCCCCGGGCGCACGGCCGGGGCCGGGGCCCTGGCCGGGTATGCGGCCGGGTGCCTGGCCGGGGGCGTGACCCGGACCGGGGCCGTACGGGCCGCGCGGGCCCGGCACCTGCCCTTGCTGCCGGCCGGGCGCGGGCTGCTGCGGCGGGTACGGCTGCGGGCCGTCCCGGTACAGACCCTCGTCCCAGCCGAGGTCACCGGGGTTCGGTACGGCCCCCTGGCCGCCACCACCCATTCCCCCGTCTCGCATGAGTGAACCCTCCCCCTGTCCCTGTCCGGTCGGTACTCGGTCGTCCTCCTCTCAGACGGCGACCGGGCGTACGGAGTTGCATCCGCGGGCCCTGAGTTAACACGACGGGGATCACGGAAGGGTTTCCCGGGGGTGCCGTGGGGTATGTCACGCGTTCCCGCAGGCGGACCGTACGGGGGAGCCGGGCGGGGCTATTTCACGCAGGCCGCGTCGTCCGCCTGCGTCTTGTCCATGGCGGCGTCGTCGTCCGGGTCGTCGGCGTCCGGATCGGGGACGGGCACACCGGCCCTGGTGAAGTCCGCGCCCAGGGTGAGGGACATGTCCGTTCCCCCGGGCGTCCCCGGCGAGGGCTGCAGCGCCGAGCCGGGCAGCCCCAGCAGCGCCGCGAGCGTTCGGGCCTGGTCGGCCTGCGCGGGGGAGTAGACCAGCGTGGTGCGGTCGGCGGGGACGGGGGCGTTGCCGCCGTTCGCGGGGCCGCCGACGCCCTGGGTGCCGCGCAGCCAGTCCACCGTGCCGCGGGCGGCGCCGAGGATGCCGCTGCCGTTGTAGACCCGCACCCGGACGTCGGACGCCGGGGCCTTCGGGCCCACGAGCTTGGGGTCGGTCCGGTGCTTCTTCTTCTTGTGGCCGCTCAGCGACACGTCGTCCTTGACGAGGCTGAACAGCCGCTGCGCGCGCGGCCGGTCGACGACGACGGTGGCGTGCACGCGCTCGTTGGGATTGTCGACGACCGGCAGCGTGACGAAGGTGATGTGCTTGGTGTCCAGCCCGGACAGCCCTCTGGCCAGGCTGGTCAGCCGGGAGACGCTGCCGATCGCGCTGTCCACCGTGAGCGCCTTGGTCGCGGTGTCGGCGAGGGTGAAGAGCTTGCGCGGATCGGTCAGGCTGCCGCTGGACTTGATCTTCCGGATCATGGCCGCCAGGAAGCGCTGCTGCAGCTTGATGCGGTCCAGGTCGCTCTGGTTGCGCAGCGCGTGCCGCGTCCGGACGAACTGCAGCGCCTGCTCGCCCTCGATACGGTGCCGGCCCGCCGACAGGTCCAGATGCGACTTGGGGTCCACCAGCGGCCGGGCCAGGCACACGTCCACCCCGCCGACCGCCGTCGACAGCGTCTTGACCGCCTCGAAGTTGACCATCATGAAATGGTCGACGGGGATCCCGGTGAGCTGCCGCACCGCCCGCATCGTGCAGCCCGGGTCCCGGCCGGCGACACCCAGGCTCTCGTTGAACTTCGGCGTGGTCAGCCCCGCCGCGGTGCCGGGGATCGTCCGGACCGTGCCGTCCGGCTGCCGCGTCGGGCAGTCCGGGATGGACGTGACGATGTCGCGCGGGATGCTCATGGCCGTCGCGTTGCTGCGGTCCGCCGAGACGTGGAAGAGGATCGTGGTGTCCGCGTGCCCGGTGTCGTCCGGGTCGCCGTATTTGCCGCCCAGGCCCTGGCGGCTGTCGGTGCCGATGACCAGCAGGTTGAGCGGGCCGTCGCCGAGCACGTCCTTGCTGCCTGCGTCACCGACGTCGACGGTGGTCAGATTGGCGTTGAAGTGCTCGTAGACCAGGTAGCCGCCGACGCCCACGATCACCAGGACCAGCCCCATCGAGGCGGCGACCCACAGCAGGGCCTTCCGGCGCCGCGACAGCCGCCCGGAGCGGCCCCGGCCCGTGCCCCTGCCCCGTCGCGGGCCTCCGTCACGCCGCGGGCCTCCGTCACGCCGCGGGCCTCCGTCCCGGCCCGGTCCGCCGCGCCGGGGCGGTGCTGCCGCCGGGCCGCGGTCGCGCGGGCCCGGCATCCGGTCCGGGGGCGCCGCGGGCCGCGGGGGGAAGCCCGCGGCCCGGCCGGTCTGCCGGGGCAGGCCGCGGGCCCGCCGCCGGCCCGGCTCGGGGGTGGCGGGGCGCCGCCGGTACGGGTCGGCCCGCCACCGGTCCACCGGATCGATCCCACCTCGGTCTTGCGTGTCGTCTTGCGTGTCCACGGTCGCTCGGGCCCTCCATCCGGTAACCGCCGAGTCGCTTACAGTAGCCGCCCGGGGTGACACGAACAGGGCGTACGGAAAGATCCGTTGCCCGAGGAAACGGGCAAAAGCCCGCAATTCCGCTGCAATTGATGGGGTTTTTCAGGAGCTTTTCATCAGACTTTGCCCGGATGTCCGAACTGGCGCCCGAGGCCTACCCCTTGTGGCACCCGCCGGGCGTGCCCGCTGCGGAGCTGCCGGCTCAGCAGTGGGCGGAGGTCCCCGGGGTGGTGGTCACGCCCTTGGGCGCCGAGGTCGGCGGGCCGACCGGGACACCGGGCGCGCTGTAGTCGGCGCCGAGCGTGAGCGTCATGTTGGCCTTCGGCGCCGCGTCCTTCGTCCCCTCGACCAGGGCCGAGGCCGGCAGGCCCATCATCGCGGCGAGCGAGCGCGCCTGGTCCGCCTGGTTGGGGGCGTACTGCAGCGTCGTCTTCGCCGCCTTGGAATGCGCGTCACCGCCGTTGGTGGAGCGGTCCACGCCCTGGGTGGTCTGGAGCCAGGCCAGCACGTCCTGGGACGCGCCGAAGACGCCCGTGCCGTTGTAGATCATCACCCGGGTCTCGTGCGGCACCGCCTTCTTCCCCACCAGCTTCGGATCCGGCGCCGCGGGCTTCGCCGCCGCCGACAGCGAGACGTCGTTGGCCAGCAGCGCGTAGACCTGCGGCGCCTTGTCCGGGTCCGGCGCGCCGTTCACGGCCGGCAGCGTGAGGAAGGTGGTGTTCTTCGGGTCGATCGCGCCGAGCGCGGCGGCCACGTTGCTGAGGGTCTCCGGGGTGCCGACCGGGGTGTCCGCGGTGAGGGCGCCGGGCTTGCCGTTCGCGAGCGCGGTCAGCGTGCGCGGCACCGTGACCGTGCGGTCGACGCAGGTGTCGCCCGCGGCCACGCCCTTCACGCCCTTGGCCGCCGTGTAGTCGACCATCACGACGTGGTCGACCGCGAGCTTGGTCAGCTGCCGTACGGTCAGCAGCGCGCAGCCCGCGTCCCGCCCGCCGCCGAGCGCCGCGGAGAACGGCTGGCCCTTGGCGCCGCCGACCGTCCCCTTGCCGCCGGAACCGGGGCAGTCCGGGATGTCCGTGCGCAGGGTGGACGGGATCGCCAGCGCCGTCGCACTGCCGCGGTCCGCCGCGAGGTGCACGAGCACCGCGGAGTCCGCGGAACCCGCCGCCGGGTGGGCGCTCAGCAGCAGGACGTTCATCGCACCGGTGTGCGTCGGGGTCTTGCTGCCGGCCGAGCCGACGTCGACGGTGTGCATGCTGCCGCCCCCGCCACCGCCGCCGAGCGTGGCGACGCCCACGACGACGCAGACCAGCAGCGCGGCGCCCGCCGCGCCCCACACCTTGGGCCCGCCCTTGAGCGGCAGCCCGGCGGGCCTGCGCTTCTGCGCCTGCCGCGCGGCCCGCCTGCCGCCGGGCGCGGGCGCGGGTACGGGTGCGGTCCGCTCCGGTACGGGGGGCTGGGTGCCGGTGTCGTACGCGTCGGCGTCGGCGTCGGCGTCGGCGTCGGCTTCGGCGTCGGGCGTGTCGGGGGCTTCCTGGGCGTCGGGGGCCTGGTAACCGCCGTACGCCGGTGGGGCGTCGGGCGTGTCGGGGGCCTCGTAGCCGTCGTAGCCGCTGTACGCCGCGGGTACGTCGGGGACCTCGTAAGGGGCGTAGCCGGGCGGCTCGGGGGCCCGGTAGGCGTCCTGCGCGGGGGGCTCGGCCATGCCGCCGTAACCCGCGGCCACCGGGTGCCCGCCGTAGCCGTAGCCGCCGTTGTCGCCGTAACCGTCGTGGCCGCCACTGCCGTACGCGTCGCCGCCGGGTGCGAACCCCTGCTGCTCCGACGGCTGGTACGGCTGCTGCGGCACGTCGAGCCGCAGCTGGTACGTCCCCGTCTCCGGGTCCAGCACCCACTGGTCAGCGGGGTCGATGTACCCGGACTCCTCGGTGCTCACGGTCGTCGGGTCCTCCCTCCACGGCCGGCTGAGCGCTCACCTTAGTTCATCGCCTCACTTCGTGGTTTTGCCGCAGATGTCGGCGGCCGCGGTCGTACCGCGGTAGGTGGGCGCGGTGGTGCCGGTGGCGGTGGGCGTGTCCGACGTCGTCGGGGAGCCCTTCCCGGAGCTCTTTCCGGAGTCGGAGCCCGGGTGGCCGTCCGCGGTCACCGTCACCGGGAGGTCGTCGCGCAGCGTCGCGAACAGCTTGTCGGCGGCGGGCTGTTCGAGCTGGTCGCGGTTGTGGTCGAGGACGTACTGCTCCCTCGGCAGCGTCAGGAAGTTCAGCTTGTCCGCCGGTATCCCCTGCACCTCGCGCGCCAGGTCGTACAGCTCGGGGAGCGAGTCCAGCCCGGGGTCGGCGGTCAGCGAGGAGGTCGCGGCGCTCAGCACGGGATACACCTTCGTGGGGTTCAGCAGCACGCCGTTGCTCGTCACCTTCGAGAACAGCGAGCCCAGGAAGCCCTGCTGGCGGTCCATGCGCCCGGTGTCGCTGCCGTCGCCCAGCCCGTGCCGGGCGCGTACGTAGCCGAGCGCCTGCTCGCCGTTGAGGGTCTGCCGCCCGGCGGGCAGGTCCAGATGCGCCTGCTTGTCGTGCACGGGCTCGGGCAGGCACACGTCGACGCCGTGGATGGCGTTCACGATCTTCTTGAAGCCCGAGAAGTCCACGATCAGGTGATGGTCGATGCGGATGCCCGTCATGTCCTCGACGGTGCGGATGGTGCAGGCGGCGCCGCCGAACTCGTAGGCCCAGTTGAACTGCTCGAACTTCGGCCGGGTCTCCCCGCCCTTCGGCTTCGTGCACGCCGGGACCTGCGCCATCAGGTCGCGCGGGATGCTCATCGCGGTGGCGCTGTGCCGGTCCGCCGCGATGTGCAGCAGGATGACCGTGTCGGAGCGCTGCGTGCCGCTGTCCTCGCCGTACTTGCCGTTGCCGTCGCCGCGGTTGTCCGAGCCGATGAGCAGGATGTTCTCGGCGGACGTCGGCCCCTGCGAGGGCCGCTCCGACGCGTGCGCCTGGAGCTCGTTCTCCGTGACGTGGTCGGTGGTGATGTTGCCGTTGAGCTGCTGGTACAGATACCACAGGCCTGCGGCGCCGAGCAGGACGAAGAAGGCGGTGACCACACCGACGACCTTGAGCCAGCGGTAGCGCCCTCGCGGCTTGGCCGCGGGTTCGGGGCCGACGGTTGCTTCGGCTTCGGCTTCGGCTTCCGCGGGAGCTTCGGCGGGGGCCTCGGGGGGTGTTTCGGCCGGTGTCTCGGGGGCGTCCGCTTCCGGCTGCGCCGCGTCCTCCGCGTTTTCCTCCGGAGGCTCTGCTGACGATGTCACGTCCCCGCCCATCCCTCGCACAACCGGCATGCCGGGCCCGCATGTACGCGCGCTACTCGTTCAGACGGTCGAATCCGCGAATTGGTTGCACGCGCAACCGCTCCTCGCCCCCGGGTTGCCCGGCGGGGCATTGCGCACTCCGTGCGGTGGGTGGGGTCGGGTGCCGGCACGGGGCACCTCCTCGGAATGCGCGTTCGCCCTCTTCAGGTATTGGTGAGGTATGGGGAAGCGCATTCCTGCGGGGGCACCCCGCACCGTCCCCCTCCGGGTTGTACGGCGGGTTTGCCGCCGACGGTGGTGCGGTCCCACTGGAGGACCGTCAGAGGACGTCTTACCTGCACGGGTGGTGCGGGTGGGCAAACCCCGCGCCGCCAGGCGCGGGCACCCCCGCGGCGGGAAGCCGAACCCCGCAATCAGAGCGTGAGCGTCGTGCGTTCCATCGCCTCGCGCGCAGCGAGCTGCTCCGGGGTGAGGGCGGACGCGTGGCGGGAGAGGACGGCGGAGCCGCCGCAGGCGAGGGGCGCGAGGAGGCCCGCAGCGAGGCCCTCCCAGGAGGTGAAGGGCAGGCGGGAGAGGACCCGGGCCCCGGGCGCCAGCCCGTACGCGAGGGAGCGCTCCACCACCTCACCGGCGGTGAGCGTGCCCTCGCCGGGCAGTTCGAGGGCCTCCGCGTCCGCGCCCACCGGCGCGTACGGCACGAAACGGTCGCCCTGCCCCGGCACCTCCGCCGCGTAGTCGAGGAAGCCGGCCGGCGGCTGCGGGAAGCGTCCGCCGAGCGGGCGCAGCGCGAGCGCCACCCGCTCGCCGGGGCAGGCCCGTGCCTGGTCGAGCGTGTCGGGACCGGTGACGACGAGGTCCGCGCCCGCGGGATCCGCGCCGGGCGCGACGACGACCCCGGTGGAGAAGCCCGCGAGCACCCACGCCGCCGTCTGCCAGTGCGCGGGCAGCAGCAGCGCGAGCCGGTCGCCGGGCTGCGCGCCCAGGTCGTCCTGGATCAGGTTCGCGGTCTTGGCCACCCAGTTCGCGAAGGTCGCGACCGACAGCTCGACGCGCTCGCCGGTCGCGTCGTCGTAGAAGGTGAGGAAGGGCCGCGCCGGGTCCGTGCGGAGTGCGGCGGTGAGCAGGCCGGCGGGGGTGTCCGGGGTGGGTGACGTCACGCCGGTCAGGCTACCGGCCGTGCGCCCCGCCCCGGCCGGTTACCCTCGGCGGGTGCCCTCGCCCTCCCCAGCCCCGCGTTCCGGCGGCGCCGTGCCCGCGCCCCGGACGGATACGGGGCTGCGCCGCACCTGGGCGCCGGAGGGGCCGCTCGACGTCCGCCGCACGCTCATGCCGCTGCGCCGCGGCCCGGCCGACCCGGCGTTCCGTATCGACCGCGACGGCACGGTGTGGCGGGCCAGCCGTACGCCTGCGGGGCCCGGCACCCTGCGGCTGCGCGGCAGCGCCGCCCTGCTGGAGGCGGAGGCGTGGGGGCCCGGCGCGGCCTGGCTGCTGGACGCGCTGCCCGCGCTGCTCGGCGGGCTCGACGACCCCGCGGCGTTCACCCCGCGGCACCGCGTCGTGCACGCCGCCCACCGCCGCAATCCCGGGCTGCGGCTCACCAGGACCGGGCTCGTCCTGGAGTCGCTCATCCCGTCGGTGCTGGAGCAGAAGGTCACGACGGACGAGGCGTACCGCGCGTGGCGGCTGCTGCTCCGCCAGCACGGCGAAGCGGCGCCGGGGCCCGCGGGCGACCGTATGCGGGTCATGCCGGACGCGCGCGGCTGGGCGCGGGTGCCGTCCTGGGACTGGCACTGCGCCGGGGTCGACGACAAGCGCGCCTCCACCGTGATGCGCGCCGTACGCCTCGGGGCCCGCCTCGACGCGCTCGCCGCGCTGCCCGCGGAGGAGGCGAGCACCCGCCTCCAGACGGTGCCCGGCATTGGCCCCTGGACGGCGGCCGAGACCTTGCAGCGCAGCCACGGCGCGGCAGACGCGGTCACCGTCGGCGATCTGCACCTGCCGCATCACATCGGCTACGCGCTCACCGGAGCGCGGCGGTCGGACGACGCGACGATGCTTTCGCTTCTCGAGCCGTACGCGGGCCAGCGCCACCGCGCCGCCCGCCTCATCCTCCTGGCCTCCCCGGCCCCACCCCGCCAGGCCCCCCGCCTGGCCCCGAACCCGCCGACTCCCGGCTTCTGAGCGTCCGGCTACGCGCCGGGCAACTACCAGGGGCGCGGGGAACTGCGCGAGCAACCCACCACCGGCCGGTGGTCCGGATCGGACCGAAGAGACCCTTCGGGTCGGTGACGACCCGCGCCCCGGTGGGGGCTGAGCGCGCAGTTCCCCGCGCCCCTAAAAACGCTCACCCGGCGCGGCAGCGCAAACGTGCCCCGCGCGGCAGCGCAACCGCTCACCCCTCAAGCCCGAGCGGCAAGCTCATCGCACTGCGATG
The DNA here is from genome assembly GCF_044333285.1 of Streptomyces sp. NPDC021020. Taxonomy (NCBI): domain Bacteria; kingdom Bacillati; phylum Actinomycetota; class Actinomycetes; order Kitasatosporales; family Streptomycetaceae; genus Streptomyces; species Streptomyces sp. NPDC021020. Next base: position 999,100 of record NZ_JBIRQQ010000001.1, read on the forward strand.
AACGCCTCCGCCCCCCGGGCGGCCCGCGGCGGCGGAAGAGTGGCCGGCCGGCCGATGGCCACCGCACCCATCGGGTCCCACTCGGGCGGAAGCCCGAGCACCTCGCGGACCACGTCGCGGCAGAACATCGTGGACGACACCCACGCGGAGCCGAGTTGCTCGCCCGCGAGGGCGACCAGGAAGTTCTGCACGCCCGCGCCCGTGGCGACCACGAACATCTCGCGTTCGGCGGCGGCCCGCCGGGCGTCGGGGTAGGGGTGGGCGCCGTCGGCGACGAGGCAGGGGACGGCCAGGTAGGGCGCCCGGCGCAGGACGTCGCCCCGGCGCAGCCGCTTGGTGATGCTGGTCTCGGAGAAGCCGTCGCGCCGCAGGTCCGCCTCCCAGGCGTCGCGCATCGCGTCGAGCAGCCGCGTCCGCACCTGCGGGGTCTCCAGCAGGACGAAGCGCCAGGGTGTGGTGTGGTGCGGGGCGGGCGCGGTGACGGCGAGGGCGACGGCGCGGCGGACGGCCGCGGGGTCGACGGGCTCGTCGCGGAAGTCCCGTACGGTGCGCCGCAGCGACACCGCCTCGCGGACGGCCTCGGAGGTGCCGAGCCGGAACATGTCGTTGGCGGCGTCCCGTACCAGCGCGCGGGCCCCGGGGTCGGCCTCCGGCTCCGCGGTGGCGGGGAGGACCGCGCGGCCCAGGCCGCGGACGACGGCGACGGGGCGGCCGCTCGCCTTGCCCTTCACGAGGTCCCCGGCGGCGGCGAGTTCGTCGGCGGTCGCGGTGACGGTTACGGCGAGCGGGTTGCCGTGGCTGTCCTGCGCGCCCCGCAGGTCGTCGAGGACGGCGACGCCTGCCGCGCCGATCGCGACATCGGTGAGGCCCTCGCGCCAGGGCCGCCCGAAGGTGTCGGTCACGACGACGCCGACGTTCGCGCCCAGTTCGGCGCGCAGCCCGGCGCGGATGGCGCGGGCGGAGGCGTCGGGGTCCTCCGGCAGCAGCAGCACGGTGCCCGGCGCGGTGTTGGACGCGTCGACGCCCGCCGCGGCCATAACGAAGCCGTGCCGGCTCTCCACGATGCGGGTGCCGCCGCGGCGTGCGACGAGCCGCACCGTCTCGGCGTCGATGGCCGCCTCGCGGTCCTCCGCGGCGATCAGCCGCCCCTCCGCCTTGCTGACGATCTTGGACGTGACGAGCACGATGTCGCCGTCCACGAGCCGCACACCGGTGGCGGCGACGAGCTTGGCGATGTCCGCGCCCGCCCTGACCTCGCCGATGCCGTCCAGGGCGAAGACCTCGATCCGCGGCGCGCTCATGCCCGCACCTCCGCGGCGAGCGCGAGGGCCTCGCGGGCCATCTGCGCGGTGGCCTCCGGGCCGCTCATCATGAGCGGTACGGCGCGGCAGCGGATGCCGGCCGCCTCGACCTCGGCGACGGCCCCGGCGTCGACGGTGTCGACGAGCCAGCCGTCGAGCAGGCCCGAGCCGTAGTGCGCGGCCACCGCGGCGGTGGTGGACTCCACGCCGACCGCGGCCAGCACCTTGTCGGCCATGCCCCGCACGGGCGCGTCCCCGACGATCGGGGACAGGCCCACGACGGGCACCCCGGCCTCGGCGATGGCCTCCCGGATGCCGGGCACGGCCAGGATCGTGCCGATGCTCACCACCGGGTTGGACGGCGGGAAGACGATGACGTCGGCCTCGGCGATGGCCTCCAGCACCCCGGGCGCGGGCTTGGCGGCGTCCGCGCCGACCGGCACGACGGCGTGCGCGGGGACGGCGGCGCGCATCCGTACCCAGTACTCCTGGAAGTGGACGGCCCGGCGCTCGCCGTCGGTCTCGACCAGGACGTGGGTCTCGACCCGGTCGTCGGACATCGGGATGAGTCGCACGCCCGGCTTCCAGCGGGCGCACAGCGCCTCGGTCACCGCGCTGAGGGGGTAACCGGCGGCGAGCATCTGGGTGCGCACGATGTGCGTGGCGAAATCCCGGTCGCCCAGGCCGAACCACTCCGGGCCGACGCCGTAGGCGGCCAGTTCCTCCTTGACGGTGAAGGTCTCGTCGGCCCGGCCCCAGCCCTGCTCCTCGTGGATGCCGCCGCCGAGGGTGTACATCACGGTGTCGAGGTCGGGACAGACCTTCAGACCGAACAGATGGATGTCGTCTCCGGTGTTGCCGACGACGGTGATCTCCGCCTCCGGCGCCGCTGCCAGCAGGCCGCGCAGAAAGCGCGCCCCGCCGATTCCTCCGGCCAGAACCACGATTCGCATGGGCCCCAGTCTTGCAGCCCGCGCCCGGCGTCCGTACGGGCACCGGCCCGTGGCGGTGTGCGGCTCAGCGGGCGGGCTGCGGCACGGCGGCGGCCGCCGGGGAGTTGCAGCGCTGCGGGGTCATCTCGGTCAGGCCGGGGAAGTAGACGTGCAGACTGACCGCGGGTTCCAGGCTGTCGTTGACGACCTCGTGCACGTAGCCGGGCGCGAAGGCGCGCTGCGCGCCCGCGCCGAGCACCCGGACCGCCGCCCCGGTCGCGCCGCGCGCGCTCTCGCGCAGGCTGCCGGCGAGCACGGTCAGCACGCCGGAGGAGGGGCCGTGGTCGTGCAGGCCGCTGCCCTGGCCGGGGAGCCAGCTGAGCAGCCACACCTCGTAGCCGGGGCCGGTGCGCAGCCGGGCGTACCAGCGGGTGGTGGCGTCGTAGCGGACCAGCGGCTCCCACTGCGCGCGGTCGGCCGCGACGGCGCGGGCGAGCCCGGCGAAGTCGGCCACCGTGGCGGGGTGCTGCGGCACCGGCGGCAGCAGGTGCGGCAGGGCGAGCGGGTCGCCGGCGATGGCGACGTCGGACACCGCCGGGCCGTACGCGCCGTAGGCGTCGGCCGCGCCGGAGGGCGCGGGGAGCGCGGTGCGGGCGGGGTGCTCGGACGGCAGGTGAGCGGGGTGCGCGGCATACATGTGACGGGTGTCCCTGGAGGTGTGCGCGAGTGGCGTGGGTGAGGCGCCTGGGCCGCGGGTGCGGGCGGCGCGGCCCCGGGCGGGGCTCAGCGACAGCGGCAGGGACAACAGCAGTTCTGCGCGAGCGCGACACGGCAGGACGCGCGGCGGCGGGTCCGGGTCGTCACGTGGGGCTCGGCAGGCATGTGTCAAGGAGACCGGTCGAGGGGACCTGCTGTCAAATGAATGTCCGGTTTGTCGCCCTTCTTTCACCTGATCAGGCGCCCCGCGATGCCGAAAGGTTTGTGCTCGGGGGTGTGGGGATAGGTGCAGCGACAACCGTGACCCCGTACGTCCATGGCATTCCGATTGTCGGACGCGCCGGCCCCGGGGGAATTCGTCCGGCCGCCGCGGCACCGTCGCGCACGCGGTCGAACGGTCTCCTCGGGCGGGTGTTCCTGTGATCGAAATGTGATCCGCACCCCTTCATCCGTACGGGCGGAACGCGGCGCACAGCCGCAGCGTCTGACGGGGTGTGAGGGTTGGACGACCGGACGACGGTTGACGGTTCCGGGCTTTTGTTCTGATTACAGCACTTACCGTTACGTCTTGGTTCAGCGGAGTGAATAACGGGCTCAATAGCAGATCTCGGCTTGACTCGCCCGGATCGCCGCACTTGTAATTTCACTCGTGTCGTTCAGCCGCACGCGCGGACGGCCCACACCACGGGGAAGCACGACAGACGAGGGGCGCGCATGACCGAGCAGTTCCAGTTGCTGCTGGCCGAGGAGGCCGACGAGGAACTCGGCTGGCAGGAGCGCGCCCTGTGTGCGCAGACCGACCCGGAGTCGTTCTTCCCCGAAAAGGGCGGTTCCACACGTGAGGCGAAGAAGGTCTGCCTCGCGTGTGAAGTCCGTTCCGACTGCCTTGAGTACGCCCTCGCCAACGACGAGCGCTTCGGCATCTGGGGCGGCCTGTCCGAGCGCGAGCGCCGCCGTCTGAAGAAGGGCGTCGTCTGACCGCCGACGCATCCGCCCGCGTACCCGTCCCGGCCCCCTGACCAGCGGCCGGACGCCCGCGGGCCGCTCCCGGCCGGCGGCCGGGGCCACCCGCTCCGCAGCCCGCCCGGCATGCCCCCGCGCACGCCGGGCGGGCTGCCGTCGTTCCCGCTCCGGACTCCCGTCAGGCGGTGGCACCCGTGTGAGCCGTTAGTGTGGGGGGCCGTCCGAGACGCCACCCCCGCAGTACGCGGGCACCGGCGTCCACCGCAGTCCAGCGAACCGGGGCCGAAACCTCGATGTCCGTGAACAGCCCAGCACCGGCCGTCCATCCGGCCGGCACCCCTGAGTTCCCGCGCCATGTCGTCACCGCCGTGCTGGTCGCACACGACGGGGCCCGCTGGCTGCCCAAGGCCCTCGCAGGTCTGCTCACCCAGGACCGTCCCGTCCAGGACGTCGTCGCCGCCGACACCGGCAGCGCCGACGACTCCGCACGGCTGCTCGCCGAATCCCTCGGCGACCAGCGCGTCCTGCACCTCGCCCGGCGCACGTCCTTCGGCGCGGCCGTCGACGAGTGCGTCCGCACCGCCGTCCCGCTCACCGCCGACGACCTGCCCTACCTCGCCCCGCGCGCCGGCGGCTGGGACCCCGTCGGCCGGCAGTGGAACGACGACCCCTACACCGACCCCGACGACGACCCGTTCGGCGACGGCGGCGCGGCCGGGCAGTCGCGGCAGGGCGAGCCCGTGCAGTGGCTGTGGCTGCTGCACGACGACTGCGAGCCCGACCCCGGCGCGCTGTCCGCCCTGCTGCGGATCGCCGACAGCACCCCGTCGGCCGCCGTCGTCGGCCCCAAACTGCGCAGCTGGTACGACCGCAGGCAGCTGCTCGAAGTGGGCGTCAGCATCGCCCGCAGCGGCCGCCGCTGGACGGCCCTGGAGCGCCGCGAGCAGGACCAGGGCCAGCACGACCAGGTCCGCCAGGTGCTCTCGGTGTCCTCCGCGGGCATGCTGGTGCGCCGCGACGTGTGGGAGGCGCTGGGCGGCTTCGACCGCCGGCTGCCCCTGATGCGCGACGACGTCGACTTCTGCTGGCGCGCCCAGGCCGCCGGGCACAGCGTCTACGTCGCCCCCGACGCCGTGCTGTGGCACGCCGAGGCCGCCTCCCGGGAGCGCCGCCCGGTCGACTGCGCCGGACGCTCGGCCGTCAACCCGCACCGCGTCGACAAGGCCGGCGCCGTCTACACCCTGCTGGCCAACACCCGCGGCCCGCTGCTGCCTTACGTGGCGCTGCGCATCGTCGTCGGCACCCTGCTGCGCACCCTCGCCTACCTCGTCGGCAAGGTGCCCGGCCAGGCCGTCGACGAGATCGTCGGCCTGCTCGGCGTGCTGGTGCGCCCCGGACGCCTGCTCGGCGCCCGCCGCGCGCGCGGCCGCGGCAATGTCGAACCCGCCGAGCTGCGCCCGCTCTTCCCGCCGCCCGGCGCGACCGTGCGCGCCACCGTCGACCAGGTCGTCAGCAACATCGCCGGCCGGGCCGACGCCTCCGCCGCGGCCGCCGGCCGGCACGGCGGCGCCATCGAGTCGGGACCCGGTGACGAGGACGGCGACTTCCTGGAGATCGAGCAGTTCGCGCGCCTCAAGCGCATCGCCCGCAAACCCGGCCCGATGCTCTTCGTGGTGCTGCTCGTCGTCTCCCTCGCCGCCTGCCGCTCGCTGCTCGGCGGCGGCACCCTCTACGGCGGCGCCCTGCTGCCCGCCGGTTCCGGCGCCTCCGACCTGTGGCGCAGCTACGCCGGTTCGTGGCACGCGCTCGGCACTGGCGGCACCGAGTCGGCACCGCCGTACCTCGCCGTCCTCGGGCTCTTCTCGACCGTGCTGTTCGGCTCCACGAGCCTGACGCTGACCCTGCTGCTGGTCGCCTCCGTGCCGCTCGCCGGAGTGGCCGCCTACTTCGCCTCCCGCCCGCTGGCCGAATCCCGGCTGGTCCGTGCGTGGGCCTCGGTCGCGTACGCCTTCCTGCCCGCCGCCACCGGCGCGCTCGCCACCGGGCGGCTCGGCACCGCGGTGCTGGCCATCCTGCTGCCGCCGATGGCGCGCGCCGCCGTGGCCTCCGCCGGACTGCAGCTCGGCGCCGCGGCCCTGGACCGCGGGGCCCGGCCGAGCTGGCGCGCCACCTGGGCACTCGCCCTGATGCTCACCTTCACCACGGCCTTCACCCCGATCACGTGGCCCATTGCGCTGGTTCTCGCCGCCGGCGTCCTCGCGTGGCGGCTGGCGACGGGCCGCGGCGCGCTGCTCGTCCCGCACCTCCTGCGCTCGGCCGCGCTGCTGGTCACCCCGATGGTGCTGCTCGCGCCCTGGTCCCTGACGCTGCTCGCGCACCCCGGGCGGATGCTCGACGAGGCCGGGCTGCCGTACGGCAGCGGGAGCGTGTCCGGTCTCGACCTGGCGCTGCTCGGCCCCGGCGGCCCCAAGGCCTCCGGCGGGGTGCTGCTGGTCGGCATCGTGCTGGCCGCCCTCGCCGCGCTGCTGCGCGACAGCCGCCGCACCGCGGTGCTCGCCGCGTGGGCCGCCGCGGCGACCGGCCTGCTCTTCGCCGTCGTCGAGAACGGCCACGCCTGGGCCGGGCCCGCCACGCTCGTCTACGGCCTCGCGCTGCTGTCCGCCGCGGTGGTCGGCGCGGAGGGCGCCAACGAGCGCATCGCCGCGAGCGGCTTCGGCTGGCGGCAGCCCGTCGCGGGCCTCGTCGCGCTGGCCGCGGCGGCCGCGCCGCTGCTGGCCGCCGCCACGTGGGTCGCGCACGGCGCCGACGGACCGCTGGCCCGCCGCGACCCGCAGCAGGTGCCCGCGTTCGTCGCGGAGGAGTCCACCACCAGCGACCACGCCCGCACCCTCGTGCTCACCGGGAAGCCCGGCCACATCTCGTACGCGCTGGTGCGCGGCTCCGGCGTGCACATCGGTGACGCCGAGATCGCCGCCCAGGCCCCGCGCGACCGCGACCTCGACTCGCTCGTCGCCAACCTCGTCGCGGGCTCCGGCGCCGACCAGGGCAGCAGGCTCGCCAAGTACGCCGTGCGGTACGTCCTGGCGCAGAAGGACACCCCCCGCGAGGTGGGCCGCGTCCTCGACGGCACGCCGGGCCTCTCCCGCGTCAGCCAGGCCGACGGCAGCGAGCTGTGGCGCGTCGACACCGCCGTGTCCCGCGTGACGATCACCGCCAAGGGCGCCGCCCCGGTCTCCGTCCCCTCCGGCCTGATCGAGGCGCACACCAAGGTGCCCGCGGGCCCGCAAGGGCGCGTGCTGCGGCTGGCCGATTCCGCGTCGTCCGGCTGGCAGGCCACCCTGGACGGCAGCCGCCTGACGCCGACCACCGTCGACGGATGGGCGCAGGGCTTCGAGCTGCCCGCGTCCGGCGGCCGCCTCGACGTCACGTTCGAGGAACCGGTCACCCACATCGGCTGGCTGGGCGTCCAGGCCTTCCTGCTGCTCGTCGTGCTCGTGCTCGCGCTGCCCGGAAGGCGCCGCGAGATCGACGACGACCTGCCGGAGGCCGAGGCCGCGGCCGCCGCGGCCGCCGCCGCGGAGATCCCCGCGCAGGGCGGCGAGGGCGGCCGCCGCGCCCGCCGCCTGCAGGCCGCCGCCGAAGCGGAGGCCGCCGCGCTCGCGGCCGCCCAGGAGGGCGCCGAGCCCGCCGCGGGCGACGACGGGACGCAGGAGCCCTACGACCCCGCGCAGGGCCCGTACGAGCCGGCCCAGGGCTACGAGGGGGCCTACGAGGAGGCCGAGGGCGGCTACGAGCCCTCCGAAGCCGGCTACGACCCGTACGCCGTCCCCGCCCCCGGCGCCGCGCCGGACGCCGACCCGTACTACGCCGGCTACCCCGCCGGCCAGCAGCAGTGGGAGCAGCAGCCCTACCCCGCGGGCCAGGGCACTGGTTACGAGCAGCAGGGCGGCTACGGCGCCGACCCGTACGGCTACCCCCAGGGCGCCCAGCAGCCCGGCTACGACGCCTACGGGCAGCAGCCGGACGGCGGGTACGGCGAGCAGGCGCCCTACGGCGGGCAGCAGCCCGGCTACGGCACCGACCCCGCGGGCTACCGCGACGACGGGACGTACTACGCAGAAGGCGACCACCGCCGCGACGGGAGCGACCAGCAGTGAACCGCAGCACCCTCTCCCTGGGCGGCGCCGTCCTCGTCCTCGCCGTCCTCGTCGGCGCCGCCTCGCTGAACGGCGGCGACGACACGGCGGCCGCCCCCGCGGGCTCCTCGACCCGGCTGCCGGTGCAGCGCACCACGACGGTGTGCCCGTCGCCCTCCCCGTCGGAATTCGCCGACACCACCTACGCGTCCTTCACCCCGCAGGCGGCGTCGCTGTCCGACCAGCCCGCGGGCACCACCGCCGGCACCCCGGGCAGTGCCCAGCTGCTCACCACCGCGGCGAAGCCCGCACCGCTGTCGCCGCCGCTGAAGCAGACCGGCAGGGCGGTCGCCTACACCACCGACAAGCCCGACGCGCCCGCCCTGATCGGCACCGCCGACGGGCCCCTCGCGCCCGGCTGGAGCGTCGCCCAGACCACCGTCGTCGACGCCGGACCCGGCCGCGGACTGCTCGGCACCTCCTGCGTCACGCCCGACAGCGAGTTCTGGTTCGCCGGCGCCAGCACCGCCGACGGCCGCCAGGACTACCTCCACCTGGTCGACCCCGACGACACCCCCGCCGTCGTGGACGTCGAGCTGTACGGCCCCGACGGGCTGGTCAAGGCGTCCTCCGGCGACGGCATCACGGTGCCCGGCAAGGGCGCCGAGCCGGTGCTGCTGTCGACGCTGATCGCCCAGAAGGTCCAGGACCTGACCGTCCACGTCGTCGTCCGCAGCGGCCGCGTCGGCGCCGCGATCCAGGCCACCTCCGCCGGCAAGGGCGCCGACTGGCTGCAGCCCGCCGCCGAACCCGCCGACACGCTGGTCATGCCCGGCATCCCCGCCGACGCCGTCTCCGTCCGCCTCGTCGCCTACGCGACCGGCTCCGACGACGCCGACCTGAACCTCAAGCTGGCCACCAGCACGGGCATGATCTCCCCGGCCGACCACGAGACGCTGCACGTCAAAGCGGGTATGACCGCCGCCGTCGACCTGGGCGACGTCACCAAGGGCGACCCCGGCTCGCTGGTGATCACCTCCAGCAAGGCGCACAGCCCCGTGCCGGTCGTCGCGGGCCTGGTCGTCACCCGCGGCAAGGCCGGCAAGCAGGAGCTGGCGTTCCTGCCCGCGACCGCCGCCGTCGGCACCCGTGCCACCGCCGCCGACAACCGCGACAAGGCCTCCACGCTCGCGCTGACCGCCCCCGACAAGGAGACCCGCGTCAAGGTCACCTCGTCGCCGGGCAAGGCGGGCGGCACGCCGGTGTCGCGCACCGTCGTCGTCAAGGCCGGCACCACCACGGCGATCCAGCTCCTCGCCCCCGTCCCCGGCAAGGACTCCTTCCCGGTGACCGTCGAACGGCTCTCCGGCGGCACCCTGTACGCCTCACGCGAGCTGGCGCTCCCGCTGGACGGGGTGCCCATGTTCACCATCCAGCCGATGTCGGACGACCGCTCCACGGTCCAGGTGCCGCAGGCCGCGCCGGACCTGAAGATCCTCGGCAGGTAGCCCGCGGCCGCGCGCCCCGGGGAAGGGGCGCGCGGACCGGTGTACTGCCACGCCGTGGCACATTGCAGCGCCGTGGCACACTGCCACGCCGTGGCACACAGCCGCGTCACACGCGCGGCGGCCTCAGTCCTCGCCGTACTTCGGGTCGACGTTCTCCGGGGACAGCCCGAGCAGCTCCGCGACCTGCTCCACGACCACCTCGTGCACCAGCAGCGCCCGCTCGTCGCGGCTCTTGGCGCGGATCTCCACCGGGCGCCGGTAGACCACGATCCGGTTCGGCCGCCCCTTGTCCGCGCCGACCAGCCGCCCCAGCGGCACCGCCTCGCCGTCGGTACCCGGGCCGTCCTGCGGCCAGGGCACCTCCTGCACCGCGAATTCCACGTCGGCCAGCTGCGGCCAGCGCCGCTCCAGCCGGTCGGCGGCATCCCTGACCAGGTCGTCGAACGCGTCGGCGCGCGACACCGCGAGCGGCACCTGCGGCGGTGCGATGGGCCCGCGCATGCCGCGGCCGTGCCGGTCGCGATGCCGCGGACGCGGGTCGGAGGGAGGCGGAACCGTACTGTCCATCAGCGTGAGCCTAGCTCCCGGTCCGCACCGGTGTCGCGGCCCGCGGACACCGCGGGCGACCGCGGCCCCCTTATCGTCATCGCGCGCCGGGGATCAGACCGCATCAGGCCATGAAAGTGACGGAAACGCGCCAGCCGGAGCCCCCGCGGTGGCACGTGCCGCCGTCACGTCCGTCCGCGCCGTGTCCCCGCCCGCCACCGGCCCCCGCCGTATCGCCGCAGGCCAGTGCGGCGGCGGCATCCGTGCCCCGGGTAGGGGCGCCGCCACGACACGACCGGGTGAGCCTGCGGAGAGTCGTCGCGGCCCGCTCAAGAGTGCGGTACCGTCCAACGTCGTGAGCCCTGTACGTCGCTGTTCGCGCACCGCTTGCGGCCGCCCCGCCGTCGCGACGCTGACGTACGTCTACGCGGACTCCACGGCCGTCCTCGGCCCCCTCGCCACCTATGCCGAGCCGCACTGCTACGACCTGTGCTCCGAGCACTCCGAGCGGCTGACCGCGCCGCGCGGCTGGGAGGTCGTCCGGCTCGCCGTCGACACCGGCCCGGTGCGGCCCAGCGGCGACGACCTGGAAGCGCTTGCCAACGCCGTACGCGAGGCCGCCCGCCCGCAGGAGCGCGCCCGGCCCGGCGCCCGCGACATCGACCCGCTGGAGGTCGCCCGCCGCGGCCACCTGCGGGTGCTGCGCTCGCCGGAGTAGCCCTCAACCCGCCCGCCCGGGTCCCCCGGGGTAGGTTGTGGGGCCACCGCGGCACAGCGCCGCGGCCCCGTCCGGGCCCCGCGCCGGGCGCCGCCCGACGTGCGTGACCCGCACCGTCCGTGATCCGTACAGCAGAGGTGTGCAGTGGCCGATTTGTCGCAGCTGGTCAAGGCCTACGACGTACGCGGAGTCGTACCCGACCAGTGGGACACCCCGCTCGCGGAGATCTTCGGCGCCGCCTTCGCCACCGTCACCGGCGCGGACGCGATCGTCGTCGGCCACGACATGCGGCCCTCGTCCCCCGCGCTGTCCGACGCCTTCGCACGCGGCGCCGCCTCACGCGGCGCCGACGTCACCCGTATCGGGCTGTGCTCCACCGACGAGCTGTACTTCGCCAGCGGGCGGCTCGGCCTGCCCGGCGCCATGTTCACCGCGAGCCACAACCCGGCGCAGTACAACGGCATCAAGATGTGCCGCGCCGGCGCCGCGCCCGTCGGCCAGGACACCGGGCTCACCGACATCCGCGCGCTCGCCGAGCAGTGGCTGGAGACCGGCGTCCCGGCAGGCGCCGCCACCCCCGGCACTGTCACCGACCGGGACGTGCTCGGCGACTACGCCGACTTCCTGCGCTCGCTCGTCGACCTGTCCGGCATGCGCCCGCTGAAGGTCGTCGTGGACGCGGGCAACGGCATGGGCGGCCACACCGTGCCGACCGTGCTCGCCGGGCTGCCCGTCGACCTCGTGCCCATGTACTTCGAGCTCGACGGCACCTTCCCCCACCACGAGGCCAACCCGCTCGACCCGAAGAACCTCGTCGACCTCCAGCAGCGCGTCCGCGACACCGGCGCCGACATCGGCCTGGCCTTCGACGGCGACGCCGACCGCTGCTTCGCCGTCGACGAGCGCGGCGAGGGCGTCTCACCGTCCGCCGTCACCGCCCTGGTCGCGGCGCGCGAGCTGGCCCGGCACCCCGGCGCCACGATCATCCACAACCTGATCACCTCGCGGACCGTCCCCGAGGTCGTCACCGAGCAGGGCGGCGTCCCCGTGCGCACCCGCGTCGGCCACTCCTTCATCAAGCAGGAGATGGCCGCCACCGGGGCCGTCTTCGGCGGCGAGCACTCCGCGCACTACTACTTCCGCGACTTCTGGAACGCCGACACCGGCATGCTCGCCGCCCTCCACCTGCTCGCGGCCCTCGGAGGCCAGGACGGCCCGCTGTCCGCCCTGGTCGGCGCGTACGACCGCTACGCGGCCTCCGGGGAGATCAACAGCACCGTCGCCGACCAGGCAGGCCGCACCGCCGCCGTCCGCGCCGCCTTCACCGGCCAGGAGGGCGTCACCTTCGACGACCTCGACGGCCTCACCGTCAGCGCCGCCGACTGGTGGTTCAACCTCCGCGCCTCCAACACCGAGCCGCTGCTGCGGCTCAACGTCGAGGCGGCCGACCCCGCCGCAGTCGCCCGCATCCGCGACCAGGTCCTCGCCCTCGTCCGCGGCTGACCCGACGGCCCGCCGCCCGCCACACCGCGCCCCCGGCGACCCGTCCTGTGTCCCCGTCAGGGGCGCGGCTATAGGCTGGCGGGCACACGCCGGGGCACCTACCCGGCAGCGGGGACGCGCCAGACCCGCGCACCCCGCGCCCGTACACGGCCCGGCCGGTCACCGCCGGCCGCACACCGCCCGGAGGACACCGCACATGCCGCTCGTGGAAGCCAGCCTTCTGGACATCCTCGTCTGCCCGGCCTGCCACGCCCCGCTCCGCGAGGACGAGGACGCGGCGGAGCTCGTGTGCACCTCCGCCGACTGCGGTCTGGCCTACCCGGTCAAGGACGACATCCCGGTGCTGCTGGTCGACGAGGCCCGCCGCCCCGGCTGAGCCGTCCCGCCCGCCACTGTCCGGGCGTCGCCGCCGCGGCCGGTCGCCCGAGGCGTTTCGGCCGCCCGCGCGCGCCGGAGCGCCCCGTGCGAGCGCCGCCCCGCACCCGGCCCCGCCCGCACCCGACCCACGGAGACCGCCTTGTTCGACGAGTCGCTGCTGGAGGACCCCGAGAGCCTCGCCCGCGCCGACACCCACGGGCTGCTCCGCGGGGTCGCCGCCGCCGGCGCCCGGGTCCGCACCGCGCTGCGGCTCGCCGACGAGGCCGGCCTGGGCGAGTTGCGGCCCGACGGGCGGCCCCGCACGGTCATGGTCGCCGGCAGCGGGCCCGACGCCGCCGCCGTCGCCGACCTCCTCACCGCCCTCGCGTCCGGCAGCTGCCCGGTGCAGCAGCTCGCCCCCACCGGCCCCAGCCCCGAGCGCTCCCGCTGGACGCTGCCGGGCTGGGCCGGCTCCCTCGACCTGCTCGTGCTGATCTCCCCGCGCGGCACCGAACAGGGCCTCACCGACCTGGTCGAGCAGGCCTACCGGCGCGGCTGCACGGCAGTGGCCGTCACCCCCGCCAAGGCGCCGCTCGCCGACGCCGTCGCGCAGGTCCGCGGCCTCGCCCTGCCCTTCGCGGCCACCGCCCCCGGCGACACCGCGCAGGACGCCGCCACCGACCCGGGCGACGACACCGGCGCCTTCTGGGCGCTGCTCACCCCGCTGCTCGCCCTCACCGACCGGCTCGGCCTGGTCACCGCGCCCGCCGCGGAACTCCACGCGCTCGCCGACACCCTCGACGCGACCGCCGCCCGCTGCGGCCCGGCCGTCGCCACCTACACCAACCCCGCCAAGACGCTGGCCGCCGAACTCGCCGACGCCCTCCCGCTGCTGTGGAGCCAGGGCCGGATCGCCGCGGCCTGCGCCCGCCGCTTCGCCGCCGTCCTCGGCGTCCGCGCCGGACGGCCGGCCCTCAGCGCCGAACTGCCCGCCGCGCTCGGCCTGCACGGCCCGCTCCAGGCCGGCAGCCACGCCCTCACAGCCGACGCCGACGACTTCTTCCGCGACCGCGTCGAGGACTCCGACGGGCTGCGGCTGCGCATCGTGCTGCTCCAGGAAGCTCCCGACCAGCCCGGCTCCGCCGCCCCGGCCGCCCGCGAGCAGGCCTACGCCCACGACACCCCGCTCAGCGAGATCGCCGCGCCCGGCGGCAGCGACCTGCACATTGCCGCGGACATCCTCGCCCTGACCGATTTCGCCGCCGTTTACCTGGCCGTCGCCTCGACCGAGAGACCATGATCGGCATGAACCGCCTCCGCAACACCGTCCGCCCCTACGCCTGGGGCTCCACCACCGCCATCCCCGCGCTGCTCGGCACCGAGCCGACCGGCGAGCCGCAGGCCGAACTGTGGATGGGCGCCCACCCCGGCACCCCCTCCCGACTCGACCGCGGCGCCGGCCCCGAGGCCCTCGACGCGCTCATCGACGCCGACCCCGCGGCCGAACTCGGCGAGGCCACCGTCAAGCGCTTCGGCCCGCGCCTGCCCTTCCTGTTCAAGGTGCTCGCCGCGGGCACACCGCTGTCGATGCAGGTCCACCCCGACCTCGCGCAGGCCAGGGCCGGGTTCGCCGACGAGGAGGCCCGCGGTGTCCCGATCGACGCCCCGCACCGCAACTACAAGGACGCCAACCACAAGCCCGAGATGCTCGTGGCCCTGACGCCCTTCGAAGGCCTGTGCGGCTTCCGCCGGCCGACCGAGGCCGCCGCCCTCATCGACGCGCTCGGCGTCGACGCCCTCGTGCCCTACGCCGACATCCTGCGCGCCCACCCCGAGGACCGGGCGCTGCGCGAGGTCCTCGCCGCCGTCCTCGGCGCCGACCCCGCCGAGATGGCCGGCACCGTGCACGCCGCCGCCGAGGCCGCCGCCCGGCTCGCCGAGACCCCCGGCACCCCGTACGCCGCCGACTACGCCGCGTACGCCAAGGCCGCGCACCACTTCCCCGGCGACCGCGGCGTCATCGCCGCCATGCTGCTCAGCTACGTCCGCCTCCAGCCCGGCGAGGCCCTCTACCTCGGCGCCGGAGTCCCGCACGCCTACCTCGACGGCCTCGGCGTCGAGATCATGGCCAACTCCGACAACGTGCTGCGCTGCGGCCTCACCCCCAAGCACATCGACGTACCCGAACTCCTGCGCATCGTCCGCTTCGAGGCCGGCGACCCCGGCGTCCTGCGCCCCGAGGCCGGCCCCGACGGCGAGGAGCTGTACGCCGCGCCCATCGACGAATTCCGGCTCTCCCGCTACGTCCTGGCCCCCGGCTCCGGCCCCCGCACCCTCGACCGCGACGCCCCGCAGATCCTGCTGTGCACCGCGGGCGAGGTACGCCTGCGCACCCCTGACGCCGATCCGTCCGGCGGCGCCGCCGCGGAGCTCGCCCTCGGCCCCGGCGAGTCGTGCTGGATCCGCGCCGGCGAGCACACCGAACTCAGCGGCGAGGGCACGGTCTTCCGCGCCACCGTCGCCGCCTGACGCACCGACGGAAGGGACACCCAGCACACATGAGCGCCTCAGGCGGAACCAGGGCGATCGTCGCGGCACTGAGCGCCAACCTCGCGATCGCCGCGTCGAAGTTCGTGGCCTTCGCGTTCAGCGGCTCGTCGTCGATGCTCGCCGAGGGCGTGCACTCCCTCGCCGACTCCGGCAACCAGGCCCTGCTGCTCATCGGCGGCAAGAAGGCCAAGCGCGCCGCCAGCGAGGAGCACCCCTTCGGCTACGGCCGGGAGCGCTACGTCTACGCCTTCCTCGTCTCGATCGTCCTCTTCTCCGTCGGCGGCATGTTCGCCCTCTACGAGGGCTATGAGAAGGTCCGCCACCCGCACACCATCGACCGCTGGTACTGGCCGGTCGGCGTGCTGATCTTCGCCCTCGCCGCCGAGGGCACCTCCTTCCGCACCGCCGTCAAGGAGTCCAACCACACCCGCGGCTCGATGTCCTGGGTCGAGTACATCCGCCGGGCCAAGGCGCCCGAGCTGCCCGTGGTGCTGCTGGAGGACTTCGGCGCCCTCATCGGCCTGGTGCTCGCCCTGCTCGGCGTCGGCCTGTCCCTGGCCACCGACAGCGGTGTGTGGGACGGCGTCGGCACCCTGTGCATCGGCGCCCTGCTGATCTGCATCGCCCTCGTCCTGGCGGCCGAGACGAAGTCCCTGCTCATCGGCGAGGGCGCCAACCCCGAATCCCTCGAACGCATCCGCGCCGCGGCCGTGGACGGCGACACCGTCACCTCCGTCATCCACATGCGCACCCTGCACCTCGGCCCGGAGGAACTGCTGGTCGCCGCCAAGGTCGCCGTCCAGCACGACGACACCGCCGCCGAGGTCGCCCGCGCCATCGACGCGGCCGAGGAGCGCATCCGCGCCGCCGAACCCTTCGCCCGCGTCATCTACCTCGAACCCGACATCTACAGCGAAGCCGCCGCGGCGGCCGGCCCCGACCCCGACCAGACCCCGGGCGGGCGCTGACCACGCGTACCTGCGGGCGCACGGGTCACCGGTGTAGATTCGTGGAGAGCCAGACGTCGCTGCTGATGGCGGTCGGGCGGTCGCCCCACGGTGACCGGCCGAGGGAGAGAGGGCCTCCGACGGATTGCGCTGCCGCAAGGGGACACGTGTGCCCGCCCCCGGGCGACACACCGTCGCTCTGCGGCCGCGCCGCATCCCCGTCCACCTCGATCGCACCGAGGAGCAGCCCGTATGACCACCACCGCCACCGACTTCAAGGTCGCGGATCTCTCCCTCGCCGTCTTCGGCCGCAAGGAGATCACCCTCGCCGAGCACGAGATGCCCGGCCTGATGGCGCTGCGCGCCGAGTACGGCCCCACGCAGCCGCTGGCCGGCGCCCGCATCACCGGCTCCCTGCACATGACCGTGCAGACCGCCGTCCTCATCGAGACCCTCGTCGCGCTCGGCGCGCAGGTCCGCTGGGCGTCCTGCAACATCTTCTCCACCCAGGACCACGCCGCCGCCGCCATCGCGGTCGGCCCCGACGGCACCCCCGACAACCCGCAGGGCGTCCCCGTCTTCGCCTGGAAGGGCGAATCCCTCGAAGAGTACTGGTGGTGCACCGAGCAGGCCCTGACCTGGCCCGGCACCGCCACCGGCGGCCCCAACATGATCCTGGACGACGGCGGCGACGCCACCCTGCTCGTCCACAAGGGCGTCGAGTTCGAGAAGGCCGGATCCGTCCCCGCGACGACCGAGCAGGACAGCGAGGAGTACGGCTACATCCTCGCCCTGCTGCGCCGCACCCTCGGTGAGAGCCCGCAGAAGTGGACGCAGCTCGCCTCCGAGATCCGCGGTGTCACCGAGGAGACCACCACCGGCGTCCACCGCCTGTACGAGATGCAGCAGGAAGGCACGCTGCTCTTCCCGGCGATCAACGTCAACGACGCCGTCACCAAGTCGAAGTTCGACAACAAGTACGGCTGCCGGCACTCCCTCGTCGACGGCATCAACCGCGCCACCGACGTCCTGATCGGCGGCAAGGTCGCCGTCGTCTGCGGCTACGGCGACGTCGGCAAGGGCTGCGCCGAATCCCTGCGCGGCCAGGGCGCCCGGGTGATCATCACCGAGATCGACCCCATCTGCGCCCTCCAGGCCGCGATGGACGGCTACCAGGTCGCCACTCTCGACGACGTGGTCGAGACCGCCGACATCTTCGTCACCACGACCGGCAACCGCGACATCATCATGGCCTCCGACATGAGCCGGATGAAGCACCAGGCGATCGTCGGCAACATCGGCCACTTCGACAACGAGATCGACATGGCGGGCCTGGCCAAGATCCCCGGCATCGTCAAGGACGAGGTCAAGCCGCAGGTCCACACCTGGACCTTCCCGGACGGCAAGAAGCTCATCGTCCTGTCGGAGGGCCGCCTGCTCAACCTCGGCAACGCCACCGGACACCCGTCCTTCGTGATGTCGAACTCCTTCACCGACCAGACGCTGGCCCAGGTCGAGCTCTTCACCAAGCCGGAGGAATACCCGATCGGCGTCTACGTGCTCCCCAAGCACCTCGACGAGAAGGTCGCCCGCCTCCACCTCGACGCCCTCGGCGTCAGGCTCACCACCCTGCGCCCGGAGCAGGCCTCCTACATCGGCGTCAAGGTCGAGGGCCCCTACAAGCCCGACCACTACCGCTACTGATCCACGGCGCCCAGCCGCCCGGCCCCGCCCGGGCGGACCGCACCACGCGGGCCCCCGCCTCCACCCGGAGGCGGGGGCCTCGCCAGATCCAGAGAACCCACCATGCCCCGCGGCCGCTACTCGTTCCACGACACCCATGACCACACCCCCTTGGGAGAAGAGCACTTCCACTGCGCCACCGGTCCCTCCGGCTGGCGCTACACCGCCCAGACCACGCACCCGGACGGCAGCCACGCCGGCTCGGTCGACCTGACCGTCGACGACCTCGGCCGCCCCGTCCGCCTCGAACTCCACGCCGCGTCGTGGCAGGTCCGCGCCGCCGCCCTGGACGGCGTCACCTGGGTCCGCAGCGACCCCTCCGGCGAGCACGCGCAGGAGGGCAACGCCTCCGCGCACGCCTTCACCGGTGCCTCGCCCGCGTTCCTGATCGCCACCGCGAGACTCCTCCGCCTCGCCCCGGGCGGCCCTGCCAAGCGCGTCCGTCTCGTGTCATTCCGGCCCCCCGTGCTCGCACCCCTGAACGTCGACCAGTCCTGGTCCCTGGTGTCCAGGACAGCACATCCGGCCGACGCCGGTTTTCTGCCTGTGGACAACTTCCTGGTGTCCGACCTCGCCACCGGAGAGCAGCACGAGGTCCACCTCGCCGGCGACGTCGTCCTCGCGGCACCCGGCATCGAGCTGGAAGACCTCGACACCCCGCCGTCCACCTTCCCCTGATTTGACGCGTGTGGGGGTGGGAGGTAGATTAGAACGGTTGTCAGGAGCTGGCCCGTCCAGCCGTGAACAATGCAGCACCTTGCCATGAGGGCAGACGAAGACACCTCCGTTCCGATTCGGGAGAAATCCTGAGCGGGGCACCCGTGTCCCCGGAAGCCGGATGGTAATTCCGACCGGAAATCTTCTGATAGAGTCGGAACACAACGAAGGGAAAGCCCGGAGGGGCCGGTGAAACGGTCTCGAAGGAAGCTTCCGTTCCTTGAGAACTCAACAGCGTGCCAAAAGTCAACGCCAGATATGTTGATACCCCGTCGCGTACCTCTGTGGTGCGTGATGAGGTTCCTTTGAAGAAAAACACAGCGAGGACGCTGTGGACGGCCTGGATTATTCCTCCGGGCTGTCCCGCTCTTGCGTGTTGTTTCCGGGATTACCCGGTATACATTCACGGAGAGTTTGATCCTGGCTCAGGACGAACG
>NZ_JBIRQQ010000002.1:0-341317 GCF_044333285.1 Streptomyces sp. NPDC021020
GGGAACTGCGCGAGCAACCCACCACCGGCCGGTGGTCCGGATCGGACCGAAGAGACCCTTTGGGTCGGTGACGACCCGCGCCCCGGTGGGGGCTGGTCGCGCAGTTCCCCGCGCCCCTAAAAACGCTCGCCCCGCGCGGCAAGCGCACCGTCCCCGCGCGCCTAACGTCGCCCCGCGCGGCAGCGGAAAACGCTCGCCCGGCGCGGAAAAGCGCACCGCGCGCAGGCGGGAGGCTCAAGCGGGGTGCGGCGGCGGATGCGGGCCCCGCGGGGGCTACTCCTGCTTCTTGCGGCGGCTGCCGAAGACGATCTCGTCCCAGCTCGGGACGGTCGCCCGGCGGCCCGGGCGGACGCCGTCCGCCTCGGCCTGGCGGTCGGTCGTGCCGATCAGCCGGTCGCGGTGGCCCGCGACCGCCCGCGGCATGAGGACGTCAGCGTACGCGGACCCCGCCGAGGCGGCAGGGGCCGCGGACTCCTGCTCGGCCTCGGCGGCGGGCTCCTGCGCGGCGGGCGGCGCGTCCGGAGCCGCCGCCGGAGGCGCGGGCACCACCATGTCCCCGCGGAAGCTCGGCACCGCCTCCAGCAGGCTCGTGAGCGAGTCGCGCTCGTCCGCCTCCGCCGCGGCGGCAGCGGCCCCGCGCTCCTCGGCGCGAGCGGCGGCGCGGTCCGGCCGCTCGGTGCGGTCGGGCCGCTCCGGGCGCTCCAGCGCGCGGTCCATCGTGCGCTCGCGCGGCAGCCGCGCGATCCGCGGCACGAACGGGAAGCTCGGCTCCTGCGCCTGCGTCTGCGGGGTCTCGCCGATCAGCGACCTGGCTTCGTCGTCGACGGCCTGCACCAGGCGGCGCGGCGGGTCGTACGTCCAGCTCGCGGAGTGCGGTTCGCCGGCGACGCGGTAGACGAGCAGCACCTCCCACGTGCCGTCGTCACGCCGCCAGGAGTCCCACAGCACGGTCTCCTTCTCGGCGCCGCGCATCAGCAGCCGCTCGGCCACCGCCTCGCCGAGCTGCGGGCCGGTGCTCTCGCCCTGCCGCCGGACGGGGGTCTTGCGGGCCCGTTCGGCCATGAAGGCGCGCTCGGCCAGCACGGGACCCTCGAAGCGGCGGACCCGCTCCACGGGGATGCCGGCGAGCTGTGCGACCTCCTCCGCGGAGGCACCCGCGCGTATCCGCGCCTGGATGTCGCGGGGCCGCAGATGGCTCTCGACCTCGATCTCGATCTGGCCGAGGCGGGCCCGGTCGTTGCGCACGGCGGCACGCAGCCGCTCGTCGATCGGGAGCGTGTATTCCGTGCTGTCGGCAGCCTTGAGCACCAGTCGTGTGCCGTCGTTGCTGACGGCCACGACGCGCAGTTCGGGCACGGTTACCTCCCGGATGGTGCCTGCCGACGTCGGGTGCGTCGCTGCTCCCGTTGGACGAGTGTGGCCTTCCCGGGTGCAGCGTGCCACAACCTTGCAGAGTTGCCCGGCGTGTCGTCCCTGTGCGGTGACACCCCGTTATGGGAAGGTGGACGATTGGCCACTCTGGGTGACCTTACGCCATGCAGCGGGGCGACTGCCGTCGCAGCTACCTCCCGTCCGTCCGAGCGACCGGACGGGCACCGGGAGCACGGAATCGTCACGGTACTCCATTTGGGCCACCGCAGGGTGGCTGCCGCGCCGCCGATTGTGGTGCGCCCGGCGGGAGTTGAGTGACGCGTCTCACCCGGGGGAGTGAACGCCGCTGGATAAAAAGGGCGAAGTCCTACGAACCCAGCACCCGGCGGAGGTAGTCGTTGCCGAAAAGCCGTCCCGGGTCCAACTGGTCGCGCAATCCGGTGAACTCGGCGAACCGCGGGTAGACGGCGCGGAAATAGTCCGCGTCACGGGTGTGCATCTTCCCCCAGTGCGGCCGGCCCTCCCGTTCCGTCATGATCCGCTCCACCGCGGTGAAATACTCCTGGTAGCGGCTGCCCCGGTACATGTGCACCGCGATGTAGGCGCTGCTGCGGCCGGACGCCGTCGACAGCGTGATGTCGTCGGCCGGCGCGACCCGTACCTCCACGGGGAAGCTGATCCGGAAGTCGGACCGCTCCACCGTCGCCTTCAGCTCCCGGATCGCGTCCACCGCGGCCTCGCGCGGCACCGCGTACTCCATCTCCACGAAGCGCACCCGGCGCGGGCTGGTGAAGACCTTGTAGGGGATGTCGGTGTACGTGCGGGCGGACAGCGCGCGGCTGGAGATCCGGGCGATGGCAGGGATGGTGCCGGGGGCGGCCCTGCCGAGCGTGCAGGCGGCCTGGAAGACGCCGTTGGACAGCAGCTCGTCGTCGATCCAGCCGCGGACCGCGGGCAGCGGCGCCGCGGGTCCCTGGCTGCGGTTGTTGCGCTTGGTGTTGCAGCTGTCGGTGTGCGGGAACCAGTAGAACTCGAAGTGCTCGTTCTCGCTCGTGAGCGCGTCGAAGTCCGACATCACCCGGTCGAAGCGCATCGGCTCCTCGCGCGCGGTCAGCAGGAAGACCGGTTCCACCGCGAAGGTGACCGCGCTGACCACGCCGAGCGCGCCCAGCCCGACGCGCGCGGCCGCGAAGACCTCGGGCCGCTCGGTGGCGGAGCAGGTGAGCATCGAGCCGTCGGCGGTGACCAGCTCCAGCGCGGTGATCTGCGCCGCGATGGAGGCCGAGTCGCGGCCGGTGCCGTGGGTGCCGGTGCTGATCGCGCCGGCCACCGTCTGCTCCATGATGTCGCCCATGTTGGTGAGCGAGAGGCCCTCGGCGGCAAGCGCCGCGTTGAGGTGCTTGAGCTGCACGCCCGCCTCGACCGTCACGGTGCCGGCGGCGCGGTCGACGGAGCGGATCGCGGTGAGCCCGTCGGGGCGGATCAGCACCCCGCCGGTCGCGGCGGCGGACGTGAAGGAGTGCCCGGAGCCGACCGCCTTGGCCGTCAGCCCGTCCTCGGCGGCCTTGCGGAGCACCGCGGCCAGCTCGTCGGGGGAGGCGGGCGCGACGCTGCGCACCGGGCGCGCGGCGACGTTCCCGGCCCAGTTACGCCACGTCGCCGTGCTTTTCGAGCGCGCCGAACGCTTCCCGGTCCTCGTCGTCGTACTCACCGTGCACGTCCTCCCGCTGCGGCGCCGGCCGCAGCCGGCGGTACCCGAGTCCTGCCGCCGCCGCGGCGAGGAACGCCGCGCCGGCGGGTACCGCGAACGCCGTCGAGGCACCGTGCGCGTCGGTCACCCGACCGGCGAGCGCGGCCCCCAGGGACACCCCGACCGCCAGGCCCGTGGAGGTCCACGTGATGCCCTCGGTCAGCCGCGTCCGCGGCACGAGCCGTTCGACCAGACTCATCGTCGTCACCATGGTGGGGGCGATCGTGATGCCGGAGACGAACAGCGCCATGGCCAGGAACACCAGGTTTCCGACCAGTAGTGGCGGGATCATACTCACCGCCATCAGGGTCACACCCAGCAGGAACCTGCCGCGTGCGCTGCCGCGCGGCTGCGCCAGCCCGAACACCACGCCCGCCAGGCACGAGCCGAGCGCGTACGCGGCCAGCACCAGGCTGGCCAGCGCCTTGTGGCCGCGCTCGTCCGCGAAGGCCAGCGTGATGACCTCGACCGCGCCGAACATCGCGCCCATCCCCGCGAAGACGACGATGAGCACCGGCATGCCCGGGGCCCGCAGCGCCGAGCCGCCCGCCTGGTGGGCGCGCGGATGCGGCCGCGGTTCCGTGCCGCGCTGCGCGGCCAGCAGCAGCACGCCGACGCCCAGGAAGACGGTGGCCAGCAGCGGTCCCGCCTCGGCGAACCAGACCGTGCACAGGCCGACCGAAAGGATCGGTCCGACGATGAAGACGATCTCGTCCACCACCGACTCGAACGAATAGGCGGTGTGGAGGAGTTCCGGGGCGTTGCGGTGGATGACCGACCAGCGGGCCCGCACCATCGCGCCCAGGCTCGGCGTCGCGCCCACCCCGGCCGCGCCCAGGAAGAACACCCAGTGCGGCGCCCCCGCCCGCACCCCCACCAGCAGCACCGCGACCGCCAGCACCGTGACGGCGGCGGCCGGGCGCAGCACCCGCGCCTGGCCGTAGCGGTCCACCAGCCGGGAGACCTGCGGGCCGATCGCCGCGCCGGACAGCGCCGTCGTCGCCGACAGCGCGCCCGCGAGCCCGTACTGGCCGGTCACCTGGGAGATCATCGTGACGATGCCGATGCCCAGCATGGACAGCGGCATCCGGCCTATCAGCCCCGCCGCGGAGAACGCCCGGCTGCCGGGAGCAGCGAAGATCGCACGGTAGGGGCTGGTCACGGCGGTGCTCCCGTAAGGACTGTGGATGGTCTATACAGCTTACGGAGCGAAGCGGCCGGTGAACACCGCTCGACCGGCGCCGGACCTGGTCGGGCGGCGGGGTCCCCGGGTGGCAGGATCGGAGTCATGCCAGAGCAGTCACCCACGCCCGACACCCCCGCGCCCGGGACCGGTACGCCGACCGGCGGCCCGGCGCCGTACGACGCCCTGCTGCTGCTGTCCTTCGGCGGCCCCGAGGGGCCCGACGACGTCGTGCCCTTCCTGGAGAACGTCACCCGCGGCCGGGGCATCCCCCGCGAGCGCCTCAAGGAGGTCGGCCGGCACTACTTCCTCTTCGGCGGTGTCAGCCCGATCAACGCACAGAACCGCGAGCTGCTCGACGCGCTGCGCAAGGACTTCGCCGACCACGGCCTCGATCTGCCGGTCTTCTGGGGCAACCGCAACTGGGCGCCCTACCTGACCGACACCCTGCGGGAGATGTCCGACGCCGGGCACCGCCGCGTCCTGGTCCTGGCCACCAGCGCCTACGCCTCGTACTCCGGCTGCCGGCAGTACCGCGAGAACCTCGCCGCCGCCCTGGCCGCGCTCGGCGCCGAGGGGCGCGCCGTGCCGCAGGTCGACAAGCTCCGGCACTACTTCAACCACCCCGGCTTCGTCGCCCCCATGGCCGACGCGACCCTCGCCGCGCTCGCCGAGCTGCCGCCGGAGGTACGGGCCGGCGCCCGGCTGGCCTTCACCACCCACTCCATCCCCACCGCCGCGGCCGACACCTCGGGACCGGTCGGGGACCACGGCGACGGCGGCGCCTACGTCGCCCAGCACCTGGACACCGCCCGGCTGGTCGCCGACGCGGTCCGGGCCGCCGACGGCGTGGACCGCCCCTGGGAACTCGTCTACCAGTCGCGCAGCGGCGCCCCGACCGTCCCCTGGCTGGAGCCCGACATCTGCGACCACCTGGAGCAGCAGCACGCCGACGGCGCCCCCGCCGTCGTGATGGTGCCCATCGGCTTCGTCTCCGACCACATGGAGGTGAAGTACGACCTGGACACCGAGGCCGCCGCCAAGGCCGCGGAGATCGGCCTGCCGGTCGCCCGCGCCGCCACCGTCGGCGCCGACCCGCGCTTCGCCGCGGCCGTGCGCGAGCTGGTCCTGGAGCGCGCCGCCACCGAGCGCGGCCAGGCCGTCCCGCGCTGCGCGCTCGGGGCGCTCGGCGCGAGCCACGACGTCTGCCCGCGCGGCTGCTGCCCCGCCCGGACCCCGCTGCCCGCCGCCGCGGGCCTGGACTGAGCGCATGGCGCCCCCGACAGCCCCGGTCGCCGCGACCGGGGCCCACGACCCGAGGAGCACGACGTGAGCACACCGCCACCGGACGGCAACGGCACGCTGTACGCCGAACTGCTGGAGGTCGCCCTGGACGCCGCGCGCGGCGCCGGCGCGCTGCTGCGCGACGGCCGCCCCGCCGACCTGGGCGTCGCCGCGACCAAGAGCAGCCCCATCGACGTCGTCACCGAGATGGACATCGCGGCCGAGAAGCTCATCGCCGACCGCATCGCCCGCTCCCGCCCCGACGACGGCATCCTCGGCGAGGAGGGCGCCAGCAGCCCCGGCAGCAGCGGGGTGCGCTGGATCGTCGACCCGCTCGACGGCACCGTGAACTACCTCTACGGCCTGCCGTCGTGGTCGGTCAGCATCGCGGCCGAGAAGGACGGCGAGGTCGTCGTCGGCGTCGTCGAGGCGCCCCTGCGCGCCGAGACCTACCAGGCCGTGCTGGGCGGCGGCGCCTTCGTCAACGGGGTGCGCGCGCGCTGCCGCCCGGCGCCGGAGATGGCGCAGGCGCTCGTCGCCACCGGCTTCGGCTACCTCACCGAGCGGCGCGCCGCCCAGGCCGCGGTGGCCCGCGAGCTCATCCCGCAGGTCCGCGACATCCGCCGCGCGGGCTCGGCCGCGATCGACCTGGCCGACCTCGGCTGCGGGCGGCTGGACGCCTACTACGAGCGCGGCCTGAACCCCTGGGATCTCGCCGCCGGGGATCTCTTCGCCCGGGAGGCCGGGGCCCTCACCGGCGGCCGGCCGGGGGAGCGCCCCTCGGGCGAGCTGACCGTCGCCGCCCCGGCCGGGCTGTTCGAGCCGCTCCAGCGGCTGCTGGACGACCTGGGGGCCTGGCACGACTGACCGGCTCCGGCGGGCGGCCGCCGGGCCGCCCCCGGGGCCCCAGGGCCCCGGGAACCGCGGCCGCGGCACCGTACCGCCCCCGGACATGCGAACGCCCCGGCTCCCTCCAGGGGCCGGGGCGTGCGGCTCGGGGGTCAGGCGACCTTGGGCCGTACGTCCACGCCGTGCTCCGCCGCGAGCCGGCGCAGATCGTCCAGCTCTCCCTGCTCGACCTCGACGAGGAATTCGTCGCCCGTCTCGCGGGCCCTGCGCAGATCGGACTCCGTGGTGTGTATGCGCTGCAGGATTCCGGTGGTGAACGCGTCCATGGCGCCCCCTCCTCGTCTCCGTTGACACGCGCTGCGTGTCAAGCCAGATGCCGCGCGTGACGACACGCGACGGGCGTGGTGGGTGGGTGTGCAGTCGTCCTCCCCGCCATACCCGCGGCGGAAACCTCGCCGACCCCGCGGAAATTCCACGGGTTCCGCACTTACCGCCGATTTACCGGTCCCCGGTGCAGGATGGACGGGAATCCACACAGCTCATGGAAGGAACAGCGCCTTGCGCGTACTGGTCGTCGAGGACGAGCAACTGCTCGCGGACGCGGTTGCCACCGGCCTGCGCCGCGAGGCGATGGCCGTCGACGTGGTCTACGACGGCGGTGCCGCCCTGGAGCGGATCGGCGTCAACGACTACGACGTGGTCGTCCTCGACCGCGACCTGCCGGTCGTCCACGGCGACGACGTGTGCCGCCAGATCGTCGAGCTGGGCCTGCCCACCCGGGTGCTCATGCTCACCGCGGCCGGGGACGTCAGCGAGCGCGTGGAGGGCCTGGAGCTGGGCGCCGACGACTACCTGCCCAAGCCCTTCGCCTTCACCGAGCTGACCGCCCGCGTCCGCGCGCTCGGCCGCCGTACGACGACGGCCCTGCCGCCCGTCCTGGAGCGCTCCGGGATCCGGCTCGACCCCAACCGCCGCGAGGTCACGCGGGACGGCAACGAGGTGCATCTGGCGCCCAAGGAATTCGCCGTGCTGGAGGTGCTGATGCGCAGCGAGGGCTCGGTCGTCTCGGCGGAGCAGCTGCTGGAGAAGGCCTGGGACGAGAACACCGACCCGTTCACCAACGTCGTGCGGGTGACCGTGATGACCCTGCGCCGCAAGCTGGGCGAGCCGCCGGTGATCGTCACGGTGCCCGGCTCGGGCTACCGGATCTGATCGCGTGGCCACCGCTTCCTCCTCGTCCCCGACACCGCCCGCCCCTCAGGCGCCGCCGCGCCCGCCGTGGGATCCGCAGCCGGCCGACCGGCCGCCGCCGTGGCTGCGGCCGACGATCCGGATACGGCTCACCGTGCTCTACGGCGGGATGTTCCTGATCGCGGGCGTGCTCCTGCTGTGGGTGATCTACCTGCTGGCCGCGCAGGCGGCCAAGCAGGGCGGCGAGCTGCCCTTCAACATCACCGGCGGCACCCTGCAGTTCGAGCAGACCAACTGCCCGCAGCTGAGCTCCGTCACCGGCGCGAAGGAATTCACCGCGACGGTCAACGAGTGCATGCAGCACCAGCGGGACCTGGCGCTCAACACCATGTTCAAGCGCTCGCTGCTGGCCCTGATCGGCCTGGCGGTCGTCGCGTTCGCCTTCGGCTACATGATGGCCGGCCGGGTGCTGGCCCCGCTGGGCCGGATCACCCGCACCGCCCGCAGCGTCGTCGGCTCCGACCTCAAGCGCCGTATCGAGCTGGAGGGCCCCGACGACGAGCTGAAGGAGCTGGCCGACACCTTCGACGAGATGCTCGACCGGCTGGAGAGATCCTTCGACGCCCAGCGCCGCTTCGTCGCGAACGCGTCGCACGAGCTGCGCACCCCGCTCGCGATCAACCGCACGCTGCTGGAGGTGCAGCTCTCCGACCCCGGGGCCTCCGCGGATCTCCAGCAGCTCGGCAAGACGCTGCTGTCCACCAACGAGCGCAGCGAGCAGCTCGTCGAGGGCCTGCTGCTGCTCGCCCGCAGCGACAACGAGATCGTCGACCGCAAGCCGGTGGACCTGGCGGAGGCCGCCTCCCGGGCGCTGGACCAGGCGAGCGCCGAGGCCCAGGCCAAGGGCGTGCAGCTGCGTGCGGCCGTGTCGCCCGCGGTGGTGCAGGGCAACGGCGTGCTGCTGGAGCGCATCGCGCTGAACCTGGTGCAGAACGCGGTGCGCTACAACGTGCCCGAGGACGGCTGGGTCGACCTGAGCACCGAGGTCGTGCACGGCCACGCGGTGCTCGTCGTGGTCAACACCGGACCCGTCGTCCCGGCGTACGAGATCGACAACCTCTTCGAGCCCTTCCGGCGGCTGCGCACCGAGCGCACGGGCAGCGACAAGGGCGTGGGGCTCGGGCTGTCCATCGCCCGCTCGGTGGCCCGCGCCCACGGCGGGGTCATCTCCGCAGAGCCCCGTGAGGGCGGCGGGCTGGTGATGCGGGTGGCGATCCCGGTCTGACCTGGGCCTCGTCGGCGGCGCCCGGCGGATGTGAAGCGTGTCACTCGGGTGATCACGGAGTGTCGCGACATGCCCGACGACTGTTCGCTTTGCGAGTAATTTTGCGGTCTGTGACGACCATGGGATGGTTGTGATCGATCGCACACACGATCTACCCAGTGCCTACACTCGGTGATCAAGACATTGGGGAAAAGACCGGAAAATCCATGTTTCCGCAGGTCATGATCACGGGAAGTACAGGTACTGGCGGCTGCGCCGGACAGATTCCCGGTCACTGCCGACCATGATCGGCCACAGTCGTGATCACCTCTTCGGGGGTGCGGCTGGGTGTCGATTGAGTAACGGGCCTTGATGTGAGGCAAAATCTCCGCTTCAGGTCGGGCACAAGTCCGGCCTCCCGCGCGTTACGTGCGCTGGAGACACCGCAGACACCCACAGGGGGAGAGCGAAAATGGCTACTGATTACGACACGCCACGCAAGACCGACGATGACGTCAACGAGGACAGCATCGAAGAACTGAAGGCCCGGCGGAACGAGAAGACGACCTCCGCCGTCGACGTCGACGAGTTCGACCAGGCCGAATCCCTGGAGCTGCCCGGAGCCGACCTGTCCAACGAGGAGCTGTCGGTCCGCGTGCTGCCCCGCCAGGCGGACGAGTTCACCTGCATGAGCTGCTTCCTGGTCCACCACCGCAGCCAGCTCGCGTCGGAGAAGAACGGGAACCCGATCTGCCGCGACTGCGCGGCCTGATCCGGTGTCCGGCGCACCGGCGGGCCGTGAGGGCACCGAGCGAGGCCGTGCGGCCTCGCTCGCGGCCATGACCGCACGCGGTCTCGGCCGCGGCGTCAGACACGGCGTGAGCGGTGTGCGCGGCGGTGCCCGCAGGAGCGGGAGCGCCGCGAAGGCCGGGATCGGGTCGGTCGCGGAGCGGCTGATCGAGGTGGCGCCCCGCATTCCGGTGCGGGATCTCGCCGCCTTGCGCAGGCAGTTCCCCGGCCAGGGCCCCGACGAGATCGCCGACCGGCTGATCGCCGCCGCGGTGCGGGGCACGATGACGGTCGGCGCCGGTGTCGGCGCCGCCGCGATGCTGCCCAGCCCGCCGACCATGCCGGCCGAGCTGGCCACCGAGACGCTCGGCGTCGCGGCCATCGAGTACAAGCTCATCGCCGAGCTGCACGAGGTCTACGGACTGCGCGTCCCCGGCGGTGCCCGCGAGCGGGCCACCGCCTATCTGTGGTCCTGGACCGAGCGGCGCGGCATCGACGTGCTGAAGCTGTCCACGGTCAACGTCGCCCTGGGCAGCAGCATGAAGCGCAGCGTGCGCCAGCAGCTGCTGCGCCGCACCCTGCGCAACGCACCGACGCTGACCCCGTTCATGATCGGCGCGGCCGTCGGCGCGGTGGTCAACCGCCGCGACACCCGCAAGCTCGCCGAGCGGATCCGCCGCGACCTGCGGGCCGCGCAGTTCCCCTGGCCCGAGGTGCCGGAGTCCGAGGCCGGCCTCTACCCGGACTTCTGACCGCGGCCCCGGCCGTCCCCCGCCCCGGCCCCCCGGTGCGCCCTCAGCGCGCCTCGGCGGCCCCCGGCGCGGCCTCGGCGTCCGCCGCCGGCTCCTGCGTCCGTACCGCCTCCAGCGCCGCCGCCAGCCGCTGCGGCGAGCGGGTCGACAGATAGACGTACGGCGTCGGGTCCGCCGGGTCGGTCACCTCGACGCGGACCGCGGTCGGCACGTACGAGCGCAGCAGCATGAAGGCCCGCGGATCGGCCTTGTACGTCCGCCACGCCACCGTCTCCTCGCGGTCCAGCACGGTGGCCTCGCCCAGCGCGCCGACCGGGATGCGGGCCTTTCCGGCCACCAGCGAACCGGCCACCACCCGGATCCGGACCGACCCGTACGAGCTGACCGCCATGAGCGACAGCGCCGCGCCGACCACCAGCCCGGCCAGCAGCGGCAGCGGGCCGAAGGGGAGCAGGATCAGCGCCATCGCGACGCCCACGCCGATGGCGAGGAACCACCAGGAGCGCGGGACGGTGAGGCGTTCGTCGTAAGGCTGCATGCCACCAGACTGCCACGCGCGAATGTGCGTGCCCGCGCCGCCCGCACCGCGGCCCCAGGAGGGTAGGGTCTCGGGCGTGAGTGCAGCCACGACACCCCCCGGCGCCCCGCGCGCCGGCCTGACACCCCCCGCGGACGCCGCCGCGCCCGTCCGCCACCCCGACGCCCCGGCGCCGGGCGAGCTGCTGGGCTCGCACTACGACCAGTGCTTCGGCTGCGGCGACGGCCAGCCGCACGGGCTGCACCTGGCGGCGCGGGCCGGCGAGGGCGTCACCCTGACCGCGGAGTTCACCGTGCAGCCCGCCCACCAGGGCGCGCCGGGCCTGGCGCACGGCGGGGTGCTGGTCTCCGCGCTGGACGAGACGCTGGGCGCGCTCGGCTGGATGCTGCGCGTGATCGCCGTGACCGGCCGGCTGGAGACGGACTTCCTGCGCCCGGTGCCGGTCGGCACCACCCTGTACCTGTCGGCCCGCTGCACCGCGGTGGCCGGCCGCAAGATCTACAGCTCGGCGGAGGGCCGGATCGGCGCCCCCGACGGGCCGCTCGCGGTGCGCGCCGACGCGCTCTTCGTCGAGGTCAAGCTGGAGCACTTCACCGGGAACGGCCGCCCCGAGGAGATCCGGGCCGCGATGGCCGACCCGGACCAGGTCAAGGTCGCCCGCGCCTTCGAGGTGAACCCGTGAGCCGGCCGCCGGTGGACGTGCTGCTGCGCCGTCTCGACGACTCCGTGCCGGTGCCCTCCTACGCGCACCCCGGTGACGCCGGGGTCGACCTCACCACCACCGAGTCCGCCGAGCTGGCGCCCGGTGAGCGCGCCGTGCTGCCGACCGGGATCGCGCTCGCGCTGCCCGACGGCTACGCGGCCTTCGTGCACCCGCGCTCCGGGCTGGCCGCGCGCTGCGGTGTGGCCATGGTGAATGCCCCGGGAACGGTGGATGCCGGGTACCGTGGAGAGATCAAGGTGATCGTCGTCAATCTCGACCCGCGCCAATCCGTGCGGTTCGCCAAGGGTGACCGGATCGCCCAACTGGTCGTGCAGCAGGTCGAGCGGGTCCGCTTCCACGAGGTGGCGGAACTGCCCGGATCTGCCCGGGCCGCGGGGGGCTTCGGCTCCACGGGGGGTCATGCCGCGGGGGAAGCGCCCTCGGCTGACACGTCCAGACATGGATACGCATCGGTCGTAGCAGACCGGGAAGGACAGTGACCGTGTTCCGTCGTCGCAAGGAGCGCGAAGACGCCCTCGACGAGCTCGACGAGGCCGTCGAGGCCGACGAAGAGCCGGCCGAAGACGCTGCCGAGTCGGACGACTCCGGGGACGCCCGCCGGTACAACCTGCCGCCCGCGCCGCGGCCGGACGGCCCGTGGGACGTGTCCGAGACCAGCAGCCCGGCGGACGGCCGGGTCGACCTCGGCGGAATGTTCGTGCCCGGGGTCGAGGGCATGGAGCTGCGGGTCGAGGTCGCCGGCGAGTCGATCGTCGCCGCGACCGTGGTGCTGCGCGACAGCGCCGTCCAGCTCCAGGCCTTCGCCGCGCCCAAGTCCGAGGGGATCTGGGGCGAGGTCCGCGAGGAGATCGCCTCCGGGATCACCCAGCAGGGCGGTGTCGTCGACGAGGTCGAGGGCCCGCTGGGCTGGGAGCTGCGCGCCCAGGTGCCCGTGCCGCTGCCGGACGGGCGCAACGGTGTGCAGCTGGTGCGTTTCGTCGGCTGCGACGGACCGCGCTGGTTCCTGCGCGGGGTCATCTCCGGGCAGGGCGCGGTGCAGCCGCAGGCCGCGGGCGTGCTGGAGTCGGTCTTCCGCGACACCGTGGTGGTGCGCGGCGAGTCCCCGATGGCGCCGCGCGACCCGATCGTCCTGAAGCTGCCCAACGACGCCCAGATGGTGCCGGACGGCGGCGCCGCGGCCGAGCCGCAGTCGCGGTTCGGCGACGGCATCGACCCGATGCGCCGCGGCCCGGAGATCACCGAGCTGCACTGACGCCCCGGCGCCGCGCGCCGTTCGAGCCGTACCCGCGCGGGCGCGTACCCGGCAGTGCCGGATACGCGCCCGCGCAGCCGTGTGCCCGGAACGTGCTCCGTGCGGAACCGGCCGCGGGCCCACTGCCGTCATGCAAAAAGCATGCAAAGGATTGCGTTGAACCGGAAAATAACTTCCGGTTATCCGAAAGTCTTGCACAGCGCTACCTCCGCGACTAGCGTCACCGCCGGACGTCCGCACGGTCGTCCACCGGGGGCGGCACGGGGGTGGAACGGCGCATGGCGACGGACGTACGGCCCGGGTCCGCGCGCCGCAGAACAGGCGGCCCCGCCGCGCCCGCCGCCGTCCGCGGCGGCACCCACCACCTGGCGGTCCTGCTCGCCGCGGCCCTCGCGATCCTGCTGTCGGCCACCGTGCTGTCGGCCCTGGCCGCGCTCGCCGACCGCTCCGTGCAGAGCGCCGTCCGGCAGCGGCTGTCCACCGGCACCGACACCGGCGTCGACATCCTCGGCCACTACCGGCCGCAGGACCTGGCCGGCGGCGACAAGGCCGCCCGCGGCGCGCTCGACCGGGTCTTCGGCGACGTGCCGCACCACACGTACACCGCGCTGCGCGCCCCCGCCTCGCTGTCCTCCGAATACTCCCTGCTCCGCGCCGACGGCTCGGTCAGCGGCGCCTCCTCCGTGGTCATCGCCCTGCCGGACCCCGCGGCGCACGCCCGGCTCACCGCGGGCGGCTGGCCGCAGGCCACCGCGGGCGGGCCCGGCGCCCCCCTGCAGGCGGCCCTCAGCCAGCCCGCGGCGGCCCGGATCGGCCTGGGCGTCGGCGACAGCTTCCAGCTCCAGGTCGGCCCGCACCGCGTCGTGCTGCGGCTCACCGGGATCTACCGCCCCGCGCCCGGCGACCCCGGTGTCCTGACCGGACTCAGCAGCTCCTACGGCACCACCGACAGCCTGGCCCTCGTCGCCCCCGGCGCCTTCACCGCGCAGTCCGCGTTCACCGCCGACGCGCTCGGTGCCTGGATCGGCACCCCCGACATCTCCCGGCTGACCCTCGGCGCGATCGGCCCGCTCCACGACCGCGCCGCGCGCTTCGCCGGCAGCGACACCGCCGTCTCCGTCTTCCAGGGCAGGCCGCCCGCCATGAGCGGCGTCTACGCCTTCTCGGGGCTGCCCGACACGCTCGCCGCGCTGTCCGCGCCGATGGCCGTCGCCCGCGCCGGGATGGACATCCCCGCCGCCCTGGTCGCCGCCCTCGCCACCGCCGCCCTGGTGCTGACAGCCCGCCAGCTCGCCCAGGCGCGGGCCGCCGAGATCGCGCTCAAGGGCGCGCGGGGCGCCGGGACGGGCCGCCTGGTGGGCGCGGCCGCCGGGCAGTGGGCCCTGGTCGCGGTGCCCGCGGCGGTGGCCGCGCCCTTCCTGGCCGGCCCGCTGCTCGCCGGGCTGCGCGGCGCCGGGCTGCTGCACGGCGACCTGCCCGCGTCCGGCGCGACCGCCGTCGGCTGGACCGCGGCGCTGCTGGCCCTCGCGGTGCACGGCGTCGCGGTGCTGCTCCCGACCGCCCGCGCCGCCGCCGACCGGCGGGCGGGCATGCGACTGCGGCTGCGCGGGGCCCGCGCGGCCGCCTTCCAGCGGGCCGGCACCGACCTGGTGCTCGCCGCGGTCGCGGTGGCCGGCTGGCTCGAACTGCGCCACTACCGCAGCCCGGTGGCCGGCGGGGTCAGCGGCGCCTCGGTCGACCCGGTGCTGATCCTCACCCCCGTGCTGATGACCGCGGCGGCGACGCTGCTGAGCCTGCGGCTGCTGCCGCTCGCCGCGCCGCTCATCGACCGCGCCGCGCGCCGCGCCTCCGGCTTCGTCCTGCCGCTCGGCGGCTGGCAGGTCGGCCGCCGCGCCGCCCGGCACACCGGGCCCGCGCTGCTCATGACGCTCGCGCTCGCCGTCGGCTCGCTCGGCGTGACCGCACTGGCGATCCTCGACCGCGGGGCGCACGACCAGGCCACCTTCGCCGTCGGCGGCGACCTGCGCGTCACCCCGCCGGTGCAGACCCTCGGGAAGGTGCCGCCCCTCGCGCAGCGGCACGACGTCTACGCGGGCCTGCCCGGGATCACCGCCGTCACCCCTGTCACCGAACTGCCGCTCAGCCGCGGCAACCAGGTCCTGACCGCGGAGGGCGTGAACACCGCGGCGATCCTCGCCACCCAGAAGGACTCCGGCACCGGGCCCGTGCCCGCGGTGCGCTCCGACCTCACCGACCGGCCCCCCGCCGACCTGCTGGCCGGCCTCGGCGCCGCGGTCCCCGACCACGGCTTCACCCTGCCCGGCCGCCCCACCGAACTGCCGCTCACCGTACGGCTGTCCGCGGGCGGCAAGGGGCCGTACGTGCCGGTGGAGCTGACCCTCACGATCGAGGACGCCGACGGGCTCCCCGACCACATCACCACCTCGCTGCCGGTCACCGACGGCACGCCGTACACCGTGCGGCTGCCGCTCGGCTTCACCGGGCGCGCCCCGGCCGTCCGCCACTACCCGCTGCGCGTCATCAGGATCGGCGTGAGCATCCGCTACCCCTACCAGCGCCGCCTCTACCACCTGCGGATCGACTCCGCCGCGGCGCCGCAGGGCGCCATGTGGCGCGACCTGACCAACCCGGTCTTCGACGACGCCGGGTGCCTCCCCGGCGACATCCACCCCGAGGTGGTGGCGAGCCCGCACCTGTGCAGCAACAAGCGGGTGCCCGGCGCGCTCTTCTCCGGCACCTTCCGCGGCCCCATGCCCGGGGTCGTGCCGCCGCAGTGGGGCATGGACCTCGGCCCCGTGACGCCGCCCGGGCAGCCGCCCGTGCCCGCGCTCGCCGACGCCACGCTCCAGGCCACCGGGGAGTTCGACACCGGGGCGGTCGTCGCCCTGGACGCCGGGGTCGGCGAGACCGTCAAGGTGAAGATCATCGGCCGGATCACCGCGGTGCCCGGCGTCGACCGCACCTACGGCCGGCTGCTCGTCGACTCGCGCGCGCTCGCCGCCGCCGTGGTCGCGGCCGGCGACGAACCGCCGACCGACGACTTCTGGCTGCTGTCCGCCCGGCAGGGCGACGCCACCGCCGCCGCGGCCGCGCTGCGCGCCGACCCGGCGGCCGGCACCGCCACGACAGTGCCGCAGGCCGCCCGGCAGATCCGCGACGACCCGCTGCAGCGCGGCACCCGCTCCGCGCTGGTGCTCGCCCTGGTGCTGGCCCCGGCCTTCGCGGTCATCGGATTCACCCTGCACACCGCGATGTCGGCCCGCTCGCGGCGCGGCGAATTCGCGCTGCTGCGCGCCATCGGCGTCCGCAGACGCCAACTGGCCGCGCTGCTGTGGACCGAGCAGCTCGGCCTCGCCCTGCTCGCCGTCGTGGTCGGCAGCGCGCTGGGCGCCTTGCTCGCGGCCGTGATCACCCCGCTGGTCAGCGTGGACGCCACGGGAGCCCCGATCGTCCCGAGCCTCACCGTGACCGTCCCCTGGCCGAAGGTCGCCGCGGTCGCCCTCGGCACAGCGCTGCTCATCGTCGCCGTCGTCACCGCCCTGGCCCGCGCCTTCGCCCGCGTCGACCTGGTCCGCGTCCTGCGGGCGGGTGACGACGGATGAGCCGGGCGTACGGGACGGGGGGCGGCGCGGTGCGGAAAGCGGCGGGGCCCGGCGGTGGGCAGGGGCTCTTTCGAGGCGAGGCGGGGGGACGGGCATGAGCGGTTTCGGGGTGGTGCGCCGGCTGCGGCCGGGCAGCGGGGTACGGGATCCGGAGGTGCGGCGCGAGGCGCGGGCGGAGGCGCCGCTGCTGGCGTGCCTGACCGTGGTCGTCGCCCTGCTCGCGCTGATCACGGCCGCCGGGCCGCCGCTGCTCGACCGCTGGGCCGGGGACGCGCTGCGCAGCCGCCTGGCCGTGGCGCGGCAGAGCGACGGCGAGATCACGCACAGCCTCAACCTGCTGCGCGACGCCACCGTGCCCCCGCGCGATCCGTCCGTCTCCCCGCTGGCGGACAACCTCCAGGCGGTCGGCGAGGACTTCTTCAGAGCGGCGAAGCCGCTGCTGAGATCGATGCTCGTGCACGACTCGACCCGCATCGAGATACCCCAGCTGCGCACCACCACCGGCGCGGGCGCCCTCCAGATCGGGCTGCTGTACGCGGACGACGCACCGCCGAAGTCCACGTACACCCAGGGCACCCCGCCCGGCCGGCCGACCCGGACCTCGCCGATCCCGGTCGCCTTCTCCACCGCCGCGCGCGACGCCCTGCACCTCACCGTGGGCCAGCACTTCCACCTCTCGCGGGACATCGGCTTCAACGACACCGACGCCGTCGTCAGCGGCTTCTTCGCCGCGCCGGCCGGCGCCGCGCCCCCGCTCTGGCACGAGGAGGCGCTGCTCGGCCGGCCCACCCGGGTCGACGGCCTGTGGCGGGCCCAGGCCGTGATCGACGCGGCATCGGTCGACGCGCTCCAGCAGGACACCCGCGGCCGCGGCACCTCCTACACCGTGCAGTGGCGCGACTCGATCCGGATGACGCCCGAGCAGGCGACCCGGATGGCGACCCCGGCGGGGCTGCGCACGCTCCAGGACGAGGCCGACAGCTTCACCGCGGCCGTCGCCGACACCTACTGCCCCGACGCCGACGACTACATGGCCGCCCCGTGCAGCATCGGGCCCCACCCCACGACCGCCCTCAGCACCGACGACAGCGTGCCCGACCTCGTGGAGCCCTTCGCGCGGGCCCGCGACCAGGCCCGCACCCTGGAGTCCTTCGCGCTCGCCGGGCTCATCGCGGTCGGCCTGGTCACCGTCGTGGTCACCGCCCGGCTCGCCGTCCACCGCCGGGAGCGGGCCCAGCGGCTGCAGCGCGCCCGCGGCGCCTCCGCGACGGACCTCGCGCTGGTCCGGCTCGTCCAGACCGCACCCGCCGCGCTGCTCGGCGCCGCGCTCGGCACCGGCGCCGCCGTATGGGCCACACCCGCGGGCGGCACCGGGCACGGCAGCCTGCTGCCCGCGCTGCTGGTCGCCGCCGTGGCCTGGCTGGCGCTGCCGCTGCT
The DNA here is from genome assembly GCF_044333285.1 of Streptomyces sp. NPDC021020. Lineage (NCBI taxonomy): Bacteria > Bacillati > Actinomycetota > Actinomycetes > Kitasatosporales > Streptomycetaceae > Streptomyces > Streptomyces sp. NPDC021020. Next base: position 18,008 of record NZ_JBIRQQ010000002.1, read on the forward strand.
CACGCTGGCCGCGGCCCGGGACCGCGGCGGCCGGGAGAGCCGGCCCCCGGCGCTGCGGCGGCTCGCCGTCGAGGTCATGGTGCTGCTGGTCGCCGTGGCGGGGGTGGCGATGCTGCGCCTGCACGGCGCCGGTGCGGGCGGTCTCGACCTGCAGCTCGCGGTGGTGCCCGCGCTGCTGGGGGCCGCCGCCGTGGTGCTGCTGGTGCGCATCTACCCGCTGCCGCTGCGGCTGGTGTCGCGGGCCGCGCGCGGCCGGCGCGGGACGGTGCCGCTGATCGCCTTCTCGCGCGCCGCCCGGGAGGCCCCCGGGCACGCGCTGGCCCTGCTGGTGCTGGTCATGACGCTGTCCACGGCGGTCTTCGGCGGCCTGGTGTCCCGTACGGTCGCCGACGGCAGCCGGACCGCGGCGGTGTGGTCGTCGGGCGCCGACGCCGTGGTGATCGGCGCGGGCCGGGACGGCACCGCGGACCGGGAGCTCACCGGCATCCAGGGCGTGCGCAAGGCCACCGTCGTGCGCAGCCTGCTCAACCAGCTCACCAGCGTGAAGGACGGCGCCCGCTACACCACCACCCGCGTCGCGGGCATCGACGCCTCCGTGCTCGCCACCCAGGCCCCGGACTCCGCCGCCGCCCGCGCGCTCGAAGCCGCGGGCCTCGCGAACAGGCCCGAGCCCGCGCCCGTCAAGGGCCGCTACGTCCTGCCGGCCCTGGCCACCGCGGACTTCGCGGGCGGCGCGATCGGCGACACGTACACCACCACCCTCAACCGCAGCACGGTCTCCGTCCGCGTCGTGGGCCGGCTGCCGGACGCCGTCCGCCGCGACCCCGCGCTCGGGCCGCTGATGAGCGTCGACCAGCAGGACGCCGGGCGCGGCGAGAAGGCCGACAGCTCCACGGCGCTGGCCGCCGAGAGCCCGCTGCTGCTGGTGGACTCCGCCGAACTGCGCATGCTCGACAAGAGCGAGTACGACACCGCCGCCGTGCTCCTCTACGGCCCGCACCTGAACGGCGACCTGCTGCGGGTCGCGGGCCAGCGGGCCGCCGGCCCCTCCGGGGAGGTCCGGATCAAGGCCGACGAGCTGTCACTCGCCGCAAACGACGGGCTGCTGCGCGGGGTGCGCCGCACGTACGCGACCGCCACCGCGCTCGCCGTACTGCTCGCGCTGGTCGCCCTGGTGCTGGAGCTGCTGCTGTCGGCCGGCGACCGCGGCCGCACCGCCTCCCGGCTGCGCACCCTGGGCCTGCCGACCCGCGGCATCGCGGCGCTGGACCTGCTGGAGCTGCTGCCGATGGCGCTCGCCGCGGTCGCCGGGGGAGTGGCGCTCGGCCTGCTGCTGCCCGGCATCCTGGGGCCCGCGCTGACCCTGCGCGAATTCACCGGCGGGCCCGCCGCGCCCGCGCTGCACACCGACTACGCCCTGACCGTGGGGCTCGGCGCGGGCCTGGCCGCCCTGGTGGCCGCCGCCGTCGCCGTCGAGACCTGGGCGGGCCGCCGCCGCGGACTGGGCGCGGTGCTGCGGCTGGGGGACGCCGTATGAACGGCATGAGCGTCCACCGCACCGCGTCCCGTACCGCCGGACCGCACGACGACCACCGGGAGCACGTATGACCGACCTCGCCACGCTCCAGGCCCGCGCCATGGCCTCCGCCGCTCCCGCGCCCGACGAGGGGCTCATCGTCTGCGACAACCTCGTGCGGGTCTACCGCACGGAGGGCGTCGAGGTGCAGGCGCTCCAGGGGCTGGACCTGACCGTCGACGAGGGCGAGCTGCTGGCCGTCGTCGGGGCGTCCGGCTCGGGCAAGTCCACGCTGCTGGGCATCCTGTCCGGGCTCGACCTGCCGACCGCCGGCCGCGCCCGGGTCGCGCGGCACGACCTGCTGGCCATGAAGCGCCGCGAGCGGCTGGACTACCGGCGCCGCACGGTCGGCTTCGTGTGGCAGCAGACCGCGCGCAACCTGCTGCCGTACCTGACGGCGCGGGAGAACGTCACCATGCCCATGGGCTACGCCCGGGTGCCGCGCCCCCGGCGCGCCGAGCGGGCCGTGGAGCTGCTGGACATGCTGGGCGTCGCCGACTGCCGCGACCGCCGTCCCGGCGAGCTGTCCGGCGGCCAGCAGCAGCGCGTGGCCATCGCGGTGGCCGCGGCCAACACCCCCCGGGTGCTCTTCGCCGACGAGCCCACCGGCGAGCTGGACACCGCCAGCGGCGAGGAGGTCTTCGCGGCCCTGCGCCGGACGAACACCGAGCTGGGCGTAACGATCCTGATCGTTACCCACGACCCGGCCGTCTCCGAGCAGGTCCGGCGTACGGTACGGATACGCGACGGCCGCACGGCGACCGAGGTGCTGCGCCCCGGGGGCGGGGCCGACGGCGACGGGCCGGGCGTCGCGGAGGAGTTCGCCGTCCTGGACCGGGTGGGGCGGCTCCAGCTCCCGCGGGAGTACACCGAGCGCTACGGCCTGAGCCGCCGTGTCCGGCTCACCGCGGAGCACGACCACATCGGGGTGTGGCCCGACCGCGGCGCCGGGGATCCGGCGGCGGCGGGCGACGGGGCCGGGCAGGCGCCCGGCGGGGAGCAGCGGGGGCGGGACGAGGGATGAGCGACCAGGAGGGAGGCGCGGGGATGGCCGAGCAGTCCGCCGCGGCGGTGGCGACGGTGCCGGGGACCGGCGGGATGGTGGTGGTCGAGGACCTGCGCCGGACGTACGGCAGCGGGGAGACGGCCGTGCACGCGCTGCGCGGGGTGTCCTTCTCGGTGGGGCGCGGCGAGCTGGTCGCCCTCAAGGGCCGCTCCGGTTCCGGCAAGACCACCGTGCTCAACCTGGTGGGCGGCCTGGACTCGCCGGACGGCGGCCGGATATCCCTGGACGGCACCGACCTCGCCGGCCTAGGCGACGACGACCTGCTGGCGCTGCGCCGCGACCGCATCGGCTTCGTCTTCCAGTCCTTCGGCCTGATCCCGATCCTCACCGCCGCGGAGAACGTCGGGGTGCCGATGCGGCTGCGCAAGGCCCCGCCGAAGGAGCGCGAGGAGCGCGTGTCGCTGCTGCTCGCCCTGGTGGGCCTCGCCGACCACGCCGCCCAGCGCCCCGGCGAGCTGTCCGGCGGCCAGCAGCAGCGCGTCGCCATCGCCCGCGCGCTCGCCAACCGGCCCGACCTGATCATCGCCGACGAGCCCACCGGCCAGCTCGACGCGGACACCGGACTCGCCGTGATGGAGCTGCTGCGGGCGGTGGTGCGCAGCGAGGGCGTCACCGCGCTGGTCGCCACCCACGACAGCCAGCTCATCGCGCTGGCCGACCGGGTGCTGGAGCTGCGCGACGGCCGGATCGTCTCGGACGGCTGAGCCGCGGGACGCCCCCGGGGCGCTCGCGAGGGACCATGGACGTACGCAGGCGTCAAGACGGCGTCAAGGTGCGCCCGGACGGAGGCCCCGAGTCCGATGTGTCCGCTTCGGCCGATCTAAGGTCTGACCATGGCACGCGGCACGTTGCGCATCTACCTGGGGGCGGCCCCCGGCGTCGGCAAGACCTACGCCATGCTCTCCGAGGCCCACCGGCGGGCCGAGCGCGGCACCGACGTGGTGATCGGCTACGTCGAGCACCACCGCAGGCCGCGCACCGAGGTGATGATGCGCGGCCTGGAGGAGATACCCCGCCGGGAGTGCGACTACCGCGGCACGGCCTTCACCGAGATGGACCTCGACGCGATCCTGCGCCGCGCCCCGGAGATCGCGCTCGTCGACGAGCTGGCCCACACCAATGTGCCCGGCTCGCGCAACGCCAAGCGCTGGCAGGACGTCGAGGAGCTGCTCACGGCGGGCATCGACGTCGTCTCCAACGTCAACATCCAGCACCTGGAGTCGCTCGGCGACGTCGTCGAGTCGATCACCGGGGTGCGGCAGCGCGAGACCGTCCCCGACGAGGTGGTCCGCCGCGCCGACCAGATAGAGCTGGTCGACATGTCGCCGCAGGCGCTGCGCCGCCGTATGGCACACGGCAACATCTACGCGCCCGACAAGGTCGACGCGGCGCTGTCCAACTACTTCCGCCCCGGCAACCTGACCGCGCTGCGCGAGCTGGCGCTGCTGTGGACGGCCGACCGGGTCGACGAATACCTCCAGGAATACCGCGCCGAGCACCGCATCTCGGCCGCCTGGCAGGCCCGCGAGCGCATCGTCGTCGGCCTCACCGGCGGGCCCGAGGGCCGCACGCTGATCCGGCGGGCCGCCCGGATGGCCGCCAAGGGCTCGGGCAGCGAGATCATGGCCGTGCACATCGTGCGCAGCGACGGCCCGGTGTCCGGCTCGGCCAAGGAGCTGGCCGTCCAGCGCACCCTGGTCGAGGACCTCGGCGGATCCTTCCACCACGTCATAGGCGACGACGTCCCCGACGCCCTGCTGGACTTCGCCCGCGGCACCGACGCCACCCAGATCGTGCTCGGCAGCAGCCGCCGCAAGCCCTGGCAGTACGTTTTCGGCCCCGGCGTCGGCAGCACCGTCGCCCGCGAGAGCGCCGACATCGACGTCCACATCGTCACCCACGAGCAGGTCGCCAAGGGCCGCGGACTGCCCTCCGCGCGCGGCGCCAAGCTCGGCCGCTCCCGTGTCGTCGCCGGCTGGCTGACCGGCGTGGCCGGCCCGCTGCTGCTGACGCTGCTGCTCACCCAGTGGCACCCCGGCATGGGCCAGGCCACCGACATGCTGGTCTTCCTGGCCCTCACGGTGGCCGCGGCCCTCACCGGCGGGCTGCTGCCGGCCCTGGTGTGCGCGGTGGGCGGCTCGCTGCTGCTGAACTACTACTTCACCCGCCCCACGCACTCCTTCACGATCGCGCAGCCCGAGAACATCATCGCGATCGTGATCTTCGTGATGGTCGGCATCGCCGTCGCCTCGGTGGTGGACCTCGCCGCCAGACGCACCCAGCAGGCCGCCCGGCTGCGCGCCGAGGCGGAGATCCTGTCCCATCTGGCGGGCAGCGTGCTGCGCGGCGAGAGCTCGCTGGACGCGCTGCTGGAGCGGGTGCGGGAGACCTTCACGATGGACTCCGTGGTGCTGCTGGAGCGGGACGACGACAACCCCGCGAGCGACGCGTGGACCTGCGCCGCCTCCGTCGGCGCCGTCCCGTGCGTACGCCCGGAGGACGCCGACGTGGAGGTGGCCGTCAACGACCGGCTCTCGCTCGCGCTGCTCGGCCGGGTGCTGCCCGCCGCCGACCGCCGGGTGCTGTCCGCCTTCGCCGCGCAGGCCGCGGTGGTGCTGGACCGCAAGCGGCTCGCCGACGAGGCCGGCCGGGCCCGCGAGCTCGCGGAGGGCAACCGGATACGCACCGCGCTGCTCGCCGCCGTCTCGCACGACCTGCGCACCCCGCTGGCCGGTATCAAGGCCTCGGTCAGCTCGCTGCGCTCCGCGGACGTCGCCTGGTCGCCGGAGGACGAGGCGGAGCTGCTGGCCGGCATCGAGGACGGCGCCGACCGGCTGGACCACCTGGTGGGCAACCTGCTGGACATGTCCCGCCTGCAGACCGGCACCGTCAACCCGCTGATCCGCGAGCTGGACCTCGACGAGGTGGTGCCCAAGGCGCTCGGCGGCGTTCCCGACGACGGCGTCACCCTGGACATCCCCGAGTCGCTGCCCATGGTCGCCGTCGACCCCGGCCTGCTGGAGCGCAGCGTCGCCAACGTCGTCGAGAACGCCGTCAAGTACAACCCTCCCGGCGAGCCCGTACTGGTCGCGGCGAGCGCGCTCGGCGACCGGGTCGAGGTACGCGTCGCCGACCGCGGCCCGGGTGTCCCCGAGGACGCCAAGGAGCAGATTTTCGAGCCCTTCCAGCGGTACGGCGACGCCCCGCGCGGCACCGGCGTCGGCCTCGGCCTCGCGGTCGCCCGCGGCTTCGCCGAGGCCATGGGCGGCACCCTGGTCGCCGAGGACACCCCCGGCGGCGGCCTGACGATGGTGCTCACCCTGCGGGCGGCGGCCGGCGGCGAACCGGCCCGCCCCGGGCTGCCGGCGACGGCGACCACATGAGCGGCGGGGCGGCGGGCCGCGAGCCCGCGGCCGGCGGGGGCGAGCGGCGCGAGCCGGGGAGCGGGAGGGAGCGGCGGATGTACCGGGTGCTGGTGGTCGACGACGAACCGCAGATCGTCAGGGCGCTGGTGATCAACCTGCGGGCGCGGTCCTACGAGGTGGACGCCGCGCACGACGGGGCGGCCGCGCTGCGGCTGGCGGCGGCCCGGCACCCCGACGTCGTGGTGCTGGACCTGGGGCTGCCCGACATGGACGGCGTCGAGGTGATCCGGGGCCTGCGCGGCTGGACCCGGGTGCCGATCATCGTGCTGTCGGCCCGGCACGCCTCCGACGAGAAGGTCGAGGCACTGGACGCCGGAGCCGACGACTACGTCACCAAGCCCTTCGGCATGGACGAGCTGCTGGCCCGGCTGCGCGCCGCGGTCCGCCGCGCCGCGCCCACCGCGCCGGACGAGGGCGCCTCGGCCGTGCAGACGGACAGCTTCACTGTCGACCTGGCCGCCCGCAAGGTGCACCGCGACGGCGCCGACGTCCGCCTCACCCCCACCGAGTGGCACCTGCTGGAGGTGCTGGTGCGCAACCCCGGCCGGCTGGTGTCGCAGAAGCAGCTCCTCCAGGAGGTCTGGGGTCCCGCGTACGGCACGGAGAGCAACTATCTGCGGGTCTACATGGCGCAGCTGCGCCGCAAGCTGGAGGCGGACCCGGCCCGCCCGCGGCACTTCATCACCGAACCCGGCATGGGCTACCGCTTCGAGGCGTGAGGTCCGGCCGGTACGCTGGAACGCATGAGTGGTGCCATCCGTGACGAGCGACCCGCGGGACGCTTCCGTCGTATGCTCGGCCGGCTGTCGTCCTCCCAGGAGGAACTGCACTCCGAGGAGCTCCAGGAGGAGTCCCGGGCGGTCGGCTGTACGCGGATCAAGGACTGCTCCGACCGCCAGATAGTGTCCGTCACCGGTACGCTGCGTACGGTCACTCTCCGTCCTCGGGCGGGGGTGCCCGCACTGGAGGCGGAGCTGTTCGACGGATCCGCCGCGCTGGACGTGGTCTGGCTCGGCCGCCGCAGCATCACCGGGATCGAACCCGGCCGCCGCATCATCGCCTCCGGCCGGATCTCCATGAACCATGGCCGTCCGGTGCTGTTCAACCCCAAGTACGAACTGCGTCCGGTCGGACAGGAGTAGCCGGTGGCGTCGATCGACAACACGGACCACGAGAACCACGAGGACACCCGCCCCGCGGGCGCGCCGCCGGACGGCGGTGACGACACCGACGTGCGCGCCGCGACCGAGGCCGCCCTGCTGGAGGCGTTCGGCGGGGTGCTGGGCATGGTGGAGACCACCGTCCCGGGCCTGGTCTTCGTGGTGATCTACACGATCAACCACAGCATCGCGCCCTCCGCGTTCGCCGCGCTCGCGCTGTCGCTGGTGCTGGCCGTCGTGCGGCTGGTCCGCAAGGACACCCTCAAGCACGCTTTCAGCGGTGTCTTCGGCATCGGCTTCGGCGTGCTCTTCGCGATGATGTCGGGCAACGCGAAGAACTTCTACCTGCCCGGCATGCTCTACACCCTGGGCCTGGGCATCGCGTACGTGATCTCGGCGCTCGTCCGCTTCCCGCTGCTGGGCCTGATCCTCGGCCCGGTCTTCCGGGAGAACCTGTCCTGGCGCACCCGCAACCCGGGCCGCCTGGCCGCCTACACCAAGGCCAGCTGGGCCTGGGGCCTGATCCTGCTGGCCAAGTCGGCGATCCTCTTCCCGCTCTACTGGAAGGGCGACGTCACGCAGCTGGGCTGGGTCAAGGTCGCGCTCGGCATCCCGCCCTTCCTGCTGTCGGTCTACTTCACCTGGATCTTCCTGGTGAAGGCGCCGCCGCCGATCGACGTCTTCGCCGAGATGGAGGCCGCCGAGGAGGAGCGCAAGGCCGAGAAGGAGCGCGCCGCGTCGGCGGAGAACGCCGAGCAGCCGGTCAAGCAGCCGTAGCGCCTCGTACACGACGGCGGTGGCCCGGGCCCTTCGAAGAAGTCTTCGAGGACCCGGGCCACCGCCGTACACGAGGCCTGCGCGGCCGGTCAGCCGCCGCTGGCGCTGCCGCGGCCCTGGACCGACAGCAGGTCCTCCAACTGCTCCTCGCGGTGCGGGGCGGCCACGAAGAGCAGCTCGTCGCCCGCCTCCAGCGCGTCGTCCTTGGAGGGGGTCAGCACCCGGTTGCCGCGGATGATGGTGACCAGCGAGGTGTCCTGCGGCCACTCCACGTCGCCGACCCGGGTGCCGACGAGCGCGGCCTCCTCGGGCAGCGTCAGCTCCACCAGGTTGGCGTCGCCCTGGCTGAAGCGCAGCAGCCGGACCAGGTCGCCGACGCTCACCGCCTCCTCGACCAGCGCGGACATCAGCCGCGGGGTGGACACCGCGACGTCCACGCCCCAGGACTCGTTGAAGAGCCACTCGTTCTTCGGGTTGTTCACCCGGGCGACGACCCGCGGCACGCCGTACTCCGTCTTGGCGAGCAGCGACACGACCAGGTTGACCTTGTCGTCACCGGTCGCGGCGATCACCACGTTGCAGCGCTGCAGCGCCGCCTCGTCGAGCGAGGTGATCTCGCACGCGTCGGCCAGCAGCCACTCGGCCTGCGGGACCCGCTCCACCGAGATCGACGTCGGGTTCTTGTCGACGAGCAGCACCTCGTGCCCGTTCTCCAGCAGCTCGGCCGCGATGGACCGGCCGACCGCGCCGGCGCCGGCAATGGCCACCCTCATGAGTGGTCCTCCTCGGGTCCCTTGGCGAAGGCCGCCTCGACGGCCGCGACCTCGTCGGTGCGCAGCATCACATGCACCAGGTCGCCCTCCTGCAGCACGGTCTGCGCGCTGGGGAGCATCGCCTCGCCGAGCCGGGTGACGAACGCCACCCGGGCGCCGGTCTCCTCCTGCAGCCGGCTGACCTTGTGGCCGATCCAGGCCGGCGAGGTGTGCACCTCCGCGAGCTGCACCCCGCCGCTGGGGTCGCGCCACAGCGGCTCCGCGCCGGAGGGCAGCAGCCGGCGCAGCATCTGGTCGGCCGTCCACCGCACGGTGGCCACCGTCGGGATCCCGAGCCGCTGGTAGACCTCGGCCCGCCGGGGGTCGTAGATCCGCGCCACGACGTTCTCGATCCCGAACATCTCGCGCGCCACCCGGGCCGCGATGATGTTGGAATTGTCACCGCTGCTGACCGCCGCGAAGGCTCCCGCCTCCTCGATTCCGGCCTCGCGCAGCGTGTCCTGGTCGAACCCCACCCCGGTCACCCGCCGCCCGCCGAACCCGGACCCGAGACGGCGGAAGGCCGTGGGGTCCTGATCGATCACCGCGACCGTGTGACCTTGCTGTTCGAGGGAGTGCGCGAGGGTGGACCCCACCCGCCCGCACCCCATAATCACGACGTGCACGACCGTCCTTCCGGCTGCCAACGTTTTCGCCCGAGACCGGCCCGCGACCGATCTGGTCGTCAGGGCCCTCGTCCAGCGTCTCAGACCGCGGCCAAAGCTACACACGCGCCCGGCACGGCAGAAGGTTGCGTCCACCGCAGGGCGCCGGGCGCCGCGCCCGCCGGGCACACAGGATCGCCACAGCCCGAGTCCGACCGGGGGGACCCGCACGTATTGACGATCCCTTAACATCGCGGGGTGTCCAAACTGACCGACCTGCCGAAGCGGATCCTCATCGGCCGGGCGCTGCGCAGCGACAGACTCGGCGAGACGCTGCTGCCCAAGCGGCTGGCGCTCCCGGTCTTCGCGTCCGACTCGCTGTCGTCGGTGGCGTACGCACCGGGCGAGGTGCTGCTCGTCCTGTCGATCGCCGGCGGGGCGGCGTACCACTACAGCCCGTGGATCGTCGTCGCGGTCGCGGTGGTGATGTTCACCGTCGTCGCGTCCTACCGGCAGAACGTGCACGCCTACCCCTCGGGCGGCGGCGACTACGAGGTCGCCACCACCAACCTGGGGCCCCGGGCGGGCCTGACCGTCGCCAGCGCGCTGATGGTGGACTACGTCCTCACCGTCGCGGTGTCGATCGCCTCGGGCATCGAGAACCTCGGCTCCGCCGTGCCGTTCTTCGTCACGCACAAGGTGCTGGGCGCGGTCGCCATGATCATCGTGCTGATGCTGATGAACCTGCGCGGGGTGCGCGAGTCCGGCACGATCTTCGCGATCCCGACCTACGCCTTCGTCTTCGGCGTCTTCTGCATGATCGCCTGGGGCATCCTGCGGATCGCCACCGGGCACGACATGCACGCGCCCACGGCGCATCTCACCATCCACGCCGAATCCTCCGGCATCGGCGGCTTCGCCCTGGTCTTCCTGCTGCTGCGCGCCTTCTCCTCCGGCTGCGCCGCGCTCACCGGCGTCGAGGCCATCAGCAACGGTGTCCCGGCCTTCCGCAAGCCCAAGTCGAAGAACGCCGCGACCACCCTCGCGCTCATCGGCCTGCTCGCGGTCACCATGCTCCTGGGCATCATCGCGCTCGCGGTGAACACCAAGGTCAGGATGGCCGAGAACCCCGCCTCCGACCTGCTCGACCATGGCAGGCCGGTCGGCTCCGGCTTCACCCAGGACCCGGTCATCGCCCAGGTCGCCGAGGCGGTCTTCGGCCACAACTCCGTGGCGTTCGTCTTCCTGGCCACCGCCACCGCCCTGGTGCTCTTCCTGGCCGCCAACACCGCGTACAACGGCTTCCCGGTGCTCGGCTCGATCCTCGCCCAGGACCGCTACCTGCCCCGCCAGCTGCACACCCGCGGCGACCGGCTGGCCTTCTCCAACGGCATCGTGCTGCTCGCCGCCTTCGCCTGCATCCTGGTCGTCGTCTACGGCTCCGACTCCACCCGGCTCATCCAGCTCTACATCGTCGGCGTCTTCGTCTCCTTCACCCTCAGCCAGACCGGCATGGTCCGGCACTGGAATAGGCTGCTGCGCACCGAGACCGACCAGGCCAAGCGCCGCCACATGGTCCGCTCCCGGGCCATCAACACCTTCGGCGCCTTCCTCACCGGCCTGGTGCTCGTCATCGTGCTGCTGACGAAATTCACCCACGGCGCCTGGGTCGCGGTCCTCGGCATGTGCGTCTTCTACGCCACCATGACCGCGATCCGCCGCCACTACACCCGGGTCTCCGACGAGATCGCCGCCGACGACGAGCCGGGCGACGACTACGTGCGCCCGTCGCGCGTGCACTCCATCGTGCTGGTCTCCAAGGTCCACAAGCCCACCCTGCGCGCGCTGTCGTACGCCAAGCTGGTCCGCTCCGACACGCTGGAGGCGCTCAGCGTCAACGTCGACCCCGACGACACCAAGGCCCTCCAGGCCGAATGGCAGCGGCGCGGCATCGACGTACCCCTCAAGGTCCTCGACTCGCCCTACCGCGAGATCACCCGGCCGATCATCGACTACGTCAAGGGCCTGCGCCGCAACAGCCCGCGCGACGTGGTGGCCATCTACATCCCCGAATACGTCGTCGGCCACTGGTACGAGCACCTGCTGCACAACCAGAGCGCGCTGCGCCTCAAGGGCCGGCTGCTCTTCACCTCGGGCGTGATGGTCACCTCGGTGCCGTACCAGCTGGAGTCCTCCGAGGTGGCCCGGGTCCGGGCCCGCCGGCGCGCCGACTGGAACGCCCCGGGCTCGATCCGCCGCGGCCCCGTCGGCCCCCAGTCGCAGCAGCCCGAGCGGCCGCGCGAGCACTGAGGCCCGGCCGGGGCGGCGGCGGGTGTCCTCCGGGGCCCGTAGAGTGGACCGTCGCACCTTCCGGCATGCCGTCCGCACGCCTGTGACCGCACGGCACAGCACCCGCACGGCACGGCACCGCACCCACGCACCCGCAGGAGCACCACCGCCATGCAGACCGAGCCCGCCCCGTCACTGGTCGGCCAGGAGTACGAGGTAGAGATCGGGCCGGTCGCACACGGCGGTCACTGCCTCGCCCGCAACGAGGCAGGACAGGTGCTCTTCGTGCGGCACGCGCTGCCCGGCGAGCGGGTCGTCGTCCGCGTCACCGAGGGCGAGGAGGGCGCCCGCTACCTGCGGGCCGACGCCGTACGCGTCCTGACCGCGTCCAAGGACCGGGTCGAGGCCCCCTGCCCCTTCGCCGGGCCCGGCCGCTGCGGCGGCTGCGACTGGCAGCACGCCGCTCCCGGCGCGCAGCGCCGCCTGAAGGCCGCCGTCCTGACCGAGCAGCTCGCCCGCCTCGCCGGCCTCACTCCCGAGCAGGCCGGGTGGGACGGCACGGTGGAGCCCGCGCCCGGCGACAAGGTCGCCAAGGGTGAGGTGCCCGCGTGGCGCACCCGTGTGCAGTACGCGGTGGACGCCGAGGGGCGCGCGGGCCTGCGCCGGCACCGCTCGCACGACGTCGAGGTCGTCGACCACTGCATGATCGCCGCGCCCGAGGTCTCCGAGCTCGGCGTCGAGGCCAGGACCTGGCCGCAGATGGCCGCCGTCGAGGCGATCGCGGCGACCGGCTCAAGCGACCGCCAGGTCGTGCTGACCCCCCGCCCCGGCGGGCGGCTGCCCATCGTCGAGCTCGACCGCCCCGTCTCCGTACTGCGCATCGGCGAGCGCGACCACGCCGTCCACCGCGTGCACGGCCGCGACTTCGTCCGCGAGCGCGCGGCGGGCCGCACCTGGCGGGTCGGCGACGGCGGCTTCTGGCAGGTCCACCTCCGGGCGGCCGACCTCCTCGTCGAGGCCGTCATGCAGGGCCTGATGCCGCGCAAGGGCGACATGGCCCTCGACCTGTACTGCGGCGTCGGCCTGTTCGCCGGCGCGCTGGCCGAGCGGGTCGGCGAGAGCGGCGCGGTGCTCGGCATCGAGTCCGGCAGGCGTGCGGTCCAGGACGCCCGCCACAACCTCCAGGACCTCCCGCGGGTCCGCATCGAGCAGGGCAAGGTCGACCACGTCCTGCCCCGCACCGGCATCACCGAGGTCGACCTCGTCGTCCTCGACCCCCCGCGCACCGGCGCCCGCCGCCCCACCGTCGACCACCTCGCCACCCTCACCCCCCGCCGCATCGCCTACGTCGCCTGCGACCCCGCCGCCCTGGCCCGCGACCTCGCCTACTTCGCGGCATCCGGCTACCACCCGGTCCGCCTGCGCGCCTTCGACCTCTTCCCGATGACCCACCACATGGAGTGCGTGGCGATCCTGGAACCGGCGAAGTAGCGCGGCCGTCGACGCCTCGCCGCCGTGATACCAGTCCGGTATCATCGGTGTATGGCGATGACACTCCGGCTCCCCGACGACCTCGACGCGCAGCTCACCGAGCGTGCGCGCCGGGAGGGCCGCAGCAAGCAGGAGCTTGCCGTCGAGGCCATCCGTGACGCCCAGAACCGGGCCGAGCTGAAGGTCGACGACGTCCTGGCCGAGCTCCTGGACAGCGATGCGGAGATCCTGGACTACCTGAAGTGACCGCGGTGCGGTATGTCCAGATCGACGAGATCCTGGCCGTCGTCCGCGCGGTCAACCGCACCGAGCACAGCGTGCGGGACATGGGGCTCCTGGTGTCGGCGATCGAGCGGCCCCGGACCCATGTGTTCGGGGTCGAGCTGTATCCCACGCTGCACGAGAAGGCCGCGGCGCTGCTGCACTCGGTCGCCCGCAACCATGCGCTGGTCGACGGCAACAAGCGCACCGCCTGGCTCGCGATGCGCGTCTTCCTGCGGTTCAACGGCGCCGGTGGCGACACCGCCCCGCCGCCCGTCTCTGTGGCGGGCCCCTTCGTCGAGGAAGTGGCGCAGGACGCCCTCGACGTCCCCGCCATCGCCAAGTGCCTGTCGGCGTGGTTCCCCCTCTCCTGACGCCCGGCGGCCGGGCGTCCGCCGGGCGGAGGCGTCACACGGTCGCGTACTACGCGGGCGGCGGGCGCTCAGCCGCCGCTGAGTTCCAGCAGCTTGGTGACCGTGTTCCAGTTGCGGGACGTGGCCGCTGTGCCGAGGCCGCGGTCGGTGAGGCGCGCGGCGAGTTTGGAGTCGCGGATCGAGTCGGGGAAATGGGCGTAGATCTCCCGTTCGCCCGCGCGCAGTTCGTCCGGGGCGAAGGCCGGGAGGTCCAGCGCGGCGAGGCGGTCCTGCGGGACGGGGCCGGCGAGGAAGACGACCAGGAAGCGCGATCCGTTCACGCCGGTCATGTCGAAGGGGTTCGCCGCGACGACCCGCGCGAGATCCGCGGCCGTACGCACCATGCAGGTGATGTCCAGGCCCAGCTCGTCGGCGAGCGCCTGCCGCAGCGCGTCCTCCAGGAGGCGCGGGTCGCGCTCCTCGTGCGCGAAGACCGCGTTGCCGCTCTGCAAATGCGTCCGGACGTCCGTACCGCCGAGGGCGGCCAGCAGCTCGCGCAGCGTCTGCATCGGGACCTTCGCCTTGCCTCCGACGTTGATCCCGCGCAGCAGCGCCACATATCTGGTGGTGGTCACGTCCGACACGGTAGCCCTGGGGTACGACAACGGGCGCGGGCGGCGGGACCGGCGAGAGGCGTGGGGGCGTGCGGGGGCGTACCGGGACGGGCGTACGGGAGCGGTGCCGGGGCGCAAGAGGGCGCGTTTTTCGCGGAAACACGCGTAACGTCCCTCGTTCGGGTGATGTGGGGGACGGTGGAACGGTTCCGCACGCCGGACGCTGACTACCTTCGCCGCCATGAGCACCAGTGCCCCCCGGCGCGCGGGCCACCTCCGCCCCGCCGTCACCGAACTGCGGCTGTCCGCCTTCAAGTCGCACCGCGGGGCGACCTTCCGGCTCGGCCCCCTCACCCTGCTCACCGGCGGCAGCGGCACGGGCAAGTCCAGCGCCCTCGAAGGACTCGCCGCGCTCGGCAAGCTGGCCTCCGGCGCGGAATTGGCCGAGGTCTTCGACGCCGGCGTGCGCGGCGGCGCGGGCGCGTGCGTGCCGCAGGGCCTGCCGGCGGACCCCGAAGGGCGGCGCGGCTTCCGCCTCGGATGCACCGTCAACGGGCCGGTGGGCGCGGTCCGGCTGGACGTCGCGGTGCAGGCCGAGCCCACGCTGCGGATCGTCGGCGAGCGGCTGATCGGTGCGGGCCGGACGCTGCTGACCACCGCGCTGCGCGATCCCTCCCGGCCCACGGTGCAGGCCGCCTGGCACACCGCGGGCGACGTTCCGGTGACGCGCGCCCCGCTGCCCGACAACGTCCTGGCCACCGCGCTGCTGCCGCTGCGCGTCTCGGGCCGTACGGACGGGCAGCGGCAGGTGCTCGCGGCCGCGGAGCAGCTGGTGGTGGCGCTGCGCGGCGTCTTCCCCGTCGCGCCGCGGCCCGAGCTGATGCGTGCGCCGGTCGTGCCGGGCGACGGGCGGCTGCGCGCCGCGTGCGACAACCTGTCCGCCGTCCTGGCCAGGACCGAGGGCGAGTGCGTCACCCGGCACGCCGCGCTCGTCAACGCCGTGCGCGAGGTGTGCGCCCCGCCCGTGAAGGGGCTGACCGTACTGCCCGCCTTCCTGCCGTCGCCGCGCGACGGGCTCGCGCCGCTGGACGCCGTGATCGCCGCCGTCGACCGCGGTCCGCTCGGCGTGGTGCCGGTCGACCGGCTCGGCGACGGCGAACTCCGCTTCGTGGCGCTCGCGCTGGTGCTGCTCACCGGCCCGGGAGTGCTGGACGTCGACACGAGCACGGAGCTGCTGCCCGCCGGCCAGGTGCTGACCGTGCTGGCCGACGGCTTCGACGTCGGGCTGGACGGCAGGCAGGTGCGCGAACTGCTCCGGCTCGCACGGGTGGCCGCCAACCGCGGGCACATCCGGCTGATCGGCACGCTGCAGGACGCCGCGTGCGCGGAGGGCTCGGCCGGGGTGACCCTGGCGCGGCTGGGCGTGAAGCGGCGGGTGCCGGCCCAGGACACGGGGGAGGGCGGCTCCGCGGGGGCGGGCGGTGATCCGGGCGCGGGCGGCGATCCGGGCTCGGGCGGCTCGGCGACGGGGGCAGCGGGCGGTTGGGGCGCGGGCGGCGTCCCGGAGGCGGACGGCGGTGCGGAGCAGGGCGGATTCGCGCTGGGCGACGACCCGGATCCGGAGGGCGAACCGGGGCCGGACGGGGATTTCGGCCTGGACGACCTCCCCGGACCGGGCGCGGGCGCCCCGGCGGGCGAGGAGCCGGCGGGCGGCGCGGGTGCCCGGGGCGAGGCCGGCGGGGGCGATGGGGTAGACCAGGCGGGGTGACCGGACAACCACTGGACGTCGCGGGCTTGCAGCGCCGCCTCGTCGACTTCGCTGCGGCCCGCGACTGGCAGCCCTTCCACACCCCCAAGAACCTCGCGTCGGCGCTGAGCGTCGAGGCGGCCGAACTGCTGGAGATCTTCCAGTGGCTGACGCCCGAGCAGGCGGCCGCGGTGATGGCGGACCCGGAATCCGCCCACCGCGTGCGGGACGAGGTCGCCGACGTACTGGCGTATCTGCTGCAGTTCTGCGCGGTGCTGGACGTCGACGTGCTGGCCGCGCTCGACGCGAAGATCGACCGCAACGAGCAGCGCTTCCCGCGGACGCCGCGGGGCCCGGGGGCAGCTACTGCCGCGGGCGGGACGGGGGCGGGAGCGGGTGCGGAGCGGCCGGCGGACGGGGCGCCGGAGCCCGGCTGAACCGCGCCGATTGCTCTCCTTCCTGTTGAGGAGGCCGCCTCGCGAAGTTATCCACAGGCGGGGGAGCAGGCCCTTTCGCCGACTGTTCACGATCTGTCACGCTGAGTCATGACGGCAGGTGGTGAACGGGTCACCACCCCGTGGACCCAGGGGGTAGGCGATGGATGCGGCACGGCTGGTGGCGGAGTCGGAGCGGGTGATGCGCGGCGCGCCGCGGCCCGAGGACGTCATCGAGGAGGCCTGGCAGGCGGGCGAGCTGGTCGAGGCGGTGTCGCGGCTGCTGTCCGCGGGGCACGCGTCGGCCGGTCCCGCGGGGGAGGAGACGCGGCCGGGGCGGGTGGTGCCGCCGGTCGCGGTCGCGGGGGCAGGGCCGCCGCGCGCCGCCCGGCTGACGGCGGTGCGCGATCCGTCGGGGACGCTGCGGGCACTGCGGATGCTGCTGGGCGAGATCAACCAGGCGCTGGTGGTGCTGACATGCGCGGTGGAGGACGAGGGGGCGTACTGGAGCTGCGTCGAGGCGCTGGACGCGGTGGACGAGGCGAGGGAGCGGGTACGGGCGCTGGTCCGCGAGGGCGCGGACGGCGGCGGGGCGCGCGGCGGGGAGTCGTCATGTGGCGTTTGACGTGGTGGCGCGCGAGGAGTGCAGGATGGGGGAATGGACCTGCGAATCTTCACCGAGCCCCAGCAGGGGGCCGACTACGACACGCTGCTGCGTGTCGCCAAGGCGACGGAAGACCTCGGCTTCGACGCCTTCTTCCGCTCGGACCACTACATGACGATGGGCGGCGACGGGCTGCCCGGGCCGACGGACGCGTGGATCACGCTCGCGGGCCTGGCCCGGGAGACCAGCCGGATCAGGCTCGGCACGCTGATGACCGCGGGCACCTTCCGACTGCCGGGGGTGCTGGCGATCCAGGTGGCACAGGTCGACGCGATGTCGGGCGGCCGGATCGAGTTCGGCCTCGGCGCCGGCTGGTTCGAGGCCGAGCACACGGCGTACGGCATCCCCTTCCCGAAGGAGAAGTTCGGCCGCCTGGAGGAGCAGCTGGCGGTGATCACCGGGCTGTGGGCGACCCCGGTGGGCAAGACCTTCGACTTCGAAGGGAAGTTCTACCGGCTCGCGGAGTCCCCGGCGCTGCCGAAGCCCGCGCAGGAGAAGGTGCCGGTGCTGATCGGCGGGATGGGCGCCAAGCGCACCCCCGAGCTGGCGGCGCGCTACGCCGACGAGTTCAACGTGCCCTTCGCCTCGATCGCCGACACCGGCACGCAGTTCACCCGGGTACGGGAGGCGGTGCGGGCGGCGGGCCGCCCCGCGGAGAGCATGACGTACTCCAACGCGCTGGTGGTGTGCGTGGGGAAGGACGACGCGGAGGTGGCCCGGCGGGCGGCGGCGATCGGCCGCGAGGTCGCCGAACTGAAGGAGAACGGGCTGGCAGGTACCCCGGCCGAGGTCGTCGAGAAGATCGGGCGCTACGCGGAGCAGGGAGCCACGCGCTTCTACCTCCAGACCCTGGATCTGCACGACCTGGAGCACCTGGAGCTGATCGCCTCCCAGGTCAAGCCGCAGCTGGGCTGAGACCACGCGATGACCCCGCCGCCCGCCCCGCCGTCCGCGCAGCCGCCGGACCCTCCACCGGATCCTCCGGAGCTTCGGCCGGTGCTTCCGCCGGCTCCCGGCGGGGAGCGCCGGTGGCCGGCGGCGGGCGGCACGCTGGTGCTCGACGGCGGGCTGTCCAACCAACTGGCCGACCAGGGCTGCGACCTGGCGGACCCGCTGTGGACGGCCCGGCTGCTGGCCGACGACCCCGGGCAGATCCGCGCCGCCCACACCGCCTACGTCCGGGCCGGCGCGGACGTGCTCATCACCTCGGGCTACCAGGCCGGTTACGAGGGCTTCGCCCGCCGCGGCATCGGCCGGGCGGAGGCGTCGGCGCTGCTGCGGCGCAGCGTCACGCTGGCCCGGGAAGCGGCGGCGGAGCGCCCGGGGATCGCGGTGGCCGCCTCGGTCGGGCCCTACGGCGCGGTGCTGGCCGACGGCAGCGAATACCGCGGGCGGTACGGCAGGACGGTGCGGGAGCTGACCGGCTTCCACCGGCCGCGCATCGAGGCGGTGGCGCAGGCGGCGCCCGACGTGCTGGCGCTGGAGACGGTGCCGGACATCGACGAGGCCGAGGCGATGCTGTGCGCGGCGGCGCCGACGGGGCTGCCGGTGTGGCTGTCCTACACCGTCGAGGGCGGCAGGACGCGGGCCGGCCAGCCGCTCGCCGAGGCCTTCGCGCTGGCGGCGGGGCGGGACGAGGTGGTGGCGGTGGGCGTCAACTGCTGCGCGCCGCAGGACGTCCTGGCCGCCGTCGAGCTGGCGGTCGCGGTCACCGGCAAGCCCGCCGTGGCCTATCCCAACAGCGGCGAGCGGTGGGACGCCGCCGCGCGGAGCTGGGTGGGCCCGCCCACCTTCACCGCCGAGGCGGCCCTCGCCTGGCAGGCGGCCGGCGCCCGGCTGATCGGCGGCTGCTGCCGCGTCGGCCCGGCGACGATCCAGGCCCTGCGCGGCCGGCTGGACCGCGGGGCGCGGTGATCCCGGGCCGCGGTGATCCCGGGGTGCGGTGATCCAGGACCGTGCGCGGCGCCGGATGGGAAAACGCCTCGTCAAGGGGGCGGCGGCAGGCGGATACTCGGCGGGTGTTCCTGACGATCTCGACGAGCGGAACGCCTGCGGGCCCGGCGACGGACCTCGGCTTCCTGCTCCACAAGCACCCCGGCAAGGCGCAGACCTTCGCCACCTCCTACGGCGACGCGCACGTCTTCTACCCCGAGGCGGACGCCGAGCGCTGTACCGCGGCGCTGCTGCTGGAGGTCGATCCGCCGGCGCTCGCCCGGCGCGGGCGGAGCAAGGGCCGCAAGGGCACCGCGCCCGACGCGGCGCTGGCGCAGTACGTGAACGACCGCCCGTACGCGGCGTCGTCGCTGCTGGCGGTGGCGCTGCGGACGGTGTTCGCGAGCGCGCTGCGGGGCGAGTGCCGGGAGCTGCCCGAGCGGGCGGCGGCGCCGCTGCCGCTGCGGATCGAGGTGCCCGCGCTGCCCGCGCGCGGCGGGGCCGCACTGGTGGCCCGGCTGTTCGAGCCGCTGGGCTGGCAGGTGGCGGCCGAACAGGTGCCGCTGGACGCCGCCTTCCCCGAGTGGGGCGGGTCGCGCTACGTGCGGCTGGTGCTGGAGGGCGAGCTGCGGCTCGCCGACGCCCTGCGGCATCTGTACGTCCTGCTGCCGGTGCTGGACGACGCCAAGCACTACTGGGTGTCGGCCGACGAGGTCGACAAGCTGCTCCGGTTCGGCGAGGGCTGGCTGGCCGCGCACCCCGAGCAGCGGCTGATCAGCCACCGGTACCTGTCCCGCCGCCGGTCGCTGACCCGGGAGGCCGACGAGCGGCTGGAGCTGGTGCGGCTCGCGGACGCCGACGACGTGGAGGTCGAGGAGATCGACAACGCCGTCGCGGCCGAGGAGCCGGAGGAGGCCGAAGAGGGGAAGGAGGGGAAGGAGCGCCCTGAGCCGCTCGCGGTGCAGCGCCGGGAGGCGATCCTCGCCGCGCTGCGCACGGCGGGTGCCGCCCGCGTGCTGGACCTGGGCTGCGGCCAGGGCCAGCTGGTGGCCGCGCTGCTGAAGGACCCGCGCTTCACCGAGATCGTCGGCATGGACGTGTCGGTGCGGGCCCTGGAGATCGCGTCCCGCCGGCTGCGGCTGGACCGCATGGGCGAGCGGCAGTCGTCCCGGGTCACCCTGCTCCAGGGATCGCTCGCGTACACCGACAAGCGGCTCAAGGGCTATGACGCGGCGGTGCTCAGCGAGGTGGTCGAGCATCTGGACCCGCCGAGGCTGCCCGCGCTCGAATACGCCGTTTTCGGCGCCGCCCGGCCCGGGACGGTGGTCGTGACGACGCCCAACGTCGAGTACAACGTGCGCTGGGAGACACTGCCCGCGGGCCACCGCAGGCACCACGACCACCGCTTCGAGTGGACCAGGCGGGAGTTCCGCGACTGGGCGCGGGCGGTGGCCGGACGGCACGGCTACACCGTGGACTTCCACGCCGTCGGCCCCGACGACCCCGAGGTCGGCCCGCCGACCCAGCTCGCCCTGTTCACCACGCACGGACCGCACGGCCCGCACGCACCGCACGACGAGAAGAAGAAGGAGGAGGAGGCGGCATGACCGGCACCGACGACACCCGCGGCAGCACCGCCCCCGCCGCGTCCGCCGAGGGACGCAGCCTCGCGGTCACCGACCTGTCCCTGGTGGTGCTGATCGGCGCCACCGGCTCCGGCAAGTCCACCTTCGCCGCACGGCACTTCAAGCCCACCGAGGTCATCTCCTCCGACCACTGCCGCGGCCTGGTCAGCGACGACGAGAACGACCAGAGCGCGACGGCCGACGCCTTCGACGTCCTGCACTACATCGCCGGCAAGCGGCTCGCCGCGGGCCGCCGCGCGGTCGTGGACGCCACCAGCGTCCAGCCGGAGGCCCGCCGGCAGCTGGTGAAGCTGGCGCGGGAGCACGACGTACTGCCCATCGCGATCGTCCTCGACGTCCCCGAGCGGGTGTGCGCGGACCGCAACGCCGCGCGCCCCGAGCGCGCCGCCCTGCCGCGGCACGTCATCCAGCGCCACCAGCGCGAGCTGCGCCGCTCGCTGCGCGGCCTGGAGCGGGAGGGCTTCCGCAAGGTCCACATCCTGCGCGGCACCGAGGAGATCGACGCCGCCCGGGTGGTGACCGAGCCGCGCTACAACGACCTGCGGCATCTCACCGGGCCGTTCGACATCATCGGCGACATCCACGGCTGCAGCGCGGAGCTGGAGGCGCTGCTGGCCAAGCTCGGCTACGACGACGGCCGGCACCCCGGGGGCCGCACCGCGGTCTTCGTCGGCGACCTCGTCGACCGGGGCCCGGACAGCCCCGGCGTGCTGCGCCGCGTCATGGGCATGGTCGAGGCCGGCACCGCCCTGTGCGTGCCCGGCAACCACGAGAACAAGCTCGGCCGCCACCTCAAGGGCCGCCAGGTCCAGCTCACCCACGGCCTGGCCGAGACGGTGGAGCAGTTCGCCGCCGAGGACGAGCGCGACCCCGACTTCCGGCGCCGCGTCGGCACCTTCATCGAGGGACTGGTCAGCCACTACGTCCTGGACGGCGGCCGGCTGGTGGTCTGCCACGCCGGGCTGCCGGAGAAATACCACGGCCGCACCTCCGGCCGGGTGCGCTCGCACGCCCTCTACGGCGACGCCACCGGCGAGACCGACGAGTTCGGCCTGCCCGTCCGCTACCCGTGGGCGGAGGACTACCGCGGCCGGGCGGCGGTCGTCTACGGCCACACGCCCGTGCCCGCCGCCTCCTGGATCAACAACACCCTCTGCCTCGACACCGGCGCCGTCTTCGGCGGCCGGCTGACCGCGCTGCGCTGGCCGGAGCGCGAGCTGGTGGACGTCCCCGCCGAGCGCGTCTGGTACGAACCGGTCCGGCCGCTGCTCAGCGAGGCGCCCGGCGGGCGCGAGGGCCGCCCGCTCGACCTCGGCGACGTCGCCGGCCGCCGGATCGTGGAGACGTCCCGCATGGGCCGGCTCGCGGTGCGCGAGGAGAACGCCGCGGCGGCGCTTGAGGTGATGAGCCGCTTCGCGGTCGACCCGCGGCTGCTGTGCCACCTGCCGCCGACCATGGCGCCCTGCGCGACCTCCGCCGAGGAGGGCTTCCTCGAACACCCCGCGGAGGCCTTCGCCTACTACCGCGACGCCGGGGTGCGCGAGGTCGTGTGCGAGGAGAAGCACATGGGCTCGCGCGCGATCGCCCTGGTGTGCCGCGACGAGGCGGCCGCCGCCGAGCGCTTCGGCACGGCCGCGGGGGTGACGGGCACGCTGCACACCCGCACCGGGCGGCCCTTCTTCGACGACCCGGCGGTCACCGAGCAGGTGCTCGGCCGGCTGCGGGCCGCCGCCGACACGGCCGGCCTGTGGGCGGAGCTGGACACCGACTGGCTGCTGCTGGACGGCGAGCTGCTGCCCTGGTCCCTCAAGGCCTCCGGCCTGCTGCGCACCCAGTACGCGGCGGTCGGGGCCGCCGCGGGCGCCGCCTTCCCCCCGGCGCTCGCCGCACTGGAGTCGGCGGCCGGCCGCGGCGCCGACGTCGGCGCGCTGCTGGCCCGGCAGCGCGGGAGGGCCGCGGACGCGCAGGCGTTCACGGACGCCTACCGCCGCTACTGCTGGACCACCGACGGCCTGGCGGGCGTGGAGTTCGCGCCCTTCCAGATCCTCGCCGTCCGCGGCCGCAGCCTCGCGGCCGAGCTGCCGCAGGACCGGCAGCTCGCCCTGCTCGACCGGCTGGCCGCCGGTGACAGCTCCGGGCTGCTGCGCACCACCCGGCGGCTGCTGGTCGACACCGCCGACGAGGCGTCCGTCGCCGCGGGCACCACATGGTGGCTCGACCTCACGGCGGCGGGCGGCGAGGGCATGGTCGTCAAGCCGCTCGCGACCGGGCTGCGCGAGCCCGGCGGGGGCCTCGTCCAGCCGGGCCTGAAGTGCCGCGGCCGGGAGTACCTGCGGATCATCTACGGCCCCGAGTACACCCGCCCCGACCACCTCGTCCGCCTCCGGCACCGCTCCCTGGGCCACAAGCGGTCGCTCGCCCTGCGCGAGTACGCCCTCGGCCTCGAAGCCCTGGACCGCCTCGCGGGCGGTGAGCCGCTGTGGCGCGTCCACGAGCCCGTCTTCGCCGTCCTGGCCCTGGAGTCCGAAGCGGTCGACCCCCGGCTGTGACCGGCGGACCCGCACCCCGCCGCGGGGTGCGGGTCCGCCGGGCGGGGGCCGGGCAGGTGATAAAGCCCATCCCCGGTGGGAAGGTCTGATCCCATGGGATTCCACGTCGACTCCGAAGCCGGGCGGCTGCGCCGCGTCATCCTGCACCGCCCGGACCTGGAGCTGAAGCGCCTGACCCCCAGCAACAAGGACGCGCTGCTCTTCGACGACGTGCTGTGGGTGCGCCGTGCCCGGGCGGAGCACGACGGCTTCGCCGACGTGCTGCGCGACCGCGGCGTCGAGGTGCACCTGTTCGGCGACCTGCTGACCGAGGCCCTGGAGCGCCCCGCGGCCAAGGCGCTCGTCCTGGACCGGGTCTTCGACGAGAAGGAGTACGGCCCGCTCGCCACCGAGCACCTGCGGGCCGCCTTCGACGAGCTGAGCACCCCGGAGCTGACCGAGGCGCTGGTCGGCGGGATGACCAAGCGCGAATTCCTGGCCCGCCACGGGGAGCCGGTCTCGGTCCGCTTCCACGCCCTGGAGTTGGACGACTTCCTGCTCGCCCCGCTGCCCAACCACATCTTCACCCGCGACACCTCGGCCTGGGTCTACGACGGGGTCAGCATCAACGCGATGCGCTGGCCCGCCCGGCAGCGCGAGACCGTGCACTTCGAGGCGATCTACCGGCACCACCCGCTCTTCGCGGGCGGCCGCTTCCACGTCTGGTCCGAGGGGCAGAGCGCCTACCCCTCGACGATCGAGGGCGGCGACGTCCTGGTGCTGGGCTCGGGCGCGGTCCTCATCGGGATGAGCGAGCGCACCACCCCGCAGGCGGTCGAGATGCTGGCCCGCAGGATGTTCGCGGCCGGCTCGGCCCGCTGCATCGTGGCGCTCGACATGCCCAAGCGGCGCGCGTTCATGCACCTCGACACGGTGATGACCATGGTCGACGGCGACACCTTCACGCAGTACGCCGGCCTGGGGATGCTGCCGTCCTACACCATCGAGCCCGGCGGCGAGGAGGGCGAGCTGAAGGTCACCGACCACCCGCCGGAGCACATGCACCGCGCGATCGCGGCCGCGCTCGGCCTGGACTCGGTCAAGGTGCTGACCGCGACGCAGGACGTGCACGCCGCCGAGCGCGAGCAGTGGGACGACGGCTGCAACGTGCTGGCGGTGGAGCCCGGCGTGGTGGTGGCCTACGAGCGCAACGCGACGACCAACACCTTCCTGCGCAAGCGCGGCATCGAGGTCATCGAGATCCCGGGCAGCGAGCTGGGCCGCGGCCGCGGCGGCCCGCGCTGCATGAGCTGCCCGATCGAGCGGGATCCCGTGTGAGGAGGACCCGCCGCGAGCCGTGTGAGCGGCGCCCCGGCCGGGCATCGCAGGGGTAGGGGCACAGCAGCCCGGGACCGCCCGAAAGAGGCACTGTATAAGCATGCCAGGTCTCGTATAGACTTCCATGGTTGCCGTGTACCACCAACCGAGGAGTCCCCGTCATGGCCGTCGACCTCAAGGGCCGCCCCTTCGTCAAGGAGCTGGACTGCACGCCCGAGGAGTTCCTGGGCCTGGTGGAGCTGGCCGCCGAGCTCAAGGCGGCGAAGAAGGCCGGTACCGAAGAGCCCCGGCTGCGCGGCCGCAGCATCGCGCTGATCTTCGAGAAGACCTCGACCCGTACGCGCTGCTCCTTCGAGGTCGCCGCCGCCGACCAGGGCGCCGCCACCACCTACCTGGACCCCGCGGGCTCGCAGATAGGGCACAAGGAGTCGGTCAAGGACACCGCCCGGGTGCTCGGCCGGATGTTCGACGCCATCCAGTACCGCGGCGCCAGCCAGGCCGCGGTCGAGGAGCTGGCCGCGCACGCCGGGGTCCCGGTCTACAACGGCCTCACCGACGACTGGCACCCGACCCAGATGCTGGCCGACGTGCTCACCATGGCCGAGCACACCGGCGGGGTCGCGGGCCTGGCCGACCGCGGCGTCTCCTTCGCCTACCTCGGCGACGCCCGGTTCAACATGGGCAACTCCTACCTGGTCACCGGCGCCCTGCTCGGCCTCGACGTGCGGATCGTCGCCCCCCGCGCGTACTGGCCGGCCGACGACGTCGTCGCCCAGGCGCACAAGCTCGCGGAGTCCTCCGGCGCCGCGATCACCCTCACCGAGGACATCGCGGAGGGCGTGCGGGGCTGCGACTTCGTCGTCACCGACGTGTGGGTGTCGATGGGCGAGCCCAAGGAGGTCTGGGCGGAGCGGATCACCGCGCTCGCGCCCTACGCGGTCACGATGGACGTGCTGCGCGCCACCGGCAAGCCGGACGTGAAGTTCCTGCACTGCCTGCCCGCCTTCCACGACCTCGGCACCGAGGTCGGCCGGCTGATCCACGACCAGTACGGGCTGAGCGAGCTGGAGGTCACCGACGAGGTCTTCGAGTCGGCGCACTCGGTCGTCTTCGATCAGGCGGAGAACCGCATGCACACCATCAAGGCCATCATGGTCGCCACCCTCGCCTGACACGGCGGACGGCGACGCCCTCGCGGCCGGGCCCGGTCCGGGGCCCGGCCGCGAGGGCGTCGGCAGGCGGCGTCAGACCCGGTCGGCCACGATCAGCAGATACTGGAAGCTGCCGTTGCGGTAGGCGTCGAGGAAGGCGTCCTCGACGCCCGTGACCAGATGGTCCGCGGTCTTGCGCAGCTCCCAGTACGGGATCGTGGCCGGCGTCAGATCCTCCACGTGCACGGGCACGAGGCGGTGCCGGGCCATCGCGCGGAAATACTCCGACCGCGGGTGGATGTCGCAGATGTAGTGCGCGTTGATCAGCGACACCTCGCGCGAGGCGCGGCCGTAGGTGTCGTTGTAGCAGCCCGTGATCACCACGTAGCGGCCGCCGCGGCGCAGCAGCCGCGAGTGCTCGGCGAAGAGCAGGTCGAGCTCGACGTACATGGTCGACTCGTTGTTCCACGAGGCCGCGTAGCCACCGGTCTCGAAGCCGGTGTCCAGCATGTTGCGGTGGTGGTAGCGCACCTTGCCGTCGATGCCGCGGGCGCGCGCCTGCTCGTTGGCGAAGTCGGCCTGCTTGGTGGAGAGCGTCACGCCGTCGGCGTGGCAGCCGTAGCGCTGGTTCGCCACCACGCTGCCGCCGCCGCGCCCGCAGCCGGCGTCGAAGACCCGGTCGGCGGGGGAGAGCGCTCCGAGGTGCGACGCGAGGAGTTCCGCCTGCGCGTGCTCCAGGCGGTGCAGCTCGGCTGTCACCTGCTGCTGCCGCCGCGCCGGATCCGGCTCCTCCACGACGGACCAGTCGACGTCACCGACCCCGTAGTGGTGGTGGTAGAGGTCGTCGATCTTGCCGAGTTCGAGGTTGACCGGATTCTCCTCGGCGTTCCAGTAGTCCGCGACGCGGGACTGGTACGTCGACTGGGCGGGCAGCGAGACGGTGGCGCCGGACTGGGGGATGGCCAACGGTGGCTCCTAGCGGTGCTGGTACCGGTGTACTGATATGGATGCGGGCGCGGTGAGTCGCCCGTGGTGAACGCGCCCGCCGTCGCGGCAGGGCCCGCTCACCAGTACTGGGGCAGGTGGTAGCGGTGGCTGTTGGTCGCGTGCCACTCGTGGTTGCCGGCCACCCAGTCGGACAGGCCCTGGGCGTAGCGGCCGACGAGCGGCGAGGTCAGCGACAGCGCCGCGGCCTCCTCCTCGAAGGCGTCCATCACCTGGTTGTGGATCTCGATGCTGCGGAAATAGGCGTGCTTGAGCCCGCGGCCCTCGTTGCGGGCCACCACCTGCGGCAGGTTGAGGTGGTCGGGATCGCTCTCCAGCTCCTTGGCGAAGGAGTAGAGGTCGTTGACGATCGTCGTCGCGTTGCAGGCCAGAGCCGTGATCCGCTGGATCTCCGGGCGGGCGTAGAGGGCCTCGGGCAGCTCGTAGCCGTCGACCGCGTCCACGATCGACAGGCACGGGCGGAAGTTGTTGAACTGCCGCATCACCACGTACTCCCACACCTGGGGGGCGTGGCGCGTCTCGGCCCAGGCGGCCTCGGCGAGATAGCCCAGGTGCAGCCGGGCGATGTCGTGCACGAAGCGGTCGGTCTGGCTCGGGGTGGCGAAGCGCCCGAGGTCCTTCATCGCCCAGTGGTACGAGCGCAGCGGGCCGTCCGCCTGCACCCCGCGCTGCCAGTCCCGCTCCAGCTCCGGTGTGCCGTGGAAGGGGTCGATCGCGGACTGCGCCAGCAGCAGCGGGCCGCCCAGGCCGTGCCGGGAGGCGCCGCGGCCCTCGTCCTCCTCGCAGTAGCAGCTGTCGACCAGGTTCTCCGCGAGCAGCAGCTCGCCGGCGACCGTCAGGCGGTCCAGGTCGAGGGCGTTCGGGTGCTGGAGCACCACGGCCCGGCCGAACTGGAAGCCCGCGAAGTCGCCGTTCCAGGCCGGCGGGAAGAGGTCCAGCTCGCGCGCCCACGCCTCCAGCCGCTCGTCGACGGCCGCGGCCTTCTGCGGGTCCGCGGGGGGTACGGGGCGGTGCCTGATACCGGGGATCACCCCGCGGCGGCGCATGCCGGCGGGCCGGAGAACCGGCGGCCCGGGCAGCGGGCGCCGGGGCCCGGCGTTCGCGGGGGCGCTCATCGCGTCACTCCACTCGGTCACTCGGCCGCGGGGCCGATCCGGATCTTCCCGCGGACGCCCGCCGGCCGTACCGCGCCTGCGCTGCCGGCCCGGTGGCCATCCGCGGGACCAAGTCAAGCAGCGGGTGGTGCCGCCGGGTATGGCGTGAAAGGGGGAGCTACGCGCAACTGGTGGTGTAAACATGCGAGTTGAGGCAGAGTGCTCCGGCGTACGCCTCCGCACGCCGGGGGTGCGCGGGAACCTTCGCACCGCCTCCCGCGCCGCGCGCGCCCGGTTGTCCACTGGGCGGCTGACGCTGCGATCGCGTGCTCGATACGATGGTGGCGGGTTCGCGTCGGGTTCGTGTCGGGTGGGGGTCGCTGTGGTTGCCGGTCGAGTGCTGCGTTTCGACAGTGCCCGGGGTTACGGGTTCATCGCTCCGGCGTTCGGCGGTGAGGACGTCTTCCTGCACGTGAACGACCTGCTGATCCCGGAGTCGTACCTCCGCTCCGGACTGCAGGTCGAGTTCGACATCGAGGAGGGCGACCGCGGTCTGAAGGCCTCCTCCGTACGCCTGGCCGACGGTGTCGAGCGGCCGGCCGAGGGCCTCGCGCCCGGGATCTCCGGCCCGGTCGTCGACGGCGAGCCGATGTGCGACGTGCTCTCCCGGGAGGATTTCACCCGGGAGTTCACCGAGGCCCTGCTCGCGGCGGCCCCCTCGCTCACCGGCGAGCAGATACTCCAGATCCGGCGCCGCGCGGTGGATTTCGCCCGCGGCCACGGCTGGGTCGAGGACTGAGCCCTACGCAGATCGGCGGCGCGGCCGTCACCGTCGACCGTGACACACGGGTCGCCCCGGTCGCCGTCGTGGGCTGAAGGAAAAACCGGGTCATCACCATCCACAGGAATTCACAGCAGAATTCTGCAGACCCTCGGTTCACTTCCTTCACTCATTCCCCCCGTCGGTCATTGAATGCGTAATTACTACGGGAAAGCGCGCGCAAGCCTGTGTGCTGCGTATTTCCGGAGTATTGCGGCGGCGCCAGATTCCTTTTAGCCAAGATGAATGAGTCCATCTGGCTCATTTATCTCTGTTGGTGTCCTGCGGCCCAGCGCAAGGATGACCCCGTCCGCACCGCGGGCCCGGCGCTTGCCCGCCGGAGCGCCACACCACGACACGGAGGGATCCGCCATGACCAACGAGGACTTCACCCCCGAGACCCCCGCCGACGCCACTTCGGTGCAGGCCGCCTGTGAGAACGCGCCTGGCGTCGCCTTCTGCGACGACGTCACGTACGAGGGCTGACCCGACCCAGCAGCCGGTGACCGGTCGGGTCCCGCGGCAGCCGTGCCGCGGGACCCGACCGCTCCACCCGCTCCCGACCGGAGGCGGCCTGTGCACAGGACCTATTTCAAGGGCACCCACCGCGCCCGCTTGCCCGCCGAGACCCTGGAGCTGATCCGGCCGCATTTCCCGCGGTTCGGTATCACACGGCTCGCCGACGTCACGGGCCTCGACACCCTGGGTGTCCCGGTGGTCCTCGCTGTCCGCCCGCTCGCGGCGACCCTTTCCGTCTCGCAGGGAAAAGGCGCCGATCTGGTGTCCGCCCAGGTCTCCGCGGCAATGGAGGCGATCGAGACCTGGTACGCCGAATACGCGGTACCGCCCGCGGCCGCGTCCGGGGCCGCCGCGGTGGAACTGCGCCTCCCTTACCGCATCGCCGACATGGAGACCGACGCGCGGGCCGTCGCCACCGACTCCACCCGGCTGGACTGGGTGCCGGCCGCCGGAGTGCGCTCCGGAACGCCGACGCTCGTGCCCCGCGCGGCGGTGGAGATGCGGTGGCAGCCGAGCGCGTGGCCGCCGCCGCTGATCGCCACCAGCAACGGCCTGGCCTCCGGCAACAACCGCTGGGAGGCCGTCCTGCACGGGCTGTACGAGGTGGCCGAGCGCGATGCCACCGCCGCCCTCGCGGACGTGCCCGCCGCCGCCCGCACGTACGTGGACCCGGCGTCGGTGGACGAGCCCAACGCGCGGGCGCTACTCGACCGGCTGGACGAACACGGCGCCTGGGTGGAGCTGGTGAGCGCGCCCAGCCGGGTCGGCGTCACCTGCTTCGTCTGCTACCTGTGGTCCCCCGGATTCGGGCTGTCCCTCTTCAGCGGCGCCGGGGCGCACTCGGACCCCGCGGTGGCCCTCTCGCGGGCGCTCACCGAAGCCGCGCAGAGCCAGCTCACGTTCATCACCGGCACGCGCGACGACATCGGCGCCCAGGTCTACCGCCCGGGACGGCGGATCCTTCCCCGCCCGGTGACGACCGGCCCCCTCACCCCGTGGCGGGAGCACGTCTCCCACGTCCCCGACGCCGGGGCGGTCTCCTTCGAGGACGAGGCACGCCGGCTCGCCGGGCGCATCGAGACGGTGACGGGTACGGAGCCGCTCTGCGTGGATTTGAGGGACGAGGAGGACTTCTGCGTGACCAAGGTCTTCTGCCCCGGCCTGGGGCACATGGCCCTGCACGACATCCCCCGCCACCAGGAGGCGGCGACGCGATGAGCGCCCTCCACGTTTTCCTCGGCCCCTCGCTGCCCGCCGCCGACGCGCTCGCCGTGGCGCCCCGGGCCCTGCTGCTGCCGCCTGTCCGGCACGGTGACCTGCTGCGGCTGCCCGCACGCGCGGGCGACACCGTCCTCGTCGTGGACGGGCTGTTCCACCAGAGTCTGCCGGTCCGGCACAAGGAGGTCCTGCACCTTCTCGACCGCGGGGTCAGGGTCTTCGGATCGAGCAGTATGGGCGCGCTGCGGGCGGCCGAACTGCACCCCTTCGGGATGACGGGCCTGGGGCGGATCTTCGCGATGTACCGCGACGGCGTCCTCACCGCCGACGACGAGGTCGCGGTGGCGCACGCCGGCGACGGGGACTTCCGTGCCGTCGGCGACCCGCTCGTCAACATTCGCCACGGCGCCCGGCAGGCGGCGCGCGCCGGCGTGGTCACGCACGACGAGGCCGCCCGCGTCGTCGAGTCGGCGCGCGCCCTTCCCTTCCCCTCACGCTCATGGCGGCTGGCCGTACGCAGGACCGGCGGACTCGACCCGGCGGCCGGCGAGCGCCTCCTTGCCTGGATCGCTGCCCACCGGGTGGAGACCGACCTCAAACGGCTGGACGCGCTCGAAGCGCTGGCCTTCGTGACGTCCCCGGAAGGGACGGCGGACGCGCCCGCCGGGCCACCGTGGCCACCGCTCCGCGAGGCCGGCAGCCCACAGCTCTGGCGCACCGACCGGCTGCGAGGGTGGACGCTGCGCCACGACGTCCGCGAGGCGGACGGCCGGGACGTCCCGGCCGGCGCCGAGATCCATTACGCGCAGCTGACCGACCCCGCCCTCCCCGCCCGCTGGTACGCCGCGTGCCTGCGGCGGATGGCGGACCTCCCGGTCGTCCCCGCGGCGGCCGGCGCCCGCGGCCTCGCCGAGGCCGAGGCGAAGGTCCTCGCGGAGGCGGCCGAGCGCGGGCTGACGCTCGCGACCCTGCGCCCCGACCACGTCGGAACGCTCCTCTCCGACGCCGAACGCTCCGGCCTCAGCCGGGACGCCGCCCTCCTGCGGCTCCTGGTGCGCCTCTCGGGCATGTCGCCCGGCGTGCTGCCCGGCGCCGACGACCCGGGAGCGACGGACCGGTGGGTCGCCGCCCTCGTCGCCGACCGCGCCGCGACCCGCGCCGCCGTGGCGGCCGCCTTCGCGGCCAACGCCGCCATGACCGCGGCGGACCCGCGCCGCCGGGTCCACACCATCCGCCCCGACGTACTGCGCCGCGACCTCGGCGCACTGTGGGGTACGGACGAGCACGCCCCCGGCGACCTCCTGCGCGCCGCCCGCGACCGCGGCTTCGCGACCTTCACCGCCGCGACGGAGGTCTTCCGCTACTTCGCGGTGGCCTGCCGCGAGTCCGCCGACCGCGCGAACGCCGGCCGCGACAGGGCTGACCGCGGGACCGCCGACCGTGGCATCGGCGACCGCGAGTCCGCCGACCGCGAGTCCGCCGACCGCGACAGGGCTGACCGCGGGACCGCCGACCGTGGCATCGGCGACCGCGCGGCCCCCCACCCGGTCGCCGAAGCCACCGCGGCCGCCGGGGCGCCCGCTTCCCGGCTCGCGGCCGCCGGGCCCGTTCCCGAGCCCGTGACCGGTGGTCGCGGACAGTGACAGCGACGGCGCCTCGGGCCGGTGCGCGGCCGCCCACCGGGCGGGCCGGGGCGACCAGGGGCGGTGGGCAGGCCCTGCGGCAGCTGCTGTACGCCCAGGCACTGGGCACCTTCGGCTTCCGCGTCATGAGCCTGGCCATGCCGGTGCTCGCCGCCGGTACGCTGCACGCCTCGCCGTTCGCCGTGGGTGCGGTGAGTGCCTGCCAGACCGCGCCCTTCCTGGTGATCGGGCTGCCCGCCGGGGTGTGGGTGGACCGCGTGCGACGGCGGCCGCTGATGGTCGCGGCGGACGCCGGCCGCGCCGTGGCCCTGCTGGCGATCCCCGTGGCGTGGTGGTGCGGTGTCCTCTCGCTCGCCCTGCTGTGCGCGGTGGCGACCGTTGTCGGGACGCTCACGGTCTTCTTCGACGTGGCCGGCCAGAGCTACCTGCCGCATGTGGTCGCCGGCGACCAGCTGGTGGCCGCCAACTCCGCGCTGACCGCCGTCGAACAGGTCGCCGGACTGCTCGGTCCCGCACTCGGCGGGCTGGTGGTGCAACTGCTCACCGCCCCGCAGGCCTTCACCGTCTGCGCGGCCGGCTGCGCCGGCTCCGCGGTCTTCCTCTCCCTCGTGCGCAGGCCCGAGGCGCCCGCCGTCCGCTCGCCGGGTACCGGTCTCACCCGCGCCGTCCGGGAGGGGATCCGCTACGTCACCGGCGACCGGCTGCTGCGCGCCGTACTGCTGACCTCGACGACCATCACGTTCTTCTGGGGCGTCGCGTACGCCATGCTGCTGGTCCTGCTCGTGCAGCGGCTGCACGCGGCGGCGGCCACCGTCGGCGCGGTGCTGACGGTGGGCGCCTGCGGGGGCGTCGCCGCGACCCTGTGCGTCCGCCGGCTGATCGCGCGCTTCGGCGACGCGACCGCGCTCAAGCTCAGCGTGCTGCTCACCGGACCACTGACCCCGGCGGCCGCGTTCGCGTCCCCCGGCTGGGGCCTTTGGTCGGCTGCGCTGGCGAGCTTCGCGCTCTCCGGCGGCATCGTCGTCTACAACGTGGCGCAGATCAGCTACCGCCAGCGCACGGTGCCGCCCGACCTGCTGGGGCGGGTCAACGCCACCATGCGCTTCGTCTCCTGGGGCGCCCGACCGCTGGGGGCCCTGACGGGCGGGGCGCTGGCCGGGGTCGTCGGCGTCCGGGGGGCCGTGCTGGCCGGGGCGCTCGGCACCGCCATGTCCTGCGGGTGGCTGTACGCGTCCCCGATCCGCGGCATGCGCGACCTCACCCCATGAGGCCGGCGGGCCGGGACACCGCCCGGCACCGCCGTACCGTCAGGGCGCCGCGGCTCAGATGTCGCGGAAGATCTCGATCTGGGCGCCGATCGAGTTGAGGCGCTCCGCCAGGTCCTCGTAGCCGCGGTTGATCACGTAGACGTTGCGCAGCACCGAGGTGCCCTCGGCGGCCATCATCGCGAGCAGCACGACGACGGCGGGGCGGAGCGCGGGCGGGCACATCATCTCGGCGGCGCGCCAGCGGGTCGGGCCCTCGACCATGATGCGGTGCGGGTCCAGGAGTTTGACGGACGCGCCGAGCCGGGTCAGCTCGGTGAGGTAGATCGCGCGGTTGTCGTAGACCCAGTCGTGGATGAGCGTCGAGCCCTGCGCCGTCGCGGCGATGGCCGCGAAGAAGGGCACGTTGTCGATGTTCAGCCCGGGGAAGGGCATCGGGTGGATCTTGTCGATCGGCGAGCGCAGCTTGGAGGGGCGCGCGGTGAGGTCGGTCAGCCGGGTACGGCCGTTGTCCGCGCGGTATTCGGGGGCCAGCTCGAAGTCGAGGCCCATCTCCTCCAGCACGGCCAGCTCGATCTCCAGGAATTCGATCGGCACCCGGCGGATCGTCAGCTCGGACTCGGTGACGATGGCCGCCGCGAGCAGGCTCATCGCCTCGACCGGGTCCTCGGACGGGGCGTAGTCGACATCGCGGTCGATGTGCGAGACGCCGTGCACGGTGAGCGTCGTGGTGCCGATGCCCTCGACCCGGACGCCCAGCTCCTCCAGGAAGAAGCACAGGTCCTGGACCATGTAGTTGGAGCTGGCGTTGCGGATGACGGTGACGCCGTCGTGCCGCGCGGCGGCCATCAGCGCGTTCTCGGTCACGGTGTCGCCGCGCTCGGTCAGCACGATCGGGCGGTGCGGGGTGATCCCGCCGGCCACCTCGGCGTGGTAGGAGCCGTCGGTCGCGGTGATGTCGAGGCCGAAGTGCCGCAGCGCGTTCATGTGCGGCTGGACGGTGCGGGTGCCGAGGTCGCAGCCGCCCGCGTAGGGGATACGGAAGCGGTCGGTCCGGTGCAGCAGCGGGCCCAGGAACATGATGACGCTGCGCGTGCGGCGGGCCGCCTCGGTGTCGATCGAGGCGAGGTCGAGGGTCGCGGGCGGCACGATCTCCAGGTCGTTGCCGTCGTTGATCCAGCGGGCCTTCACACCGATGCTGCCGAGCACTTCGAGGATGCGGTAGACCTCCTCGATCCGGGCGACCCGGCGGAGCGTGGTGCGCCCGGCGTTGAGCAGCGTCGCGCACAGCAGCGCCACGCCGGCGTTCTTGCTGGTCTTGACGTCGATGGAGCCGGACAGCCGTCGGCCGCCCACCACCCGCAGATGCATCGGACCGGCGTAGCCGAGGGACACGATCTCGCTGTCCAGCGCCTCGCCGATTCTGGCGATCATCTCAAGGCTGATGTTCTGGTTGCCCCGCTCGATCCGGTTCACCGCGCTCTGGCTGGTGCCGAGGGCCTCCGCGAGCTGCGTCTGTGTCCAGTTCCGGTGCTGACGGGCGTCTCGGATGAGCCTGCCGATACGTACCAGGTAGTCGTCGGTCATGACAGTGACCCTATCTCATATATGAGATGAGGCAACGCCGGTACCGCCGTTCGTGGCGTGCCTCATACGCTTGTGGCGTGTCCGCTGGTGCCGACGGACCCACCGTATCCACGCGTTTCCCGCGCGCAACCTCCGCACCAGCCGTCACACCCGGGCTGACCAGCGGGTCCGTCACGCGCCACGCCGTGGCAGCACCGGGATCCCCGGCGCCCCCGGTCCGTCTTCCCCGCTCTGCCGCCCGCAGCCGTCCGGGTGAATCCCGGCCTCCTCACCCCTCGTTCGGTACGGCCGCCGCCCCGCCCGGCTCGGCCCCCGGCAGCACGGCAGCGGCCCCGGCCACGGCCTGCCGGGCCTCCCGCGTCGCCCGGCGGGCGGCGGACCGGCGGCGGGCGGCGGCCGCAGGGGCGCTCCTGACCCGCGGCACGATCACCGCCAGCAGGCAGGACAGCGCCATCCCGATCAGCCCCGTGACCACGCCCAGCTTGGTCGCGAGCGACACCTGCGGCAGCAGGAAGACCGCGATGTCCAGGCCGAACGACGCGGCGCTCACCACGGCCAGCGCCGCGGCCACCCGGTTGAGCCGGGTGTCCAGCTCCTCCGCCCGCTGCGACGAGGCGGCCTGCAGGGAGCTGCTGACGTAGCCGAGCAGCCGGTCGGCCCGCTCCTGGGTGTCGTCGAGGCCGATCACCTGGCGCGCGCACAGGTAGCTCGCCCGGTGCGTCTGCGTCGACTCCATGCGGTAGCCGTCGAGGTGGTGGAAGTCGGCCCACAGCCCGTCCAGGAAGCGGCGGAAGGCGTGCACGTCGGTGCCCTCCGGATGCCCGTGCGCGAGGTCCGCCAGCACCCAGCGCCCCGCGATGAGCGCCCCGATCAGCAGCGACTGCTGGGCCACGGCGATGTCGGTCGGCTCGGTCATGGCCAGCAGGTCGTCCAGCGGCGCGGCCGGGTCGCCGTCCCAGGCGTAGGTGTACGGCAGCAGGATCCGGCAGCCGGGACCCGCGATCAGCTGCGGCAGCCGGGCGTCGGGCGCCCACGGCGGGTCCTGGGTGACGAAGTGGCAGTTGTAGCGGGCGGACTGGCGGTCGACGGGCGACCGCTCGCCGCTCAGCGCGAGGTCCGGCCGCAGCGCGACGTCCCGCAGCAGCCCGCTGCTCACCGCGGCCGCGAGCACCGCCGTGAGCAGTGGCGCGTCAGCCTCCCGCAGGGTCCGGTTGACCTCGGCGTCCAGCGCGTCCAGCGCCGTGAGGTCGAGGGCGCGCAGATCCTGCTCGTGCCGCAGCGCGTAGACGACCAGGACCGTCCCCGCGGTCA
This sequence comes from Streptomyces sp. NPDC021020, assembly GCF_044333285.1. NCBI lineage: Bacteria > Bacillati > Actinomycetota > Actinomycetes > Kitasatosporales > Streptomycetaceae > Streptomyces > Streptomyces sp. NPDC021020. The sequence goes on from NZ_JBIRQQ010000002.1 coordinate 54,339, forward strand.
GGACGCGCGCATGGCAGGCGACGATCTCGGTGCCCGGCAGCGACACCGCGCGCCCGACCAGCTGCGTCAGGTCGATCTCCACGGTGCCGTCCGGGTTGTACGCCAGCGTGCTCAGGGTCCCCGCGACCGGCCGCAGGTCGCCCAGCCCCGGCACGGGCAACGGCTCCAGGGCCGCGCCGGGGGAGCTGTGGTGCAGCGGGTAGGCGCGGCTCTGCAGATGCAGCACCGGGCGCGGGCCGCCCCCCGGCGCGGGCGGTACGGGCCCGCTCATCCGGCCACCGCCACGGCGACGTACTCCGGGATCAGCTCGGACTCCGGCACCTGCACACCCCCCAGGTAGCGGCGCTGGAGGTCTTCGGGCCCCAGGTCCCGCAGCGGGCACCCGAACAGCTCGGTCAGCTCCGCGTTGGTCTGGTACGACGCCTCCGGCGGCACCGCGCGGCTGCGGAACCACTCCCGCTGCGCGGCCAGCACCCGGCTGCCGGAGGCGGCGGCGGGCCAGTAGCTCACCGCGCTGACCGTCGTGCCGCCGAAGGCCGCGCCCAGCCCGGCGACCGCCAGCGCGTCCGCGGCCGGCAGGTAGAACAGCACGCCCTCCACGACGTAGGCGACCGGCCGCCCGGCGGACACCTCCCGCACGGCGGCGGCCACCGCCTCCCGGTCGGCGGCGCTGCCCAGGTCGGCCCCGAGGTGCCGCACCGCGCGGCGCGGCAGGGTCCCCTCGGCCGTCAGCTCGGCGGCGCGGTGCTCCTTGGCGGCGGCCATGTCCGGCAGGTCGACCTCGACGGCGGCGCGGAAGGGCAGCAGCCAGGGGTAGGAGGAGAAGCCCGCGCCGCACACCACCAGCACCGTGTCCGGGTCGGCGGCGAGCGCCTCGGCGAGCACGTCCGTGATGATGCGGCCACGCAGAGCGACGACCAGGTCGTCGTGTGGGTAGACGGTGTCCGCGAAGCCCTGCCACAGCTCCTTCACGCCCGGCCGGTCGGGCTCCGGGATCCATGCCCCGGCCAGCGGATCCGCGGCCAGTTCGGGCCGCCGGGCCCGGGATTCATTGACGAGATAGGCGGTGAGTGCTACTCCGGCGTGCATACGGCGGTACCCCCCAAGGTTGGCGTGCGCACAAAGGGACATGACGTCCCGTCATCCCCTTTCGTACCATCGCGCCACCCGTCCGGCGCAAGGCGGGAGCCCGGAGGCCGTGGCCCCACATGAACCTCCGGCGGTCATGTACTAGAGTTATCTCGACATCGAGATATCTGCCGAGCCGTTCCGGGACCGTGGTGCAGACGGTCCCGGGGACACGCGCGCACGCACGCAACACGACGCATGAAGGAGACTGCCGTGTCGGCGAACAGCTTCGACGCCCGCAGCACGCTGCAGGTGGGCGACGAGTCGTACGAGATCTTCCGGCTGGACAAGGTCGAGGGCTCCGCCCGGCTGCCCTACAGCCTGAAGGTGCTGCTGGAGAACCTGCTCCGCACGGAGGACGGCGCGAACATCACCGCCGACCACATCCGTGCCATCGGCGGCTGGGACTCGCAGGCGCAGCCCAGCCAGGAGATCCAGTTCACGCCGGCCCGCGTGATCATGCAGGACTTCACCGGCGTGCCCTGCGTGGTGGACCTGGCCACCATGCGCGAGGCGGTCAAGGAGCTGGGCGGCGACCCGGCGCGCATCAACCCGCTCGCGCCCGCCGAACTCGTCATCGACCACTCGGTCATCGCCGACCGCTTCGGCACCCCCGACTCCTTCGCGCAGAACGTGGAGCTGGAGTACGGCCGCAACAAGGAGCGCTACCAGTTCCTGCGCTGGGGCCAGACCGCCTTCGACGAGTTCAAGGTCGTCCCGCCCGGCACCGGCATCGTTCACCAGGTGAACATCGAGCACCTGGCCCGCACCGTCATGGTCCGCGGCGGCCAGGCCTACCCCGACACGCTGGTCGGCACCGACTCGCACACCACCATGGTCAACGGCCTGGGCGTGCTCGGCTGGGGCGTCGGCGGCATCGAGGCCGAGGCCGCGATGCTGGGCCAGCCGGTCTCCATGCTCATCCCGCGCGTCGTCGGCTTCAAGCTCACCGGCGAGCTGCCCACCGGCACCACCGCCACCGACCTGGTGCTGACCATCACCGAGATGCTCCGCAAGCACGGCGTGGTCGGCAAGTTCGTGGAGTTCTACGGTGAGGGCGTCGCCGCGACCTCGCTCGCCAACCGCGCCACCATCGGCAACATGTCGCCGGAGTTCGGCTCGACGGCCGCGATCTTCCCGATCGACGCCGAGACGGTGAGCTACCTGCGGCTGACCGGCCGCTCCGACCAGCAGGTCGCGCTCGTCGAGGCCTACGCCAAGGAGCAGGGCCTGTGGCTGGACCCGGCCGCCGAGCCGGACTACTCCGAGAAGCTGGAGCTGGACCTGTCGACGGTGGTGCCCTCCATCGCCGGCCCCAAGCGCCCGCAGGACCGCATCGTGCTGGCGAAGGCCGCCGAGCAGTTCGCCGTCGACGTGCGCAACTACGTCACGGACGACCAGGAGGCGGGCAAGGAGTCCTTCCCGGCCTCCGACTCCCCGGCGCCCTCCGGCAACGGCGTGCCGTCGAAGCCGACCCTGGTCACGGCCGAGGACGGTTCGACCTATGAACTCGACCACGGCGCGGTGACGGTCGCCGCCATCACCTCGTGCACCAACACCTCCAACCCGTACGTGATGGTCGCCGCCGCGCTGGTGGCCAAGAAGGCGGTCGAGCGGGGCCTGACCCGCAAGCCGTGGGTCAAGACCACGCTGGCCCCCGGCTCGAAGGTGGTCACCGACTACTTCGACAAGGCCGGCCTGACGCCGTACCTGGACAAGCTCGGCTTCAACCTCGTGGGCTACGGCTGCACGACCTGCATCGGCAACTCCGGCCCGCTGCCGGAGGAGGTCTCCAAGGCCGTCAACGAGGCGGACCTCGCGGTCACCTCGGTGCTCTCCGGCAACCGCAACTTCGAGGGCCGGATCAACCCGGACGTCAAGATGAACTACCTGGCGTCGCCGCCGCTGGTCGTCGCGTACGCCATCGCGGGCTCGATGAAGCTGGACATCACGCGGGACGCGCTGGGCACCGACCAGGACGGCAAGGCGGTCCACCTGGCCGACATCTGGCCGTCGGAGTCCGAGGTCAACGACGTGGTCGCGTCCGCGATCGGTGAGGACATGTTCCGCACCTCCTACAGCGACGTCTTCGCGGGCGACGCCCAGTGGCAGGCGCTGCCGGTGCCCACCGGCAACACCTTCGAGTGGGACGCGGAGTCCACCTACGTCCGCAAGCCCCCGTACTTCGAGGGCATGCAGATGGACCCGGCGCCCGTCACCGACATCGCCGGCGCCCGGGTGCTCGCCAAGCTCGGCGACTCGGTCACCACCGACCACATCTCCCCGGCCGGCGCCATCAAGGCCGACACGCCGGCGGGCCAGTACCTCACCGAGCACGGCGTGCAGCGCCGCGACTTCAACAGCTACGGCTCGCGCCGCGGCAACCACGAGGTCATGATCCGCGGCACCTTCGCCAACATCCGGCTGCGCAACCAGATCGCGCCCGGCACCGAGGGCGGCTTCACGCGCGACTTCACCCAGGCGGACGCACCCGTGGCGTTCATCTACGACGCCTCGCGGAACTACATCGACCAGGGCATCCCGCTGGTCGTCCTGGCGGGCAAGGAGTACGGCTCGGGCTCGTCGCGCGACTGGGCGGCCAAGGGCACCGCGCTGCTGGGCGTCAAGGCGGTCGTCGCCGAGTCCTACGAGCGCATCCACCGCTCCAACCTGATCGGCATGGGCGTGCTCCCGCTGCAGTTCCCGGAGGGCGAGAGCGCCCTGACGCTGGGCCTGACGGGTGAGGAGACGTACTCCGTCACGGGCGTCACCGCGCTCAACGACGGCAGCACCCCGCGCACGGTGAAGGTCAGCACGGACACCGGCGTGGAGTTCGACGCGGTGGTCCGCATCGACACGCCGGGCGAAGCGGACTATTACCGCAACGGCGGCATCATGCAGTACGTCCTGCGGTCGCTGATCCGTCAGTAGGACAGTGCCTCCAAGGCGTTTGTAACTCACGAGTAACACGGACCGCGTTCCCCTTGTCGGGGGACGCGGTCCGTCCGTTTTGCGCGAGCCAATCAGTCGATCGTCCGCCATCGACTCGCTGGCACCGCCCTGACCTGCAGTTTTGTCGTCCCATATTTCGGACAGGTCTCAACTCGGGAAAGCTTGCCGTCCAAACACGCACTTGATCTTGCCCTGCCGGAGAGAAGTGGACTATACCTGTCGGCGTCCAAGGAACCTGCTTCTGAGCAGGTTCGGGCGGGGGGATCGGCAAGCCGGCGCAGTCGGTGTTCGGATAGCGTCCCTGCCTCACTGGATGCACGGTTTCACTCAAGCTTCAACGTTCGCGGTCGTCGGCGGGTGTCGCTGCACCGCATGAGTCCTGGAGAAGGCGAGGACTTGAGCATGGGATCCGAGATCAACCGGCGCGATGCAATCAAGCGGGCGATGGCGATCGGCGTGGTGGCGATTCCGTCGGCGTCGGTGCTGACGGCGTGCGCCACGTCGAGCGGCGGGGACTCCGACAAGAAGAAGCCGGCCCCGGCCGGCACGAAGTCGGCCGCCAATCCGCTGGGTGTCAAGAACGGCGCGCCGCTTGAGGCATTCGTCTTCAAGGGCGGCTTCGGCGACGACTACATCAAGGCCGCCGAGGCGCAGTACAACAAGACCTACGGCACCACGGTGAAGCACACCGGCACGCAGGGCATCGGCCCGAAGCTGCAGCCGCGCTTCGCCAACAACACGCCGCCGGACTTCATGGACAACTCCGGTGCCGACAACCTCGACACCGCGGCCCTGGCCAAGGAGAACAAGCTCCTCGACCTCACCCCGCTGCTGGACGCGCCGACCATCGACGACCCGTCGAAGAAGGTCCGCGACGTCCTGATCGCCGGCACGGTCGAGCAGGGCCAGTTCGGCTCGCAGCAGATGTACGCGCTGAACTACGCCTTCACCGTCTACGGCAGCTGGTACAGCAACAAGCTGTTCAAGGAGAACGGCTGGACGTACCCGCAGACCTTCGACGAGGCCATCGCGCTCGGCGCCAAGGCCAAGAGCAAGGGCATCGCGCTGTTCACGTACCCGGGCAAGTACCCGTACTACGTGCACTTCGACATGTTCCACCAGTTCGGCAAGGTCGGCGGCAAGGACGTCCTCAACGCGATCGACGACCTGGAGGACGGCGCCCTCCAGGTCGACGCCGTCAAGCAGGTCATCGAGTACTACGAGGAGCTGGCGGCCAAGAAGCTGTTCCTCACGGGCTCCGAGGGCAAGACCCACATCCAGATGCAGACCGACTGGACGAAGTACAAGGCCGCCCTGGTGGCCGACGGCTCGTGGGTGGAGAACGAGGCCGCCCCGACCATGCCCAAGGACTTCGACCTCGCGGTCGGCCCGCTGGTCGGCGGCGGCCCGAGCGACAAGCTGCCCTTCGGCACCGTCTACGCCGCGGCCGGCGAGCCGTTCATCGTCGCCGCCAACGGCAAGAACCCGACCGGCGGTATGGAGCTGCTCCGCATCATGCTGTCGAAGCAGCAGACGGACAACTTCACGAACACCATCAAGTCGCTCACCTGCGTCTCCGGCTCCTCCGAAGGGCTGACCCTCACCCCGGGTCTGGCCTCGGCGAGCGCGGCGCTCAAGGCCGCCGGTCCCAATGTGCTCAACGCGCGCATCCAGGACTGGTACAAGAAGCTCAACAACGAGACCCTCGGCAACCTGACCGCGAAGCTGCTGACCGGGCAGATCAAGTCGGCGCAGTGGATCGAGCAGGCCCAGAAGGCCTGCGACGACACCAAGAAGGACTCGTCCGTGCCCAAGTTCAAGCACGTCTGATCCGCATTCCCCTCTAACGGCTGAGACGAGAGCGACCGGCGACATGCGACACGGCAAGTACCGGTTCATCATCGGATTTCTGGCGATTCCTGTAGCGCTGTACGGGGTCTTCGTGATCTCGCCATTCGTCCAGGACTTCCAGATCTCCATGACGGACTGGACCGGACTCACACCCGACAAGCACTACATCGGGTTCGAGAACTACCGGAAGATCATTCACAACCACCTCTTCTGGCAGTCGCTGTGGCACAACGTGCTGCTGCTGCTGATCGTGCCGGTCGTGACGCTGGCACTCGGTCTGTTCTTCGCTTTCATGCTCAACGTCGGTGGCCGGCGCAGAGGCGCGTCGGTCACCGGCGTCCGGGGCTCGGGCGCGTACAAGATCATCTTCTTCTTCCCGCAGGTGCTGTCGGTCACCGTGATCGCCATCCTGTGGCAGCAGATCTACAACCCCGACCCGGACGAGGGCGTGCTCAACGCCCTGCTGTCGAACGTCGGCCTGAGCTCGCTGACCCAGTCCTGGCTCGGCGACCCGCACCTGGCCCTCGGCTGCATCATGGCCGTGATGGTGTGGGCGAACGTCGGCTTCTACGTGGTGCTCTTCTCGGCGGGCATGGCCTCCATCCCGACCGAGATCTACGAGGCCTCGCTGCTGGACGGGGCAGGCCGCGCCGTCACCTTCTTCAAGGTCACGCTGCCGCTGCTGGCGGACACGGTGGCCACCGGATGGGTGTACATGGGCATCATCGCCATGGACGCCTTCGCCTTCGTCCAGCTGATGTCGGTCAACTACGGCGGTCCCGACGAGAAGACCGACGTGGTGCCGCTGCTGCTGTACAAGACCGCCTTCCGGGACAACAGCCAATACGGCCTGGCGGCAGCCATGGGTGTCGCCATGCTGATCGTCACACTGCTGTTCGCCGTACTGACGCTGCGGCTGTCGCGCCGCGAGCGCATCGAGTTCTAGGGGTTCCGCGATGACCACCGAGACGATCGACGAGCTCCCGGAGTCGGCACCCCGCAAACCGGGCTCGCCCAGCACCTCCGCCTCCCGCTGGAAGTGGCGCTACAGCGAGGGCGGTGTGCTGAACGCCTTCAGCCACATCTTCCTGCTGGTGTGGGGTCTGATGGTCGGCCTGCCGCTGCTGTGGGCGCTGTGGAGCTCCTTCAAGAGCTCCGGCGACATCCTCAGCCACCCGCTGTCCTTCCCGACCCACTTCCACTTCGACAACTGGTCCCACGCCTGGACGAAGGCCCACATGGGCCGGTACTTCATCAACACGATCATCGTGGTCGGCTTCTCCACCTTCGGCACGATGCTCTTCGGGTCGATGGCCGCCTACGTGCTGGCGCGGTTCGAATTCCCGGGCAACCGGCTGCTCTACTTCATCTTCGTCGCCGGCATGGCCTTCCCGGTCGTGATGGTGCTCGTGCCGCTGTTCTTCGTGACCACCAACCTCGGCATCATCAACACGCTGCCCGGCCTGATCCTGGTCTACATCGCGTACTCGCTGCCCTTCACGGTCTTCTTCATGACCTCCTTCTTCCGCACCCTGCCCACCTCGGTGGCGGAGGCGGCACTGGTGGACGGCGCGTCGCACACCAGGACGTTCTTCCAGATCATGGTGCCGATGGCCAAGCCCGGCATCATCAGCATCGGGATCTTCAACGTCCTCGGGCAGTGGAACCAGTACCTGCTGCCGCTGGTGCTGAACCAGGGCAACACGGACAAATGGGTACTCACCCAGGGTCTGGCGGACCTGGCCGTGCAGCAGGGCTACCAGGGCGACTGGGGCGGACTCTTCGCCGGCCTGTCGATCGCCATGCTCCCCGTGCTGGCCGTCTACGTGGTCTTCCAGCGCCAGGTGCAGGCCGGACTCACCGCGGGGGCGCTCAAGTAACGGACCCGGAAACCGGCCGCAGGACCGGCGGCCCCGTCCTCGGACGGGGCCGCCGCTCGGCGTTCCCGCGTTCCCGCGGAACGGGCGATTCCCATAACGGTGTGGTTCTCCCCCTTGACGGGACATCACGCCAAACACTCAACTTAGAGTTCACATGTTGTAGACGACGGGGTCCAACTGGTGTGCTGCTGCCTCAAGGGTCCATCCGGACCCATCCGGCCGCACCGGACCGGCCCCGTCCCGTGCGGGCAAGCGGACACGGGCCGCCTGCCGGGCAGGAGTGGATGTCGTGGAGACACCGGGTTCGCAGTCGTCGCTGCACCGGGCCAATCTGGAGCGCGTCGTGCGCGCGGTGCGGCTCGCCGGATCGCTCACCCAGGCGGAGATCGCCCGCAGCACCGGCCTGTCGGCCGCGACCGTGTCCAACATCGTACGTGAGCTGCGGGACAACGGGACGGTGCAGGTCACGCCGACCTCCTCGGGAGGTCGGCGGGCCCGCAGCGTGGCGCTGTCCGGGGACGCCGGTATCGTCGTGGGCGTCGATTTCGGCCACTCCCACCTGCGGGTCGCCGTCGGCAACCTGGCCCACCAGGTGCTGGCCGAGCAGTCCGAGCCGATCGACGTGGACGCCTCCGCCTCGCAGGGCTTCGACCGCGCGGAGCAGCTGGTCGCGCGGCTCGTGGAATCCACCGGGATCAGCCCCGGCAAGGTGCTCGGCGTCGGCCTCGGGGTGCCCGGGCCGATCGACGTGGAGACGGGCGCGCTCGGCTCGACGGCCATCCTGCCCGGCTGGAGCGGCATCAACCCGCGCCAGGAGATGTCCGACCGGCTCGGCGTCCCGGTGCAGGTCGACAACGACGCCAACCTCGGCGCGCTCGGCGAGCTGGTCTGGGGCGGCGGCCGCGGGGTCAAGGACCTCGCCTACATCAAGGTCGCCAGCGGCGTCGGCGCCGGCCTGGTGATAGACGGCCGGATCTACCGCGGTCCCGGCGGCACGGCGGGCGAGATCGGCCACATCACGCTGGACGAGTCGGGCCCGGTCTGCCGCTGCGGCAACCGCGGCTGCCTGGAGACCTTCACCGCCGCCCGCTACGTCCTGGAGCTGCTGCGCGGCAGCCACGGGGAGGGGCTGACCATCCCGCGGATGGTGCAGCTGGCCCGTGAGGGCGACCCCGGCTGCCGCCGGGTGACGGGCGACGTCGGGCGGCACATCGGGATGGGCGTGGCGAGCCTGTGCAACCTGCTGAACCCCTCCCGGGTGGTCCTCGGCGGCGACCTGGCGGAGGCCGGTGAGCTGGTGCTCGGCCCGATAAGGGAATCGGTGTCCCGTTACGCCATCCCCAGCGCCGCCCAGCGGCTGTCCGTGGTGCCGGGTGCCCTGGGGGCGCGGGCGGAGGTCCTGGGGGCTCTTGCCCTGGTTCTGAGCGAAATGGGCGATTCAACCCTGCTGGACGGCAACCACCCGGTCGACACACCGGCCTTTTCGGCATAACTGAGCGTTCACGCTGCTAACGAAACGCGCCGTTGCCATCTCGTTAAGTGTTTACTTCTTGACGACAGGCCGTCAGCCGGAGTTGACTCACGAGCACCTCGGCCGCGGTGTTGCGGCCCTGTCAGGGAGGCAACCTCAGATGAACGCAATGACGCGTCGGATCGTCATCGGCACGGCGGCCGTTTCGCTCGCCCTCGGCTTGGCGGCGTGCGGCAAGGCCGGCGACGACGACAAGGGCTCCGACAAGTCCTCCTCGAAGAGCAGCTCGGCCAAGTCGATCGGCCTGCTGCTGCCGGAGAACGCGACCACTCGCTACGAGAAGTTCGACCGGCCGCTGATCACCAAGAAGATCGGCGAGCTGTGCCCCGACTGCTCGGTCGAGTACGCGAACGCCGCCGCCGACCCGGCCAAGCAGGCCCAGCAGGTCAGCACCATGATCGCCAAGGGCGTCAAGGTCCTGATCGTCGACGCGCAGGACTCCAAGGGCATCAAGTCCTCGATCCAGTCCGCGAAGGACAAGGGCATCAAGATCGTCGCCTACGACCGCCTCGCCGAGGGCCCGATCGACGCGTATGTCTCCTACGACAACGAGAAGATCGGCGAGCTGCAGGGACAGGCGCTGCTCGACGCGATGGGCGCCAAGGCGACGCCGTCTGCCAACGTTGTCATGATCGACGGTGACCCGGGTGACCCGAACGCCGCCATGTTCAAGGAAGGCGCCCACAAGATCCTCGACGGCAAGGTGAAGATCGCCTACGAGCAGTCGGGTCTGTGGAAGGGCGACATCGCCAACCAGAAGATGACGGCCGCCATCCAGCTGATCGGCAAGGACAAGATCGCGGGCGTCTACTCCGCGAACGACGGCATGGCCGGCGGTGTCGCCACCGCCCTCAAGGGCGCCGGCATCAACCCGCCGCTGACCGGTCAGGACGCCGAGCTCGACGGTCTGCAGCGGATCCTGGCGGGTACCCAGACCGCCACGATCTACAAGGCCTACCAGCCGGAGGCGGACGCCGCCGCGGAGATCGCGGTCGACCTGCTCCAGGGCAAGGACTTCAAGTCCGTCGCCGACACCACCGCCAAGCAGCTGACCGGCACCGAGGTGCCCGCCAAGCTCCTGCCGGCGACGTCGGTCACCGTGGCCAACATCAAGGACACGGTCGTCAAGGACGGTCTGTACACCGCCGCCCAGATCTGCACCGCGGACTACGCCGCCAAGTGCACCGCCGCCGGCATCAGCTGACCCGACGGCTGATCCGGCCCGCACGGTTCAGGCCGCTTCCACGGCCTGAACCGTCCCCGTGAACCTGTCCGGTGCCCGCCCCGCACAAAACACCCCGCTAACGGGGCGGGCACCGGACGGAAACGGTTGCGGCCGGAGCTTTCCGGTGAACGGGGGTCTACCCCTTCCCTGTTCACTTTGTAATCTTGTAACCCGTGCATTGCGCACTCCCTCCGCGGCTGTTCGACGCAGCACGCGGCATCCCCGCCGGTCAGGCGGCGAAGGAGATGGTTCACGTGTCCGCTACGCCCGTGCTGGCGTTGCGCGGAGTCTCCAAGCGATTCGGTGCGGTCCAGGCCCTCACCGACGTCGACCTGGAGGTTCACCCCGGAGAAGTGGTCGCCCTGGTGGGCGACAACGGAGCCGGCAAGTCGACCCTGGTCAAGACCATCGCGGGTGTGCACCCCGTGGACGAGGGCGTCATCGAGTGGGAGGGGCGGTCGGTGCACATCAACCGCCCGCAGGACGCCCAGCAGCTCGGTATCGCGACCGTCTACCAGGACCTCGCGCTCTGCGACAACCTCGACGTCGTCGGAAACCTCTACCTCGGCCGGGAGCTGCTGCGCTTCGGCAGCCTCGACGAGGTCACGATGGAACAGCGCTCCCGCGAACTTCTGAACACACTGTCCATCCGGATCCCCAGTGTCCGGATCCCGATCGCGAGCCTCTCCGGTGGCCAGCGCCAGGTCGTCGCCATCGCCCGCGCGCTGATCGGCGACCCCAAGGTCGTCATCCTCGACGAGCCCACGGCCGCCCTCGGCGTCGAGCAGACCGCGCAGGTCCTGGACCTCGTCGAGCGGCTGCGCGAGCGCAACCTCGGCGTCATCCTGATCAGCCACAACATGGCCGACGTCATGGCGGTCTGCGACACCGTTCACGTGCTGCGCCTCGGCAGGAACAACGGTGCCTTCCCGGTCAAGGACACCACCAACGAAGAGATCATCGCGGCCATCACCGGCGCCACGGACAACGCCGTGACCCGCCGTCTGGCGCGCAACGCGGAGGCAGCCCAGTGAGCGACAAGACCACGATGAGCAAGCCGGTGGACGAGGTTCCGCCGCCGGCCGTCGCGACCGTCGACCCCCGGCTGCTGGTCCGGGAAGAGGGCCTCAAGGGCTATCTCACGGAGTTCAAGCGCAAGCTGAAGGGCGGCGAGCTGGGCTCGCTCCCGGTGATCGTCGCGCTGATCATCATCTGGACCGTCTTCCAGGTCCAGAACAGCCTGTTCCTGAGCTCGCAGAACATGGTCAACATCGGCTTCTTCATGGCCGGTACGGGCATGCTGTCGATCGGCCTGGTCTTCGTGCTGCTGCTCGGCGAGATCGACCTGGCGGTCGGCTCGGTCAGCGGTCTGGCCTCCACGGTCTTCGCCATCCTGACCGTCCAGCACGGGGTCAACCCGACGCTCGCGGTCCTGCTGACGCTGCTCACCGGCATCGTCATCGGCGCCTTCCACGGCTTCTTCTTCGCCAAGATCGGCGTCCCGGCGTTCGTCGTCACCCTGGCCGGCTTCCTCGGCTGGGCGGGCGTCATGAAGTACCTGCTGCGCAGCACGGGCAGCCTCACGATCCAGGACAAGGGCCTGCTGCACACGCTGGGCCAGCGCTCCTTCTTCATGAACCAGAGCATCGCCGGCGCGTACATCCTGGCCACCCTCGCCGTCGCCGCCCTGCTGGTCGGCTCGCTCATCGAGCAGCAGCGCCGCCGCAAGGCCTCCGTGCCCTTCCGGCCCACCGGCGAGATCATCTTCCGCACCGTCGCGCTCGCGGTCGTCGCCTACGTGTCGGCGTACGTGCTGAACAAGTCCTCCGGTGTGCCGAATTCCCTGGTGATCTTCCTCGCCGCGCTGGTGATCTGCGACTTCGTGCTGCGCCGCACCACCTACGGCCGCAAGATCTTCGCAGTCGGCGGTGGCATCGAGGCCGCCCGCCGCGCCGGTATCAACGTGGCGATGGTCCGTATATCGGTCTTCGCGATCTCCGGCTTCTTCGCGGCCCTCGGCGGCCTCTTCCTGGCCGCCCAGCAGTACACCGCGACGCTCCAGGCCGGTAGCGGCAACCTGCTGATGCTCGCCATCGCGGCGGCCGTCATCGGCGGCACCAGCCTCTTCGGCGGCCGCGGCAGCGTCTGGTCGGCGCTGCTGGGCATGCTGGTCATCGAGTCCATCCAGATGGGCCTGAACCTGCTGAACAAGGACGACTCGATCAACGACATGATCACCGGCGCGGTGCTCCTCGCCGCCGTGGTCGTCGACTCGATCTCCCGCCGCACCCAGCGCAGCTCCGGCCGCGCCTGACCCGCGGCACGCACCACCCGGACCGCCGGGCGGACCTGGACCCCCAGGACCGCCCGGCGGTCCGGTGTTTCCCGGGCCGTGCGGAAGTACGGGGACGGGGCCCCGCCGGGAGCGCCGACACGCCGCCCGGAGGCCCCGCGGGCGCGGCGCGTGACGGACATCGCACGGGTCGCCCGACGCGCCGGTAACCCGAACATTAGACTCTTGCGAAGGCCAGATCGGCCGGGAGCGACAGGCTAAGGAGGAACGGGTGGCACTGCTGACCCGTATCAACGGACCGCGCGACCTCGACCGGCTCAGCCCGCAGCAGCTCGTGGAGCTGTCCGCCGAGATCCGCTCCTTCCTCGTCGACGCGGTCTCGAAGACCGGCGGCCACCTCGGCCCCAACCTGGGCGTCGTGGAGCTGACCGTGGCTCTGCACCGGGTCTTCGACTCCCCGCGCGACCGCATCCTCTTCGACACCGGGCACCAGGCCTACGTGCACAAGCTGCTGACCGGACGGCAGGACTTCAGCCGGCTCAAGAGCACCGGCGGTCTGTCGGGCTACCCCTCGCGGGCCGAGTCCGAGCACGACGTGATCGAGAACAGCCACGCCTCCACGGTGCTGGGCTGGGCCGACGGGCTGGCCAAGGCCAACGAGCTGCTGCGCCGCGACGACCACGTGGTGGCCGTCATCGGCGACGGGGCGCTCACCGGCGGTATGGCCTGGGAGGCCCTCAACAACATCGCCGCCGCCAAGGACCGCCCGCTCGTCATCGTCGTCAACGACAACGAGTGGTCGTACTCGCCCACCATCGGCGGCCTCGCCAACCACCTGGCCACGCTGCGCACCACCGACGGCTACGAGCAGTTCCTCGCCCGCACCAAGGAGGTGCTGGAGCGCACCCCGCTCATCGGCCGCCCGCTCTACGAGACGCTGCACGGCGCCAAGAAGGGCCTGAAGGACTTCATCACCCCGCAGGGCATGTTCGAGGACCTGGGGCTGAAGTACCTCGGCCCGATCGACGGCCACGACGTCGAGGCGGTGGAGTCCGCGCTCCAGCGCGCCAAGCGCTTCCACGGGCCCGTCCTGGTGCACTGCATCACCGAGAAGGGCCACGGCTACACCCCGGCCGAGCGGGACCGCACCGACCGCTTCCACGGCATCGGCCCGATCCACCCCGACAGCGGCCTGCCGCTGTCCGAGGGCGGCGCCGACTGGACGTCGGTGTTCGGCGACGAGATGCTCGCGCTCGGCAAGGAGCGCGCCGACATCGTCGCCATCACCGCGGCGATGCTGCACCCGGTGGGCCTGACCAGGTTCGCCGAGGCCTTCCCCGAGCGGGTCTTCGACGTCGGCATCGCCGAGCAGCACGGCGCCGTCTCGGCCGCCGGGCTCGCCACCGGCGGGCTGCACCCGGTCTTCGCCGTCTACGCGACCTTCCTCAACCGCGCCTTCGACCAGGTCCTGATGGACGTCGCCCTGCACAAGTGCGGTGTCACCTTCGTCCTGGACCGCGCCGGGGTGACCGGCAGCGACGGTCCCTCGCACAACGGCATGTGGGACATGTCGATCCTGCAGGTCGTCCCGGGCCTGCGGATCGCCGCGCCGCGCGACGCCGAGCAGGTCAGGGCGCAGCTGCGGGAGGCCGTCGAGGTCCACGACGCCCCCACCGTGGTCCGGTACTCCAAGGGCGCGGTCGGCCCCTCGGTGCCCGCGGTCGGCCGGATCGGCGGCATGGACGTGCTGCGCGAGCCGTCCACCGGGGAGCGGCCCGACGTGCTGCTGGTGTCGGTCGGCGCGCTGGCCCCGATGTGCCTGGAGATCGCCGCGCTGCTGGACGCCCAGGGCATCACCAGCACCGTCGTCGACCCGCGCTGGGTCAAGCCGGTCGACCCCGAGCTGCCGGCGCTCGCGGCCCGGCACCGGCTCGTCGTCACCGTCGAGGACAACGGGCGGGCCGGCGGTGTCGGCTCGGCCGTCGCCCAGGCGCTGCGCGACGCCGAGGTGGACGTGCCGCTGCGGGACTTCGGCATCCCGCAGCGCTTCCTCGAGCACGGCTCCCGCAAGGACGTGCTGGCCGCGGTCGGCCTGACCGCGCCGGCCGTCGCGCGCCAGGTCACGGGCGTGGTGGCGACCATCGACGGGCGTTTCGCCGACGAGGCCGCCGACGCGGTGCCCGCCGAGCCCGAGGCGGGCTGACCCCCGCTCCCGCCCCCTCCCGGCCGCCCTTCGCGGCGCGCCGGGCGGCGGCGGGAGCGGGCGGCCCGCCGCCCCGGGAACCCCGTTTCCCGGGGGCACGGGGCCGATGGTAGAAATGCGCGAAGGCAGTGCGGATGATCGAGGTGGCGTAGCAATGACGGAGTCCAAGGGGCCCGGCACCAAGGGCGGTTCGGCAGCCCCGAACAAGAAGCGCAAGGGCCCCGTCGCCCGGCTGCGGCCGTACGCGGTGGGTGTCACGGCCATGGCCGTGGTCTTCGGCGTCTCCGCGCTGATCGGTGCCCATGTCCGCGCCGGCAAGGACGACAAGGTCACGCCGCCCGGCGGCGTGGTGGCCGCGGCGACGAAACCCACCGCCCCGCCGCCCGCGCCGGACGCGACCGCGACGCCCACCCCCTCGGCCACGCCCGCAGGGCCCAAGCTGGGCATCCCGGTACGGCCGACCGTCCCGGTCACCGTCACCGTCTACGAGGACCTCCGCAGCCCCGCCTCGAAGGCCTTCCAGGACCAGTACGGCGCCACCATCCAGCAGCTGCTGGCCTCCGGCCAGGTGCAGTTCCAGTACCACCTGGTGACGGCCTCCGACAAGGAGTACGGCGGCAAGGGCTCCCAGGTGGCGGCCAACGCCGCGGCCTGCGCGCAGGACCAGGGCCGCTTCGTCGCCTTCGTCGACGAGCTGTGGAAGGTCCAGCCCGCCGACCCCAAGGACGACGCGCTGGCCAGCGAGAAGCTGATGGAGAAGCTCGCCCACAAGGCCCACAAGATCAAGGCCGGCACCTTCGAGCCGTGCGTGGAGCAGCGTGACCACGAGGGCTGGGTCATCAAGTCCCAGCAGGACTTCGCGGCCTCCGGCCTCGGTGCGGCGCCCGCCCTGGAGATCAACGGCGAGCCCGTCAAGGACGCCAAGACCCTGACGCCGGCGACGCTGCGCTCGCAGATCGACGCCGAGATCAAGCGTGTCGTGGCGCTCGACTCCACCCCGGCCGCCGGCTGACCGCACGACGCACCTCCGGCGCCCCGGAACGACGCAAAGGGGCCGGGCCACCACGGTGGCCCGGCCCCTTTGCGCGTACCTGGCGGTCAGACCGCCGGCACGCTCGCCACGCCCGGCGCCAGGAACGGCTTGCCGTTCACCCGCTGCGAGACGCCCTCGCGGTCCAGGTACGGCGTGATACCGCCCAGGTGGAAGGGCCAGCCCGCGCCCGTGATGAGGCACAGGTCGACGTCCTGGGCCTCGGCGACGACGCCCTCGGCCAGCATCAGCCCGATCTCCTGGGCCACCGCGTCCAGCACCCGCTCGCGCACCTGCGCCTCGGTCAGCACCCGGTCGCCCTGCTCCAGCAGCGCGGCGACCTCCGGGTCCAGCTCGGGGCGGCCGGAGTCGTAGACGTAGAAACCGCGCTTGCCGGCCTTGACGACCGCCGCCAGGTTCGGCGAGACGGTGAAGCGGTCCGGGAAGGCGGCGTGCAGCGTCTCCGAGACGTGCAGGCCGATCGCCGGGCCGACCAGCTCCAGCAGCACCAGCGGCGACATCGGCAGGCCCAGCGGCTCCACGGCCTTCTCGGCCACCGCGACCGGGGTGCCCTCGTCGATGACGTTCTGGATCTCGCCCATGAAGCGGGTCAGGATGCGGTTCACCACGAAGGCGGGCGCGTCCTTGACCAGCACCGCGGTCTTCTTGAGCTTCCTGGCCACCGCGAAGGCGGTCGCGAGCGACGCGTCGTCGGTGGTCTCGCCGCGGACGATCTCCAGCAGCGGCAGGATCGCGACCGGGTTGAAGAAGTGGAAGCCCACGACCCGCTCGGGGTGCTCCAGCTTCGCGGCCATCTCCGACACCGACAGCGAGGAGGTGTTGGTCGCCAGGATCGCGTCCGGCCGCACCACCGCCTCCAGCTCGGCGAAGACCTGTTGCTTGACGCCCATCTCCTCGAAGACCGCCTCGATGACGAAGTCGGCGTCCCCGAAGGCCGCGGCCTTGTCCAGGTGGCCGGTCACGAGCGCCTTGTAGCGGTTGGCGGCGTCCTGCTTCAGCCGCCCCTTGGCGAGCAGCTTGTCGATCTCGGCGTGCACGTAGGCCACGCCCTTGTCGATACGGGCCTGGTCGATGTCGGTCAGCACGACCGGCACCTCCAGGCGCCGCACGAACAGCAGCGCCAGCTGCGAGGCCATCAGGCCCGCGCCCACGACGCCGACCTTCGTCACCGGGCGGGCCAGCGCCTTGTCGGGCGCGCCGGCCGGGCGCTTGCCGCGCTTCTGCACCAGGTTGAAGGCGTAGATGCCGCTGCGCAGCTCGCCGCCCATGATGAGGTCGGCGAGCGCGCGGTCCTCGGCCTCGAAGCCCTGCCGCAGGTCGCCGCCGCGGGCCGCCGAGACGATCTCCAGCGCGCGGTAGGCCGCGGGGGCGGCGCCGTGCACCTTGCCGTCGGCGATCGCCCGGCCGCGGGCCACCGCGGTGTCCCAGGCCTCGCCGCGGTCCACCTCGGGGCGGTCGACCTCGATCTCGCCGCGCAGGACGGACGCGGTCCACGCGAGCGACTGCTCCAGGAAGTCCGCGGCCTCGAACAGCGCGTCGGCGATGCCCAGCTCGAACACCTGGGTGCCCTTGAGCTGGCGGTTCTGGTTGAGCGAGTTCTCGATGATCACGGTGACCGCGCGGTCGGCGCCGATCAGGTTCGGCAGCAGCGTGCAGCCGCCCCAGCCGGGCACCAGGCCGAGGAAGACCTCGGGCAGCGAGAAGGCGGGCACCGACGCGGACACCGTGCGGTAGGTGCAGTGCAGGCCCACCTCGACGCCGCCGCCCATGGCCGCGCCGTTGTAGTACGCGAAGGTGGGCACCGCGAGCGACGACAGCCGCTTGAAGACGTCGTGGCCGCCGCGGCCGATGGCCAGCGCGTCCTCGTGCCGCCCCAGCAGCTCGACGCCCTTGAGGTCGGCGCCCACGGCGAAGATGAACGGCTTGCCGGTGATGCCGACACCGGTGATCGCGCCCTCGGCGGCCTCCTTCTCGACCTGGTCGATCGCCGCGTCCAGGTGGGCGAGCGACTGCGGGCCGAAGGTGGTGGGCTTGGTGTGGTCCAGGCCGTTGTCGAGGGTGATCAGCGCGAAGCGCCCGGCGCCGGGCAGCTCCAGGTGCCGTACGTGCGCGGACGTGACGACCTCGCCGGGGAAGAGTTCGGCCGCGCCCTTGAGGAGTTCGGTGGTGGTGCTCACTTGGCGCTCCCGTTGAAGTTGGGGTTCTCCCACACGACCGTGCCGCCCATGCCGAAGCCGACGCACATGGTGGTGATGCCGTAGCGCACCTCGGGGTGCTCCTCGAACTCCCGGGCCAGCTGGGTCATCAGCCGCACCCCGGAGGAGGCCAGCGGGTGGCCGAAGGCGATGGCGCCGCCGTACGGGTTGACGCGCGGGTCGTCGTCGGCGATGCCGTAGTGGTCCAGCAGCGACAGGACCTGCACGGCGTAGGCCTCGTTGACCTCGATGAGGCCGATGTCGTCGATCGTCAGGCCCGCGCGGGACAGCGCCTTCTCGGTGGCCGGGATCGGGCCGATGCCCATGACCTCCGGCTCGACGCCCGCGAAGGCGTAGGACACCAGGCGCATCTTCACCGGCAGCGCCAGCTCGCGGGCGACGTCCTCGGCGGCCAGCAGCGAGGCGGTGGCGCCGTCGTTGAGGCCCGAGGAGTTGCCGGCGGTGACCCGGCCGTGCGGGCGGAAGGGGGTCTTGAGGTTCGCCAGGCCCTCCAGCGTGGTGCCCGGGCGCATCGGCTCGTCGGCGGTGGCCAGGCCCCAGCCGGTCTCGCCGCCCTCGGGCGTGGTGCGGCGGATCGCGACCGGGACCAGGTCCGGCTGGATCTTCCCGTCCGCGTAGGCCTTGGCGGCCTTCTCCTGGCTGCGCACCGCGTACTCGTCCGCGCGCGCCTTGGTCAGCGCGGGGAAGCGGTCGTGCAGGTTCTCCGCCGTCATGCCCATGAACAGCGCGGACTCGTCGACCAGCTTCTCCGACACGAAGCGCGGGTTCGGGTCGACGCCCTCGCCCATCGGGTGCCGCCCCATGTGCTCGACACCGCCCGCGACCACCACGTCGTAGGCGCCGAAGGCGATCCCGCCGGCCGTCGTCGTCACGGCCGTCATCGCGCCCGCGCACATGCGGTCGATCGAGAAGCCGGGCACCGTCGTCGGCAGGCCCGCCAGGATGCCCGCGGTGCGGCCCAGGGTCAGCCCCTGGTCGCCGATCTGCGTGGTCGCGGCGACCGCGACCTCGTCGATACGGGCCGGGTCCAGGCCGGGGTTGCGCCGCAGCAGCTCCCGGATGCACTTGATGACCAGGTCGTCGGCCCTGGTCTCGTGGTAGATGCCCTTCGGGCCCGCCTTGCCGAACGGGGTACGGACGCCGTCGACGAAGACGACGTCCCTCGCGGTACGCGGCACGACTAGCTCCCTCATATGTGTGTTCACTCGCCTCCCGGAACATGCTACTCGCGGGTAACCGAACGGGACAGTGTGACCCCGCGAAGCGGCGCAGGTCACACCGGAAGGGTTATCGGTCGGCGGTGGGGCGGGCGGTGAGGGCCTTCGTGATGAGCGGAGTGGTCAGCTGGACCTGCCAGGGGCGGGCGCCCAGGTCGGCCAGCGCGGCGGCCACCGCCTCGGGGGTGAGGTCGGCCGGCGGGGCCCAGCAGACCCGGCGGACGGTGTCCGGGGTGACCAGGTTCTCCTGCGGCAGGTGCAGCTCGTCGGCCATGGCCGTCACCGCGGCGCGGGCCGCCGACAGCCGGGCTGCCGCGGCCGGGTCCTTGTCCGCCCACGCGCGGGGCGGCGGCGGGCCGGTGTAGGCGGCGGTGGGCTGCGGCAGCTCGCGCTCCGGCAGGCCGCGGGCGCGGTCCACCGCGGCCTGCCACTGGTCGAGCTGGCGGCGGCCCATGCGGTGCCCGAAGCCGGGCAGGGCGGCCAGCGCGTGCACGTTCGGCGGATTCTCCAGCGCGGCGGTGACGATCGCGGCGTCGCTCAGCACCCGGCCGGGGGAGATGTCGCGGTCGCGGGCCGCCCGGTCGCGGGCCAGCCACAGCTCGCGCACGATGCCGATCTGCCGCCGCCGGCGCACCTTGTGCATCCCCGACGTGCGCCGCCACGGATCCACCCGGGGAGGCGGCGGCGGGGCCGCGGCGATGGCCGCGAACTCCTGCAGCGCCCACTCCAGCTTGCCCTGCTCGCGCAGCTCCTGCTCCAGCGCGTCCCGCAGGTCCACCAGCAGCTCGACGTCCAGCGCCGCGTACCGCAGCCAGGGCTCGGGCAGCGGCCGGGTCGACCAGTCGACCGCGGAGTGGCCCTTCTCCAGGGCGTAGCCGAGCACCTGCTCCACCATCGCGCCCAGCCCGACCCGCGGGAAGCCGGCCAGCCGGCCGGCCAGCTCGGTGTCGAAGAGCGAGGAGGGGTGCATGCCCAGCTCCGCGAGGCACGGGAGGTCCTGGGTGGCGGCGTGCAGCACCCACTCCGTGCCGCTCAGCGCGGCGTCCAGGGCGGACAGGTCGGGGCATCCCACGGGGTCGATCAGCGCGGTCCCTGCTCCGGCGCGGCGCAGCTGGACCAGGTAGGCCCGCTGCCCGTAGCGGTAGCCGGAGGCACGCTCGGCGTCGACGGCGACCGGACCCGTACCCGCGGCGAAGGCCGCGACGACCTCTGCGAGGGCCTCCGGGTCTGCGGTCACCGGCGGGATTCCCTCGCGCGGGTCCAGCAGCGGGACCGGCGCCGCCGCGGTGTCAGCGGATGCGGTGTCTTGGGCGTCGGTCACCTGTCAAGGGTAGCCTTGCGCCGCGCCCGCCGGTGGGGCTTGCCCTGTTCGTCCGGTTACGCCGGACTCCCCGGGCGGTACGGCGCGGGTGCGCCGGCCAGGGGGCGGAACGTTACGCCCCCTGCGGCGGCACGTCGGGTCAGTGGATGATGCCGGTGCGCAGCGCGACGGCGACCATCCCCGCGCGGTCGCCCGTCCCGAGCTTGCGCGCGATCCGCGCGAGGTGGCTCTTGACGGTCAGCGCGGACAGGCCCATCGAGACGCCGATGGCCTTGTTCGACTGGCCCTCGGCGACGAGCCTGAGCACCTCCACCTCCCGCCCGGACAGCTCGCGGTAGCCGTTGCCGGGGTGGCCCCCCGCGCCCGGCGGGCGGCGCTGCATACGGGCGGCGGTCGCGCCGAGCGGGGCGAGCCCGGGGCGGCCGGCGAGGGAGCCGGGGGTGTTGCGGGTGCCGGTCACCACATAGCCCTTCACGCCGCCCGCGAGGGCGTTGCGCACCGCGCCGATGTCGTCGGCGGCGGAGAGGGCGAGGCCGTTGGGCCAGCCCGCCGCGCGGGTCTCGGCGAGCAGGGTGAGCCCGGAGCCGTCGGGCAGGTGGACGTCGGCGACGCAGATGTCGCGGGGGTTACCGACCCGGGGGCGGGCCTCGGCGATCGACGAGGCCTCGATCACGTCGCGAACCCCGAGCGCCCACAGGTGTCGGGTGACGGTGGAGCGTACGCGGGGGTCGGCCACGACGACCATGGCCGTCGGCTTGCTGGGGCGGTAGGCGACCAGGCTCGTGGGCTGCTCGAGAAGAACGGACACCGGGCCTCCTGTGGCAAAGGGGGACTGAAAGGGTCACAGTTTCCTTCGGCAGCAAGTGCCCCGGCCTTTAGGGAAAGATCACGATTTGTTGCACATTATTTCCGGCAAATCGGACGGCCGATCGAACGCCAGAGCTGCCCGCCCCGCACGCCCCGCCCGACACCCCCTCAGGAGCGGCCCGTACGGGCCGCGTACGGGCTCGGGAGGGGCGCGCGCCCCGGTCCCTCAGGTGCGGCGCTTGGGGAGCGGTACGACGCCCGCCGTGCCGCGTACGGGCGCGTCCTCGGCCGGCGGCAGGCCCGCGCACGCGCACAGCAGGTCGCACCACGCGGCCAGGTGCGCGGTGACGTCGATCAGCCCGCCGGGCCGCTCCTGCGGCGTCCACGAGGCGCGCAGCTCGATCCTGGTCTCGTCGGGGCGGTCGCCCAGGCCGCCGAAGAAGTGCGACGACGCGCGCGAGACCGTACCGCTCGGCTCGCCGTGGCCGGCGCCGTGCGCGGCGAGCGCGCCCGTCAGCCAGGACCAGCTGACCTCCGGCAGCAGCGGGTCGCCCGCCATCTCCGGCTCCAGTTCCGCCCGCGCGAGGGTGACCATCCGGAAGGTGCCGGACCAGGCCTCGTGGCCCTGCGGCTCGTGCAGCAGCACCACCCGCCCGTCGGCCAGCTCCTCCCCGTCCGCGTCCGCGAGCACCGTCGCCTCCAGCGCGTAGGCGTACGAGGCGAGCCGGCGCGGCGCGGTCACCTCCTCGATCCGCACCTGCGACCGCACCCGCGCGCCCCGCAACGCGTCCACCGCATGCCGAAAAGGAAAGGGGACCCCGCTGTCCTCGCCGACCTCGCCGACCTGTCCATGCACCGCTGCCATGCCCGGAAGACTAGGGCGCGCCCGGCGTCCGCGTGCGCAACAACACCCGAGGCCCCGTAAGAGGCCCCGTAACCGGTCTCTCCGCGCGCCGTGGGAGGATGCGCGGTGTGAGCACGCATCAGCAGACCGCTGCATCCCCGTTCATCCGCGCCTGCCGGAACGAGCCGGTACCGCACACCCCGGTGTGGTTCATGCGCCAGGCGGGCAGGTCGCTGCCCGAGTACCACAAGGTGCGCGAGGGCGTCCCGATGCTGGAGTCGTGCATGCGGCCCGACCTGATCGCGGAGATCACCCTCCAGCCGGTCCGGCGGCACAAGGTGGACGCGGCGATCTACTTCAGCGACATCATGGTGCCGCTCAAGGCGATCGGCCTGGACCTGGACATCAAGCCGGGCGTGGGGCCCGTCGTCGCCGACCCCTTCCGCAGCCGGCAGGACCTGGCGCGGCTGCGCGACCTCGAACCCTCCGACGTCGGCTACGTCACCGAGGCCGTCGGCATGCTCACCGCAGAGCTGGGGGAGACCCCGCTGATCGGCTTCACCGGCGCCCCCTTCACGCTGGCCAGCTACCTCGTCGAGGGCGGCCCGTCGCGCAACCACGAGCGCACCAAGGCGCTCATGTACGGCGACCCGCAGCTGTGGCACGACCTGCTCGACCGGCTCGCCGACATCACCGCGACCTTCCTGAAGGTGCAGGTCGAGGCGGGCGCGAGCGCCGTCCAGCTCTTCGACTCCTGGGCCGGCGCGGTGTCCCCGGCCGACTACCGCAGCCATGTGCTGCCCGCGTCCGCGAAGGTCCTCAAGGCCGTCGAGGGCTACGGGGTGCCGCGCATCCACTACGGCGTCGGCACCGGCGAGCTGCTGGGCCTGCTGGGCGAGGCGGGGGCCGACGTCGTCGGCGTCGACTGGCGGGTGCCGCTGGACGAGGCCGCGCGCCGCGTCGGCCCCGGCAAGGCGCTGCAAGGAAACCTGGACCCCGCGGTGCTCTTCGCGCCGACCGAGGCCGTCGAGCAGAAGGCCCGCGAGGTGCTGGACGCCGCCGCGGCCGCGGGCACCGGCCACATCTTCAACCTCGGCCACGGCGTCATCCCCAGCACCGACCCGGACGCCCTCAGCCGCCTGGTGGAGTTCGTGCACCGCACCACGCAGACGGCCTGAGGCACCCGGCCCCCGCCGGTCACCCGGCGGGCGGCTCCTCCTTCCCCGGCCCGTTCCTCGGACTGCTCCCCGGCCCCTGCGGCGGCACCGGCGGCGCGGCCGGCGCGGGCGGTACGGGAGGCGCCGCGGACGCGGCGCCGCGGCGCGCCACCGGCGCCCCGGGCGCCTGCCACGGGTCGCCGAGGTCCGCCCCCTGCTGCGGGTGCCGCGGCAGGGCGCCGGGCCCGCGCAGCGTCGGCGCGTCCGGGTCCGGCTCGCGCCGGGGCCACCACCGGCGGCGCACCTCGCGGTAGGCCAGCCACAGCGCCGCCACGGCGGCCAGGAAGGGCAGGGCCACCGCCAGCACGACCAGGACGATCCGCAGGGCCACGTAGAAGGCGTTCCAGCCGTCGCGCAGCGCGTGGCCGACCGCGGTCCAGAAGCCGTCGTGGTGGACCTTCGGCGCCTTCTTGTGCACGGGCTTCGCCGGCGGCTCGCTCAGGCTGAGCGTGATGGTGGCGAGGTTGGTCTGGTCCCGCAGCGACGCCTCCTGGGCCTCCAGCGACTCCAGCGCCGCCTCGCGGGTGCTCAGCTCGCTCTCCAGCGCGACCACGTCGTCCAGGCCCGTCGCCTGGTCCATGAGGGCGCGCACCCGCGCCACGCTGGCCTGCTGCGACTTCACCCGGCTCTGCACGTCCACCACCTGGCCGGTGACGTCCTGCACGCTCACCTTGCGGGAGAGCAGGCTGCCGAGCCCGGAGAGCCGTTCGAGCAGGGTGTCGTAGCCCGCGGGCGGCACCCGCAGCTGGACGGTGGAGGTGACGCGGCCGTCCGTACCCGTCGCGGTGTCCTCGTCGCCGGAGTAGCCGCCGGCGTCGGCCGCGAAGGACTTCGCCTGCCGCAGCGCGTCGCTGACGTGCGGGGTGCGGACGCTCATGTTCGCCGTACGGATCAGGTACGACGCGGACGGGCGCGGCGTTTTGCCCGCGTCGGAGCCGGACGAGCCGGCGGACGGCGTGGCCTTCCCGGCCGGGCCCTCGTCCTGGACGGCGCCGGTGCTGCCGCTGCTGCTCCCCGAGCCCGGCGCGGCCGCCGCCGGGCCCGCCGCGCTGTCGCGCTTGCCGGAGCTGCTGGAGCTGTCGGAGCGGTCGGACGACGCGCTGCACCCGGCGACGGCGAGCGCCCCCGCCAGCAGCAGCGCGGCGACCGCGGCCGCCCGGCGGCGGCCCCGGTGCGCCCGGCGGGCGCCGGGCGGATACGCGCCCGGTACACCGGGCGCGGCCTGTCTCACACTGACTCTCATCGTGAAATCCCCCCAGAGACACGGTTGTCGAGCGGAAGTGCAGGTTTGACGGGAGTGTCGCGCACCTCGTTCCGCGACTTCTGTACCGGCGCCATCACGGTCCGAACTCGATCCGGCGTCTGAGACAGTGGACGCATGAGCGACGCGCACTCCGGTCCGGCCGCGGCGGCATCCCGCGGACCCGCAAGCGACTCCGGGGAGGAGCGGCCCCCGGCCCATGTGGTGGTCGTCGGCGGCGGCATCTCCGGGCTCGCCGCGGCCCATCGGCTGGCCGGCGCGGGAGTGCGGGTCACGGTGCTGGAGGCCGCCGCGCGGCTCGGCGGCAAGCTGCACGCCGACGAGATCGCCGGGGTCCCGGTCGACCTGGGAGCCGAGTCGATACTCGCCCGCCGCCCGGAGGCGGTGGCCCTGGCCCGCGCGGTCGGGCTCGGCGACGACCTGGAGCCGCCCGCCGTGCTGGGCGCCACGGTGTGGACCCGCGGGCGGCTGCGGCCGATGCCGAAGGGCCATGTGATGGGCGTGCCCGGCGACCTCGGACCGCTCGCCGCCTCCGGCGTGATCTCGCCCGCGGGCCTGGCCCGCATCCCGTTCGACCACGTCCTGCCGCGCACCGCGGTCGACGGGGACGTGGCCGTCGGCGCGTACGTGGCCGCCCGGCTCGGCCGGGAGGTCGTCGACCGGCTCGTCGAGCCGCTGCTCGGCGGCGTCTACGCGGGCAACGCGTACGAGATCTCGCTGCGGGCCGCGGTGCCGCAGCTCTGGGCCGCCGCCACCGGGGGGCGCTCGCTCATCGAGGCGGCCCGCGGGATCCAGCGCAGGGCCGCCGCGTCCACCGCGGCCGGCCCGGTCTTCAACGGGCTGCGCGGCGGTGTCGGGCGGCTGCCGCTCGCGGTCGCCGACGCCTGCCGGGCGCTGGGCGTCGCCGTCGAGACCGGCGCGCGGGTGCGCGAGCTGCACCGCACGGGGCCGAACGGCTGGCGGGTCCGGCTCGCCGACCGCGCGATCGACGCCGACGCCGTGCTGCTCGCGGTGCCCGCGCCCGCCGCCGCGCGGCTGCTGGAGGGCGAGTCGCCGGCCGCCGCGGCGGAGCTGTCCGGTGTGGACTACGCGAGCATGGCGCTGGTCACGATGGCCTTCCGGCGCGCCGACCTGGCGGCGCTGCCGCAGTCCAGCGGCTTCCTGGTGCCGCCGGTCGACGGCCGGACGATCAAGGCCTCGACCTTCTCCAGCCGCAAGTGGGGCTGGCTGGACGAGGCGGGCGGCGACACGGTGGTGCTGCGCACCTCCGTCGGGCGCTTCGGCGACGAGGGCGACCTCGCGTGGGACGACACCGACCTGGTGCGGCTGTCCCGCGAGGACCTGGAGCAGGCGGTCGGGCTGCGGGCCGCGCCCGTCGCCGCCCGGGTCACCCGGTGGCAGGGCGGTCTGCCGCAGTATCCGGTGGGCCACCTCGACCGGGTCGCCCGGATCCGCGAGCACGTCGGCAAGCTGCCCGGCCTGGAGGTGTGCGGCGCGCTCTACGACGGCGTCGGCATCCCCGCCTGCGTCGGCAGCGGGCAGCGGGCCGCGGACGGGCTGCTGGCCACCCTGGTGCCCGGCGGGACGGGCGGCGCGGGAGAATAGCCGCATGACCGACTCCACTCCTGCCGACGCCCCCGTCCCCGCCGCCGATCCCGCTGCCGCGCACGCCAAGGCCCCCCACGCGGGCAAGAAGGCCAAGGACCTCAACGAGGTCATCCGCTACACCCTGTGGTCGGTCTTCCGGCTCCGCGCCCCGCTCCCGGAAGACCGCTCCGGCTACGCGGAGGAGGTCGACGAGCTGTTCGCGCAGCTCGCCGGCAAGGACGTCACGATCCGCGGCACGTACGACCTGTCCGGGCTGCGGGCGGACGCCGACCTGATGATCTGGTGGCACTCCGAGACGTCCGAGGCGCTCCAGGAGGCCTACAACCTCTTCCGCCGCACCCGGCTGGGCCGCGCGCTGGAGCCGGTGTGGTCGAACATGGCGCTGCACCGCCCCGCGGAGTTCAACAAGTCGCACATCCCGGCCTTCCTCGCCGACGAGCACGCGCGCGACTACGTGAGCGTCTACCCGTTCGTCCGCTCGTACGACTGGTACCTGCTGCCCGACGAGGACCGCCGCCGGATGCTCGCCGACCACGGCAAGATGGCCCGCGGCTACCCCGACGTGCGCGCCAACACCGTCGCGTCCTTCTCGCTCGGCGACTACGAGTGGATCCTCGCCTTCGAGGCCGACGAGCTGCACCGGATCGTCGACCTCATGCGGCACCTGCGCGCCTCCGAGGCGCGCAGGCACGTCCGCGAGGAGGTGCCTTTCTACACCGGGCGCCGCCGCGAGATCGCCGACCTGGTCGCCGGCCTCGCCTGAGCGCCGCCCCCTCCGGGCCCGGCCTCCTCTCGGGGGCCGGGCCCGGCCGTGCGTCAGGCGTGCTCCCCGTCGTACGCCTCGCGGGCCGTCAGCACGGCCGGCATGTTCCGCTCCGACCAGTCCTTGACGGCCGCCAGCACGGGCAGCAGGTCGCGGCCGACAGCGGTCAGCTCGTAGTCCACCCGGACCGGCACGGCCGGTGTCACCGTGCGCGTCAGCAGGCCGTCGCGCTCCAGCGCGCGCAGGGTCTGGGTGAGCATCTTCTGGCTCACGCCCGCGATGTGCCGGGCCAGTTCGGCGTAGCGCAGCGGTCCTTCGGCGAGCGCGGTGACGACCAGCGTCGTCCACTTGTCGCCCAGCCGCTCCAGCAACTGCCGTGACGGGCAGGCCGCCAGGAACGCGTCGTACGCGATCCGTGCCTCCGCCCGGCGCTCGGCCGCGGTCCTCGTCGGCATGACGGTCCCCTCCGGTGGGTTACGCACTTCCAGGTGCCTGCTTACCGGAAGAGAGTAGCGCTGCCTAGGGTCGTTCCGCGGGGTGCGGACGCCCCCGCGGAAGGCGTCAACCGGCAGGCAGGAGTGCGGAGATGGGCAACACCGGCAGCGGGGTCATGCGGGCGGTCGTCGTCCGGGAGTTCGGCGGGCCCGAGGCGCTGGAGGTCGTCGAGCAGCCGGTGCCGGAGCCGGGGCCGGGCCAGGTGCGCATCGCGGTGGAGGCCGCGGGCGTCAACCCCGTCGACCTCGCGGTGCGCGCCGGGGGAATCGTCGCCGTCGGCTTCACCGCGCCGCGTGCGCAGTACGGGGTCGGGTGGGACGTCGCGGGCCGGGTCGACGCGGTGGGCGCCGGGGCCGGTTTCGCGGTGGGCGACCGCGTCATCGGCTGCGTCGACCGGCTGGACCTGGCGACCGGCGGCTACGCCGAGCACGTCGTCCTCGACACCGCCGCAGTGGGCCGCGCCCCGCGCGAGGCGACCGCCGCCGAGGCCGCGACGATCCCGCTCAACGCCCTCACCGCCGACCAGGGCCTCGACCTGCTGGACCTCCCCGCGGGCAGCACCCTGCTGGTCACCGGCGCGGCGGGCGGCGTCGGCGGCTTCGCGGTGGAACTCGCCGTGCTGCGCGGCCTGCGGGTCGCGGCGCTCGCCGGAGCGGACGACGAGAAGCTGGTGCGGGAGCTGGGCGCCGAGCACTTCGTCCCCCGCTCCGTCGCCAACGTCGGCGACGCGGTGCGGGCGTGGGCGCCCGGCGGGGTCGACGGTGTCCTCGACGCGGCCGAGCTGCGCGAGGCCGCGCTCGAAGCGCTGCGGGGCGGTGGGGCGTTCGTGGCCGTCGGGCACGGGTCCGACCCCGTGCCGCGGCGCGGCACCCGCGTCGCCAACGTCTGGATCCGCGCGGACGGGCGCCGCCTCACCGAACTCTCCGCCCTCGCGGACGCGGGCCTCGTCTCCCTGCGCGTGGCCGCCACCTACCCGCTGGCCGCGGCGGCGACCGCCCACACCCGCCTCGCCGCGGGCGGCGTACGGGGGCGGCTCGTCCTCCTGCCGTGAGCCCCACGGGGTGCGATATCCCTCGTCGCGGGACCTTCTGCCGGTGGGGGGTCGAGCGCGCAGTTCCCCGCGTCCCTTTCCCCGCGGGGTGCCGCGTTCCCTTGTCACGGGATCTTCCGCGGGTGGGTGGCTGGTCGCGCAGTTCCCCGCGCCCCTGAAAACCCTCACCCTGCGCGGCGAGGGCACCCCCAGGGGCGCGTGGGGGCACCTCCCAGGCGGAGCCTGGGGGAGAACGGAGCGCTCAGCCCCCGCCGGGGGAGACGCGACATGCCTCCGCACGTGGCAATCACCCAGGGGCGCGGGGAACTGCGCGACAAGCCACGACGGCGGGAAGGTCGCGGGCGTCACCGCAAGGGGCTGTTCGGGGCGCCGTCAGGCGTGGGGGGTGCGCAAGGCCGGGTGGTCCGCGACGACAGTCGCTGAGCCCGGGGCGATCTCCGTGAAGCCCGCGTCGCGCACGAGGGGGAGGGGGGAGGCGGCGAGGGTGGGCCAGGTCGCGGGGGGTGCGGTGCGGACCGCGAGGGGGAAGCCCGCGGACCGCCAGCCGGCCCGCTCGGAAGCGCTCAGCTCCCACCAGGCGAGCTGCGCCCCGTGCCCGGCCTGGGCCATGGCCTTGCCCGCGGACATCGTGACCTCGGGGTTGAGCCACAGCACCGGCTCGTCCGCGGCGGGCGGCGGCGGGGGCGCGGGGTCGTCGAGTTCGGTGCCGGAGACCTGGAGCTTGGCGAGGTCCTTGGGCCAGCCGTCGAGCGGCACCGGCGGGTATACCCGCACCTCGGCGGCGCGGCCGGTCACCGTGATGCCGGGCAGCGTCTCCGCGCGCCGCCACTCCGCGCCCCGCGCGCGCCGGACGACCTTGCGGATCCGGGCGTCCTGCCAGTCGCGGACGGCCTGCGCCCACTCCCCGTCCTCGGCCGTCGCGCGCTCGTCGGACAGCAAGGTCAGGACGGCGCGGGCGGCGGTCTCCAGGGCGTCGGTGCGCTCCGGCGGGGCGTCCCGCTCGATCCGTACGACGAGCGGCAGGACGTACTGCGGCGCCGCGTCCCGCTCGGCGGCGCTGTGCTGGAAGGGGCTGGTCACGGGCCCAGTCTGCCACCGCCGCTTGGCGGCCCGCGGCGGGTGGTCCAGGATGGGCCCGTGCACGCGACCGTACTGCGACTCGACGGTGTCGGACGGCGCTACGGACTGCGCGGTCCGTGGGTGCTGCGGGACGTCGGGCTGGAGCTGCCGCGCGGCGCCCTGGTGCGGGTCGAGGGCGTGAACGGCAGCGGCAAGTCGACGCTGCTGCGGATCCTCGCCGGGGTCGACCGCCCCACCGCCGGACGTGTGACCGGCCGTCCCGCCGACTCCACCGCGTACGTCCCGGAGCGCTTCCCCGCCGCGCTGCCCTTCCCCGCCCTGCGCTACCTGACGCACCTCGGCGCCGTCCGCGGCCTGTCCGCCGCGACCGCCCGGGAGCGCGCCGCGCACTGGCTGGAAAGCTTCGGTGTCGCCGGGTACGCCCGCACCCCGCTCGACGAGCTGTCCAAGGGCACCTGCCAGAAGGTCGCGATCGTCCAGGCCCTGCTCGCCGACCCCGGGCTGCTGGTGCTCGACGAGGCGTGGACCGGCCTGGACACCGCCGCCCGCGCCACGCTGGATGCCGCGGTACGGGCCAGGACCGCGGCGGGCGGCACGGTCGTCTTCGTCGACCACGACCCGCGCCGGCTGGCCGGGGAGCAGGACGTCACGGTGGCGGTCGACCCCGCCGCGGGCCGGGCCACCGCGTACCTACGCACCCCCGCGGGCACCCTGCCCCTGCCGGGCCGCATGCTGATCGAGGCCGAGGGCGCGGGCGAACTCCCCCCGGACGTCCGCCCGTACGCCCTCCCGGGCCCACCCCCGGCCCGCCTCGTCCTGCCGGCGGCGGCCTCCGACGCGGCCCTGCGCAGCCTGCTGACCGCGGACCCGCCGTGGCACGTCACCGCCGTCCGCCCCGCGCCTCCGGCCGAAGGGGGCCCGCCCCCCGCTCGGCCCGCGCCGTCCACCGACGACGCCCGCGCCCCGGCGGAGCCGACTCTCCGGCCGGAGGCCGAGCCCGCGGCGGCACGGGACGCGGCCCCGCTCCCGCCCCCCGTGCCGGAAGCCGGTACCGGTGGCCCCGCCGGGCAGGCGCTTCCCGCCGCCCCGCCGCCGGGCGGCGCGTGGCAGCGGGCAGGGGCGCTGCTGCGCTACCAGGCCGCGCTGCTCGCCCGCTCGCACCGCTGGCTGGCGCCCCTGCTGGGATACGCCGCGGTCATGGCCGTCGGGATCAGGAGCGGGGAGCCGGTGCTCGGCTCGATGGGGTACGCGGCCGCGCTGCTGCTGCCCGTGACGGCGTGGCTGGTGCGGGTGTGCGTGCGGAACGAGCCCGCCGCCGCGCGGGCCTGCACGGCCTCCGCGGTCGGGCCGGGGCGGGCGCACGCCGGGGCGCTGGCCGTCGGGGTGGGCGCCGCCGCGCTGCTGGGCGCGGCCGGGACCGCGCTGGTCGCCGTCGTGAGCGGGGCGCATTCCGACGATCTGAGCACCGCCGTCGCGGTGGGGCCCGCGGCGCTGGCCGGGCTGATGGCCGCGGCGGTGGCGGTGCTGCTCGGGGGCGCGGTGGGGGCGCTGACCAATCCGCCGCTGGTGCGCGGCGCGGGCTGGTCGCTGCTGGTCACGGCGCTGGGCGCGGGCGCGGTGCTGCTGGTGTCCGGGTCGCCCGCGCAGGCCGCGGTCACCGGCCTGGTCACCGGCTCGCGCACGGGCGCGGTCCACTACCCCCTGCTGCCGCTCGCGCTCGCCGCGGCGGCCGCGGCCGCCGCGGGCCTGCTCTCCTGCGCGGCCGTCTCCCGCCTCGGCGCGGAGTAGCGGAACAGCCTCCTCGCGGCCGCCGCGGCCCCCGTACCGAACGATTCCGGCCATGCCCGGCGAACCGGTCCTGCGCTGCGGCAACGATCCTCGAAACTTTCGAAGCGGTGCGTGCTGTTCCGGCCGTCACATGCCCTGGTCATCGCGGGAGTTGGCCGTCCAAGTCCGCCCGATCACCACAAGTGCCCGCTGACCTGCGGGAATTACCTGTCTATGGCATCCCTGTGGACAGAAAGATTTCGAAATCTCTACCGAAAGTGTTGACACCCGGAGGGCGCGGTCCAGACTGTTCCGCGTCACCGGTGACGAGTTGCCGGCGATCCGGGCCGCACCCCTTCGGGCCCGGGACTCCGGCCGCGGCACGCTCGGCGGTCGGGGTGCGTGCCATGTCCCTGCTGCCCGAGGCCCACCGGCCCGCGGTGGCCGGGGGACGGCACGCGACCGCCCCCCACATCCGTGCTAGGAGGAAACCCAGTGAGTCTGCTGACCCGCGTCATGCGCCCCAGACGCCCCGTCATGGCCGCCGTCCGAGGTCTCATCGCCGTGGCGGCGTCGGTCATGGTCGCTTTCGCGCTCCCCGGCGCGGCCCACGCCGACACGACCGTCAACTCGAACAGCACCGGCACCAACAACGGGTACTTCTACTCGTTCTGGAGCCAGAACAGCGGCCAGGCCTCGATGACGATGGGCTCCGGCGGCCAGTACAGCACCACGTGGAACAACGTCACCAACTTCGTGGCGGGCAAGGGCTGGAACCCGGGCACGACCGCCCCGGTGACGTACTCGGGCACGTGGAACTGCAACGGCAACTGCTACCTGTCGCTGTACGGCTGGACGACGAACCCGCTCATCGAGTACTACATCGTCGACAACTACGGGAACTACAACCCGAGTTCCGGTTCGACCAAGCTGGGCTCGGTGACCAGTGACGGCAGCACGTACGACCTGTACCGCACGCAGCGCGTCAACCAGCCGTCCATCGAGGGCACCGCGACGTTCTACCAGTACTGGGCGATCCGCCAGGCCAAGCGCACCGGCGGCACCATCACGGTCTCCAACTTCTTCAACGCGTGGTCGCAGGCGGGCCTGAACCTCGGCACCCCGAACTACGAGATCCTGGCGACCGAGGGCTACGGCTCCTCCGGCAGCTCCAACATCACCGTCGGCTCCAGCGGCGGCAGCACCACCGGCGGGACCACCACGGGCGGCAGCACCACCGGCGGCAGCACCACGGGTGGCACCACCACCGGCGGGACCACCACCGGCGGGACCACCACCGGCGGGACGACGACCGGGGGCAGCACCACCGGCGGGAGCACCACCGGCGGCTCGGGCGGCAGCGGCTGCTCGGCGGCCTTCACCAACTCCTCCGACTGGGGCGCCGGCTTCACCGGAGCGGTGAACGTCAAGAACAACGGCTCCTCGGCCATCAACGGCTGGACCGTGAAGCTGACCTTCCCGGGCAACCAGACCGTCACCAACCTGTGGAACGGCAGCTACACCCAGTCCGGCAACACGGTGACCGTGACGAACGCGAGCTTCAACGGGAATCTGGGCGGCGGCGCGAGCACGTCCTTCGGCTTCAACGCCAACTACTCGGGCAGCAACGGCGCCCCGACCGTCTCCTGCACCACGAGCTGACCACCCGCACACGCGAAGGGGCGGGCACCGGACTCCTCCGGTGCCCGCCCCCCGCGCGCGTCACTCCCCGGCGGGGGCCAGCCGCAGCGAGATCGAGTTGATGCAGTAGCGCTGGTCCGTCGGGGTGGGGTAGCCCTCGCCCGCGAAGACGTGGCCCAGGTGCGATCCGCAGCGCGCGCAGCGCACCTCGGTGCGGACCATGCCCATGGCGCGGTCCTCGATCAGCTCGACCGCGTCGCTGTCGGCCGGGTCGTAGAACGACGGCCACCCGCAGTGCGACTCGAACTTCGTGGCGGAGCGGAAGAGCTCGGCGCCGCACGCGCGGCACGCGTACACGCCCTCGGTCTTGGTGTCGGTGTACTCACCGGTGAAGGGACGCTCGGTGCCGGCCTGCCGCAGAACCGCGTACTCCTGCGGGGACAGCTCCTCGCGCCACTGCTCGTCGGACTTGTTCACTTCGTACGGCATGGAGGTCCTCTCAGCTGCCGAGGCGGGCCAGAATCCGCGGTCCGAGGTCGGTCACGTCGCCCGCCCCCATGGTGAGAACGAGATCGCCGGGCTTCGCCATTCCTGCCACCAGCTCCGCGACCGCCTCGCGGTCCGGTTCCGGGGTCACGTCGGCGCCCGCGGCGCGCGCGGCATCGACGATGAGTGCGCTGGTCACCCCGGGGATCGGGTCCTCGCGCGCCGGGTAGATGTCCAGCACCACCGAGGCGTCGGCGAGCGCGAGCGCACCGCCCATCTCCTTGCCCAGCTCGCGGGTGCGGCTGAAGAGGTGCGGCTGGAAGACCACGAGCACCCGGCCGCCGTCCGCGGCCGCGCGGATCGCCTCCAGGTCGGCGGCCATCTCGGTCGGGTGGTGCGCGTAGGAGTCGATGACCTGCACGCCCGCGGCCTCGCCCTTGAGCTGGAGGCGGCGCTTGACGCCGGTGTACGACGCGAGCGCGGGCGCCAGCTCCTCGGCGGGCACGCCGAGGGCGATGCCGGCGGCGAGCGCGGCGGCGGCGTTGAGCGCGTAGTGCCGGCCGGGCACCGAGACGGTGAAGGCCAGCTCCCGGCCGTCCGGCAGGACGGCGGTGACCTCGCTGGTCAGGCCGCGCGGGGTGAGGGACGTGACCCGCAGGTCGCTGGAGGGCGCCTCGCCGAACGTGAGGACGCGCAGGCCCTCGGCGCCGGCCAGCCGCCGGGTCAGCTCCACGGCGCCCGCCTGGTCGGCGGAGACGACCAGGGTGCCGCCGGGGCGGATCTTGCCGGCGAAGGTCACGAAGGAGTCGTAGATCTCCTCCATCGACGCGTAGTTCGCGTGGTGGTCCAACTCCACGTTGAGCACCACCGCGACCTCGGGGTCGTAGGCGTGGAAGCTGCGGTCGCTCTCGTCGGCCTCGGCCACGAAGAGGTCGCCGGCGCCGTGGTGGGCGTTGGAGCCGGGGGCGTCGAGGTCGCCGCCGATCGCGTAGGAGGGGGCCAGGCCCAGCGTGCCGAGGGCGACGGCCAGCATCGAGGTCGTCGTCGTCTTGCCGTGCGTGCCGGCCACCGCGACCGGGCGGGTGCCGGCCATCAGCGCGGCCAGCGCGTCGCTGCGGTGCACGACCGGCAGGCCGCGCTCGCGGGCCGCCGCCAGCTCCGGGTTCTCCGCGCGGATCGCGCTGGAGACGACCACCGCGGTGGCGTCCGGCGCGAGATTCCCCGCGGCGTGGCCGATGTGCACGGTCGCGCCGAGCGCTCGCAGCGCGGCCGCCGTCTCCGACTCGCGCGCGTCGCTGCCCGCCACCGCCGCGCCGCGCTGCGCGAGGATCTTCGCGATGCCCGACATCCCTGCGCCGCCGATCCCGATGAAGTGCGGTCGGTCCAGGGTGGGCGGAACGGTCGGGCTCATACGCGCATCTCCAAGAGGTGGCCGGGTCGTCCACGGGACGGGTCAGCCGATTCTCGCACTGCCGGGCACGCCGCTCCGCGCACCCGCGGGATCCGGCGAGGGGCGGGCGCCGCCGCCCCGTCCGTCACTCGTCGTCGTCCTGCTGGGCGAAGAGCTTCAGCACCGGCACGCCCACCTTGTGGCGGGCCCTGGACGTCCAGTCGCGGTGGAAGAACTCCTCGACGAAATGCGGCGCCGTCAGCACGATCACCTCGTCGGCGTGGGTGCGCTCGACCACCGCCTTGAGGACGTCCAGCGGATGCTTCTGGATGATCTCGCCGACGGCCTCGGCCCCGGCGGTGTGCAGCTGGTCGACGGAGGCGGCGAGCGCCAGCTCGGCGGGCCCGTGGGCCTGCTCGCCCTCCGGCACGTCGTTCTCCCGCGCGGCTTCCTCCAGGTGGCCGAGCGCCACGTCGTCCACCGCCCGCAGCAGCCGGTCCTGGTCGCCGCGGGGCTGCATCAGCACCACGAACGAGACCGGCTCGTCGCCGTGCAGGGTGGTGACGAGCTCCACGTCGGCGGGGGCGAGCGCCTTCTCGATCATGAGTACGGTCGTGAACACGGACGCGTCCTTCTTTCTCAGGGGCCACTCGGCCGCCCTGCAAACCATCCTGCCCCGATCTTCACAGGGCACCGCTATGAGTCTTCCCGAGCGACACCAAGCGGAACGTACGAATCCGCTTTTTACGGCTCACCCTTGCCCCGGGGGGCGTACGACGCGGCGCGGGGTTTACGCGAGTCGCCTGCCGGCCCGCCCGGCGTGCGGGACCCGGGGCGGCGGGCGGACAGGCGTGAGGTGTGCGTGCTACGCGCGGACGTACCGCGTGAAGAGGAAGCCGTCCTCCTCCAGGACCGACCGCGGCGCGTAGCGGGCCGGGCCGGGGACGGCGGGGCCGTTCATGATGCGCGGCGCCCCGCCGCCCGTGAGCAGCGGCGCCACCGTCAGGCACAGCTCGTCGACGGCGCCGGCCGCCGCGAACTGCGCCAGCAGCCGCGGACCGCCCTCGTGCAGCAGCCGCGGGTAGCCGCGCGCGGCCAGCTCGGCGACCACGCGAACAGGGTCCACCCCCGCCCCGTCCTCCGCGTCCTGCGCCGCGACGACCACCTCGACATCCGCCGCCCGCGCTGCCACCAGCCGCTCGCGGGGCGCCGCCGCCCCCGTC
Source organism: Streptomyces sp. NPDC021020 (assembly GCF_044333285.1). Lineage (NCBI taxonomy): Bacteria > Bacillati > Actinomycetota > Actinomycetes > Kitasatosporales > Streptomycetaceae > Streptomyces > Streptomyces sp. NPDC021020. Next base: position 90,840 of record NZ_JBIRQQ010000002.1, read on the forward strand.
ACGACCAGCGTCGGGACGACCGGCTCGCGGAAGAGCGGGCTGTCGAAATCCAGGTCGAGACTGCGGGTGACCACCGCGATCGCCGGGGCCGGCGCCTGGCCCGCGGCCGCCCGCCGTCCGGCGAACTCCTTGCGCGCCCTGGCCGGCCGGTAGCCCTCGCGGCGCGCGGTCTCGGCGCCCACCACGACCACGTCGGCCAGCGCCCGCAGCACCCCGAAGATCCGCATGTCGGCGGGGGAGGACAGCGGCGCGGACTTGCCGTCGGCGACCGCGGCCCCGTCCAGCGAGCCGACCATGTTCGCCCGCAGCCAGGGGCGTCCCTCCGCCACCGAGGCCGGGTAGGCGTAGACCTCCGCGAGGCCGCCCGGGGTGTCGAGTGCGTCCGCCGGGCCGACGGTCTCCGCCGCCTCGGCGGGTGGGTACAGACGCCGCATACCCGCGATCCTCCCACGTCCCGAAGTGGCGCGCCCCACGGTGTCCCGGCGCGTGGGCGTCCCCCGAAGGGACTACGCTGGACAGTCGTGACAGCACTGCCGTCGTACGAATCCGCGCTGCTCGGCCCGGTCGCCCTGAGCGGCCGCACACCGCATGTCGAGACGGGGCGGCTGGTCGCCGAGATGGTGCCCCCGCCGCGCTTCGACGGCGTCCGCTTCGAGACCTACGTCGCGGACCCCGACCGGCCGAGCCAGGCCGAGGCCGTCGCGAAGCTCCGCGCGTTCGCCCGGCAGGACGCCCCGCAGGCCCGCCGCCGCTGGTTCCGCGCCGCCCCGCCCGCACCCGCCGCGGGCGGGGTGTATCTCGACGGCGGCTACGGCGTCGGCAAGACCCATCTGCTGGCCTCGCTCTGGCACGCCACCCCGGCGCCCCGCGAACGCAAGGCCTTCGGCACCTTCGTCGAGCTGACGAACCTGGTCGGCGCGCTGGGCTTCCAGCCCGCCGTGGCGGCCCTCAAGGACCACCGGCTGCTGTGCATCGACGAGTTCGAGCTCGACGACCCCGGCGACACCGTGCTGGTCTCCACGCTGCTCGGCAAGCTCGCGGACGCCGGCGTCACACTCGCGGCGACCTCCAACACGCTGCCGGGCAGGCTCGGCGAGGGGCGCTTCGCCGCGGCCGACTTCATGCGCGAGATACAGGGCCTGTCCGCGCGCTTCACCAGCATCAGGATCGACGGCGAGGACTACCGGCACCGCGGCCTGCCGCAGGCGCCCGAGCCCTACGCCGACGAGCAGGTGACGCGCGCCGCCCTCGGCACCCCCGGCGCGGCCCTCGACGACTTCGCGGAGCTGTCCGCGCACCTCGCGACCGTCCACCCGAGCCGCTACGGGGCGCTGTGCGACGGCGTGGAAGCGGTCTTCCTGCGCGGGGTCACCGAGGTCACCGACCAGGCGACCGCGCTGCGTCTGGTGGTGCTCGCCGACCGGCTCTACGACCGCGAGGTCCCGGTCATGGCCTCCGGTGTGCCCTTCGACCGGCTCTTCTCGGCGGAGCTGCTGTCCGGCGGCTACCGCAAGAAGTACTTCCGGGCCGTCTCCCGGCTCACCGCGCTGGCCCGCGACGCCGCGCGTCCGGACGGCGCCCGGGCGGACTGACCCGCCCCGCGCTGGCGGGACGGGGCGGCCCGGCGCACGATCGGTGCATGGCCCCCAAGAGCAGCCGTGCGACGGCCCCCGACCTGCGGTCGCTGCTGCGGGTCCCGCCCGGCCCGGTCGACCTGGCCGGGTACGGCACCCGGCAGACCCCCGGCGCCCCCGCGGGCGGCAAGGCGGGAGCGCGGGCCGAGACCGCGCGCGTACGGCCGCTGCTCGCCCGGTGGCAGGACCGGCTCTTCGCCCAGAGCACCGCGGGCGACCCGCGCTGCCTGCTGCTCGTCCTCCAGGGCATGGACACCTCGGGCAAGGGCGGCACCGTCAAGCACGTCGCCTCCGGCCTGAATCCGGCGGGCGTCCGGGTCACCGCCTTCAAGGCGCCGACCCCCGAGGAGCGGCGGCACCCCTTCCTGTGGCGCATCCGGCAGGCGGTGCCCGGGCCCGGCGAGATCGGCGTCTTCGACCGCTCGCACTACGAGGACGTGCTGGCCGCCCGGGTCCGCGACCTCGTCCCACGCGCCACCTGGTCCCGCCGCTACGGCGTCATCAACCGCTTCGAGCAGTCGCTCGCCGACGACGGCGTCACCGTGCTGAAGGTCTTCCTGCACATCGGCCCCGGTGAGCAGCGCAGCCGGCTGCTCGCCCGGCTCGACGACCCGGCCAAGCACTGGAAGTTCACCGCCGGTGACATCGCCGACCGCGCGCTGTGGCCCGCCTACCGGGAGGCGTACGAGGCGGCGCTGGAGCGCTGCGCCACCGAGACCGCGCCCTGGTACCTGGTGCCCGCCGACCGCAAGTGGTACCGCAACTGGGCGGTCGCCCAGCTCCTCCTGGAGCATCTGGAGCTGATGGATCCGCACTACCCGCCCGCGGACTTCGACGTCGAGGCGGCCCGCACCGCGCTCCTGACGACGTAGCCGCGAGCCGGTCAGCCCGAGCAGGCCGTGCGCTGGGCCTCCTGCCACTCGCACACCGGGCAGTGCGTCGCGCCGCGGGTGCTCGCGGGGTGCTCGGTCGGCTCGCCGCACAGCACGCAGTCCGCGCGCGGCTCGTCGGCCGTGTCGTCCTGGGGCCGGTCCTGCCGGTCGTGGGTCATACGTCCACGGTAGCGCCCGTCGTCCGCAGCACCGCGGCCCCCCGGGCGGGCAGCTGCACGGCGGGGCCCGGCAGCAGCTTGCACGCCGGGCGGGCGAGCACGACCTCGCAGGGCGCGTTCAGCGGTACCCGCGCGGGCGCGTCGGAGAAGTTGACGAGGACGCGGAAGGGGCCGCGCGCGACCCGCAGCGTACGGCCGCCCGCCGTCGCCGCGACGGCGTCCAGCTGCGGGTCGGTCAGGGCGGGCTCGGCGCGGCGCAGCGCGATCAGCGCGCGGTACCACTCCAGCAGCTCGCGGTGCCCGTCCTTCTCCGGCTCCGCCCAGTCCAGGCACGAGCGGTCCCGGGTGGCCGGGTCCTGCGGGTCGGGCACGTCCTGCTCGGCCCAGCCGTGCGCGGCGAACTCCCGGCGCCTGCCCGCGGTGATGGCCGCGCCCAGCTCCGCGTCGTGGTGGTCGGTGAAGAACTGCCACGGGGTGGCCGCACCCCACTCCTCGCCCATGAAGAGCATCGGGGTGAAGGGCGAGGTCAGCACGAGCGCCGCGGCGACGCCGAGCGCCTGCGGCGCCAGCCGGTCGCCGGTGGCGCGGTTGCCGACCTGGTCGTGCGTCTGGGCGTAGCCGAGCAGCCGGTGCCCGGGCAGCGTCGTCGGGTCGATCGGGCGGCCGTGGTGGCGGCCGCGGAAGGAGGACCAGGTGCCGTCGTGGAAGAAGCCGCGGGTCAGCGTCCTGGCCACAGCGGCGGGGCCCGCGGCGGCGAAGTCGGCGTAGTAGCCCTGCGCCTCGCCCGTCACGGCGGCGTGCAGGGCGTGGTGGAAGTCGTCGTTCCACTGCGCGTGCAGGCCCAGGCCGCCCGCCTCCCGCGGGGCGGTGGTGCGCGGGTCGTTCAGATCGGACTCGGCGATCAGGAAGAGCGGGCGGCCGACCGCCGCCGACAGCCCGTCGACCGCGGTCGACAGCTCCTCCAGGAAGTGCAGCGCGCGGGTGTCGACGAGCGCGTGCACCGCGTCCAGCCGCAGCCCGTCGAGCCGGTAGTCGCGCAGCCAGGCCAGGGCGCTGCCGACGAGGAAGGCGCGCACCTCGTCGGAACCGGGCGCGTCCAGGTTCACCGCGTCGCCCCACGGCGTGTGGTGGCGGTCGGTGAAGTACGGGCCGAAGGCGGGCAGGTAGTTGCCGGAGGGGCCGAGGTGGTTGTGCACGACGTCCAGCACGACGCCGAGGCCGTGCCGGTGCGCCGCGTCGACAAAGCGCTTCATCGCCTCGGGCCCGCCGTACGGCTCGTGCACCGACCACAGCGACACCCCCTCGTAGCCCCAGCCGTTGGTACCGGGGAAGGAGCACACCGGCATCAGCTGGAGGTGCGTGACGCCCAGCCGGGCCAGGTGCGGCAGCCGCTCGATCGCGGCGTCGAAGGTGCCCTCGGGGGTGAAGGTGCCGACGTGCAGCTCGTAGAGCACCGCGCCGGGCAGGCCGCGCCCCGGCCAGGGCGCCGACCAGGTGAAGGCGTCGTGGTCCACGACCGCGCTCGGCCCGTCGGGCCCGTCCGGCTGCCGCCGAGACCGCGGGTCGGGCAGCGGCGGACCGCCGTCCAGGACGTACGCGTAGCGGGTGCCCGCCGGTGCCGACAGGTCGGCCCGCCACCACCCCTCGCGCGCCGGGTCGGGGCCGAGCCGGTGCGTGCGCCCGCCGGTCGCCACCTCCACCCGCTGGGCCTGGGGCGCCCACACTTCGAACAGCACGCACATCTCCCGTCCGCCGCCGGCCACTGCGTCCCGCGCAGGATGCATGCCCGCGGGCAGGACCGGCTAGACCCGATTCACCCCAGGGCCCGGCGGCGGGCAGGTGTCAGGCGGTCTGGTGCAGGGCGCGGCCGCCGAGCATCAGGAAGACCTCGCCGACCGCCTCCGAGAGCGTCGGGTGCGGGTGGACATGCGCGGCGACGTCCGCGGGATCGGCCTCCCAGCCCACGATCAGCTGGCTCTCGGCGATCATCTCCGAGACGTGCGGTCCCACCAGGTGGACACCGAGGACGGGGCCGCCCGCCGCCGCGACCACCTTCACGCTGCCGCCCCGGCCGTGCACCATGCCCTTGGCCACCGCGGTCAGCGGCATCGCGTTCACCACCACCTCGTGGCCGGCCTCCCGGGCCTGCCGCTCGGTCAGCCCGACCGAGGCCGTCTGCGGGCTGGAGTACGTCACCCGCGGCACCGCCGCGTAGTCCACCGGCCGCGGATTGCGCCCGGCCAGCACCTCCGCCACCAGCAGGCCCTCCGCGAAGGACGCGTGCGCCAGGCCCGGCGAGGGCGGCGGCAGCAGGTCGCCCACCACATGGATGCCGGGCACCGCCGTCTCCAGCCGCGCCCAGCCGGCGGGCGGGACGAAGCCGCGCGCGTCCGCGGCCAGGCCCGCCGCCGCCAGGCCGAGCCCGTCCGTGACCGGCTCGCGGCCCACCGCCACCAGCAGCCTGTCCACGTCGTGGACGCGCGACTCACCGCGCGCGGACAGCACCGTGACCCGCACCCCGCGGTCGTACGGCTCCGCGCCCGTCGTCCGCGCGCCGGTCAGGATCTCCACGCCGCGCCTGCGCAGGCCCCTTTCGAGCTGCCGCGACACCTCCTCGTCCTCCAGCGGCAGCAGCCGGCCGGCCGCCTCGACCAGCACCACCCGGGCGCCCATCGAGCGGTGCAGCGACGCGTACTCGACGCCGATCGCACCGCCGCCCAGTACCAGCACGGACTCCGGCAGGCCCGGCGCGAACAGCGCGTCGTCACTCGTCACGACCCGCCGCCCGTCGGGGACGAGCCCCGGCAGCAGCCGCGGACGCGAGCCCGTCGCCAGGACGATGCCGCGCCGCGCGGTGTACGTCCGCCCGCCCGCGGCCACCGTGCGCGGCCCGGTCAGCCGCGCCTCGGCCCGCACCACGCGCACCCCGGCGTGCGCGAGATGCCCCTCCACGCCGCGGTGGTTGCGGGCCACGATGTCGTCGCGGGTCGCGGTCAGCGCGGGCCAGTCCACCGCGTCCAGCGTCGCCTTGACGCCCCACCGCTCGCGCGCCTCGGCGATGCCGTCGACCAGTTCCGCCGCGTGCAGCATCGCCTTGCTGGGGATGCAGCCGCGGTGCAGGCAGGTGCCGCCGACCAGGTCCCGCTCGGCCAGCACCACGTCGAGGCCGAGGTTCGCGGCGCGCAGGGCCGTGCTGTAGCCGCCCGTGCCGCCGCCGATCACGATGACGTCCGCCGTTTCCGCGGGGGCGGCGTCCGGGGTGTTCTCGCTCGTCATGCGGCCAGTCTCCGGCGGCCGCGCATCATGAGTCCAAGGCATAATCAGCGCATTGTCCATGCAGGATGTTTATGAGGAGGCCCCGCAGTGAGCCTGCGGCAGATGGAGTATTTCGTCACCGTCGTCGAAGCCGACTCCTTCACGCGCGCCGCGGAGCGGCTGCACGTCACGCAGCCCGCGCTGTCGCACCAGATCAAGGCGCTCGAACGGCGCGTCGGCGGGCCGCTGCTGGAGCGGCTCCCGCGCGGGGTGCGGCTCACCGCGATGGGCCGGGCGTTCCTGCCGCACGCCGAGCTGGCCGTGCGCGGCGCCGCGCAGGCGGAGCGGGCGGCGCGCGCCGCGGCGGGGGCGGAGGGCGGCGAGATCCACGTCGCCGCGGTCCACTCCGTCGCCGCCGGGCTGCTCCCGCCCGCCTTCGCCCGCTGGCGGCGCGACCACCCGGGCGTCCAGCTCGTACTGCGCGAATACGCGCGGGACGAGGATCTCGACGACGCGATGGAGCGGGGCGTCGCGGATCTCGCCGTCGGGCACGGCGGGGACGGCGCCGACGCCGCGGCGCGGGCGGTGATCGGCGAGGAGGAGGTCGTCGTCGTGCTCCCGCCGGGGGACCCGCTCGCGGGCGGCGGACCCGTACGGCTCGCCGCGCTGGCCGGGCGGGACTGGGTCCGGTGCGCGATGGAGCCCGTCGTGGACGGGCGGCCCTTCATCGACCTGGCCTGCGAACGCGCGGGGTTCGCACCCCGGGGCGCGGTGCGGACCGAGCACACGACGACGGCGGTCGCGATGGCCGCGGCGGGGGCGGGCGTGGTGGCGGTCCCCTCCTACGCGGTCCCGCCCGGCACCCCCGCGGTGTCCCTCACCCCGCCCTGGCGCCGCCCCCTCCACGCGTGGGGCCGCGCCGCTTTCTCCGCGCCGGTGGCCGAGCTGATCTCCTACCTCGGCGAGGTGGCTCCGGCCCGGTGACGCGCCGGGCTGCCCCTTGCGGTGGGTGCCGCGACCGTCCGCCGGTGGGGGCTTGTCGCGCAGTTCCCCGCGCCCCTGGTGTGTTGCCCTGCGCCGCATGCGCGAGCCCTTGACAGGCGCTTCCCCCGGCGGGGGCGGGTCTCACGGGTGAGGGCGAGCGTTTTCAGGGGCGCGGGGAACCGCGCGCTCAGCCCCCGCCAAGGGAAGGCGACATGCCACGCCAAGCGGCAGTCACCCGGGCAAGCCCCCGCCGGGGGAAGTCGCGCGGGACACCGCAACGGGCACCCCGGAGCGCAGGGCCCCGCGGGGCTCAGGAGTGGATACCCCGCGGCGGAGCCGTCCAGCTGGCCAGGAGGGCGAGGCGGTCGGCCGTGGGGGAGCCGGGCTCGGCGGTGTAGGCCACGAGCGTGTGGTCGGGCTCGCCCGGAAGCGCGAGGGTCTCGTAGGACAGGCGCAGCTCCCCGGCCACGGGGTGGTTGATGCGCTTGACGCCGTGCGTCTTCTCCTGCACGAGGTGGTCGGCCCACAGCCGGCGGAAGGCCTCGCTCCTGAGGGAGAGCTCGCACACCAGCGCGGCGAGCGCCTCGTCGCCGGGGCGGCGGCCGGCGCCGAGCCGGAGGTAGCGGACCGTTTCCGCGGCGACCGCGGGCCACTCCGGGAAGAGTTCGGGGGCCTGCGGGTCCAGGAAGACCAGCCGCGGCATGTTCCGCGGCAGCGGATCCGCGGTGAAGCCGTGCAGCGCGTCGCCGAGGGCGTTCCACGCCAGGACGTCCATGCGGTGGTCGAGCACCATGGCGGGGCAGTCGGCCATCCGGTCCAGCAGCAGCTGCACGCCCGGGCGTACCGCGCCGGAGGCGGGCGCCGGGGCCGGGCCCCGGCACGGGCGGGCCAGCGCCAGCAGGTGCGCGTGCTCCGTCGCGTCGAGCATCAGCACGCGGGCGACCGCGTCCAGGACTGCGTCCGACACGTTCTTGCCGCGCCCCTGTTCGAGCCGTATGTAGTAGTCGACGCTCACCCCCGCGAGCTGCGCGACCTCCTCCCGGCGCAGCCCCGGCACGCGGCGCCGCCCGTACGGCGGCAGGCCGACGTCCTCCGGCTGGATCGCGGCGCGCCTGGACTGCAGGAAATCCCCGAGCGTGTTGTCCATGCCCGAACCCTAATCCCACCCCCGCGCCCGATCCTGGTACTGCCGGACCCAGGTACAGCGCAGCCCTGGGTGGCCCGTGCGGCTCCCCGCACAGTGGATCCGTCAGCACGGCAAGCACCCGGCACACGGGTCACTTTCGGGGAGTCACCTCATATGAGCACCTTCGGTTTCGAACGCCTCACCGGCCGCACCGCCGTCGTCACCGGCGCCGCCAGCGGGATGGGGGAGGCCACCGCGCGGCGGCTCGCCGCGCACGGGGCGCGGGTCGCGCTGCTGGCCCGGCGCGCCGAGCGGCTCGACACGCTCGCCGGGAAGATCGCCGCGGACGGCGGCCAGGCGCTCGCCGTCGCCGCCGACGTCACCGACCCGGCGTCGGTGCGGGCCGCGGCCGAGCGGGTACGGGACGCGTACGGGGCGGCCGACCTGGTGGTGAACTCCGCCGGGGTCATGCTGCCCAACCCGGTCGACGCCGGCCGCACCGACGAGTGGGCGCGCATGATCGACACCAACCTGGGCGGCGCGCTGCACGTCATCGACGCCTTCCGCGCCGACCTGCTCGCCGCCGCGGCCGACGGCCGCCCCGCCGACCTGGTCAACGTCTCCTCGATCGGCGCGCACGTGGTCTTCCCCAACTACGCCGTCTACGGCGCCACGAAGGCCGCGCTGACCCAGCTGTCGGCGTCGCTGCGCACGGAGTTCGGACCGCGCGGGGTGCGGGTCAGCAACATCGAGCCGGGCCTGACCGACACCGAGCTGGGCAGCCACATCGACAACCCGGAGCTGTCGCAGGCGCTCGACGGCATGTTCGAGGCCTTCGGGCAGGCGCTGACGGCCGACGACGTCGCGGACCTGATCGCGTACACCACCAGCCGCCCGCGGCACGTCAACCTGCGGCAGCTCGTCGTCCTGCCGACCGTCCAGGCGTGACGGGCCCCCGCCCGCGCGCTCACTCGCGGGTCAGCAGCTCCACGGGCGACTGCGCCAGCAGCTTCGCGAGCGGCACCCGGCCCTCGAAGGCGGCCCCGCTCAGCCGGCTGCGCCAGCGGCCGGGCGGCAGCGGCAGCACCGTCCCGCGCCAGCCGTGCGCCTCCTCCAGGCGGCGCGACAGCCGGGTCACCGCGGTGAGCGCGCCGCCGCCGCGGACGAAGGCCACGCAGTGCGCGGCGGCGGGGCCGTCGGCGGCGAGCGGGTCGTAGGCGGCCTGCGGGCCGTACCACCGCGGGTTGTCGCGGCGCAGCCGCAGCGCCACCGCGGTCAGGCGCAGCTTGGCCTCGTCGCCGTCGCGCGGCGGGCGGCCGTCCAGCAGTTCGGCGAGGGCGCCGCCGGTGCCGGACAGCCCCGCCGCCGGGGCCCGGTTGTCGGGGTCGACGAGGGTGTGCACCGGCAGTTCGGTGCCCTGGTAGACGTCGGGCACCCCGGGCATCGTCAGGTGCAGCAGCGTCGCGCCCAGCGTGTTGGCCCCGGCGTACGGGTGCAGGCGCCCGGCGAACTCGCCGATGTCGTAGACCTGCGGTCCGCACGGGCCGTGCGCGACGAAGTCGGTGACCGCCCGCTCGTAGGACGCGTCCTGCTCGGTCCACGTGGTGTGCAGGCCCGCCTCGCGGACGGCCTTCAGCAGCGCGGGCCCCATGCGGTCGGGAGGGCAGAAGCCGAGGCCCAGGCCGGTCTGGTAGGCGGTGTACTGCACCTGCCGGTCGGGCGCGGGCGGGCAGGACAGCTGCGCCTCGCGGGCGTCGCGCTCCGCCATCCACGAGGCCCACGCCTCCGGCATCTCGGAGAGCACCGCGAGCCGCAGCCGCAGGTCGGCGCTGCGCTTGGTGTCGTGCGTGGACAGCGCGGTGCCGGTCGCGGGCCGCTCGCGCAGCAGGGCCGCGCAGAAGGCGTGGAATTCGGCGGGCGTCGTCGCGGGGGCGGCGGGGTCGCGGCCGACCTCGCACAGCGGCAGCAGCGGGGTGTAGCGGTAGAAGGCGGTGTCCTCCACGGACTTGGCGTGCAGCGCGGAGGCGACCTGCGCGAAGCGTGCCGCGAAGTCCGCGGCGTCCGCGCCCTCGCCGCCCGGCGCGGGGCGGGCCAGCGCGAGGTCGCGGACGAAATCCACCGCGCCGCGCAGGCCCGGCGCCGCCTCGGCGGCCTCGCGCGCCGCCCGCTCCAGCATCGCCTCGTCGCGCGCCGGGGCGGGGCCGCCGGGCGGCACGTACGGGCGGTAGACCGGCACCCGCACGAGCAGCTCGCGGATCGCGTCGTCCAGCACCTCGCGCCGGTAGGGCGGCGCGCCGGGGACGGCCGCGCGGGCGCGCTCCGCGGCGCGGCGCAGCCGGGCGACCTCGGCGGCCAGGTCGTGGGTGACGACCCGCCGGGCCGCCCGGCGCACGGTCGGCTCCCAGCGGCCGCCGCGGTCGTCGTCGGCGCCGGTGTAGGAGCGGTGGAAGTCGGCGAGGCGTTCGACGCCCGCCGGGTCGGTGAACAGCCCGTCGATCCGGTCGAGCGCGTCGTAGCCGGTGGTCCCGGCGCAGGCCCAGTCCGCGGGCAGCGGCTCGTCGCGCCGCAGGATCTTCTCCACGACCGTCCAGTGCCCGCCGCTCGCCTCCGCGAGCCGCCGCAGATAGCCCGCCGGGTCGGCCAGGCCGTCCGGGTGGTCGACGCGCAGCCCGTCCACGACGCCGTCGCGCAGCAGCCGCAGCACCGTGGCGTGCGTGGCCGCGAAGACCTCGGGCCGCTCGACCCGTACGGCGATCAGGTCGGAGACGGTGAAGAAGCGGCGGTAGTTCAGCTGGGTGCGGGCGGTGCGCCAGTAGGCCAGCCGATACCACTGGGCGTCCAGCAGCTCCGGCAGCGGCAGCGCCTGCGTGCCGGGGCGCAGCGGGAAGCGGTGGTCGTAGTAGGCCAGGACGGTGCCGCCCGCGGTCTTGTCCTCGACCACCGACAGCTTGTCCGCCGCGTCGGGCAGCGGCTCGCCGAGCACCGGCAGCAGCAGCCGGCCGCCGAGCGCGGCCCAGTCGATGTCGAACCAGTCCGCGTACGGCGACTGCGGGCCGTCGCGCAGCACCGCCCACAGCGGGCTGTTCAGATGCTCGGGGGCCGGGACGGCCATGTGGTTCGGGACGATGTCCAGGACCAGGCCGAGGCCGTGCTCGCGGGCCGTGCGGGACAGCTCCCGCAGGCCCTGCTCGCCGCCCAGCTCGGCGCGTACCCGGGTGTGGTCGACGACGTCGTAGCCGTGCCCGGACCCCGGCACCGCCTCCAGCACGGGCGAGAGGTGCAGATGGCTGACGCCGAGGTCCTTCAGGTACGGGACGGCCCGCGCGGCCTGCGCGAAGGTGAAGCCGGGCTGTACCTGGAGCCGGTACGTGGCGCTCGGCGGCGCCGCCGCGGTGTGGGTCATGCTCACCCTTCTACCCGGGATCCGCCCGTCCTGCCCCTTGAGCTGCCGCTCGCGGCGGCGCGCAGGCCGCCGGGTCAGTCCGCCGGGCGCTGGAGGACGACGAGGCTGCGGTCGGCGAGCAGCAGCCGGTCGCCCGCGGCGACCCGCTCACCCGTGCCCGGCGCGACGCCGTCCGGGCGCTCCGTGTCGACGATGAGCTGCCACTCCTTGCCGTGGTGGGCGGGGACGAGGAATTCCTGGGCGCGGGGGGCCGCGTTGAACATCAGCAGGAAGGAGTCGTCGGTCACCCGTTCGCCACGCGGGCCCGGCTCGGAGATCGCGTTGCCGTTGAGGAAGACGACCAGCGAGCGGGCGTGCGCGGCCTGCCACTCGCGCTGGGTCATCTGGGTGCCCTCCGCGGTGAACCACGCGATGTCGGAGAGCTCGTCGTGGGTGCCCTCCACGGGGTGCCCGTGGAAGAAGCGGCGGCGGCGGAAGACGGCGTGGTCGCGGCGCAGCCACACCATCCGCCGCACGAACTCGTGCATCCGGTGCGCCTCGTCCGTCTCCTTGTCGCCGGCGGCGCTGCCGGCCTTGCCGGGCCAGGCGATCCAGGCCAGCTCGTTGTCCTGGCAGTAGGCGTTGTTGTTGCCGCGCTGGGTGCGGCCGAACTCGTCGCCGTGCGAGAGCATCGGCACGCCTTGCGAGAGCATGAGCGTCGCGACGAAGTTGCGCATCTGCCGCTGCCGCAGCGCGTTGATGCGGCGGTCGTCGGTGGGCCCCTCGGCGCCGCAGTTCCACGAGCGGTTGAAGCTCTCGCCGTCGCGGTTGTTCTCGCCGTTGGCCTCGTTGTGCTTCTCGTCGTACGAGACCAGGTCGCGCAGCGTGAATCCGTCGTGGCAGGTGACGAAGTTGATGGAGGCCAGCGGGCGGCGCCCGTCGTCCTGGTAGAGGTCGGAGGAGCCGGTGAGCCGGGAGCCGAACTCGGCGAGTGCCGCGCTCTCGCCGCGCCACAGGTCGCGTACCGTGTCGCGGAATTTGCCGTTCCACTCCGTCCACAGCGGCGGGAAGTTGCCCACCTGGTAGCCGCCCTCGCCGACGTCCCACGGCTCCGCGATCAGCTTGACCTGCGAGACCACCGGGTCCTGCTGGACCAGGTCGAAGAACGACGACAGCCGGTCGACCTCGTGGAACTGCCGGGCCAGCGTGGCGGCGAGGTCGAAGCGGAAGCCGTCGACGTGCATCTCGGTGACCCAGTAGCGCAGCGAGTCCATGATCAGCTGGAGCACGTGTGGGCTGCGCATCAGCAGCGAATTCCCGGTGCCGGTGGTGTCCATGTAGTAGCGCCGGTTGTCGGCGAGCCGGTAGTAGGAGGCGTTGTCCAGGCCGCGCAGCGACAGCGTGGGCCCCAGGTGGCTGCCCTCGGCGGTGTGGTTGTAGACCACGTCGAGGATGACCTCGATGCCCGCCCGGTGCAGCGCGCGCACCGCGGTCTTGAACTCCAGCACCTGCTGCCCGCGGTCGCCCAGCGAGCAGTACGCGTGGTGCGGTGCGAAGAACCCGATGGTGTTGTAGCCCCAGTAGTTCGCCAGCCCCGCGTCGACCAGCCGGTGGTCCTGGATGAACTGGTGCACCGGCATCAGCTCCAGCGTCGTCACGCCGAGTTCCACCAGATGGCCGATCACCGCCGGGTGCGCGAGGGCCGCGTAGGTGCCGCGGATCTCCTCCGGCAGGCCCGGGTGGGTCATCGTCAGGCCCTTGACGTGGGCCTCGTAGATGACGGTGCGGTGGTAGTCGATACGCGGCGCCCGGTCGTCGGCCCAGTCGAAGTACGGGTTCACCACGACCGAGGACATGGTGTGCGGGGCGGAGTCGAGGTCGTTGCGCGAGTCGGGCTGGCCGAAGCGGTAGCCGTACACCGCCTCGTCCCAGTCGATCTCGCCGCTCATCGCCTTGGCGTAGGGGTCGAGCAGCAGCTTCGCGGAGTTGCAGCGGTTGCCGACGGCGGGCTCGTACGGGCCGTGCACCCGGAAGCCGTACCGCTGGCCCGGCATCACCCCGGGGAGGTACGCGTGCCGGACGAAGGCGTCCGCCTCGCGCAGCTCCACGGCGGTCTCCGAGCCGTCGTCGTGCAGCAGGCACAGCTCGATACGCGAGGCCACCTCGGAGAAGACGGCGAAGTTGGTGCCCGCCCCGTCGAAGGTCGCTCCGAGGGGATAGGACTGACCCGGCCAGACTTGCATGTCGAGACTCTTCCGTTCTGTCCGTTTTCCCGGTCGCGCGGTGCGCCCGGCCACGTGGTCCTCGTACCCCGCGGTCCTTCCCGGCTGCGGTGGCGGTGGCGATGCGGTTGACTGTGTGCGGTGCGGTGACGAAGCGTCATCTTCGCATCCCCTCCCATCTGAGGGTGACACAGCCACAACGGGCTGCGACCGTACGAGTGATGGGGTTGTCCGGTAGTAGTCAAGTAGGGTCGATACTGCTGCGACGCCCCCCGCACCGCAGTACCCTTCCTTGATCGTGGACGGGGGTGGGAGGCGGTGAAGTGGTGACGTCCGGAGGTCTGATGCTCCCGGGAGGCGGTGAGCAGGGTGACCGGCAGGACACCACTGTGGAGGACGGGCCGACCGCGGTCACCCTCGCCCAGCCCATGGAGATCGGGGCGGAACTCGCCTGGGGCGCCGACGCCTGGGCGGAGGTCCGCACCCGCGCCCGGCGCGCCGGGCGCGCCTACGTGTGGCTGAATCTGGTCGAGCAGCGGCTGCGGGCCGTCGTCAACGCGGTGCTGCGGCCGATCTACGAGCCCGTGCACGGCGAGGAGTGGGTCGTCGCCGCCGCGGGCCCCGCCGGGCACGAATGGGTGCAGCGGGCCGTGGCCGTCCACGAGGTGAGCCGCCGCAAGGGCTACCTGCTCGACCCGGCCGACGACAATGTCCTGAGCTTTCTGACCCTGCCGCAGCTGCGCGAACTGGTCGTCCAGCACTGGCCGTGCTTCGAGCCCTACTTCGACGACCGCCGCGACCTCGAACTCGCCCTGGACGAGCTGGAGGTGGCCCGGCACGTCGTCTCCCGCAACCGGGCCCTGTCGCGCACCGTGCTGGACCAGGCCGAGCGGGCGTGCGCGCGGCTGCTGGAACTGCTCGGCGCCGGAGCGGGGCGCGCCGCCGCGCAGCGGCTGCCGGTGGACGCGGTGGAGGAGCTGGTCGCCGACCGCTTCTCGGACGTCGTCGGGGTCTACGCCGACCGGGTGCGCCTGCAGCGGCAGCTGCCCGTCGAGGACCTCTTCGCCGGGGCCCGGCGGCTGGACGCGGTGGGCATCGGCCTCAACCTGCTGGTGCAGAACTACTCCGGACGGCGGCTCATCCGGCTCGCCGAGGACGGCTGCCGGGTGCGGCTGCTCTTCCTCAACCCCGCGAGCAGCGCGGTGCGCCGTCGGGAGCGCGAACTCGGGCTCGGCCGCGGCGAGATGGCCCGCTCGGTCGAGATGAACATCATGCACATGCGCCGGGTGCGCTCCCGGCTGCGCGACCCGGGCGCCTTCGAGATCCAGGTCTTCGACGAGACCCCGCGCTTCACCGCCTACCTCGTCGACGGGGACAGCGGCGACGGCCTCGCCGTCGTGCAGTCCTACCTGCGGCGGGCCCGCGGCATGGAGGTGCCGGTGATGGTGCTGCGCGGCCGGTCGCGCCGGGTGGTCGCCGACGACCGGCACTCCGAGGCCGGGCTCTTCGACGTCTACCGCGAGGAGTTCGAGGGCATCTGGGCCGACGCCCGGCCCGTCTCCTGAACCCCGCCCGTACCACGCCCGATCGGCGCCGTCCGGTGCGGGCGGGCGGGGGAGTGTCAGTGGGGCAGGCGATGATGGCAGAGCACACACCGGGGGACAACGGGCGGGAAGGGGACTTTCGCCATGGCTTGGCATGAGGATCTGCTGGTCGGCTTCGACCTGGAGACCACGGGGACGGATCCGCGGCAGGCGCGTATCGTCACCGCGGCGCTCACCGAGGTGAAGGACGGCCAGCCGGTGCGGCACCGCGCCTGGCTCGCCGACCCCGGGGTGCCGATACCACCGGAGACCACCGCCATCCACGGGGTGAGCACCGCCCGCGCCACCGCCGAGGGCCGCCCCGCACCGGAGGTGGCCGCCGAGGTCGCCGACGCGATCCGGGGCTACTGGGCCGCGCAGGTCCCGGTGGTCGTCTACAACGCGCCCTTCGACCTCACCCTGCTGGACGCGGAGTTGCGGCGGTACGCGCTGCCGCCGCTGGTCGCGCCGGGCGGGCGGCCGGGCCCGGTGGTGGATCCGCTCGTCATCGACCGCGCCCTGGACCGCTACCGCCGCGGCAAGCGCACCCTGGAGGCCGCCTGCGCGGTCTACGGGGTGACGCTGGACGACGCGCACGACGCGGGCGCCGACGCCCTCGCCGCCGTCCGGGTCGCCCGCGCCCTCGCCGTCCGCTTCCCGGAGGCCGCCGACGCCGACCTGTGGGAGCTCCAGCACGCGCAGAGCGGCTGGTACGCCACGTGGGCCGAGGACTTCACGGCCTGGCTGCGCCGCCGCGACGCCGCGGCCGCCGCGATCCCGCGGGAGTGGCCGCTGCACCTGGCGGCCTGAGGGGCACGCCCGGCGCCGGTCCGGGTGACCTGGCGCCGGGGTCCGCGCGGCGCGCCGGGTGACCGGGGGGAGCCGGTCGGACTCCCCGCGCCCGCACTCCGGGCCTTGCGGCGGATTCCCGCGGAGGCTGTCCGCCGCTGGACTTGGGGCAGTCAGTCGGTGGTGGGGGCCGCGTCGTCGGCCGGGTCGGTGGTGGGGCGCGGTCCGGGATGTCCCGCCGGTACGTCCTCGGCGCCGTCGCCGGCCGCCGCGTCCGGCTCCGGGAGCGGGCCGAGGGCCAGCAGCGCCACCACCACGCCCAGCGCGGCCAGGCCCGCGGCGCCCAGGAAGGCGCTGTGGAAGCCCGCGTTGAGCGCGTCCGCGGGGCCGCCGCCGCGATGGCGGGAGGCCCGCGAATTGGCTACCGCCGCCAGCACCGCCACGCCCAGGCCGGCGCCGAGCCGCTGCGCGGTGTTGACCACGCCCGAGACGACACCGGTCTCGGCGGGGCTCGCCGCGCGCATCGCGGGCAGCGTGGAGCCCACGAAGCACGCGGGCAGCGCGACGGCGAAGACCAGCGCGGCGGGCAGGAAGTCCGTCACGTAGTCGGCGTGCGCCGGGATCCGGGAGAGCAGCAGCAGCGCCACCGTCAGCAGCGCCGTCCCGCCGGCGAGCACCGCCCGCGGACCGGCGGCCTTCAGGACCCGCGGCAGCACCAGCCGGGCCACCGGGATGGCCGCGAGCGCCAGCGGCAGCACCGCGAGGCCCGAGGCGGCGGCCGAATAGCCGTGCACCTCCTGGAAGTACAGCGACAGGAAGACGAAGACCGGCACATGCGCCGCGCCGATCAGGAAGTTGGCCAGCACCGAGCCGGTGATGTCGCGCACCCGGAAGATCCGGAAGGGCAGCACCGGAGTCCTCGCACGCCGCTCCACGGCCACGAAGACCGCGCCGAGCAGCACCGCGAGCCCGGCCAGCAGCCAGTGCTCGGTGTCCAGCGAGCTCTCGGCGCCCTTGGTCGCCACGTACACCACCAGCAGCAGGCTCGCGGTGCCGGTGAGCATGCCGGGCAGGTCGAGTTCGCGGCGCCGCACTCCCCGCAGGGCGATACCGTCGCGCGGCAGCAGCGGGCCGCTCGCCAGCAGGCCCAGCACCCCGATCGGCACGTTGACCAGGAAGACCCAGCGCCAGCCGAGCCCCGAGACGATCACCCCGCCGACCGCGACCCCGGCCGCCGCGCCGACCGCGCCCATCGCGCTCCACACCCCGAACGCCCGCCGGTACGCCTCCGGCTCGGTGAACACCGCGGTGAGCAGGGCGAGTTCGGCGGGGATCAGGATCGCGGCGCCGATCCCCTGCACCGCACGCGCGGCGATCAGCACGGTGCCGCTGCCGGCGAGGCCCGCGAGCAGCGAGGCCGCGGTGAAGACCGCGAGCCCGGTGCGGAACATCAGCCGCCGCCCGAGCCGGTCGGTGGCGCGGCCGGCGCCCAACTGGAAGCCGCCGAAGGTCACCTGGTAGGCGCTGCTGACCCAGACGAGGGTGGCCACACTCAGGGTGAGCGCGGTGGCGATGCTCGGCATCGCGAGGTTGGTGACGGACGCGTCCAGAAAGACGATCAGCTCGACGCTGGTCAGCAGCAAGAGCTGTGCGGCGGGCTTTTTGGGCATGACGGATCCCCTCTCCCGGTGTCCCCCGGTCGGCCCGGGGGCGGGCCCCGCCTTAATCTTTACACCGCTGATAAGGTTAGGTCCATGAGGATGCGCTTTCCGCGCGGGGTGAGCGTTTTAGGGGTGCGTGGGGGCACCTCCCAGGCGAAGCCTGGGGGAGAACTGCGCGCTCAGCCCCACCGGGGCGCGGGTCGTCACCGACCGAAAGGGGCAGTGCGGTTCGTACCGGACCACCGGCCGGTGGTGGGCTGAGCGCGCAGTTCCCCGCGCCCCTAAAAACGCTCACCCGGCGCGATAGCGGCAACCGCTCAGAAGGAGAACCAGCGGACGGTCGGGTCGCCGGCGCGGAGGGAGGCGACGCGGCGGCGGAATTCGATGCCCGCGGCAGCGTTCGCGGTGGCGTGCTGCGCGACCCACGCGCACCCCGCGGTCTCGCGCGCCCCGCGGAGCGCCTCGCTGCCGTCCCATTCGGCGACGTCCCAGCCGTAGGCGGCGGTGAAGGCGGCGTAGGCGGCGGGGGAGACGCCGTAGCGGTCGCGGTCGAGGGTGTGCACGACCAGGTCGTGCTCGCGCAGGTCGGAGGAGAAGGTCTCCAGGTCGACCAGGACCGGGCCGTCCGGCCCGATGTGGACGTTGCGCGGCAGCGCGTCGCCGTGGATCGGGCCGCGCGGCAGCATCGGCACCAGCTCGGCGATCTCGGCGGCGTGGCGGTCGCGGCGGGCGCGCAGGAAGGCCGCGTCGGCGGGGTCGATTGCGTCGCCCGCGAGCCGCAGCCAGCGTTCGACGCCGCCGAGCAGATCGCGCGGCGGCAGGCCGAAGTCCGGCTCGGGCAGGGCGTGGACGCGGCGCAGCAGCGGTGCGACGTCCGCGGGCTCGGCGGGGCGCAGCGACTCGGGCAGCCGCTGCCAGTACGTGATCGGGTGGCCCTCGACGAGCCGCACCTCGGACTCCGCCGAGCGCACCGCGGGTACGTCGTGCTTGGCCAGCCAGTCGGCGGTGCGCACCTCGCGGCGGGCGCGGTCCAGCAGGTCGGCGCCGCGGCCGACCTTGATGACCAGCCGCCCGGCGGCGAAGACCGCGTTCTCGCCGAAGGAGATCAAGTCGGCGTTCCGGTGCCCCGCGGCGTCCAGTACCGCCCGTGCCCGATCCTGCGAGAACACCGCGTCCGCCATGCCCCGACCCTCCGTGCTCCGCCCCGCGGGCAGCCACCGCCGGCCGCCCGCCGCATATGCCACCGGCATCACCGGTGTTACGGCCCAGGGCAAGTCTTGCACTCCGGCGCCCGCACTTCGCGCCCCTTTGCCGCCGAACTGCTGTGAATACGTACCCGGCGGCGACCGGAAACCACCCTCGGCGGCCCTCAGCCGCGCGAATCGCCCGGCAGCTCCAGCGGGAGGCCGAAGAGCGGGAAGAGGCGGTCGGCGTCGTGGTAGGACGTCATCGTGGTGATCCGGCCGTCCGACGTCTCGATGACCTGGAGCGAGAACGCCCGGAAAACGCCCTCCGGTGTGGGGCGGTACTGCGCGAAGCCGGGCAGGCCGCTGGCCGCGACCGGCACCAGGCGCGAGCCCGCGCATCCCGCGCCGACCGTGCCCATGAACTCCCGTATGTCGTCGTGGCCCTGGACCCAGATCGGGAAGGGCGGCATGTTGAGGACCGCGTCCTCGTGCAGCAGCGTGGTCAGGGCCTTGAGGTCGTAGCGCTCGAAGGCGTCGACGTAGCGCTCCAGCAGGGCCTCGTGCTGCTCGTCGAGCCCGGCCCCGCGGGCGCCCGCCTCCGTGGAGGCGCCGGCCTCGGCGAGGGTGGCGCGGGCGCGCTGGAGCGCGCTGTTGACCGACGGCACGCTCGTGCCGAGCAGCTCGGCGGTCTCGGCGGCCTTCCAGGCCAGCACCTCGCGCAGGATCAGCACCGCGCGCTGCCGCGGCGGCAGCAGCTGGAGCGCGGCGACGAACGCCAGCCGCACGCTCTCCCGGCTGACCACCACGTCCGCCGGGTCGCCGCCCTCGGGCACCACCCGGCCGTCCGGGGCGGGCTCGACCCACATCCCCTCGGACGTCGGGTCGGGCAGCACCGCGTCGGCGCGCGAGGCGGGCGACAGGTCCATCGGGCGGGCGCGGCGCTTGCCCGCGTTGAGGCTGTCCAGGCACACGTTGGTCGCGATGCGGTACAGCCAGGACCGCAGCGACGAGCGGCCCTCGAAGCGGTCGGCGCCCCGCCAGGCCCGTACCAGCGTCTCCTGCACCGCGTCCTCGGCCTCGAAGGCCGAGCCCAGCATCCGGTAGCAGTATCCGGTCAGCTCCACCCGGTGCTGCTCGAGGCCGCGCTCGACCTCCGCGGCGCCGGGTGCCGCCGCCGGCCCTGCCGCTGCCGCGCCGGCCGTTCCGCTTGCGCTGCTCTCCCGTACGGTCATGTCTCCCACCGTAACCGCGACCACTGACAGCGCCCCCGTACCGGCTCGGTACGGGGGCGCGTCGGCGCTTGAGGCGGGGGCTCCCGCACCGCCGTCGCGGTGCGGGAGCGCAGGTCAGCGGCGGCCGTCGGCGCCGGTACGGGGGCGCGTCGGCGCTTGAGGCGGGGGCTCCCGCACCGCCGTCGCGGTGCGGGAGCGCAGGTCAGCGGCGGCCGTCGGCGCCGGCCAGCTCCGGCACCGGGTGCGGCTCGGCGGCGGGCGGCTGCGGCAGCGCGGACTCGTCGTGGGTCATGTCCGGCAGCCGGTTCATCCAGCGGGGCAGGTACCAGTTGCGGTCGCCCAGCAGCGTCATGACGGCCGGCAGCAGCACCCCGCGGATCACCGTGGCGTCGATCAGCACCGCGAAGGCCAGGCCGACACCCATCTGCTTCATGCTCTGCATCGACAGCGTCCCGAAGATCGCGAAGACCGCGACCATGATGACGGCGGCGCTGGTGACGACGCCCGCGGTGGTGGTGATGCCGTGCTCGATCGCGGCCTTGGTGGACAGGCCGCGGGTGCGGGCCTCGCGGATCCGGGAGACCACGAAGACGTGGTAGTCCATGCTCAGCCCGAAGAGGATCACGAAGAGGAAGAGCGGCAGCCAGGCCACGACCGCGCCGGTGCCGTGCGCGCCGACCAGCGAGGCGCCCCAGCCGTGCTGGAAGACCGCGGTGAGGATGCCGTACGCGGCGCCCACCGACAGCAGGTTGAGCACGATCGAGGTGACGGCGATGGTCAGCGACCGGAAGGACAGCAGCATCAGCAGGAAGGCGAAGACGGTCACGAAGGCGAAGACCGGCGGCACACTGCTGGTGATCTTGTGGGTGAAGTCCATCGAGCCGGCCGTCTCACCGGTGATCGGCGCCTGGACCCCGGGGATCTTGCCGAGGGTGTCGGGCCGGACGTGGTCGCGCAGCGTCTTAACGTTCGCCTCGGCCTTGGCGCGGTCGCTCCCGCCGGCCAGCGGCACGTCGATCCGGGCGATGTTCTGCGGGCCGTGCACGGTGACCGTCACCGGGCCCTTGCTGGCGCCGGAGGACACGGCCTCGGCCTGGAAGGCGGCGATGGCCTTCTTGACGGCGGGCGCGTCGATGTCGGCGGCCTTGACCACGACCTGGGCGGGCGCCGGGCCGCCGGGGAAGGCGGCGTCGATGTGCTCGTAGGTCTGGATGATCGGCAGCCCGTCGCCCAGCTCCTGCTGCATCGACAGATTCGCGGTCTTCATGCCGAACGCGGGCAGTGCGACGACCAGCAGCGCGCTGCCGGCGATGACGGTCGCGGCCTTGGGGTGCCGCAGCACCGGGCGCAGCACGGTCCGCCACACGCGGCTGGTGCGGGGGGCCGCCGGACGGCCGGCGGCCTGCTTCCGGCCGCGGTTCAGGAACGGGATACGGCCCTTCTCGACACGGTGGCCGAGCAGCGACATCAGCGCGGGCAGCACGGTGACGGAGCCGACCATCGCGAGGGCGACCACGATCATGGTGGCGACGCCCATGGCCTTGAAGTCGCCGATGCCGGTGAAGAGCATGCCCGCCATGGCCACGATCACGGTGATGCCGGAGATCAGCACCGCCCGGCCGGACGTGGCCGCGGCGATCTTCAGCGCGGTCTCGGCGTCGTGCCCCGCGGCCCGCTCCTCGCGCTCCCGGCGCAGGTAGAACAGGCAGTAGTCGACGCCCACCGCGAGGCCGACCAGCAGCATCACCGAGTTGGCGGTGTCGCTCATCGGCACCGAGTGGCTGACCAGCGCCACCACCCCGCCGGCCGCGATGAAGGCCGTCATGGCGAGCAGCACCGGCAGCAGCGCGGCGACCAGCGCGCCGAAGGCGATCAGCAGGATGCCCAGCGCGAGCGGCACGGCCGAATACTCGGCCGTCTTGAAGTCCGTGCCGAAGGCGTCGTCCAGCACCTTGTTGGCGCTGGCGTCGCCGAACTCCTCGATGCGCAGGTCGGAGTGCTGCGCCTGCACCTTCTTCACCGCGTCCATGACGGGCTCGACCCGGTCGCCCGCGGTCTTCTCGTCCCCGAGCATGTCGAACCGCACGAGCGCCGAACGCCCGTCCGCGGAGATCGACTTCGTGTCGTACGGCGAGGTGACCGCGGTGACCTTGCCGGTGCCCTTGACCGCGGTGACGACGTCGCCGACCGCCGTCCGGAAGGCCGGGTCGGTGGCCTTGACCGTGCCGCCCTTGGCCTGGACGATCACCATCTCGCCGGCCGGCGACTTCAGGCCCGCGTCGTCGTTGATCGTGGCGGCCTGGTTGACCTCGCCGGCCATCGACTTGTCCTGGTCCACGTCGACCCGGCCCGCCGCCTGGCCCGCGAAGACCGCGAGGACGACCAGGAGCAGCCAGGCGCCCACCGCCGTCCAGCGGTGCCGAGCGCTCCAGGCGCCCATGGCCGCCGCTATTCCCATCCTGCTGCCGTGTGCGCGTCCGCGACTCACGGTGTCCCCCTTGTCAGGTGTCAGGTTCGTAGGTCCGTGGCGGGTGGCGGCGGGTGCCGCTCCGTCCACGAATGACGCTACGGGCCTGCGAGGGGCCCACCCATCCGGCTGACCGGTGACTTCGGGGAGGGCGATCTCCCCCTTGAGGGTGGGGCTAACCCCACCCCCGCCTCATATGTGGCCCTTACATCAAACGCCGGACACCGGACGGCGCGAGGCTCGGGTCGCGGGGCGGGGGAGCGCGGCCCTCAGGCCGACAGCAGCTGCCCGGCGGCGGCCGGCCGCCGCGCCCGGTCGTAGCGGCGCAGCAGCAGCGCGGCCAGCTCGGGGGCGTCGCCCAGCACCGGCGCCAGCAGGTCGGCGCCCGCCTCCCGCGCCCCGCGGGCGATGCGGTCCGGCAGGAAGCCCGGCGCGATGACGTACGGCGCGACCGCGACCCGCCGCACCCCGGGCAGCGCCCGCAGCGCCCGCACGGCGTCCTCGGTGCGGGGCAGGGCGGCGGAGGCGAACGCGGGCCGCACGGCGCACCATCCGGTGTGCCGCCACTCCCGCGCGACGGCTGCGATCACCGCGCCCGCCTCCGGATCGGTGGAGCCCGCCGACGCCAGCACCAGGCCGGTCGACGGGCGGTCGGCGGGATCGAGTCCCGCCTCGGACAGCCGCCGCTCCAGGGCGGCGGTCAGCAGCGGCGACGGCCCCAGCACGTCCGCGGTGCGCAGCCGCAGGGACGGCAGCGCGGCGGTGGACTCGCGCAGCACCGCGGGGATGTCGGTCTTGGCGTGGAAGGCCCGGGTCAGCAGCAGCGGCAGCGCCACCGCGTCCCGTACGCCGTCGGCCGCGAGCCGGCTGACGGCCTGCGGGACGGACGGGGCGTTGAAGTCCAGGAAGGCGGTGTCCACCCGCAGCCCCGGCCGGGCCGCCGCCACCCGTCGCGTCAGGGCGTGCACCGTCGCGGCGTGCCGCGGGTCGCGCGAGCCGTGGGCGATGACGAGCAGCGGCGGCTGGTCCGGGCCGGGGAGCACGGTCACTGGCTCCGTGCGGTCAGACCGCGCGAGCGCAGCACCCAGCGCTCCAGCGGGCTGAAGACGATCAGGTCGATCGCGATGCCGACGACCAGGATCATCAGGATGCCGAGGAAGACGCCCGCCATGTCGGAGGCCTCCCGCATGTTCTCCAGGTAGCGGCCGAGCCCGACCCCGAGGTCCGGGGAGGACGCGATCAGCTCGGCGGCCATCAGCGAGCGCCAGGAGAAGGCCCAGCCCTGCTTGAGCCCGGCCACGTAGCCCGGCAGCGCGGCGGGCAGCAGGATGTACCACGCCCCGCGCACCCCGGTCGCGCCGATGGTGCGGCCGGCCCGCAGGTACAGCGGCGGCACCTGGTCGATGCCGGCCACCAGCCCGTTGGCGATGGACGGCACCGCGCCGAGCAGGATCACCGCGTACATCGTGGAGTTGTTCAGGCCCAGCCAGATCACCGCGGCCGGCACCCACGCCACCGACGGCAGCGACTGGAGCCCGGACAGGATCGGCCCGATCGCCGCCCGCACGAACGGCACCCGCGCCACCACCAGGCCCAGCGGGGTGCCGATGACCAGCGCGGCCGCGAAGCCGAGCAGGCCGTGCGACACGCTGGTCCAGATGATGTCGAAGAGGTCGCCCGCCTCCCACCGCGCCTTCAGCTCGTCGGCCACCGCGGAGGGGCTCGGCAGCTTGGTCTGGTCGGCGACGTGCCCCCACACCGCGAGCTGCCACACCACGAGCACCAGCGCCACCGCGAGGATCGGCGGCAGCACCTTCTTGACGAACACCTGGCGCGCGGTCGTCCGCTCGACGACGACCGCGTCCAGCGCGTCCAGGCCCGCTTCCAGGCCCGACAGGTCGTTCGCGCCGGACCGCCGCGGTTCCTCCGGCGCCTTGTCCTGCGTCTTGTCCAGCGGGCCCGCGGCGTCCTGCGTGCCCGGACCGGGCGTCGGCTCTGTCTCAGTGCTGGCCATGGCGGCGGATCTCCCCACGCAGTTCCTCGGTGATCTCGACGGACAGGTCCGCCACGTCCGCGTCCTCGATCCGCCGCGGCTGCGGGATGCCGATCCGCCACTCGCGGTTGATCCGGCCCGGCCGGGAGGACAGCAGCACGACCCGCTCGGCCAGCCGTACCGCCTCGCGCACGTTGTGCGTCACGAACAGCACCGACAGGCCGGTCTCGGACCAGATCCGGGTCAGCTCGTCGTGCAGCACGTCGCGTGTGATGGCGTCCAGCGCCGCGAACGGCTCGTCCATCAGCAGCAGCCGGCTGTCCTGGGCGAGCGCCCGGGCCAGCGCCACGCGCTGCCGCATGCCGCCGGACAGCTCGTGCACCCGCTTGCCGTACGCGCCGCCGAGCCGCACCAGCGACAGCAGCCGCTCGGCCTCCGGGCGCCGCTCCTCGCGCGGCACACCGCGCAGCCGCAGCGCCAGCTCGATGTTCTTGCCCGCCGTCAGCCACGGGAAGAGCGCGTGCTCCTGGAACATCAGGGCCGGCCGGCCGCCGGGAGTCGTGATGCTCCCGGCGGACGGCTTGTCGAGTCCGGCGACCAGGTTCAGCAGCGTGGACTTGCCGCAGCCCGAGGCGCCCAGGAGGCAGACGAACTCGCCGGGGGCGACATCGAGCGTGATGTCGTCCAGCACGAGCTGCCGGCCGCCGGGCCCGCCGAAGGCCTTGGACACATGGTCGAGCCGGGCCGCGTGCGCGGCGCTCTCCACGGCCTGCTCCTCGGCACCGGTGAGAGTGTCGGCCATGTCACCTCCTGGGATTCTCGGTTCGGTTGTCACGCGGACCCGCGGCCCGTCACTCGCTGCCGAGTCCGGCGGCGCTCACCGCGGGCTGTCCCGCGGCCTTCAGCACCTTGTTGAGCAGCGTGAGGTCGTAGATGCCGTCCAGCTTCGGCTTGTCCAGCAGGCCCGCGGCCACCGCGTGGTCGGCCTCGGACTTGGCGGTCGAGGCCAGCGGGTCGTCGGTCACCTGCAGCGAGGCCCACGCCGGGTCGAGGATGTCCGCCGGCAGCGCCTTCTGCGTCAGCCGCTCCAGCTCGGCGTTGGCGTCCGCCTTGGCCTTGTCGGAGTTGCCCTTGATCCACGCGTTGGTCTTCACCGAGCCGCGCAGCACGGCCTCCACCACGTCCGGGTGCGCGGCCAGGAACTTCTGCGACACGATCACGTTGGTGATCACGAACAGCTTGTTCGGCCACAGCGTGCTCTCGTCGAGCAGCACCTTGGCACCCTCGCTCACGAGCTTCGACGCGGTGGGTTCCGGCACCCACGCACCGTCGATGGAGCCGTTCTTGTACGCGTCCGGGGTGATCTTGTTGTCGGTGCGCACCACCGACACGTCGCCCTTGCCGGACTGCGCGTCGACCTTCCAGCCCTGCGTGGATATCCAGTTCAGCAGCGCCACGTCCTGGGTGTTGCCGAGCTGCGGGGTGGCGATCTTCTTGCCCTTGACGTCCGCGAGCGTCTTGATCTTCTTGGGGTTGACCACCAGCTTGACGCCGCCGGACGCCGACCCGGAGATGATCTTCAGGTTCTTGCCGTCGGACTTGGTGTAGCCGTTGATC
The DNA here is from genome assembly GCF_044333285.1 of Streptomyces sp. NPDC021020. NCBI lineage: Bacteria > Bacillati > Actinomycetota > Actinomycetes > Kitasatosporales > Streptomycetaceae > Streptomyces > Streptomyces sp. NPDC021020. The sequence continues at coordinate 117,023 of NZ_JBIRQQ010000002.1, forward strand.
GAGGGGGAGGGGCCGATCCAGCCGATGTCGATGGACCCGGCGTTCAGCGCCTCGATCTCGGCGGGACCCGCGTTGAAGGTGGCTTCCTTGATCTTGGTGTCGCCCAGCTCCTGCTGGAAGAAGCCTTCCTTCAGCCCGACCAGCGCGGTGGCGTGCGTCAGGTTCGGGAAGTAGCCGATCTTCACCTCGTCGGCGGAGAGCTTGGCGGCGGGGGTGCTGCTGCCGGACGCCGCGGCGGCCGGGGCGGAGCTGTCGTCGTCCGACTTCTTGTCGGAGCCGTAGCCGCAGGCGGCCAGCGAGCCGAGGAACAGCGGGAGGGCGGCGGCCACGGCGATGAGTCTGTGGCGGCGGGCGGTGGGGCGGGACGCGGGTCGGAGGTGCGCAGACACGGGTGTGTCCTCTCGTCGGGCCCGGCGTGTCGCGCGCTAGGGCGCGGCCGGAAGCTCGTCAGGTCTTCGGAAGTGGTGCATCGGGGCGCGCGGAGCGCGCATGGGGCGTGCGCCGGCGGCCACGGACATGCCGTGGACCGCCGTCGTGCGGGTCAGCCCGCACATCGCGCGACCCCGCCCGTACCCGAGCCGAGCGAGCCGCTGCCGACGCGCCCGCCCTCCTTCGCGAATCCGGAAAAGGCTTCCTGAGCCATGATCAGAAGTCCCAGCCCTCGTCGTCGGCCGCCGCCGCGGCCGCCGGGGGCTCCGCGAACGCCTCGCCCGCCATGCCGGCGGTCAGCGTCGTCCCGTCCGCGGGGTCGATCAGCAGGAAGGCGCCGGTGAGCCGGGCCTCCGCATAGGCGTCGACGGGCAGCGGTTCGGCGGTGCGCAGCAGCACCGCGCCGATGTCGTTGACCTCCAGCGCCGCCGGGGTGTTCTCGTGGGCGAGCCCGTGCGACAGGTCGATCCGGTAGGGGATGGCCTTGACGACCGCCTTGACCGTCCGCGTCCCGTGCTTGAGCAGCACCCGCTCGCCGATCCGCAGCGGGCGCTCGTGCAGATGGCACACCGTCGCCCGGATGTCCTGGGTGACGGCGGGCGCGCAGGCGGTGGGCGCGATCATGTCGCCGCGCGAGACGTCGATGTCGTCGGCGAGCCGTACGGTCACCGACTGCGGCGCCCACGCGGTGTCCACGCTCACGCCCAGCGCGTCGATGCCGGAGACCGTCGTCGTACGCCCCGAGGGCAGCACCGTCACCGGGTCGCCGACCCGCAGCATGCCGGACGCGATCTGGCCCGCGTAGCCGCGGTAGTCCGGGTGCTCGGCGGACTGCGGCCGGATCACGTACTGCACCGGGAAGCGCGCCGGGCAGTCCGTCAGGTCGTGGCTGACGGGCACGGTCTCCAGGTGCTCCAGCACCGTCGGGCCGCCGTACCAGTCCATGTTCGCGGACGGCTCCACGACGTTGTCGCCGGCCAGCGCGGAGATCGGGATCGCGGTGATCTCCGGCACCCCGAGCGAGGCGGCGTACGACGTGAACTCCTCGGCGATGGCGGCGAAGACCGGCTCCGCGAAGTCCACCAGGTCCATCTTGTTGACCGCGAGCACCACGTGCGGCACCCGCAGCAGCGCGGCCACGGCGGCGTGCCTGCGGGTCTGCTCCACCACGCCGTTGCGCGCGTCGACGAGCACCACCGCGAGCTCCGCGGTCGACGCGCCGGTGACCATGTTGCGGGTGTACTGCACATGGCCCGGCGTGTCGGCCAGGATGAACCGGCGGCGCGCGGTCGCGAAGTAGCGGTAGGCCACGTCGATGGTGATGCCCTGCTCGCGCTCGGCCCGCAGGCCGTCGGTGAGCAGCGCCAGGTCGGGGGCCTCCTGGCCGCGGACCTGCGAGGCCCGCTCGACGGCTTCGAGCTGGTCGCTGAGCACCGACTTGGAGTCGTGCAGCAGCCGCCCGACCAGGGTGGACTTGCCGTCGTCGACGGATCCGGCGGTGGCGAACCGCAGCAGCGTGGTCGCCGACAGCTCCTCGGCGGTCAGCGGGCTGGTGGAGACGCTCATGTCTAGAAGTACCCCTCGCGCTTGCGGTCCTCCATGGCCGCCTCCGACATCTTGTCGTCGGCGCGGGTGGCACCCCGTTCGGTCAGCCGGGAGGCGGCGATCTCGGTGATCACCGCGTCCAGCGTGGTCGCGTCCGAGTCGACCGCGCCGGTGCAGGACATGTCGCCGACCGTGCGGTAGCGCACCGTCCTGGTCTCGACCGGCTCGGCCGCTTTCGGACCGCCCCACTCGCCGGCGGTCAGCCACATCCCGTTGCGCCGGAAGACCTCGCGGTCGTGCGCGAAGTAGATCGAGGGCAGCTCGATCTTCTCCCGCGCGATGTACTGCCACACGTCCAGCTCGGTCCAGTTGGACAGCGGGAAGACGCGCACGTGCTCGCCCGGCGCGTGCCGGCCGTTGTAGAGCTGCCACAGCTCGGGGCGCTGGCGGCGCGGATCCCACTGGGAGAATTCGTCGCGCAGCGAGAACACCCGCTCCTTGGCACGGGCCTTCTCCTCGTCGCGCCGCCCGCCGCCGAAGACCGCGTCGAAGCGGTGCCCGGAGATGGCCTCGGTCAGCGGCACGGTCTGGAGCGGGTTGCGCAGCCCGTCGGGGCGCTCGCGCAGCCGCCCGTCGTCGATGTAGTCCTGCACCTTGGCCACGTACAGCCGAAGGCCGTGCTCGGCGACCGTGCGGTCGCGCAGGTCCAGCACCTCCGGGAAGTTGTGCCCGGTGTCGACGTGCAGCAGCGAGAACGGCACCGGCGCGGGCGTGAACGCCTTGAGCGCCAGGTGCAGCATGACGATCGAGTCCTTGCCGCCGGAGAAGAGGATCACCGGCCGCTCGAACTCGCCCGCGACCTCGCGGATGATGTGGACGGCCTCGGACTCCAGCGCGTCCAGGTGGGTCAGCGCGTACGGGCTGTCCCGCTGCTCGGTGTGCGTCGCGATGGTGCTCATGTCGTCAGACCCCTCTCGGAGAGCAGCGCGTGCACCGCTGCGGCGGACTCTTCGACGGTGCTGCCGTGCGTCTCGATCCGCAGGTCGGGGGTCTCCGGCACCTCGTAGGGGTCGTCCACCCCGGTCAGCCCGGTCAGTTCGCCCGCGGCCTGCCGGGCGTAGAGGCCCTTCACGTCGCGCACCGCGCACACGTCGACCGGCGTGGCCACGTGCACCTCCACGAAACCGGTGCCCTGCGCCTGGTGCCGCTTGCGTACCGCCTCGCGGCTGTCGGCGTACGGCGCGATGACCGGTACGAGCACCAGCACCCCGTGCGAGGCGAGCAGTTCGGCGACGAAGCCGATCCGCTGCACGTTGGTGTGCCGGTCCTCGCGGCTGAACCCCAGGCCCGCGGAGAGGAACTCGCGGATCTCGTCGCCGTCGAGCACCTCGGTCCGGTGGCCGTCGGCCGCCAGCCGCGCCGCGAGCGCGCGGGCGATCGTGGTCTTGCCGGCGCTCGGCAGGCCGGTGAGCCAGACGGTGGCGCCCGCGTTCATCGAAGCCTCCTGCGAAGTGGCCGTCACTGGTGTATCCCGCACTCGGTCTTGCCGAACGCCGCCCAGCGTCCGGCCCTTGCGTCCTCGCCCTCCAGTACCCGGCGGGTGCAGGGCGCGCAGCCCACGGAGGCGTAGCCGTCCGTCAGCAGCGGGTTGGTGAGCACCCCGTGCTCGGCCACGTAGGCCTCGACGTCCTCTTGCGTCCAGCGGGCGATCGGGGCGATCTTGACCTTCTGCCGCTTGGTGTCCCAGCTGACGACCGGGGTGTTCGCCCGGGTCGGCGACTCGTCCCGGCGCAGGCCGGTCGCCCACGCGTCGTAGCCGGCCAGCGACCGCTCCAGCGGGGCGACCTTGCGCAGCGCGCAGCACTTGTCGGGGTCGCGGTCGTGCAGCTTCGGGCCGTACTGCGCGTCCTGCTCGGCGACGGTCTGCTCGGGCGTGACGGTGATGACGTTGACGTCCATGACCGCCGCGACGGCGTCGCGCGTCCCGATGGTCTCCTCGAAGTGGTAGCCGGTGTCGAGGAAGACCACGTCGATGCCGGGCAGCGCGCGCGAGGCGAGGTGCGCCACGACGGCGTCCTCCATCGACGACGTCACGCACAGGCGCGGGCCGAAGGTGTCGGCCGCCCAGCGCAGCACGTCGAGCGCGGACGCGTCCTCCAGGTCGCGGCCGGCCTGCTCGGCGAGCTGCTGCAACTGGTCGGCCGGGTACGAAGAAGCGGTGGTCACGAAGCGCCTCCCTGCGGGGAATCGGCGGCCGGCCTCCTGGCCAGCAGCCCGAGGAACGACAGCTTGAATGCACGGGAGCATGCCCGGCATTCCCAGGCGCCGTGCCCGCCCTCCTCGGAGGGGCGCAGATCCTCGTCGCCGCAGTAGGGGCAGTAGAACGGGGCGGCACGCTCGCTCACGACAGCGCCTCCTCGGAGGCGCGCGCCGCCCACTGGGCGAACCGCTCGCCGTCGGTGCGCTCGGCCCGGAAGCGCGTGAGCACCCGCTCGACGTAGTCGGGCAGTTCGGCGGCGGTGACCTTCAGGCCGCGCACCTTGCGGCCGAAGCCCGCGGTCAGGCCGAGGCTGCCGCCCAGGTGCACCTGGAAGCCCTCGGTCTGCTCGCCGTCGGGGCCGGTGACCAGCTGGCCCTTCAGACCGATGTCGGCGGTCTGGATACGGGCGCAGGAGTTGGGGCAGCCGTTGATGTTGATGTTGACCGGCTCGTCGAAGTCCGGCAGGCGGCGCTCCAGTTCGTCGATGAGCGAGGCGCCGCGCGCCTTGGTCTCGACGATGGCCAGCTTGCAGAACTCGATACCGGTGCACGCCAGGGTGCCGCGCCGGAAGGGCGACGGGCGCACCTGGAGGTCCAGCGACTCCAGGCCCGAGACGAGCGAGTCGACCTGGTCCTCGGCGACGTCCAGGACGATCATCTTCTGGTCGGTCGTGGTGCGCACCTGGTCCGAGCCGTGGCCCTGGGCCAGCTCGGCGATCTTGGTGAGGGTGGCGCCGTCGACCCGGCCGACGCGCGGGGCGAAGCCCACGTAGAAGCGGCCGTCCTTCTGCCGGTGCACCCCGATGTGGTCGCGCCAGACCCCCTTGGGGGTCTCCGGCGCGGGGCCGTCGAGCAGCGGGCGCCCCAGGTACTCCTCCTCCAGCACCTGGCGGAACTTCTCGGTGCCCCAGTCGGCCAGCAGGAACTTCAGCCGGGCGCGGGAGCGCAGCCGGCGGTAGCCGTAGTCGCGGAAGATGCCGACCACCCCGGCCCACACGTCGGGCACCTCGTCCAGCGGCACCCACGCGCCGAGCCGCTCGCCCAGCCGCGGGTTGGTGGACAGCGCGCCGCCGACCCACAGGTCGAAGCCCGGACCGTGCTCGGGGTGCTCGACACCGACGAAGGAGATGTCGTTGATCTCGTGCACCACGTCGAGCTGCGGCGAGCCGGAGATCGCGGTCTTGAACTTCCGCGGCAGGTTGGAGAATTCCTTGCTGCCGATGTAGCGGGTCTTGATCGCCTCGATCGCCGGGGTGCCGTCGATGATCTCGTCCTCGGCGATCCCCGCGACCGGGGAGCCCAGGATGGTGCGCGGGGTGTCGCCGCACGCCTCGGTCGTGGACAGCCCCACCGCTTCCAGCCGGCGCCAGATCTCCGGCACGTCCTCGATGCGGATCCAGTGGTACTGCACGTTCTGCCGGTCGGTGATGTCGGCGGTGCCGCGCGCGAACTCCTGCGAGATCTCGCCGATGACGCGCAGCTGGGCCACCGTCAGCCGGCCGCCGTCGATGCGGACCCGCATCATGAAGTAGCGGTCGTCCAGCTCCTCGGGCTCCAGGATCGCGGTGCGCCCGCCGTCGATCCCGGGGCGGCGCTGCGTGTAGAGGCCGTACCAGCGCATGCGTCCGCGCAGGTCCGCGCCGTCGATCGCGTCGAAGCCGGCCTTGGCGTAGATCGTCTCAATGCGCGTCCGCACGTTGAGACCGTCATCGTCCTTCTTCGTCTGCTCGTTGCCGTTGAGCGGAGTGAAGTGGCCCTTGGCCCACTGGCCTTCACCGCGGTGCCGCGTCGACTTGCGGCGCGACGCGGCGGGTGTCCTGGGCGTCCCGGCGGGCGGCTGCGGGGTGTCGGCGGGGCTGGATGCCATGGCGATGCGTCCTTCTGACAGGCTCGAATACGGTCGTTGACGGCGCGGAAGTACCCTGTGGCCTGGGGAAACGCAGAGCGGTGGTACGACGGCCGCGGACACAGGGGAACTCCCGTGCATCCACGACGGCGGGGATGGCGGAGCGGTGCAGCTGTGCGGTCAGCCCGCCGGACAGATGGCGCTGGAAACGCGGCAGAAGTCGACGTGCGGCCGACCTACCAAGGCGATTCCAGTGCGAGACATGACGGAAGCGTGGCACGCACGTCTCGGGGGAGTCCACCGTTATCCACCATGTGGACGTCATCATCTCACTATGCGGCAAACTATGGCGCACGTCACGTCCCCGCGAGGGCCCGGGAAGCGCGGACGACGCGCAGGTGGGAAGCGCGGGAGAGGCTACCGGGTGCGACCGGGGCTCAGCCGCGCGGGGCGCGGCCGGCCAGCACCGCGGGCGCCACCGAGTGCGGCAGCAGGTCGGCGGCCCGGCGCGGGCCCAGCAGCTCGACCTCCACCTCCTCCGCGAAGCGGTACGGGCGGTGCGCCAGCACCCCCGCGAGCGTGCGCCGCAGCCGGGACATCTCCACCCGCACCGTGACCGTACGGGTCGGGTCGCCGAACAGGTCGCCCGCCAGCTCCGCCGCCGTCCGCCCCGCCCGGTGCACCGCCAGGACGTACAGCAGCTCCGCATGCCGGGGACTGAGCGGCAGCGCCCAGCGGCCCGCCGGGCCGGCCACCGTCACCGTCCAGGACGCCGGACCGCTCACGTCCACCACCACCCGGCCGCCCGCGGGCGCCGGCTCGCCCTCGCCGACCCGCACCAGCCAGCCGCCCGGCAGCGGCTCGATCCCGCACAGCCCCAGCGCCGGCAGCCACACCTGCCCCGCGGCCACCGCCGCCGGCAGCGCGATCCGCTCGGCCGGCGCGATCCCGGTCGCCGCCGCCGTCCAGCCGTTGCGGTCCACGACCACCGCCCGGCCGCCGATCCCGGCGAGCAGCGGCGCCGCGACCGACCGCAGCCGCTCCACCGCCGCCCAGTGCCGCGCCCGCAGCTCGCCCTCGGCGACCCGGGCGACCGCCGAGACCAGCGACAGCGTCGCCGGGTGCACGGTCGAGGCGGGCCCGCTCACGTCCACCACGCCCAGCAGCCGCCCGTCGCGCGGGTCGTGCAGCGGGGCGGCCGCGCACGTCCAGCCGTGGTGGGTGCGTACGAAGTGCTCGGCGGAATGCACCTGGAGCGGCTTGCGGGTGACGAGCGCGGTGCCGATCGCGTTGGTGCCGACGACGTCCTCCGACCAGGACGCGCCCTCGGCGAAGCCCAGCCGGTCGGCGCTGCGGCGCACCGCGACGCTGCCGTCGCGCCACAGCACCCGGCCCTCGGCGTCGGTGACGACCATGATGTGCCAGGCAGCGTCCGCGACCGAGACCAGGCCGTCGGCCAGCACCGGCAGCACCTCGCCGAGCGGGCTGCCGTGCCGGCGGTGCTCGATCTCCTCCGCGGCCAGCAGCCCGTTGTGCCGCCCGACGTCCGGATCCACCCCGTGGCCCAGCGTCCGTGCCCAGGACGCCCCGATCACCGCGCGGGGCGCCTCGGGCGGGGTGTCCCCGGCGAGCGTGGCCGCCCGCACCGAGGCGAGCAGGTGCGGCGACCTCGTCAGGTCCGACCCGTCGAGCCGCCCGTAGCCGATCGGCCGGTCTGCCACGCCGCCTCCGTCCCGCCGGGGTGCCCCCGCAGCTCCCGCTGCCCATGGTGCCCGGGTACGGCCCCGGGCCGCCGGGGTTTGGTGCAACGGTGTGCAACGGTTGCGCCGAGAGCGCTTACCGACGGACAGTGACGCCGCGTCACCTTCGGGGGTGGTGCCGAGTCGGCGCGGCGCCACCCCCGGCCGGGGACCTTCCGTCCCGCAGGGCCGGGGCCCGCGCGCGGGCCCCGGCCGCGTACGCCGGTCGTCCTTCGTATACGACCGCCGGACCCGCCGTCGCCGTCACGCCGCCCCCGTCACGCCGCCGCGGCGAGCACCGGGGAGAGGGCGCGGCGCAGGAAGGCGCCCGCGGAATCCAGCGCCGCGTCGGCCTCGTCGAGCAGTCCGGAGCCGGCGAAGCGCTGGAAGACGTGCGTCGCCCCGGGGGTGATCTCCAGCCCGACCGGCACGTCGTCGGCCGCCGCGCGGGCGGCCAGGGCCACCGCGTCGTCCAGCACGATCTCGTGCGAGCCGGCCTGCACCAGCAGCGGCGGCAGCCCCCGCAGGTCGTCGAGCGCCGGCACACCGGACGCCCCGCCCTGGTAGTCGGCGGCGTAGCGGCGCAGCATGTGCGCGGTCAGGATCGGGTCGTCGCCGGCCCGCGAGGTGATCGAGGCCCCGGAGAGCGTCAGGTCGTACCAGGGGGAGAAGACCACCGTGCCCGCGGGCAGCGGCAGCCCGGCCTCCCGCGCGGCGACCAGCGCCTGGAGCGCGAGGCCGCCGCCCGCCGAGTCGCCCGCGAAGGCCACCCGCGAGGGCGCCGTGCCCTCGTCCAGCAGAGCCCGGTAGACGGCGAGGGTGTCCTCCACCGCGGCGGGGAAGGGGTGCTCGGGCGCGAGCCGGTAGTCCACCGAGACCCCGCGGCCGCGTACCCGGGAGGCCAGGCCCGCGGTGAGCGCGGTGCCCGAGCGGGCCGAGCCGACGACGAAGCCGCCGCCGTGCAGGTACAGCACGACCGGGGTGTCCGGGCCGCTCCCGGTCTCCGGGTGGGTGGTGTGCACGACCGGCACCCCGCCGAGCCGGCCCTCGGTGGTGGCGGTGCCGGCCGGCAGCACGGCGGTCGACGTGATCTGCTCGAAGAACTCCCGCTGCTCGGCGAGGGTCAGGTCCGGGTCCAGGGCGGGGCGGTTGCGCAGCATGTCCTGGAGGTTCGTGATCTGGGTCTGTGTCATGCCCCCACCGTGCCGCCGCCGCTCCACGGGGAAAATCGGAGCGCTTCGCCTAGGACGGGCCGTCCTAGGGACACCCGGCCGCACCCGCCCCGCCCCGTTGCATGATGGGGGCATGCAGATGGACCGCGAGCAACTCGCCGACTTCCTGCGCCGGTCACGCCACCGGCTGCGCCCGGAGGAGGCCGACCTGCCGGTCGGGCGGCACCGCCGCACCCCCGGGCTGCGCCGCGAGGAGGTCGCCCAGCTCGCGGGCATGTCCGCGGATTACGTGATGCGGCTCGAACAGGCCCGCGGCCCGCAGCCCTCGACGCAGATCCTCGCCTCGCTGGCCCGCGGGCTGCGCCTGACCACGGACGAGCGCGACCACCTGTACCTGCTCGCGGGCCACCCGCCGCCGCTGCGGCAGTCCGCGGGACTCCACGTACGCCCCAGCCTGCGCTACCTGCTGGACCACATGACGCAGACCCCGGCGCAGCTCGTCGGCGACCTCGGGGACCTGCTGGCGATGAACGCGCTGGCCGAGGCGCTGTTCGGCTGCGTGTGCACGGTCGCCGAGGGGGAGCGCAACATCCCCTGGCGGTGGTTCACCGACCCCGCCGTGCGCGCGGGCTTCCCGCCCGAGGAGCACGCCCCGCACAGCCGGGAGATGGTCGCCGACCTGCGCGCGGCCGTCGCGCGCCGCGGGAACGACGCCACGGCGGCTGCCCTGGTCGCCCGGCTGCGGGAGGCCAGCGGGGAATTCCGCGGGCTGTGGGACGCGCACGAGGTCGCGGTGAAGCAGCGCAGCCGGATGCGGGTGCTGCACCCCGAGGTCGGGCCGATCGCCTTCGACTACGAGGTGCTGCTCACGCCGTCGCAGGACCAGCGGCTGCTGGTCTTCACACCGCCGCCGGGCTCGCCCGGCGTGGACGCCCTCGCCCTGCTCGGCGTCCTCGGCCCGGCCACGGCGCACCGCAGCCACCGCGGCGGACCCGCGGCCGTACCGGCGCCGTAGCCGTACCTTCCCGCGCGGCAGCCCCGCTCAGCCCGCCACCGGCGCCGCCCGCTCCAGCAGCGGCCCGAGGTCCAGGCCCGAGGGCAGGGTGCCGAAGGTCGAGCCCCACTCGCCGCCCAGCCGGGACGCGCAGAAGGCGTCGGCCACCGCGGCCGGGGCGTACCGGACCAGCAGCGAGCCCTGGAGGACGAGCGCCATCCGCTCCACGACCCGGCGGGCGCGCGCCTCCACGCCCTCCAGGTCGCCCAGCTCCGTCAGCAGGTCCTTCACCGCCGCGTCCAGCCGGTGGTCGGCGCCCCGCGCCCGCCCCACCTCGGTCAGGAACGCCTCCACGGCCAGCGGCTCGCGCCCCAGCACCCGCAGCACGTCCAGCGCCTGGACGTTGCCCGAGCCCTCCCACACCGAGTTGAGCGGCGACTCCCGGAAGATCCGCGGCATCCCGGACTCCTCCACGTAGCCGTTGCCGCCCAGGCACTCCAGCGCCTCGGCCGCGACCGCCGGGCAGCGCTTGGTCACCCAGAACTTGGTCACGGCCACCCCGAGCCGCCGCAGGGCCCGCTCCTGCTCGGTGTCCGTGTCGTACGCCGCCGCGAGCCGCATGACCGCGGCGGTCGCGGCCTCCGACTCCAGCGCCATGTCGGCCAGCACGTTGCGCATCAGCGGCTTGCCGATCAGCGGCCCGCCGAAGGCCTCCCGGTGGGTCGCGTGGTGCACGGCCTGCGCGACGGCCTGCCGCATCAGCGCCGCCGAGCCGAGCGCGCAGTCCAGCCGGGTCGCGGCGACCATCCCGATGATCGTGGCGACCCCGCGGCCCTCCTCGCCGACCCGGCGGGCCCAGGAGTCGCGGAACTCGACCTCCGCGGAGGCGTTGGAGCGGTTGCCCAGCTTGTCCTTGAGCCGCTGGATCGCGAAGACGTTCCGCGTCCCGTCCGGCAGCACGCGCGGCAGCAGGAAGCACGTGAGCCCGCCCCTGTCGGAAGAGGATGCCTGGGCCAGCACCAGGAAGCCGTCCGACATCGGGGCCGAGCAGAACCACTTGTGCCCGGTCAGCGCGTACGTCCCCGGCTCGGCGAGCGGCACCGCCCGGGTGGTGTTGGCACGCACGTCCGAGCCGCCCTGCTTCTCGGTCATGCCCATCCCGAACAGCGCCCCCGGCTTCTCGCCGGGCGCCACCAGCCGCGGGTCGTAGGAGTGCGAGCCGAGCCGCGGCTCCCACTCCGCCGCCAGCGCCGGGTCGGTACGCAGCGCGGGCACCGCGGCGTGCGTCATCGACACCGGGCAGCCGTGCCCGGCCTCGACCTGCGACCACACCAGGAAGCCGGCCGCCCGCCGCAGGTGCCCGGCGGGCCGCGACCAGGCGTCGGTCAGGCCCGCGGTGATCGCGTGCCCGAGCAGCCGGTGCCAGGACGGGTGGAAGTCGACCTCGTCGACGCGGTTGCCGTAGCGGTCGTGGGTGCGCAGCACGGGGGAGTAGGTGTTTGCCTCCTCGCCCCACCGCTGCGCCTGGGCGGAACCGGCGGCCTCGCCGAGCCGGACGAGTTCCTCGGTGACCTCCGCGAGCAGGGCCGGGTCCGCATGGCGGGCGACGGCCTCGGTCAGCGCGGTGTCGGTGCTGTATACGTCATGGCCGACCAGGGGCGGGGCCTGGTTCGTGACCGTGTGGGTGACGGCAGTCATGCCAGCTAACGTAAGGGGGTGCAAGCAGCAGAAGAAAGAAGCCACCGGCGTCCGAGCCGCTGGCGGCGGGCCCGGGTGCTCTACCGCAACGTCTCCAAGCGGAAGGTCGGCTGGCTGCTGCTCAAGGACACGGTCGACTCGTGCCTGGAGTACCGCGTCACCGGCCTCGCGGCCGAGGCGGCCTTCTTCGTGCTGCTGTCGCTGCCGCCGCTGCTGCTCGGCCTGGTCGGCGCGCTCGGCTACGTCGACACCGTCGTCGGTCTCGACACCATCGACCACATACGTCACAACATCCTCAGCGCGTCCGGGACGGTGCTGTCCGACAAGGGCGTCAACGACCTGGTCAAACCGCTCGTCGACGACGTCTTCCACGGCCGCCGCCCGGACCTGATCTCGATCGGCTTCGTCATCGCCCTGTGGTCCGGCTCCCGGGCGGTCAACGTCTTCGTCGACACCATCACCATCATGTACGGGCTGGAGGGCCGCCGCGGCATCGTCAAGACCCGGCTGATGTCGCTCGTCCTCTACGTCGTCGCGCTCGTGCTCGGCGCGGCCGTGCTGCCGCTGGTCGTCGTCGGCCCCGGCGCCGTCGACGACCTCATCCCCGGCGTCACCGGCACCGTCCACGTCCTCTACTGGCCCACCGTGCTGCTCGCCTCGGTCGCCTTCCTCACCACCCTTTACCACGTGTCCGTCCCCGTCCGGTCGCCGTGGTACGAGGACGTGCCCGGCGCGCTCGTCGCACTGCTCATGTGGATGCTGGGCAGCTTCGTCCTGCGGATCTACCTCGGGCATGCCGTCGAGGGCCACACCATCTACGGCTCCCTCGCCGCGCCCATCGCCGTCCTGCTGTGGATCGGCGTGAGCGCCTTCGCCGTCCTCGTCGGCGCCGCGGTCAACGCCGCCGTCGACCGCGTGTGGCCCTCGCTGGCCACCGCCGCCGCCCGCGAGGAGAACAACCGCCGCAAGGAGGCCGTCGCCGCCGAGGTCGTCGCCCGCGCCGCCGCCCGGCGCGCCCGGCAGGCCGCCGCGGCCGGGGATCTTGAGGACGCCGACGACGACGATCCGCCCGCCGAATACCCCGAGCGCTGGGTGGACGTCCTCCCGCACGCCGACTTCCGCTCCCGGCTGCGCGCCCGCCGCCCCCGCCCCGAGCGCCCCGAACCGCTCGACCCGCCGCGCCGCCCCCGCCCGCTCGCCCCGCCGCGCCCCACGGCCCCGCCCCGGCTGCCGCCCGCGCCGCCGTCACCGCCCTTCCCGCCGCAGCCCCAGCAGTGGGACGAGCACCGCAACCACTGAGCACCCCGGCCGTCGGGCCGCGGCATCATGGTGACGTGGGCGGATATCGCGAGCGGCCGGGCGCGGTCCCCGGCGTCACCGTGTGGAGCCGCACGGACGGCGGCGGCGACCCCTACCGTGTGCTGCCCGACGGCTGCATGGACCTGATCTGGCACGACGGCACCCTGCTCGTCGCCGGTCCCGACACCGCCGCGTACGTCGCCACCGCCCGCCCCGGCAGCACCTTCGCCGGTCTGCGGTTCGCGCCCGGCACCGCGCCCGCCCTCCTCGGCGCCCCCGCCGCCGAGGTGCGCGACCGCCGGGTGCTGCTCGCCGACCTCTGGCCCGCCGCCCGCGCCCGGCGCCTCGCCGAACGCGCCGACGCCGGCCCCGTCGCCGCCCTCGAAGCGTGGGCCGTCGCCCGGACGGCCGAGGCCGCGCCCGCCGACCCGCTGCCCGCCGCGATCACCGCCGCCCTCGCCGCGGGCCGGTCCGTCGCGGGCGTCGCCGCCGCGTGCGGCCTCGAGGAACGCCAGCTGCGCCGCCGCTGCGAGACCGCCTTCGGCTACGGGCCGCGCACCCTCGGCCGCGTCCTGCGCCTCCAGCGCGCCCTGGCCCTCGCCCGCGCCGGTGTCCCCTTCGCCCGTGTCGCCGCCGACACCGGCTACGCCGACCAGCCCCATCTGGCCCGCGAGGTCCGGGCGCTCGCGGGCGTCCCGCTCGGCGAGCTAATCCGGTTGCCGCCCGCCGCCCCCGCCGGGTAGGAAGGCGCACATGCTACGAGGCCGTACGGTCGGGCTGCGGGCCCGGCACGAGGAGGACATCCCGATCCTGCGGGCCGAGCTCTTCGACGACGTGGCCACCGCGTCGCGCTCCGAGGGAGAGGCCTGGCGCCCGGCGGCGCCCGGCACGAAGGACCCCCGGTTCGTGACGGACGACCAGGACCCGAAGAACGTCCCGTTCTCCGTGGTGGAACTGGCCGGCGGCACACTCGTCGGCCACGCCAACCTGTGGGGCATCGACAACCACAGCCGCTACGCCCACATCGGTCTGAGCCTCCTGCCGTCCGCCCGCGGCAAGGGCTACGGCAAGGACGTGGTCGCGGTGCTGTGCCACTACGGCTTTGTCGTCCGCGGCCTCAACCGGCTCCAGATCGAGACCCTCGCCGACAACCCCGCGATGCTGCGCGCCGCCGAGACCAACGGCTTCGTCCGCGAGGGTGTGCTCCGCTCCGCGGCCTGGGTGATGGGCGGCTTCGTGGACGAGGTCGTCCTCGGCCTCCTCGCCCACGAGTGGCAGCCCCCGGCGCAGCCCTGACCGGGCCCCGCCCCCGCCGTCACGCGGGCGAGAACACGGCCACGTCGTAGCGTTCGAGGACCGGCCCCGCCCCACCGGCGCGGGCCGCGTCCGCCAGCGACGCGAGCCCCGCGCGGAATTCCTCCGCCGTCAGGTGGCCGAATTTGGACTGGGGCCGGGTGACCAGCCGGTCGTGGTATTCGCGCAGGCTCGCCGTCACCGGCTGCGCGAAGGAGACCGTCTCCACCAGGGCGAACCCACCGGCGGCGAAGTCCGCGACGACTTCCGCCTCGCCCGGGAAGCGCCGCTCGTCGGCCTCGCGCAGCAGCGGCCAGTGGTCGTAGACCACCGAGTCCAGGCGCTCGCGGAAGGTGGTGCGGACGACCACCCGTCCGCCGGTGCGCACGACGCGCGCCAGCTCGCCCACCGCCCGCGGCCGGTCCGGGAGGTGGTGGATCACCCGCGAGAGCAGGGCCAGGTCGAAGCTGCCCGCCGGGGCGGGCACCGCTTCCGCCGACCCCGCCACGTAGCGCACCGCCGGATGCGCACGGTGCTGTCGCGCCTGCGCGAGCATCGCCTCCGAGGGGTCCACGGCCAGCACGGTGGCGCCCTCGATCCAGCGGGCCGTCGCGGCGGAGAACACGCCCGTCCCCGCACCGACCTCGACGACCGCGGGCGCCGGGCGCGGCGCGTAGGAGGCGATCAGCTCCACCCAGGCCCGCAGGGACCGCTCCGGCATGCCGTTGCCCGCGTCGTACGCACCGGCCAGCCGCTCGTCGTCGTAGGGACGGCTCATGCGACCGATCCTGGCGCGGCGGGCGGGCCCGCACAAGCGCGTTCTCAGACCGCGGCGAAGAGGTCGACCGGGTTGCCGTCCGGGTCGTGGACGACGGCGTAGCGCTGCCCCCAGAAGGCGTCCCACGGCTTGAGGTGACCCTCGTAGCCCGCCCCCGTCAGGGTGTCCCACAGCGTGTCCACGCCCGCGGGGGTGCCGCAGTCGAAGGCGAGTGCGACGTGGTTGCCGCGGGCCGGCTGCCACCCGGGATCGAAGGACCTGACGGTCGCGACGCTGTCCCAGGCCAGCCGCAGGCCGCCCGCGAGGGTGACCTCGACATGGGCCTCCTCGTCGGCGGCCGCGGGCAGGTCGATGCCCAGCAGCCGGTAGAAGCGCAGGGAGGCCGCCATGTCGGAGGCGACGATCCCGATCAGGTCCAGGCGCGGAGTCACGTGAGGTGCGTTCATGCCCCGACGCTAGCCCGCGGGCGCGGGCCGGTCTTGTACGAAACGGACGCCCGTCCGTGCCGGTCCTGAACGAAACGGACGCCCGTCCGTCCGGCCCGGGGAAGGCGCCGCCGCGAATGCGCACCCATGCTCCGCGGCGGCGCGGTCTCTTCTCCCCGGGTGGGGTCAGGTGGTGGGCAGGTGCCAGACCTGGTTGGTCGCGCCCGTGCAGGACCAGATCTGCAGGCGGGTGCCGTTCGCGGAACTCTTGCCCGTCGCGTCAAGGCACTTGCCCGACTGCGGATTGACCAGGGCACCGCCCGTACCGGGCTGCCAGACCTGCGAGCCCGTCCCGTTGCAGTCGTACAACTGCACCTGCGTGCCGTTCGCCGTACCCGCCGCCGCGACATCCATGCACTTGCCCAGGGCGCGCAGCGTGCCGTCCGAACCGACCGTCCAGGACTGGGCGTTCGTGCCGTTGCAGTCGTAGAGCTGGACGGCCGCACCGTTCGCGCTGCTCGCACCCGCGACGTCCACACACTTGCCGCCCAGGCCCGTGACCGCACCGCTGCCGCCGCCGGGGGGCGGGGTGACGGGGCCGGACGCGCCGCCGAGCCAGCGCAGGCCCTGGAGCAGGAGCTGGTTCTGCTGGGGGCTCGCGAAGGTCGACGACAGGGTGGTGTTCGTCGCGTAGTCCATCGCGTTGTGGCCGAAGTTGTTGTAGATCATCTTGTAGTTGCGGTTGCTCCACACGATCGGGTAGTAGCCGCTGTACCAGGTCTGGTTGGGGTCGGTCCCGATCGGGAAGGTGGACTGGTCCATCGACGCGAGGATGTCGATGGCCGGGTTCTGCCGCAGGTCGTGCTGCCAGCTGTACCACTCGCTCACCGACGAGGTGATCGTGGACGGCAGGCCCGCGGTCGCCGCGTGGTTCGGGTCCTCGATGCGCAGCGTCTCGGACGTCGGGCCCCAGCTGTTGGACTTGAAGGTGCCGGTGCCGAGGAAGGTCTCGTGGTACCAGGACCAGTCGCTGGGCGTCTGGTCGTTGTACGCCGCGACATGGAAGCCCATCCAGCCGCCGCCGCCCTCCATGTAGCCGCGGAAGGCGCTCTGCTGGGCCGCGGTGTGCGGGTAGTTGTCGAGGAACATGACGACCTGGTAGTTCGCCAGGTTCGCGGTGTTGAGCTGGTTCCAGTCGTTGGTCGCGGTGTACGAGAAGCCGTTGGCCGCGGCCTGCTGCGGGAACCAGGAGTTCGCCTCGTGGACGAAGCTGATGTGCGCCGCGTCGTACGTGCCGTCGTAGAACGCGAGGATCTTGAACGGCGTTGCCGCGTGGGCGCGGTGGAACGGCGCGGTCAGCGCGGCGAGCAGCAGGGCGACGAGTGCCAGCAGGCGTATCGCCGTGCGGGGTCGTGCGGTGCGGATGGGGACCATCGGTGGCCTTCCTGTGCGCGACGGTGGGGGGACGTGCGCCTGTAGGGGGATTCAAAGGTCTAGACGGTGTTCATGTCAATGACCTATGGTCCATACCACCGACGAAATCCCCCCACCTTCCCTCGCGTTCGAGGAGTCCTCATGAGACGCGCCACGCAGCGAAGTAACCGGTTTCGTAGAATGCCCGCACTCGTCGCCTTCGGAGCGGCAATCGCAACGGTCGCTGCCTTGGTGACCGGTACCGGCGCCGCGACCGCCGCCACCCCGGCCGCGGCGAAATCGGCCCCCGCGGCCGCCCGGCCGGCCGCCGCTGCCGCACCCGCGGCCGCGGCCGCGCCGACGTCGTTCGTTCATCCCGGAGTCATGGTCAGCCGGTCCCAACTCGACTTCGTCCGCGGCAAGGTGCAGGCCGGAGCGGCGCCCTGGGCGGCCGCGTACAACCAGATGATCTCCAGCTCGTACGCCTCCCTCTCGCGTACGCCCAAGCCGCGCGCGAGCGTCGACTGCGGCCCGTACTCCAACCCCAACAACGGCTGTACGGACGAGCGCGAGGACGCCATCGCCGCGTACACCGACGCGCTCGCCTGGTACATCAGCGGCAACTCCGCCTACGCGCAGAAGGCCGTCGCGCTGATGGACGCCTGGTCGGCGACCATCACGACGCACACCAACAGCAACGCCCCGCTGCAGACCGGCTGGGCCGGGTCGGTGTGGCCGCGCGCCGCCGAGATCATCAAGTACACGTACACCGGCGGCTGGCCGAACGCCGGGCGCTTCGCGACGATGCTGCGCACCGTCTACCTGCCCGAGGTCATCAACGGCTCCAACAGCAACGGCAACTGGGAGCTGACGATGATGGAGGCCGCCGTCGGCATCTCCGTCTTCCTCGACGACGCCTCCTCCTACGACCGGGCGATCGCCCGCTACCTCAACCGCGTCCCGGCGTACGTCTACCTCAGCTCGGACGGCGCGCTGCCGAAGACCGTGCCGGGCAGCGGGCTCACCACAGCGGCGCAGATCATCGGCTACTGGCAGGGCCAGTCCACCTTCGTCGACGGTCTCACGCAGGAGACCTGCCGCGACTTCACGCACACCGGCTACGGCATCGCGTCCATCTCGGACGTCGCCGAGACCGCGTACATCCAGGGCCAGGACCTCTACCCGCAGGTCGGCCCGCGCCTCCAGCAGGCGCTCGGCTTCCAGGCGAAGTACGAACTGGGCGCGACCCCGCCGTCCTGGCTCTGCGGCGGCAGCCTCAACCTGGGCCTCGGCCCGGTCACCGAGGTCGGCTTCAACGCCCTGCACAACCGCATGGGCATCGCGATGACCAATACCCAGACCCTCACCGAATCGCGGCGCCCCGCGGGCACGAACAACCTCTTCGTGGCGTGGGAGACCCTGACCAACGCCGACAACCCCGACGTCGCCCCCGGCGGCGCCACCCCGCCGCCGTCCGCCACCTCCGGTGCGGTCACGGGTCTGGGCGGCAAGTGTGTGGACGTCGCGGGTGCGAGCAGCGCGAACGGTGCGGCCGTCCAGCTCTACGACTGCAACGGCACCTCCGCGCAGACCTGGACGGTGGCCTCCGACGGAAGCCTCCAGGCGCTCGGCAAGTGCATGGACGTGTCGGCGGCGGGTACGGCGAACGGCACGCAGGTGCAGTTGTACGACTGCAACGGGACGGGCTCGCAGGTCTGGCAGCCCGGCACGGGAGGCACCCTGGTCAACCCGCAGTCGGGCAAGTGCCTTGACGCGACGGGCAAGAGTTCCGCGAACGGCACCCGCCTGCAGATCTGGTCCTGCACGGGCGCGACCAACCAGGTCTGGCACCTGCCCACCACCTGACCCCGCCCGGTGGCGCCCCGCGACCGCGGTCGCGGCCGCGGGGCGCCACCGGCGACAGCCGGGCACGCGAATGCGGAGTCCGGGGCGCGGTACGGGCGTGCACCCCACCGGGCTTCAGGCCGCGGCCGGTTCGGGGGCCGGCGGGAGGGTGGGGTAGTCCGTGTAGCCGGATGCGCCGCCGGTGTACATCAGGCCGTGGTCCTTCACCTGGGTGATCGGGGCGCCGGTGCGAAGGCGTTCGACCAGGTCGGGGTTGGCGAGGAAGGAGCGGCCGAGGGAGATGAGGTCGGCGCCGGCGGTGAGCAGGCGTTCGGCGGCCGCCTTGCCTCCGTCCGGGGGGAGCGGGGTGCCCCAGCCCAGGACGGGGTTGGCGATCAGGGTGCCGGTCCAGCGCTTGCGGATGTCCTGGAAGAGGGGCCGGCCGGGGTCGGCGAAGACGACGTGCAGGTAGGCCAGGTCCCAGCCGTCGAGGGCGTCGAGGAGGGCGGGGTAGATCTGCTCGGTGTCGCCTTCGTCGATGCCGTTGACCGTCACACCCGGGGAGACGCGCACGCCCACGTGCTCGGGGCCGATCGCGTCGGCGACGGCCCGGACGACCTCGACGGCGAACCGGACGCGGTGCGCGACCTCACCCCCGTACGCGTCGGTGCGCCGGTTGGTGTTGCGGGCCAGGAACTGGTGCAGGAGGTAGCCGTTGGCGGCGTGCACCTCGACGCCGGCGAAACCGGCGTCCATGGCGTTGCGGGCGGCGGCGGCGAAGTCGGCGACCGTGCTGCGGATCTGCGCGGTGGTCATGGCGAGCGGCACGACCGCGGGCTGTTGCCCGGTGGGCGTGTGGATCGTGTCGGGCAGCGGGACGGGTGACGGCGCGAGCGGGACGAAGCCGCTGGTGTCGGGGTGCCCGACCCGCCCGCCGTGCTGCAGTTGCAGGAACATCCGGCCGCCCGCGGCTGCCACGGCGTCGGTGACGCGCCGCCATCCGGCGACGTGCCCGGCGCTGTGGATCGCGGTGATGTTGGGGTAGGTCCGCCCCACGGCGTTCGGGGTGGAGGCCTCGGCGATGATCAGCCCGGCGGTGGCACGCTGGGCGTAGTAGGTTGCCATGACCGGTTCTGGGGTGCCGTCGGCCGCGGCCCGGTTGCGGGTCATCGGGGCCATCACCAGGCGGTTGGGCAGCAGCAGGCCGCCGAGGCGGGTGGCGTCGAAGAGGCTCGGGAAAACGGGTGTGTTCGTCATGTCCCGGACGGTAGAACATGACATTGATGTCAGGTTCAAGTCGTCATCAGGTGAGGTGGGGTATGCGGATCGGCGAACTGGCCAGGCGCACCGGGGTGAGCGAGCGTTCCTTGCGCTACTACGAGACCCAGGGGCTCCTGCGCCCGGAGCGCACCCCCGGCGGGCAGCGCGACTACGGGGACTGGGCGGTCGACCGTGTCATCCGCGTCCAGACCCTCTACGCGGCGGGGCTGTCCAGCAAGAAGATCGCCCAGTTGCTCCCCTGCATGCGCGACGACGGCGGCCCGAGCGAGATCGCCACCCCCGAACTCGTCGACGAACTCACGAAGGAACGCGAGCGCATCGACCGGACGATCACCGACTTCATCCGCTCGCGCGACGTCCTCGACGAAGTGATCCACATGGCGGAGGAGCGCTGGAGCACCACGGCGCAGGCGCCGCCGTCCTGAGCACCGGTGTCAGGTGATGGCCGAGGTCTCCCGCCACAGCGCGGCCAGGGCGGTGTCGCCGGTGATCGCTGCCACGTCGTGCGGCAGCCGGTTCCACAGCATGAGGTAGAGGTCCTGCGCCGGGCCGGTCAGCTCGCAGTCGGCCGGGGCGTCGTCCACGGAGCGTTCGGTACGCGGGGGCGCGTCGGCCGTGAGGCGGACGGTCCATGCCGCGTCGGTGTCGGTCGGCCGGACCTGCAGGACGCGCGGACGCTCCGTGCGTACCCGGCTGCGCGCGCGGGCGTGGAAGCCGGTCAGCAGCTCGTCGATGCCGTCGGCGGCGAACTCCGGCTCCAGTGGCGAGAGTTCCCCGCCGCGTGCCGACTCGGCGTCCACCCGGTGCACCGCTGTCTCGTGCGCCTGCCGCCGGGCCCAGAACGCCACCGGCGAGGGCGCGGGCGAGGGCAGGAAGACCCAGCAGTCCGTCTCCTGACCGGCCGCCCGCAGCGTACGGACCAGCTCGCCGTGCCCCTCCCGGAACCACGGCAGCAGCGCCTCGCCCACCGGCTCCGCGGGCATCGGATCCTCGGGGACGGGACCGTGCAGCCGCTCTGCCACGATGCGGGCCGCCCAGCGGTGGAAGGTGCTCGTGTGCCGGACCAGGTCGCCGGTCGTCCAGCCGGGGCAGGTCGGCACGGGTGCGTGCTCGCCCGCCTCCGCGGCGGCGTCCGCGAGGAGTTCGCCCTCCCGCTGCAGGTGGGCGACGTAGTCGATCGTGTGCATGCTGCGGATTCTGCCCTGGCAGCGGGCCCGGCGTCACGCCTGCGGCGATGCCCGGCGGCGGTACGCGCAGCCTCACGGGCGTCAACTCTCCGTTGATAATGCGGAGTTGGAGAAAAGTGCCGGAGACGCACGCGCATCCGGGATATCAGAGGGCGAGACGCCTCGGCGCGGCTGACCCGGTGCCTATAGTGCTGGCCATGCCCGAGATCCAGCTGCTCCACCTTCGTCACGCCGCCGCGCTGCTCGCCTTCGAGGTGGAGAACCGGGCCTACTTCGCCGCCTCCGTCCCCGACCGGGGGGACGACTTCTTCGCGTACTTCGGCGAGATGCTGCGGGCGCGGCTGGCGGAGCAGGAGGTCGGGGAGTGCTACTTCCATGTCGTCGTCGGGGACGGCGGCGAGGTGCTGGGGCGGGTCAACCTCGTCGATGTGGCCGACGGCGAGGCCGAGTTGGGCTACCGGATCGCGGAGCGGGCGAGCGGGCGGGGCCTGGCGACGTGGGGGGTGGGGGAGGTGTGCGGGCTCGCGGGCGGGCGGTACGGGCTGAGGTCCCTGCGGGCGGGGACCACGCTCGACAACACCGCCTCGCGGGCGGTGCTGGCGCGGACGGGGTTCGCGGTGGTCGGGGAGCGGGAGTATTCCGGGAGACCCGGGCTGGCCTACCGCCGCGGCCTGGAGGGCGGCTCATGACCTCGCGGCCCCCGGCCCCCGCGGCCTGCGGGCGCTGCCGCCGCAAGGACCCCGGTCCCGCCGCCTGACCGGGCCGGCGAGGACGCGCCGGCCCGGCGGGTGCGAGTTACTTCAAGTGGCGGGCGAAGAAGCGGTCACCGTCCTCCCGTTCGAAGGACGGGGTGCCCAGGTGGCCGCCCAGGTTGGCGTGCAGGGTCTTCTGCTTGCTGCCGAAGGCGTCGAAGAGGTCGAGGGCGCGCTGACGCGGGTTGCCCTCGTCGTCCCACTGGAGCAGGAGGAGGAGCGGGACGGTGACCTCGGGGGCCTGCTCGCGCTGGGCGCGCGGGACGTAACCCCCGGCGAAGAAGCCGGCGGCCTCGATGCGGGGGTCGGCCACCGCGAGGGCGATGCCGAGGGCGGTCCAGCCCGAGTAGCCGACGCGGCCGTTGGCCTCGGGGAGGGCGAGGAGCGCGTCGAGGGCCGTCCGCCACTCCGGGACGGCGTTCGCGACCAGCGGCGCCACGAGGGACTCGAAGATCTCGTCGACCGGCTCGCCGGCCTGCATCGCCCGGCGCAGCTCGGCGCGGGCCTGCTCGGCGGCGGCCGAACGCGGCCGCTCGCCGCAGCCGGGGGCGTCGATGGTGGCCACCGCGTAGCCGTACGCCGCGGTCATCCGGGCGCGGGCCACGAGGCGGGGCTCCCGCCTGGGCAGGCCGTTGTTGTGGGCCATCAGGATCAGCGGAGCGGGCGCGGACCCGGTCGTCCAGAGGGTGCCGGGGATCTCGCCGAGGGTGAAATCGCGTACGACGACACCGTCGTCAAGGAGCTGTTCGGAAGTGAAATGCACGGTCGTGCCTTTCGGGAGTGCGCGTGACGGCGCTCCCGGGCGACCTACCGCCCGACCGTGGCCCACGAGGGGAGCACCCATGTCGATACTGCGTTCACGGGTACCACCTCCTCGTTCTCCTGCACGGCCTCGGCGAGATTAGCAGGGGCGGCTGCCGCCCGCCAAAGGGTTTTCGCCCGGTGGGACGAGCCGACGGCCGGCGCCACCGGGCGCGGTCCGAACCGGAGTGTCGTACGTGTGTGCCAGCATCGGCGGTAGTCGGTCGTCCGGGCGAAGAGGGAATGCGATGTCCACACGAGATGAGCTTCTGCGGCTGCTGGAGCCGCCCGCCGAGAAATGGGTTCCCCCTGCCCCGGACGAGATCGTGCACGCGTACGGGACGCCGTTGCCCGCGGATTTCCTCTGGCTGATGGAGACGTACGGACCGGGGCTGATTTCGGACTACCTCGGAATCCTGGCCCCGGTCCGGGCCTCCGAGGTCGGAGAGACCTTTGGGGTCCTTTCGACCGCGGCTATTGAGCAAGAAGGCCTGGAAGGAATCGAGCCGGAGTATCTGGTGCAGGGCGGTCTGGTCCTGTGGGGCTACACGCCCGATGGCGACAACGCCTTCTGGAGTACCACCGGTGAGCCGGACGAGTGGCGCGTCGTCACCTTCCGCAGGCACCACGGTCCGCGCGAGCCTGCGGTGACCCGTTTCGACTGCGGCATCGTCGAATTCCTGGTGCGCACCTTCCAGGGGAGCCTGCCGCACAACCCCCTCAGCGGGACGGACCTCTGGGGGAACGCGTCCCCCACCTTCTGTCGGGACTGAGTGGCTGCCTCACGCGTATGCCTCCGCCTCCGGCAGTGCCGCCCACACCGGCGCGTCGGGTTCCAGGGGGAGGGACGCGAGGGAGTGGGTGGGGAGGTCGGCGGTCAGGGGAAGGGCGTCGTCGGCGGTCGTGAGGTGGACGCGGACGGCGTCGGCGTGGGATTCGAGGGTGCGTACGGTCACGGGCCACACCGCCGCACCGGACTCCGCGGCGGCGGAACGTGAGGGGTGGAGGGTCACCGCCGAGGGCGGGAGGGCCACGAAGGCGGGGCCCTCCAGTTCCGAGGCGAGGGGCAGGGTGAGGCCCGGCGCGAGGTGGATCGTGCGGCCCGCGGCGTCGCCGCGGAAGAGGTTGAGGCCGACCAGGCGGGCGACATAGTCCGTACGGGGGCGGCGGGCGACCTCCGCGGGTGTGCCCTCCTGGACGCGCCGCCCGCCCTCGATCACCAGCACCCGGTCGGCGAGCACCATCGCGTCGACCGGGTCGTGCGTGACCAGCACCGCGACCGCCTCGAACGCCGCGAGGTGGCGCCGCAGCTCGGCCCGTACGTCGAGCCGGGCGCCCGCGTCGAGGGCGGCGAGCGGCTCGTCCAGGAGCAGCAGCCGCGGGTTCGTCGCCAGCGCGCGGGCCAGCGCGACCCGCTGGGCCTGGCCGCCGGACAGCCGGCGCGGCTTCTTTCCGGCGTGGTCGGCGAGGCCCATCCGGCCCAGCAGTTCGGCGGCGAGCGCGCGGGCCGCCGCACGCGGCACGCCGTGGCAGCGCGGGCCGAAGGCGACGTTCTCCAGCGCGGTGAGGTGCGGGAAGAGCAGGTAGTCCTGGAAGATCACGCCGACCGGGCGGTCCTCGGGCGCGGCCCTGCGGCGTACCGCGGGCTCCTCCAGCGTCTCGCCGTCGAGCCGCAGACGGCCCCCGGTGAGCGGGGCGAGCCCCGCGAGGGCGCGCAGCGCGGTGGTCTTCCCGGCCCCGTTGGGCCCGAGCAGCGCCAGCACCTCGCCGGGCCGTACGGACAGCTCGACGTCGAGGGTGAAGTCCGCGCGGCCGACGACGAGGTGGGCGTCGAGGCCCTCGCCGGTCAGCAGGGCCGGGGGAGTGGCGGCCGTCATGACGCCTCCCGTCGGCGTGCGGTGCGCGCCCTCACAGCGCACCCCCCGTCCAGCGCTCCCGCAGGCCCGCCAGGACCGCGAGGGACACCGCGAGGAGCACCAGGCTCAGGGCGATCGCGGCCGCCGGGTCGTCCTGGAGGGCGAGGTAGACGGACAGCGGCATCGTCTGGGTGCGGCCGGGGAAGCTGCCCGCGAAGGTGATGGTCGCGCCGAATTCGCCGAGCGCCCGCGCCCACGCCAGGACCGCGCCCGCGGCGACGCCCGGCGCGATCAGCGGGAGCGTCACCCGGCGGAAGGCGGTCAGCCGGGAGGCGCCGAGCGTGGCCGCGGCCTCCTCGTAGCGGACGTCCGCGGCGCGCAGCGTGCCCTCGACGGTGATCACGAGGAAGGGCATCGCCACGAACGTCTCGGCCACGACGACGCCGGACGTGGTGAAGGGCAGCGTGACCCCGAACCACGAGTCCAGCCAGCGGCCGACCACCCCGTTGCGGCCCAGGGCCAGCAGCAGCGCCACGCCGCCGACCACCGGCGGCAGCACCAGCGGCAGTGTCACCAGCGCGCGCACCAGCCGCCGGCCGGGGAAGGACGTGCGGGCCAGCAGCCAGGCGAGCGGCACACCGAAGACCAGGGACACGGCGGTGGCCAGCGTCGCCGTCTGGAGCGAGAGCCGCAGCGCCTGCCAGACGGCCGCGCTGGTGAGCTGGTCCGGCATGCTCCGCCACGGCGCCCTGATCAGCAGCGCGGCGAGCGGCAGCAGCAGGAACGCGAGCGCGAGGACGGCGGGCACCGCCAGTGCCACGGGCGCGCGCCCGGCCCGGAACCGCCTGCGCCGGGCGGCCTCCCGCTTGCCGGGGCCGCCCCCGTACGGCAGCCCCGGCGCCTCCGGCAAGGCGGCCCCGGGGCCGGGCTCGGGCCCGGCCCCGCCGCCGGCGGAGAAGACGCTCACGGGTTCAGGAAGCCCGCCTCGGCCAGGACCTTCTGGCCCTCCGCGGACTTCACCAGCGCGATGAAGGCCTGCGCGCCCGCCGAGTTGGGCGCGTGCGCCAGTTCCACGATCGGGTAGTCGTTGATCGCGCCCGCCGACTCCGGGAACTGCACGCCGTCCACCTTGCCGCCCGCTGCCTTGACGTCGGTCTGGTAGACCACCGACGCGTCGACCTCCTTCAGCTCCACCTTCGTGAGCGCGGACTTCACGTCCTGCTCGTAGGACACCGGGGTGAGCTTCAGGCTGCTCGCGGTGAGTGCCTTCTGCACGGCGGAGCCGCACGGCACGGTCTTGGCGCACAGCGCGACCTTGAGGCCGGACTTCGTGAGGTCCTTGAGCGTGGCGATGTGCTGAGGGTTGCCCGGCAGCGTGGCGATCTCCAGCTGGTTGCGCACGAAGGTGGACGGGTCGCCCTTGCCGTCGCCCGCGTCCGTGACCGTCTTCATGGTCGTCGGGCTCGCGGCGGCGAAGACGTCGGCGGGGGCGCCGGAGGTGATCGAGGCGGCGAGGGTGTCGCTGCCGCCGAAGTTGAAGGTCACCTTCGTGCCCGGGTACGCGGCCTCGAACTGCTTGCCCAGCTCGGTGAAGGTCTCCTTGAGCGAGGCCGCGGCGAAGACCGTGACCGTACCGCTGACCTTCGGGGACGCGCTCGCCGTCGACGAGGGAGCCGGGGAGTCCGACGCGTCGGAGGAGGAGTCCGAGGAGGAGCAGGCGGTGAGCGCCAGCAGCAGCGCGGCGCCGCCCACGGCGAGGGGCAGCGTACGGCGTCGTGCGGAACGGAATGTCACAGGATGTCGTCCTCTCTGCCGCACGCGGGGTGCGGACACGGGGACGATCATAAGTCCGCAGTTGCGAGGCAGAAGCGGCTGTCCGTATTGCAGATTCCAAACGATCTGCTCACCGCCCCTCGCGCCTGCGGTGAGGACGCCGGTGGGGGGCCGGCAACGGAACCGGCCGCGCCACCGGGACGGGACGACCCGGGGACGCGGCCGGCGGTCAGGACCGGGCCGGGGCCCGGAGCCGGCTCACGTCCGGCTCCGGGCCCGTTCGGTCAGCCTGTCGCCCAGCTCGTCAGCCCGGCGCCGTACTGGTAGAGCGGGTTGCCGTACGTCGGCGGCACGGTCTGGCCCGCGGCGATCTTCGCTCGGATGTCCGCCCGCTCGGCGTCGGTCGCGCCGAGGTCGTACGGCAGGTCCCACGCCTCGTTGGCGTCGGCCTGCACGTCGCCGCCGCCCGGCTTGAGGATCTGGTCCAGGCTGCGCGGCAGCTGCCAGGGCAGGTGGCCGTGCGGGGTGTAGTCGCCGAAGAGCAGGCTCGCCGTCGCGGGCCCGACCTCCTCGCCGCCGCGATAGGTGATCACGATGGCGTCGGCCAGGTTGTTCCAGTCGCTGATCACGATGGGCCGCGGCAGCGTCAGCACGACGACCACCTTGAGCCCCTGGTTCTTGTAGTTCTGGATCAGCGCCAGCTGGTCGGCCGGCAGGTACGGCTGGGTGTCCGGCCAGGCCGTGGCGTGGGTGTACGACGGTTCGCCGACGTACACCACCGCGACCTTCGGATTGGTCGCCGTGCCCTGGGAGACGTTCACCCCGTTCTGCCCGGCTCTCGCCTTCAGGGCGTCGAGCTGGTCCAGCGATCCGTAGTCGGGGTGGAAGTAGCTGGACCAGATGCAGCACGCCGCGCCGTCGGTCGCCCGGTCGCCGGCCACCACGATGTTGTCGCCCGAGTTGAGCTTGAGCGGCAGCACACCGTCGTTCTTGAGCACGGTGTTGGACTCGCGGGAGGCCTGGTTGGCCAGCTGCGTGTACGACGGCTGGTGGAAGCGGAACGGGCCGTTGACCGGGTCGCCGTACGGGTGCTCGAAGATGCCCAGCTCGAACTTGAGCGTGAGGATCCGCTTGACCGCGTCGTCGATCCGGGACTGCGGCACGTTCTGCTCGAAGGACCCCATGGTGAAGCCCTCGGCGCCGGGGTCGGCGCCGCCCATGACGTCGGAACCGGCGTTCGCCGCGTTGACCCACGCACCCGACGGCAGCCAGTCCGTGGTGATCAGACCGGTGTAGCCCATGTTCTGCCGCAGGTAGGTGAGGATCTTCGCGCTGTCGCCCGCGCCCGGACCGCCCGGGTCGAGGTACGAGCTGCCCGCGTAGCCCGGCATGATGTTGACCGCGCCGGCCTCCATCGCCGCCCGGAACGGGATCATGTGGTACTTGATCGTCGTCGCGTCGTAGACGATGCCCGCCTCGCCGCCCGCGCCCTCGCCCGGCCAGTGCTTGACCGTGGCCAGCACCGAGGACGGGTTGAGCTCGGGACCGCCCTGGAGCCCCGCGACCAGCGCCTTGAGCTGCGCGGCCGCGACGTCGGCGTTCTCGCCGCCGCCCTCCTGGATGCGCGGGTAGAGCACCTTGGTGCCGACCTCGGCGAGCGGCGACAGGGTGCCGCGCGCACCGACCTCCAGCTCCTCCTTGCGCTGCATGTCGCCGAGCTTGTAGTCGAGCGGGTAGTCCTTGCCCGCCGACAGCGTGCTCTGCAGCGGGTAGGTGGTCTGGTAGCCCGCGGTCGTGTCACCGGCGGAGACCGGCGGGATGCCGAGCCGGGTCGCGGCCGTGGACTTCAGCACGGTGTCCAGGTCCCCCGGCTGCGCCGGCCCGAAGTGCCAGCCGGACATCGGGTAGCTCTGGACGTTGTAGAACATCTGGTAGGCCTTCTCCTCCAGCGTCATGCGGCTGAGAAGGTCGTTGACCCGCACGTCGACCGGCTGCCGCCAGTCCTCGTACGGCTCGATCTGCCCGTCCTTGTTGAGGTCGCGGGCGCCGTTGATCAGGTTGACGCCGTCCGAGACCTGCTCGACGTCCGGCAGGTAGACGCTGAACTGCCGGATGTTGGACGTGGTCTTGGTGCCCGAGCCGGTCACGGCCACCACGTACCACTTGTACGTCCAGCGGTCGGTGATGTCCCAACTCGGGGTGTACGTCGTGCCGGTGGGCTCGGCCACCTTGGTGTAGAGGTCCAGCAGGTTGCCGGACGCCGTCCAGTCGTAGTCGGTGCGGCTGATGTTGAGCCACACCTCGTAGTGGGCGGCGCCGGAGACCGCGTTCCAACTCAGCTGCGGGCGGCGGGTGGTGGTGACCATCGCCTTGTCCGCGGGGGCGGACAGCTGGAACTGGCCCGTGGTGGCCGGGGCCTTGGTCGGGCCGGACAGCAGCGGCGGGGTCGCGGTGGAGGTGTCGACCGTGCCGTAGACCTGGAACTCCCACAGGGAGTAGCCGTATCCGGTGGCGCGGGCGGTGCCGGTGAAGCGCACGTAGCGGCCCTTGCCGGTCAGGGGCAGCTTCTCCACGCCGCCCTTGCCGGTGGTGGTCGCGTAGACCTGCGTCCACGAGGTGCCGTTGTCCGAGACCTCGATGCGGTAGCCGGTGGCGTACGCGGACTCCCAGTTGAGCACGAGGCCGCTGATGGTGCCCGTACCGCCCAGGTCGACCTGGAGCCACTGGTTGTCGGTGGCCAGGCTGGACCAGCGGGTGGTCGTCCGGCCGTCGAGGGCGGCGGCCGGGGCGTTGCCGCCCTCGTAGGAGGACGCCGTGACCTGCTTGAAGGCGGAGATCACGGTGCCGGAGAAGTCACCGCCGCCGGGGTCGGTGGGGGGAGGCGTGGTGGTGCCGCCGCCGGAGGTGGTGTGGACCTGGAACTCCCAGAGGGAGTAGCCGTATCCGTTCGCCCGCACGGTGCCGTACATCCGCACGTAGCGGCCGGTGCCCGAGACGTCGAGGGTCTGGACGCCGCCGGGGCCGGTGGTCGTCGAGTAGATGTCGGTCCAGGTCTGCGCGTTGTCCGAGACCTGGATCTTGAAGGAAGTGCCGTACGCGGCCTCCCAGTTGAGCACCACCTGGCACACCGTCTGCGACGAGCCGAGGTCGACCTGGAGCCACTGCGGGTCGCTCGCGGCGGAGGACCAGCGGGTGCCGGTGTCGCCGTCGACGGCCGCCGAGGCGGGGGTGCCGGCGTTCTCAGTGGAGGAGGCCGTCGCGGTCTTGCCCTGCGCCGCGTTGGCGGTGCCGCACGCGCCGGGGTTGGTGCCGCCGCCGGTGCTGCCGTAGACCTGGAACTCCCACAGGGAGTAGCCGTATCCGGTGGCGCGGGCGGTCCCGTACATCCGGACGTAGCGTCCGGAAGCGTTTACGGGGATCGACTGCTGGCCGCCGGTCGCGGTCGTGGTGGAGTAGGCGTCGGTCCACGTCTGGCCGTTGTCGGAGACCTGGATCTTGAACGCCGTGGCGTAGGCCGTCTCCCAGTTGAGCGAGACGGAGCTGAGGGTGTCGGTGGCGCCCAGGTCGACCTGGAGCCACTGCGGGTCACTGGCCGCGGAGGACCAGCGGGTGCCGGTGTTGCCGTCGACGGCCGCGGAGGCGGGGGTGCCGGCGTTCTCGGTGGAGGAGGCCGTCGCGGTCTTGCCCTGCGACAGCAGTGTGGGGGCGGCGTGCGCGGTGCCGGCCGTGGCGGTGATCGCCCCGGCCACGGCGACCACGGCGGCCACCATCGCGGTCAGTAAAGGTCTCTTGCGCCGGACGCCCCGCCGGAAGGGGGACAGGAGGCTCATATGCATCTCCATGGGGGGTTGGGCCTCGTACGAAGCTTGGAGAGCGCTCTCCCGGGGGAGTTTCACGGAGCTGTGAAGCGGTGTCAATGCCTGTGCACAGGAAGTGCGGTGCGGCCGAGGCGGCCGCGGTCGCGATGTGCCGCCGGGTCAGGACCCGCAGCGCCCTCCGTCATTCGTCGGCATCGGCATCGGGATCGCGCTGCGCATCCGCTCCTCCGTCCAGTAGGACGCGGCGGCGGTCGGGTCCTGCGTGCTGCGGTGGCTCGTCGCGAGCCCCGCCGAAGCGGTGTCGCGCGCGGCGGGGCAGCCGTCGCCCGCCCCCGATTCCCCGCACCCGCCGGCCAGCAGCGCGACGGCCGCCACGGCGGGCAGCGCGGCGGCCACGGACGTACGCACCCGGCGGGGCGGGCGGGCGTGCGAGGTCTTCGCGTGGGCCATGGCTCCAGGGTAGGGACGGGGCCGGGGGCGGGCCAGGGGGTTGCGCGTACCGGCGGGGAAGGGCCGGTGCGCACAGCGCCCGGTGGCGGTGTCGTCGAGGGCGGAGGGCGTGGCGCCGCCGTGGGTGGCGACCGCGATGCCCACGGCGGCGCGTTCACGGACGAGAACGCCCTGTGGTGAGGGCGTGCTGACGTCAACCGGGCCTCTCCTGTGCCGACTTCACAGGTCGCGGCGATTTCTGCGCGATGGCTTGACGCTCCGTGGGGGTGGACCTAGCTTCTGGGGTCACATGGATGTCCATGGATGTATCTCTCGTTCATCTATATGAACTCACGAGTGAGGACTGAGATGACCCCCACCACCTCAAGGCCGGAGCGCACCGCCGCCCGGCACCGTACGTCCCGACGCCGCGGATACGCGGCGGGCGCCGCGGCCGCAGTCGGCGCCCTCCTCGCCGCGGGCCTGGCGGGCCTGGCCATGGCTGGGACCTCCGCGGCCGCCACCATCAGCGGCGACCTGGCCTGCGGCAAGGCGGCGAGCGCGACCAGCACGGCCGCGGGCAGTCCGGCCGCCGCCGTGGACTGCGACACCTCGACCTCCTGGCAGAGCGCCACCGGCACCCCGCAGGAGCTGATGGTCGACCTCGGCGCCACCACCGCCGTCGACCACGTCAGCGTGGTGTGGGGGAGCGGCTACGCGACCTCCTTCAAGGTGCGCACCTCGCCCAACGGCACGTCCTGGCACACCCAGACGCAGGTCACCGACGGCACCGGCGGCACGACCACCGTCGCCCTGCCCGCCGGTGTCAGCACCCGCTGGATCGAGCTGTACGACCAGCACTACGTCTCCGGCGCGACCGGCTTCACCGTCGACGAGTTCGAGGTCTACGGCACCCCCGGGACCGGAACGACCCCGCCGACGACACCTCCCACCACGCCGCCGACGACCCCGCCGACCACGCCCCCCACCACCCCGCCGACCACGCCGCCCACCTCGGGCTCGGGCCGGACCGTGAACGTCGCCACCGCCGCCCAGCTCACCTCGGCGCTCGCCGACGCGCAGCCCGGCGACACCATCGCCCTCGCGGACGGTTCGTACGCGGGCCAGTTCACCGCCGCCGTCCCGGCGACGGCGTCCAGGCCCATCGTGATCACCGGCAGCGCGAAGGCAGTGCTCTCCTCCAACGGCGGCAACGGCTACGGGCTGTGGCTCGACAACGCGCCCTACTGGCAGGTCCGCGGCATCCGGGTGACCGACAGCAACAAGGGCATCGTCATGGACGCCTCCCCGCACGTCACGCTCGACGGCGTCACCGTCGACACCATCGGCTACGAAGGGGTGCACTTCCGCTCGGGCAGCGACCACGGCCTGATCCAGAACTCCACCGTGCACGACACCGGCACCACCCACCCGAACTACGGCGAGGGCGTCTACATCGGCTCCGCGAACAGCAACTGGGACCAGTACGCGGGCCCCACGGGCGTGGACGCCTCCGACTACGTGCAGGTGCTGGACAACACGATCGGCCCCAACGTCGCCGCCGAGGGCATCGACATCAAGGAGGGCACCCACGACGGTGTCGTCCGCGGCAACACCCTCAAGGGCGCGGGCGAGCAGAACCAGAACTCCGGTGACTCCACGATCGACGTCAAGGGCGACAACTACGTCATCGACCACAACACCGTCTCCGACCCTTACACCGACGGCTTCCAGGTCCACAACGTCTACGACCCGTACGGCTGCGGGAACACCTTCACCGCCAACACCTTCACCCTCGGCTCCGCCCCCGGTTACGCGATCAACGTCACCGACAACAGCAGCTGCGCCACGAAGAACGTCGTCTTCTCCTCCAACACCTCCAGCGGCGGCAAGGGCCTGACCAACATCGCGGTCACCCCCTGATTCCGCAGGTCGGGCCGCCGCTCCCCTCCCGGGCGCGGCGGCCCGACCCGCGGCCGGCAAATCCGGTGGCGCGCGGCCGAGCGGCGCGCTACCGTCACACGTGTTCGTACGGGACCGGTCGCGGCTCCCGTGCCGGCCGTTCGAGCGAGCGAGGAGGTGTGGACCGATGGCTGTCATTGCGCTGGGCGCTGCCCCAATTCAGCAGATCGTGCCATGCACTCCCGTGGTCTCCGGCTGACCTTCCTTCCTCTTCGCGCGCGCTCGGCGCGCCGCTGCCGGGGCCACCCTTTCGAAGGGTTCCCCCTTGACTTTCGCTTTTCGTGACGCCTCCTCGCACGCCCTCACGCCCTACGGCTGGGACGACGTGTGGGAGGCGGAGTTCGCCCCGTACGCCGCGCAGGGGCTGGTGCCCGGGCGGGTGGTGCGGGTGGACCGCGACCAGTGCGACCTGGCCACCCCCGCGGGACCGGTCCGGGCCGACACCGCGCTGGTGATGCCGCCCGACCCGATGAAGGTGGTGTGCACGGGTGACTGGGCCGCCGTCGACGCCGCGGGCGACCCGCTGTTCGTCCGGGCGCTGCTGCCGCGGCGCACCGCGTTCGTCCGCTCCACCTCCTCCAAGCGCTCGGAGGGGCAGGTGCTGGCGGCCAACACCGACTACGCGGTGGTGTGCGTCTCGCTCGCCGCCGACCTCGACCTCGGGCGGCTGGAGCGCTTCGTGTCGCTGGCCTGGGAGAGCGGTGCCCGGCCGGTCGTGGTGCTCACCAAGGCCGACACCGTCGCCGACACCGCTTTCCTGCGGGCCGACGCCGAGGCCGCCGCGCCCGGCGTGGACGTGCTGGTGGTCAGTTCCGCCACCGGCGAGGGGCTCGACGCGCTCACCGCGGTGATCGGTGACGGCACCTCCGTGCTGCTCGGGCAGTCCGGCGCTGGCAAGTCCACGCTGACCAACGCGCTGGTCGGCCACGACGTCCAGGAGGTGCAGGCCACCCGGGACGCCGACGGCAAGGGCCGGCACACCACGACCACCCGCGACCTGCGGGTGCTGCCCGGCGGCGGCTCCGTCGTCGACACCCCGGGGCTGCGCGGCGTCGGCCTGTGGGACGCGCAGCAGGGCGTCGGGCAGGTCTTCGCCGAGATCGAGGAGATGGCCGCGGAGTGCCGTTTCCAGGACTGCGCGCACGAGACGGAGCCGGGCTGCGCCGTCCGGGCCGCACTCGACGACGGCCGCCTCACCCACCGGCGCCTCGACAGCTACCGCAAGCTGCTGCGCGAGAACGCCTGGATCGCCTCGCGCACCGACCAGCGGCTGCGCGCGGAGATGCGGCGCGAGTGGAAGATGCGCTCGGCGGCGGGGCGTGAGATGTACGAGCGCAAGCGCGGCGGAGGCGGTGGCCACCGCCGCACGGTCTGAGGCCCGGGGGAACGGGGGCCCGTTGCCACGGAGCCCCCGGATCCCTGAACTCACCTGCGGACGCGGCCACTTGGCAGGAACCGGCCCCGTCCGGGGGAGCTCCGTCTCACCCCGTGCCGCCGTCCCGTTCCTGGCGGCGTCGCGGGGTGATCGGGCTGCCCGCGCTCCAGAACGAGCCGATGACGACGGCCACCACGAGCGCGACTATCACGACTCCGAGAATCACGGAGTAGGCCATGGCAGTCCTCCTCGTCCTCCGGAGCGGCCTTCACCGCTCCCTCACGTTTCGCTGCCCGACCGTGACCTTCCCGTTGCCCGGCGTTCCCAACCCACGTCGCCCGCAACCGCTTTCACCGGCCCGTACCCGAACGGGGCGGCCCCGTACAAACGGTGACGAGCCGTCGGTCCACGCCCTACCCCCGGTCCGCGGCGACCCGTCAGGCGGAAGCGCGCACCACCAGCTGGGTGGGGGTGACGATCGGCGCGAGCGCGACCGGGGCGACCCCGTCGCCGGACGGCGACTCCAGGGCGCGCAGCAGCAGCCGCGCCATCATCCGGCCCATCTCCTCGATGTCCTGCCGGATGGTGGTGAGCGGCGGATCGGTCCACTCCGCCACCGAGACGATGTCGTCGAAGCCGACGACCGCCACGTCCTCCGGCACCCGCAGCCCGCGCCGCCGCAGCACCCGCAGCGCGCCGGACGCCATGACGTCGGAGGCGGCGAAGACGGCGTCCAGGTCGGGAGCGGTCCGCAGCAGCTGCTCCATCGCGAGGGCGCCGCCCTCGGGCGTGAAGTCGCCCTCGGCGATCAGCGCGGGTTCGGTGGTGGGCAGCACGTCGCGGAAGCCGTCGAGGCGGTCGATGGAGGCGGTCTGGTCCAGCGGACCGGCGATGTGCGCGATACGGCGGCGGCCCAGGCCCAGCAGATGGCGGACAGCGTCGCGCGCGCCGCCGCGGTTGTCGCAGTCGACGTACAGCGTCGTCGGCCCGGACACGGCGTCCGGCCAGCCGGGCCGGCCGCCTATCACGGTCGCCACGCCCGCCCGGCGCGCCATCTCCGGCAGCGAGTTGTCGTCGTGCAGCGAGAAGATGAGCGCGCCGTCCACGTGGCCGCCGGCCAGGTAGCGGCCCACCCGCTCGTAGTCGGCGGTGCCTTCGGTGAGCAGCAGCACCAACTGGTTGTCGTGGACGGTCAGTTCCTTGCTGATGCCGCGCACCTGCTGGGCGAAGAAGGGGTCGGCGAAGAAGCGCGTCTCCGGCTCGGCCACGACGACGGCGACCGCGCCGTTGCGCCGGGTCACCAGCGTGCGGGCGGCCTGGTTGGGCACGTACCCCAGCTCGTCGACGGCCGCGCGCACCCGCTCGGCCAGCGGCGCCCGCACGCCCTCGCTGCCGTTGACCACCCGCGAGACCGTCGCCCGCGAGACCCCGGCCCGGGCCGCGACTTCCTCAAGAGTCGGGCGGGCCGCGAACGTCGGGTCGGACACGAGGAGGGCTCCTTCGCACGCGGATAACAGAAAATCCCGGGATCGGTACGGACACCGACAGCGTAACGGGTCACCGGGCGTGCGTGAGAGCGCTCTCTTATTTCATAGCGTGAGCTTTGTCCTGGCAGAGGCGGGGGGAAGGGGAAGGGCTTCCGGCGCGGAGCCGGAGGGAGCGGCGCCGGAATCGTGGGGGCGGCGGGGCGGGGCGGGCTGGGAGAAGGGCCGGGGAGGGCCGGGCCTGGGACCGGCGGCGAGGCGGGGGCGGGTCGGCGGCGGGTCCGGGGGTGGGGCCCTCAGTCCTCCAGGCCCCAGCTGATGATCGCGTACGGGGTGATCCGGATCAGCTCGGGGCTCATCTGCGCCCCCAGGTCGTGCGGGCCCACGACCTGCTCGGCCGTGCCGCGGATCTCCACGCCGCGCACCCGCCAGGGCGTCACGCTCGCGATGTCGTCGACGACGAGCGAGACGTTCTCGTTCGCGGCGATGTTCCGCCACTTCTTCGTGGTGCCCATCGACCAGCCGCCGATGTCGACCGTGCCGTCCGGACGGAGGAAGTAGCCCACCGGGTTGTTCTGCGGGCGGCCCTTCGCGTCCACCGTCGCGAGTCGTCCGAGGTGCTGGCCGCGCAGGTAGGCCAGTTCGGCGTCGACCAGTTCTGTTCGCGTGTTCGGCTTCGTCATGCCGATCACCCTGCCACCGCCCGGGGCGGACCCGCATCGGGCCCGCGACGTAGGGCGTGTCGCCTCGGTCGGACGGAGTATGCCGCCGGATCTGCGGGGGAGGGAGAGGAGATGTCCGGGCAGAGGCGGGCGGGGCGGGGTGGGGGTGGGCGTGGTGGAATGGGCGGGGGTCCGGGCCTGCCGGGCCTCGCCCTGACCGCCCGTCGAGGGGAGCAAACCGTGGCCGTACGCCGTGTGGTGACCGTCGTCCACTCCCTGGCCGCCGAACAGAGCCGGGAGTTCTACGGGCTGATCGGCCTGGAGCCGGTCATGGACCACGGCTGGATCATGACGTTCGCCTCCTCCGCCGAGCCGGCCGCGCAGCTCAGCGTGATGTCCGCCGACGCGACCGCGCCGGTGAACCCGGACATCAGCGTCGAGGTGGACGACGTGGACGAGGTCTACGCCCGCGTGCTGCGCAGCGGTGCGGAGATCGTGCACCCGCTGCAGGACGAGGAGTGGGGCGTACGGCGCTTCTTCGTCCGCGACCCCAGCGGGAAAGTGGTCAACGTCCTCTCGCACGGCTGAGCCGCCGCTGGGCCGTTGCGGCGCGGCGCCGCCCGCTTCCCGACCCGGGCCCGGGTCAGGAGGCGATCACCGCGCCCAGCCACGTACCCGCGACCAGCAGGCACGCCAGCAGCTCGACCAGCACGGACGTGCCCACCGCGCGCATCGCCGTACGCGTCGCGCCCCACGCGGCACGGTGGCCGCCGCCCAGCCGGACGCGCTGGGACACGTACAGGTAGCCCACGAAGCCCAGGACGGCGCCGAGCACCGGAACGAGGAAGAAGCCGGCGATCGCGACCGCCCCCGCGTCGATCACCGTCCGCCAGGCGAGGCCGGACGCGCGGATGCGGCGGTTCGGCAGCAGCCACAGCACCATCTGGGCGACCGCCAGCACCCCCGTGGCCCCGGCGAGTACGCCCCACGTCAGGCTCGTGTGCTCGGACGTCGCCCACCACAGCACCGCCGCCCAGCACAGCAGCGTGCCCGGAACGCCGGGCACCGGCACGCACACCAGGCCGAGCAGCATCACGACGCCGATCAGCCCCGTCTGTGCGGTCCCCATGGCCCCACCCTGCCGGATCCGCGCGCTTCCCGCCGCCGCGGGTGGCGGTTGGCACCTCCGTACGGGTGCGGGCCGCGGTCCGCGGTCCGTGGGCGATGGTGCTGGTGGGGCCGGTGCGGTGGGGGAGCGGGCGGTAAGGGGCGGCGCGCGGTGCGGCGATTCCACGTTTCCCGGCGGGCCGGGCGGTGGACAATAAGGGCATGAGGCAGCAGGGGGACTCACCGAAGCGTCAAGAAGACGACTGGTGGCGGCAGTTGTACGACGAGGAGGCCGGCGGCGCGGGCGGCGCGGGGGGTCCGGCGCCGGACTCGGTCGACGAGCACTTCGACACGGCGCTCAGCGCGATGTCCCCGCCGCCGCCCGCGTCGCCCCCTGCCGAAACGCTCCGGCTGCGCCGCCCCGTCCCCCCGCCGCCCCCGCCCTCCTGGCCCCGCCCGACCCGCGCCCCGTCCCCGGAGCCGGGTGCGCCGGTTCCGCCGGGTGGGCCCGGCGGGGCGGAGGAGCCGGGGCCGGTGGAGCCGGGCGGCGGTGCTCCCGCGGGAGGTACGCCGCGGGTGCCGGTCGTGCGGTTGCCGGGGCGTGCGGTGCCGGTGGCTCCGGCGCCGGGCGGGGAGCGGGTGGACTCGCCGGTGGCTCCGGCGCCGGGCGCCGCGCAGGTGACGGGTGAGGGGCGGGCGGTTCCGCCGGGGGCTTCTACGGCGGGTGGACAGGTGTCCGTTCCGCCGGGGGCTCCCGCGCCGGGTGGGCCCGGGGTGGCGGGGACGACTGCGCCGGGTGGGCCAGTGTCCGTTCCGCCAGGGGCTCCGGCGTCGGGTGGGCCCGGGACGGCGGGGGCAGCGGCCTCCGCGGCGGGTGAGGGCGCGCCGCCGTCCGCCGGGTACGCGCGGGGCGGTGCGCCGGGTGGGCCCGGGAGGCCCGAAGCGGCGGGATCCTCCGCACCAGGTGGGTCCGTCCCGCCGGGTGCGTCCGGGGCTTCCGCGCCGGGTGGGCAGGCGTTCGTTACGCCGGAGGTTCCGGCGTCAGGTGGGCCCGGGACGGCGGGGGTGGCGGCCTCCGCGGCGGGTGAGGGCGCGCCGCCGTCCGCCGGGTACGCGCGGGGCGGTGCGCCGGGGTCCGCGAGTGAGCCGGGCCCTGCTTCGTACGGCGCCTCCGGTGCGGGTGGCCGCGCGCCGGAGGAGGTGCCGGAAGTGCCTGGGGCCGAGGTGCCGCCGTGGGACGCGTGGGCGGCCCGCCCCATGTTCCCCACGCCGGGCGAGAACCGCGGCGAGGAGCCGGGCGCGCAGGCCGGGCCGCCCGAGCCCGGAGCCGGGCCCGACATGCAGCGCCGCTGGCCCGTGTGGTCGCCGCGACCCGGAAGCGCGGAGGGCCGTCCGGTGCAGCCGCGACCCGAGCCGGTGCCCGAATCGCGCGGGGAGGCGCCGGACGAGGCCCCGGCCCCCGAGTGGGGCGCCGCGCCGCCCGCCCCGGCGGAACCGTGGGCGTCGGCACCACCCGCGGGATGGCCCGTCCCGCGCTTCCCCGCGCAGCAGGAGCGCCCGCCCGCGCCGGGACCTGACGCCACGTTCAGCCCGGCGGAGCCCTGGTCGTCCCCGGCCCCCGCCGAACGCGGCCCGTACGCCCCGCCGCGCCCTCCCGTCGTCACTCCCGAGGAGAACCCCTACCGCACCCCGCCCGCCGTTGACGTACCGTCGCCCGAGCAGGCGCCGTCCGCGCCGCAGCCCGCGCAGTCTGCGGGTGAGGGTGGCGGGCCGGCGGCCGCTGCGCCGCAGCCGGTGGCGCCTGGGCCGCGGTCCGCGGAGCCTGCGGGTGAGGGTGGGGCGGTGGCCCCTGCGCCGCAGCCGACGCAGTCCGCGAGCGACGCCGGGACGGTGGCCCCCGCCGCGCAACCCGCACCGCCTGTCCTGCCGGGACCGTCCGTGGCACCCGCCCCGCCTCCTGAGCCGGGCTCCGTGGCCCCCGCGTCACCTCCTGCCCCCGCGCCGGCGTCGCCCCTGGCGCCAGCCTCGTCTCCCGCCCCCGCCCCGGCTCTATCCGTGGCACCCGTCTCGCCTCCTGGGCCGGGTTCCGCGTCCGCGCCGTCCGTGGCGCCCGCGTCAGCTCCTGCCCCCGCCCCGGCGCCGCCTATGGCACCCGTCTCGCCTCCTGGCCCAGGTTCCGCGTCCGCGTCGCCCCTGGCGCCAGCCTCGTCTCCCGCCCCCGCCCCGGCGCCATCCGTGGCACCCGTCTCGCCTCCTGAGCAGGGCTCCGCGTCCAAGCCCCCCGCGTCGCCTCCTGCCCCCGTGTTGGCATCGCCCGTGGCACCCGCGCCCGCCCCCGACGCCGCCCCCGCGCCGATCGCGCCGCCCCCGCCCGAGCCCGGCGTTGCGGGCCATGAGCCCCAGCGACCGCAGGGCGAGGCGCCCGGCCACGAGGTGCCGCAGCCGTACGCTCCGTCGGCCGAGCCGGTCGGGCCTCCCGGGCGGGCGGTGGCGGATCCGCGGTCCGGTCCTGCGCGTCCGGTGCCGGCGCGAGGGTCGGGGGTGCCCGGCGCGGGTGAGCCCTACCGGTCGCTGGCCGACGCGTTCGCGCCTCCCGCGCGGGCGGTGCCCCCCGCCGTGGGCGAGCCGGAGACCGGCGCCGACCCCACCGGCGCGCCCGCCCTGCGCCCCGCCGCGGCCGGTGGCGTGAGCCCCGGTGCCGCGCCCGCCCCGCCGTCGGGGCCAGCCGCGATCGAGCCGCCCGCCGCGCGGGCCGAGCTGCCGCCGCCCGCCGAAGCCGCGGCGTGGGGGGAGACGGCGTACGCGGAGGGGGGCGTGCGATGGGCACCCGAGTTGCCGCCCGGGTGGGTGGCAGCGGCGGAGGAGGAACCGGCCGCGGCCGTGGTGGGCGGCGGCCCGCCGACGTACGCGGCCGAGCCGACCGCCTGGCCCGAGGCCGACCCCGAGGGGCTGGACGGCCTGGTGCCCGACACCGTACTGGACGGTGCGCAGTACGCGGGCATGACGCTGCGTACGGTCAGCCTGCGCGGGGATTCCGCCCGCTACCGCGGCCAGCCGCGCCGCGACGCGTTGCTCACCGCCCGCTTCGGCACCGGCGACGACGCCCTGCTGCTGGTCGCGATGGCCAGCGGCGCGCGGGCCGCGGACGACGCGCACCGCGCCGCGCAGGACGCCGTGCGGTGGATCGCCGGGGCGGTCGGCCGTAGCAGGGAGCGGCTGGCCGGTGATCTGCGGGCGGGCCGGCGCGGCGCGCTCAAGTCGGGCCTGCACCGGCTCACCGACCGCTGCTACGGGCGGCTGCGGGCCCGCGGCGAGGACCTGGGCCTGGAGGACGGCGCCTATACGGCGGCCCTGCGCTGCCTGCTGCTGCCGGTCGATCCGCGGTGCCCGATCCGGCTCTTCTTCGGCGTCGGCGACGGCGGGCTCTTCCGGGTGCGGGACGGCGCGTGGCAGGACCTGGACGTCGCCCCGGAGGACTCCGGATCGCCCTTCCGCTTCCGGGCGACGTCCGCGCAGCCGGGTGACGCCCTGCTCATGTGCAGCGCCGGGCTGGCCGAACCCCTGCGGGGCGAACCGGAGTTGGCGACGCTGCTCGCCGAGCGCTGGGGCGGCGGCCGCGCGCCCGGCCTCGCGGGCTACCTCGCCGACGTCCAGACCCGGGTCAAGGGCTACGCCGACGACCGCACGGCGGCGACCGTCTGGGACGCCTGACGTCCGGCGCCCGGCCCGGGCCGTCCGCCCCCGGACGGCCCGGGTCGGGTGAGCGCTCTCCCCTACCTCGGGGCCCGTGACCCCGGCCCCCGCCGGGTGAGCGCTCTCCCGGAGCCGCCCCGCCCCGCGGCCTCCGCGGATGCGGCACTGCCGTGCTCGTGCGGAGATGGACGTATGGCGAAGCAGACCGTGGCCGAGCAGTTCATCGACATCCTCGTACGCGCGGGTGTGCAGCGGCTCTACGGGGTCGTGGGCGACAGCCTCAACCCCGTCGTCGACGCCGTGCGGCGCACGCGCTCGCTCGAATGGGTGCACGTCCGGCACGAGGAGACCGCCGCGTTCGCGGCGGGCGCGGAGGCGCAGCTCACCGGGCGGCTCGCGGCGTGCGCCGGGTCCTGCGGGCCGGGCAACCTGCACCTCATCAACGGGCTCTTCGACGCGCACCGCTCGATGGCCCCGGTGCTCGCGCTCGCCTCCCACATCCCCAGCAGCGAGATCGGCACGAGCTACTTCCAGGAGACGCACCCGGACCGGCTGTTCACCGAGTGCAGCCACTACAGCGAGCTGATCTCCAGCGCCGCCCAGATGCCGCGGGTGCTCCAGACCGCGATCCAGCACGCGGTGGGCCGCGGCGGGGTGTCGGTCATCAGCCTGCCCGGTGACATCGCCGCCCACCCCGCGCCGCAGCGCA
Organism: Streptomyces sp. NPDC021020; assembly: GCF_044333285.1. Lineage (NCBI taxonomy): Bacteria > Bacillati > Actinomycetota > Actinomycetes > Kitasatosporales > Streptomycetaceae > Streptomyces > Streptomyces sp. NPDC021020. The sequence goes on from NZ_JBIRQQ010000002.1 coordinate 158,647, forward strand.
GCATCGAGCACGCGCTCGTCACCCGCCGCCCCACCGTTCGGCCCGGTGACGCCGAACTGGACGCGCTGGCCCGCATGGTGGACGGCGCCCGGCGGGTCACGCTCTTCTGCGGCAGCGGCACGGCGGGCGCGCACGACGAGGTGATGGCCTTCGCCGAGCGCGTCAAGTCACCGGTGGGGCACGCGCTGCGCGGCAAGGAGTGGATCCAGTTCGACAACCCCTACGACGTCGGCATGAGCGGGCTGCTCGGCTACGGGGCGGCGTACGAGGCGATGCACGAGTGCGACCTGCTGATCCTGCTCGGCACGGACTTCCCGTACAACGCCTTCCTGCCCGACGACGTGGCGATCGTCCAGGTCGACATGCGGCCCGAACACCTCGGCCGCCGCTCGAAGCTGGACCTCGCGGTGTGGGGGGACGTCGGCGAGACGCTGCGCTGCCTGACGCCGAAGGTGCGGGAGAAGACCGACCGGCGCTTCCTGGACCGGATGCTGAAGAAGCACAGCGACGCGCTGGAGGGCGTCGTCAAGGCCTACACCCGCAAGGTCGACAAGCACCGGCCGATCCACCCCGAATACGTGGCCTCGGTGCTGGACGAGGAGGCCGACGACGACGCGGTCTTCACCGTCGACACCGGGATGTGCAACGTGTGGGCGGCCCGCTACCTGACGCCCAACGGCCGCCGCCGGGTGATCGGTTCGTTCACGCACGGCTCGATGGCCAACGCGCTGCCGCAGGCGATCGGCGCGCAGTTCCTGGACCGCGGGCGCCAGGTCGTGTCGATGTCCGGCGACGGCGGCTTCAGCATGCTGATGGGCGACTTCCTCACCCTGGTGCAGTACGACCTGCCGGTGAAGGTCGTGCTGTTCGACAACTCCTCGCTCGGCATGGTCGAGCTGGAGATGATGGTCGAGGGCCTGCCCGCGTACGGGACGACCAACCACAACCCGGACTTCGCGGCGGTGGCGCGGGCGGCGGGCGCGTACGGGGTGCGGGTGGAGAAGCCCAAGGAGCTGCGCTCGGCGTTGCGGGACGCCTTCCGGCACAAGGGCCCGGCGCTGGTGGACGTGGTGACCGACCCGCACGCGCTGTCCCTCCCGCCGAAGATCACCGGCGAGCAGGTCGGCGGCTTCGCGCTGTCGGTAGGCAAGGTGGTGCTGGACGGCGGGGTCGGCAAGATGGTGCAGATGGCCCGCTCGAACCTGCGCAACGTGCCGCGCCCGTAGAGCTGTTGCCGGGCGCGGCACGCTGCCTGCGGTACGGGACCGCTCAGTTGGTGATCAGGTCGAACTCCTCCCAGGGGCCGATCGCGGTGCGGTTGGCGATGAGCGCCGCCGCGCCCGCGTTCTCCGCCGTCACGTAGTCGCCGTTGACGCGTGCCTTGAGGCTGACGCTGCCGTCACCGTTGTGGATCAGCTGGAACTGCTCCCAGGTGCCGACCGCGTCGACCTTCGCCAGCAGCGGCGCCGCGCCCGCGTTGTCGGCGGTGACGTACTTGTTGTTGGCGTGCGCGCGCAGCGCGATGTAGCCGCCGCCCGCGTCGATCTCGTCGAACTGCTCCCACTGCCCGATCGCCGTGCGGTTGGCGATCAGCGGCGACGCCCCGGCGTCCTCGGCCGTGACGTAGTCGCCGTTGGCGTGCGCCCGCAGGCTGATGACGCTGCCGTTGCCGGGGCTGGTGCCGCCCCCGCCGTCGAGGCCGATCTGCACGTTGCCCAGGTGCTTGGCGGCGGTCGCGGGCGATCCGCCGACCTGCGCGTACGGCAGCGAGCTTGTCGGGGTGCCGGTGCGCTCGACCAGGTAGGACTGTCCGGACGAGACGGGTACGTTGATGGTGCCCGCGGTGGTGGACGACACCACGACCGCGCCCGACGACCCGTTCACGACCTGGACCGCCTGGCCCGGCCAGGGGCTGCGCACGCGCATGGTCTGCGACGACCCGGCCTGGATGGCGACCGTGACCGGGGTGCCGCCCTGCACCTGCACATCGACCTTGGTGTTGCCCTGCACCGACACCGTGCCGCTGACGTCCCAGCCGGACGGCCACGCGGGTGCGATGCGCAGCAGCCCGTCGTAGTCCTGCACCAGCGCCTCGTTCAGCGCGGTGGCGACCCCCGAGATCTGCTCGATGTAGCCTTCCGTGCCCACGGTGTTGCCGAGGTCGGCCAGGCCGTTGATGTAGACCTGGTGGCCCTGCGTGATGGACACCAGCTTGGCCGCGACCTCGCTCGCCAGCCCCAGCCGGGCCGCGTCGATCGCGTCCATGCTCCAGTCGTTGCCGCCCGTCACCGGCCGGTGGTTGTACGTGCGCACGCCCAGGTCGTGCAGCGCGCCCGGCGCGTCGGTGATCAGGTTGTACGGCCACACCGGCTCCAGGCCGATGTTCTCGCTGTTCCTGATGGTCGCGGTCGGCTGGTAGGAGTCCGCGATCATGTCGTTGCCCTGCGCGTCCGCGGACGGCGGCAGCACCTGTGTGCGGCCGTAGTCCGTACGCGCCCAGTCCGGTATCTGGCCCTGGGCGGTGGTGAGCTGGTTGATCAGGGCGGTGTCACCGGTGTTCAGCAGCTGCGCCGCCTTGATCACCGCCGGGAAGAGGGCCGCGTCCGCCGCGAGGTCGGTGGTCGGGTCCTGCACCGCCCACTGGGTCTCGTGCGCGTTGGCGACCGCGTGCAGCTTCCCGTCGGAGCCGACCTTCTGGTAGGCGAGCAGGAAGACCGCCGAGTCCTTCATCAGCGGGTAGTAGGTGCGCAGGAAGTTCAGGTCGCCGGTGTCCTGGTACTGCTGCCACACGTACAGGCTGATCTCCGCGCCCGATGTGACGTTCAGGGCGTTCCAGTTGGGGCTGCCGGGCTGGCTGCACGCCGCGTTGGCGCCGGCGCCCGGGTCGCCGCCGTTGCCGTTGAAGCGCATGACCTCGGGCACGCAGGCGCCGGGGAGGCCGCCCATCTGCTGCTTGGTCCACGCCTCGATGCCGGCCAGGCTGTTCTGGTAGAGGTTGAAGATCGGGATGTTGAGGGCGAAGTTGCCCGACGACATGTTCGCCGAGATCTGGGTGCGCAGATTCCACAGCCAGGTCGCCGAGGGCGTCCAGTTCTGGTGGTCCTGGCCGAAGTTGAACATGTCGGCCACGCCCGCCTGGCTGCCCGGGATCGTCCCGCGCATCGAGGCGGCCTCCATGAAGAGGTAGATCGTGCGCAGCGACTCCATGTACTGGGCCTGGCCGTCGGCCGAGTTGGCCTCCAGGATGCCGGTGTTCGCCCAGTAGTTGGCCCACCACGACTGCTGCGAGCCCAGCAGCGACGACTCGGCGGCGCTCGCGTCCGAGCCCAGCAGGCTCGACGCGGTGCTGCCGGCGTTGCCGCCCGTCCAGGTCGGTGAGCCGACGATCACGCGGTACGAACCGTCGGTGTTGGGCGTGAAGTTGACCTTCACCTGGGTGCTGTTGACGACCTGCGCGGACACGTTGCGGCCGCCGGCCGACAGTGCGGCGAGCGAGCCGAACGTCCGTCCCGAGGCGCCGGCCTCCTGGTTGTCCACCCACGTCTCGGCGAGCGTGCCGATCGCACCGGACGCGGCGGCCTGCGGGTTGCGGCCCGACCACAGGCTGACGGTCGCGGACTGCGCGGCGTTCGGGTCGGCGCCGGTCACGTCCACGACCAGCTCGTCCTTGGTGGCCGACACCCACGCCTTGAGCGTCATGCCGCCGCCGGACTCGGTGAGCACACCGGTGTAGAGGTCCAGGGTGCCCTTGAAGTCCGAGGCGCCGGTGAGCTTGGACAGGCCCGGAATCTGCACCTGGCCCGGCGACTTGCGGCCCGGCAGCGTGTCGGCCCGGTTGAGCTGCGCGGTGAAGCCGCCGGCCGCCCACGCGGCCACGCCGAGCGAGCCGTTGCCGAGCGGCAGCGACTGCGCGGCCTGGGAGTTGGGCGAGCCCAGCACGATGTCGGAACGGCGCACCACGTTGGGCGTGTCCACGTGGTAGCTGCCGTTCTGCCAGGCGGTGGTCGCCGTCGCCGCCGAAGCGGCCGTGGGGGAGACGGCGGGGACCAGCACAGCGCCCGCGAGCAGGGCCGCAGCAGCGAGGGCTGGTGGTCGGATCATTCGGCGTCGGCCGAAAGTGTGGGGCTTTCGGTTCACGAGTGGTTCCTCCTGAGGAGAGAAGACCTGTGGTACAGGCGCATTCACCCATGGATGGCGAGGGGTGAATGGGCCACACAGTGGCGGGAGGCCGGGGTCGTGTCAAGACATCGACACGTCATACATCCGACCTATCAACGTCTGCTGGCGCAAACCCCGTTGGCACCCCGCCGCCCCGGAAGGCCTCGCCGCGCCGCTCACGCCCCGCTCCCGTCCCGGGTGCCGTGCCGTCGCGCTCGTCACAGGACTGGACAGGGTGCACGCGGGGCATGCCTCTGTCAGGGGGGAATCGGTCCGGACCAGAACGGGGGAGGCTCACGGACAGCACGGGGAACCGTCTGAGATACGCGGTCCGGCGCGCGGACCTGCGAGCCGTCGCGGAGTCCCGCAGACGCCTGCGGGACCACCTGCGCCAGTGGGGGGTACCGGCGCTCGCCGACACCGCGGAACTGCTCGCCACCGAGATCGTCACCAACGCGCTCCAGCACACCGGCGGCGGGGCCGTCCTGACGGCCACGCTCTCGCCGGGCCCGGCGCGCAAGCTGCGGGTGGAGGTGCACGACTCGCTCGGCCGCCGCCCGCCCGGCGGCAGCCGCCCCTCCGACGACGCCACGTCGGGCCGCGGCCTGCTCCTCGTCGAGGCCCTCGCCGACACCTGGGGCGTGCAGGCGCGGGGGGCCGGGAAGGTCGTGTGGTTCGAGATCGACGCGGCGGCCGCCGCCTGAGCCGTACGCCCGGCTAGGCCAGGCCGCCCGTCGCGCGCAGGTTCTGGCCGGTGATCCAGCGGCCGTCGGGGCCGGTGAGGAAGGCGACGGTGGCCGCGATGTCGGACGGCAGGCCGAGCCGGCCGAGCGGGGTGATGCCGGCGACGGCCTCCAGTGCCTCCGCCGGGTTGACCGAGCGCAGCAGGTCGGTGTCCGTCGCGCCGGGGGAGACGGTGTTCGCCGTGATGCCGCGCGGCCCCAACTCCTGCGCGGCCACCGCGGTCAGCTGCTCGATCGCGCCCTTGCTCGCCGCGTACGCGCCGATGCCGCGCGCGGCCCGCGCCGTGTTGACCGACGACACGGTGACGATCCGGCCGCCGTCGCGCATCCGGCGGGCCGCGTACCGCAGCGTCAGGAAGACCGCGCGGGTGTTCACGGCCAGCACCGCGTCGAAGAGGTCGGTGCCGGTCTCCGCGAGCGTGGTCGGCCTGTGCGAGAGCGCCGCGTTGTTGACCAGGATGTCGAGCCCGTCGAGCCGCTCCTCCGCGGTGCGCATCAGCTCCTCCGGCCCTTCCGGGTCGGCCAGGTCGACGCGGACGGCGTGCGCCCGGCCGCCCGCCGCGCGTACCGCGGCCGTGACGTCCGCCGCCGCGCGCCCGTCGCTGCGGTAGCCGAAGACGACCTCGGCCCCGTCCGCGCACAGCCGCTCCACGACGGCCCGGCCGATACCGCGCGAACCGCCCGTGACGACCGCCGCTCTGCCCTTCACACCCTGATCCACTGCCGCCGCCCTCCGGTTGCCGAGCCAGACGACCGACGCTAGCCCCAACCGCCCTGGCCGCGCTCACAGTTCGTTGCGGGCGGAAAAGCGACGGGACCGCGTACGGGCGGCCAGTGCCCGTACGCGGTCCCGCGCGGTCGTCGGTGCGGCCGCCGTCAGCCGAACTGCCGCTCCATCTCGGCGAGCTTGCGCTCCAGCGAGTCCAGTCGCGGCAGCGTCATGGTGTCGTCCTCGGCCGTCAGGTCGATCGGGAAGGACCCGCCGCCCGCCGCGGTGCCGGACGTCTCCGCGGCCTCGTCGCGTACCGGCTGGAGCGCGGGCAGCGCGCGGACCGGCAGGTCGGCGGAGGGGGTGCCGGAAGCGGATATGGCGGGCTCCGACGCGCCCTCGGCCGAGCCCGAGCCGGCCAGGCTCGTCGCGGGCAGCTCCACCGGCACCTGACGGCCGCCGCCACCGCCGCGCGGCCAGGAACGGCCCTGCCGGCTGAGCGCCTTGATCTTGGCCCGCTCCAACCGGTCGTGGTCGCGGCGGCGCAGTTGGTTGCTCTCCCGCTGCCGCTTGTCCTCGCGGACCTCCTCGACCGCCTCGTCCAGCGAGCGCACACCCTCCAGCAGCATCAGCGACCACGCGGCGAAGGTCTCGCGCGGGGCGCGCAGCCAGCGCACCATGCGGATCTGCGGCAGCGGGCGCGGCACCAGGCCCTGCTCGCGCAGCGCCGCCCGGCGGGTCTGCTTCAGGGCGCGGTCGAAGAGCACCGCGGCGGACAGCGACATGCCGGCGAAGAACTGCGGCGCGCCCGCGTGGCCCATGCCGCGCGGCGCGTGCACCCAGTTGAACCAGGCCGCGGCCCCCGCGAAGAGCCACACCAGCATGCGCGAACCGAGCGCCGCGTCACCGTGGCTGGCCTCCCGGACCGCCAGCACGGAGCAGAACATCGCCGCCCCGTCCAGGCCGAACGGCACCAGGTACTCCCACCCGCCGGTGAGGTTCAGGTTCTCCCGGCCGAAGCCCACCAGGCCGTGGAAGGAGAGCGCGGCCGCGACGGCGGCGCAGCAGAACAGCAGCACGTACGACGCGCTGCCGTAGATCGCCTCCTTGCGGCGGCGGCGCTCCTCGCTGCGCTCCCAGGAGTCCGCGGGCTTCCCCTCCGCGCTCTGCGTGCGGCGGGTGCGGAACACGACCGCGCATGCCGCGAGCACGACCAGGCCGACGATGCCCGAGAGCACCCAGTCCAGCGATATGTCTCTCATATGCGTTTCCTAGAGTCGCTTCCCGTCGCGCTCGGGCCGCGGGACGGCGTACGCCGACATCTTTGCGAAGAGCGCGGGTGAGTGCAGACGATATGGCACAAGAGTCCCGGCGAAATCCCGTGAAGAGGGACGTTTGCTCGAACCCGCGTGCCAGAGCAGTTTAGTTGAGCGAGATCGTAGCGCGGCCGCTCAGGCCGCCGTCGCGCGGCGCCCGATCCGGTCGGAAGTGGTCGCGCGCGGGCACGAAACGCAACTCTGCTCGGGGCTGACGGTGTAGAAGAGGCAGCAGGTGAGCCGGTCGCGCTCGCAACCGCCCGCCGGAGCGCCCCCGTTGCCCGCGTGCGGGGCGGCGCGGAAGCCGGCGCCGCCGGCGTAGGGGGCGGTGCCGCCCGGCAGCAGCCTTGTCAGCTCCGCGACGGCGCGCTCCTCCTCGCCCATCAACCCCGCGACGTAATACAGGCCTTCGGTGATCTCGTCGGTCGCCATCGCCCACAGCGCCCGCGGCCCGCGCCGCATCCGCGGCCCGAACGCGTCCAGCAGCGGCGCCAGATGCTCGGCGACCGCCGCCCGCAGCTCGCCCCGCAGTGCCGCCTCGGACGGTACGGTCCACGCGCCCGGCAGACCCGCCGCCGGGTCGTCCGGCAGGCAGGCGAAGGCGCCGGTGCGTACGGTCATGGCGCCGGACACACGGTGGAAGGACACCTCCGTGACCGGCAGCCGCGGCACCCGGCGGTGCAGGAACCACGGCACCGTGAAGAGCAGGCACGCGGGCCACGCGTAGCGGTGCAGGGCGAGCGCGGCCGCGACGTGCGGGCGCGGCGCGCGGCCGTACTCCCGGGCCAGCTCGTCGGCGGCGTGCCCGGCGAAGGCGTCCAGGGTCGTACCGCCCGCCGCCAGCTCCGCGGCACCGACCCAGCCGCCGCCGGAGCGCGGCGCGCCCTCGGCCACCCGCAGGCCGGGGAAGGCCGCGGCGAGCCGGGCGTAGGCGGTGCTGGTCACGGGCATGAGCGGGCCCTCCGGGGAGCCGAAGATCAGCAGAGGTAAGGCTTACCTTAGCCTGTAGGTGCGGCGATTATGCTCATCGCAGTACGCCATAGGGGTGACCCAGGGGGCGTGCGGCGCCCCGACCGGGGCGCCCGGCGACGAGAGTGGAGAGGCGGAGCGGCTCATGGACAGTCCGGCGTCCCTGCGGGGCGGCCGCGGCCGGACACCGCTGCCGGCGCCGCGGCGGATGCCGGAGCGCACTTCCGTCCGCGGGCAGGTCCTCGCCGAGCTGCGGGCCGCGCTGCTCACCGGTGAGCTGCCGCCCGGCTCCGTGCACTCCGCACCCGCGCTCGGCGGGCGCTACGGGGTGTCGGCCACGCCCGTCCGGGAGGCCATGCAGCTGCTGGCGCAGGAGGGCGCCGTCGAGGTGCTGCCCAACCGCGGCTTCCGGGTGACCCGCCGCACACCGGCCGACCTCGCGGAGATCGCGCAGGTCAGGATGCTGGTCGAGATACCCGTCGTGCAGTCGCTGGCCCGCAGCGAGCCCGCCGCGCGCTGGGCCGAGCTGCGGCCGCTCGCCCGCGCCGCGACGGCGGCCGCCGAAGCCGGGGACCGCGCCGGATACGCGGAGGCGGACCGCGCCTTCCACCGCGCGCTGCTGCGGCCCATGGGCAACACCCACCTGCTGGACGTCGCCGACGGCCTGCACCGCAGCGCCCAGTGGCCCGCCGACGGCCCGCGCCCCGACCTGCGCGCCCACGCCGCGCACCACGACGCCCTGCTCGACGCGCTCGCCTCCGGCGCCCCCACCGAGCCCCTGCTGCGCGCCCACCTCGCCGCCTGCCCCTGAGTCGCCCGGCCCTGAGCCGCCTGCCCCTGAGCCGCCCGGCTTCGGTGCGCGCGCGAGGGCTCCGCGGCCGTCTGACCTGCGGCGCAAGGGTGCCCCGGCGGAATTCGGGCCTCCGGGTGGAAGTGCGCCCCTTGGCCGGAGAACGCCCACCGCGGGCCCCTCGGCCGCACTACAGTCGTCACCGCCGGTGAGCGGCATTCCCGGGGCCGGGGTTCTTCGAGCGCGTGGGGTGGGGGCGTCGTGACCGAAGCGGACACGTCTCATCGGATCGGTCCGGAGACGGAACCGGACCGCTACCGGCTCGTCCGCTCGATCGGCCGGGGCGGCGAGGCACTGCTCTACCTCGCCGAACTCGAACTCGCCGGGGAGACCGAACCGGTCGTCCTCAAGATCTTCGACACCGCCGCCACCGTCACGGAGGAGGAGTTCACGCGGATCGGCCGCCGGTGGAAGGAGCAGGCGGAGCTGCTGCGCTTCGTGCACCGCCCCGGCGTCGTCGGCGTGCGGGAGTATTTCGAGGCGCAGCCCGTCCACCGCTCGGGCGAGGTGGCCGCGGTGAGCGGCCGCGCGCTGGTCCTGGTGCTCAACTACGTCGACGGGCTCGACCTGCGCGACTGGCGCGCCGGGCACGACTTCGCGTCGGCGCAGGACTGGCGGGAGGTCGCCTCCGTCCTGGCGCAACTGGCCGAGACGCTGGACTTCCTGCACTCCGGGCTCGCCACCCCGTCCCGCCGGCTCGTCGTGCACGGCGACCTCTCGCCCGGCAACGTCATGGTCGACGACCGCGGCCAGACCACCCTCGTCGACTTCGGGCTCAGCAAACTCACCGCCGAAGGCAGCACCGCCCAGGTCTGGTTCACCCCCGGATACGCCGCGCCCGAGGTCTTCGAGGGCAAGCGCACCCCGGCCACCGACCGCTACGCCTTCGGGGGCATCGCCTACTTCCTGCTCAGCGGCCAGGCCCCGCCGATCGCCCCCGACCAGCTGGCGCAGGCCCTCGGCGGGCTCCCGCAGTTCGCCGCGCTGCCCGCGGACACCCGCGAGCGGCTGTGCGCCATCGCCGCGGCCGACCCGGACCGGCGGCCGGCGGACCTGTCGTCGTGGGTCGCGGCGCTGCGCCAGTCCGTCGTCAGCACCGGGCCGTCGCAGCAGGCCACGCTCCGCGCCGCCCCGCCGGTCCCCTCCGCGCCGCCGCCGTCCGCCTACCCGGCCGCGCCCGGGACCCTGCCGCAGCCCACCGAGCCGTACCGGCCGGGCACCCCGCACCCACCCGCCCCGGTCCCGCCCGCCCCGCGCGGGCGGCGCCCGGCGCTGCCGGCCTTCTCCGTACTGGCCGCGCTGATCGTCGTCTCGCTCGTCGTCTACCTCGTCGCGAACCGCGGTTCCGGCGGCGACGAATCCGCCAAGGGCGGGGACATCCCGCGGACCGGCTCCAGCGGACCCGCGAACCCGGCGGCGTCCTCGGCCCCCGCGGGGACTCCCACCACCGCGCCCACCACGCAGCCGCCCTCGCCGACGCTGCCCCCCACCCTGTCCCTGACCGAGCTGCAGCCCGTCGCCAAGGACGCGGACGGCTCCCTCCGGACCGGCAGCGGAACCATCGACACCAAGCACTACGACACCGCGCTCGTCGTCGACCAGGGGCCGGAGGCCCGCTGCCAGGGATCGATCTCCTACAACCTCGCGCGCGACTGGAACCGCCTCACCATGGTCGCCGGCATCGACGACGACTCCTTCGACACCGCCGCGGTCGTCACGATCTACGTCGACAACCAGCAGCTGTACACCAGTCAGGTCGACGTCGGCGATCCTGCCTCGATCGACCTGGAGGTCACCGGCGTCCTGCGCCTGACCATCGTCTTCACCGACACCGAGCCCAACCCCCACTGCCGGATGGGCGATCTCGTCCTCGGCGCCCCGACCCTCAGCAGGTGAGCCACCCGCCCACGCGGACCGCCACCGGCAAAGAGCCCGTGACGTACGGCGGTTGAGTACGCGTACTCAGGCAAGACGTTCGAATCGGCTCATAGCATCGCGGCATGGCATCGGACCTCCAGACCACCGCGCTCCGCGCGGGCGCGACGCCCCACGCGATACGGGCGGGCATCACCGCGGCAGCCGCATGGCTGCCCGAACGGAGCGTCAGCTCAGCTGAGTTGCAGGAGCGGATCAGCGCGGCCGCGGGGCTGCGGCTGCCGCCGCGGATGGTCGAGCGGGCCACCGGGATCGCCACCCGCCGCGCGGCCGGGGAAGGCGAGTACGCCTCGACGCTCGCCGTCCGCGCGGCCCGCACCGCACTCGCCCGCGCGGACCTGGCCCCCGGCGACCTCGACCTCCTGGTCTTCGCCTCCGCCACCCGCGACGTCGTCGAACCCGCCACCGCCCACATCGTGCAGGCCGAACTCGGCTCCAGCGCCCACGCGCTGGACGTCACCAACGCCTGCAACAGCTTCGTCAACGGCATCGACACCGCCCGCGCGATGATCCTCGCCGGGCGCGCCCGCCGCGCCCTCGTCGTCACCGGCGAGACCCCCAGCCGCGCCGTACGGCACGCACCCTCCGGCCCCGACCAGCTCAAGGACGGCTTCGCCGGCTACACCTTCGGCGACGCGGGCGCCGCCGTCGTCGTCGAACCGGTCGCGCGCGGCGGCATCCTCGACGTCGACACCGAGACCCGCTCGGAGCACTGGCCGCTCGGCGGCATCTCCGGCGGTGGCTCGCGCCACCCGCGCGGCGACGAGCACACCTACTTCCACGGCGACGGCCGCCAACTGCGCACCGTCTTCGAGCGGTTCGGCATGCGCGTGCTCGACCGCATGCGCGAGCGCACCGGGTTGGGCTGGGAGGACTTCCGGTACGTCCTCGTCCACCAGGTCACCCTGCCCTACCTGGACCGTTTCGTGGAACTCACCGGGGTGCCGCGCGACCGGCTCGTCGTCACCGTCCCCGAACTCGGCAACATGGCCAGCGCCACCCTCGGCGTCCAGCTCGACCGCGTCCACGGCGGGCTCGCGGCCGGCGACCGGGTGCTCTTCGTCGGGCTCGGCGGCGGTGCGAGCGTCATGTCGATGGTGTGGGAGAAGGCATGAGCGCGCTGTGGGTCGTCGTCCCCGCCTACCAGGAGGCCGCGCGCATCGGCGGCACGCTCGAAGCGCTCGCCGCGCAGCGGGACCGGGATTTCACCCTCGTCGTCGTCGACAACGCCTCCACGGACGGCACGTCCGCCCTCGCCCGCGACTTCGCCCGCTGGGCCCCCTTCCCCGTGCACGTCCTGCACGAACCCGACAAGGGCGTCGGCTGCGCCGTCGACACCGGCTTCCGCTACGCGATACGGGGCGGGGCCACGCTGCTCGCCCGCACCGACGCGGACTGCCTGCCGCGGCCCGACTGGACCGCCGCGGCGCGCATCGCGCTCCGGCAGGGCGCGGGGCTCGTCTGCGGCCGCATCGACGCGCGCCGCGACGAGCACGGGGCGCTCGGGCGCGCGGCCTTCCGCGTACTGGTGCGCCTCGCCGCGCTCTTCGGGCGCCTCCGCCCCGCGCACCGCCGCGGCCGCGGCTACCTCGCGCCGTACCGCATGCACGCCGGCAACAACATGGCCGTCACCGCGGCGCTCTACGAAGCGGTGGGGGGCATGCCGAGGCGTCCGTCGCCGACGGATCGCCTCTTCCTCAACCGGGTGCGGCGGCACACCGCGTCGATCGTGCACGCGCGGGGGATGGTCGTCGAGAACTCGACGCGGAGGCTGCGGGCTTACGGGGTGGTGGGGACGGCTCGCTGGTACCTCGACCGCGGGGCGGGGCGGTGGGGGGAGGATCCGCGGTGACGTGTCCTTGTGGGGGGTGGGGGCGCTGAGGGGTGGCCTGTTGCGGTTCGTCGCGCGACCTTCTGCCGGTGGGGGCTTGTCGCGCAGTTCCTCGCGCCCCCGGTGTCACCCGGCGGGGCATCGCGCGCTCCGTGCGGGGGTGGGGTCGGGGGCCGCCACGGGGCACCTCCTCGGAATGCGCGTTCGACCTCGTACGTAGGCGGTGAGGTACGGGGAAGCGCATTCCTGCGGGGGCACCCCGCACCGGCCCCCTCCCAGGTGTCGTCGGCGGCTGTCCCGCCGGTGGGGGTGGGGGTAGGGCGGGGATGGTGCTGAGTGGTGGCTGACCAGAAGGGGGATGGGGACGTGCTGGACGAACTCGCGCGGGTGTTGCGCAAGGCGCCGGAAAGGCCCGCCGTGCTGCGGGCCGGGCGGAACGGGGGCGTACGGACCGCCGTCACGCGGGGGGAACTGGCCGACCTGGCCGAGCGGTACGCGCGGGCGCTGCATGCGTGGGGCGTCGGGGTGGGCGGGACGGTGGGGGTTGCCGTACGGCCGGGGCCGCGGGCGCTGGCCGTGCTGCTGGCCGTGCACCGGCTCGGGGCGCGCGGGGCGGTGCTGGACCCGGGAGCCGGGCCCGATGTGCTGCGGGCGCGGCTGGTGCTGGCGCGGCCCGATGTCGTGCTCGCCGACGCCACCGCGCAGGCGGTCGCCGGGTGGGCGCGGCCGCTCGCGCGGCGGGCCCAACTGGCGCTGCCGGACCTGGCCGAGTTGGGGCCCGTCGCCACCGTCGGGCCGCGGTGGCCGGGATGTGCGGCCCCGCTGGACGACGGTGCGCGGTCGGGCGTCCTGCCGCGGCCGGTGGACGGGGACGGGGATGCCGCGATCGTCTTCACCTCCGGTACGACCTCGCAGCCGCGCGCCGTGGTCCACACCCGCGCCTCGCTCGCCGCCGGCATGCGCACCGTCGCCGGACTCGTCCGCCCCGTCGCGGACCGGCCTGTGCTCGGCGGGACGTTCTTCGTCCTCGTCCCCTCCCTCGCCTCCGGCGCGCCCGTCGCCCTGCCCGCCCGATCGCCGCGCGCTCTGGCGCGGCAGTTGCGGCGACTCGCCCCGCAGGCGACGTATTTGACGCCACCTCAGCTGCGGCGGGTGCTCGCGGAGGGGGCCGCCTTCACCGGCCGGGTGTGGACGGGTTCCGCGCCCGCGAGCGCCGACCTCCTCACCCGCGTCCGGCGCGCGGGCGCCGACGAGGCGTGGGGCGTCTACGCGCTCACCGAACTCTTCCCGGCCGCCGCCGTCGAGCAGGCGGAGAAGGCCGCGTACGAGGGCCCCGGCGACCTCGTCGGCGCCCCGCTGCCCGGCGTACGCGCCCGTACGGACGCGGCCGGGCAACTGCTCTTGGCCGGACCCGGAGCGCGGGACCGCTACCTGGGCGAGACCGCGGAGGAGTGGGTCGCGACCGGCGACCGGGGGAGCGTGGACGCCGGTGGGCGGATCGTGCTGGAAGGGCGGATGAAGGACATGGTGCTCCGGGACGCCGAGAACATCTACCCGGGCCTGTACGAGCCCGCGCTGCACGTGGCCGGTGTGGAGCTGGCGCTGCTGGTCGGTGTCCCGGCAGGCGACGGCGACGAGCGGCTGGTGGCCGTCGTCCAGCCCGTCGCCGGAGCGGACGAGGGGGCGGTGCGCGCGGCTCTGGCGGCGCCGCTCGCCCGGATGGGGACGGCGCGCCCGGACGCGGTCGTCCTCGCGGAGGTTCCGCTGGGCGGGAGGTCGCGTAAGCCGGACCGGGGGGCGGCGGCGCGTCTGGCCGCGGAGCGGCTGGGCCGGTGAGGCGGGTGGGGTCGCGTTGGCGTCGTTCCGCCCGGGGGGGGTGGAGGAAGAACGAGGCACTGCGGGGAGCCCCCGACGGCGAATGCGCCCCACAGGTGGGCGTGCACCCGCCCACTATCTGCACGGGTGGTGGGGGTGGGAAAAACCGCGCCGGAGGCGCTGGGCGCCGGGCGCCGGGTGGGGCCAGGGACGAGGAAAGGGAGCTCATGGGAGAAAGGGCCGCTCGGCGGCGGGATCGGCGGGTGTACGGGAGGGCTCATCCCGTGATGTTCGCCCTGCTCGCGGGAGTTCGGGGGAAGGACGTCACGCGGGTGGGGAGCACCGTCGTGGTGAATGGTGCGGAGGCCTACCGGGAGGCCCTCACGCGTGTGCCGCTGGATCGCGGCGCGGTCGGCACCACGGGCGGCGCGGTGCGCGAACTGAGCGCTGGTGGGGGGCTGTTCGACGAGGACGGGGGTGAGCACCGGGGCAGCAGGCGGGCCGTCGCCGAGGGGCTCGGGGCCGCGGGGGTGGAGCGGCTGCGGCCGGTGTGGCGTGCGGTCCTGGACCGGCGCCTCGCGCCGCTCGCCGCGGGGCAGGACGTCGATGTCGTGGCGCTGGCCCGCGAGATGGCCGGCGCCACAGTGTGTGCGCTGCTGGGGGTGACGGCGCCGCCGGAGGCCGTGGCGGAGGCGGCGAGCGCGGCGGCCGCGGCGGCTGTGCGGGCCGAACTGCCGGGCCTGCGGCGGGCGTTCGCGGGGAGGAGGGCGGCGCGGGCGGCGGCGCGGCTGACGTCGTTGCTGGGGCCGGAGGGCTTGCCCGCCGTGCTCGCGGTGGCCGGGGTGAACACGACGGTCGCCGCGGTGCCGCGGGCCGCGGCGTGGTGCGCGGACGCGGGGTGGTGGGGGTACGCGGAGGCGGCCGGGACGCGGGCCGTCCTCGTGAGCGAGCTGCTGCGGGCGACCGCCCCCTCGCCGGTGCTGCCGCGGGTGGCCGCCGCGGACGCGGAGCTCGGCGGCTGCCCGGTGCGCCGCGGTGACCGCCTCCTGCTCGTCGCGCGGCACGCCGTGCTCGCCCACCGGAAACCGCCGGACGTGCGCGATCCCGCGCCGCCCGCGGTGGCGCACCTGGTGTTCGGCGCCGGGAGCCACGCGTGCCCCGGGGCACGGCTGGCGCGGGCGCAGACGGACGACGTGCTCGCCGCGCTCGCGCCGTACCGTCCGGTCGTCGTCCGGGCGCGGGTGGACCGGCGGGCGGCGTTGCCCGGCTGGCGCACGCTCGTACTGAGGTCGGGGCGGTGACCACGGTCGCCGTGACCGGCGCGAGCGGCTTCTGCGGGGCGTACGTCGCGGCCGGGGCGGCCGCGCGGGGCGCACAGGTGCTGTGCGTGGGGCGCCGGCCCGGACCCGTCGGGCGGCACGTGCCGTGGGACGCGGCGCGGGAGGTGCCGGACCTGGGCGGGGCGGACCTCGTCGTCCACTGCGCGGCGGCCGTCGGCGACCCCGTGCCGGGCTCGGCCGCGGAGGCCGTGATGCACGCGGTCAACGTGGCGGGCACCGCGCGGCTGCTGCGGGCCGCCGCCGGGCGGCCCGTGGTGTGGGTGAGCAGCGCGAGCGTCTACGCGCCGGTCGTACGGTCGGGCGTGCCGGTCGGGGAGGACCATCCGGTGCGCGACCAGCTCAACGCGTACGGCCGTACGAAGGCGGCGGGCGAGGCGCTGGCCCTCGCGGCGGGCGCGGTCGTCCTGCGGCCCCGGGCCGTCTACGGCCCCGGCGACCCGCACCTCGTGCCGCGGCTGCTGGCCCGCGTGCGCGGGGGAGTGCTGCTGCTGCCCGGCGGTGACGTGCGGCTGAGCCTCACGGCTGTGGAGAACCTGGCGGAGGCGTGCCTTGCCGCGGGCGGGTGGGCGCCGGGCGCGTACAACATCGCCGACGCGGCGGCGTACGGGCGGGACGAGGCGGTGCGGCGCGTGCTCCTTGCCCACGGCGTACGGGCGAGGGTGCGGCACGTGCCCGTGGCGGTGGCCCGCGCCACCGCGCGCGGCGCCGAGTTCCTGGCCCGTGCCCGGCCCGCCCGGGAGCCCGCGCTCACGCGGTACGCGGTCGACCAGCTCGCCCGCGGTGTCGTGCTCGACATCTCCCGAGCGATCGCCTCCGGCTGGAACCCCAGCCACACGCTGGCCTCCTATGCCCCGTGAGCCCCCCGGCTCTCCGGGCTGCCCCGTGCTGTGCGTGCCGAGACCTTCTGCCGGTGGGCGGTTGCTCGCGCAGTTCCCCGCGCCCCTGAAAAACGGGTGCCCTGCGCGGTAAGGGTCCGCTCATGCGGCGCAGGGCAACAAACCAGGGGCGCGGGGAACTGCGCGCTCAGCCCCCACCGGGCGGAAAGGCACCATGCCACGCCAAGTGGCAATCACCTCAGGGGCGCGTGGGGGCACCTCCCGGGCGGAGCCTGGGGGAGAACTGCGCGACAAGCCCCCGCGGCGGGAAGGTCGCGTAGGCCACCGTACGTGGCAACCCGGCGCGTCCCCCCGCGCAAGCTCAGCGCAGCGACGGGGCCAGCCAGGTGGGGATCGCGCCGAGGAGGGTGAAGAGGCGGGTCGCTTCCGCGCGGAGGGGCGCGGCCTCGTCGTCGGGGGAGACCTCGGCGAGGGAGAGGAGCGCGGGGGCCGTGCCGACGAGGTGGCCGAGGGTGACGCGGAGGCGGAGGGATTCCGCGAAGCCGTGGCGGGCCTCGGCGATGTCGCCGTCCGCCGCGGCGAGGCCGGCGAGGTGGCGCCAGGTGAAGGACGTCAGGAAGGTGTTGCCGTGGGCGACAGCGCCTGCGTGGGCGCGGCGGTAGGCGGCGCGGGCGGCGGCGGGGTTCGCGGCGATGTGCTCGGCGACGAGCCCGCGGCGGAAGTCGAGCAGCGGGCGGCCGGGCGAGCTGGGCGACAGGAGCGCGGCGCTGCGTCCGAAGGCGGAGCGGGCCTCGTCGGCGCGGTCGCGTACGTGGTGGAGGGTGGCGCCGTAGGCGAGGTAGCCGCGTTCCGAGGCGGCGGCGCCGCGTTCCTCGTCGGTGCCGGCCATCGCCTCGGCGACGCGCAGCGCGTCCTCGGCCTCGGCCCAGCCGTCGAGGTGGTAGAAGCAGCCCTCGATGAGGATCTCCGCCCGCTGACGTGCGGCCCCCGGGTCGTTCGCGCAGTGCGGTGCGAGCAGCGCCGCGGCTTCGGCCCAGCAGCCGCGGGCGCGCAGCCGCCAGACGTCAGGTGTTCCGACCACAGATTCCGACAGGGCGGTTTCCGCCACTTCTCCCCCAAGCGCGTCGTCGAGCCAGTGCGAGTTGTGCGTGCCGTGCAGCAGTGCAGGAACGTGGACGTCCGCGCCGACCCCCCGGCGGTGCGCTATCGGGTTCATGTGGACGGCAGTTGTCCGCGTGCCTGCCGGTGGCCGAAGTTCAGCACGCGGCGGGGGCTTCCGCCAAGGGGTCGGAGATCACATCTTGTGAACGGGATCACTAACTCATCCGCAGCGCCAGGAAGAAGTCCAGTTTGTCTTCGAGGCGCGACAGGTCACGGCCCGTCAGCTGCTCGATGCGGGTGATGCGGTACCGCAGCGTGTTGACGTGCAGGTGCAGCCGGGTGGCGCAGCGGGTCCAGGAGCCGTCGCAGTCGAGGAAGGCCTCCAGGGTGGTGATGAGGTCGGAGCGGTGCCGCCGGTCGTAGGCGCGCAGCGGGTCGAGGAGGCGGGCGGTGAAGGCGCGGCGGACGTCGTCGGGGACGAAGGGCAGCAGCAGGACGTGCGAGGCGAGTTCCTCGTGCCCGGCGACCGAGACGGTGCCGGGGCGGGCGGCGGCGACCCGGCGGGCGTGCCGGGCCTCCTCCAGGGCGCCGCGCAGGCCCTCGGGGGAGGAGACGGCGGCGCTGACGCCCGCGGTGAGGCGGCCCTCGTCGCCGAGGCCGCGGGCGAGCGGGCCGCGCAGCAGGGCGTGCAGGGAGTCGGCGGTGAGCGGTTCGTGCGGGCCGCCGGGCTCGCCGGGGGCGTGCGCGGCCCCGGCGAGCGGGACGAGCGCCATGGCCTGGCCCTCCGCGTGGGCGACGGCGACGCGGCCCGGCCCCGCGTCGGCGGGACCGGCCAGCACCTCTTCGAGCAGCGCCTGCGCGGCGGGTCCCGCGGCGGGGCCGCCGCCGGGCCAGTCCACGGCGGCGACGACGATCTGCCAGTACGTCGCGCCCCCGGCGCCGGGGGCGAGGACGGGGGCGGCCGCGCGCAGCCGGGCGCCGGTCTCGGCGGGGGCGCCGCCGCCCGCGACCAGGTCGAAGATCTCGCCGGCCAGCCGCCGCCCGACGGCGCGGGCGTCGTCGCGCCGGTCGCGTTCGACGGCGATCAGCTGGGTGACGCCGCGCAGCAGGTCGAGCCGCTCGTCGGGCCAGTCGCCCGCGTCGGCCTCGACGGCGAGGAACCAGTCGGCGAGCACCCGGGCCCGCGGGTCGGTGCCGGCGGCGCCGGCGTGCACCGGGAAGAGCGAGTACGTACGGCCCTGCACCGCGATCCGGTAGGGCCCGCGGCGGCCGGTGCGGGCCGCGGCCTGCTGCGCCCCGGCGAGTTCGGCGCCCAGGTGCGGGGGCAGTGGGCGGCCGGGCCCGGCGATCTCCCGGCCGGTGGCCGACAGCACCCACGCCCGCAGGTCCAGGTCGCTGCCGAGCAGGTCGAGCACGGCGTCCGGGCCGCCGCCCGCGGGGCCCGACGACATCAGCCGCCGGTGGCGCTCGACGACGGCCGCGAGGTCGCCGGCCCGCTCGCCGGAGACCTGCCGGGCCACGTA
The DNA here is from genome assembly GCF_044333285.1 of Streptomyces sp. NPDC021020. NCBI lineage: Bacteria > Bacillati > Actinomycetota > Actinomycetes > Kitasatosporales > Streptomycetaceae > Streptomyces > Streptomyces sp. NPDC021020. The sequence continues at coordinate 177,773 of NZ_JBIRQQ010000002.1, forward strand.
CTCGGTGATGGTCGCGAACGCCACCCGCTCGTCGACGGCGAACAACGGCAGCCGGTGCCGGGCGCACGCCTCGACCAGGTCGTCGGGGACGGCGCGCAGCTCGGCCTCGCCGACCGCGAGCGCGGCGGCCCCGGCGGCCGCCAGCAGCCGGACGAAGGCCTCGCTGTCGGCGGGCGTGTGCCGCCACGTCAGCCCGGTGAGCACCAGCTCGCCGCCGCTGAGGTAGCGGCTGGGGTCGCGCAGGTCCGTGGTCATCACCCCGCGGACGGTGCGGTCCAGTTCGGCCTCGCCGCCCAGCAGCCGCAGGCCGAGGGTTCCGGTGTCGAGGAGCGCGCGCAGCCGCATCGTGTCGCCCTGTCCTGTCGTGCGTGGTCCGGTGTGGTGCCGCCGCGGGCGCGCGGCGTGGCTGGTCGGCGCCCGGTGTGGCCGGTGGGAAACCGTGGGGTTTCCGCACGGTCTCTTTCAGAGGAATCTACAAGACGGGGGGCGCGGCCAGCCGAGCGCTTCATGGTTTCGGTGACTGCACCCGTACGGCCCACCCGCCGTGTACTGGGCGTACGCAGCGTGTAACAGGACAGGAAGAGCCGCCGCCCGCGCCGAGACGAAGAGTGAGGCACCGCATGGACTTCCTGCGCCCTGCCACCTGGCAGGAGGCGCTCGCCGCCAAGGCCGCCCACCCCGAGGCGGTGCCGCTGGCGGGCGGCACCGACGTCATGGTCGAGATCACCTACGACCACCGCAGGCCGCGGCAGCTGCTGGATCTGAGCCGGATCGCCGAGCTGGCGGCGTGGGAGAGCGCCGGGGCGGACGTACGGCTCGGCGCCACCGTCCCGTACGCCCACGTCATCGACCATCTGGGGGACGAGCTGCCGGGCCTGGCGCTCGCGAGCCGTACGGTCGCCTCGCCGCAGATCCGCAACCGCGGCGGCGTCGGCGGCAACCTGGGCACCGCCTCGCCCGCGGGCGACGCCCACCCGGCGCTGCTCGCGGCGGGCGCGCGGGTCGAGGCGGAGTCGGTGCGGGGGAGCCGGATGATCCCGATCGACGACTTCTACACCGGCGTGAAGCGCAACGCGCTCGCGCCCGACGAGCTGATCCGCGCCGTGCACGTGGCGAGGGCGACCGGCCCGCAGCAGTTCTCCAAGGTCGGCACGCGCAACGCGATGGTGATCGCGGTGTGCGCCTTCGGCATCGCGCTGCACCCGGACACCCGCACCGTCCGCACCGGCATCGGTTCGGCCGCCCCGACCCCGGTCCGCGCCCGCACCGCCGAGGAGTTCCTGGCCGCGGTGCTCGACGAGGAGGGGCTGTGGGACAGCGGCCGGCCCGTACCGCCGTCCGCGGCAGCGGAGTTCGCCGCTCTGGTGGCCGCCGCCGCGAGCCCGATCGACGATGTGCGCGGCACCGCGGCGTACCGCAGGCACGCGCTGGGCGTGCTGGCCCGGCGCACCCTGGAATGGACCTGGCGGCAGTACCGCGACGAGAGGGGGAGCAGGACGTGCGCGTGACGTTCACCGTCAACGGCCGGCAGCGGCAGGCCGACGACGTCTGGGAGGGCGAGACCCTGCTGTACGTGCTGCGCGAGCGGCTCGGCCTGCCGGGCGCCAAGAACGCCTGCGAGCAGGGCGAGTGCGGCTCGTGCACGGTGCGCCTGGACGGCGTCCTGGTGTGCTCCTGCCTGGTCGCGGCCGGGCAGGCCGAGGGATGCCGGGTCGACACCGTCGAGGGCCTGGCCGGGCCGGACGGCGAACTCGCGCTCGTCCAGCAGGCGTTCGTCGACGCCGGGGCCGTGCAGTGCGGCTTCTGCACGCCGGGCCTGCTGGTCGCCGCCGACGAGCTGCTGGAGCGCAACCCCTCGCCGTCGGACGCCGACATCCGCGAGGCGCTGTCGGGCAACCTGTGCCGCTGCACGGGCTACGAGAAGATCCTCGACGCCGTCCGCCTCGCCGCGGCCCGCGCCGGACAGGCCGGGTGAGCGCGATGGCCCCCGCGCACGGCACCCGCCTCACCCCCGCCGGCCTCACCCAGTCCAGCGCCGGCCGGGCCGGCGGCGTCGGCGAGTCGACGCTGCGCCCGGACGGCACGCTCAAGGTCACCGGCGAGTTCGCGTACGCCTCCGACCTGTGGCACGAGGACATGCTGTGGGGCCACACGCTGCGCAGCACCGTCGCGCACGCGCGGATCACCGCGATCGACATCTCCGAGGCGCTCGCGACCCCCGGGGTGTACGCCGTGCTCACCCACGACGACCTGCCCACCGAGGTGCGCCACTACGGCCTGGAGCTGCGCGACACGCCCGTCCTCGCGGTCGGCAAGGTCCGCCACCACGGCGAGCCCGTCGCGCTCGTCGCCGCGGACCACCCGGAGACCGCGCGCCGCGCCGCCGCGAAGATCCGCGTGGACTACGCGCCGCTGCCCGTCGTCACGGACGAGGCGAGCGCGACCGCCCCCGGGGCGGTCCTCGTGCACGAGGACCGGGAGGACCGCGGCGACCACTACGCGGCGCACGTCCCGCACCCCAACGTCGTCCACCGGCAGCCGGTCGTGCGCGGCGACGCGGCCGCGGCCGCCGCCCGCGCCGACGTCGTGGTACGCGGCGAATACGTCTTCGGTATGCAGGACCAGGCCTTCCTCGGCCCCGAGTCGGGCCTCGCGGTGCCCGCGGAGGACGGCGGCGTGGACCTCTACGTCGCCACCCAGTGGCTGCACTCCGACCTGCGGCAGATCGCCCCCGTCCTGGGCCTGCCCGAGCGCAAGGTGCGGATGACGCTGTCCGGTGTCGGCGGCGCCTTCGGCGGGCGCGAGGACCTGTCGATGCAGATCCACGGCTGCCTGCTGGCGCTGCGCACCGGCAAGCCGGTGAAGATGGTCTACAACCGCTTCGAGTCCTTTTTCGGCCATGTCCACCGACACCCCGCCAAACTCGCCTACGAGCACGGCGCGACCCGGGACGGCAAGCTCACCCACGTCCGCTGCCGCATCGTCCTGGACGGCGGCGCGTACGCCTCCTCCTCACCGGCCGTCGTCGGCAACGCGGCCTCGCTCGCGGTCGGCCCCTACGTCGTGGACGACGTCGACATCGAGGCGCTCGCTCTTTACACCAACAACCCGCCCTGCGGCGCGATGCGCGGCTTCGGCGCCGTCCAGGCGTGCTTCGCCTACGAGGCCCAGATGGACAAGCTCGCCGCCGAACTCGGCCTGGATCCCGTCGACTTCCGCCGCCGCAACGCCATGAGCCAGGGCTCGGTCATGCCCACCGGGCAGGTCGTCGACGCCCCCGCGCCCGTCGCCGAACTGCTGCGCCGCGTCAAGGCCCGCCCGCTGCCGCCCGAACGCCAGTGGGAGACCACCGAGGGCGCCGACCTGCGGGCCCTGCCCGGCGGGCTGTCCAACACCACGCACGGCGAGGGCGTCGTGCGCGGGGTCGGCTACGCCGTGGGCATCAAGAACGTCGGCTTCTCCGAGGGCTTCGACGACTACTCCACCGCCCGCGTCCGCATCGAGGCCGTCGCCGGTGAGCCCGTCGTCACCGTGCACACCGCGATGGCCGAGGTCGGCCAGGGCGGGGTGACGGTGCAGGCGCAGATCGCCCGCAGCGAACTGGGCGTCGCCCAGGTCACGTTGGCCCCCGCCGACACCACCGTGGGCTCGGCCGGGTCGACGTCCGCCTCCCGCCAGACGTACATGACCGGCGGCGCCGTCAAGCACACCTGCGAGGCCGTACGGGAGCGGGTGTTCGACCTCGGCCGCCGCAGGTTCGGCACCTACCACCCGGCCTGGGCCACCGCCGAACTCCTCCTGGAGGACGGCAAGGTGGTCACGGACGGCGGCGAGGTGCTCGCTGCCCTCGCCGACGTCCTCGGCGACCAGGCGATCGACCTGGAGCTGGAATTCCGCCACCGCCCCACCCAGCCCTTCGACCTGCGCACCGGGCAGGGCAACGGGCACGTCCAGTACAGCTTCGCCGCGCACCGCGCCGTCGTCGAGGTCGACACCGAGCTGGGCCTGGTCAAGGTCGTCGAGCTGGCGTGCGCGCAGGACGTCGGCAAGGCCGTCAACCCGCTGTCCGTCACCGGCCAGATCCAGGGCGGCAGCACACAGGGCCTCGGTGTGGCGGTGATGGAGGAGATCGTCGTCGACCCGGTGACCGCGCTGGTCCGCAACCCGTCCTTCACCGACTACCTGATCCCGACCATCCTCGACACCCCGCCCATGCCCGTCGACATCCTCGAACTCGCCGACACCCACGCCCCGTACGGCCTGCGCGGCGTGGGCGAGGCGCCGACGCTGTCCTCGACCCCGGCGATCCTGGCCGCCATCCGCCAGGCCACCGGCCTCGCCCTGAACCGCACCCCGGTCCGCCCGGAACACCTGACGCAGCAGCCGTAGGCCCCCGCGCCCGACGACCGACCGCCCGAGGAGGTGAGCGCGATGCTGGACATCGCGGCCGACCTGCACCGGTGGTGCGCCGCGGGCCGGTCCTTCGCGGTGGCGACGGTCGTGGCCGTCAGCGGCAGCGCGCCGCGGCCGCCCGGGGCCGCGCTCGCCGTCGACGAGGACGGCGCCGCCCTCGGCAGCGTGTCCGGGGGCTGCGTGGAGGCCGACGTCTACCTGCTGTGCCAGGAGGCCCTGGCCGCGGGGGAGTCGGCGCGCCCGCTGCTGCGCCGCTACGGCTGGTCCGACGACGACGCCTTCGCCGTGGGCCTGACCTGCGGCGGCGAGATCGACGTCCTCGTCCAGCGCGTCGACCCCGCCGCCCGCCCCGAAGTCGCCGCGGCGCTGGCCGCGTTCGCCGCGGGCGAGGTGTCGGCGCTCGCCCGGATCGTGGCGGGCCCCGCCGAACTCCTGGGCCGCGCCCTCCTCGTACGCCCGGACCTGCGTGACGAGGGCGGCCTCGGCGACGAGCGGCTCGACGCCACCGCGGCCGCCATGACCCGCGCGCTGCTCGCCGCCGGGCGCACCGGCACCTTCGTGATCGGCGCGGACGGCAGCAACTGCGGCGAGCCGCTGACGCTGCTGGCCGAGTCGCACGCCGCGCCGCCGCGGATGCTGGTGTTCGGGGCGACCGACGTCGCCGCGGCGCTCGCCCGCGCCGGGTCCTTCCTCGGCTACCGCGTCACGGTCTGCGACGCGCGGCCCGTCTTCACCACACCGCGGCGCTTCCCGGACGCGGCCGAGGTCGTCGTCGACCACCCCGACCGCTACCTCGGCGCCGAAGCCGCGGCGGGCCGCCTCGACGCCCGTACGGCGGTGTGCGTCCTCACCCACGACACCCGCTTCGACGTGCCCGTCCTGGCCCGGGCGCTGCGCCTGCCGGTCGGCTACGTCGGGGCGATGGGCTCGCGCCGCACCCACACCGACCGCATGGCCCGGCTGCGCGCGGCCGGCGTCCCCGCCGCCGCCCTGGCCCGGCTGCGCTCCCCGATCGGCCTCGGCCTCGGCGCCCGGACACCGGAGGAGACGGCGCTGTCGATCACCGCCGAGATCCTGGCGTGCCGCACCGGCGCCACGGGGGCGCCGCTGACCGGCGCATCGACGCCGATCCACGCCCTGCCCGCCTGACCGCGCCCGTACGGCTCCCCTGGGCGCGGCCCGCCCATCATGCAGAGACTCCTCTGCAGAGGACTCTATGCAGAGTATCCTCTGCACCCTAGACTGCCCCCATGCCCGACACGACCCCGCCCGACGCACCCGTCCCCCCGCGGCCCACCCGCCGTATCGACGCCCGCAGCCTGCGCGGGCTCGCCCACCCGCTGCGGATGAAGATCTTCGAACTCCTCAGCCTGGACGGCCCCGCCACCGCCACCACCCTCGCCGAGCGCCTCGGCGAGAACACCGGCACCGTCAGCTGGCACCTGCGGCATCTCGCCGAGCACGACTTCATCGAGGAGGAGGTCGGCCGCGGCACCAAGCGGGAGCGCTGGTGGCGCCGGGTGGACACCACCAACGAGCTCAACAGCGCCGACTTCCGCGACGACCCCGACAGCCGCGGCGCCTTCGGCGTCTACCTGCACGAACTGCTGCACCAGTACTTCAACCGCGTCACCGCCTACGTCAACGAGGACTGGGACACCGACTGGCGCACCGCCGGCTCCATCGCCGACTGGCGCGACCTGCGGCTCACACCCGACCAGCTCAGGGCGCTCAACGCGGAACTCGCGGCCGTCGTCGCACGCCACACCCCCGCCCCCGACGCCGAACCCGCGCCCGACGCGCTCCCCGTCGTCGTCCAGCTGCAGGCCTTCCCCCGCCGGCCCCGGGGCACCGGATGAACCGCGGCGGCCTGCTGCGCCGCCACCGCGACTTCCGCCTGCTCTGGTGCGGCGAGACCGCGGGCAAGTTCGGCGCGTCCGTCACCGGGGTGTCGATGCCGCTGGTCGCCGTCTCCACGCTGCACGCCGGGACGTTCGAGGTCGGGCTGCTCGGCGCCGCCGCCTGGGCGCCCTGGCTGCTCGTCGGACTGCCGGTCGGCGCATGGGTGGACCGGCTGCCGCGCCGCCCGGTCATGATGTCCTCGGCCGCGCTCTCCCTCGCGCTCTTCGCCTCCGCGCCCCTCGCCGCGCGGTGCGGGCTGCTGAGCATGGGGCTGCTCCTCGCGGTGGCCCTGCTGGCGGGCACCGCGGCCGTCTTCTTCCAGACCGCCTACACCGCCTACCTCCCCACCCTCCTGGAGCCCGCCGACCAGCCCGAGGGCAACGCCAAACTGCACGGCAGCGCCTCCGCCGCGCAATTCGCCGGGCTCGGCTCCGGCGGCGTGATCGCGCAGCTCGCCGGAGCGGTGAACGGGCTGTTCGCCAATGCCGCGACCTTTCTCGTCTCCCTCCTCTGCCTGGCCGGCATCCGCCACCGGGAGCCCCGCGCCACCCGCGCCCGCCGCCGCGGATCGCTGGCCCGCGAGGTCCGCGCGGGCCTGCGCCTCATCGCGGGCGACCCCTGGTTCCGCACCTTCACCCTCTTCGGAGCCGCCTCCAACCTGGTCCTCATGGGCTACCAGTCCCTGCAGGTCGTCTTCCTCGTCCGCACCGTCGGCCTGCCCCCCGGCCTCGTCGGCACGCTCATCGCCGCCACGAGCACGGGCGGCGTCGCCGGAGCGTTCACCGCCCGCCGGGTCGCCCACCGCATCGGCACCGCCCGCGCCACGCTGCTCTTCGAACTGGCCGTCCCCGTCCTCGCCCTGCTCATGCCACTCACCACCCCCGGCGCCGGCGTCCTGCTCTTCGTGGCCGGCGGCTTCTGCGTCACCGCGGGTGTCGTCGCCGGCAACGTCATCAAGGCGAGCTTCCAGCAGCGCTACTGCCCGCCCGAACTCCTCGGCCGCCTCACCGCGAGCACGGCTTTCCTCGGCTACGGCACGATTCCGCTCGGCGCGCTGTTCGGCGGCGCTCTCGGTACGGCTCTCGGCGCCCGCGCCGCGATGGCCGTCATGACGGCGGGCATCCCGCTCGCGGCGCTGATCCTGGCCCTGTCCCCAATCCGCACCGTCCGCGACCTCCCGACGGGGCCGGGCCCCCTCGCCCCCGCACCCGGCGCTGGGCGCCTCCGGCGCGGTGTTTCCCACCCGCACCACCCGTGCAGATCGGATGTCGACTGACGGTCTTCCCGTGGGGCTCGGTCGCCATCGGCGGCGAGCCCGCCGTTGTGTGGCTATCGGCGGGGAGCCGCAGCCCCCGTCTTTCTCACCCCCACCGGGCGGAACGCCGCCAACGCTCCCGGAGGGGGACGGTCCGGGGTGCCCCCGCAGGAATGCGCACCCGGGAGCCGCCACCCGACGCATGAGGTCGGACGCGCATTCCGAGGAGGTGCCCCGGGGCGGCACCCGACCCACCCACCGGTGGCACCGGCAGACGGCCAAGCACCCGCACGGGTGGGCGGGGCGGGCAAAACAAAGACAACCAACGCGGACCGCACCTGTCCGCATCGCCCCCTACCGTAAAGCCCATGCCCCTCAGCCAGCGCACGCTCAACCGCACGCTCCTCACCCGCCAGCACCTCCTCCACCGCGCCGGGCCGGCAACCACCGCGGAGGGCGTCGTCGCGCATCTGCTGGGCATGCAGTCGCAGGTGCCCTCCTCCCCGTACCCGGGGCTGTGGAGCCGGCTCGACGGCTTCGACGTCGCCGAGTTGGGGCGGCTGCTCACCGAACGGCGCGTCGTCCGGCTGGCGATGATGCGCAGCACCGTGCATCTGGTCACGGCGCGGGACGCGTTGGGGTTGCGGCCGTGGCTGGCACCGATGCTGCGGCGGTCGTTCGCGAACTCGCAGTGGGCGAAGGGGCTCGCGGGGGTGGACGAGGCCGCGCTGACCGCGGAGGGCCGCGCGCTGCTGCGCGAGAAGCCGCGCACCCCCGCGGAGTTGCGCGCGGCGCTCGCGCCCCGCTTCCCCGCCGCGGATCCGGCGGCGCTGGTGCACGCGCTGCGCTCGTGGCTGCCCCTCGTGCAGTTGCCGCCCCGCGGGGTGTGGGGCGCGAACGGCGGGACGACGTACGGCCTGCTGGACGAGTGGCTCGGGGCCGAGCAGGCGAGGGCGGCGCAGCCGGCGGACAGCGCGGACGTCGTCCGCCGCTACCTCGCCGCCTTCGGCCCCGCCGCCCCCGCGGACCTCCAGAAGTGGTCCGGTCTGACGGGCCTGAAGTCCGCCTTCTCCGGGCTGGACCTGCGCACGTACACGGCCGAGGACGGCCGGGAGCTGTACGACCTGCCGGACGCCGAACTGACCGACTCCGACGTGCCGGTGACGGCCCGCTTCGTCGCCGACTTCGACAACGTCCTGCTGGCGCACGCCGACCGGACCCGTATCGTGCCGGAGGCGCACCGCTCGCGGGTCATGACGGTGAACGGCATCGTGCGCGGCACGATCCTGGTCGACGGCTTCGTGGCCGGCACGTGGCGCTTTGCGCGGGCGAAGGGCACGGCGGCGGTGGAGGTCACGCACTTCGCCCCGCTGTCCGCGGCCGACCGCACATCGCTGACGTCCGAGGCCCTGCGCCTGCTGGCGACGACGGACCCGGAAGCAACGCCTGAGGTGACGTTCACCGCCGGATAAGCCCCCCGCGACAGCCGGTGGCCCCCGGCAACCTACTTCGCCGACTCGAACGCCCGCCCTGCGGCCGTCTCGGCCGCGCCGCTGCGGAAGAGCCCGCTGCTGGGCTTCGTGTCGTCCGCCCCGAGGCCGAACCACGCGTAGCGCTGGAGGTACGGCAGCCCGTCGAGCATCTTCGTCGCCGACGTCACGAACGCGGCCTGCTGCGCGTCGGTCGGGAAGCGCGTGCCGTCGGAGAAGTCGATGAGGGCGAATTCGGTGAGCCAGATCGGCTTGTGGTAGCGGTTGTACACCGCCTGGAGGTAGGACTTGAGCTGGGCGACCGCCTCGGGGGTGCGGAAGTCGCCGCCGTACCAGTGCAGGGCGACGAAGTCGACGCGGTAGCCCTTCGACTTCGCCCCGGACATGAAGCGGTCCAGCCAGCCGCCCGGGGTGTCGCCGCCGTACGCGACGGCGGGGCTGCCCAGCACCTTCCCGCTGGCCATGAGCTTCGGCCACAGCGAGAGCGCCTGGTCCACGCTCATGTTGGACTGGGCGGACATGTCGGGCTCGTTGAAGCCCAGCAGGTACGGGCCGGCCTTCTTCGCCTGGGCGAGCGAGGCCGCGTCGGTGCTCGCCGAGCCCCAGACCATCGGGACGAAGCCGGGGCCGCTGACGCCGCTGTGGGTGGTGGACCAGGTGTAATACCAGCTCGCGCCGGACTTGCCGAGGGCGGAGTCGACCCCGTCGAAGGACCAGACGCCGACGCCCTTGCGGGTCGAGGACGCGGGGGCGGCGGGCGGCGCGGCTTTGGCCGGGGCGTGGGTGGCGGCCTTGCGGGTGGGCGTGGCGGAGGAACGGCTCGGGGTGGGCGTGGCCGTCGTGGGGGACGGCGCGGTGCTGGTGGGCGCGGCGGCGGGCGCGGTGCTGCTCGCCGTGGGGCGCGGTGTGGCGGAGGCGTCGGCGGCGGGTGCGGAGCCGCCGCCCGCGGAGAGGTGGACGGCCAGCAGCGCGCCCGCCGCGACCGCGGCGACGGTGCCAGCCGCGGCGGTGGTCACCCCGGCGGGGCCGTGCAGCAGCCGGGGCCTGGCCCGGTGTCCGTGCCGCGCACCGCTCCGGCGTGGGGGGTGCCCCGGAGCGGTGCGCGGGGCCGCGGCATGGGACGCGGCCTGGGTGGGGGGTGTGTGCGCGGGCCCTGCGAGGCCCGCGGGGTCGACGGCACCCGAGCCGGCCGCGGAGCCTGCGGCGGCCCCGGAGCCCGCCGCGTGGCCGAGGCCGAGCCCGATCGGCACCGGCAGCAGCGGCAGCCCGCTCAGCAGCCGGTCCATCGGCAGCAGCCCGCCGGTCCGCGCGGTGCAGTCGGCGCAGCCGCGGATGTGCCGGGCCAGGCGCTTGCGCCACAGCGGGCTCGGCACCCCGTCCCACCCGGCGGCGGCGTGCCGCAGCCCGTCGCAGGGCTGGGCGGCGCCGAGGGCGCGGACGACCGCGCGGGAGACGTCCAGTTGCTCCTTCATGCGCTGGACCTTGACCGCCGCGTGCTGCCTGGACAGGCCGAGCGCGTCCGCGAGTTCGGCGCGGCCGAGGTCGCCGGTCTCCTCCAGCCACCACAGCGCGAGCAGCGTGCGGTCGTCGCCGTCGAGCCAGCGGGTCGCCTCGGCGATCTCCCGCCGCTGGTCGGTGAGGCCGAGCCGCAGGATGGTGAGGGCGGCGAAGTCGGAGGCGGGGTCGGGTATCAGCTCGGCGGCGTCGAGAGCCGTCTGGTGGTGCCAGGACGCCTTGCGGGCCTGCTCGCGGTCGCGCACCTGGCGTACGGCGATGGCCACCAGCCAGGAGCGGAAGGCCGCCGGGTCGCGCAGCCCGTCCAGGCCGCGGACGACCCGCAGCAGCGTCTCCTGCACCACGTCGTCGACGTCGTCGTGCCCGTCGAGCGCGCGGCCCACGATGTTGTAGACCAGCGGCAGGCACTGCGCGACCAGCCGGTCGAGGGCCTGCTGGTCGCCCGCTCGCGCGGCCGTCACCAGCGCGGGGTCGGGTCCGACACGGCCGTCTGCGCGCATGCTGCTCCGTTCCGATCTTCCGTCGTCCATGGTCCGTCGGTGCCGTCCGGGACGGCACCTCCCCCGGACAGGAGACGGTGCCACGCCCGGCGGATAACGGAAACCCGCCGGGCGCGGCTCATGGCTCACGGATTGGGCACGGTGTCCGTGAACGCGGTGCCCGCCGTGCGGTAGCCGGCGACGCGGGAGTTGACCTGCGCGGGGGTCAGCACCTGGTCCTTGACGAAGACGACGTAGTCGACCTGCTCGTGGTAGGAGCGCGACGTGCTGCTGGTCTGGCCCGTGAGGTCGATGAGCCAGTGGTTGAAGTCGATCCACTGCGGCGTCTCGGGCAGGTTGGGCTCGCCGTGCGTGGCGACGACCTGGCCGTCGATGTAGTAGGTGATGTTGGTGTTGTCGATGGTGATCTGGAGGTCGTGCCAGCCGTTGAGGCTGCCGTACTGCTGCCCGTGGGTGTTGACGGCGTTCCACGGGTCGGGGTTGTACGTCTCCCAGGACGTCTCGTACATGATGTTCTGCGTCTCGCCCCAGCCGCCGTTGGGCAGGTACTCGAAGTCCTGCTCGCTGTAGTCGGGATCCATGGGCGCGTTGAGCGGGGTGAAGGTGAAGAAGGTCTGGTTGATGTGGTCGCCGTCCGGGCCGCTGTCCGGGGAGTCGCCGAAGCGGACCCGGGCCGCGTACGTACCGTTCTTGAACTTCCGGGCGGTGGTCTGGAGTTCGGTCTCCCGGGTGCCGGAAGCGGTGCCGTCGGTGGTGAGTTTGAGGTCCATGACGCGGTTGCTGCCGTCGGCGGCGAAGGTGATGTCGCCGGGCGCCCAGGTCGCGCCCGCCACGCCGGGGCCGCCCTGGCCGGACTTGACCGTCCAGCCGTGCTGCGAAATGGCCGCGTCCGAGCTGGAGTTGTAGGAGAAGTCGTCGAAGAGCGCGGGCGCGCCCGGGTCGTCGCCGCCGCCTCCGGAGGTGGGCGGGGTCGTCGGCGGGGTGGTGGGCGGCGACGTGGGGTCGTTGCCCGCGGGGGCGGTGCCGAAGACGACCGAGCCGTTGTCCTGCACGGTGATCTTCGGCCAGTTCGCGTACGAGGTCTGGCTGCCGCCGAAGGAGTAGTCGTCGGACTGGGTGAGGGTCTGCCAGTCGGCGCGGTAGAAGCGCAGCTGCATGTCGCCGGTGCTCTGGCCGGGGGCCAGCGAGCCGGCGCCCGAGGTGAAGCCGATCTCCAGGTAGCGGTCGGCGGTCGCGGTGGGGTGGGCGAGGGTTCCGAAGGTGCCGGTGATGTTCGCACAGCCCTTGACGGCCCAGGAGCAGGCGAAGCGGTAGGAGACGGAGGGGCCGTCGGACTTGAAGTAGTAGCGCAGGGTGACCTGGTTGAGCGGTACGGACGCGCTGCCGGTGTTGGTGACCTGGAGCCAGGGCTCCGACTGGTCGGCGGTCGCGCCCGTCGCACTGGTGCGGTACTGCGCGGTCAGCGCGTCCTGGGCGGCGGAGGCGGGCAGCGCGGTGAGGGCCGCGCAGCCGAGCCCGGCGGCCGCGCACAGCGCCATGGCGGCGCGCATGCGGACCGGGCGGCGGCGTGGGGTGCGTGCGGTGGTGCTTCGTGCGGTCGTACCTGACACGGTGATCCCTTTCCAGTGGGGTGGTTGGGTCCGGTGGCCAAGTGGGCCGAGGGGAGGGAGATGGTGCACGCCGGGCTCGGGGCCCGGCGGGTCGGGGGCCGCGCGGCGTCCGGCGCTTCAGCGCGGGGAGGCCGGGGAGACGGTCGCGGGGGCGGCGTCGGGGTCGCGGCGGTGGTGCACGCGCAGCGCGTCCAGCCGGGACTGGTGGGCGGGCAGCGCGGGGCGGAAGTCGGCGCTCCAGCGGCTGGCCGGGTTCCACGCCCGGTCGGCGAGCGCGGCCAGCCGCGGGAAGGCGAGGTATTCGGCCTGGGCGGCGGTCGTCACGTACTCCGTCCACAGCTGCCCCTGCGTGCCGAGCACCCGGGCGGCGGCCTCCGGCTCCCAGTCGGGCGGGACGACGTCGCCGGCGTGCACCGTGCGCAGGTCCAGCACCCCGCCTGCCTGGCCGGGCGGCTCGTCGGGGCCGGCGGCCTGCGGGTAGTCCAGGTAGGTGGAGCGGTAGGGCGTCATGACGACGTCGTGGCCGCGCCGGGCGGCGGCGAGCCCGTGGTCGGCGTCCCGCCACGGCATGACGGTGAAGTCCGCGGGCGGCGCGCCCGAGTCCTCCGCCCAGCACACCGGGAGCCGGCCCTGCGCCAGCAGGAAGTCGCCGACCTGGCCGAGGAACCAGCCGTGCAGGGCCTTGGGCGACTCCAGGCCCAGCCGCGCCGCCCGCTCGCGCGCCGCCGCGCCCGTCTCCCACTCGGTGACGGGGCATTCGTCGCCGCCGATGTGCACGTAGCGGGACGGGAAGACGTCCAGCACCTCGCCGAGCACCGTGCGGCAGAAGTCCAGCACCTCGTCGTGGACGCCGAGCACGGTGTCGCACACGCCCCACTCGGTCCACACGTCCAGCTGCCGCCCGGGGACGTTGCCCAGCTCCGGGTACGCCGCGAGCGCCGCCCGGGTGTGCCCCGGCATCTCGATCTCCGGCACCACGGTGACCCCGCGCTCCGCGGCGTACGCGACCAGGCCGCGCAGCTCGGCCGCGGTGTAGGCGCCCTCGTGCGGGGTGTCGCCGCCGCGCCGCCCGCCGACCTCGGTGAGCCGCGGGAAGGCGGTGACCGGCATCCGCCAGCCCTGGTCGTCGGTGAGGTGCAGATGCAGCACGTTGAGCTTGTGGAAGGCCAGCAGGTCGGTGAAGCGGCGCAGGAAGGACACCGGGAGGAAGTGCCGCGCCACGTCCAGCATCGCGCCGCGCCACGGGTGGCGCGGCACATCGGTGATCTGCACGCCGGGGATGCGCCACGGCACCCCCGCCACCGGCTGCGCCGCCAGCGCCTCGGGCGGCAGCAGCTGGCGCAGCGTCTGCACACCGCGCAGCAGCCCCGCCGGGCGGGCCGCGCGCAGCAGCACCGCGTCGGGGCCGACGGTCAGGCCGTAGCCCTCCTCGCCGAGCCCGCCGAGCATGTCGTCGACGACCAGCACGACGTTGCCGGCCGGGGAGGGCCGCAGCGGCAGCCCGGTGGCGGGCGCGAGCAGTGTGCGCAGCAGCCGGGCCGCGCCGGCCGCGGCGCCGTCGGCCCGTACCGCGGTGGTCTCGTCGAAGGTGAAGTGGCCGGGGATCCGGGCGAATTGGGTGGGGTGCGGAATGATCACGGCAGTCGCTCTCCAGGGCAGGGCGGGGCGCGCGCTCGGCGGGGAGCGCGGAACGGGGGGGCGTACGGGGGCGGCCGGGCGTGCGGCGGCGGGGAGGGTTCAGCCCTTGACGGCTCCCGCGGTCATGCCCGAGGTCACCCGGTTCTGGAGCAGCAGGAAGACCACCAGCACCGGCAGCATGAAGAGCGACGAGGCGGCCATCGTGGCGCCCCAGTCCGTGCCGAAGACGTTGCTGAACGACGCCAGCCAGACCGGCAGCGTACGGGCGTCCTGGTTCTTGATGATCAGCGTGTTGGCGAAGGCGAACTCGTTCCACGCCGTGATGAAGCCGAACAGCGACGTCGACAGCAGGCCGGGCGCGAGCAGCGGGAAGGTCACTCGGCGGAAGGCCGCGGGCCGGGTGCAGCCGTCGACCTGCGCGGCCTCCTCCAGCTCCACCGGGATCGCGGCGAGGAAGCCGCGCAGCGTGACGATGGTGAAGGGCAGCGTCGTCATGAAGTAGACCAGCGTCAGCATCGACAGCTTGTCGAGCATGTCGGTGTCCCGCGCGATCACGTACATCGGGATCAGCAGCGCCTCCCACGGCGCCATCTGCGCGACGAACACCATCAGCAGGAAGGCGCGCCGCCCGTGCCAGCGCATCCGGCCGACCGCGAAGGCCGCGAGCAGCGCCACCACCAGCGACATCAGCACCGCGCCGAGCGTCACGGTGAGGCTGTTGCGCCAGAAGGTGCCGAAGCCGGGGGAGTCCACGGCGGTGCGGAAGTGCGCGAGCGTGGGGTGCAGCGGCAGGAAGGACGGGGTGTCGGACTGGATGTCGGCGGACGGCTTGAAAGCGGTCACCACCATCCAGTAGACGGGGAAGACGGAGACCGCCAGGGTCAGCAGCGCGGCCAGGTTGAGCGGCAGCCGGCTCGCGCGCGGCCGGCGGCGGAGCGCCCGCGGCGCCCGTGCCACCTGTGGCGCCTTACCAGTGGTCAAAGCGGTCACAGCGCGCCCTCCTGGTGGAACATCCGGCGCAGGTTGAACACGAGCGCGCCGAGCAGGATCAGTACGGTCAGGGTGGAGACGGCCGCGCCGAGGTCGTACTTGTGCAGGCTCTGGGCGATCTGGAAGGCGTAGACCGGCAGCGTCGTCGTGGCGCCGTTCGGGCCGCCCTCGCTCATCACCCAGATCTGCGTGAAGGCCTTGGCGCACCAGATCACTTCGAGCGAGGTGATGAGCGCGAACAGCGGCCGCAGCATCGGGAAGGTCACCAGCCGGAAGGTCTGCCAGGCGCCCGCGCCGTCGATCCGCGCCGACTCGTACAGCTCTGCGGGGATCGTCGTCAGGCCGCCGTAGAGGGTCAGCGCCGCGAAGGGCACGGACTGCCACACCACGAGCACCACCAGGATCGAGAAGGTGGCGGTGCCGTGCGCGAACCACGAGTAGTCGCGGTAGGAGTCGAAGCCCAGCTTGACCAGTGCCCAGTTGACCACTCCGAAACGGGACTGGAAGAGCCACTGGAAGATGGTGGTGGCGGCGATGACCGGGGTCGCCCAGGTCAGCACCAGCCCGCTCATCACCGCCAGCCGCATCCGCTTGCCGAGCCGGACCAGCATCAGGGCGACCAGCGTGCCCAGCACCATGATCAGCGCGACGTTCAGCGCGGTCCACCACACCGTGCGCCGCACGACCGTCCAGAACTCCGGATCGTCCAGCACCGTCCGGTAGTTGGCGAAGCCGGCCCAGGTCGCCCCGCCGCGGATCAGCTCCCCGAGGCCGAAGTGCTGGAAGGACATCACGATGTTCCTGACCAGTGGATAGGCCAGCAGGAACGCCGCTCCCACCACGGTCGGGGCGACCAGCAGGTAGGGCCAGAGGGCGGCGACCGCCCGGCCCCGCCGGCGGCCCTTCCGGGCCCGCGGCGGCGCCGGCGGCGGCGGATCCATGACGGCCGGCCGTGGTGCGGCGGCGGAGCGGGCGGTGGACACGGGGACTCCTCGGGTGTCGGCGGGGCGGGGCCGAGGTCCGGGCGGGCGGCCCGGACCTACGGGCGGGCGGTCAGGAGGCGGACGTGAGGGCCTTGTCGATCGCGTCGTCGGCGGTCTTGGCGGCGGTCGCCGGGTCGGCGCCGGTGAGCACCTGCGTCATGTACTGCTTGATCGGGTTGTTCGCCTCGACCGCCGCCCAGTTGGGGGAGTTGGGGGTGGCGTGGCCGTTCACCGCTCCGGCCGCCATGACCGACGCGCCCGGGTTGCCGGCCAGTACGGAGCCGAGCGAGGTGCGGTTGGGCACGTAGCTCATCGCCTTGGCCATGTCGGTCTGGAAGTCCGTGCCGGCCAGTGCCTTGACCACCTGGTAGGCCTGGTCCTGGTGCTTGGACGCGGCCGGGATCACCAGGTCGGAGCCGCCGGTGAAGACCGCGCCGGGCTTGTCGGCGGTCTTGCCGGGGATCGTGAAGAAGCCGATCTTGTCCTTCATCGCCGGGTTGGCCTGCTCGATGACCGCGGCGCCGCCGGGCACCGAGATGATCTGCGCGGTCTTGCCCTTGGCGAAGACGTCCGCCTGCAGCGGCTTGGCCTCGTCGGCGTCCTTGGGGCCCTTGCCGAGCGCCTGGAGCTGCTTGTAGAAGGCCATGCCCGCCTGCGCCTGCGGGGTGTCCAGCGCGCCCTTCCAGGAGTCGCCGTCCTTGACCGCGAGGTCGCCGCCCTCGTCCCAGACGAAGCCCGCGAGCGCGTACCAGGTCTGGCCGGGCAGGTAGATGCCGTCGTTGCCGCCGGTGTTGAGCTTGGTGGTGTCCTGGATCCACTCGTCGCGGGTCTTCGGCGGCGCGGTGATGCCGGCCTTGGCGAAGAGGTCCTTGTTGTAGATCACCACGCGGTTGGCGGCGTACCACGGGACGCCGTACTGCTTGCCGTCGATCTTGCCCGGGTCGGCGAGGCCCGGGATCCAGTCCGAGCCCTGGAGGTCGGCGACCTTGTCCGTGAGGTCCGTGACGCCGCCGCTGGCCGCGTACTGGGCGACCTGGGTGTTGCCGACCTCGATCACGTCTGGGGCGTCCTTGCTGGCCAGGGCGCTGATGATCTTCTGGCCGATGCCGTCCCACTGCTGGATCTGGATGTCCAGGGTGACGCCCTTGTGCGCGGCCTCGTAGCTGGTCTTGAACCGGCTGACCACCGCGTCCGACATGCTGTCCTGCATGAACCACACGGTGAGCTTCGCCGGGGAGTCCGAACCGCCCGCGGAGCCCGGGGACTTGTCGGAGGAGTCGGAGGACGAGCCGCCGCAGGCGGTCAGGCTCAGGGCGGCCGCGAGGGCGAGCGCGGCGGCGGGGAGAAGTCTGGATCTCACAGGAGAACGCACGGGGGTGTCACCTCGGAAGCGCAGGGCTGGTGTTTACCACTTGCAAGTGGTCTAGAGCTGTGCGCTGAAGGTGGCATAGACCACTGGTCACGTCAAGGCCCTGCGCACGACCCGAAAATCGGGTCGTATACGGTCGTCTCCAGCGCTGCGGCTGCTCACAGCGGCTGGCGCGCTGGTCAACATCTGGATAACCTCGGCGGACGAGGGTGGACAAGCCACCGTCGGCCACCGACGGGCTGTCGACTGGAAGGGACACACGTCATGGTGAGCGAGCCGTCGCGATCCGCGGTGAAACGCGAACGGGTCCGCGACTACCTGATGGAACTCGTCGAGTCCTGCGCCCCCGGCGACCCGATCCCCTCGGAACGCACGCTGTGCGAGCAACTCGGCGTCTCCCGGCCGACGTTGCGCTCCGCGGTGGACGAACTGGTCACCACCGGGCTGCTGGTGCGCGAGCACGGCCGCGGGATGTTCGTCGCCCGCGCCAAGATCACCCAGGAACTCGCGCCGGCCCGCGACGCCTACCGCCTGCCGCAGGCGTCGGGCACCTGGGCCAGCCGCGTCCTGGAGTTCACCACCGTGCAGGCGGGCGCGCGCGTCGGCCGCCGGCTGCACATCTCACCGGCGGCGGAGATCACGTACATCGCGCGGCTGCGGCTCGTCGACGACGAGCCCATGGCCATCGAGTACCTGCACGTGCCCGCCGCGCTCGTGCCCGGACTCGGCCCCGGCGACATGGAGTCCGGCGACTTCTACGACTTCCTGCGCGAGCGGCACGGGGTGCGGGTGCACGAGGCCGTGCAGTCCATCGAGCCCACCGTCACCAACGAGGAGGAGGCGCGGCTCATCGGGGTGCCGGTGCTGTCGCCCGCGCTGCTCTTCGAGCGGCTCACCAAGGACGTGGACGGGCGCCCCGTGGAGTACGTGCACTCCGTCTACCGCGGCGACCGCTACCGCATCGTCTCCCGGCTCGCCCTCGGCGACGGCCCCCCGGCGGCGGGCCCGCGCCTCTCCGCGGCCGAGCACCACCCCGGCATCCCCCCGGGCGACCTCCGTGCCCGCCGCGAGGTCCCCGCGACCACCTCGGGGGACGTCCAGCCCGGATAGCCGGCCACTCGGCGGCGGTCCCGCAGGGCCGCCCTCAGGGCACGCCCGCGGGCCGCGAGAAGAGCAGCGGGTCCACCGTGAGGGACGTCGCGCCCAGGGGCTCCGACAGGCGGCGCAGCGCGCTGGGGGAGAGCCGGATCCACGGCTGGCAGGGCCCCAGCGCCGCCCGCAGCCGCCGGTCCGACGTGAAGGCCACCGCTGTACGGCCCCCCGCGGGGGTGCGCCACAGCCGGACGACGAGCCCGGCGGGCCCGGAGCGTACCGGGACGTACAGCGGCCGCACGCTGGCTTCCATGGCCTCCACCGTAGCCGCGGGCCCGTGCCGCGCCCCGTGGCGCGACGGCCGTCCGGGTGAGGGGCCCGCGGACACGGGACCGCCCCGCCGGCGCGCGGGGGACGCGACCGACGGGGCGGTGGTGTGTTGGGGGGCCGGTGTCGCCGGGTGTCCCGTCCCCACGATGACCCGGCTGCCGGCCCCCGGCCCGGTACCGTCCGCTCAGGCGGTACCGGGTGTTCCGGGGAGCCCGGGGCTTGCGCCCCGGTGGCTCACATGTGGACGGCGGCGACCGCCTCGCCGCCGGCCGGCGGGGTGGTGCGCCCGCTGCGGTACATGAGCGCCGCGAGGATGCCGCCGACCAGGAAGAAGCCCGCCGACCACCAGTAGGCCGTGGCGTAGCTGTGCAGCGCCGCGTTCGCCTTGGCCATCGGGCCGGTGTGGTCGGCCAGGTACGCGGTCAGCGCGCTGGCGGCCAGCGTGTTCAGCAGCGCGGTACCGATCGAACCGCCCACCTGCTGCATGGTGTTGACGGCCGCGGAGGCCACACCCGCGTCCTGCTCGGCGATCCGCTCGGTGGCCACGCTCATCGCGGCGGGCATCACCAGGCCGATACCGAAGCCGGTCACCAGCAGCGGCGGCAGCACGTTCGCGGCGTAGCTGCTGGTCAGGCCCAGGTTGGTCATCCAGGCCATGCCGCCGGCCGCCAGCACCATGCCGGACGTCACGATCCAGCGCGGGCCGAACTTCGGCAGCAGCGTGTTCGTGGTGAGCTGCGCCGCGACCATCAGGGCGCCGATCATCGGCAGGAACGCCAGACCGGTCTTGACCGCGTCGTACCGCAGGGTCAGCTGGAGGTAGTACGTCAGGAAGAGGAAGACGCCGAACATACCCGCGCCGGAGATGGCCAGCACCGTGAAGGAGGCGCCGCGGTTGCGGTCCAGCAGCACGCGCATCGGCAGCAGCGGGTGCGCGATCCGGGTCTGCCACCAGCTGAAGACGGCCACCAGCAGCGCGCCGCCGCCCAGGAAGCCCCAGGTCAGCGGGGAGCTCCAGTCGTGCGTCTCGGCGTTGGAGAAGCCGTAGACGATGCCGAAGAGGCCGACGGTGACCAGCAGGGTGCCGGGGATGTCCAGCCGCTGCCGGTCGGCGGGCGCGCCCTTGCGCAGCAGCATCATGCCGCCGATGAACGCGACGACCGCGAAGATCAGGTTGACGTAGAGCGTCCAGCGCCAGTTGAGGTTCTTGGTCAGCACGCCGCCGAGCAGCAGGCCGACACCGCCGCCGGCGCCGGCGATGGCGCCGTAGATGCCGAACGCCTTCGCGCGCTCCTTCACATCGGTGAAGGTCGTGTTGAGCAGCGACAGCGCCGCCGGGGCGAGCAGGGCGCCGAACAGGCCCTGGAGGGCGCGGCCGGTGACCAGCACCTCGAAGTTCTGGGCGGCGCCGGCCAAGGCGGAGGCGCCCGCGAAGCCGACCACGCCGACGAGGAAGACGATTCTGCGGCCGATGAGGTCCGCGAGGCGGCCGCCCACGAGCAGCAGCGAGCCGAAGGACAGCGAGTAGGCGGTGACGATCCACTGCCGGTTGCCGTCGGAGAACTTCAGGGCCTCCTGGGCGGAGGGCAGGGCGATCGTCACGACGGTGGCGTCGAGCACCACCATGAGCTGGGCGATGGCGATGACGGCCAGGACCCACCAGCGGTGGTTGGCCCGCTCGGTGGGCGCGGGCGCGCCGCCGGAGGTGCCCGGCGCGGACTTCGTGAGCCGGTCGACGGGGACGTCGGCCGCGGACTGGGATGACATCAGGCGGAGCTCCCGGGCTGGGACGTAGGGCTGTACGGCAGTACCGCAGGAAAAACGAAACGGTTTCGTACTCGAACGACGTTACGTCGGCCCTTATCGAAACGCAAACGTTTCGCTGACGCCCGGTGTGTGCGCCTGATCACATGCCCCGTGACCAGGTCCTACGAGTCGGCGCGCCCCGTCACGGCGACCGCCACGCCCAGGCCGATCATCGCCAGGCCGCCCGTCCCGCCCACCGCCGCGAGCCGCCGCGGGGACGAGGCGAACCAGGTGCGCGCGGCCGACGCGGTCAGCGCCCACATGCTGTCGAAGAGCAGCGCGATGACCGTGAACACGAGGCCGAGCAGCAGCATCTGCTCGTGCACGCGGCCCGCGCCGCGGTCCACGAACTGCGGCAGGACGGCGGCGAAGAACACCATCGTCTTGGGGTTCGTGGCACCCACGACAAAGCCTTCCCACAGCGTACGCACATCGCTGCGGCGCGCCGCCGGGGCCCCCTCCGCGGAGCCTTCCCCGCCCACGGCCCCGGCCAGCACCCGGCGCTGCCGGAAGGCCTTCACGCCGAGGAAGACCAGGTAGGCCGCGCCGGCCAGCTTGAGTGCGGCGAACAGCGCGACGGAGCGCGACACGAGCTCGCCGAGGCCGATCGCGACGGTCGCGCTCAGCACGTAGGCGCCGATCGCGTTGCCGAGCACGCTTCCCAGGGCGGTGCGCCGCCCGTGCGCGAGTGCTCGTCCGAGCACGAACAGGACGCTCGGTCCCGGGATCAGGACCAGCACGACCGACATCGCGGCGAAGCCGCCCACTCTTTCGAGGCTCACGCCTCGCACGCTACATGCGCTCTTCCGCTGCGCGCGCCCTGTTTTCGCAACGGGCTGCCACGTGCGGTGGCATACGCGATCGTCCGCCGGTGGTGGGCTGGTCGCGCAGTTCCCCGCGCCCCTACAAACGCTCACCCTGCGCAGCGAGGGTAACCATCAGGGGCGCGTGGGGGCACCTCCCGGGCGGAGCCTGGGGGAGAACTGCGCGACCAGCCACGACGAAAGGGACGGTCCCGGGACGGCAGAAAGCGGCAGCCCGCAGGGCTGGAGGCGGGCCCCGCGGGGCTACGGCAGAAGGCCCGAGCGCCGGGCCGAGGTCACGGCCTCGAGGCGGGTGTGGGCGCCGAGCTTGCGCATGGCCGACTTCAAGTAGGACTTGACCGTCTCGGGCTGGAGCCGCAGCCGCGCAGCGGCCCCCGCGTTGGTCGCGCCGGAGGCGATCGCCGCGAGGACGTCCAGCTCACGCGCGGTGAGCTGGGCGACCGGCGCGCGCCGCGCCGGCGCCGCCGGCACCGCCGCGGAGGCCAGCCGCGCGCACGCGGCCAGCAGTTCGCGCCGCAGCCCCGGGTCGCCGATGCGGACGGCGAGCCCGCGCAGCTCGCGGTGCGCGTCGCGGACCTCCTCCCACGCCCGCGGGTTGGCCGTGACGACCGGCGGCTGGCAGGACGCCAGCAGCCGCCGCGCCTCGTCCCGCGCCACGATCGCCTGCTCCAGGTCGCGGGCGGCGTCCATCGCGGCGGCGAGCGGGCGGTCGCCGATCATGCAGGCCTCCCGCAGCGCCCCGTAGAGCACCCCGCGGACCTGCCGGTGGACGACGATCGGCACGGCGAGCACCGAGCGCAGCCCCTCGCCGGCGACGGCGGCGTCGTACTCGTGGCTGATGGTGCGCGAGGAGCCGTAGTCGGTGACGGCGTACGGCCGCCGCAGGGCCAGCGTCTTGCCGCCGAGGCCGTTGCCCGTGCGCACCTGGAGCCCGCGCAGCGACTCGGTGTCGGCGCCGGACAGCTCGGTGATCCGGAAGTACGCCGCACCGGGCTGCGACACCAGCCCGCCGAACGTCACGGGCAGCATGGCCGACCTGCGCATCCGCAGGAGTGCTGCCCGTACGTCCACGGCTTCTCCGGCGCTGCCGTCCACCGCACCACCTCCTCACCCCCGTCCGGGGGTAGTGAGACCCACGTCACTCGCGCACGATGCTACCGAGAGCACGTGCATGAGGAGGACACATGGCCGTATCGGACGCGACCGGGGCATTCCGGGCTGCTCGGGACGTTTTGCTGCGGCACCGTGAGGACTACGAGGCGGCCGTGGCGGCTTTCCGCTGGCCCGAACTGCCGCGGTTCAACTGGGCTTTGGACTGGTTCGACGTGATCGCCGCGGGCAACGACCGCCCCGCCCTGTGGATCGTGGAGGAGGACGGCACCGAGGCGATGATCTCCTTCCGGGAGATGTCCGACCGCTCCGACCGGGTCGCCTCCTGGCTGCGCGCCCGCGGGGTGCGGGCCGGCGACCGGGTGCTGCTGATGCTCGGCAACCAGGTCGAGCAGTGGGAGTGCGCGCTCGCGCTCATGAAGCTGCGGGCCGTGATGATCCCGGCGACGCCGCTGCTGGGCCCTGCCGACCTGCGCGACCGCATCGACCGGGGCGGGGTCCGGCACGCCGTGGTGCGGGCCGCGGACACCGCGAAGTTCGACGGGGTGCTGGGCGACTGGACCCGGATCGCGGTGGGCGGCGCGCAGGCGCCCTGGCTGGCGTACGAGGAGGCGTACGCGGTCCCGCCCGGCTTCACCCCGGACGGGCCCACGGCCGGGACCGACGCGCTGCTGCTGTACTTCACGTCCGGCACCACCGCGCAGCCCAAGCTCGTCGAGCACACCCACACCTCGTACCCGGCCGGGCACCTGGCCACGATGTACTGGATCGGGCTGCGGCCCGGCGACGTGCACCTCAACATCTCCTCGCCGGGCTGGGCCAAGCACGCCTGGTCGAGCCTGTTCGCGCCGTGGAACGCCGAGGCGACCGTCTTCGTGCACAACTACACGCGCTTCGACCCGGCGCGGCTGATGGCGGAGATGGAGCGCTGCGGGGTGACGAGCTTCTGCGCGCCGCCCACCGTGTGGCGGATGCTCATCCAGGCCGATCTGAGCCTGCTCGCGACCCCGCCGCGGGAGGTCGTCGCGGCGGGCGAGCCGCTCAACCCCGAGGTGATCGAGCACGTACGGCGGCTGTGGGGGGTGCTGATCCGGGACGGCTTCGGCCAGACCGAGACCGCCGTGCAGGTCGCCAACACCCCCGGGCAGCTGGTCAAGGCCGGTTCGATGGGCCGCCCCACGCCCGGCTACACCGTCGCGCTGGTCGACCCGGTGACGGGCGAGCCCGGCGACGAGGGCGAGATCTGCCTCGACCTGGCCGCCCGCCCGGTGGGCCTGATGACCGGCTACGCGGGCGACCCCGAGCGCACCGCGCAGGCCATGGGCGGCGGCTACTACCGCACGGGCGACATCGGCCGCCGGGACACGGACGGCTACATCACGTACATCGGCCGCTCCGACGACGTCTTCAAGTCCAGCGACTACAAGATCAGCCCGTTCGAGCTGGAGAGCGCGCTGCTGGAGCACGAGGCGGTCGCGGAGGCCGCGGTGGTGCCCGCCCCGGACGAGCTGCGGCTGTCGGTCCCCAAGGCGTACGTGGTGCTCGCCGAGGGCTGGGAGCCGGACGGGGCGACCGCCAAGGCGATCTTCGCGCACTCCCGCTCGGTCCTGGCGCCGTACAAGCGGATCCGGCGGCTGGAATTCGCGCCGCTGCCGAAGACGGTGTCCGGCAAGATCCGCCGGATCGAGCTGCGGGAGGCGACGATGCACGACGGCAGCGCCGAATTCCGCGAGGAGGACTTCCGCTGACCGCGCCGGCCGCCGGTCCGCCGCTCCACTCGACGGGGCGGGGAGAGCCGAGTCACACTTGACGGTGTTCACCGGACCGGCGGACCGCGGGCGCGCCGGGGCCGACGGGCGAGCCGAGGGAGGCCTGGGTGGACGTGCCGGAGCACCCGGAGGCGCCGCGCTCCCGTGGCGGGCCCGAGCCGTCGTACGCGCACGGCACCGGCACGACGGCCCTGCTCGGCGACACCGTCGGCCGCAACCTGGACCGCGCGATCGCCGCCCACCCGGACCGGGAGGCGCTCGTCGACGTGCCGAGCGGGCGGCGCTGGACGTACGCGGAGTTCGGCCGCGCGGTCGACGAGGTGGCCCGTGGGCTCGTCGGGCGCGGGGTGCGCAAGGGCGACCGGGTCGGCATCTGGGCGGTCAACTGCCCGGAGTGGGTGCTGGTGCAGTACGCCACCGCCCGGCTCGGCGCGATCATGGTGAACGTCAACCCGGCCTACCGGCTGCACGAACTGGCCTTCGCGCTGCGGCAGTCGGGCGTCTCGCTGCTGGTCGCCTCCACCGAGCACCGCGGCACCGACTACCGCGCGATGGCCGCCGAGGTGCACGGGAGCTGCCCGGACCTGCGCGAGACGGTGCACATCGGCGACGGCTCGTGGCAGGCCCTGCTCGCCGCGGGCGCGGACGTCGACGAGGACCTGCCGGCCGCCGCCGAGGCGACGCTCAGCTGCGACGACCCGGTCAACATCCAGTACACCTCGGGCACCACGGGCTTCCCCAAGGGCGCCGTGCTGTCCCACCACAGCATCCTCAACAACGGCTACTTCGTGGGCGAGACGGTCGGCTACACCGAGCAGGACCGCATCTGCCTGCCGGTGCCCTTCTACCACTGCTTCGGCATGGTGATGGGAAATCTCGCCGCCACCTCGCACGGCGCCTGCGTCGTCATCCCCGCCCGCTCCTTCGACCCGGCCGCGACGCTGCGCGCGGTGGAGCAGGAGCGCTGCACCTCGCTCTACGGGGTGCCGACGATGTTCATCGCCGAGCTGGCGCTGCCCGGCTTCGCCGACCACGACCTGAGCTCGCTGCGCACCGGCATCATGGCCGGGTCGCCGTGCCCGGTCGAGGTCATGAAGCGGGTGATGGGGGAGATGCACATGGCGGAGGTGTCGATCTGCTACGGCATGACCGAGACCTCCCCGGTCGCGACCCAGACCCGGCGCGACGACCCGGTCGGGCACCGCACCGCGACCGTGGGGCGGGCGCTGCCGCACATCGAGGTCAAGGTCGTCGACCCGGTCTCCGGTGTCACCCTGCCGCGCGGCAGCGCGGGGGAGCTGTGCACCCGCGGCTACTCGGTGATGCTCGGCTACTGGGCGGAGCCGGAGCGCACCGCCGAGGTGGTGGACGCCGCGCGCTGGATGCACACCGGCGACCTCGCGGTGATGCGCGAGGACGGCTACCTCGCGGTCGTCGGCCGGATCAAGGACATGATCATCCGCGGCGGCGAGAACGTCTATCCGCGCGAGGTCGAGGAATTCCTGTACGGCCACCCCAAGGTCTCCGACGTGCAGGTGGTCGGGGTGCCCGATCCCACGTACGGCGAGGAGGTCGCGGTGTGCGTCATCCCGCGCGACGCGGCCGACCCGCCGACGCTGGAGGACATCGCCGCCTTCTGCGAGGGGCGGCTCGCGCACTTCAAGATCCCCCGGCTGCTGCGCGTCATGGACGCCTTCCCGATGACGGTCAGCGGCAAGGTCCGCAAGGTGGAGCTGCGGACCGGCTTCGGCCCGGGGGAGCCCTGAGCGCCGGGCGTCACCGCGTCAGGACGGGTCGGGCGCGGGCGGGCCGGACTGGATGAGCGCGTCGGCCGCCGGGTTGACCGGCTGCGGTGTCCCCGTGAGGTCCATGACGAACAGCGGCACGCCCAACTGGTCCGCGCGCAGCCGCCCTTCGTGCGCGTAGCCGGCCAGCGAGAAGAACGCGCCGACCGCGTCCTCGTTGGCGCAGTTGAGCCACAGGCACTCGACGTCGCGCACCGCGGTCGGCTGGGTGCTCGGGTCGACCTGGGCGACCAGGCCCCGGCCGCGCAGGTCGATGCCGTTGGCCGTACGGTCGCCCGCGAGCCGCACGTCGGCGAAGCCGAGCCACTTCAGGTACTGGGCGGCGGCCGTGAGCGCGTCCCGCCCGGTGCGGATGGTGACCGGGCGGAAGGGCGGCCGGGAGGTCGTCGGCGGCGGTACGGTGCCGGCCGGCGCGGGCGCGCTGCCGCCGGGGGAGTGGAGCGGGCCGGGCGCGCCGGCCGCCTCGGGGTCGACGGGGAGCCGGATCAGCGCGCCGCAGGGACAGCCGAGTTCGGGCCGCGGCCACTGGTCGGTGCGCCCGCAGCCCGGGCAGCGCAGCCGCACCCACGACTCGTCCCACGAGCGGTGCAGGACCTCGACCGGGGGACCGCCGCGCAGCACCGGCAGGCACAGGGGCGCCCCGCACGGGCAGGGGTAGGTCGGCGCCGTGTACGTATGGTCACGGCGGCAGGCCGGGCAGCGCACCGGCACGCTCTCCGCTGCCATGGCGGTCACCACTTCCGATCGGTGTCGTCACCCCCATAGTGCAGGAATTCCCGCCTCCGGGTGAGCGGTTGGCGGGACCGCGGGTCGACCGGGCGGAACGCTGCGTCACCGACCGCGACCGCCGAGCGCCCCCGTCCGCCGCCCGTACCCGTCGGCGAGGATTAGGAATTGGCCGCGGAGGGTACTTCCTCTGAATTGACGGGGACTTGGTGATGCCGCCGGTAAAGCCGCCGCGCGAAGAACGGCTGGTTAACGTCGCATACACACGCCCGTAATATCTGCGAGCTATGTCCGATTACTCGCTTCCGTGCCGTGCGGAGCGGTCCGGTTGGTCCTGTTTGGTCACCGGGATTCGGTGAACGGGCAGGTGGCGCGTATCGCGCCGATCGCCGGCAAGAAATCGGCCACAATTGCTTGCCAAGGTAAAGAGCACTGCCGTACTGTCCTCCGTGACCGCGAACGGCCTGATCGGCCGGGGTTGTCCGCTCCGCCTCCGAGCACACCCGGGAGGCGGTGGCCGTGGTCGTACGGGGCTACGGGGATGGTGGTGTGGTGGTCTGGCACAACACGCTCGAAAACGGTCTCAAAAACAGCACGGGATTAGCGCCGGAGAATACGGGGCGGCTGCCGCAAGCCGCAGGTCACACCCGTTTCACGGTACTCGGAATGCTGGCGGTGGCGGACGGCAGCGAATCCGTGGTGCTTCAGCCCTCGCGGCCTGCGGCACTGCTGGCTGCATTGCTGCTGAATGCGAATTCGGTGGTCTCGGTCGAATTCCTGCAGCGCGTCATCTGGGGCGACGAGACACCCGCCCAGGGCAAGTCCGCGCTGCACAGCTGCGTTCTGCGCTTACGCCGGCTGTTCGGGAAGTACGGCATCTCCGGCAATATGATCGAGGCGGTGCCCGGTGGTTACCGGCTCACCGCGGACGCCGGGACGCTGGACCTCGTCCGCTTCCGCGAACTCCTCGGCTCCGCCTACGACGCGGCCGACCCGGAGGCCGAACTCGGCCTGCTGCGTGCCGCGCTGGCGCTGTGGCAGCCGCCGCTGCTCACCAATGTCCCCTCGGAGCTGCTGCACCGCGACGAGCTGCCGCGGCTCCAGGAGGAGTGGCTGCGCGCCATCGAGCGTGTCTTCGACCTCGAACTGGAGTGCGGCAGGCATCGCGAGGTGCTCGCCGAGATCGGCTCCACCGCCCGCGCGCATCCGCTGCACGAGCGCTTCACCGAGCAGTTGATGGAGGCGCTGGACCGGACGGGCCGCCGCGCGGAGGCACTTGCGGAATACCGGCGGCTGAAGTCGCATCTCGCGAGCGCGCTGGGCGTCGACCCGGGCCCCGCGTTGCAGCGGCTCGAACTGGCCATTCTGCGCGGTGAGTCGCCGGGCAGCGCCGGGACCCGGCCGCCACGCCGGGAGCCGCCGCCCGCATCCGGCGCCGCGGCGTCCCCCGGGCCCGCCGAGCCGGTTCCCGACGAGGCCGTGGACGGCGGCCTGGTGCTGGACAGCCTCGTCGGCGCGGGGCTCCTGGAGGAGGGGCCGCGCGGGCGCTACCGCGTGCACGAGCTGCTGCGGGTCTTCACCCGCGCGGCCGCGGCGGGCGGCGTCGGCGCGGGCCCGCCCGCCACGAGCACCCCCGGCCCGGCCCCGCCGCCGGTCGCGCAGCCCCCCGGCCCCCCGGCGGCACCCCGCGCCGAAGCCCCCGGCACCTCCGCCGCCCCCGGCGACCGGAGCCCCGTGCCCCCGGCGCCCGCCCGCGACGGGCGCCCCACCACCGAACCGCAGCGGCCCCCGGCCGCAGGACCGCACCCCACGGAGGCGTGACTGACATGGCGTCCACCTACGACGAACTCGCCGGCACCAGGCCGCGGATCCGCCGCGACGTCCTCTACACCCAGACGCCCACCGGCGTGCACTTCCACAACGCGCGCGGCGGCTTCAGCGTCGTCATGCCCTCCGCCTACCGCTTCGCGACCGTCATCGTCCCGCACCTCACCGGCGACCACACCGTGGCCGACCTCTGCAACGGCCTCGGCGACAAGCAGCGCGACATGGTCGTCCAGCTCGTCGGCACGCTCTACGCGCGTGGCTTCGCCCGCGCCGCCGAGCCCGCGCAGGACGCCCCCGACGCGGTGGGCGACACGGTCGCCGAGCGCTTCGCCGCCCAGATCGACTACATCGACCACTACACCGACGGCGCCGCCGACCGCTTCCGCCGCTTCCGGCAGACCCGGGTCGCGGTGCTGGGCGAGGACGCC
Source organism: Streptomyces sp. NPDC021020 (assembly GCF_044333285.1). Classification (NCBI taxonomy): domain Bacteria; kingdom Bacillati; phylum Actinomycetota; class Actinomycetes; order Kitasatosporales; family Streptomycetaceae; genus Streptomyces; species Streptomyces sp. NPDC021020. Next base: position 207,155 of record NZ_JBIRQQ010000002.1, read on the forward strand.
GTCGCCCGCTGGGCCGCGCTCAGCCTGATACGCAACGGCTGCGCCGCCGTCGCCGTACCGCGCGCCCTCGACCGCCCCGGCAGCGGTCTCGCCGACGTCCTCGGCGAGGCAGCCGCCCTGCGCGAGGCCGGCTGCCTCGCCGACGTCACCCTGCTCGACCTCCCGCCCGGCGCCCCCACCTGGGACGACCTCGACGGATACGACCTGGTGCTGCTCACCGGGCCGCACGGCCCGCGCCGCCTCGCCCCGCTGCTGGACGCCGGGATCCCCGCCGGGCGCACCGTGCTGCCCGCCTGGCCCTACGGCGACAGCGTCGTCATCGGCCCGCTCATGACCCGCGACGGCAGCGGCTGCTGGACCTGCGCGGCGCTGCGGCTGGGCGCCAACGGCGACCCGGGCGCCGCCGCCGACCTGTGGAGCGCCGCGGCGCCCGGCGGCCCGTACGACCCGGCCGCCCAGGGCCTGGCCGGGCCGCTCGCCGCGATGGTCGGCAACCTGCTGGGCTACGAGGTCTTCCGCCGCACCACCGGTGTGCTGCCCGCCGAGACCGAGAACCAGCTGCTCATCCAGCACACCGACTCCCTCGACACCGTCGCCGAGCCGCTGCTGCCGCACCCCCGCTGCCCGCACTGCGCACCCGCCGAGCCCACCGCCGAGACCCCCGTGCGGCTGGCCGACCTGCCGGGCGCCGCGGCCACCGGCGACGGCGCCGTCTCGCCGCTCGGCGGGCCGGTCGGCAGCGGCGCCGAGGAGGAGGACGCCGCGCAGGCCGCGCTCGCCGAGATCTCCGGCCGCTCGGTGCTCGTCCAGCCGCGCGCCGGGGTCTTCGGCGCCTACGCCGACGAGGACTGGACGCAGACACCGCTCAAGGTGAGCACGGTGGCGCTCGGCACCGGCCACCGGGAGCGCCGCGAGATCACCGCCTTCGACATCCACCACGTCGCCGGGGCCCGGCTGCGGGCGCTGCTGCGCGCCGCCGAGGTCTACGGCGAGCACGTGGTGCCCGTGCGGCACGCGCTCACCGGGCCGGAGTTGGAGGCCGCGCGCGGCAAGTGGCGCACGGTCGGGGCGGACGCGCTCGCCATCTCCTCGGGGCTGGGCGAGCCCGCCGAGCCGGTCGCGCGCTGGTGCCCGGTCACCTCGCTGCTCAGCGGCGAGACGGTGCTCGTGCCCGCGGCGGCGTTGCGGCCGTTCGGCCCGGACAACCAGGCGCGAACGGTCGAGGCCACGTCGGCGGGCAACGGCGCCGGGACGACGCCGGCCGCCGCCGTCGCCCGCGCCCTGCGCACCGCCCTCGCCCACGACACGCTGCGCCGCGCGCTGCGCGGCACCGCCGAGGTGCGCCTCCTGGCCCCGGAGGAGGACGGCGACGACGCCGAGCTGACCTTCCTCTTCCGCTCCGCCGCCGGGCTCGGCGCGGGCCTTGAGGTCCTGGACCTCGGTGGCGGCGCCCTGCCGGTCGTGCTCGCCCGGACCGCCGACCCGGCGGGCGGCGCGCCGCGCTGGACCGTCGCAGCGGGGCTGCGCCGCCGTGACGCGCTGCTGGCCGCCGTACGCGACCTGCTCGGCGCCGTGCAGACCGGCGCGCCGGACCTCGGCGACCCGCTGCTCGCCGACCTCGACCCGGCAGCCCTCGCGGTGACCGCCGAGGCGCCCCCGGCCGCCGACACGACCTGGCCCGAGGCCGCCGCCGCCCTGCGCGCCGCGGGCCGCGACATCCTCACGACCCCGGCCGACACCCCCGACCTGACCGCGGGCCGCATCCACACCGCCCGCGTCCTCCTCACCCTCCCCGAGCCCCGCGCATGACCCGCTCCTTGCCTGCGGCGGCTGGGGGTCCCGTGGCCCCGGATGCCCCTGCCGTCCCGGCGGCCGGGTCCGCGCCTGCGGTGCCCGGGCCTGCGGCGGCCGGGCCTGCGGCGGCCGGGCCTGCGGCGGCCGGGGCTGCCTCCGCGGCGTCTGGCCCTGCGCCCGTTCCTGCGGCGGCTGCGTCTGCGCCGGGCGCGCCTGCCTCTGGTGCGCCTGCGCCTGCGCCAGCCGGGCCTGCCCGCGAGGCGGTCGGGCCTGCACATGCGCTGCCTGCGGCAGCAGGCGCGGCGCGTGGCGGGCCGGACGGCGCATCCGAGGCCGTCGTTCCCGCAGGGTCTGCGCCCGCGCCGTCTGGGCTCGTGCTTGCGCCACCCGGGCCTGCGGCGCCCGCCCCCTCGCCATCCGGGCCCGCCCACGCGGCGACTGGGCTTGTCTATGACACACCCGCGGCAGCAGGCGCGGCGCGTGGCGGGCCGCACGGCACGTCCGACGCCGTCGTTCCCGCCGGGGCTGCCTCCGCAGCGTCCGGGCCTGCGCCTGCCCGCGAGGCGGTCGGGCCTGCACATGCGGTGCCCGCGGCAGCAGGCGCGGTGCGTGGCGGGCCGGACGGCGCGTCCGAGGCCGTCGTTCCCGCCGGGGCGGCCGGGGCTGCCTCCGCAGCATCCGCGCCTGCGCCTGCCCGCGCGGCGGTCGGGCCTGCACATGCGGCGCCCGCGGCAGGACGCGCGGTGCGTGGCGGGCCGGACGACGTCGTCGTTCTCGCCGAGGGGGCCCGTGTCGGGTACGGCGGGCCGCTCGATGCCTTCTGCCGCGGCCTCGGGGACCGTCTCGCCGCGAGCCTGCGCTCGTTGACGGGCGGGCACGGGCCCGAGGTGGTCGTCGGCGCGCTCGGCGTACGGGACGAGCTGGCGGTCGGCACCGCCGAGTCGGACGGGGCGGCGCCCCGCCCGCAGGCGGAGGCCACGGGCCGGTCGGCGCAGGACGACCCGGAACCACGCGCCCCGGGGGCGGACGGCGCGGGTCGGCCCGCGGGTCCGGACGCCCCCGGCGCGGAAGCGCCCCACCGCACCGTAGGCGTGCTGCGCTACGGGCACCTCGTTCTCGTCGGGCCGTTCGTGCCCGGCGGGGGAGCGGGGTGCGGGCGGTGCCTGGTGCGGCGGTGGCAGGGGGTGCGGGCGCGGGCGCTGCGGGAGGCGCTGGAGACCGGGGGCCCGACGCGGGCGGCGGGGGAGGGGCCGGTGGGCACGGCGTTCGGGGTCGACGCGGTCGCCGCGCTCGTCGCCGCGCACCGCGAGCGACCGGGCGGCGGGCGGCCGGGCAGCGGGCGGCACCCGTACGCCTTCCTCGTGGACGCCGAGACGCTGTGCGTGACGCGCTTCGCCTTCGTCCCCGACGCCGAGTGCCCGGACTGCGGGGTCCGCCCGCAGGACACCGCGGAGGGCGCCCGGCCCGACCTCGCGCCCGCGCCGAAACCCGCGTCCGACGTCTTCCGGCGGCGCCCGGCGGACGACTACGACGTGCCGTTCGAGGCCTTCGTCAACCCGGCGGCGGGCATGCTCGGGCCGTCCGTGGTGCCGGACCTCATCTCGGCGTCCACGTCCTCCACCGTGGGCTCGTTCCTGCTGCGCTCGGGCGACTACCTGCGCGAGTGCTTCTGGGGCGGGCACACCCCCCGCTACCGCTCCAGCGAGCGCGTCGGCCTGCTCGAGGGGCTCGAACGCTTCGCCGGGATGCGCCCGCGCGGCAAGCGCACCGCCGTCGTGGCCGCGTACGACGAACTCGCCGCCGCCCACACGCTCGTGGACCCGCGGCAGTGCGGCCTGTACGACGCCGCCTTCCACCGCGCGGAGCCCGGCGTGCGGCCCTTCGACCCGGCACGGCCGATCCCGTGGGTGTGGGGCTGGTCGCTGCGCGACCAACTGCCCGTGCTCGTACCGGAGATCCTGGTCTACTACCACGCCCCCGGCGGCCTGGAGCGGCGCTTCGTGCAGGAGAGCTCCAACGGCTGCGCCTCGGGCGGGAGTCTGGCCGAGGCCGTCTACCACGGGCTGATGGAGGTCGTGGAGCGCGACGCGTTCCTGCTCGCGTGGTTCGGGCAGGCCCGGCTGCCGGAGATCGACGCGAGCGGATCGCGCAGCCCGCAGACCCGGGCGATGATCGACCGGCTGGCGATGTACGGCTACCGGGCCCGCTTCTTCGACACCCGCGTCAGCTTCCCGATCCCGGTCGTGACGGCCGTCGCCGAGCGCGTCGACGGCGGCCTCGGCCGCCTGTGCTTCGGCGCGGGCGCGGGCCTGGACCCGGAGTCCGCGCTCGCGGGCGGGCTGTGCGAGATCGCCACCGACGCGGTCAACCTGCGGCGCAGGACCGCCCGCGACGAGCGGCGGCTGCGCGCGCTGGCCGCCGACTTCGACCGCGTGCAGGTGCTGCACGACCACCCGCTGCTCTACGGCCTGCCGGAGATGGCCGGCCACGCCGACTTCCTGCTGCGCGGCGACCGCCCGCGCGTCGCGCTCGCCGACCTCGCCACGACCGGCCCCGGCGCGCTCGCCCCGGGCGCCGACCTGCGCGACGACGTCGGGGCGTGCGTCGCGGCGGTCGCGAAGGCGGGCTTCGACGTTGTCGTGGTCGACCAGACCATGCCCGAGCAGCGCGACCTCGGCCTGCACACCGTGAGCGTCGTGGTGCCGGGCCTGCTGCCCATCGACTTCGGCTGGCGCCGCCAGCGCGCCCGCCACCTGCCCCGTACGCGTACGGCTCTGCGGGAAGCAGGCCTGCGCGACCGGGAGTTGAGCCCCGCCGACCTCAACCCGGCACCGCACCCCTTCCCCTGACCGCCCCCAGCCGCCAGCCGCACCGCACCGCCCGCGCAGAGAGGAAACGCCCGTGGGATTCGCCCATGAGTACGCGACCGCCATCGTCCGGCGGGGCCGTTATCCCATGGAGCCCGCCGACTTCGTACCCGACTGGGCCGACCGGCCGCGCAAGGGCAAGCACTTCCCCGGCGCTGCCGCCCTCCCGCTGCCGCAGGCGGTCACGGATCCCGAAGCGAGCGTGCAGCGCGGCCTGTTCGGACCGGGCGGCACCCAACCGGCGGGCACCGGCGGCGCCTTCACGCTGCCGCTGCTCGCCGGGATGCTCCAGGAGTCCTACGGCCTGGTCGGGCGGCGGCTCGCGGTGCAGGCCAACTCCGACCTCGGCACCCTGCCGATGTACACGCAGGCCAACTGGTCGCGCGGCAGCGCCTCGGGCGGCGGTCTCTACCCGGTCGGCGTGCACTGGGTCGCCGGGCCCTCCGGCCCGCTCACGCCCGGCGTCTACTACTACGACACCCCCCGCCACGCGGTGCGGCGGCTGCTCGCGGGCGACGTGAGCGGCGAGGTGCGCGCGGCACTCGGCGGCGGGGCGCGCCTCGCGGGCCACGACCACTTCCTGGTCCTGGGCGTGCGCTTCTGGCAGAACGCCTTCAAGTACAACAGCTTCTGCTACCACGTCGTGACGATGGACACCGGCGCGCTGCTGCAGACCTGGCGGATCTGGGCCGCGGCCCACGGGCTGCGCCTCGGCCCGGCGTTCTGGTTCGACGAGGCGCGGCTCGGCAGGCTGCTGGGCCTGGAGCAGGACGAGGAGGGCGTCTTCGCGGTCGTCCCGCTCGCCTGGGAGGGGGCCCCGGCGCCCGCCGCCGCGCCGCCCGCGGCCGCCCCGGAGCCGGGGAGCGCGGCGGCCCCCCGGGTGCGGCACGCCGACCAGGAGCGCTCGCGCGTCACCATGACCTTCGAGACCGTGCGGCGCATGCACGCCGCGACCCTCGACCGCGCCGCCGAGCGCCCGGCACCCGGCGCCCTGGACGCCGCGCTCGCACCGCCGGTGCCGGACGGCGGCGACCGCGTCGCGCTGCCCGCGCCGCGCCCGCTGGACACCCCGGTGAGCACCGCGCTGCGCGCCCGCCGCAGCAGCTTCGGCCGCTTCCAGGCCACGCGGCCGATGCCCGCCGAGGACCTGTCGACGGTACTGGCCGCGGTCGCCGCCGCGGGCACCCTCGACAGCGACGCCGAGACGCCGGGCGCGGGCTCGCTCAGCCGCAGCTACGTCTTCGCCAACCACGTGGACGGCGTCGCCCCCGGCACGTACCTGCACGACGCCCGGGACGGGACGCTGCGGCTGCTGAAGGCCGGGCCGTCGGGCGCCTTCCTCCAGGAGAACTACTTCCTGGCCAACTACAACCTGGAGCAGGCCGCCGCCGTCGTCGTGCCCGCCGCCCGCACCCACGCGGTGCTGGACGCCGTCGGCGACCGCGGATACCGGCTGGTCAACGCGGTGGTCGGCGGTATCTCGCAGGCCTTCTACACCGCGTCGGCCGCCGCCGGGCTGTCCTGCGGGGTGGCGCTCGGCTTCGACGCGATCTCCTTCACCGAGGAGCTGGAGCTGGACGCGACCGGCGAGGTGCCGCTGCTGATCATGATGATCGGCCACGAGCGCCCGCGCCCCGCCGGTTTCCGCCACGAGATCGCCTGACGCCGTGTACGGCGACGTATCCGACGACGACACGGGCCGGGCCGCCGAGCGGGCCCGGGCACAGAAGGGAGCGGCATGAGCGTCGACGACGCCGCGCCGGAAAGCGGGAACACCCCGCGGGAGTGGCAGCTGCACCGCCGCTTCATGCTGCGCGTGGCGGGGCTGCCGGTGGAGGCCGTGCACGCCCTGCGCAGCCCCGGAGCCCGCGACTGGGCCGCCGGGACGCTCGCCGCCGAGCGCGAAGTGGCGCGGCTCGCGGCGGAGTTGAACGACCCGCTGACGGCGCTGGTGACAGCGGTGCAGGACGGCGCGCCGCGCCGCGCTGTGCTCGCGCTGCGCCGCGCGGTCTTCAACGGCCGCCTGCCGCAGGACGTGGACGCCGTACGCGCGCTCGCCGCGGAAGCCGGAGAGGACACCGGCGGCCTGCTGCTGCGCTGGCTGGAGGCCCGGCTGCGGCTCGGCGAACTCGGCGGTGCGGGCGGCCCGCTGGTGGACGCCGAACTCGCCGCCGCCCGCGCCCGGTTGCGCGAACTGGCCGGTGAGGAGCGGCTGCGGCTCGGACTCGCGCTGGCCTCGCCGACGCTGGAGGGCCAACTCGACGCCTTCATGGCCGACACCGCGCCCGTCCCCGACAAGCGCGCCCGCAAGAAGGAGCGCTCGCTGCTGGCGTACCTCTACCGCACGGCGTGCAAGACCAGCCCGTTCAGCACCTTCACCGCCGTCGCCGAGGGCGGCTTCACCGCGGGCGCCGGGCCCGAGCTGCGCACCGGCGGCGGCTGGACGAGCCACCCGCGGCTCAACGTCGTGGTGCTGGCCCGCCTCGCCGAGCTGGTCGCCGCCGACCCCGTCCGGCGCGGCGACCTGCCCGTCGCCTTCTCGGCGGGCTGGGAGGTCGACGAGGACCGCATCCGCTACGTGCGCCGCTCGGTGACCGCGGGCGACGACAGCGCCGCCGTCAGCTTCGACGCGGCCCACGACCGGCTGTTCTTCCTGCGCAACAGCGGCACCCTGGAGCGGATGACCGCGCTCTTCCGTACGCGCGGGCGGCTGCGCCACGCCGAGCTGACCGGCTGGCTCACCGCGGAGACCGGCGCCGCGCCCGAGGACGCCGCCCACTACACGGCCACCCTGCTGGACCTCGGCATCCTCCAGATGACCGGCCTGGAGACGGACGTCCACACCGCCGACCCCTTGCGCTCCTTCGCCGCCGCGCTGCGCGCCCTGGAACGGCCCTGGGCCGAGCCGCTCGCCGCCCGGCTGGACGGCGCCGCGGCGCTCGTCGACCGCTACCCGGCCGCCGACGCCGCCGGCCGCCGCGCGCTGCTCGCCGAGCTGCGCCGCGACCTGCTCGCCGCGCAGACCGACCTCGGTGCGCAGAACCCGTCACTGCCGCAGACGCTGGTCTACGAGGACGTCCGCGAGGACGGCGTCACCGCCGACCTCGCCGCGTGGGAGGAGCTGGCCGCCGCCCCGCTGCACGAACTGCACGGCATCCTCCCGGCGTTCGACGTGGCGCTCCCGCAACGGCTCACCCTCAAGGGCTTCTTCCTCGCCCGCCACGGGCGCGGCGGGCGCTGCGACGACCTGCTGCGGCTCGTCCACGACTTCCACGAGGACATCTTCACCCAATACCTGCAATTCACCTCGACCAAGTCGCCCTGGGCGGCGGACGGCAGCCCCGCCCCGGAGGAGAACTGGCTCGGCATGCCCGAGGTCGCCGCGCTCGACCGGGCCCGTGCGGAATTCACCCGCCGCATGCGCGAGGCCTGGGCCGCGCACCCCGACGGGGAGCCCGAACTGCGCCTGGACGAGGACACGGTGGCAGCCGTTGCCGAGGAACTCGCCCCCCTCGGACGCCCGTTCGCCCCGCACAGCCACTTCCTCCAGCTCGCCCGGCGCGACGGCGACCCGCTCGTGGTGCTCAACAACTCCTACGGCGGCCTCGCCTTCCCCTTCACCCGCTTCACCCACTGCTTCGACGACACCGCCGCGCACGGCGTCCCCGACGCCGTCCCCGCCGAAGGGCTCACCGAACGGCTGCGCGCACAACTGCGCGCATGGCAGCCGCCCGGCGCGGTCTTCGCCGAGATCACCGCGGGCTCGGCCACCACCAACCTCAACCTGCACGGCCGCCTCACCGACTACGAGATCGTCTGCCCCGGCGAGACCAGCACCGCCCCGCCCGAGGCCCGCATCGACCTCGACGACCTCTACGCCGAGCACGACGACGACGCCGACCGGCTCGTCCTGCGCTCCCGGCGGCTGGACGCCGAGGTCGTCCCGCTCTACCTCGGGTATCTCGTGCCCATGGTGCTGCCCGAGGTGCCGCGCACCCTGCTGCTGCTCTCGCCCACCTCGCGCGCCTCCGTCGACGCCTGGCGCGGTGTGCCCGAGGCCCCCGCCCGCGCCGGGGTGACGGCACGGCCCCGGGTCCGCTACCGCAGCCTCGTCCTGCACCGCAGGTCCTGGACGGCCGCGCCCGGCGCGCTGCCGGCCCGCCCGGCGGGCACGGACGAGGCCGGCGCCTACCTCGCCTGGCAGCGCTGGCGGCACGAACACGGCCTGCCCGCCCGGGCCTTCGCCACCGTCCACGAGGAACGCGCCGCGGACGCGGGCGGCTTCGGCGCCGTCTTCGGCGGATCCAAGCCGCACTACGTCGACTTCGACAGCCCGCTGTCGCTCCTCGCGCTGCACGCCCTCACCGACGGCGGCCGGCACAAGGCGGTCTTCGAGGAGATGCTGCCGGGCGAGGACGAGCTGCACGTGCGCTCCCCGCGCGGCCACCACGTCGCCGAACTGGCCGTGGAAATCGTCCCCCGCACGGCGCGCCCCGCCGCCGCGGCCCGGCCAGGAAGGCAGGAGCCCGCCGTATGACCACCCAGGACACCACCCGCGCCGCCCACGACACGGCCCCCGGCCCCGCCGCCGCGCCGGGGGCGCGCGGCGCGTGGCAGGCCTACCACGTCTTCTACGCCGCGAGCCCGCGGCCCTTCCTGCAGCGCTGCGCGCGCCCGCTGGTCGCCGAACTCACCGCGGAAGGACTGCTGGAGGGCTGGTTCTTCATCAACTACTGGCTGGAGGGCCCGCACATCCGGCTGCGGCTGCGCCCCTCCTCGCCGGACGCCTCCGCCGCGGTCGCCGAGCGGGCCACCGCCGCGATCGATGCCTTCCTGCACGAGCGCCCGGCGCTCTACGAGGTCAAGGGCGGCTTCATGGCCGACCTCTACCAGACGCTCTTCGCGCTGGAATACCCCGGCGGCGCGCCCGAGGGCCTGGTCGACACCGAAGGCCACATGAAGCTGCGGCCCAACAACTCCTTCAGCCCCGAGCCCTACGAACCGGAGTACGGCAAGTACGGCGGCCCCGCCGGGGTGGAGCTGGCCGAATGGCACTTCCAGCGCTCCAGCGAGCTGGTCTCGGGCGCCGCGGGCTCGATGAACCTGCACCTGCGGACCGTACTGCTGGGCGTGGCCGCGCAGTTGATGATGACCATGTCCGGCTGCCTGCTGCGCGAGGAGGACGCGCTGCTCGGCTTCCTCGACCGCTACCACGACTTCTGGAATTCGGCCTTCGCCACCACCAACTACACCGCGCAGGACGGCTACGACCGCGCCTACCGCACGATGGAGGCGCTGCCCGAGCGCTTCCAGCACATCCGCGCCGCTGTCGCCGAGCCCGCGCCCGAGCGGCTGCCGAGCCTGCTCGCCGGCTGGGCCGAGCACTGCCTCGACCTGCGCGAGCGCGTCGTGGCCCTGGCCCAGGGCGGCGACCTCGTCTTCCGCTCCTGGGACGGCACGCGCGACCTGCCCGTCGACGACCCCGGCCAGGCACTGCCGATGCTGCTGTCGCCGTACATGCACATGACCAACAACCGGCTGTCGGTGTCCGTACGCGACGAGGCCTTCCTCTCCTACGTCCTGGCCCGCGCGCTGCGCGAGCCCCGCCCCACGGCGGCGCCATGACCGCCGCGACCACGGCCCTGCTCGCCGCGCGCCCCGCGCTGCGCCCCGGCATCCTCGTCGGCCCCCCGCTGACCCGCGGCCCCGCCGTCGTCCACCTCCTGAAGGACCCCGAGACCGGAGTGCGGCTGGAGGTCGGCCCGAAGGAGCACTTCATCATCGCCCGCCTCGACGGCACCCGCTCCCTCGGCGAGATCGGCACGGAATACGCCGCGCACTTCGGCGCGCGGCTCGGGGACGCGCAGTGGGGCCGGATGATGCGGCTGCTCGGCACGCGGCAGCTGCTGGCGGTGCCGTCCGCGGCGGCGGCCGCACGCGACGCCGAGGCCGCCTCGGCCGCCCGCCCCGGACGGCGCGCACACGGCGCCGGCCCCGCCGCGGGGGCGCCGGGGTATGCCGCCGGGGCCGTGCGCGGTGGTGGCCGGGGCGCGGGCACGCCGGGCTACCCCGCCGGGGCCGTGCACGGGGGCGGGGCCGCCGCACCTGCCGGTCAACGCCCGTGGGGCGCGAGCCTGTTCGGCGGGCGGACGCGGATGGTCGCCGACACCCCCGCGCTCATGGACCGGCTGCACGCCGCCACCGGCTTCGCCCGCCGCCGGGCCGTCCTCGCCGGGCTGCTCGCGCTGTCCCTCGCCGTGGTCGCCGCCGTTGCCGCACGGCTCGGCGAACTGATCGACCAGACGCGCGAGTTGTACCACCAGCCCGTCGCGCTCGCCGCCGTCGGCTGCGTGCTGTGGGTGAGCCTGGGGCTGCACGAGATCGCGCACGGCCTCGTCGCACGCGCGTACGGGCTGCGGGTCGGCGAGATCGGCCTGCGGCGGGTGTGGGGCGTCATGACGTACCTGTACTGCGAGGTCGAGGACGTGCAGTTCCTCACCCGGCGCGGCCGCCAGATCGCGGTGGCGGCGGCGGGCGCGGTCGCCAACCTGCTCTTCCTGGTGCCCTTCTGGCCGGTCTGGGCGCTGCTCCCGGACCACGCCCAGGCCCTCCCCTTCCTCGGCGGCCTGCTCCTCCTCGGCACCGCGATGGCCCTCCTCAACCTCGTCCCCCTCCCCCCGCTCGACGGCTACAAGGCCCTCGGCTACGCCCTCGGCACCCTCCGCCTGGCGACCGAGAGCCGCACCTTCCTGACCCTGGCGGCCCGCGCGGTCCGCTCGCCGCGGGGGCTGGAGGAGCCCGCGGGCGCGGGCGGGGCACCACCGGCCGCGCCGGGCGCCGCGCAGTCCGCCGCCCGGACGGCTGACGGTTCCGGCGTTGCCGGGACGGGGAGCGCGCCGGGTGCGGCGCCCGCAGGCGGTGCGGCGTCGCCCGCGTCGGCTGACGGCTCCGGCGTCGCCGGGATGGGGAGCGCGCCGGGTGCGGCGCCCGCAGGCGGTGCGGCGTCGCCCGCGTCGGCTGCGGGGCGCGGGGCTGACGGTTCCGGCGTCGCCGGGACGGGGAGCGCGCCGGGCGCCCCGCGTGCGGGCACGGCTCCCGCCGGTGGACCCGGAGGGCCCGGCCCCGTACCCGCCGCCGGTGCGGGGCGTCCGCAAGCACCGGACGCCCGGGCCCAGCTGCGGCGCTACCCCGCGCGGCTGCGCGCGCTCTACGCCGGGTACGGCGTCCTCTGCGCGCTGCTCGCGCTCGCCGTGCTCGCGGGCTTCGGCCTGATGTGCCGGGCCGTCCTGCCGGAGGGCTGGCGCGGCTGGTCGGCCTTCCTGCCCGCAGCGGTGATCGCCGCGGCCTGGCTGCTGCGGCTCGTCGGCCTGCGCTTCGCGGCCCGCCGCCCGCAGCCCGCCGCAGCGTCCGCACCGGCGGGCGCGGCCCGTGGGACGGGTGCGGGCCCCGGGCGCGCGACCCCGGCCGCCGCCCCCGGCGGGTCGGGCCCGGACGGCGACCCGCGCGGGCATCTTGCGCGGGCGCCCTCGCCGGACGCCCTCGACAGCACCGGGGCTGGGGAGCCCGCCGTCCGCGCGGAAGCGGCACCCGCGCCGCCGTCCCCGGCCGCCACCTCGCGCGCGCCCGCGGGCACGCACGGCGGCCCCGCGGGCGCAGCCCCCTACGTATCCACCCCGCCGGACGGCGAGACACCTGAGAAACGGGAGAAGGCGCACATGACAGCACAGCCGCGGCCGGAGGGGACGGCCATCGTGCTCGACGGCGTCACCAAGGTGTACGGGGAGGTGCGCGCGCTCGACGACGTGTCGCTGACCGTCGCGCAGGGGGAGTTCTTCGGGATCCTCGGGCCCAACGGGGCCGGGAAGACCACCCTCGTGGAGATCGTCGAGGGCATGCGCAAGGCCGACGCGGGCACCGTGAGCGTCTTCGGGACGAGCCCCTGGCCGCGCAACACCGCGCTGCTGCGCCGGATCGGCGTCCAGACGCAGACCTCCGCGTTCTTCACCCGGCTCACCGCGTGGGAGCACCTGGAGACCGTCGCCGCGCTGCACGGCGCCGACCGGGCCGCCGCCCGGCACGCCCTGGAGCTGGTCGGCCTGACGGGCAAGCAGCGCAGCCGGGTCGACGACCTGTCGGGCGGCCAGCGGCAGCGCCTCGCGCTCGCCACCGCGCTGGTGCACCAGCCGGACCTGATCTTCCTCGACGAGCCGACCGCCGCCCTCGACCCCGAGGCCCGCCGGTCGCTGTGGGCGGTGCTGCGCGACCTGCGCGGCGAGGGCCGCACCATCGTCTACACCACCCACTACCTCGACGAGGCCGAGGCGCTGTGCGACCGGGTCGCGATCGTCACGGGCGGCCGGATCGTCGCGCTGGACAGCCCCGGCGCGCTCATCCGCTCGATGGCCGCGCCCGCCCGGCTGCTCGTGCCCGCCGGGCGGATCACCGTGGAGCAGGCGCGCGGCGTCGAGGGCGCCGAGCGGGTGCTCGTGGAGGGCGGCGAGGTCGTCATCGAGACGCACCACGCCAACCGCACGCTGGTCGCGCTCGCCGCGCTGGTCGACATGGACGCGATCCAGACCAGGACGGCGACGCTGGAGGACGCCTACCTGCGGCTGACGGCGAGCCCGCCGCCCGCCGCCGAGCCCGCGGCCCCGGACGACGCACGGGCCGCGCAGACCGCCGCGGCGGGAACGGAGCAGCGCCGATGACCGCCACCCCCACCCTGGCCGCGAAGGACGGCGCCGCACCCGCGGCGGTGCCGGGCGCGTACCGGACGCTCACCAAGGCCGCCTTCCTGGCCTCGGTACGCGACCGCACCACCGTCTTCTTCACCTTCGCCTTCCCGCTGGTCTTCCTCGTCGTCTTCGGCCTGCTCTTCCGCGGCCAGTCCGTCAACGGCGACCTGCCGTACATCAACTACGTGGCGCCCGGCGTGCTCGCGTGGGGCGTCGGCAACGCGGCGCTCTTCGGCCCGGCGTTCGCGCTCATGCACTGGCGCCGCGACGACATCCTGCGGCTCATCTGGCGCACCCCGACACCGCTGCCCACGGTGCTGGGCTCGCGGCTGCTGGTCGCGATCGGGGTCGGCCTGACGCAGGCGGTGCTCTTCACCGCGGTCGCGCTGCTGCCCTTCTTCGGCCTGCACCTGGACGGCAGTTGGCCGCTCGCGCTGCCGCTGCTGGTCTTCGGGGTCACGGCCTTCCTCGCGCTCGGGCTGGTTGTCGGCAGCCTCGCCGACACCCCCGAGGCGGTCGCCGCCGTCGCCAACTGCGTGATGGTGCCGATGGCGTTCCTGTCCGGCGCGTTCTACCCGGCCGACCTGCTGCCCGGCTGGATCCGCACCGCCTCCTGGGTGCTGCCGCTGCGCTACCTCGACGACGGCTTGACCGACGTGCTCGCCGGGCGCGCCTCGCTGGGGTCGCTCGCGATCGACTGCGGCGGCCTGCTCGCCTTCACCGTCGTCTTCGGGCTCATCGCCGCCCGCATCTTCCGCTGGAGCAACCGGACATGACGACCGAGACCGCCGAACGCCCCGCCCCCGCCACCGTGTTGCCGCCGCTGGAGGCCGCGGCCGCGGACCTGGAGGCGCGCCTGACCGCCCGCGCCGCCGCGGCGGGCCTGCCCGTGCCCCGTGTCGCCGCCGTCGGCGGGCACGACCTGCTGCGCCCCGAGCCCCCGCAGGCCGCCGCCGTCCGCGCCGCCGCGACCGTCCACCTCACCGCGGACGCCGTCCTCGTCGGCCCGTGGGGCGGCGCCCCGGAGCACACCGCGTGCGGCTGCTGCCTGGCCATCCGCTGGCAGCGGCTGCGCACCCGCACCGAACGCGAGGCCCTGGAGACCGGCCAGGCCCGCTCGGCCGCGGGCGCCTGGCCGGTGCTGCCCGACTGGACCGTCGACGCGGTGGCCGCGCTCTGCGCGGCGGTGCGCGAGCGTGCCACGGGCGGCCCCAACCCGCCCGCGCCGCCGGGCGTTTCGGACCCGGCAATCGGCGCGGCGCCACGGTCCGGCGATTCCGCACCGGTCGCGGCAGCGGCGGCCAACGCGGCCCCGGCGCAGACGCGTACGCCCGTCGTCCCCGGCGCCGCACTGCCGCAGGTCACCCGGCTGGACCTGGAGACCGGGCAGGTCAGCACCGTCCCGCTGCTGGCCGACCCGCTCTGCCCGCACGCGCCCCATGGCGCGGCCCCCGGCGGGCAACCCATCGGCGCCGCCGACGACTTCGACGGCTTCCCCGCCTCCCGCCCCAAGCCCGGCCCCGACCGCTACCGGCTGCGGGGGCCCGGCGCGTACGAACTGCCCTTCGCCGCGCTCGCCAACCCCGTGTGCGGCGTGCTCGGCGCGGGCACCTGGAGCGACGTCACCTCGCCCACCACCGCGCCCGTCGCGGGCAGCGTCTTCATGCGCGGCTACGCGGGCCTCACCGACGTGACGTGGAGCGGCCAGTCGCACTCCTTCGCCGCCAGCCGCGACCTCGCCTTCCTGGAGGGCCTGGAGCGCTACGCGGGCACCCACCGCCGGGCCCGCGGCGGCGTGGTCACCGACTCGTACGCGAACCTCGGCGAGCGCGCGCTCGACCCGCGCGACTGCGGGCTCTACGCGCCCGAGACCTACCGCGACGACCCGATGATCGCGCCCTTCGACCCCGAGCGCCCCATCCCGTGGGTGCAGGGCTGGTCGCTGCGCGACGACCGGCCCGTGCTCGTGCCCGCCCGGCTCGTCTACTACAGCGCGGGCACCTCCGCCGACCACTTCGTCTTCGAGTGCTCCAACGGCTGCGCCACCGGCAGCTGCCTGGAGGAGGCGGTGCTCTTCGGCCTGCTCGAACTCGTCGAGCGCGACGCCTTCCTGCTCGGCTGGTACGGCAACGCGCCGCTCACCGAGATCGACCTCGGCGCGTGCGCCGACCCGGTGCTGCGCGCGATGACCGACCGCGCCGCGCTGTGCGGCTACGACGTGCACGCCTTCGACAACCGCATCGACCTGGCCGTCCCCGTCGTCACGGGCCTGGCCGTGCGCCGCGACGGCGGCCCCGGCACGTACGCCTTCGCGGCGGGCGCCGCCTTCGACCCGGAGACCGCGATCGAGGCGGCGGTGTCGGAGATCCTCACGTATCTCCCGCACCTGCCGCGGCAGGTGGCCGAGCGCCCGGCCGAACTCGACGCCATGGCCGACGACTTCGGACTCGTACGGCGGCTGCCGGACCACGCGGCGCTCTTCGGGCTGCCGCGCACGGCCGAGTACGTCCGCAGCTACCTGGAGCCGCCGCGCGTCCGCACGCCCGGCGAGCTGTACGCGGAGTGGGAGGAGCGGCGCCCGCGCGGCCTGGACCTGCGCGAGGATGTGCGCTGGCTCACCGCCGAACTCGCCGCCGCGGGCTGCGACGTGATCGTGGTCGACCAGACCGCGCCCGAGCAGCGCGCGATGGGGCTGCGCACGGTGTGCACGATCGCCCCCAGGCTGCTGCCGATCGACTTCGGCTGGGCGCGGCAGCGCGCCCTGACGATGCCGCGGCTGCTGACCGCCCAGCGGCGGGGCGGGCTGCGCGCCGACGACCTGCCCGCAGCCGCGGTACGCCGGGTGCCGCACCCCTTCCCGTGAGCCCGCGGGAGCGCGGAACGCACGACCGCTCCGCCACCCTGACGCAGCGGGTGGCGGAGCGGCGGACGACGAGGAAGCCGTCAGGCGGTGCAGGAGGTGGTGCTGGTGGTGCTGGAGCACGTGCTGGTGCTGGAGCAGCTGGTCGAGGAGCCGAGCATGACCTCGCTGGCGTCCGAGTAGTCGGTGATCTCGAAGGTCTCGGACTCCAGCTCCAGGATCTCCTGGGCCAGCGACGCGAGCGGCGTGTCCTGCTTGGCGATCGCCATGGTGACTCCCTCTTCTCGGCGGGGGACGCGGCCCGGAACGGACCGGCCGACCCTTTTCTACGCGCGTCCACTGACCGATCCGCTGTCCTGCCGCTGTCACTCCGCTGTCACGCCCGTCCCCCGAGGAGCACCTGATGCCGAACGGCCCGCTGCCCGCGCCGCCGAGCGTCCCCGCGGCCGGAGTGCCGCGCGAGGTCCTGGCCCGCGCCGCCGAGCTGTACGTAGCGCTGCACCGCGACCCCGAGCTGTCGGGGGCGGAGGAGCGGACAGCGGCGCGGTTCGCCGCCGCGCTGCGCGGCGCGGGCCTTGACGTCGCGGCCGGCGTCGGCGGGCACGGCGTGGTCGGCGTGCTGCACAACGGCCCGGGCCCCGTCGTCATGCTGCGCGCCGAACTCGACGCGCTGCCCGTACGCGAGGCCACCGGGCTGCCGTACGCCAGCGAGGCCACCGCGCCCGGCCCGGACGGCGGCACCCTCCCCGTCATGCACGCGTGCGGCCACGACGCGCACCTGGCTGCCCTCGCCGGTGCCGCCGAAACCCTCGCGGCCGGGGCCGACGGCTGGCGCGGCACGCTGCTCGCGGTGGGGCAGCCCGCGGAGGAGACGCTCAGCGGCGCCGCCGCCATGCTCGGCGACGGGCTCTACACGCGCTTCCCGGCCCCCTCCGCGGTCCTCGCCCAGCACCTCGTGCCGCTGCCCGCGGGCATGGTCGCGCACGCCGAAGGGCCGCTGCTCGCGGGCAGCGTGACGCTCCGGGTGGTCCTGCACGGCCGCGGCGGGCACGCCGGGGCGCCGCAGCTCGCCGCCGACCCGGTGATCACCGCGGCCGCGGTCGTGCTGCGGCTCCAGACGGTCGTCTCCCGCGAGGCCGCGCCCGGCGAACCGCTCGTGGTCACCGTGGGCTCGCTGCGCGCGGGCGCCCCCGGCGCGGGCAACGTCATCGCCGACCGGGCGACCCTGGAGGTCACCGTACGGGCCTTCGGCGAGGCGGCCCTTGACCGCGCGGTCGCGGCCGTGCGGCGCATCGTCCTCGCCGAGGCGGCCGCGGGCCCCGAACCGGCGCCCCCGGAGCCGGACTTCACCGTCCTGAGCCGCTCGTCCGCCACCGTCCCGGACCCCGGCCTGACCGCCGCCGTACGCGCCGCCCACCACACCGCCTTCGGCCCGCACCGCGTCACCCGCTGGCAACCCTCCCTCGCCACCGAGGACTTCGCCCTCTACGGCGAGGCGGGCCGCGCCCTGCACGGCGTCCCCGGCATCCGCACCGCCTACTGGATGCTCGGCGCGACCGGCCCCCGCACCTGGTCCGAAGCCCCCGGCCCGACCCCGGCATCCCGCCTCGCGTCCCTCCCCCCCAACCACTCCCCGCACTTCGCCCCCCACCCGCGGCTGACCCTGGAGACGGGCATCACGGCCCTGACTGCCGCCGCGCACACGGCACTTGACACCCCCTAGAGCGCGTGCCGCACCCACACGTTGGGCTCGACGTAGACGGCGTGGCCGTGGGTCATGTCGCAGTGGACGGGCGACAGCGCGCCCGGGACGACCACGTCGCCGTCGCGGTCGAAGGGCAGGCCCGTCCAGGCGCGCCACTGGGGGAGGGAGCCGCTGACGGTCATGGAGGCCGGGGCGACCTTCTCGACGGTGCCGCCCGCCTTGACGTGGACGCGCAGCCAGGGGTCCGCGGGGAGGCCGTCGTCGCGGGTGCGGCGGATGTACTCGGCCATCGGGACGTGGGGGTGCAGGTGCTTGGCGTTGGGGCGTACGGGTGCCAGCAGCGAGCGGTGGCCCTGCCGGGCGACGGCCTGGCGCATCGCGTCGAGCATTTGGTAGGACAGGCCGCGGCCCAGGTAGTCCTGGTCGAGGGTGATCTCCAGCGCGCTCGCGACCGTGGTGGGGGTGCCGGTGGCGCGGTCGCGCACCGCCCAGCCCAGTACACGGTCCCAGCCCTGGTCGGGCAGCTCCTCGCGGCCGTCCAGCTCGGCGTTGAAGGGGACGCTGAGGCCGCGGGCCACCACGCGGTCGCCGTCCGTCGCGACGACGCAGTAGTCCGGGAAGTCGTGCACCACGCGGCCCAGCAGCGAGCCCGCCAGCAGGTCGTGCCCGGTGAAGACCGGCCAGGTGTCGGCGATCTCGTAGACGCGGGCGGCCAGGTGCGGGCGGTCGGCGATCCGGGTGACGGTGAGGGCGTCGGTGTCGTTCATGCCGTCGATCCTGGCAGGCTCCCGCGGACGGCCCGACCCGCCCCCACCTGCGGGAAGCCGCGGCCGTACGGCGTCGCGTAGGGTCTCGCCCGACACCGCCGACGGAGGAGGGGACCGGTGCGACTGAGGCTGGAGTTCACGACCGAGCCGTTCGACCTGGACGTGCCGCCGCCGCACGCCGTGGTGGCGCGGGAGGTGGTGGAGGGCGGGACGCTGGAGGGCGTCGAGGTAGGGCCGTTCGGCAACACCGCGGAGGGGGCCGCCGAGGAGGTGGTCGCCGCTGTCGCCGAGCTGCTGCACAGGACCCTCGCCGCCGGGGCGACCCGGATATCGCTCCAGGTCAGCACGCTGCCCGAGGGCGGGGCGTGAGCGGCGCCGAGGGGCCCGAACACCCCTTCGCGCGGGCCGTGGAGCCGCTCGTGGCCGCGATGGGCGGCGAGCTGCTCGCCCCGGCGGACGCGCGGGCCGACGACGTCGTGCTGAGCTGGGAGGGCGCGCCCGTCGTCGCCGTACGGCTGCCGCACCTGGCGGACTCCCTCGACCACCTGCTCGCCGACCTGCGCCGCCGCCACGGCCGCCCGCTCGCCGAGCTGGGCCGCAAGGAGAAGCAGCAGGTCGTGCGGCAGTTGGAGGAGCGCGGCGCGTTCGTCGTCCGGCACGGCGTGGAGACCGTCGCGGCCGCCCTCGGCGTCAGCCGCTTCACCGTCTACAACTACCTCAACCGGGAGGGCCCGGCCCCGGCGCCGCCCGCCGAGGGGCCGTGAGAGCGAGTCGTAACCGGAAGTTTTCAACAAAATGTTGACGCCCCTTCACGGCGGCTCCTAGCGTGCCCGTGTGACCTCCCGCACCCCGCCGGGGCTCTCCCGGCTCAACCAGGCCGACGCGGCCGCCGCCGCGGCCCTGCTGCGCGAGGTGTGCGCGAGCGCCGCGTGGTGCGCGCAGGTGGCCGCCGGGCGGCCGTACGCGCACGCCGACGAGCTGTTCGCGGCGAGCGACGCGGCCATGTCCCGGCTGACCGCCGCCGACCTGCGCGAGGCGATGGCCGCGCACCCGCCGATCGGACGGCCCGCGCCCGGTGACGCCGCCTCGGCCCGGGAGCAGTCGGGCGTGGCGGCGGAGGAGCGCGCCGAGCTGCTGGAACTGGGCGCGGCCTACCGGAAGGCGCACGGCCATGTCTTCCTGATCTGCGCCACCGGCGCGTCGGGCGACCGGATACGGGCCGCGCTGCGCGAACGTACCGGCAACGACGAGGCCACCGAACGCGAGATCGTCCGCACCGAACTGGGGAAGATCAACCGCATCAGACTCGGCAGGCTCGCGGCCGCCCCGCAGGAGGACGCCCCATGACCGACCGCCCCGCCACCGTCTCCACCCACGTCCTGGACACCGCCGCGGGCCGCCCCGCCG
Source organism: Streptomyces sp. NPDC021020 (assembly GCF_044333285.1). Lineage (NCBI taxonomy): Bacteria > Bacillati > Actinomycetota > Actinomycetes > Kitasatosporales > Streptomycetaceae > Streptomyces > Streptomyces sp. NPDC021020. The sequence goes on from NZ_JBIRQQ010000002.1 coordinate 227,290, forward strand.
CGGACGTGCCCGTCACGCTCTCGGCGCGCGCGGGCGCGGACGCCCCCTGGACGGAGCTGGCCACCGCCGCGACCGGTCCGGACGGCCGCTGCACGGGCCTGCCCGCGCTGCCCGCGGGCACCACCCACGCCCGGCTCGCCTTCGACACCGCCGGGTACGCCGCGCCCGGCGCCGCCTTCTTCCCCGAGGTCGCGGTGGCCTTCGCCGTCACCCCGGGCGAGCACTTCCACGTACCGCTGCTGCTCAGTCCGTTCGGCTACTCCGTATACCGAGGGAGCTAGCGAGATGCCCACGACGCTCGGCCAGACCCAGTACGGCAAGGCGGAGACGCGCGTCGTGCGCGTCACCCGCGACGGCGGCACCCACCACCTGAAGGACCTCAACGTCTCGGTCGCGCTGTCCGGCGCGATGGAGGCCGTCCACCTGTCCGGCTCCAACGCCGCCGTGCTGCCCACCGACACCATGAAGAACACGGTGCTGGCCTTCGCCAAGAAGTACGGCATCGCCTCCGCCGAGGACTTCGGCCTGCTGCTGGCCCGGCATTTCGTCACCGCGCAGACGTCCATCCACCACGCCCGGATACGCGTCGAGGAATACGCCTGGGAGCGCGCCCCGGGCGACTCCGGCCACTCCTTCGTACGCCGCGGCGGCGAGGTGCGCACCGCGGAGGTCGCCTTCGACGGCGAGCGGTGCCAGGTCGTGGCCGGGCTCACCGGCCTGGTGGTGCTCAACTCCACCGACTCGGAATTCTGGGGCTTCGCCCGCGACCCGTACACCACCCTGCCCGAGACCCGCGACCGCGTCCTCGCCACCGAGGTCGACGCCCGCTGGCGCTACGCCTGGAGCGGCGGGGACGCCCCGGCCCCGGCGTGGGACGACGCCTGGGCCCGCGCCCGCGGCGACCTGCTCGCGGCCTTCGCGGGCACGTACTCGTACTCGCTCCAGCAGACGCTGTACGCGATGGGCTCCCGGGTCGTCGAGAACAGCACGGCGGACGCCGCGGTCGACGAGGTGCGGCTGTCGCTGCCGAACAAGCACCACTTCCTCGCCGACCTCGCGCCCTTCGGCCTGGCCAACGACGACGAGGTGTACTTCGCCGCCGACCGCCCCTACGGGCTCATCGAGGGCACGGTGCTGCGCGACGGCGCCGAGGCCCGCCTCCCGGTCACCGGCTGACCGGCCCGCACAACGGAAAGGGGCCCTCATGCCCGCAGCAGAGCGCGTCGTCATCGAGAACTGCGCCGTCGCCACCGTGGACGCCGCGGACACCGAGTACGCGGTGGGCCACGTCGTCGTCGCGGACGGCGTGATCGAGGCCGTCGGCGCGGGTCCCGCGCCCGCCGGGGCGGCCGAGGGCGCGGCCCGCCGTGTCGACGGCACCGGGCACCTCGTGACGCCCGGCCTGGTCAACACCCACCACCACTTCTACCAGTGGCTCACCCGCGGCATGGCCCAGGACAGCAACCTCTTCGACTGGCTCGTGGAGCTGTACCCGGTGTGGGCGCGGATCGACGAGGACATCGTCCACGCGGGCGCCGCCGGGTCGCTCGCGATGATGGCCCGCGGCGGTGTGACCACCGCGACGGACCACCACTACGTCTTCCCGCGCGGCACCGGCGACCTGCTCGGTGCGGAGATCCGGGCCGCCGCCGAGACCGGCGTGCGCTTCACCGCCGCGCGCGGCTCCATGGACCGCGGCACGAGCGACGGCGGGCTCCCGCCGGATTTCGCCGTGGAGTCCACCGACGCGGCGCTGAAGGCCACCGAGGCCGCGATCGACACCCACCACGACCCGTCGTTCGGCTCGATGCTGCACATCGCCGTCGCCCCCTGCTCGCCCTTCTCGGTGTCGACCCGGCTGATGACCGAGGCCGCGGAACTGGCCCGCCGCAAGGGCGTACGGCTGCACACGCACGGCAGCGAGACGGTGCAGGAGGAGGAGTTCTGCCACGAGCTGTTCGGCATGGGCCCCACCGACTACTTCGAGTCCACCGGCTGGCTCGGCGCGGACGTGTGGATGGCGCACTGCGTGCACATGAACGACGCCGACATCGCCGCCTTCGCCCGCACCGGCACCGGTGTCGCGCACTGCCCGTCCTCCAACGCCCGGCTCGCCGCCGGGATCGCCCGGGTGCCCGCGATGCTCGCCGCCGGGGTGCCGGTCGGCCTCGGCGTGGACGGCACCGCCTCCAACGAGTCCGGCGAGCTGCACACCGAGCTGCGCAACGCCCTGCTGGTGGCCAGGCTCGGCGCGGGCGAGAAGGCGCTCACCGCCCGCCAGGCGCTGCGGCTGGCCACCGTGGGCGGGGCGCAGGTGCTGGGCCGCGCCGCCGAGATCGGCTCGCTGGAGACCGGCAAGCTCGCCGACCTGGTGCTGTGGAAGCTGGACGGGCTCGGCCACGCGTCGATCGCCGACCCGGTGGCCGCGCTGGTGCTGGGGGCCCCGGCCCCCGTCACGCTGTCGCTGGTGGGCGGCGAGGCCGTCGTCGAGCAGGGCAGGCTGACCCGGGTCGACGAGGAGCAGGTCGCCCGGCTGACCCGCGTCCAGGCCCGCCGTCTCGCGGAACGGGCGGGCCTGGCGTAGGGGTAGGGCGGCTCAGTCCGCGAGCTGCCGGTAGGCGGGCAGCGTCAGGAACTCGACGTAGTCGCGGTCCAGCGCGAGCCGCAGCAGCAGCTCGTGCGCCTCCTCCCAGCGGCCCGCCGCGAAGGCGTCCTCGCCGAGGTCCGCGCGGATCGCCGCGAGGTCGTCGGCGGCGACCTCGCGCACCAGTTCCGGGGTCACCTTCTGCCCGTCGTCCAGCACCACCCCGGCGTTGACCCACTGCCAGATCTGCGAGCGGGAGATCTCGGCGGTGGCCGCGTCCTCCATGAGGTTGAAGATCGCGACCGCGCCCATGCCGCGCAGCCACGCCTCGATGTAGCGCACGCCCACCTGCACCGCGTTGTGCAGCCCCGCGGCGGTCGGGCGGGCGTCCAGCGAGGCGATGTCGATGAGCTGGGCGGCCGTCACGCGCACGTCCTCGCGCAGCCGGTCCTTCTGGTGCGGGCGGTCGCCGAGCACGGCGTCGAAGGACGCGCGGGCGATCGGCACGAGGTCGGGGTGGGCGACCCAGGAGCCGTCGAAGCCGTCGGCGGCCTCCCGGTCCTTGTCCGCCCGGACCTTCTCGAACGCCGTCGCGTTGACCTCCGGGTCGCGCCGCGAGGGGATGAACGCCGCCATGCCGCCGATCGCGTGCGCGCCGCGCTTGTGGCAGGTGTGCACCAGCAGTTCGGTGTAGGCGCGCATGAAGGGCGCGGTCATGGTGACCGCGGCGCGGTCGGGCAGCACGAAGCGCTCGCCGCCGTCGCGGAAGTTCTTCACGATCGAGAAGAGGTAGTCCCAGCGGCCCGCGTTGAGCCCGGAGGCGTGGTCGCGCAGCTCGTAGAGGATCTCCTCCATCTCGTACGCCGCGGTGATCGTCTCGATCAGGACGGTCGCGCGGACCGTGCCGTACGGGATGCCGAGCGCGTCCTGCGCGTAGGTGAACACGTCGTTCCACAGCCGGGCTTCGAGGTGCGACTCGGTCTTGGGCAGGTAGAAGTACGGGCCCTTGCCGAGGTCGAGGAGCCGCTGCGCGTTGTGGAAGAAGTACAGCCCGAAGTCGACGAGCGCGCCCGGCACCGGCTCGCCGTCCACGGTCAGATGCCGCTCGTCCAGATGCCAGCCGCGCGGCCGCACCACCACGGTGGCCAGCTCCTCGGCCGGGCGCAGCGCGTAGGACTTCCCCTCGGGGGTGGTGAAGTCGATGCGCCGCGCGTAGGCGTCGGTCAGGTTGAGCTGGCCGCCGACGACGTTGGTCCAGGTGGGGGCGGAGGCGTCCTCGAAGTCGGCGAGCCAGATGCGGGCGCCGGAGTTGAGCGCGTTGACCGTCATCCTGCGGTCGGTGGGCCCGGTGATCTCGACCCGGCGGTCCTCCAGCGCGGGCGGCGCGGGCGCCACCCGCCAGCTGTCGTCCTCGCGGACGTGCGCGGTCTCCGGCAGGAAGTCGAGCGTCGCGGTGCGGGCGATCTCCGCGCGCCGGGCGGCGCGCAGCGCGAGCAGCTCGGCGCGCCGCGGGGCGAAGCGGCGGTGCAGCCCGGCGAGGAACTCCAGCGCCGCGGGCGTCAGCACCTCCTCCTGACGCGGCACGGCGTGCCCGCCGGTCCCGGTGACGACGGCGGCTGCGGACGGCGGTGTCGGTGCGGACATGCGGTCGGTTCCTCCTGGACTGGGCCGGTGGCCGCACGGCGGTTGGCTTGCGCCGGGGAGACCGGTGTCGGGTGGATCTTCTGCATGGCGAAGCATAGTTTTCGCACTGCGGAAGCTCAATGCCATCCCGGCGGGGGCTGGAGCCACGCGTGCCCCGCCGCGGCGGGGGTACGGCCTGGCGGGGGCCGCGCCGCCCGGGGGTGGGGTACGGCCGGTGGGGGCCGCGCCGCCCGCGGCGGGGGTACGGCTTGGCGGGGGTCAGGGCCACGGGGGTGGGTACGGCCGGTGGGGCCTGCGTCACGGGTGGCCCGGTGCCGCCGGGGGCGGGATGTGGCGTGGCCCCGGGGCGGGGCCTGGAGGGGGCGGCGCCGTGGTGCTGGGGTAGGGCCCGGTGGGGCCCCGCGCCGCGGGGGGGAGTGCGCCCCGGCGAGGCCCGGCGCCGCGGGGGGCGCGGTAGGGCCTGTGCCGCGGGAGGCCCGGCGCCGCCGGGGCGGGAGGGGCGCGGTCTGGGGTGGGCCCGGTGGGCGCCTGCGCCGCGGGGGTGGGGTTGGGCCCGGTCGGGGCCTGCGCCGCAGGAGGTCCGGTGCCGCCGGGGGTGGGATGTGGCGTGGTTCGGGGTGGGGCCCGCCGGGGGGCCGCGCCCGCCCGGGGCGGGACGTGGCGGTGCCCGACGCAGCCCGGGTGGGGCCTGGCGGCGTGCGGCAGGGGCTCGCGTCCAGCGGACGGGGGTCTTGGGCACGTCCGGGGCGTGATGCGGTCCCGCGGGGCTCGGCCGCTTCGCCCGCGGGGGCGGCTACCGTCCGGCAGGGGTGCGGCGCCGCTCGGCGGGGCCGGCTGCCGGGGCGGGGCCCGGTGCCGTCCGGGCCGGGGCCTGGCGGTCCGGTGCGCCTGGTGCCGTCCGGGGGGAGACTCAACGTTGTTCCGTGCGGGGCCCGGGCGGGGCCAGGAGGTGGAGGTCGGCGGGGGTGTCGATGTCCGCGGGGTCCGCGACGGCCGCGCAGTCGACCAGCAGCGTCTGCTCGGCGTGCTCGCGCAGGTACGCCCGCGCGCCGCTGTCGCCCGTCGCGCTCGCCGCGACCCCGGACCAGCGGGCCGCGCCGATCAGCACCGGGTGGCCGCGCCGCTCCCCGTACACCGCCGACACCAGCGCCGAGAGCAGGTCCTCGCCCGCGCGGGCGGCCGCCACCACGCGCGCCACCGCCGCCGCGCCCACGCCCGGCTGGTCGACCAGCGCGACGACGACCGCGGCGGGCCGCGGCCGGGCCGCCGCGAGCGAGGCCAGGCCCGCGCGCAGCGATGTGCTCATGCCGTCCGCCCAGTGCGGGTTGTCCACCGCCACGCAGCCCGGGAGCCGCGCCTCGGCCCGTACCCGCTCCGCGCCCGCGCCCAGCACCACGTGCACCGGCCCGCAGCCACCCGCCCGCAGCGCCTCGGCCGCGTGCTCGACCAGCGGCCGCCCGCGGTGGGCCAGCAGCGCCTTCGGGCGGCCGCCGAGCCGCCGCCCGCCGCCGGCCGCGAGCAGCAGGCCGGCCACCTCGCCGTGAGAGTCCATGACTCCTGCATACCGCGCCCGGCGTGCGTCCGAACGGGTTCCGGCCGCCCCCGCTGCTTCCGGTATCGTCTGGCCACGGGCCGGGAGGGGCGGCACCAGCGTCGCACGGCCCGGCCGGCGCCCGCGCCGGCGGGCTTGTCCGCGTAGGCCCGAGGAACGGGGACTGATGGGCGCTCAGCACACCGGGGGTCACGCCGCCCCCGGGTACCCCGGCCACCCGGGGCCGCTGTATCAGCCGCTCACGCCGGACGATCCGGCCGTGATCGGCGGGCACCGCGTCGCCGCCCGGCTCGGCGTCGGCTCGCTCGGCCCGGTCTACCTCGCGTACGCGCCCGCGGGCCACCCCGTCGCCCTCACCGCGGTCCGGCCCGAACTCGCCGCCCGCGCCGGTTTCGCCGCCGCCTTCGAGCACGACGTCCAGGCCGTACGCCGGGTGAGCGGCGCCTACACGGTGCCGGTGCTCGGCAGCGGGCACGACGGCGCGCGCTACTGGCTCGCCGCCGGGTACGTTCCCGCGCTGTCGCTGCACGCCGCCGTCAGCGACACCGGGCGGCCGCTGCCCGTGCCGACGGTGCTGCGGCTGGTCGCCGGGGTCGCGGAGGCGCTGCGCGCGGTCCACCACGCGGGCGTCGTGCACGCCGGGCTGGGCCCCGGCACGGTGCTGCTCGCCGCGGACGGGCCGCGCGTCACCGGTTACGGCGTGACGCGCGCCGCCGCCGACGCGCCCGGCATCCCCGCCTTCTCCTCGCCGGAGCAGGCCGCGGACAAGGCGCCCGTGCCCGCGACCGACGTCTTCGCGCTCGGCCAGCTCGCCGCGTACGCCGCGATCGGGACCGCGCCCTTCGACCCGGACACCGGCCGCAAGCTCACCGAGGAGCCCGATCTCAACGAACTCCCCGGCGAGCTGCGGGAGATCGTGACCCGCTGCCTCATCAAGGACCCGGCGCTGCGGCCCTCGCCCTCGCAGGTCGTCGCGATGTGCGCGCAGGCGGGGCACGGCCGCCGTCCCGACCCCTGGCTCCCCGTCCCCCTCCAGACCCTCCTGACCCTCCCCCCGCCCCTCCCGCCTCTCCCACCGCCGGGCACCTGGCCGACGCCGCCGAACCCGGCCACGGGGGGCGCCCCCGTCCCCCCGGCCCCCTCCGCGGAGGCGGGGGTTGCGCAGGGGGCGACGCCCGCTGGAGGCGCTGCCGTGCCGCCGGGTGCGACGCCTGCCGGGGGCGTTGCCGTGCCGCTTCCGCCGGGTGCGACGCCTGCAGGCGGGGTGGCCGTACCGGCGGGGGCGACGCCTGCCGGTGGCGTCGCCGTACCGCCGCAGCCGGCCGCGCCCGCCGGGGGTGTGCCCGTGCCGCCGCAGTCGGCCGTACCGCCAGGTCCGCCGGTCGTGCCGCTTCCGCCGGGTGCGACGCCCGCGGGCGGGGTGGCCGTACCGCCGGATGCGGCTGCGCCGAACACAGCTGGTGGCGTCGCCGTACCGCCGCAGTCGGCCGTACCGCCGGGCACGGCTCCCGCGGGGGGCGCGCCGGTGCCGCCGGTCGCACCGGGTGCGACGCCCGCCGGTGGTGTCGCGGTACCGCCGCAACCGCCCGCGCCCGCCGGGAGCGTCGCCGTACCGCCGCAGTTGACCGTGCTGCCGGGCGTGACGCCCGTCGGTGGTGCGCCGGTGCCGCCCGCGCCGCCGGTCGCGCCGGGTGCGACCCCCGCCGGCGGCGTTGCCATGCCGCCGCAGCCGTCCGCGCCCGCCGCGGGCTTCGCGGCGCCGCCGCAACCGCCCGTACCCACGCCCGCCGCCGGCGTCACCGTGCCGCCGCAGCCACCCGTACCGCCGGGTGCGACCCCCGCCGCCGGCGTCACCGTGCCGCCGCAGCCGCCCGTACCGCCGGGCGCGACACCCGCGCACGGCGTGCCGGTGTTCGTGCCGCCGTCCGCGGGGCACAAGCGGCGCGGGGGCGGGCCCGCGGTGTGGGTCGCGCTCGCGGCCGCGGTCGCCGGCGGCTTCATCGTGGCCGGCCGCCTCGACGGCGACGGGTCCGCGGACCACTCGTCCGCCTCCGCCGTGCCGCACTCCACCGCCACCTCGCCCGCGCCCGGCGGCGGGGCGGCGAGCCCGAGCCCCAGCCCGAGCCCGACCGGCGACGCGCCCGCGCCGGGCGGCGACGCGCAGCGGGACTACCTCGCGGTCACGCTGCACGCGGGCCAGGGGCTGGACCTCACCGCCGACCCTCTGCGCCTCCAGGAGGGCGCGGACAGCGGCACGTTCGGCTACGACGGCACCGGCGACGCCCTGGTCGCCGCGCCCTCCCGGAGCTCCCTCGTGCTGCTCTCCCCGCAGGATCCCGGCACGCGCGAGCAGTGCAGCGTCACACCGCGCGGCGGGGCGGTCCAGGTGCTCCCGCGGACCGGGCTCGTCCAGGAGTCGCGGCTGTGCGTGGTCGGCACGGACGGCACCGTCGCCCTGGTGACGGTCAGGAGCCTGTCCCCGGCCACCGGCCCGGACGGGTACGCGACCTTCGACCTGTCGGTGTGGCCCGCGCAGCGACTTTGACGCATCTTTCGCCGACCGTGTGGCGCAATTGCGGTACAGGGCGTTTACTGATCGACCCCGGTACCCGAGAGGCGGAATCGGTGGGGCAAGAGGTACGCGCGAGGCAGGGGCGAATGTTTGTGGGGGAGACGCGTGTGGTCAAAGGAGACCGCAGCGAAGGTCCCGTACGGCCGGCGGTCGGCGGTGACGTGTCGTTACGTACCGCGGTGACCCGCCTTGAGCGGGAAGTCGCCGAATACCGCCGTTTCTTACCCGACCGGGCGGTCGCGGAGGAGGAGCTGGCCGAGCTGGACCGGCAGGCCGGCGGCGGCACCCCGGCGCCCGAGCAATTGCGCCAGTCTCTGCTGCTGATCGCGGCGGCCCTCGGCTCGGTGAGCGCGCTCGCCGCCCCGGTGGCGGCGCTGCGCGAGGCGGTGGAGCAGGAGCTGAACCGGCAGCTGGCGCAGCCCGTCCCGGCCAGGCCGCGCCTCCCGCGCTAGGTCGCGCCTCCCGCGCCGCTGAGCGCCGCCCCGAGCCCGCGCGCCGCGGCGTGCAGGACGGGCACGATCTTCTCCGTCGCCGCGTCGGTGACACGGGCCGCCGGGCCCGAGACGGAGATCGCGGCGGACGCCGGGGATCCCGGCACGCTCACCGCCAGGCACCGCACCCCGGTCTCCTGCTCGCCGTCGTCGACGGCGTAGCCGGCGGCCCGGACGCGCTCCAGCTCGGCGAGGAAGGCCTCGGGCTCGGTGATGGTGGCGTCGGTCGCGGCGGGCATACCGGTACGCGCCAGCAGCGCGCGGACCTCCGCGGCGGGCAGCCCGGCGAGCAGCGCCTTGCCGACACCCGTGGAGTGCGGCAGCACCCGCCGCCCGACCTCGGTGAACATCCGCATCGAGTGCCGGGAGGGCACCTGCGCGACGTAGACGACCTCGTCGCCGTCCAGCAGCGCCATGTTGGCGGTCTCGCCGGTCGCCTCGACCAGCTCGGCCAGGTACGGCCGGGCCCAGGTGCCGAGCAGCCGCGCGGACGTCTCGCCGAGCCGGATGAGCCGCGGGCCGAGCGCGTAGCGGCGGTTGGGCTGCCGGCGGACGTAACCCCCGGCGAGCAGGGTGCGCATCAGCCGGTGGATGGTGGGCAGCGGCAGCCCGCTCGCGGCGGACAGCTCGCTCAGACCGAGTTCGCCGCCCGCGTCGGCCAGCCGCTCCAGCAGCCCGAAGGCCCGTTCGAGGGACTGGACGCTCCCGGTGCGCTCCGCAGGCACGTGCGGTCCCCTCTGGTCGACACCGGCGGTGCGGCCGGTCGTGGAAGGCGTTTTTCGCTGTGCGGAATCCTACCGCCCTTGACGGCCGGGCCGAGGGCTCTCCACCATGTCGGTCAGCAGCGTCGACAGGGTCGTTGGCGACGTGTCCCCGCCCCGCCGCAACTCGCCCCCGGAGGCTGCCCGTTGGACGCCGAACACGCCGAGCCCGCCGCACGTACCGAGCCCGCAGCCCCCGATCTGGTGCTGCGCTCCACCCGCGTCGTCACCCCCGAGGGTGAGCGCCCGGCGACCGTGGCCGTACGCGGCGGGGTGATCACCGCGGTGCTCGCGCACGACGCGCCCCTGCCGCCCGGCGTAACCGTCCACGACCTCGGGACGGACGTGCTGCTCCCGGGCCTGGTCGACACCCATGTGCACATCAACGACCCCGGCCGCAGCGAGTGGGAGGGCTTCGCGACGGCCACCGCCGCCGCCGTCGCGGGCGGTGTCACGACGCTCGTCGACATGCCGCTCAACAGCCTGCCGCCCACCACGACGGCCGCCCACTTGGAGGTCAAACGCGCCGCCGCACGCGGCCGGTTGCACGCCGACGTCGGCTTCTGGGGCGGCGCGGTCCCCGGCAACACCGCCGACCTGCGGCCGCTGCACGACGCGGGCGTCTTCGGCTTCAAGTGCTTCCTGCTCCCGTCGGGCGTGGACGAATTCCCGCCGCTGTCCCCGGCGGAGCTGTCCGCCGCGCTCGCCGAGATCGCCGGCTTCGGCGGGCTGCTGATCGTGCACGCCGAGGACCCCGCGGTGATCGGCGGCGCGCCGCAGCAACCGGGCCCGCGCTACGCCGACTTCCTCGCCTCCCGGCCGCCCGCCGCCGAGGAGCGCGCGGTCGAGGGCCTGGTGGAGCTGGCCGCGCGGCTCGGCGCCCGTGTGCACGTCCTGCACCTGTCGTCGGCCTCCGCGCTGCCGCTGATCGCCGCGGCGCGCGGCGCGGGTGTGCCGGTGAGCGCCGAGACCTGCCCGCACTTCCTGACCCTGACGGCCGAGGAAGTCCCGGACGGCGCAACGGAGTTCAAGTGCTGCCCGCCGATCAGGGAGGCCGCCAACCGGGACGCGCTGTGGGCCGCGCTCGCCGACGGCACGATCGGCAGCGTCGTCTCCGACCACTCGCCCTGCACGCTCGCCCTCAAGCGCCGCGACACCGGTGACTTCGCCGAGGCCTGGGGCGGCATCTCCTCGCTCCAACTGGGCCTGTCCGCGGTGTGGACCGAGGCGCGCCGCCGCGGCCACACCCTCGGTGACGTCGCCCGCTGGATGGCGGCCGGGCCCGCGGCGCTCGCCGGGCTCGCCGCCAAGGGCGCCGTCGCGCCCGGCCGGGACGCCGACTTCGCGGTGCTCGACCCGGACGCCGTCTTCACCGTCGACCCCGTCCGGCTGCACCACCGCAACCCCGTCACCGCCTACGCCGGCCGCACCCTGCACGGCGTGGTGCGCGAGACCTGGCTGCGCGGCCGCCGGGTCGCGTCCGGCGGCTCCCCGGTGGGCGCCCCGGCCGGCCGGCTGCTGGCCCGGGAACCCGGAAAGGGGTGACGCACCGGCGGGACCGGTGACGTCACCCCTCGCGGGTACAGCGGGGTCAGGCGGCGCGGCGCGCCTTGCGGTGGTGCGCCGCGATGATCTCGGCGTACCGTCGGCCGCTGCCCTTGATGGTGCGCTTCTGGGTGGTGTAGTCGACGTGGACGAGGCCGAAGCGCTTGTCGTAGCCGTACGCCCACTCGAAGTTGTCCAGCAGCGACCAGGCGTAGTAGCCGGCCAGCGGCACCCCGCGGCGGACCGCGCGGGCGCAGGCGGCGAGGTGCTCCTCCAGGTACTGCGTGCGCTCCGGGTCGTCGACCTGGCCGTCGGCGCCGACCGTGTCGCGGTAGGCGGAGCCGTTCTCGGTGACGAAGATCTTCCGCGCGCCGTACTCCTCGTGCAGCCGGACCAGCAGCTGCTCCAGGCCGTCCGCGTTGACCTCCCAGTCCATCGCGGTGCGGCGCACGCCCGGCAGGTACACCGACTTGGCGTGCGGTGCGGGGCCGGTCGGGTCGTCGGCGATGACGTTGCGGAAGTAGTAGTTCAGGCCCAGCCAGTCCAGCGGCGCCGCGATGGACTCCAGGTCGCCGTCCTTGACGGGCAGTTCGACCCCGTAGTGCTCGACCATGTCCTGCGGGTAGCCGCGGCCGTGGATCGGGTCGAGCCACCAGCGGTTGGTGTGGCCGTCGGCCCGGCGAGCCGCCGCGACGTCCGCCTCCCGGTCGGTGGCCGGCTCGCACGGGCTGAGGTTGTTGACGATGCCGACCTGGACGTCGGAGTGCGCCGCCCGCAGCGCCTGCACGGCCAGGCCGTGCCCGACGTGCAGGTGGTACGACGCGCGGACCGCCGCGGTCAGGTCCGTCCACCCGGGGGCCATGTTGCCCTCCAGGTGGCCGATCCAGGCCGAGCACAGCGGCTCGTTGAGCGTCGCCCAGTTCTTGACGCGGTCGCCCAGTGCCTGCGCGACCACGGCCGCGTAGTCGCCGAAACGTTCCGCCGTGTCACGCTCGGGCCAGCCGCCCCGGTCCTGCTGGGCCTGCGGGAGGTCCCAGTGGTAGAGGGTGGCGTTGGGGGTGATGCCCGCTTCCAGCAGGTCGTCGACCAGCTTGTCGTAGAAGGCGAGACCGGCCGCGTTGACCTCGCCGGAGCCCTGCGGGATGACGCGGGGCCAGGCGACGGAGAAGCGGTAGGCGTCCAGGCCGAGGGTCTTCATGAGACCGATGTCCTCGGCCGTGCGGTGGTAGTGGTCGCAGGCGACGTCGCCGGTGTCGCCGCCGTCGACCTTGCCGGGGGTGTGGGAGAAGGTGTCCCAGATGGACGGGGCCCGGCCGTCCTCGTCCGCGGCGCCTTCGATCTGGTAGGCGGCGGTGGCCGCGCCCCAGACGAAATCGGCGGGAAGAGCGCTCAGGTCGTTCACAAGCTGCCTTTCGGGAGGGGTCACTTGACCGCGCCGGCGGTGAGCCCGGCGACCAAGTAACGCTGGAGGAGCAGGAATCCGGCGACCACCGGCACGCTCACCACGATGGAGGCGGCCATGACCTGGTTCCAGTACACGTCGTTCTGGGTGGCGTACTCGCGCAGGCCGACCGCCAGTGTCCGGGTGGACTGGTTGGTCATGACCGACGCGAAGAGCACCTCACCCCAGGCCGTCATGAACGCGTACACGCTCACGGCGACGATGCCCGGCACGGCGGCCGGCACGACGACCTGGAACAGCGCACGGATCGGGCCGCAGCCGTCGACCTTCGCGGCCTCGTCGAGGTCGCGCGGGATCGAGTCGAAGTAGCCGGCCAGCATCCAGATGGAGAAGGGCAGCGAGAAGGTGAGGTAGGTGATGATGAGCCCGAGCCGGCTGCCGTTGAGCGTGATCCCCGTCGTGTTGCCGATGTTGACGAAGATCAGGTACAGCGGCAGCAGGAAGAGGATGCCCGGGAACATCTGGGTGGCCAGCACGGACACCGTGAAGACCTTGCGGCCCGCGAAGCGGTAGCGGCTCACCGCGTACGCCGCGAAGATCGCCAGCAGCACCGAGAAGACGGTCGCGCTCACACACACGATCAGCGAGTTCACGAAGTAGTGCGCGAGCGGGATGGTCTTCCAGATGTCCACGTACGGCTTGATCGTCAGGCTGTGGGGTATCCACTTGAAGGAGCCCTGCACGTCCTGGAGGTTCTTCAGGGACGAGCTGACCATCACGTACACGGGGATGAGCACGAAGGCCAGCAGGAGCGTCAGCACGACACGCCGGGTCCACAGGAAGGACTTCGGCTGCGCCATCGGGGACGGCTGCTCGGAGAACCGGGACTTAGACATCGCTCTCGCTCCTTCCCCTGGACGTGACCAGCAGGTAGATCGCGGTCACCACGAGCAGGAAGAGCAGCAGGAGCACCGACATGGCCGAGCCCGAACCGAAGTTCCAGTTGATGAACGACGACTGGTAGATGTGGATGGAGATCAGGTCCGCCTGGTGCGGCGGGTTCTGGCCGAACATCACGAACGGCGTGTTGAAGTCGTTGAACGTCCACAGGAACAGCACCAGCACGATCACCTGGTTGACCGGCCGCAGGGCCGGCATGGTGATCTTGCGGATCTGCTGCCAGACCCCGGCGCCGTCCATGGAGGCGGCCTCGTACAGCTCGCGCGGGACGTTCTGCAGACCGGCCATCAGCGCCAGGAAGGCGAACGGCCAGGACTTCCACACCGATACGATCACCATCGACCAGAAGGCGTTGTCGCCCAGCAGCCAGAAGGACTTGCTGGAGGTGACGTGCAGCTGGTCGTGCAGGACGTGGTTCACCAGACCGGTGTCGTGCTGGAACATGAAGGTCCAGGTGATCAGCGCCGCGTACGCCGGGAGCGCGTACGGCACCAGGAAGACCGTGCGGATCAGGCCGCGGCCGCGGAACTTGTCCTGGAGCAGGATCGCGGCGGTGACGCCGAGCAGCCAGGACAGCGCGACCGACAGCAGTGTGTAGGAGAGCGTCACCCAGAACGAGTGCAGCAGCTCCTGGCCGATCGGCTGGTGGATCTTGACGGCGGCCTTGTAGTTGTCGAAGCCGTCCCAGGGCGCCTTGTTCCAGTGGTGGATGTAGAACAGGGTGAGGTTCTTGAAGCTGATCATGATGCCGAAGACCATCGGCACGATGTGGATCAGCAACTCGACCAGGACGGCGGGGAGAAGGATCAGGTACGGGAGTCCGCCGCGGCGGATGCGTTCGATGACACGCGGCCGCAGCCGGCCGCCGGCAGCGGATTTCCCGCTGTCGGGGCCGGCTTCGGGCACGCGCCTCGGGGGGGCGGTGGCAGTCATGGAGGAGGGCCGGTCCTTACGACGTCGGCATCTGCTGCTGCGCGTGCTGCAGCGCAGCCTTGACGGAGTCGTCCGTGACCGGCTTGCCGGCGGCGGCGTCGGCGAACAGGCCCTTGACGGCGGGGCCGACGAGGTTCTCGAACTGGCTTTCGTTGGCGACCTGCGGCAGCGGGGCGGCCGACTTCTGCAGCACCTGGCCCAGGACCTTCAGGTCCGGGGTCTGGAAGGCCGGGTCGCTCTGCGCCTCGATGACCGGCGGGATCGACTGGTACTTGCTGTTGAGCACCTTCTGCTCGTCGGTGCTGGTCATGAACTTCACGAAGGCCTCCGAGGCCTCCTTGTGCTTGGTGTCGTTGAAGATGGCGATGTTGATACCGGCCACCATCGACGTCACGCCCGCGTCACCGGTGGCGCCCGCGGTCTGCGTCGGGACCGGCACCACGCCGTACTCGTCGGGCTTCATGCCGTGCGAGGCGATGCTCGCGGCGGCCGTCTGCCACATCATCATCGCGGCCTTGCCGGTCGCGAAGTCGGTGATCGTCTGGTTCTGGTCGTACTCGGCGTCGCCCTTCGCCGCAACCTTGTTGGCCGCGATGAAGTCGATGTACTGCTTGACCGCGGCGACCTGCTGCGGGCCCGTGAAGGTCGGGTTGCCCTTGTCGTCGAACCAGCTCGCGCCGCGCTGCTTGGCGAGCACGAAGATGTGGTGGATGTTCTCGGCGCCGTTCGCGCCCTCGACCGCCAGGCCGTACTTGCCGTCCTTGGTGAGCTTGGTCGCGTCGCTGACCAGCTCGTCCCACGTGGTCGGCGGGTTCGCGATGCCGGCGTCGGCGAACAGCTTCTTGTTGTAGTACAGACCGTACGCCATCGAGTAGATCGGCACGGCGGCCGGGTCCTTGCCCTCCGCACCCGCCGAGGCGATGGCCGCGGGCGAGAAGCGGTCCTTGCCGCCGATGGTCTGGAAGGCGGCGTCGTCCCACGGCATGAGGGCGCCGGTGGCCTGGAGGGAGGCCGACCAGGTGTTGCCGATGTTGAGCACGTCCGGGCCCTGGCCGGAGGTGGCCGCCGCCAGGATCCGGTTGAGCAGGTCCGCCCAGCCGATGACCTCGACGTTGACCTTGATGCCGGTCTGCTGGGTGAACTTGGCCGTCTCGGTGGCCAGGGTCTTCTTGTCGGCGTCGATGCTGGTGCCCTGGTTGCTGGCCCAGTACGTGATCGTCTGGCCCTTCAGGCTGTCGCCCGAGGACTTGCTGCCGCCGCTGCTGCCGCTGCTGCTGTCGTCGTCGCCGCCACCACAGGCGGCGAGCGTGAGACCCAGCGCGGCCACGAGGGCGGTGGCCGCGACGAGTCTGCTGGAGGTGCTGGTGCGCATAACGGTTCCCTCTCAGGGGTGGGATCGCTTCAGGAAGTGAACAGCGCCTGTGCCTTATTTCAGGCCGTGATTTAACTTGTGAGAAAAGGTGGCGTCAAGACCCTGTGCAGCGATAGATTCACGCCGGACCCCCCGGGAGGGAGACTCGATGGCTGAGCGAGGCAAGCGCACCGTGCGTGACCTGCGGCGCGGCAACCGTGCATCGCTTCTGCGTCATTTGTATTTCGAAGGTCCCCTGAGCCGCCAGGAGCTGGGCCGGGACACCGGGCTCAGCGCCGGGTCGATCAGCAACGTCGTTGGAGAGTTGATCGCCGACGGCATGGTCGAGGAGGCCGGGGCCGTCGAGTCCGACGGCGGCCGCCCCCGGATGCTGCTCCAGGTCGCCCCGGGCTACGGCTACGTCGTCGGCGTGGACGTCGGCGAGACCCGGGTCCGGGTCGAGCTCTTCGACCTCGCGCTGACCGAACGGGCCGCCGCCGACCTGCCGCTGTCCGACAGCGGGCACGACGTCGACCACGTCGTGAGCCTCGCCCTCCGGGGCATCGCCGGGGTCGTCCGGGAGGCCGGGATCGACGACAGCGAGGTGCTCGGCGTCGGCATCGGCGTACCCGGCATCGTCGCCCACAACGCCCTTCCCGACGCCCTCCCCGGCGACGGGTCGGGGATCGTCGTGCACAGCCAGACCATCGGCTGGGACGCCGTCCCGCTCGGCCGGCTGCTGCGGGCGGGCACCACGCTGCCGCTCTTCATCGACAACGGCGCCAAGACCCTCGGCCAGGCGGAGATGTGGTTCGGCGCCGGACGCGGGTCGGGCAACGTCGTGATCGCCCTCATCGGCTCCGGCGTCGGCGCCTGCGTCGTCACCGAGGGAAAGCCCTACCACGGTGCCAGCAGCAGCGCGGGGGAGTGGGGCCACACCACCCTGCGGGTCGGCGGGCGCACCTGCCGCTGCGGCTCGCGCGGCTGCCTGGAGGCCTACGTCGGCGCCGAGGCGCTGCTCGGACGATGGCCCGCGGCACCGCAGGACGTCAGCGAGGAGACCGCGCTCGCCGCGCTGCTCGCCGCCGCCGACACCGACCCGGAGGCCGACGCGCTGCTCGCCGAGGCCGCCGAGTACCTGGGCGCGGGCATCGCCGACCTGATCAACCTCTTCAACCCGCACCGCATCGTGCTCGGCGGCTGGGCCGGGCTCATGCTCGGCCCGCGCATCCTGCCCACCGTCCGGGACGTCGCCGCCGCGTACGCGCTGCACCACCCCTGCGCCCAGACCTCCATCGAGCTGGGCCGGCTCGGCACCGACGCCGTCACCGTCGGCGCCGCGACCCTGCCGCTCGCCCGCTTCCTGGACACCGGCGGGGAGCGTACGGTGCGGCTGCCGGTCCAGGGCGACGCCGATCGGGCCGGCGACGCGGCCCTTCCGGCGCGGAACCGGGTCGCCCGGGCGGTACGTTGACGGGAGGGCGCGAACCGTACCGGTTTCGCCCCTTTCGGCATCGTTCGTTTCAAGGAGGCCCGCGGTGACGCTCCAGCAGCAGATCGTCGGCAACGCCATGCAGATGGCCGTCTGCACCCTCAGCCCCGGGCAGACGGTCTACTGCGAGGCCGGGAAATTCCTCTTCAAGACCGCCAACGTCTCCATGGAGACGCGGCTCGGCGGCCAGCCCCGCGGCGGCGCGGGGGCCGGTGGTGCGGGCAGTGGCGGGGGCGCCGGGGGCATGGGCGGGCTGCTGCGGCAGGCCATGGGCACCGCGATGCAGGTCGGCCAGCGCGCGCTGGCCGGCGAGTCGCTCGCCTTCCAGTACTTCACCGCTTCCGGCGGCGAGGGCACGGTCGGCTTCGCGGGGGTGCTGCCCGGCGAGATGCGCGCCCTGGAGCTGTCCGGTTCGCGCGCCTGGTTCGCCGAGAAGGACGCCTTCGTGGCCGCCGAGGAGACCGTCCAGTTCGGCATCGCCTTCGTCGGCGGGCGGCAGGGCATGAGCGGCGGCGAGGGCTTCGTCCTGGAGAAGTTCACCGGCCACGGCACCGTCGTCATCGCGGGCGCGGGCAACTTCATCGACCTCAACCCGGCGGACTTCGGCGGCCGCATCGAGGTCGACACCGGCTGCATCGTCGCCTTCGAGGAAGGCATCCGGTACGGCATCCAGCGGATCGGCGGCCTCAACCGCCAGGGCATCATGAACGCCGTCTTCGGCGGCGAGGGCCTGTCGCTGGCCACGCTGGAGGGCGACGGCCAGGTCATCCTCCAGTCCATGACCATCGAGGGCCTCGCCAACGCGCTCAAGAAGGCCCAGGGCGGCGACAAGCAGGGGCCCACGGGAGGGCTGTTCTCCACGCACGCGGGCTGAATCCCGCGAGGGCGGCGGGTTCCGAGCCGGTGTGCGCGGGGGCCCGTACGCCCCCGCAGGCGGAGGCTTGCCCCGGTCGTGTCACGGTGCGGTGACAGCTGCCGGAACGTCCGGCGGACGCGCCCCGCCGTGCGGGTAGCGTTCTGATCGCGCTCTCCGTATCCCGCGCACCCGCACCGCCGTGCAGCACCGCTAGGGAAGGACCGAGATCCTCCGTGTACCGCTGGGAGACCACCCGGGCCGCGCTCGCACAACGGGTTTTCGCCACCATCCGCACCGAGACGTACGACCAGGCCGCCGCCACCGCCGACACCCTGCTGTCCGCCGGGCTCACGACCCTGGAGATCTCCCTCACCACGCCCTTCGCGCTCGAAGCGGTCACCACGCTCGTGCGGGAGGTCGGCGACGACGCGATCGTCGGGGCGGGGACGGTTCTGGACGAGGTGTCCGCGCGGCTCGCGATCGAGGCGGGAGCGCGGTTTCTGCTCGCGCCGAACCTGGACGAGGGCGTGCTGCGCGCCGGGCACCGCTACGGGGTGCCCGTCTTTCCCGGGGTCGCCACCCCGGGCGAGGCGGTGCGCGCCCTCGAACTCGGCGCGGACGCGCTGACCGTCTACCCCGCGGTCTCCCTCACCCCCGCGTGGGTGGCCGAGGTCCGCGCGGTGCTCCCGCAGGCGCCGCTCATCCCGATCGGCGGGATCACGCTCGCGGCGGCGCCCGAGTGGATCGCGGCGGGCGCGGTGGCGGTGGGTCTCGGTTCGGCGCTTACGTCTGGCGACCGCTTGACGGTGAGCAAGCGGCTGTCCGAGCTTTTGGATCGCTTGGCGGCGTAGCCCCTCCGGGGGGCTGGTTCTGGTCGTTTCGGGACCTTCTCCCGGTGGGTGGTTGCTCGCGCCCGCGCGGCGCCAGCCGCATATGAGATGCAGCCTCGCGCCCCTTCGCGGCGGCCCGGCGGTGGGTCGGGGGCCACTCCGGGGGCACCTCCTCGGAATGCGCGTCTGGCCTCTTCCCGAGCGTGACGGGGCCTGCGTGCGCATTCCTGCGGGGGCACCCCCGGATCGTCCCCCTCCCGGCCGGAGTGGCGGCTGCCTGCCGGTGGGGGTGATGTCCGGGCACGGCGGGTTCGCCCCCGATGGCGAGTCACCCCCACAGGGAGACCGCAACTTTTGCTACCTCGTGCACGGGTGGCTGGAGGTGGGAAACACCCCGCGCCGTCAGGCGCGGGTACCCCCCACGGCGGAGAGCCGGGCTCTTGCCGTGTCGGTGAGCTAGTGTTCTACTTGACCAGAACAATTCCCCGGCCCTCCGCGAGGAGAAAAGTGATCGACCTCCATGTCGACAGGACGAGCACCGTGCCCGCGTACGCCCAGCTCGTGACGCAGGTCCGCGAGGCACTGCGGATGGGCGTGCTGAGACCGGGCGACCAGTTGCCCACCGTCCGGAGTGTGGTCACCGCGTGCACGGTGAACCCGAGCACCGTCCTGAAGGCGTACCGGGAGCTGGAGCTCTCGGGCCTGGTGGAGGCCCGGCAGGGGGCGGGGACGTTCGTGAGCGGGGAGCTCGGCGCAGCCGACCCGCATGTGATGGCGCGGCTGCGGGCGAGTTTCGCGCGGTGGGCGGGGCAGGCCCGCGAGGCCGGGCTGGAAGCGGAGGACGTGCGGGCCCTGATCGCCTCGGTGCTGGCCGAGGAGGCGCGTACGGCGGGGAAGGAGGGCGGCGTCGCATGACCGCCTACGCCGTGGAGGCCGAGGGCCTGAGCAAGCGCTACCGCAGGGTCGAGGCCCTGCGTGACTGCTCCTTCCGGCTCCCCGCCGGGGGTGTGATCGCCCTGGTGGGGGCGAACGGCGCCGGGAAGTCCACCCTCATGAGCGTTGTGAGCGGGCTGCTTCCGGCGACGGCCGGGGACGTACGGGTGCACGGGCGGCCCGTGGGGGAGGGCGCCGCGCGGGTGGCGATCCTGGCCCAGGACAAGCCGCTCTACCGGGATTTCAGCCCCGCGGACATGCTGCGTTTCGGGCGGGCCGCCAACCGCGTGTGGGACCAGGGGCGGGCCATGGCCTGGCTGGAGCGCTTCGCGGTGCCGCTGGACCGCCCGTGCGGGAAGCTCTCGGGCGGGCAGCGCGCCCAGGTCGCGCTGGCGGTGGCGCTGGGGTCGCGGCCCGCGCTGCTGCTGCTGGACGAGCCGCTGTCGAGCCTGGACCCGGTGGCCCGTACCGAGGTGACCGGCGAGCTGATGGGGGAGGTGGCGGACACCGGTATGACGGTGATGCTGTCGACCCACATCGTGGCCGAACTCGCGGGCGTCGGCGACCATCTGCTGCTGCTCGCGGCGGGCCGCCCCGTGCTGACCGGCGACATCGGGGACCTGCTGGCCGGGCACGTCCGGCTGAGCGGGCCGCGCGCGGAGCGGCCGCCGGGGCCCGGGCAGGTGGTGGCCGCGCGGCACACGGAGCGGCAGTCGGTCTTCACCGTCCGCGAGGAGGTGGGGTTACGGCCCGCGGTGGTCGCTCCCGGCTGGACCTCGCGGCCGCTGTCGCTGGAGGAGCTCGTCCTGACGTATCTCAAGGCGCCGGAGGCCGTGGCATGAGCGTGGCAGCACATCCCGTGGTGGCGGTGGAGACCTCCCGCCGGGGGGAATTCTCCGGTCTGCTGTGGCTGACCTGGCGCCAGCACCGCTGGGCGCTGCTGTGCGCGGTGGGCCTCACCGTCGTGCTGACCGGCTGGCTGGCCTGGCTCGGGCACGAGATGACGGTGTACCTCCACCAGTGCCACGACCGCCCGTGCCTGCCGGGCACCCCGCAGGACGCGGCGCTGTCGTCGGAGACCGGGCCCTTCCGCGTCGCGGACCACCTCCTGCAGTTCGTGGAGTACGAGCCGCTGCTGATCGCCGTCTTCCTCGGCGTGCCGCTGCTGGCGCGCGAGCACGAGCAGCGCACGCTGCTGCTGGCCTGGAGCCAGGACGTCTCGCCGCAGCGCTGGCTGTGGACGAAGACCGCCCTGCTGGGCGGCTGCACGGCGCTGTGCACGGCGGCGATATCGCTGGCCGCCGACCGGGTCGCGCGGGTGATGAGCGACGTGAGCGGCGGCGGTCTCTTCGACGGCGACACGTTCCTGGACTCCGGCATGCTGCCGCTCGCGCTGGGCGTGGCGATGTTCGCGGTGGGGGTCGCGCTCGGCGCCGTGATCCGCCGGGTGCTGCCCGCGGCGATGGCCGCGGTGGCCGGGTTCGTGGGGCTGTTCGTGCTGGTCGGCTACCGCTACCCGTACCTGATGACGCCCGTCTCCCGCTTCCGGGCGATCGGGGACGGCACGAGCGACCCGGGGCCGGTCGGCGGCCCGAACGCGCTGAAGGTCAGCGGTGGCATCACGCTCTCGCCGGACCGTGTCGGCAACCTCTACGACGCGGCCGGGCGGCCCCTGGACGCCGCCGGGCTGCGCCGGATGTGCCCCTTCACCGTCCCGGACGACTTCGCCCCCGACCGGCTGCTGCCGTGCATGACCCGCCACCACCTGATGACCCGCCTCGTCTACCAGCCCGCCGACCGCATCGGCAGCTTCCACGCGATCCTGGCCTCCGGCTACGCGGGGCTCGGCGTGCTCGCGCTCGCGGCGGTGTGGCTGAGCGTCCGGCGTACCAGCCTGACCGCGGGCTGAGACGGCGCGGGCGGGGCGGGCCGGGGCCCGTAGGATCGGGCCGCCGGGGGAGTGTCCCGCGGCGAGGCGGGAGGCAGTGGTGAACGTCGACGTACCGGGGTCGAAGTCCGTGACGGCTCGGGCGTTGTTCCTGGCGGCCGCGGCGGGCGGGGAGAGCGTGCTGCGCAGGCCGCTGCTCTCGGACGACACCGACGGCTTCGCGCAGGGCCTGGCGGCGCTGGGGTACGGGGTGGCGCGCACGGACGGCGCGTGGCGTGTCACCGGCAGCCCGGACGGGCCCCCCGCGGCCGCCGCGGACGTCGACTGCCGCGACGCGGGCACCGCCGCCCGCTTCCTGCCCGCGCTCGCCGCCGCCGGCCACCGCGGCACCTACCGCTTCGACGCCTCCGCGCAGATGCGCCGCCGCCCCGTCGCACCGCTCACCGGGGCGCTGCGCGCGCTCGGCGTGGACCTGACGCACGACGCGGCCGAGGGCCACCTGCCGCTGACCGTGCGGGCCGCGGGCATCAAGGGCGGCGAGGTGGAGCTGGACGCGAGCCTGTCGTCGCAGTTCCTGACCGCGCTGCTGATGACCGGCCCGCTCACCGCCGACGGCCTGCGGATCCGGGTGACCGGCATCGTGTCGGTGCCCTACGTCGAGATCACGCTGGCGATGATGCGCAGCTTCGGCGTGGACGTGGCGCGCGAGGGCGACACCTTCGTGGTCCCGCCCGGCGGCTACCGCCCCGCGGACTACGCCGTGGAGCCCGACGCGTCCGCCGCCAGCTACGTCTTCGCCGCGGCCGCGCTCGCCGGGCGGACCGCGACCGTACCGGGTCTCGGGCAGGGCGCGCTGCAGGGCGACCTGCAATTCGTGGAGGTGCTGCGGCAGATGGGCGCCGACGTCGAGATCGGCCCGGACGCGACGACGGTCACCGGCACCGGGCGGCTGTCCGGCGTGACGGTCAACATGCGCGACATCTCCGACACCATGCCGACGCTCGCCGCGATCGCCCCCTACGCGGACGGTCCGGTGCGCATCGAGGACGTCTACAACACGCGCGTCAAGGAGTGCGACCGGCTGGACGCGTGCGCGGAGAACCTGCGGGCGCAGGGCATCCAGGTCGAGACCGGCCGGGAGTGGATCGAGATCCAGCCGGGCACCCCGCGCCCGGTGGAGATCGCCTGCCACGGCGACCACCGGATGGCGATGAGCTTCGCGGTCGCGGGCCTGCGCAATCCGGGCACGACCTTCGACGACCCGTCGTGCGTGAAGAAGACCTTCCCGGACTTCCACGAGTTCTTCGCGGACCTGCGGGCCCGCTGGGACGTCTGAGGGGCTACAACTTCCGTGTGGCGTCCGGGAATCCAGGTGATCGGCTGCACGGGCCCGCGGGCCCGGCCATCATGGTCCGGACGAGCGGGGTGGCTGGTTTCCGCACCCCCCTGACCGAACGGGAGCGTTTGATGCACGCGAAAGACGGCGAACTGGCCGATGTCCTGACCGAGTCGCTCGGCGACCAGAAGATCGTGGCGGCCGCCTACGCCCGGGTCGACACCGCGCTCGGCCCGGCGCGGATGCTCTCGCCGCTCGGCAACTACCTGATCGCCAGGCCCGCGGCGCGCGCGGCAGCGAAGAAGATGACCGCGGAGACCGCCATACCGCTGGACGCCGCGGTCGTCTTCGGCGTCAGCGACAGCGCCCTGCACGTGTGGACGGCCGACCCGATGCTGAACCGGGTCGGCGACCACCTCGGCGAGATCGCGCTGGAGCGCATCGCGTCCGTCACGGTCGAGAGCGGCAAGAACTGGCAGCCCGTCACGATCACCATGGCGGACGGCAAGAGCGTGACCCTGGAGGGCCGCGGCCCGATCCACGCGGTCGCGGCGGAGTTCGACAAGCGCAAGGCCTGACGGCGCGCGGCCGTGGGCCGGGCGGGTGGGGCGCGGGGGTGTCCCGTACGGAAGAACCGTTTCGCCGCGGATGTCCCGATCTAGGGTGGCCGCTGTTCGCCCACCCCCACGAAAGGGACCCTTCGTGCGTATCCGTACGACTCTCGCCGCCGTGACCTGCGCGGTCGGCGTCGCCCTGTCCTTCCCGGTGTCGGCGCACGCCGCCGACGGCGCGTTCGCCTACCGGACCTACCAGGGCCAGAAGGCGCTGGTGAACCCGCCCGGCCGCGAGTGCGTCACGCTGCCCGAGGTCGCGGACTGGGACCTGCCGCCCGCCACCCACGCCGTCAACGACACCGACGCGTCGGCCACCGTCTTCGTCGGGCCGGACTGCGACGGCCCGCACTACTCGCTGCCGCCGTACGCGGGCGCCGCCCTGCCGCAGGGTTTCCGGTCGGTCGTCTTCTCCTTCTGACGCCCCGCGGGTGCCGGGCCCCGCGGCTCCGGCACCCCGCGGCGGTGCCTCAGACGTACGCGGGCAGGTAGGGCGTGATGTTGCGCCAGGCGCGCGCCACGTACTCCTCCTTCTCGCCGACCGGTGCGACGTAGTGCAGCGCCTCGGTGGCGGCCCCGGGGTCCGCGAGGCGGGCGATCAGCCAGGCTGCGAGGTAGTGCGAGGCGAGGCAGCCGCCCGCGGTGGCGACGCTGTCCTTCGCGAAGAACGGCTGGTCGAGGACCTCGATCCCGGCGGCCGCGACCCAGGGCCGGGTGGTCAGGTCGGTGCAGGCGGGAACGCCGTCGAGCAGGCCGAGCCGGGCCAGTACCAGCGCGCCCGAGCACTGCGCGGCGATGAGCTGGCGTGCCGGGTCAAGACCGCGCAGCACGCCCATGACCGCGGGGTCCTCGACGACCTCCCGGGTGGCGACACCGCTGCCGACGACCACGGCGTCGGCCTCGCAGGCCTCTTCGAGGGTGGACATCCGCGCGACGGTCACGCCGTTCATCGACGTCACGGTGGGAGTGGGGCAGGCGAGGGTGACCCGCCAGCCGTCCGCCCGGACGCGGTTGAGCACCCCGAGCGCGATCAGGGAGTCGAGTTCGTTGTAGCCCTCGAAGGTGAGGATGGCGATGTGCACGGCTGCTGTCCTTCCGCCAGGAGTGGGCCCCGACGGTAAGGACCCGCGGACGGGACAGTCAAAGAATTGTCATGGATACAATCCGCTCCATGGCGGCCTCGCGGTACAAGACCCTGGTCGACGCCTTCGCGTCCGACATCCGCGCGGGCCGGTTGCCCCCGGGCGGGCGGCTGCCGACGCACCGCGCGCTCGCCGCCCGCGAGGGCATCGCCGTGGTGACCGCGACCCGCGTCTACGCCGAACTGGAGGCGATGGGCCTGGTGAGCCGGGAGCAGGGCCGCGGCACCTTCGTCCGCGACCTCGCGGTGCCCGCGGGACACGGCATCGACCAGCAGGCCGTCGCGGGTGACGCCGTCGACCTCAACTTCAACTACCCGGTGCTGCCCGAGCAGTCCGACCTCCTGCGCCGGGCGCTGCGGGAGGTCGCCACCGCGGGTGAGCTGGACTCCCTGCTGCGCTACCAGCCGCACCGGGGGCGCCCCCAGGACCGCGCCTCGATCGCGCGCCACCTGCGGCGCCGGGGGATCCCCGCCGACCCCGACCGGATCCTCGTCGTCAGCGGCGCCCAGCACGGCCTGGCCGTCACCGTCATGGCCGCGCTCACCGCCGGTGACGTCGTCGCCGTGGACGCCCTCACCTACCCGGGCTTCAAGGTGCTCGCGCACGCCTTCCACCTGGACCTGGAGCCCGTCCCCGTGACCGCCGCCGGGCCGGACCTCGACGCCCTGGAGCGGCTGTGCGCGACCCGCCCCGTGCGCGCGGTCTACACCATGCCCACCTTGCACAACCCGCTCGGCTGGGTCGTGCCCGCGGCCGACCGCACCCGCCTGGCCGCGATCGCCCGGCGGCACGGCGCGCTCGTCGTCGAGGACGCCTCGTACGCGTATCTCGCCGAGGACGCGCCACCGCCGCTGGCCGCGACCGCGCCCGACGTCACCGTCCATGTCTCGGGGCTGTCCAAGAGCGTCGCCACCGGACTGCGGGTCGGCTTCGTCGTCGCACCGCCGCATCTGGTGGCGCCGCTGGAACGCGCGATCCGGGCGACCGTCTGGAACACCCCGGCGCTCGGCACCGCGCTCGCCTGCCGCTGGCTCGACGACGGGACCGTGGACCGCCTGGAGGCGCGCAAGAGGGACGACGCCAGGGCCCGCCAGGCGATCGCCGCCCAGGAGTTGGCCGGCCTGCCGATCGTCGGCCACCCCGCGTCCTACTTCACCTGGCTGCCGCTGCCCGACGACGCCCGCGCCGACCGGCTGACCGCCACCCTCGCGCGCCGGAACATCTCCGTCAGCACCGCCGAGCCCTTCGCCACCTCGCCGCACCCGCCGCAGGCGCTCCGCCTCGCGCTGGGTTCGACGGACCCTGAACGCCTCAGGACGACGCTGCGGACGGTGCGGCAGGTCGTCACCGAGGACGCCTACGCCTGAGGTTCGGTGACGGCGACCGGCTCGCGGTCGAGGGCGATGCCGAAGTGCTCGCGGTAGGCGGCCAGCACCTCGTCCCCTCCCAACTCCCGCTCCTCGCGGCGGCCTTCGCCGTCCGTCCGGACGAGCGTCCGCCCGCTGAGCGTCGTCCGGCCGCCGTCCTCCGTGAGCCGCGAGCAGACGAGCGAGCGCCGGAAGTACGAGTCGGGCCAGGTGCGCTGGTACCAGCACGTCGCCTCGAAGTCGCCCAGCTCACGCGGCCGCTGCTCCAGCCGGTAGGCGGCGGTGCCGTCGTGCAGGACGTCCAGGTCGCCGTCCGGGGCGTCGGCGATGCGGAAGCGCCCGCCGGGGTCCTGCTGCTCCGCGCGGCTCGCGTAGTCGAGCGGGAAGGTGCTGTGCCGCCCGAAGCCGACGTCCGCGAGCCACGGCCCGCCGCCGTCCGCGCCCGTGACCCGCAGCGCCATGTGGTCGTACGGCGGACCGAGCCGCCCGCCGTCCCCGAAGCCGCGTGCCGCCAGCAGCTCCACGCCGAAGCCGAGCGACCGCAGCAGCGCGGCGAAGGCGCCGTTGAGCTCGTAGCAGAAGCCGCCCCGGCGGCCGGTGACGATCTTGTCGGTGAGCGCGTCCTCGGTCAGGACGATGTCCTCACCCCGATGGATCGACAGGTTCTCGAACGGCACGCTCACCAGGTGCCTGCGGTGCAGCTCGCGCAGCGCGGCCGCGTCGGCGGCGGCGGGCCGCGCGGCGCCGATCCGGCGGAGGTAGGCGTCCGTACGTTCGGGGTCCATGCCCGTACCGTACGGCGCCGGGCCGCCGGGCACCCGCTCCGCCGCCCCGGCGTCGGCGACGCGCGGATCCTCCCAGCGCAGCCGCCAGGGGCGCGGCCCGCCCCGGCCGCCGCCGGAGTGCGGCGCCTCCTCGACGAGGCCGTGCCGGGCCAGTTGCCGCAGGTGGAAGGAGCACAGCCCGGAGCTGTGGCCCAGCCGCCCGGCCGCCTCCGTCGCGGTGACCGTGCCCTCCTCGGCGAGCAGGTCGAGGAGCGCGAGCCGTATCGGGTGGTCCGGCAACTCCCGCCGGGCCCGGCTCGGCAGGGCGGTCCTCCGGAGTTCGTCCTCGGTCATTTGCAAAGAGTGCTACTTTGCAAATGACTTGGCAAGCCCGGGAGTTGCCCGGCGGAGAGGCGGCCGTGGATGAGCGAGGACGTACGCGAGGTGCGGGTGCAGGGGGAGCGGGTGGCGTCCTACCCCGACCTGCCGCCCGAGGTGGCGCGCGGCGCCGTACGCCGGATCACCCTCGTCGGCGAGGACGTACTGCACCGCCCGTGCGCCGACGTCACGGACTTCGGCTCGGCCGAACTCGCCCGCCTCGTCGACGACATGTTCGCGACCAACGCGGTGGCCGAGGGCGCGGCCATCGCCGCGAATCAGGTCGGCGTGCCCCTGCGGCTGTTCGTGTGGGACATGGCCGACGAGTGGGGAGTGCGCCACGTCGGCCACATCGCCAACCCCGTTCTCGACGAACTCCCCGCCGAGCAGCGCAAGTTGGTCGAGGAATCCGAGGGCTGCCTGTCCGTGCCCGGCCCCTACCGCCCCCTCGCGCGCCCGGACGTCGCCGTCGTCCGGGGCCAGGACATGCACGGCAACCCCCTCGTCATCGAAGGCCGCGGCTACTTCGCCCGCTGCCTCCAGCACGAGACCGACCACCTCTCCGGCAGCCTCTACGTCGACCGCCTCTCGGCCCGCGAACGCCGGTCCGTGCTGCGGGAGATGAGCAGGACGCAGGACGAGGTCCAGGCGCGCAGGGCCGCGCGGGCCGCTGACCTGGGCAAACCGCTGCCCCTGCCCTGACCCGGTCCGCGGATCCGTCACTCGTCCGGGTGATGGACCAATCCGCGCCCGCCGCGGCTCCGAATACCAGGTGTGAGCGAACGGACGGACAGCGGAGGCCGGCAGGCCCCCCGGCGCGGGCAGCGGGTGCTGCGCGTGGTGCTGGGCGGTCTGAGCGGGCTGCTGGCGGGAGCGGCCGCGCTGGGCTCGGCCGAGCTGGTGTCGGCGGCGGTGCGGCCGCAGTCGAGCCCGGTCGTCGCGGTCGGCGGCGCGGTCGTCGACCGCACCCCGGCGTCCCTGAAGGACTACGCGGTACGGCACTTCGGGACGAACGACAAGCTCGTGCTCCAGCTCGGCATCGTCGCCCTGCTGGCCCTCTTCGCGGTGGCCCTCGGCCTGGCCGCCCTGCGCCTGCGCCGGACCGCGGCGGCGGGGGCGGCGGTTTTCGGCCTCGTCGGCGTCCTCGCCGCCCTGAGCCGCCCGGACCACCGGGCCGCGGACGTACTGCCGTCGCTGGCGGCCGCGTTCGTGGCGGCGGCCGTCCTGATGCTGCTGTCCGCGCGGCTCGCGCCCGCCGCCTCCCGCGCGGTGGATGCGGAGGAGTCGGCCCCGGTGGCGGAAGCGGAGTCGGGGGCGGAGTCGGCGGCCCGGTCCGGAGAGCCCGCCCCCGGCGGGGAGGACGGGGAGCCCCAGGGCCCCGCGCCCGAGCCGCCCGCTTCCTCCCCGCCCGCCTTCGACCGGCGCGGGTTCGTCGTCGCCGCGGCGGCCACGGCGGCCGCCTCCGCCGGTGCCGGGGTGCTCGGGCGGGCGCTGAACGACCGCCGGGGAGCGGCGGCCGCGCGGTCACGTGCGGCCGTCGTGCTGCCCCGTCCCGCGTCCCCGGCGGCGGCCGTGCCGCGCGGCGCCGCACTGCCCGTCGACGGCATCAGCCCGTTCCTGACACCCGCCGACCGCTTCTACCGCGTCGACACCGCCCTCGTCGTGCCCAGGATCGACGCCACCACCTGGCGGCTGCGCCTGCACGGCCTGGGCGTACGGCGCGAGGTCGAGTACACCTACGCCGACCTGCTGCGCCGCGAGCTGATCGAACGGGACATCACGCTGACCTGCGTCTCCAACCAGGTCGGCGGCCCGTACGCGGGGAACGCCCGGTGGATCGGCGTGCGGCTGGCCGACCTGCTGCGCGAGGCGGGCGTACGGGCCCCCTCCCGGGGCGGCCCCGCCGACCAGCTCGTGGCGCGCTCCGTGGAGGGCATGACCATCGGCTCGCCGGTGGAGACCGTGCTCGACGGCCGTGACGCGATGCTCGCCCTCGGCATGAACGGCAGCCCGCTGCCCTTCGCCCACGGCTTCCCGGTACGGGTCGTGATCCCCGGCCTGTACGGCTACGCGTCCGCGTGCAAGTGGCTGCACGAGCTGGAGCTGACCACCTTCGACGCGTACGACGCTTACTGGGTGCGGCGCGGCTGGTCCCGGCGGGCGCCGATCAAGACCCAGTCGCGCATCGACACCCCCAAGCCGTTCGCCACCCCCGCCGCCGGGCCGGTGCCGGTGGCGGGCGTGGCCTGGGCGCAGCACCGCGGCGTCGACCGCGTCGAGGTGCGCGTGGACGGCGGCGCCTGGCACACCGCCACGCTCGCCGCCGAGGACACCGTCGACACCTGGCGCCAGTGGCGCTGGGAGTGGGACGCGCCCCCCGGCGGCCACACCCTGGAGGTCCGCGCCACGGACCGCACGGGGGCGACGCAGACCTCCCGGCGTACCGGGACCGTCCCCAATGGCGCGACCGGCTGGCATTCGGTGGTGGTCACCGTGACCTGACCCCGGCGGCAGCAGCCCGCCCCCTTGCGACAACCGCGGTCCGCGGACGAACGCCCCGGCCGCGCACCGACCGACACCCGTACGCCATCCGCGTACGGCACCCCCGCACGGCATCCCGTGCGGCACCCTCAGGAGAGACGACCATGACCCACCTCGCCCGCCGCATCACCGTCGCCCTCGCGGCCGCGGCCGTCCTGCCCCTCGCGCTGACCGCGTGCTCCGACAGCGACAAGAAGGCCGCCGACGACTCCTCGTCGTCCGCCGCGCCCGCCGCGCCCGTGACCAGCGCCGCCACCTCGGAGGCGACCATGGACCAGCCGTTCGGGCCCGGCTGCACGGCCGTGCCGAAGAACGGCGCGGGCAGCTTCGACGGCATGTCCAAGGACCCGGTGGCCACCGCCGCGTCGAACAACCCGGCGCTGTCCACACTCGTGACCGCGGTGAAGAAGGCCGGGCTCGTCGACACCCTGAACAACGCGCAGGGCATCACCGTCTTCGCGCCGACGAACGACGCCTTCGCCAAGCTCCCGAAGGCGACCCTCGACAAGGTGCTCGCCGACAAGGCGATGCTCACCAAGATCCTCACCTACCACGTGGTCGGGCAGACGGTGAAGGCGCCGGACGGGCTCGCCCACGGCACGTACACCACCCTGGAGAAGGGCACGCTGACGACCTCCGGCTCGGGCGAGTCGTACAAGGTGAACAACACGGCCAACGTGGTGTGCGGCAATGTCGAGACCGCGAACGCGACCGTGCAGATCATCGACACGGTGCTGATGCCGCCGCAGTGACCGGCGGGGACCGAACCGCGTGCCGCCCGGCACTCGAGGACCGCTGAAGCCCGTGCCATCCCAGGAGGTGTCCATGCGTGCCATGACGCGCAGCGAGAGCGAACCGGCCCCCGAGCCGTCCCCACCGGGCAGGCTGGAGTCGCTGCTCGACCGTGTCGCGCGCGGTGACGGCGAGGCGTTCGAGCGCCTCTACCAGGCCGTCGCCGGATCCGTCCTGGGCCTGGTGCGGCGGGTGGTCAGGGACCCGGCGCAGTCCGAGGAGGTCGCGCAGGAGGCCCTCATCGAGGTGTGGCGGTGCGCGGCGCGGTTCGACGCGCGCAAGGGCAGCGCCATGGCGTGGATCATGACGCTCGCCCACCGCCGCGCCGTCGACCGGGTGCGCTCGGCCCGCGACGGCGCCGACCGCGAGGCAAGGGCGGGCGTACGGGACTACACGCCCGCCTTCGACGAGGTCAGCGAACACGTCGAACGCCGCCTGGAACGCGAGCAGGTGCGCCGCTGCCTGCGGCAACTCACCGCACTCCAGCAGGAGTCGGTGACGCTCGCCTACTACCGCGGCTACACCTACCAGCAGACCGCGGAAGTCCTCGGCGTGGCACTCGGCACGGTCAAGACCCGGCTGCGGGACGGCCTCATCCGCCTCCGCGACTGCCTGGGGGTGGGCGCGTGACGGCCGAACTGCACACCCTGACCGGGGCGTACGCGCTCGGCGCCGTCTCCGGCCCCGAGGAGCGCGCCTTCCGCCGCCACCTCGCGGTGTGCGACGCCTGCCGCGAGGAGGTCCGCGAACTCACCGAGACCGCGGCCCGGTTGGCGATGGCCGTCGCCGAAGTCCCGCCCCCCGGGATGCGGGAGCGCGTCATGGCCGCGCTCCCCGAGGTCCGCCAGCTCCCCCCGCACGCCCCGGCCCCCCGGGCCGTCCGGCGCCGCTGGCGGATCTCCCACCTGGCGCTGGCCGCGTGCGTGGCCGTCGCCGCGGTGGCGACCGGCGTCGCGATCGACGCCCGCCACCGTGCCGACGTCGCCGTACGGGCCGAGCAGCGCGCCGCCGAACTGAGCGCCGTGACCGCGGCGCCGGACGCGACCTTCCACACCGGCGCGCTCACCGGCGGCGGTACGGCCACGGTCGTCTCGTCGCCCCGCCTGGCCCGCTCCGCCGTCCTCTTCCACGGCCTCCCGGCCCTCCCCGACTCCCACGTGTACGAACTCTGGTACCGCCGCGACGGCGCGATGGTCCCCGCGGGCCTGCTGCCTCCCGGCCGCCCGGCGGGCGCCGCCCTGCTCGACGGCACCCCCACGGGCGCGGACGCCGTGGGCGTCACCGCGGAGCCCCCCGGGGGCTCCTCCACCCCCACCGGCCCGCCCCTGGTGGTCCTCCCCCTCTGACGTCACCCCACCTGCGCCCACACGAGCTTGCCGACCCCGTGGCGCGAACTCACCCCCCACCGCTGGTCGGTGAGCACACTCACGAGCGCGAGCCCGCGCCCCGCCTCGTCCTCCTCCGCGGCCCGCTGCGTCAGCGGAATCCGGCAACTGGCGTCGTGCACCTCGATCCGCACGCCCTTCTCCGTCCGCTCGTACCGCGTCTCGACCAGCCGCCCCCGCGGCGTCCGCGCATGCCGCACCGCATTCGTCATCAGCTCACTGAGCACGAGCTCCGCGGTGTCCGTCAGCTCCTGCAACTCCCACGCGCACAGCGCGTCCCGCAACTCCCGCCGAGCCCGCCCGACCGCCCGCGCGCTCATCGGCCACCGGATGACGACGAGCTGCCGCTCGGGCTCGTCGGGGCTGTGGTTGTCGTCTTCGTACGACGGTTCCATATGCGTAGTCCTCTGCGAAGATTGCAGGCACGTTCTGTGCTGTTCCGCTTACAGCGTGACGTGGCCGGGGATAGTCTTGACAGAGGGTTGCCCTCTCCATTGGGCAATGGAGGGACGGGAGTTCCGCATGAGCCAGGAAACGGACCGCGACAACGCCAGCGACAGGCCGCTCACCCCGGCGGAGTTCCTGGGCCGGGAGATCCGCCGCCGCAGAGAAGCGAAGGGCCTGACGCAGGCCGAGCTGGGCGAGATGATCGTGATGTCGCCGCAGATGATCGCCCACTTCGAGGCGGGCCGCCGCAAGCCACGCCTGGAGGACGCGCAGCGCCTTGACCAAGTGCTGGGCACTGACGGCTGGTTCTTCCGGCTGCGCAAGAACATGGACGTCCCCGGGATTGCCGAGAAGTTCGCGACGGTGCGCGAGCTGGAGCCGTTCGCCACGGTCATCCAGTCCTACACTGCGTCGTTGATCCCGGGGCTGCTCCAGACGAGGAAGTACGCAACGGCGGTGATTCGCGCGGGTCGGGTGAACCCGGTGGACAACGAGGTGGAGCCGCTTGTCGCCGCACGCCTGGAACGTGCTCGCATTCTCGACGACTCTGACGGTCCGGTCGCGTGGTTCCTCGTGGACGAACACGCGATCCGACGGCCGGTGGGCGGCCCCGCCGCCATGGCAGCGCAACTGCGCCACATCGCAGCGCTGGTACGGCGAGGATGCATCCGCTTCCATATCCTCCCGTTCTCGGTGGGTGCACATGCCCTGATGGAGAGCTCGGTGCTGATCTTGCGCTTTGCCGACGCACCACCGCTGGCATACGTTGAGGGCCTGAACGTAGGGCATGTTCTGGACGAGCCAGCGAAGGTTGACGCGTGTCAGGAGTCGTTCAGCCTTGCCCTTGGAGACGCGTTGTCAGCAGAGCAGTCGCTGACCCTGCTCGAGGAAGTGGCCGAGGACTATGAACGACAAGCAGCTGCACGTGCGGAGCGTCCAATGGCGTAAGTCCAGCTACAGCGGCGCCGAGGGCGGCGACTGCATCGAGGTCGCGGACTGCGCGTCCGGCATCGTCCCCGTCCGGGACAGCAAGGACCCGCAGGGTCCGGCGCTGGCCTTCCTGGCGGAGGCGTGGGCAGGGTTCATCGCCGAGGTGAAGGCCGGCCGCTTCGAGGCCTGAACTATCCATCCCGTGAAGGAGAGGGCGACCGCGATGCCCACACCGCACCTCGTTGACGCGTCCACCCTGCCGGGCTGGCGCAAGTCCACCTACAGCGACGCCGAAGGCGGCAACTGCGTCGAGGTCGCGGACGGCGTCCCGGGCGTCGTCCCTGTCCGGGACAGCAAGGACCCGCAGGGTCCGGCGCTGCTCTTCCCGGCAGAGGCCTGGTTGGGCTTCGTCGCCGACGTGAAGGCGGGCCGCTTCGGGGCCTGAGCTATCCACCGTGGCGCCGCGCGAAGTGCGAACCGGCGCCCGTGCTCAGGCCGCTATGTCCGCCTGCAGGCGCGCCAGCGTGTTCTGTGCCCGCTCGCGGACGTCCGGCAGGAAACCGCTCGCGCGGATCACTCGCTGGACCTGGTGGGGCAGGCGGTGCAGTTCGGCGCCCTGCAGAGCGGAACGCATCTGCTCGCCTGCTGCGTCACGATCACCGCGGCGCAGGAGGACTTCGCCGGCGGTGATCGCCGAGATGATGCGCCACTGGGGGCTGGCCTGCAGTCCCGGTGCGGGGGAGTGTTCCAGCAGATCCACGGCCTGCTGGGTTCGACCTGTGGTGGCCAGGCCACGCAGGTGTACCTCGTGGAGGGTGAACTCGGAGAACAGCGGGGTGACGCCGACAGAATCGAGCAGGCTCCGGCTTTCCGCCATGGCGTCGTCGAACGCCTTCGAGGCGCTGGCGGTCCCTGCGGCCCGGGCCAGCAAGATGACGGCCGCCGCGCGGTCGTCCTCGGTGCGGGAGAGCCCGCGGGCGCGGCCGAGCCGATCGAGGGCGGCGTGGTGCAGACCGGCCTTGCGCAGTTCGTTGCCGTGGTGGCGCAGGGCGTGGGCGTACAGGGGGCGGTCGTCGAGGCGGCGGGCGATGGCCACGCCCTTCCCCGTCCAGCGGGCCGCGGTGGCGAGGTGTTCTTCGGGCAGGACATGGCCGAGGGCGACGCCGAGGCCGACACGGGCGCGGGCGAGCAGTCGCAGGAGGTCGGCGTCCGTTCGGCCGTCGGTGGCCCTGGCTTCCAGGCGGGCGACGAGGGGCCAGAGTTCGTCGACGGCCGCGGCAGCGTGACCGGCCTGACGGGCGATGTCGGCCAGCCGCAGGACGCTCTCTCCGAACTGGATCATGGCGCGGTGGTCTCCGTCGGCGTCGTCGGTGATGCCGAAGACGTGGGGTGGCAGGCCCAGGCGCTCGGCGATGTGCCGCAGCGCTCCGACGTCGGTGATGGTTCGGCTCCCGGTCTCCACCCTGGAGATGTACGAGGTGGAGTACCCCAGGAGGGCACCGAGTTCTTCCTGCGGCAGCTGGTTCAGCTGCCGGTGGAAGACAAGGATCTCGGGCAGGCTGCGGCGGCGCAGGATGTCCTGGGCCCGGGGGGTCGTCCAGTGCCAGCGGATGCCGCCGTGGGCGTTCGGTCGGCCCACCGGTCAGGCCCGGTCCTGCAGTTCGTACCAGCGGGCGACGGAATCCTTGTAGCCCTGCGGCATGACCAGGCCGGGGACTTCGTGGCGGTGGAACAGCCCTGCTTCCCTGTGCTCGTGGCTGACGACCGGCGGTCGCCGGGCATCCGTTGCGGTACAGCCGTAGGTGACGATGAACACCTGGCGGCCGGGGATCGGCTCGTACAGCCACACGTCGAGCAGCTGTCCCGCGCTTGCCGTCCAGCCGCTCTCCTCGCGGATCTCGGTCTCGACCCGCTGCTCGGGGGTCTCCGATCCCTCCAGCTTCCCGCCGGGCAGCTCCCACTCCGCCCGTTCGTTCTTCAGTAGAAGCACCCGGCCCTGCGGGTCGAGGACAACGCCCTTGATCGAGATCGGGAAGGTCGCAGGCACGTAAGGCTGTTCAGACTGTCCGGTCATCTCTTCTTCCGCGGTGCACGGGGCGGGCACGGGCCCGTCGAACGTAGCCCTGGACGCCGCCCGGCGGGTACTCGAAACGTCTCCGCTCGACCCGAGCTCGCCCGGAGGCGATCCTCTCGACCGCCGAATGTGAACAGCACCGGCCGGATCCGGGCCGGAGGGCCCGTAACGTACCGGGCATGACGAACGAGAACCTTCCCGCCGCCCCCGGGGCGCTTCAGCAGCGGCTCAGGGCGGCGCTGCCCGCCGCCATGCGGGCCCGGGACAAGGCGACGCTGGCTCTGCTTCGCTCCACCCTCGCGGCGATCGAGAACGCCGAGGCCGTTGAGCTGCCCGACGCGCCGGGCGTCAGCCTGGCGATCGAGCAGACGCCCGTGGGCGCAGGAGCGGCCGAGGTGGCGCGGCGGGAGCTGACCGACGCGGACGTCGAGCGGATCGTCCGGGCGGAACTGGCCGAGCGCGAGGCCGCGGCCGAGGCGTACGACCGGGCGGGGCAGCCCGCCCAGGCCGAGCAGTTGCGCGCCGGGGTCGCGGTCGTCTCCGGGTACCTGTCCGAGCCCGGCGGCCGCTGAACGCCCGACAGGGACCGGCTGTCAGACCTGCCTGGGATGCTCCGGGCATGGAGATGACAGTGCAGCTGACGATCGACTGCTCCGACCCGCAGCGGATGGTGGCCTTCTGGGCGGAGGCCCTGGGCTATGTGCCCGAGCCCCCGCCGGACGGGCACGCCACGTGGCGTGCCTACTGGGAATCGGTGGGGGTGCCCCCCGAGGAACTGCCGCCCGGGGCCGGGGACGTGCCGGAGTCGATCATCGACCCCGCCGGACACGGCCCGAGGGTGTGGTTCCAGCACGTCCCGGAGCAGAAGGCCGGCAAGAACCGGTGGCACCTCGACCTCAAGGTCGGCGGCGGCCGTGACGTCCCGCTCGACGTCCGCACGCAGCGCGTCAAGGCCACGGTGGAACGGCTCGTTGCCGCCGGTGCCACCGTCCTCAGCATCAAGGACGAACCGGACACCGGCTTCTACGCCACCGCCCTGCAGGATCCTGAGGGCAACGAATTCGACGTCGTCTGAGGGCCGTCGCGACTGCGGGAGGGGGACCGCGCGGGGACATTGGCTGGTGACGCTGGTCCGCCTACGACACGGAGTGACCCACGACGCGCGAGCCCGCTGGTTCGGGGTGGACCGCTCGACCGTCACCCACCCAGCGGTCGGTGAGATCCGTCAGGGCATCAAGTCGTCCGGGCGGCTCGGCCGTGTCGAGGGCCAGAACGACTCAGCGTGAGGTGACTCCGACGCTGCTGACCCAGACGCTGAAGGGCACGAATTCCGGCCCGGCCTCGCTCTGCTCGGAATCGTTCCGCACGTCGTCCAGCTCGGACCAGGCGACGAAACCCGGTTCGCTGTCGGCCAGGAACCCCTCAACGATCGGTCCGAGATCCGCGGATGGGACAAAGGCACCGCTGAACGGCAACGCATCCGGAGACACGGAGGCGGTCGAGCACCGAAGCAGACCGGCCTGCATGTCGTGCCACACGTAGAACGTCGCCACCCCGGAAAAGCCGAGCGCCTGAACACGTCCCCGGATAGCAGAAGCTGTGCGCTCGAAGGCAGCCACCACTTCCGAGACGGACAACGACCGCCTGTCTTCATCCTCCGAACTCAGCGACCAGGTGTTGGTCTCACACTCCACCCGCCGGTCACTCGGCTCCAGAACCAGGGGCTCGTCCGCCACCTCAGCGATCCACGTCAACAGCACCACAGCAGTATCCCTGCCGCGGCGGTATCTGGACCCGCCGTCCGAGCGGCGTCGGGGCCCAGGCTGCGTGGGGCATTCCAGGCGGGAACCGGCGGGGCGCCTCAGGGGGCGGGTTTCTGCCAGGTCAGCGAATACCGGCGGAGCACGTGGTGGCGGTAGCGCAGGCCGGGCAGCAGTCGGCGGGCGGCGGCTCGCACCTCTCCGTAGCTCATCCGCGGGCCGGCGACCGGCATACCCTGCGGGCCGCCGGCGCGGCGCAGCACCTTCGTGATCCGCACGATCGGGGCGGCTGCGATCAGCGCCGCCCACTCCGTCACGCTCTCCTCGCGTGCGAGGCCCACCACTACCAGCGTGCCGCCGGGGCGCAGCACCTCACGCATGCGGACGAGCGCGGGCTCGAAGTCCATGTGATGGATCGCGGTCACCGAGCAGACGAAGTCGTACGCTTCGTGGGGGAGTTCGGCGGTGAGGAAATCGGCCTCGACGAACGTGAGCCGCGGGTCGCCCGAAGCGGCCTCGCGGGCGCGGGCGATCATGTCCCGTGACGTGTCGATCCCGGTGACCCGCCTCGCCCGCCCGGCGAGCTTCCGCGCCAGCAGCCCGTCCCCGCATCCGACGTCCAGGGCATCGCCGCACCCTTCCGGAACAGCCCGGAGGATGCCCGCGTGCCGTGCGACGTTCGTGTTCCAGTACGGTTCCGCGTCGGGCCGGGGCATCGGACCATCGTAGAGAGCACCCCCACCGGCGGGACAGCCGCCGACGACACCTGGGAGGGGGTCGGTGCGGGGTGCCCCCGCAGGAATGCGCTTCCCCGTACCTCACCGCCTACGTATGAGGTCGAACGCGCATTCCGAGGAGGTGCCCCGTGGCGGCCCCCGACCCCACCCCGCACGGGCCGCGCGATGCCCCGCCGGGTGACACCGGGGGCGCGAGGAACTGCGCGAGCAACCACCCACTCGCAGAAGGTCGCGCGACGAACCGCAACAAGCCATCCCGGAGCGTCACGGCCAGACGATGAAGCGCTCCCCAACCACCCGCCGGGGCTCCGCCCCCGCCTCCGCGAGCGCCGCCCGGATCTCCCGCAGGTGAGCGACCGTCATCTCCAGCGGAGGCTCCTCCGGCTGGTACGTCGTACGGATCGGGTAGTCCACGCCCGGCTCGCGGGTCATCTCGATGTGGCACCCCAGCACATGCGTGACCGGTCGCTGTCCGGCGAACTCGATCAGCCGGTCGATCGTCCGGACGAACGCGGGCCAGTCCTGGACGTACAGCCGCCCCGGATACACCGTGTCGCCGGTGAGCAGGAAGCCGGTCCACGGGTCGTAGTACGTGACCGCCGCCTCGTGGTGCCCCGGCGTGGCCAGGCACTCCAGCACGCGGCCGCCCAGATCGACCCGCGCCACGGCCGCCGGGTCCTGGTCGAACCCGAAGTACCCCCAGGCCGTGGGGAGGTCGGCCCCGACCACCCGCGTGCCGGGGCGCCCGGCGAACTGGCCGTCACCCGCGACATGGTCGCCGTGCGCGTGGGTGTGCAGCACCAGCAGCTCGTAGCCGTCGCGCGGATGCCGGGCGAGCCATCCGTCGACGAGCCGGTCGACCACCTCGCGCAGCGGGAAGAACTCGGCGGACGCCGTCGCCCCGGTGTCGATCAGGACCGCCCGCGCGTTGCCGAACAGCAGGAAGAGGAACGGCGCTTCGTAGTGGACCGCCTTGTTCTGCCGCAGGACGACCGTGTGCTCGTCGTACTCGTGGACCTGGATGTCCGGGTCGGTGTTGTGCTTGGCCGACGGTGAGCCGTGGATCCAGCGGACGTCCAGCGCGCCCGCCCGTGGTGTCGGGTCGGCGAAGTCGACGGGATGCGTGCTTGCGGCCATGGTTCCTCCTGAGCATGTCGTCCTGACGGGCGCGGCCCCCGCGTCAGGAGCCCCCGGACGCGCCCCGGCGCGCAGCCAACCGCTCCATGAGCGCCGCGCTCCGCGCGAGCAGCGCCCGTTCCTCCTCCGTCAGCTCGGACTCGATCGCGAGCGCCAGCCACCCCGCCCGGCGGCCGCGCTCGGCCTCCAGCGCGGCGCGCCCCGCGGGAGACAGCTCCACGAGCGACTTGCGGCCGTCCGTGGGGTGGGCGCGGCGCGTCACGAGGTCCTGGTCGAGGAGGAGGCCCACCGCGCGGGCCATCGACTGGGGCCGCACGCGCTGGTCGGCCGCGAGGTCGCTCGTGGTCATCGCGCCGTCCCGGTCGAGGGCGCCGAGCACGGCGATCTGGCCGAGCGGGATGACGTCCTCGCCCTTCACCCGCCGGGTGAGCTTGCCCATCGCGGTACGCAGTTCGGCCGCGACGGTGGCGGCATCCGGGGTCGGCATAGGGCACTTTAACCCGTAACGCAACTGTACAGCCGCTCTGTGCAGCCATGCTGTACAGCAGAACTGAACAGCGACACTGCGCAGCAATGCTGTAGAGTTCGACGTGTCGGGCCGCGCGCCAGCGCCGTCGCAGCCGGGCCCGGCAGGCGACGAAGGGAAGGACCTCCCATGCCCGCATCGACCACCATCAGCAGCCTCACCGCCCGCGCCGTCCTCGACAGTCGCGGCAACCCGACCGTCGAGGTCGACGTCGTCCTCGCCGACGGCTCCCTCGGCCGCGCCGCCGTCCCCTCCGGCGCCTCCACCGGCGCCCGCGAGGCGGTCGAACTGCGCGACGGCGACCCGGAGCGCTGGCACGGCAAGGGCGTGGACCGGGCCGTGGCCCATGTGAAGGGCGAGATCGCCGACGCCGTGACCGGGCGCGACGCCCGCGACCAGGCGGGCCTGGACGCCGCGCTCGTCGCGCTCGACGGCACGCCCGCGAAGGCGCGGCTCGGCGCCAACGCCCTGCTCGGCGTCTCGCTCGCGGCGGCCAAGGCCGCCGCGGCCTCGCACCGGCAGCCGCTCTACCGCTACATCGGCGGCGCCGACGCCCGCGTCCTGCCCGTGCCGATGATGAACATCGTCAACGGCGGCGCCCACGCCGACAATCCGCTCGACTTCCAGGAGTTCATGATCTACCCGCTCGGCGCGCCCACCTTCGCCGAGGCCGTCCGGATGGGCTCCGAGGTCTTCCACACCCTGCGCCGCGACCTGCTGGCCGCGGGCCACTCCACCGGCGTCGGCGACGAGGGCGGCTTCGCGCCCGCGCTGCGCACGGCCGAGGAGGCGCTCGACTTCGTCATGGCCGCGATCGAGCGGACCGGATACCGGCCGGGCACGGACATCGGCCTGGTCATGGACCCGGCGTCGTCGGAGTTCTACCGGGACGGCGTGTACGCGTACACGGGCGAGGGCGTGCGGCGGACGACCGCCGAGCAGGTCGACTACCTCGCCGGGCTCATCGACGCCTACCCGGTCGTCTCCGTCGAGGACCCGATGGCCGAGGACGACCACGACGGCTGGCGCGAGCTGACCGCCCGGGTCGGCGCCCGCTGCCAGCTCACCGGTGACGACGTCTTCTGCACCGACGAGGCGCTGGTGCGCGAGGGCATCCGCACCGGGGTGGGCAACGCCGTCCTGGTCAAGGTCAACCAGATCGGCACCCTGACCGAGGCACTCGGCACGGTGGCGGCTGCCCGCCGCGCCGGATGGAACGTGGTGATGTCCCACCGCTCCGGCGAGACGGAGGACACGACGATCGCGGACCTCGCCGTCGCCACGGGCTGCGGCCAGATCAAGACCGGCTCGCTGTCCCGCTCCGACCGTACGGCCAAGTACAACCAGCTCATCCGGATCGAGGAGGAGCTGGGCGAGTCCGCGCGGTACGGACACCCGGCGGCGTAGCGCGGACGGTGATGTCCCGGACGCGTCCGCCCGCCTGCCGCCCTTTCACGCCGGGGCGGCCGCGGCCAGCCGCCCGGCGATCTCCTCCGCGGTCAGCACCAGGGCGAAGCCCTTGCGCAGGACGGCGAGTTCTGGCTCCTGCCGGGACTCGTCGTCGGTGGCCGTGACATCGGATCCGAAGACGACCTGGTAGCCGCGTTCGTATGCCTGCCGGGCAGTGGCGCCGCAGCAGTAGTTGGTGAGCGTGCCCGTGACGATCACCGTGTCGCGGCCGAGGTTGCGCAGCATGGTGCCGAGCGGCGTGTCGCAGAACGCGCCGTAGGAGGGCTTGCGGATCAGGGCCTCGTCGGGGCGGCGGCCCAGCGGGGCCCACACGTCGGACGGGCCCGGCCTGCGCCAGTCGGTGTCGGCGTGCGGGAGGAACCGCAGGGAGTGCGGGCGGTCCAGGCCGAGATGGGTGTCGTCGAAGACGGTCCAGACCACCGGGACGGACGCGGAGCGGCAGACGTCGACGAGCCGGCCCAGCCGGGGTGCCATCCGGGTGGCGGCGGGCACCCAGTAGGGGCTCCAGCCGGGCCGGACGAACTCGTCCTGCATGTCGACGACCAGCAGCGCCGTGCGCTCGGGTCGGATGTCGAACGACGCCCGGCCGTGCTCGTAGGCGTCGCGCGCCCGCTCGGTGACCCATTCCTCGGTGTACGTCATTTCCGCTCCCTCCGTCATTCCGCACCCTCCGTCGTTCGTTTCATGCCTCGGATCGAGGTACCTCGTTTCGATGTGCGAGAGTAGCAGCATGCTCGAACTCGCGATCCTCGGATTCCTGGCCGAAGGCCCCCTGCACGGCTACCAACTGCGCCGCCGGATCGCGCGTCTGGCGGGCCACGTGCGGCCGGTCAGCGACGGCAGCCTGTACCCGGCGATCAGCCGGCTGGTCGCCGCGGGCCTGCTCGACCGGCGGGCCGAACCGGGCGCCTCGGCCGCCCAGCGGCACACCCTGAGCCTGACCGGCGACGGCCGCCGCGAGCTGACGCGCAGGCTGCGCGACGCCGACGGCCTCGACATCAGCGACAGCACCCGGTTCTTCACCGTCCTGGCCTTCCTCTCCCAGCTGCCCGACACCGCCGACCAGCACGCGGTTCTGCGCCGGCGGCTGGACTTCCTGGAGCAGCCCGCGAGCTTCTTCCACGAGGGCGACCGCCCGCTGCGCGCCGAGGACACCGCGGACCCCTACCGGCGCGGCATGCTCACCGTCGCCCGCGCCACCAGCCACGCCGAAAGGACCTGGCTCCGCGAGGTGCTGGCCTGACCGACACCCGCGGCGGCCACCCCGTCGCGCCGCCGGACACCGCACTTGACCCTCACGCGGCGTCATGCCGCATCGTCGGGGGCGTGGAAGAACACCTGACCGTGGGGCGCGTGGCAGGGCTGACCGGAGTCAGCGTGCGCACGCTGCACCACTACGACGAGATCGGCCTCGTGCGGCCGTCCGCGCGGACCGCCGCGGGCTACCGGGCCTACGCGGCGGCGGACGTGGAGCGGCTGCGCGAGGTGCTGGGGTACCGGCGGCTCGGCTTCGGGCTGCGGGAGATCGCCGACCTCGTCGACGACCCGGGCACCGACGCCGTCGCGCATCTGCACCGGCTGCGCGGGCTGCTGCTGGAGCAGCGCGACCGCGCCGCCGCCACGGTCAGGGCCATCGACCGGGAAATGGAGGCACGGGCCATGGGGATCAAGACCACACCGGAGCAGCAACTGAGGGCCTTCGGGGTGCAGTTGTACGAGGAGATCGGGTCCGGCTACCCGGCGACGCGGCGTACCGAGCCGCGTATCGCCGCGCAGATCTGGGCGGCGCTCGGGGACGCAAAGACGGTGCTGAACGTCGGGGCGGGCACGGGCTCCTACGAGCCGGCCGACCGCGAGGTCACGGCTGTGGAGCCGTCCGCCGTCATGCGGGCGCAGCGGCCCGCGGGCGCGGCGCCCTGCGTGGCCGCGTCCGCCGAGAACCTGCCCTTCGAGGACGGGGCCTTCGACGCGGCGATGGCGGTGAGCACCGTCCACCACTGGCAGGACGCCGTCGCCGGGCTGCGCGAGATGCGGCGGGTCGCCCGCCGGGTGGTGGTGCTCACGTACGACGCGAGCAGCCCCGGCTGGCACGACCGCTTCTGGCTCTCCCGCGACTACCTGCCGGAATTCGCCGACATCCTCGACGCCTGGCCGTCCTTCGCCGAGCTGAGCGCCGCGGTCGACGGCCACGCCGAGCCCGTCCTCATCCCCTGGGACTGCGCGGACGGCTTCTTCGAGGCCTACTGGCGCCGCCCCGAGGCCTATCTGGAGGAGCACGTGCGCCGCGCCGTCTCGGTCTGGGCCCGGGTCGGCCCCGAGGCCGAACACCGCGCGGTCGACGCCCTGCGCGCCGACCTCACCTCCGGCCGCTGGGCCGAGCGCAACCGCGA
Source organism: Streptomyces sp. NPDC021020 (assembly GCF_044333285.1). Lineage (NCBI taxonomy): Bacteria > Bacillati > Actinomycetota > Actinomycetes > Kitasatosporales > Streptomycetaceae > Streptomyces > Streptomyces sp. NPDC021020. Next base: position 270,871 of record NZ_JBIRQQ010000002.1, read on the forward strand.
CCTCGCCACGCTGGAGGCGGCGGAGCTGGGACTGCGGCTGCTCGTGGCGTAGGCCCGGTCCCTCCCCGCCGCGGGCCCGGTCGAGCCCGGCCGCGGTGACCCCCTGCCGCGCGCGTACCCGCCGAGCCCGCCGCGCCCGCACCCGGCGCCTGCACAAAAGCCGCAACCGGCCCCGGTACGGAAGGCGTCCGCGCTAGTGTCGCCGTGCCGGACCGGCGGCGCCGGAGGGGGTGCGGTGGACGAGGTGAGGGCGGGGGACGGCGGCGTGGCCGTAGGCGGCGACGCGCGGATGAGCGCCACGAGCGGCCTGGCCGCGGGCAGCGTCAAGGGCGACGTGCACATCCACCAGGCCCCGGCCGCGGAGAAGCCCGGCCCGGTCGTCGCCCTGCCCCCTGCCCCGCCCGTCTTCGTCGGCCGCGAGACCGAGGGCGACCACATCCTCGACGTCCTGCGGCCGGACGAGGGCGGGACCGCTTCGGTGGTCGTCGGCGCGGTCGCCGGGCTCGGCGGCATCGGGAAGACCGCCCTCGCCCTGCACGCCGCGCACCACGCCGTCGGACGGGGGTGGTTCACCGACGCCGTCTTCGTCGACCTGCGCGGCTACGACCCCGACCCGCTCACCGCCCACCAGGCCCTCGACGTCCTGCTGCGCACCCTGCGGGTCCCCGCCGACGACATCCCCTCCGCGCCGGACGAGCGCGCCGCGCGGCTCGGCTCCGTCCTCAGCTCCCTCGCGCTGGAGGGGCGGCGGGTGCTGATCGTCGCCGACAACGCGTCCTCTTCCGAACAGATCCGCCCGCTGCTTCCGGCCGGGGACCGGCACCGGCTGCTGGTGACCTCCCGGCACACCCACCCCGACCTCGGCGCCCGCCTCCTCGACCTGGACATCCTCAGTCCCGAGGCGGGCGCCGACCTCATCCGGGCCACCCTGGAGGCCGCCCGCCCCGGTGACACCCGCACCCACGACGCGCCCGCGGCCGTCCTGGAGCTGGCCGCCTGGTGCGGCGGGCTGCCGCTGGCGCTGCGGATCAACGCGGCTGCCCTCGTACTGGAGCCGGAGCAGGGCGTCCCCGAGCTGCTGGGCGAGCTGCGCGCCCACCGCTCCCGTATCGACGCGGTCGACGCGTACAGCGACCTGACCGGCACGCAGCGCGCCCTGCGCGCGACCTTCGACCTCTCCCACCAGCACCTCCCGCCGGGCCACCGGCAGTTGCTCCACCTGCTGGCGATCGCCCCCGGCCCGGACATCGGCCTGCCCGCGGCCACGGCGCTGGCCGGGCAGCCGGAGCCCGAGGTCCGCGCGGTCCTGCGGGCACTGACCCGCGCCCACCTCTTGACCCACCGCGCGGGCCAGGCGGGCAGCCGCTGGTCGATGCACGACCTGACGCGGGACCACAACGCGTCTGCCGTACCGGGTGGGCAGGGGGCCGACGACGTGGCGCTCACCCGGCTGCTGAGCCATTACATGGGGCAGGCCAGGGCAGCGGACAAGCACCCGCGCGCCGCGCTTGGCGAGCCGGTCCTCACCGGCTTCCCTGACCGTGGTGTGGCCCTCGCGTGGTTCGACATGGAGCTGGACAACTTCCTGGCATTGGTCCGCAGCTACCCACCCGCCGCTGCGGTCGTCTCCGCCAGCCTGAGCGTCTACCTCGGCGAACGACGTCGCTACGACGAGGCCCTTGAACTGCACACCAGGGCCGTCGAGGTCTTCCGGGAGATTGGTGACCAGCGCAGATACGCCTCGGCGCAATACGACATCGGCAACGCCTTGCAGGGGCTGGGGCGTTTCGACGAGGCGCTGGCCACCCATCTGGAGACAGCTGAGGTCTTTCGGGAGATCGGCGACCGGCGAGGGGAAGCCAGGGCGCTGTGCGCCAGCGGCAACCCTTTGCTACGGGTGGGGCGTTTCGGTGAGGCGCTGGTCGCCTACGAGGAGGCCGTCGAGGTCTTCCGGGAAACTGGCGATCGGCACGGCGAGGGCTCGGCCCTGGGTGCCCGCGGCAACGCCTTGCAAGGGTTGGGGCGTTTCGGTGAGGCGCTGGTCGCCTACGAGGAGGCCGTGAAGATCTTCCGGGAAATCGGCGACCGGATCGGCGAGGGCACGACGCTGACGAATATCGCCGCCGCCCTGCGGGAACTGAACCGCCCCCACGAGGCGATCGAGGCCTATAGCGAGGGCCTTGTGATCCACCGCGAGAGAGGCGACCGGCACGGCGAAGGTATCGCTCTGCTGGGTCTGGGCATGGTGCTATGCGCCATAGGGCGTTTTGACGAGGCCCTTGTCGCTGAGGCGCAGGCCGCCGAGAACTTCCGCGCGACCCGCGACGCGGAGCGAATGGAGCGGACCTTCGACGCCTTGGCGGAAGCCCGCGAGGCGGCCGCGCAGCAGTAACCGGGTGACGGCTCCCGGAGGCTCCGCTGCCCGGCGCTGCAGCCCACAGCGGTGAGTATGTCGCCGAGGGCCGCGCCCCCACCACCCTGGCGCGCCTCCGGGGTCTCACGGCTCCTGCCGTCCCGCGGCGGCCCGCACCGCCTCGCAGGCGTGACCCCCCGCGGGCCGGCCGCCTCCGGTGCGCGGTGGCGGCCCCGCGGCAGCGTGTCCTCTTCCGGCAGGTGTCCGCTGCCTGCCGCGTGCGAATCCGCTGGAGTGCCGGACGGACTGCAATGCTCGCCGTACCGCCCGGCTGACGGGTGATTTGTCCGGTCCTGCCCTCGGAGGGAACACCTTGGCGATACCCGTGCACCGTTCACGGCCCCGGCTCAGACCGCTGCTCGCGGGGGCCGCGGTCGCCGCGCTGGCCGTACTGGGCGTGCAGCTCCCGGCGCAGCCGGCCACCGCCGCTCCCCAAGCGCAGGCGCAGGCCGCCGCGGCGAAGAGCGCGAAGAAGCCCGCCTCGCACCCGTCGCACCGGGTGTGCTCCCGCTCCACCCGTCCGGGGCAGGCCGCCTGCTCCGCGGTGGAGCGCGACGACGTCGAGCAGTCCAGGGCGCAACTGGCCGCCGAGCCGGACGCCACCCCGTCGGGCTTCGGGCCCGCCGACCTGCAAGCGGCCTACAACCTGCCGTCGTCGACGGAGGGCGCCGGCCGGACCGTCGCCATCGTCGACGCCTACGACGACCCGCAGGCGGAAGCCGAACTCGCCGTCTACCGGGAGACCTACGGGCTGCCCGCGTGCACGACCGCCAACGGCTGCTTCCGCAAGACCGACCAGCGCGGCGGCACCGACTACCCCAAGGCCGACTCCGGTTGGGCCGGTGAGATCGCGCTCGACGTCCAGATGGTCGGCGCGGTGTGCCCCAACTGCAAGATCCTGCTGGTCGAGGCGGACAGCGCCGGCAACGACGACCTCGGGACGGCCGTCAACCAGGCGGTCGCCCTGGGGGCCGGATTCGTCTCCAACAGCTACGGCGGCCCCGAGGACGGGTCCGACCCGCAGGCCGACACGATGTTCTACGACCACCCCGGCGTGGTGATCACCGCCAGCTCCGGCGACGACGGCTACGGCGTCAGCTACCCGGCGGCCTCCCCGCACGTCACGGCGGTCGGCGGCACCTCGCTGGTACGCGACGGCTCGGCGCGCGGCTGGACGGAGTCGGCGTGGAGCGGCGCGGGCAGCGGCTGCTCGGCGTTCGAGCCCAAGCCGTCGCAGCAGGCGGACACCGGCTGCGCACGCCGCACGGTCGCGGACGTCTCCGCGGTGGCCGACCCGAACACCGGCGTCGCGGTCTACTCCGCGGGCGCCTGGCACGTCTTCGGCGGCACGAGCGTCGCCTCGCCCGTCATCGCCTCGGTGTACGCGCTGGCCGGCGACGCGCCGAGCGGCTCGTACCCGATGACCTTCCCGTACGCGCGGCAGAGCGCCCTCAACGACGTGACCTCGGGCACCAACGGCACCTGCGGCGGCAGTTACCTCTGCACCGGCGTCGAGGGCTACGACGGGCCGACCGGCCTCGGCACGCCCGACGGCGTCGCGGCCTTCGCCTCGGGCCCCTTCGCGACCGTCAAGGGCACGGTCACCGACGGCGCCACCGGCTCGCCGCTGCCCGGCGCCCTGGTCACCGCCGGGGACGCGCACGCCACCACACGGGACGACGGCACGTACGCGTTCACCGTCGACCCGGGCACGTACGACGTCACCGTCGCCAAGTTCGGCTACGCCTCCCGCACCTTCGCGGGCGTCACCCTCTCCGGGGGCCAGACGCTCACCGAGGACGCCGAACTCGCCGCCAAGGCACGGGTGAACGTCACCGGCACCGTCAAGGACGCCGCCGGGCACGGCTGGCCGCTGTACGCCACCGTGCAGGTCGAGGGCGAGCCGACCAGCGCCGTGCACACCGACCCGGCGACGGGCCGCTACACCCTGAGCGTGCCGGTGGACGGCAGCTACACCGTGCAGACCAGCGCCGCCGCGACGGGATACGTGCCGCACGAGGACACCCTCGCGGTCGCCGACGCCGCCACGAAGCTGAACGTCGGCATGCAGGTCGACGACGTGTGCGCGGCGCCCGGCTACGCCTCCCACACCACCGGCGACGCCCAGGACTTCAGCTCCGCCGCCGGGGCCGTCCCGCCCGCCGGGTGGACGGTCGAGGACGCGGCGGGGACCGGCCAGACCTGGCGCTTCGACAGCACCCGCGGCAACTCGACCGGCGGCAAGGGCCTCCTGGCGACGGTCGACAGCAAGGCCTACGGGAGCGGCGGCAAGCAGGACACCTCGCTGGTGAGCCCGCCGCTGGACCTGAGCGGCCAGCCCAACCCGTACGTCACCTTCGCCACCTGGTACGAGGGCGCCCCGACCAGCACCGCCGACGTCGACGTGAGCCTCGACGGCGGCGCCACCTGGACCACCGCCGGGCACTGGGCCAACTCCGCCAACCGCGGCCACACCCAGCGCTACGACCTGCCGCAGGCTGCCGGGCACTCCGGTGTCCTCGTCCGCTTCCGCTACACCGGCGCCAACTCGCAGTTCTGGGAGGTCGACGACATCTTCGTCGGCGGGCAGCACTGCGACGTCGTGCCCGGCGGCCTGGTCCTCGGCCAGGTCACCGACGCCAACACCGGTGACGGCGTCGCCGGGGCCACCGTGACGTCGGCCGACAGCCCGGCCGAGTCCGCCACCACGGCGGCCACCCCGGACGACCCCGCCCTCGGCGACGGTTTCTACACCTTCTTCTCCACCCTCACCGGCACGCACCCGCTGACGGTGACCGCCGCCCACTACACGACGGCCACCACCTCCGCCGCGATCGCCGCGGACAAGGCGAACGAGGCCGACACCGCCCTCAAGGCCGGCCGGCTCACCGTCAGCCCGGCGTCCGTGGCCAAGACCGTGAAGTGGCAGGGCACCGCCTCGGCGACCGTCACGGTCAAGAACACCGGCACCGCCGACGCCACCGTCCGCCTCGACGAGAACGACAACGGCTTCACGCTGCAGGCCCGTGCCCCCGGCGCCGCCCTCCAGGAGGTCAAGGGCCACTACCCGGCCGGTTTCGTCGCCCCGGCGCGCGCCGCCGCCGCGTCCCCGGCCGCCGCGGCACCCGCCGCCGCGCCCTGGACGACGCTCGCCGACCTCCCGGCCGCGGTGATGGACAACGCCGCCGCCACCGGACCCGACGGCCGGGTCTACTCCGTGGGCGGGCTCAGCAGCACACAGGCGATCCTGTCCGGCGGCTACGTCTACGACCCGCAGGCCACCACGTGGACCGCGCTCCCCGACAGCGGGGTGCGCCGCGAGGCGCCGCAGGCGGCCTTCCTGCACGGCAGGCTGTACGTCACCGGCGGCTGGAACGACGACGGCGGCACGGTGACCGCCACCCAGGCCTACGACCCCGCGACCGGCACCTGGACCGCCGTCGCGAGCGCGCCCGCCGCGTTCGCCGGCGCCGGTTCCGCGGTCGTCGACGGCAAGTGGTACATCGTCGGCGGCTGCGCCGACGCCTGCGGGCACACCACGGTCCTGGTCTACGACCCGGTGGCCGACACATGGAGCACCGCCGCCCCCTACCCCAACTCCACCGCGTGGCTGGGCTGCGGCGCCGTCGGCACCGCGCTCTACTGCGGCGGCGGCTACGACGGCACCACCGCCTCCGCCCGCGCCTTCACCTACGACCCGGCCACCGGCAAGTGGACCCGGCTGCCCGACATGCCCTACGACCTGTGGGGCATGGGCGCGACCGGCGCCAACGGCGAGCTGCTGCTGTCCGGCGGCGTGACCGACCACGCCACCACCCTCACCAACAAGGGCGTCGCCTTTGAACCTCTGAGCGGTACGTGGACGGCCCTGCCCAACTCCAACGCCACCGTCTACCGCGCGGGCAGCGCCTGCGGCTTCTACAAGGTGGGCGGCTCGGCCGGCAGCTACAGCGCGTCCGGCGGCGTCGAGACGCTCCCCGGCTACGGCGACTGCGGCACCAGCGGGAACGTGTCCTGGCTGACCGCCGACCCGACCTCGATCACGCTCGCCCCGGGGAAGTCCGTCAAGGTCGCGGTGACCGTCGACGCCTCGGGCGCCGCGATCAGCCAGCCCGGCACGTACGCCGCCGTGCTGGCGGTCAGGAACGACACCCCCTACACGGTCGCGCCCGTCGGCGTGGCGATGACCGTCCAGCCGCCGAAGACGTGGGGCGAGATCACCGGAACGGTCACCGGCGCGGCCTGCACCGCCGGCGCCGCACCGCTCGCGGCCGCGACCGTGCAGATCGACGGCTGGGCCGAGAGCTTCACGCTCAAGACCGACGGCAACGGCCACTACGCGCTCTGGCTGGACGCCCGGAACAACCCGCTCATGGTCACCGCGGCCAAGGACGGCTGGGCGCCGCACCCGGTGAGCAGCAAGGTCAGGAAGGGAGCCGTCACCACGCTGGACTTCGCCCTGCGCCCCGACCACGCCTGCACCTGACCGCCACCTGACCGCTGCCCGCCGCCCCGGCCGTTCCCGGCCGGGGCGGCGGGCCCGGCGGTCGCGCTACAGCCAGCCGCGCTGCGCCGCCCGCACCCCCGCCTGGAAGCGCCCGGTGCTGCCCAGCCGGTCCTGGAGCACCCGCACCCGGCGCCGCAGGGTGCGCACGCTCACCCCGTAGTGGCGGGCGATCGACTCGTCGGTCATCCCCGCGCCCAGCAGCTCCACCAGCTCCTGCTCCTCGGCGGCCAGCCCGCCGTCCACCAGCAGCGCCGGATCGGGGAAGCGGCCCCTGCCGCGGATCGGGGCGCCCTGCTTCCACAGCGCCTCGAAGAGCGCCTGCAAGGCGTCCACCATCGCCGATCCGCGCACCACCAGGGCCCGGTGGCCGTGCGCGGTCTCGCCCGCGGTGAGCGGCAGCAGTGCGGCCCGCCCGTCGATCAGCAGCAGTTTCAGCGGCGCGTCGGAGAGCACCCGCGCCTCCTCGCCCGCCGCGGTCATCGACGCGAGGTGGGCGACGCGGGCCGGGTCGTCGAGCACCTCCACCGCGTACAGCGAGCGGAAGCGGACCCCGCGGGCCAGCGCCCGCGCCTCGGCCGCCGACATCGGCGCCTGCTCGCCCACGTACGGCGGCGCGTCGATGCCGCACAGCTCCCGGTCCGCGGTGCCGATCAGCTCCTCGACGCGGTGCGTGACAGCTTCGCCGCCCTCCACCACCTCCAGGATGCCCTGCGGCGTGCGGTGCACCCGGCCGCGCTCGTACTCCGCACCGAGCAGCCCGCCCAGCGCCTCCGCGGCGGCGGCGAAGAGCGCGGCGCCCTCCTGCCGGTGCCGCACCAGCGAGCGCAGCGCCTCCCGCGGGTCGGCCGGCTCCAGCCTGCCGGGCCGCCCGGCGCCGCGCCGCAGCAGGCCCTGGCGCAGCAGCTGCTCGGCGGCCCTGCGCACCCTGGCCGCCGACACACCCAGCGCCGCCGCCCAGCCGGTGGCCCCGGCGTCCGGGTCGCGCAGCGCCGCCAGGTACACCTCGCGGGTGAGCGGGGCAATGCCGAGGGTGTCCCAGTCGGGCGCGGGGGAGGGCGGCCCGGTGTCGGGGCCGGTCGACGAGGTCATCCGTCGTGCTCCTTGCGGCCGTGCCGAAGCCGCGGGCGGCACGGGAGGTGAGGGTGCATCAGGTGCGTCCAGTCCTGGGCGGGGCGGGGTGCCGCTGTCCGCCCCGCCGCATGTGCGCAGGTGGGGCGGTCGGCGTCCGACGAGAATGCCCGCGGCGGCACCCCGCGGAGAATCCCTCCGGATGGCGAGACCGCGCCGTGACGGCAAATCGCCACCCGGGGTGCCTTCCGGCGGGCAGGGGTCTGTGCCGGGGGCGCGGGGCCATGCAGGAGACTGAGCGCCATGCCGTCCGACCCACCGGTGCCGACGCCCGCCCCGTCCTCGCTGTCCGACCTGCTCACGCGGCTTCAGGACGACCTGCGCCGGGCGGAGTCGACGGTGTCGGACCTGCTGGACGCCCGCGACCGGCAGCAGGGCACGGCCGCCCCCGGGCTCGTCAGCTACATCGACGGCCGGGAGGAGCAGGGGCGCCGGCTGCTGGAGCTGGAGTACGGGGCGCGGACGTCGATCCTGCTGTGCCAGTCGGGCGCCAACACGGTCGCGCCCGTCCCGACGACGATCGGCGCAGCGGCGCCCGCGCCGCCGGAATACCTGGCGCAGGAGAACCCGCGCAGCGTCCTGGCCGGGGTCGCCTACCGCGTCCTGGTCGACCGGGATTTCCTCGTCGAACCGGCGGCCGTGCAGGCGCTGGACGGCCGGCTCGCGGAAGGCCACGATGTGCGGGTCGTGGACCACGCGCTGACCAAACTCGCCGTGGTCGACGGCAAAGTGGCGGTGGTCCAGGTCAGCCCCGAGCGGTCCATGGTGCTCAGGCCGCCGCTGGTGGCCCTGGTCACCGAGCTGTTCGAGGCGCACTGGCTGCGCTCGCGCCCGTACCTGCGGGCAGCGGGCGACCTGGACCCGAACGACCTCCGGATCCTCCAGCTCATGCTCTCCGGGCTCACCGACTCGGCGATGGCCAACCAGCTCGGCACCTCCCCGCGCACCGTGCAGCGCCGCATCCGCGCCCTGATGGACGCGGCGGCCGTCACCTCGCGCGTCCAGCTCGGCTGGTACGCCATCCGCAACAACTGGGTGTGAGGCGGTGCCCGGGGCCCGGGGGGCGGGCGGCCCGCCCCTACTCCACCCGCGCCTACTCCACCCGCTCCAGCGCCTCCCGCCCCACCGCGTGCAGCAGCGGCTCGCCGCTCACGTAGCGGGCGATCTCCGCCACCGTGCTGTCGCCGAGGGCCTGGCGGCCCTCGACCGTGGCCGCCGCCTGGTGCGGGGTCAGCAGCGTGTTGGGGAGGGTGCGGAAGGGGTGGTCCGGGGGGAGGGGTTCGGCGTCGAAGACGTCGAGTGCCGCGTCGAGACGGCCGGTGCGCAGCTCGGCGAGCAGGGCGGACTCGTCGACCAGCCAGGAGCGGGCGGTGTTCACCAGGCCCGCTCCGTCCGGCATCAGGGCCAGCTCGCGGGCCGCCAGCAGGTGGTGGGTCTCGGGCAGCGCCGGGGCGTGGACGGCGACGACGCGGCTGGTGGCGAGCAGGTTGTCGAGGCCGGTGGCGCGCACCCCGAGGGCGCGGGCCTCGTCCGGGGGAAGGTACGGGTCGTACACGCTCACCTCGGCGCCCAGCGCGCGGGCCAGCGCGATGTACGCGCGGCCCGTACGGGAGGCGCCGACGACGCCGACCGGGCAGCCGGCGATCCCGTGGCGCTCGGGCGCGGCCGAGGCCTCCTCCCAGGGCAGGCCCGCGCGCAGGGCGTGGTCGAAGCGGTGGACGCGGTGCAGCAGCGCCAGGGTGAAGGCCAGCGCGACCTCCGCGACGGGGGGCGCCATCGCCGCCCCGGCCTGCGTGACGCGCACCCCGCGGTCGAGGACGGCGCCGGTCACGTACGGGCTGACGGCCCCTCCGGTGTGGGCCACCAGCCGCAGCCGCGGCGCCCGTTCGAGCAGCGCGGCGTCCAGCCGGGCAGTGCCCCACGCGGTGACGAGGATCTCGGCGTCGCCGAGCGCGGCGGCCAGCGCGCCGGGGTCGGAGTGCCGCTCGACCACGACGGCGTCGGTGAGCAGCTCCAGCCGCCGCCACGCGGCGGGCGTGAAGAACTGCTCGCGCAGCCGCGCGGGCACCGCGACGACCGCGCGCGGGGCCTCAGCGGAGCCAGTCATCGCGGTGCTCCGCCACGAAGGCGTCGTCGGTGAGCCACGGGTACGCGGCCGCGATCGACGCGATCTCCTCGGCCTGCCGCGGGGAGAGCCGCTCGTTCGGGTCCAGGCACCAGGTGCCCTCCAGCAGGCCCTGGCGGCGCAGCACCTCGTGGACGCCGGGGATGCAGCCGCGGAAGGCGTTGCGGACGTCGAAGACCGCGGCGTTGGCCTGGCTGAGCTGGGGCGCGCGGCGCAGCAGGTCGGTCATGAGGGCGTGGTCGCCCGCCCGCGCGGCCCGCACCTCCGCCAGCATCGCGACCGCGCCGCGGGTCCACACCGCCCACTGGCCGAGCAGCCCGCCGGCGAACCACTTCAGGTCCCCGCCGGGGGTGCGGTAGGGGGTGAGCAGGTCGCTGAGGATCGCGTCGTCGTTGCCGGTGTAGAGGGCGACCTCGGCGGCCCGGTCGCTCGCGCCGACCGCGGCGATGACCTCGGCGGTGCGGTAGCGGTCGAAGGGCGCGGTCTTGATCGCCACGACCGAGGGCAGTTCGGCGAAGGCGCGCCAGAAGGCGGGGGAGAGGTAGCGGCCGCCCACCGCGTCCTGGAGGTAGAAGCCGATGACGGGCAGTACCTCGCCGACCGCGCGGGCCCGCTCCAGCAGCCCGGCCTCGTCGGCGCCGGGCACGGCGGGGCTCAGCAGCACGGCGTCGTAGCCGAGTTCGGCGGCGAGGGTGGCCTCGGCGACGGCCTGCGCGGTGTAGCCGCAGGCGCCCGCGACCTTCACGACCGGGCGTCCGGCCTCCTTGTCGGCGGTCTCGGCGGCCAGCGCGAGGACGGGGCGGAGCAGGTCCACCCCGGCGTCCCGGATCGCGAACTGCGTGGTGTGCACGCCGACCGCGATGCCGCCGGCGCCGGAGGCGAGGTAGTAGCGGGTCAGCGCGCGCTGCCGCCGCTCGTCGAGGCGGCGCTCGGCGTCCAGCGCGAGGGGGTGGGCGGGGATGACCGTACCGGCGGCGAGCAGGGCCAGCGGGTCGGCGGCCGCTGCCGCGGCGGTGGGGGCGGCGGGTGTGGGGAGGGACACGGTGGGTCAGAACCTTCCGTCGCGGGTCTGGAATTTGGTCGGTCGGCCGGACAGCGGCAGCCCGCGGCGCAGCCACTCCGCCTGCCAGCCGACGAGGGTGCGCAAGGGCACCGGCGGGTAGCCGAACAGGGCGTGGCAGTGGCTCGCGTCGGACAGCAGCGCGGTGCCGGACTCGGTGCCGGTCGTCACCCCGCCCTGCGGCTCGGCGCCGAACTCCGCGGCGAACAGCCCGGCCAGCCGCCGGACCGACGCCGTCTCGGGCCCGGTGAGGTTGACGGTGAAGACGTCCTCGTGGGCGTGCAGCAGCGCGCGCAGCGCGACCTCGTTGGCGTAGCCCTGCCACACGACGTTGACGTGGCCGGTGGTCACGTCGACCGGCTCGCCCGCCTGCACGGTCGCGGCGATGTCGGCGAGCACGCCGTAGCGCAGGTCGACGGCGTAGTTCAGGCGCAGCAGCGCGACGCGGGTGTCGTGGACGGCGGCGTGGTAGCCGAAGACGCGCTCGCGGCCCAGGCACGACATGGCGTACTCGCCGACCGGGCCCACCGGGTCGGTCTCGGCGGAGCCGGCCGAGGCGGTGTCGACCAGCGGGTAGACGTTGCCGGTGGAGAAGGCGGCGATCCGCGCGTCCCGGTAGCGGCGGGCGATCCGGTCGGGCAGCGCGGCGTTGACGGCCCAGGCGTGCGCCGGGTTGCCCGCGGAGCCGAACTTGGCGCCGACCATGAAGACGACGTTGCCGGCCTCGGGCAGCGCCGCCGGGTCGCCGTCGAGCAGGTCGGCGGTGACCGGGCGGACCCCGTCGGCGGCGAGCGCCTCGGCGGCCGCGCGGTCCGACCAGCGGGACACCGCGTGCACGGCGAGGTCGGTGCGGCCCGCGGCGTCCAGCGCGCGGCGGGCGAGCCGGGCCAGGCTCGGGCCCATCTTGCCGCCGGCGCCGAGGATCACCAGGTCGCCGTCCAGCCGGGCGGCGTCGGCGACCAGCGCGGGCGAGGGCGTCGCGAGCAGGTCCTCCAACTGCCGCTCGCTGGAAGGGAAGTCGAGCGCGGGGTCGGGAAAGGGCAGCGGGGTGGTCGTACGGGTCATGTGCGGGGTCATCCTTTGACGGCCGAGCCGGTGACGCCCTCGGTGAAGTAGCGCTGGCCCGCGAGGTAGGCGGCGAAGATGGGGACGAAGGCGATCACCGATCCGGCGAGCACCTGGCTGAGCGGCACCTGCTGCTGCTGGAGCGAGGCGATACCGACGGTGAGGGTGCGCATGTCGCTGCTCTGGCCCATGATCAGCGGCCACAGGAAGTCGTTCCAGTGCCACAGGAAGACGAACGTGCCGAGCGTGGCGAGGATCGGCTTGAGCAGCGGCAGCACCAGGCTGACGAAGATCCGCAGCTCGCCGCAGCCGTCCAGCCGGGCCGCCTCGAACATCTCGTCGGGCAGGTCGCGGATGAACTGCCGCATGAGGAAGACCGCCTGGGCGTTGGCGAGGGTGGGGATGATCAGGCCCCAGTAGGTGTCCACGCCGCCGAGCTTCGCCATCATGATGAACGTCGGGATCATCGTGACGTGGTAGGGCACCATCACCATCGACAGGAACGACCAGAACATCGTCTCCCGCCCGCGGAAGCGCTTCTTGGCGAAGGCGTACCCGGCCAGCGACGCCAGGGCCAGCACGCCGACCACCGACACCACCGAGTAGACCAGCGTGTTGAGCAGCCAGCGCGGCACGTCCTGGGCGTCGAGCACGGCGCTGTAGGAGGAGCCGCTCAGATTCCACGGCAGCAGGCTGCCGGGCAGCTCCACGGCGGCGCCGGGCTTCAGCGACAGCACGATCATCGCGTAGAACGGGAAGACCGTCGCGAGCGAGGCCACGGTGAGCAGCACCGCCCGCACCGCGAGCCCCGTCCTGCCGGGCCGCAGCGCCCGGGGCACGATGTCCTGGATCTTCTCCCGGGCCATGGTCACTTCTCCTTTCCGAGCACCATGCGCTGCACGAGTGCCACGACGACGGTCATGACGAACAGCACGCAGCCGAGCGCGCTCGCGTAGCCGAGGTCGGAGTATTTGAAGCCCGCGTCGTAGAGCTGGTAGACGAGGCTGTAGCTGGCGTTGGCCGGGCCGCCGCCGGTCATCACGTAGACGGCGTCGAAGATCTGGAAGCTGTTGGTCGTCTCGATCACCGCGAGGAAGAAGAACGCCGGCTTCAGCTGCGGGGCCACGATGTAGCGGAAGCGCTGGAAGGGCCCGGCGCCGTCCATGAGCGCGGCCTCCTCCAGCTCGCGCGGCACGTCCTGGAGCCGCGCGAGCAGGATGAGCATGCCGTAGCCGCAGCGCGACCAGATGCCGACCAGGGCCAGGGCCGGCAGGACGAGCGCGGAGTCGGTGAGCCAGGACTGCTCGGGGAGCCCGAGCAGTCCCATCAGGCCCGACCAGGGGCCCTTGGTGGAGAAGATCCAGATGAAGACGGTGGACGCCAGGATCAGGCTGGTGACCACCGGCAGGAAGAAGATGGACCGGAAGAGCTTGGAGCCGCGGAACGCGCGCCGGGTGAGCAGCGCGAGGCCCAGCGACGCCGCGATCGTGAACGGCACGGCGATCACGCTGTAGACGACCGTCACCTTCATCGACGACCAGAACAGCGGGTCGTGCATCATCCGCTGGAAGTTGTCCAGGCCGGTGAAGTGGGTGCTGTCGCCGATCGTGTAGTCGGTGAAGCCGAGTACGAGCCCGGCCACTCCCGGCCCGAACCGGAAGGCCAGGAAGAGCAGGAAGCAGGGCAGCACGAACAGCAGCCCGACACGGGCCTCCCGGCGGGCGTGCGGCCCGCGCCGGACGGGCTCCGGCGTGCTGCGGGGGCGGGAACGGGATTCCGCGACTGCGGCCACGGGACCTCCTTCGGGAGTCGGGTGTCGGGACTGGGACGTCGGGGCTGGGGAGTCGGGAGTGCGGGGATGCCAGCGTGCGCCGGGGCTCAGCGCTTGCGGGCGATGATCTGGTCGGCGGCCTGCGCCGCGTCGTCGAGCGCCTTCTTCGGGTCGCTCTTGCCGAGCAGCGCGGCCTGGAGCTGCGGGGCGAGCACGCCCATCACGTCGCGCGAGGCCTTGTTGAGCGGGCCGACGTCGGTGCTCTCCAGCACCTTCTCGGTGGCCTCCTGGTGCTGGTCACCGGGGTAGAGCGGGGTCGCGTCGGTGCGCGGCGGGAAGTAGCCGCCGGGCTTCTGCAGCCCCGCGTCGTTCGCCGGCTGGGTGACGTACGAGATCCACTTGCCGGCCGCGTCCTTGTTGGCGCTCTTGAACATCGCCAGCGTGCCGACGGTGCCGTACGCGGCCGCGCTCTGACCGGTCAGCGCCGGGCCGACCACGATGTTGTCCTTGCCCCAGAACGGCTCGACCTCGGCGGCGGTGTTCTGCCAGGTGCAGGCGACCTTGTTCTTCGCCAGGTCCGTCTGCTCGATCTGCGGGGTGGTGGTGATCAGGTCCTTGGGCGTCCAGCCGTTGTCGACGAAGGTCTTGAGCCAGGTCAGCGCCTTGACGCCGGCGTCGCTGTTGAAGGCGGCCTTGGTGCCGTCGGGGGAGAAGACGTCACCGCCGGCCTGCCACAGCAGCGGGTAGAAGGTCATGTTGAGCGTCGCGGTGGTGTCGCCGCTGTAGCTGGTGGCGTAGAAGCCCTTGGCCTTGAGCTTGGGGGCGAGCGCGGCCAGCTGGTCCCAGGTGGTGGGGTAGGAGGTCTCGCCGATCGCGTCGAAGACCTTCTTGTCGCACAGCATCGGGTAGGTCGACATCAGTACGGGCGCCGCGTACGGCTTGCCGTCCACGGTCACGGCCTTGAGCGCGGAGGGGCGCAGCGCCGACTTGTCCTGCGCCGTCATCCACTCGTCGGCGGGTATCAGGTTGCGCTGGTAGGCGGGGAGCTGGTCGGGGATCAGGTACGCCACGTCCGGGCCCTTGCCGGCCGCGAGCGCGGTGGTCAGGGCGGTGTCGCGGTTGGCCCAGGGGTAGGTGGAGACCTTCACGGTGATGCCGGGGTTGGCCTTCTCGAAGCCCTTGACCAGGCCGTCCCAGTAGGCGTCGTTGGCCTTCGGGTCGTTGATCACCGGGTAGACCCAGGTGCTGACGGTCTTCTTCGAGGACGAGCCGGAGCCGCTGTCGGAGCCGCAACCGGCGAGGGCGGCGGTGGCGCACAGGGCGGCGGCGGTGGCGATGGCGGCGGTGGTGCGGCGTCTCACGGGGTGTCTCGCTTTCGGGTGAGGTGGTGCGGGTTTCGAGTCCTGGAGGGTGCGCTCACCGGGACGGCACGTTCTCGACGGTGCCGTGGTGCCGGGAGCGCTCGGCGGCGAAGGCCGCGAGGTGGCTGCCGAGGGAGTCGGCGGGGCCGGAGCGGATGTGGGAGCGGTCGCCGGTGGCGAGCGCGGTGACGAAGGCCTCGACGAGGGCGGCGTCGCCGCCGCCGTGGCCGTCCGCGGCGTTGGAGCCGAGGTCGCCGATGTCGCGGACCACCGTGGAGTCGTCCCGGAAGTCGTGGACGGTGACGCGCTCGCCGTCGCCGCGCAGCCAGCCGTGGCTGCCGAAGATCCGGGTCTGCCGGTGGGTCTGCTCGGTGAAGGCGGTCATGGTGAAGACGGCGGTGGGGCCGCCGGACAGCTTCATCGCGACGACCTGGTTGTCCACCACGTCGTTGTCGGAGGCGTAGACGCACCGCCCGTAGGGGCCGGTGCGCAGCGCCTCGGTGAGGACGTCCTCGTCGTCCGGGCCGGTGGCGGCCGAGGTGACGTGGTCGATGGGCCAGGCGCCGCCGGTGCGGCGCAGCGCCGGGTAGTAGAGCTTGGGGGCGGAGTAGGGGCAGCCCGGTTCGGCCGCGCAGGACAGGCAGTTGTCGCCGGCGTCCGCGGGGGCGTTCTCGGGCCGGAAGTGCTGGAGCGAGCCGAAGCTCGCGACCGTCTCGATCCGGCGGCCGGTGACGTACGCGATCCAGTCCAGGTCGTGGCAGGACTTGGCGAGGATCATCGGCGAGGACCGGTCCTCGCGGCGCCACGGCCCGCGGACGTAGGAGTGCGCGTAGTGCCACCAGCCGACCGGCTCCAGGTGGTCCAGGCCGGTGACCGTGCCGAGCACGCCGCTGTCCACGACGCTCTTGACCAGGTCGGTGTAGGGCGTGTAGCGCATGACGTGGCAGACGGCGAAGGGCACGCCCGTCGCCTCGACGCCCTCGACGATGGCCCGGCACTCGGCCTCGGTCGGGGCGAGCGGCTTCTCGGTCATGATCGCGTAGCCGGCCTCGGCGAGGGCGAGCACCGGCTCGGCGTGGTCGCGGTCCTGGGTGGCCACGATCACGCCGTCGGCCAGCGGTCCGCCGTTCGCCGCGGTGGCGGCGAGCAGCTCGCGCCAGCCGTCGTACCCGGTGGCGCCGGGGACGAGGGCGCGCGCCTCGGGCCGCGGGTCGGCGACGGCGGTGAGGCGGGCGCGTTCGGGGTGGTCGCGGATCCACGCGGCGTAGGTCAGCCCGCGGTTGCCGGCGCCCACGAGGGCGATCCGCACGGGCCGGTCCCCTGCGGCGCTGCTGCTCTGGTCGGTGGCCATGTCTCCCTCACGGTGGGCGGTGGGCGGGTGGTGGTGCGGCGGTGCCGCGGGGGCGGCTGACCGTCAGCGCGGCTGACGGTCAGCGCTCGTGACCCTCAGGCCGGCAGCAGCAGATTGCCCGCGGTGTGCTTGACGCGGTCGCTCTCGTCCGGCATGGCCGTACGCGCCACGCCGTCCTCGGTGCAGCCGGTCTGCAGCAGGTGGCTCGCGCCCGCGAAGGCGCCCGGCGCGAGCCGCAGGCTGCCGCCGGTGAAGGCGGTGCCCGTCGCCCGGTAGCGGTTGACGCCGTCGGTCAGCAGGATGTGCGCCGTCTTCGCGTCCGGGGCGCGGAAGTCGGCGCCGTCGAGCTGCCAGGTGACGGTGCGCCCCGCGGTGTCCCGCGCCAGGTAGGCCGCGGCGCTGTTGCCGCCGGTGAAGCGGGCGCCGCCGTCGATCCACAGCCGCTGGTCCTTGGCCGAGTTCAGCCGCAGGCCGGTGCCGGTGAAGGTGCCGCCGTGCACGGCGGTGTCGGCGTGCGCGACCGTGCTGGGCGCCGCCCCGTCCCCCGCGCCGTTGAAGGTGCAGTGGTCCAGGACGAGGCCGCCGGTGCCGTTGAACTGCGCGCCGTCCAGGCCCTCCAGCGTGACGCGCAGCAGGTGCACGTCCGAACTGACGTTGGCCGCGGTGACCTCGGACGCCTTGCCCTGCGTGAAGGCCGAGTCGGCGATCACGGTGGGCCGCTGCGAGCGGTGCGAGGACTGCGACACGACCAGCGGTCCGGACGCGACGCAGCCGCGCAGCTGCGCGCCGTCGGCGTTGACCCAGATCATCCCGGAGCCGGGCTGGGCGTTGCCGATGACGAGCATGTCCTCCAGCGTCAGGTCGGTGATGTTCGTCCGGGCCACGAACCACGAGCAGGCGTGCCGCCGCACGGTGACGCGCTTGGCCGCGCCGCCCCAGGCCGCGCCGGAGTTGGCGAAGGTCATCAGGCCGGAGTTGCCGGTGAAGGTGAGGTCGTGCTCGAACTGCCCGTGCGTGACGAAGGGGCCCTGGTCGTCGCCGTCGCCGTGGCAGTTGGTGACGTAGCCGTACGCCGAGGCCGTCCAGTCGTTGAGGTGCCGGGCGTTGGCGACGTGGCAGTCCTCGACGTGCCCGTACAGGCAGTAGATCTGCTGCGTGAGGTAGCCGGCGCCGCCGTACGTGACGGAGGCCGGGTTCTTCAGCTGGCATTCCGAGGTGCGAAAGTACGTGCACCAGCGGCGCATCACGACCGGCCAGAACGTGCCGGTGGCGTCGATGCCGGACACGTCGCAGGAGACGGCATACTCGTACGCGATCGGGTGCGAGCCGGTCTCGGTGTCGTTGTCGGCGACGTCGGGCACGCCCTCGAAGACCATGTTGCGCACGTGCACGCGCTCGACCGGCTCGACACGGGTCCAGGTGAAGGTGCGCCCGGCGGCCAGGTCCCAGCCGATCTTGTAGTTGACCCGGATGTGCGTGCCGTCCACGATCTCGGTGACCTGGACGAGCTTTTGCACCTCCTTCTCGTACAGTCCCGTGCCCGCGGCGGCGTCGATCTCCACGCTCCACCACTGGCCCAGGGCGAAGGCCTTGGAGTCCGGCACCTCGAAGATGTCCGCGAGGTCGGGCATCGCGGCCGACAGCTTCGACTTCACGGTGGTGTCGGTGACCTTGCCCAGGAAGTACAGGACGGCGCCGAAGGGGTTGTTGTAGGCGTTCTTCTCGATCCCCGTGGTGGTGACCCGGTTGCCGCCGAAGTCCAGCTCGATCCGGGAGCGGGAGAAGGTGTGGCGCTTGGTGAAGTTCAGGTCCGTGTGCGCCTCGATCCGGTGCACGGACGGGTCGCCCATCATGGCGTCCAGCGCCGCGTCGGCCGGGGCGGAGCCGTCGAAGAGGCCGAACTGGCGGAAGTCCAGGACACCGTCGTGGACCATGCGCCAGCGGCCCTTGGCCGCCTTCTTCGGCTTCCCCGGGGCCAGGACCGTGCCGCCGTTGGCGTCGGCGGTCGCGGCGGCGTCCCAGCGGACGAGCATGCCGCCGCCGTCGCCGGGCGTGCGGTAGCCGGCGACCAGGGCGAGCACGCCGTCGGCGAGCTTCTTCGGGTCGAGGGCGAGCAGCGCGGCGACGGTGCCCGCGGTGAGCGGGGCGCTCTTCGGGGCGCTGTCGGCGTACGCGGTGCCGGAGCCGGCGGCGACCGCGGTGCCGGTCGCGGCGACCAGCAGGCCGCCGATGCCGCCGGCGCGCAGCAGGCTGCGGCGGGAGGAGTCGGGGCGCGGGTCGGGAGTGGTGCGGGTCGAGCTGTCGCTGCCCGGCACGGAGCCAGGAGTGTGGTTCACGGGGGGTGCCTCCGCCTTCGGTGGGCCTAAGGGCGAGGACGAATCCCGTGACGCTTGTGGTCGGACGGATGGCCGTATCGGCCGGGTGCGGGGTAAAAGCGCTGACCAGGGGCAGGGTGCGAGCGCGGCACCGGTCGATGAGCGGAGACGTTAGGCCTGCTTGCGCGCTCCGGTCAAGCCCCTGCCGTGCCGGATCATGCTCCGGCGGGGGCGCCGAAGCCGAGGCTGCGGCTGATGTGGTCGGCCACATCCCTTACCTGGAGGCCCAGTTCGCGGAAGCGCCAGCCGGGCAGGTCGAGTTTCAGACCGGTGATGCTGATCGCCCCGGCGCAGTCGCCGCGGTGGTCCCGGACGACGCTGCCGATGCAGAAGATCCCGTCGGCGTCCTCCTCGTCGTCCAGCGCGTAGCCGGTGGCGCGGACGTCGGCGAGGTGCTGGAAGAGCGTGGCCTCGTCGGTGATGGTGCGCGAGGTGCGGCGCGGCAGCCCGGTGCGGGCGACCAGTTCGCGGGCCTGCGGCTCGGGCATCGCGGCCAGCAGCGCCTTGCCGATGCCGGTGCAGTGCGGCAGCTCGCGGGCGCCCATCCGCAGGTCCAGGCGCAGGCCGCTGCGGGTGTCGACCTGGTCGATGATGACGGCCTGGCCCTCCTGCGGTATCGCGACGCGGGAGGCCATGCCGGTGGCCGCGGTGAGTTCGACCAGCAGCGGGCGGGCGACGTCGCGCAGCGAGATCTGGGCCTGGGCGCGGTCGCCGAGCCGGGCCAGGGCCATGCCCAGCCGGTAGCGGCGGTTCATGCCCTCGCCCTCGTCGGCGACCAGGCCGTAGTGGCGCAGCGTCTGGAGCAGTCCGAAGGCGGCGCTCTTGGAGACCCCCGCCCGCTGGGCGACCTCGGTGACGCTCAGTCCCGCCCCGGGGCCGCCGGCGGCCAGCACCTCCAGCACTTCGGCCGCTCGGGCGACCGTCTTGACCAGGTATTTCGGGTCCGGTTCCGGGCCTCGGGCGAGCCCGTCGTCCAGTGTGCTGCCGGGGCTGCTGTCGGGCACGTTCGCACCACTGTTCTGCATATCAAAACACTTTACCACTGGGCACCCCTTGACCGGCGCGGTTTCGCCGACCTAGGATCCGGACTGTTCTGATATTCGGAACAGTGTTCTTGAAAATCGTTTCTGCATCGTCTCAGCACCGCAGCGAACGATTCCTGCGACGACTTGCCGGGCGGATGGCCCCGCGGTCCGGGCCGGGCAGGGTCCAGACCGTCACCCACAGCATCGACGCGAGGAGCACCACATGACGCTCGCCGAGCGGGCCCGCCAGGTGATACCGGGCGGGGTCAACAGCGGCCAGCGCAGCATTCCCGGCCTCACCGGACTGGTCATCACCCGCACCGAGGGCTCCCGGTTCTGGGACGCCGAAGGCCGGGAGTTCACCGACTACCACGCCGCCTTCGGGCCGCCGCTGCTCGGCCACAACGACCCGGACGTCGCCGCGGCGACCGCCGAGGCCGGCCGCAGCCTGGGTCTGACCGGTGTCGCGGTGACCGAGGGCGAGGTCCTGCTCGCCGAGCAGCTCGTGGAGCTCATCCCCTCCGTGGAGCAGGTGCTGCTCACCAGCACCGGCAGCGAGGCCACCTTCCACGCGCTGCGGCTCGCCCGCGCGGTGACCGGGCGGCGGCTGGTGGTCAAGTTCCAGGGCTGCTACCACGGTTGGCACGACGCGGTCAGCCTCAACGTCATCTCCGCGCCCGACCGGGTCGGACGGCACGACCCGACGTCCACCGGGATCCTGCCCGAGGTGCTGGACGCCACGCTGGTGCTGCGCTTCAACGACCCGGCGGGCGTGCGGCAGGCGTTCGCCGAGCACGGCGCCGACATCGCCGCGGTCATCGTCGAGCCCGTCCCGCACAACGTCGGGGCGCTGCTGCCCACCGACGAGTTCCTGCGCACCCTGCGCGAGGAGTGCACCCGCGCCGGCAGCGTCCTGGTCTTCGACGAGGTCATCACCGGCTTCCGGCACGCCCTCGGCGGCTACCAGTCGATCGCCGGCGTCACCCCCGACCTCACCACCCTCGGCAAGGCCATCGCCAACGGCGCCCCGCTCGGCGCGCTGGGCGGCCGGGCCGACCTCATGCAGCACTTCAGCAGCCGCCCCGGCGGCCCCGTCTTCTTCGCCGGCACCTACAACGGCCACCCGGCCACCGTGGGCGCCGCCCTCGCGACCCTGCGCAAGCTGCGCGAGGAGCCCGTGCACGAGCACGTCTTCCGGCTCGGCGACCGGGTGCGCACCGAACTGGACGCGCTCTACCGGCGGTTGGGCGTGCCCGCGGTCGTCACCGGCTACGGCTCGGTCTTCGTGAGCTACTTCATGCCCGGCCCCGCGCCGCTGACGTACGACGACCTGCTCGCCAACGACACCGCCCTCTTCGTCGGCTACCGCCGCAACCTCGTCGACCACGGCATCTTCGAACTGCCGCTCAACCTCAAGCGCAGCCACATCTCCTACGCCCACACCGACGACGACGTGGACCGGCTGCTCGCCGCGACCGAGGCGGCCGTCACCCGCACCCTGCGCGAGGGCGGCCCGGCCGACCTCGCCCACACCAGCACCATGGGCGGCGCGGCCACCCGGAAGGCGGCGCGCTGATGCTGACGGTCAACACCACCCGCCCGGCCGGGCCCGCGGGCCGCATCAGCCGCGTCGAGACGCTGCAACTGGGCACCGCCTGGCGCGACTTCGGCTACGTCCGGATCCACACGGACGAGGGCCTGAGCGGTATCGGCGAGATCACCCACCCCTACCGGGTGGACGAGACGTGCCGGCTCACCGAGGCCATGGCCCACCGCCATCTGCTCGGCGCCGACCCGTTCGACGTCGAGGAGATCTGGCTGCGGATGTACCAGGGCGACTTCCTGCGCGGCGGCGACATCGGCGGCGTCGTCGTCTCCGGCGTCGACCAGGCCCTCCACGACATCATGGGCAAGGCGCTCGGCGTGCCCGTCTACCGGCTGACCGGCGGCGCCGTCCGCGACCGGGTCCGGGTCTACGCCAACGGCTGGTACACCGGCGAGCGCGTCCCGGAGGAATTCGCCGCGAAGGCGAAGGAGGCGGTCGGACGAGGCTTCTCCGCGCTGAAGTTCGACCCCTTCGGCGCGGGCCTGCACGAGCTGGAGCGCCCCGAGCTGAAGCGCTCGCTCGCGCTCGTCGAGGCGGTGCGCGAGGCAGTCGGGCCCGACGTCGACCTCTTCATCGAGGGCCACGCCCGCTTCGGCACCGCGACCGCGCGGCGGCTGGTGCACGAGCTCGCGCCGTACGACATCGGCTGGTTCGAGGAGCCGATGCCCTGGACGCACATCGAGCGCTACGCCGAGCTGCGCCGCATCGCGACCTTCCCGATCTCCGGCGGCGAGCACTTCCACAACCGCTACGAGTACAAGCAGCTCTTCGCCACCGAGGCGGTGGACATCGTGCAGCCGGACCTGTCCATGGCCGGCGGCTTCACCGAGCTGCGCAAGATCGCCGCGCAGGCCGACGCGCACGGCATGCTCGTCGCCCCGCACAACTCCAACTCGCCGCTGTGCACCACCGCTTCGGCGCACGCAGGCTTCGGCCTGACCAACCTGAAGATCCTGGAGACCTTCGACGCGCTGCTGGAGCCCTACGTCTTCGACGCGCTGCGCGGTGTGCTGCCTGTCGAGGACGGGTACGTGCCGCTGCCGACCGCGCCGGGGCTGGGCGTCGAGCTGGCGGACGAGGTCTTCGAGGAGCACCCGCCGAGCCACCGCTTCTGGAACATGTTCGCGGACGGCTGGGAGAAGAGGAACCGCACATGATCACCGACGTGCACTCCCATCTCTTCCGGCACAGCCACGACTTCGACGCCACCTTCCGCGCCGAGTCCGCCCGCGCCCACGCGGGCGAGGTCGACCTCACCGTGCGATACGAGGACTACGCGGCGACCGCCCCCGAGGGCACCCGCACGATCGTCGTCGGCGGCAAGGCGCGCCGCAGCGGCCTGTGGGTCGACGACGCGGCCGTCGCGGCGTACGTGGCGCAGCACCCCGACCGGCTCGTCGGCTACCTCGCGCTCGACCCGACGCAGCCCGGCTGGCAGGACGAGATGCGGTACGGGCACCAGGAGCTGGGCCTGCGCGGCATCAAACTCATGCCGATGTACGCCGGGTTCGCGCCCGCCGACGAGGCCTACGACGAGCTGTACGCCTACGCCGAACGGCACGGCCTGCCGCTGCTGGTGCACACCGGCACCACCTTCGTCTCCCAGGCGCCGCTGGAATACGCCATGCCGCGGCACCTGGACTGGGTGGCCATGCGCCACCCCGAGCTGCGGATGGTGCTCGCGCACCTCAGCCACCCCTTCGAGGGCGAGTGCATCGCCGTCATCCGCAAGCACCGGCACGTCTACGCCGACATCAGCGCCCTGCACTACCGGCCCTTCCAGCTGTGGCACAGCCTGCGGCTGGTGCAGGACTACGGGGTGTGGGACAAGCTGCTGTTCGGCAGCGACTACCCCTTCACGACCGTCGACGACTCGGTCGAGGGCCTGCGCAGGATCGCCCGCATCCCCGGCATCCCGGGCCTGGACCCGCTGGACCAGGACGCGGTGGAGGCGCTGATCCACCGCCCGTCGCTGGAACTCCTCGGGCTGGAGCAGGGATGAGCACCCGACCCGCGGGCGGACGGGGCCGGTTCGACCTCACCGGCCGCACCGCGCTGGTCACCGGCGCCGCCGGCGGGCTCGGCCGGGCCTTCGCGGTCGCGCTCGCGCAGGCCGGCGCCGACCTGGTGGTCACCGACCTGCCGGGCGCGGCCGGGCTGGGGGAGACCGCGGAGCTGGTACGCGGCCTCGGCCGCACCGCGCGCGCCGAGGAGCAGGACCTCGCCGACACCGCGGCGCTGCACGCCTTCGCCGACCGGGTGCGGGCTGCGGCAGGTCCCCTGCACATCCTCGTCAACAACGCGGGCACCGCGGCCCTGGAGCGCTTCAACGAGATCACGCCCGAGAGCTGGCACCGCGTCATGCGGGTCAACCTCGACGCGGTCTTCTTCCTGACCCAGCGCGTCGCCGAGCACATGATCGCCGACGGTGTGCCCGGCCGGATCGTGTCCGTCACCTCCAAGAACGCCCTGGTCGCGGAGGCGGGCCTGGCCCACTACAACGCCTCCAAGGCGGCCGTGGACCTGCTCACCCAGACCCTCGCGATCGAACTCGCCCCGCACGGCATCACCGTCAACAGCCTCGCGCCCGGCATGGTCGAGACCCCCATCGACGGCGAATTCCCCTTCGACCGCGAGGCGTTCGAGGCCGCCTACCGGGCGCGCATCCCGCTCGGCCGCTACGCGAGCCCCGAGGAGTGCACCGGCGCGCTGCTGCTGCTCGCGAGCGACGAGGGCGCCTACCTGACCGGGAGCCGGATCGTGGTGGACGGCGGAGTGCTCGCCGACCAGATGCCCCGCACGGCCTTCATGCCCCCTTACCGCAGCTCGCTGCGGCCTCCGACGAAGGACGGCACCACACCATGACGTCATCGGACGGCTCCACCGAAGCGCCCGCCGCCGCGGGCCCCACCAGCCGCAGACACCTGCTGCGGGCCGGCGGCCTGAGCGCCGCGGTCCTCGCCGGCGGCACGCTGGCCGCGACCCCGGCCGCCGCCGACAGCAAGGACCACGGCGGCAGCGACCAGAGCGGCAACGCCCAGGGCGGCAAGGGCACTTCCGCGCCGCTCGCCCTGTCCACCGTCGCCGCCCTGCTCGCGCTCGGCTCCAAGCCGCTGCGCGACGGCGCCCTCGCCGTCGTCGCCGGCTACCGTGCCCCCGGCGACGGCGGCGGAATGCTCGCCCGCTGGGACGCCCGGTCGACGGCCGCGGCCAACGGCGGCACCGTGCTGCGGCCCGCCGACCGCCCCGCGCGCGGGCGCTGGCTGCGCGTGCACGACGGCGTCCTGGACTTCCGCGGCTTCGGCCACTTCGACGCCTCCGCCCCCGCCGACGACGCGCTCGACGCGATGGTGAACGACCCGTCCGTGCACCGGATAGAGGCCCACACCGACCTGCTCTTCCGGCGCCGCCACACCTACCACCGCTCGCACCTGGTCCTCGACTTCGGCGGGCACACCGTCCACACCGGCGGCATCGAGCGCAACACCCACGACAACCCGTTCGGCGCGGTGCTCTTCTTCCAGGGCACCGTCACCTCCGACACCGTCAGCCACAAGCTCCCCGCCGAGGTCATCGAGCGCACCGACGCCTTCCCGGTGCCCGACTCCGGGGCCTTCCGGGTCGGCCAGTGGTGGGCGGTGCAGAGCGACGAGGTCGCCGGCGGCGGCAGCGACGAGCGCGAGCTGCAGAAGATGGTCGAGGTCACCGAGATCGTCGACGGCACGCACATCCGCGTCGGCTACCTCAACGGCTGGCCGCTCGCCGCAGGCCGCACCGTCACCTGGCGCCGGGTCGAGCCCGTCGTCGGCGCCGAGGTGCACAACCTGGTCTTCCTCGGCGCGGGCCAGGACACCGGGGCGGTCGACGACGAATACACCGGCTCGCACCCGGTGGCGTACGAGTACGCCGTCGACTGCCACGTCTCCGGCATCCAGGCCACCGGCACCTTCTGGCCGGTGATCATGCGCCGCTGGTGCACCCGCTACCGCACGATCGGCTGCGGCCTGAAGAACCCGCCCACGGTCATGTACGGCGGCGCCGGCTACCTCACGCAGCAGATCTACTGCCTGTACGGCCACGTCGCCGACTGCACCACCAGCAACGTCCGGCACCTCAACGACCTGACGGCTTCCGCCTACTGCCAGGTCGTCAACTGCCACGGCGACGGCGACGACGAGGGCGGCAACCCCTTCACCACGCACGGCCAGTACGAGCACGACCTGCTCTTCGACGGCAATTCCGGGCTCATGGACATCGCCAACTCCGGTGCCCAGTGGGGCAACGCGGCCAAGCGCATCACGGTACGCAACCACGTCTGCTCGTGGTTCACGGCCAACACCCTCATCACCGACCTGACGCTGGAGAACGTGCACGTCGTCCCGCGGCCCACCTTCGACCCGTCCGGGACGCTGGTGATCAACGCCGACGGCGCCCAACTGCGCGGCTGCACCGCCTCGTTGTTCGCCGTCGCCCAGCGGTCCGCGCGCTCCGCCCGGCCGACGACCGTCACCGACTGCGCCTTCGACCTGCCCGCCGGGCAGGTGCTCGTGCAGACCCCGGTCACCGCGCCCGTGCACTTCGTGCGCACCACCTTCACCGGTCTTGACGGCGCGGTGCTGCGCGGCAGCGGCCCGGTCCGCTTCACCGACTGCACGCTCGTCGGCGACCCGAAAGCCGCCCCTGTGTCGGTCGGCGCGGCGGAGGTCGTGGTCGACGGCGGCCGCCTCACGGACACCGGTATCGCGCTCAGCGCCGTACGCGACCAGCGGCTCGCGGTCGGCGGCGACGCCGTCCTGACCGGCACCAACTCCGCGGGCGCGCTGCTCTCCCGGGCCGCCGGCACCACCGCCACCGTCACCTGGGACCTCGGCGCCCTGCGCAGCACCGCGTCCGGCGACGGCACCGCGCACGTCCGCGTCCCCGACGGCACCAACCGCTACACCGCGGTCGGCGCCCGCCTCACCGGCGGCCGACTGGCCCTCGCCGCCGCGGCCTTCACCGGCGCCTCCTCCCTGCTGCACACCTCCTGCACCGAGGAGGACGTCACCCGCGAGGGACTGCCGCCGGACGGCCCGCGGGTCAGTGCCACAAACGGCAACCTGGTGCTCTGAGCCGCCCGTTCCGCCACCAGCCGCACAGAAGAACCGCAGAGCAGCACCGTGGAGAAGAGAAAAGGGGAAGGCCGCCGCATGCCGCGCTACCGCACCGCCACCCCGGCGGACGAACCGGCCCTGCACGCCCTGTGGGCGGCGGCCTTCCCCGACAGCGCCGGCACCGTCGCGCTGCTGTGGGGCCGGGACCCCGGCCGGCACGCCCGCACCTTCCTCGCCGAGGACGGCGGGCGGCCGGTGTCCGTGCTCCACTACCAGCCGCGCCCGATCCGCTCGGCCACCGGCCGCCCGCAGCGCGTCGGCTGCCTCGGCAGCGTCGCCACCCACCCCGACGCGCGCGGCCGCGGCCATGTGCGCCGCCTGCTCGCCGCGGTGACCGAGGCGATGACGGCGGACGAGTGCGCCTGGTCGCTGCTCTTCACCGGCACCCCGGACGTCTACCGCGGCGCGGGCTGGCAGCCCTTCACCGCCCCGGTCCTGTCCGGCCCGCTCGCCGCCCCCGGCCGCGCGGACCCCGGCGTGGCCGTACGGCGCGCCACCTCCGCCGACATACCCGCGCTGCGGGCGCTGCGGGACGCCTACGACACCGCCCGGCCGCTCACCACGGTCCGCAGCCCGGCGGACTGGCGGCGCCGGATCCCGGTCTGGTACGGCCCCCCGGCCGCGATCCTGCTGGCCGAGGAAACCGTACGCGCTGGGGAGTCCGCACGCGCCGGGGAGGCCGCACCGCTGGGCTTCGTCGCGGTGCGCCCGACCGGCCCGCACGAGGCCGCCGTCGCCGAGATTGCCCTGGCCCGCGGCCGGGAACGGGAAGCCGCCGCGGCTCTGCTGCGGGCCGCCGCCGGCCACGCGCGGGCGGCGGGCGCGACGGCCGCGACCGTCCACCTGCCCGCGGACCCGGCCGTCACGGCGGCGCTGCCGCGGCTGCTCGCCCGCGCCACGGCGGGCACCACCGCATACGGCATGGCCCGCCCGCTGCTCGCCCCCGCGGCCGAGGTGACGGCGACGGTCACCGCGCCGGGGGCCGTCCACTGGTACGGCGACTCCTTCTGACCCCGGCTGACCTGGCCCGCAACTGCCGGACCGGGCCGTTGTAGTGTCCACGCTGTGAACGAACTGAGCTTCCGGGGGAAAGATCGGTACCGGGTGTCGTGGGGCGGGGTCGCGGCCGTGGGAGCGGGGCTGGTCGTGGAAGCGGCCTTCACCCTCTTCCGGATGGGATTCGGCTGGTTCTGCTGGCTGTTCGGCGGCACCCTGGTGGTCGTCGCCGCCTGTGCCGCCCTGGCCAGGCGGTCCGTGACCACCGTCGGCGCGGACGGGATAACCGTCGGCTGGGGCCTCGGGCAGGGGCGTACGTACCACTGGCACGACATCCGCTGGCTGTACGTGTGGCAGCAGGACGCCGGGCTCGGATCGGCGTCCACGGTGCGGATGATCCTCACGGACGGGCGGCACCGCTCCCTCACGGGCCTCGCGAGCAGCAGCGTCTACCCCAACCCCGACTTCCACCACGACTTCGCGCGCGTCGTGCAGTGGTGGGAGGCGAGCACCGACCCCGCCGAGCGCTTCCGGCCGCCGCCGAAGCTGCGGCACCGGGTCTCACCGCAGGTCCTCGGGCTGGTCATCGGCCTGGTCCTCTCGGTCGCCGTCGTCCTGGGCGTGGTCCTGGCGCACCTGTGAGTCGCGCGGGTGCCGGGCGGCGGACCGCCCGGCACCCGCACGGCCGCCTCAGCTCCCGTCGCGCAGGCTCGACGCCAGGGACTTCAGCGGCGCGGCCGCCTCCTCGTGGCCCAGCTCCGTCAGCCGGGCCACCGCCGAGTCGAGCGCGCGCAGGGCCTGCTCCGGGCGCTTGAGGTACGCGCCCTCCACGACGCCCCTGAGCCGGGCGGCCTCGGCCCACTCCCCGGCCTGGCCCGCGTCCTCACCCGGCGCGCCGAGCAGGGACAGCGTCTCCTCCAGGGCGGTGAGCGACTCCTCGTACTCCCCGGCGTAGGCGTTGACGCGGCCGTGCTCGTACGCCAGCGCCGCGTGCAGCGGGCGGCCCTCGGCCTCGTAGCCCTCCGCGCGGGCGTCGTCGGCGAGCCGGGCCGCGTCGGCGAGGAAGGCGCGGGCGTCGTCGAGGCCGTCCGGGCCCTGCTGCTGGGCCTGGAGCCGGGCGACCTCCCGCAGGCAGCTGCTCAGCTGCTCGAAGCGCGGCGCCGACGCGTGCGTGGCGAGCGCCTGGTCGACGGCCTCGCGGGCGCGGGCGAACTCGCCGGTCTCGGCGAGGAGTACGGCCGTCTCCGCCGCGATCATCGCGTGCGAGCCCGGGTCGTCCGCCCAACCGGCCGACTCCGCGGCCAGCTCCAGGAATTCGGCCAGCGCGGCCTTGACGTCGTCCCCGGCCCGCAGCGCCCGCGCGCGGGTCAGCCGCAGCTGCGCGACCAGCCGGTCGTCCAGCTCCCGGGAGGTCACGTCGGGTTCGGCCAGCAGCGAGTCCAGCAGCGCGATGCAGTCCTCGACGCGTCCCAGGTCCAGGCCGAGCCGGGCCGCGTTGCTGTACGTGCAGAACGCGTCCACCCGGCTGCCGTGCCGCATGTCCACCTCCGCCGAGCGCGTCAGATGGCGCAGCGCCTCGTCGTGCCGGCCCAGGCCCAGGCAGGCCCGCGCCAGCTCGCCGTGCAGCGTCCCGGCGTAGGCGGCGTACGCGGGCCACTTGCCGGCCTCCCGCAGCGCCTCGGACAGGTCGGCGTACGCCGCGTCCGCGTCCCGCAGGCCCAGGTGGATACGGCCGCGCAGGCCCAGCGCGTGCGGCAGGTGCCAGCCGGGTCCGTCCGCCCGCAGCCGGGCCAGCAGCCCGTCCAGCTCGCCCTTCGCGGCGGCCAGGTCGCCGCCGATCGCGTGCGTGCTGGCGCGCAGCAGCAGCGCCCGGCACACCTGGCCGGGCAGGTCGTGCGCGGTGGCGAAGCCGTGCAGCAGCTCGACCTCGGCGAAGGCCGCCGCGGTGTGCTCCGGGGTCGGCTGCGCCTCCAGACGCATCCCCAGCGCGGTCGAGCGCAGCCGCAGCAGCCGGGCCTCCTGGAACGGGGCGAGGCCGGCCGCCTCCTCCTGAAGGCGGGTCAGCGCGGTGTGGGCCGCGGTCATCGCGGCGGCCTTCGCCTCGGCCCTGGCCTCGTCGGACGGGGGCTCGGCCGGCTCCGCCCCCGGCACCTCCGCGGCCGCGAGCAGCGCGCAGCCGCGGGCCACGGCGGCGTACCCGGGCAGCCCGGCCTCCGTGTAGAGGTCGGCGGACTCCGCGTACCGCGCGGCGGCCCCGGCCAGGTCGCTGCGCTCGCGCGCCTCGGCGCCCTCCTCGTCCAGCAGGTCCGCGCGCAGCCGGGCGAGCGGGCCCACGGCCGGGTCGTCGGGGTGGACGTAACCGGGCTCGTCGACGAGCGCCGCCAGCCGGGTCCAGCACGCCTCCGCGTCCGGGTGGCCCTCCTCGTCCAGCTCCCGGGCGCGCAGGACGAGTTCGGCGACCGACTCGGGCAGCGCGGCGGCCGCGGCGCGCGGCGGGGCGGCGGGGGCGGTCGCCGGGGCCACGTCGTCCAGGGCGCGCGGCCGGAGTGTCAGCTCCAGGGTGTCCAGCAGCGGGGCGCGGTCCAGCCGGACCCCGCGCCGGTCGGTGTGCGCGGTCGTGCCGTTGCGGGCGTCGAAGCGGGCGGCCAGGTCCCCGGCGCGCTCGGCCACCTCGGCGCGCAGCGTGGCGACCGTCCACGTCCGGCCGGGGAAACCGGCGGCGGGCAGCCCGCCGTGGCCGAGCGACTCGACCCGCTGGAGCAGCACCTCCACGCCGGTGAGGAAGGTCAGCATGTCGCTCGGCGAATCCACCTCGGCGAAGAGGGTGCGGTTCTCGGCGAGCAGTTCCAGGCCGCGCGCCTCGTTGCCGGTGAGCGCGCAGAACTCCAGGTGCCGGCCGACGTCCGGGGCCATCGACGGGTTGCGGCGGCAGCCGCGGTAGCCGAACAGGTGCGCCTGGCGGGCGTCGTCCGTCCGGCCGGTGCGCACCAGCGGCAGCAGGGCGTACGAGATCGAGGTCGCGGGCTCCTCCTGGCAGGACTCCTTGCCCGCCAGCACCGGCTGCCAGATGTCGAGCGCGCGCTCGTCGTCGCCCGCGGTGAGGTGGTAGAGGGCGCGGCCGCGGATCTCGCAGGCCTCGCAGTCGCTGTACTGCGTGCGCGCGCGTCCGGCCCACAGCTCGTAGGCGACCGCGGTGGCCTCGGCGCTCTCGCCGAGGTGCGCGGCCAGGTGGTAGGCCTGCCCGTAGTACGGCTGGAGGCCCAGCCCGGCCTTCTCGTACCGGTCGCGCATCTCCGCCAGCCACTGGCGCAGGGCCGTCAGCGGCATCTCGGGCACCGAGAGCAGGGCGCTCGCCACCCACTTGAAGCGCCAGTACATGTGGTGCCGCAGTCGCTCGTCGAAGACGTCCGGCTGCTCGTCGAAGAGCTGGAGCAGCCGGGCGAAGACGACGGGCGACTTGCGCGGCTCGGAGCCGTACGTGTACGCCTCCTGGAGCTCCAGCAGCGCGTCCACCAGCGCGGCGGGCTCGGCGAACTGCTCGGCGGCGTCGACCAGTTCCTCGGCGACGACGGTACGGGCACGGCCGTAGGGGCGCTCGTCGTTCTCCTGCAGCGCCGCGTACAGCTCGTCGGTGGTCTGGGGTGCGGTCGGCATCGTCAGCTGTCCTTGCGGAGGGCGTGGGCGAGGAGGTCAAGGAAGGAGCGGTTGATCAGGCTCGACTCGGCGGGCCTGAGCGGGCGCCGGGACAGCAGCGCGGCCTGCCCGTAGAGCGCTTCGGCGCTGGTGCGGGCCAGCTCCGGCTCCGCGATGGCGACCGCGGCGCGCACCA
Source organism: Streptomyces sp. NPDC021020 (assembly GCF_044333285.1). NCBI lineage: Bacteria > Bacillati > Actinomycetota > Actinomycetes > Kitasatosporales > Streptomycetaceae > Streptomyces > Streptomyces sp. NPDC021020. The sequence continues at coordinate 302,636 of NZ_JBIRQQ010000002.1, forward strand.
GCGGGTTGAGCTGGTTGAGGATCAGCTGCGCCTTGGGCGCCTCCTGGCGCAGCGCGCCGAGGATGTCGCCCCACAGGCCGCCGTCCTGCTCGCGGGCGAGCTGGGAGCGGGTGCGCTCGTGCCGCGCCTCGCGGCTGTCGAGCAGCAGCGCGGGCGCGGAGGCCGGCTGGAAGGTGCGCAGCGCCACGTCGCAGTCGAAGACGGCGAGCGCGTCGCGGGCCTGCGCCAGGTAGGCAGCGGCGGCCAGCTCCGACTCCCGGTCCACCGGGTCCAGATGCGCGGTGAGCGTCGCCGGGTCCAGGTCGGCGACGCTCGCCTCCGGCCGGATCTCCGGCAGCCGGTGCACCAGCGCCCGGTCGTACGTGTAGCCGCCGTTGACGACGCCGAGGCCGGCCGCCGAGGCGATCGCGGCGACCTGCCGGAATTCCTCCACGCTGGACGTCACGAGCACGGTCGCGTGGGTGCGGGCGAACTCGTCGAGCGTGGTGTTGCCGTCGGTGGTCTCGAACGGCAGCCACGGCAGCAGCATCCGCAGGATCTCGTCGTCGTGCACCGCGAGCGACTTCACCGCCAGGTGGTGGGCCTGGAGGAAGCGGCCCAGCAGCTCCGGGTCGCTCGCCGCCGCCCGCGCCATCCACGCGCGCAGCCGCTCGGCGAGCGCGTCGCGTACGGCCGCGAGCGTGTCGTCCTCGTACAGCGACTCGCGCGACGCGGTGGGGCGCAGGCTCTCGGCGTCCACGACGCAGCGGACGAAGAAGGCCCACTCCGGGAGGATCTCCTCGGCCTGCTCCGACAGCAGCATGCCCTTGACGTGCACCCGGTGGCCGTGCCGGCGCCCGGCGGGCACCGCCTCGGGCAGCACGCAGGCGATGCCCTTCAGGCCCACCGCCGGGAGGTCCAGCTCGATCGTGTCCAGCGGGGTGAAGCCGAAGACGTCCGCGCCGTACGCGGCCAGCGCGCGCTGCCGGGCCCCCGGCGTGGGGTAGGTCCGCGCCCAGGGCGCCGGCTCGGGGTTGACGGGCGCGGGCGCCCCGCCGTCCGAGAAGGTCACCGGGTGCCGCAGCAGCGAGCCGAAGTGCCGGGCCAGCGAGCGGACCTGGGCGGGCTTGGTCCACTCCGTGGCGTCGGCGCGCGGCGTCAGCGACACGGTGGTGCCCGGCTGCGGGCGGGCGGACGCGGGCAGGGTGCGCACCGAGTAGCTGCCGTCGCCGTGGCCGCGCCACTCCACGGCGGGCGCGTCGGGCGTCCGGGCGGAGCGGCTGACGACCAGGATCTCGTCGGCGACCAGGAAGCAGGACAGCAGGCCGATGCCGAACTGGCCGATGAAGTCGGCCCGCTGCTCGGCGATCCGCTCGGCCCGCTTGCTGCTGCGGCCGATCGTGGCGAGGAAGGTGTGCACGTCCGCCTCGGTGAGGCCGACGCCGTCGTCCTCGACGCGGACCACCGAGCCGTCCGCGTACAGCCGGATGCCGAACGCGTCCGCGGGCGCGTCGGGTGCGAGGGCGCGCCGGGCGGTCAGCGCGTCCACCGCGTTCTGCAGCAGTTCGCGCAGGTAGACCCGGGGGCTGGAGTAGAGGTGGTGGGACAGGAGGTCGACCAGGCCGCGCAGGTCGACCTGGAAGGTGCGGTCGGCGGCGCCGGCGTTCGCGGTGTCGTGCTGGGTCATCGGGCAGTCCGGAAGTCAGGGAGCGGGAAAGGCGGAAGGAGCCGGGGGAGCGGCGGCGCCGGGACGGCGGTCGCGGTTGCGGTGCGCATACGGCGGTACGTCCTCAGGCGCGGCTCTGGTAGCGGGCGAACTGCTTGGCCGGGTCCGGGAGGTAGTTCCACGGCCGCCGGGTGTACGCGCCGCCCAGCTCGCGGAAGACCCGGCGGGCCGTCGCACCCTCACCGGCCAGCGACAGCGCCATCGCGAAGAGGTTGAACTCGTACTGCCACCCCGGGCGGCGCTCGTAGCCGGGGTGCAGGATGCTGTGCTCGGCCGCCTCGCGCAGCTCGTCGCGCACGGCGGGGCGGTCGAGGCGGTCGGTGCCCTCCGCCTCGAACCAGTCCTCGATGTGGGCGTAGGCGATGACGCCGCCCAGCCGCTGCCCGAGCGGGGCGCGCGCGAACGCGTCCCGCGCGAAGGCCAGCGCCTCGCCGGGCTCGCCGCCCCACCGGGTCTGCAACTGCGACACCCACTCGACATGCGTTTCCAGATCCAGCGGGTCGCGGCGCAGCGCGGCATCCCGCCGCGCCTCGCCCACCGCCCGGCCCAGCGACATGCCGCGCCCGGACGTCAGCAGCCGCCGCCACGGGGCGACCCAGTCCGGCCGCAGCTCGGCGGCCTGGAGCAGCTGCTCCTCGGCGATCGTCAGCCGCTCGTGGAAGGTCCTCCACTGCTCCTGCGACACCTGCGAGGCCCTGGCGGTGGTGCGGGCCTGCCAGCCCCAGTTGATGTACCGCGCGCCGGAGACGAGCAGCGCGGTCGCCCGCTCGCCGGCGTCTTCGGCGCTCTGCTCGACGGCGCGGCCGATCCAGTCCTCGACGCCCTCGGTGTCCGCGATCTCGCTCAGGACCCAGTGGTCGCGGTCCAGGTCGAAGGGGGCCGCGGCCTGCCGGACCGCCGCCCAGTCACCGGCGCCGGCCGCCGCGGTGAGCGCGAGCACCCGCTCGTCGTCCAGCCCCTGGACCTCGTGCACCCCCCGCTTCGGACGGCGCCCGGCCGGCCGGGCGGGCGCATCCGCCGCCTGGCCCCCCGCACCCCTGGTGAACAGCTTGCCGAACATGCCGCGCCCTCCCCTGGTCCGCGTGATTACGGGTGCAGGATAGGGGGTCCCACCGACACGCCCTCCACAGGGTTTTCACCGCGCGTGCACCGGACACGCCCTATGCGGTGTGCGCCGCCAGCGCCCCGACCAGCTCGGGCCACAGCTCGCGCGGCCGGTCGTGGCCCATGTCCGGGACGAGCAGCAGTTTCGCGTCCGGCACCAGCTCCGCCGTGCGCTCGCCGCCGCTGGGGGCGATGAGCGTGTCGTCCAGCCCGTGGATCACCAGCGTCGGCACGGTCAGCTCCCGCAGCGCGTCAGCCCGGGAGCCGCCGAGCACCATCGCGCCGAGCTGCCGCCCGATCCCCGCCGGGTAGTACGCGCGGTCGTAGGAGGCGGCGGCGAGGGCCCGCAGCACCGCCGGGTCGCCGTAGCGGCGCGACGCCCACACCATGTCCCGCTCCGCCGCGGCGATGTGGCCCTCCCGGTCGGCGGGCCGGCCCCGGAAGAGCACCGCCTGCGCCTCGGGTGTCGACTGCCCGTACTCCGGCTCGCCGGTCGAGGACATCATCGAGGTCAGGGTCAGCACCCGCTCCGGGTGCGCGATGGCCATGACCTGCGCGATCATGCCGCCCATCGACGCGCCGACGACGTGCGCCCGCTCGATGCCCAGCGCGGTGAGCAGCCCGAGGCCGTCGTCGGCCATGTCCGCCAGCGTGTACGGGACCATGGCGAGTGCCCCGGGGATGTCCCCCGAACTGACCGCCGCGACGAAGCGCGCCAGGTCGACGGGCCGGTCGTCGAACCGGGTGGACAGTCCGCAGTCCCGGTTGTCGTACCGGACGACGTACCGCCCCCGGTCGGCGAGCGCCCGGCAGAAGCCCTCGTCCCAGGCGAGCAGTTGCGCCCCGAAGCCCATCACGAGCAGCACCGGGGGATCGGCGGGGTCCCCGAAGGTGTCGTAGGCGAGGCGTACGTCGGGCGGCACGTCGGCAATCGGCATGCCCGGATCGTCGCAGGTCGTGGGGTGGGACCGCACCCGGATTCCCGCTTCCCGGACGGAAGGCCGGTCAGGCCGGGGCGGCGTCGGTGTACTGCGCGGGCGGGACGCGCCACATGCGGACCCGCGAGCCGTTGGCGACCGCGAGGACCGTCCCGTCCGGGCTGAAGGCCATCGCGTGGATCGGGGACATCGGGTCCCCGGTCATGGACGTCACCGCCTTCGCCGTCCGCACGTCCCACAAGGTGATCGTGCGGGACGGACCGCGCGAGGCGATCAGGGTCCCGTCGGGGCTGAACGCGAGCGCGTCGGAGCGGCCGCCGGTGCCGGACCAGGCGGGGAGCGGGGCGTACGAGACGGCGTCCAGGACCGTGAGGCCGAACTTCCTGCCGCCCACCGCGAGGAGTGTGCCGTCGGGGCTGAACGCCACCGCCCGGACCTTGCGCCCCGGGCGGAGCGGGGCACCGGTCCGCGCGGCGGTCGCCAGGTCCCAGACCCGCACCTGCTTGCCGCCGGCCGCCAGCAGGGTGCGGCCGTCCGGGCCGAAGGCGATCGACTGCACCCAGCCCGGGTGGCCGGGCAGCGTGGCCGTGGCCGCGCCCGTGACCGTGTCCCACAGCCGCACGGCCTTGTCGTCGCCCGCGCTGGCGAGCGTGCGGCCGTCCGGGCTGAAGACGAGGGAGCGGACCCAGTCGGTGTGGCCGTCCAGCGTCGCCGTGCTGCGGCCCGTCGCCGGGTCCCACAGCCGTACCGCCCGCTCGTACCCGCCGGTCGCGAGGATCGTGCCGTCCGGGCTGAACGCCACCGCCCGGCCCCACTTGGCCTGGCCGATCAGCTCCGTGCAGATGCCCTGGCCGGACGTGAGGTCCCACATCCGGACCGGCTTCTCGTCGCCCACGCCCACCAGGAAGGTGCCGTCCGGGCTGAAGGCCAGGTCGTGGATCTCGCTTGTCGCGTTCAACGTGAACGGACCCGGCAGCCGGGTCGTCGCCGCGGCGTACCGGACGGCCGGACCCGGCCCCGGCGTCGGCGCCGCCGCCGGTACGGGCTCGGGCGCGGGCGGCGGCGTGTCGTACGGCGTCTGCGCCGGCACCAGCGCGAGCGCCTCGCGGGCGGCCGGGCGGCGCGCGGGGTCCCGGGCCAGCAGCGCGGTGAGCAGCGGCGCCAGCCGGCCCGCGCGGACCGGCGGGGGGAGTTCGCCGGAGGCGGTCGCGTAAGGGTCCGCCGGGTCGAAGGGCAGGCGGCCCTCGACCGCCTGGTAGAGGGTCACCCCGAGCGCGAAGAGGTCGGCGGCGGCGCCGTCCGCCGCGCCGTCGCCGTTCGCGGCCGTGAGACGCTCCGGGGCCACATGCCCCGGCGTGCCGCCGGGCACACCGAGGCGCGCGAGCACCGGGTCCGGCGCGCGGCCGGACGCGCACAGGTCCGTGAGCAGGATCCCGCCGTCCGCGGCGAGCAGCACGTTGGCCGCCTTGACGCCGAGGTCGCCGAGGTCGGCGGCGTAGGCGGCCGCCAGCGCCGTGAGCAGCGCGCGGGCGACGTCCGCGGCGCGGGGCGCGGACAGCGGGCCGTGCGCGTCCAGGTGGTCGGCCAGCGAGCGGCCCTCCACCAGGTGCGTCACCGCCCACGCGGTGCCGCCGCCGTCCACGACGACGTCGAGGAGCGTGACCACGTGCGGGTGCCCGCGCAGCCGCGCCGCCGCTCCCGCCCGGCGGGCGGCCCGCGCCCGCGCCTCCGCCGCGTCCGTGCCGTCGCCGTCCCGCGCGGGCGGCGGCAGCACGCGTTTGACGGCCACGTCGACGCGCAGCCACTCGTCGTGGGCGCGCCACGCGTTGCCCCCCGGCCCCGCCCCCAGCCTGCCGCCCAGGCGGTACCTGCCGCCGAGCACGTGCCGCTGCGCTGCGTCCGTCATCCCGTCCCCCTTCACGGCCCCCCGAGCAGCGTACGCACGCCCCGCCCCGCACCGGGGGGTCCGGTGCGCACCCGTGACCGTGACGGGACGATTCCGGTGCCGGGCCCGGGAGTTCAGCGCCCGGCGCGGGCGGCGTCCGGCGCGGTGAGGCGGCCGATGCGGTCAGGCCGGTGGGGCGGGCGGCGTACGGAAGCGGTCGGTCGCGGCGACCACGGCCCCGGTCGTGGTCGTGCCGGACAGGCCGTGGCCCTCGCCGCCGACGAGCAGCAGCTCGGCGTCCGGCCAGGCCCGCGCGAGGTGCCAGGCGACGTCCGGCGGGCCGCTGATGTCGAGCCGGCCGTGGACGAGGACGCCGGGGATGCCCGCGAGCCGCCCCGCGTCGCGCAGCAGGGACCCGTCCGGCAGGAAGCCGGCGTGCCGCCAGTAGTGCGTGACGAGGCGGGCGAAGCGCATCCGGAAGCGCGGGTCGTCGTAGCGCGGGTCGGGGTGGTGGCCCGCGTACGTCGAGACGTGCACGTCCTCCCAGCGGCACCACGCCCGCGCGGCCCGGTCCCGTACGTCCGGATCCGGGTCGGCGAGCATCCGGGCGTAGGCGTCGGCGAGATTCCCGTCGCGCTCGCCCTCGGGCAGGGTGTCGCGGAAGGCGGCCCACTGCGCGGGGAAGACCCGGCCCATGTCCCGTGTCACCCACTCCACTTCGCGCCGGGTGGTGTTCGTGACGCTGAAGAGCACCATGGCGCTGACGCTGCCGGGGTGCGCCTCGGCGTACGCGAGGGCGAGGGTCGTGCCCCAGGAGCCGCCCAGCACGAGCCAGGCGTCGACGCCCAGGTGGCGGCGCAGCAGGTCGAGGTCGGCGATCAGATGCCGCGTGGTGTTGGCGGCGAGGGAGGTGTCCGGGTCGGCGGCGTCCGGCGTGCTGCGCCCGCAGCCGCGCTGGTCGAGCAGGACGACGCGGTAGGCCGCCGGGTCGAACAGCCGCGCCCAGTGCGGCCCCGCGCCCGAGCCGGGCCCGCCGTGCAGGACGACCGCGGGCCTGCCGTCGGGGTTGCCGTACGTCTGCCAGTGCACGCGGTTGCCGTCGCCGACATCCAGCATGCCCTGCGCGTACGGCTCGGCGGGCGGGTAGAGCTGGGGCATGCGGGACGTACCTTCCGCGCCGGGAGAATATGACAGTGCTGTGACATTAGCAGCGTGCGCGCCACCTCCCGCCGTACGGCGGACCCGTCAGCACACCGCCCAGCGGGCCAGCTTCTGCGGGTTGCGGATCACCCAGATCCGGGTGATCCGGCCGCCCGCGACGTCGAACGCGAACACCGAGACGACGGCGCCGTCCTCCCTGGCCACCAGCCCCGGACGGCCGTTGACCCGGTGCTCCGCGAAGGCCACGGCGGGGGGCCTGCGGCGGGCCAGCTCCGCCCAGGCGCGGGCGACCTGCCCGCCGCCCCGGATGGGCTGCGCGAAGGTCGTGGCGAGGCCCCCGCCGTCGGCGGTCGCCACCGCGTGCGGGTCGAGCAGGCCGACGAGGGCCTCGATGTCCTTCGCCTCCCACGCCCGCTTGAAGTCCCGCACCACGCGGGCCCGTCCGGCGTCCGCGGGCGCCGGGGGCCGCGCCGCCCGGACCCGGCGGCGGGCGGAGGACGCCAGCTGGCGGCAGGCCGCCGGGCTGCGGCCGACGATCTCGGCGACCTCGGCGAAGGAGTGGCAGAAGACGTCGTGCAGCACGAACGCGACCCGCTCGGCGGGCGTCATCGACTCCAGCACGACCAGGAAGGCCAGGTCCACCGACTCGTCCAGCGCGACCCGCTCGGCCGGGTCGGCGTCGGCCGCGCCCTGCCGCCCCCCGACCCACTCCGCGACGTCGGGCAGCGGCTCGGGCAGCCACGTGCCCACGTACGTCTCGCGCCGGACCCGGGCGGAGCCCAGCACATTGAGGCAGATCCGGCTGGCGACGGTGGTGAGCCACGCACCGGGCGAGACGATCGCGGCCCGCTCGCGCGGCGGCATCGCGTACCAGCGGGCGTACGCCTCCTGCACGGCGTCCTCCGCCTCGGCCGCCGAGCCCAGCAGCCGGTAGGCGACACCGACGAGGTGCGGCCGCTCGCCCATGAGCGCGTCGAGGCCCGGATCGGGCCTGCCGTGCCCCGGCCCGGACCGGGTGGTGGTGGTCATGCTGCGGACGGCCCCCTCGCTCGACGAAACCTCTCGTCCCTCCGACAAGGCAGCACCCCCGGATGTGAGGTGCCGGCGCGCCGGCTCACATTCCCCGCCGCTGCGCGGTCGAACCGCTGGGACGCGCACACCCCGCGGAAGGCCGCTCCCCGCAGGCCGGTCCCGCGCACCGTCCCGCGCCCCATCGGCGAACACAAGCACGGAGGCACCATGACCACCACCCCCACGCCGGCCGCGGACTTCACCGCCCCGGCGTCCGCGGCGAGCCTGGAACGCGCGGCCGCCGCGCTGACCGCCCACGGCTTCACCGTGGAGATCCTCGACGGCACCGCCGCCGCGCGCACCCGCGTCGCCGAGCTGCTGCCCGAGGGCGCGAGCGTCTTCACCGGCGCCAGCGAGACACTGCGGCTGTCCGGCATCGAGGAGGACATCAACGGCAGCGGGCGCTACGACGCCGTCCGGCCCCGCATCCTCGCCCTGGACCGCGCCACCGGCGGCGACGAGATCCGGCGGTTGGGCGCGAGCCCCGACGTCGTCGTGGGCAGCGTCCACGCCGTCACCGAGCGGGGCTCGCTGGTGATCGCCTCCGGCAGCGGCAGCCAACTGCCCGGCTACGCGGGCGGCGCGGGCCGCGCGATCTGGGTCGTCGGCGCGCAGAAGGTGGTGCCCGACCTGGACACCGCGCTGCGCCGCGTCCACGAGCACTGCCTCCCGCTGGAGACCGCCCGCACGATGAAGGCGCACGGCTGGCCCAGCGCCGTCAGCCGGCTGCTCGTCCTCAACGCCGAATACCTGCCGGGGCGCGGCACCGTGCTGCTGCTCCGCGAGGCCGTCGGCTTCTGAGGCGCCGCGGGGTCCCGCCGGGCGCCGGCAGGCGTCGGCGGGCCCGGCCCGGGGGCGGGGGGCGGCCGGAGGGGGGCCGCCCCCGCCCGGGCACGGACGGATTGTCAGAGGGTGCCCCTAGCCTCGGAAACGACGACGATGTCCGCACGCCCGGGAGGCAGCATGACCACGCTGGAGAATCGCCCGAAGACCGCCCTGCTCGTGATCGACGTGCAGAACGGCACGGTGAGCGCCGCCCACGACCGCGACGCGGTGGTCGCGACCATCGCCTCCCTCGTCGAACGGGCCCGCGCGGCCGGGACGGAGGTGGTGTGGGTGCAGCACAACGACGCGGAGCTGGTCGCGGGGACGGAAGCCTGGGATTACGTTCCGGAGCTGGTGCGGCGCGCGTCCGAGCCGCTGGTGCAGAAGGCCTACGGCGACTCCTTCGAGGAGACCGACCTGGAGTCCGTGCTCGCCGCCCGCGGTGTCGGCCGCGTCGTCGTGACCGGCGCGCAGACGGACGTGTGCGTGCGCTCCACGCTGCACGGCGCCATCGTCCGCGGCTACGACGTGACGTTGGTCACGGACGCGCACACCACCGAGGACCTCTCGGCGTACGGCGCCCCGCCGCCCGCGCAGGTCATCGCCCACACCAACCTGTACTGGAAATTCCACCAGGCGCCGGGCCGTGAGGCCCTCGCGCTCGCCGCCGCCGAGGTCGACTTCGCGGACAAGCCCGCCTGACCGGAAGGCCCGGCCGGGACGGACCGTAGCCGCGCCGCGACCGGGCGGCGTGGCGCGGCCCGCTTTTCGCCCGGAAGCCCCCGGGGCATACGGCACACTTCACCCCGAAGGTGCCGAACGTCCAGGTGGAGGGTGTCGTGGCAGAGCAGCGGAACGCGTCGCCGCGTGCGGCGCTGAGCCGCCGCCGGATGCTGCTCGCGGCCGGGGGAGCCGCGGCGCTCCCGGGCGCGAGCATGCTCGCGGTGGGCGCCGCGAGCGACGAGGCCCGCGCGCAGGCGCCGCGCCGCCGGCGGGACGTCCCGCCCACCGCGGGGCTGCCGCTCGTCGGCGGACCGGAATTCCCCGTCGGGGCCTTCTGGCCGCCGCCGCCCACGCATGTCACGGCCGAGCGCTACCAGGAGATCGCCGACGCGGGCTTCACCTTCGTGCACAACGGCAACTACCTGTGGGACCAGACCGGCATCCGCTACGGCCTGGACATCGCCCGGCAGGCGGGCCTGAAGGTGCTCGTCGCGGGCGACCCGCTGCTCTCGGCGCTCACCGCCAACTTCTGGGCCGACGGCGACCCCACCGGCTACCACCCGAAGATCACCGCGGGCGACGCGGAGGTGTCGCTGCGCGCGCTCTTCGCCGCCTACCAGGACGAGCCCGCCTTCGCCGGGTTCACCCTCGCCGACGAGCCCGCCGCCAACCGCTTCGGCACGCTCGGCTCCCTCACCGCGACCGCCCGCGAGCTCGCCCCCGGCAGCCTGCCGTACCTCAACCTCCGCCGCCTGGGCCAGCCGTACGGGCCGTGGGGCACGCCCGGCATGGACGTCCCCACCTACACCCGCTACCTCCAGGAGGCGCTCGACACGATCGCGCCCTCGCTGCTGTCCTTCGACCGCTACCCGATGCTCGCGGGCGGCGCGGAGGATCCCGGCTACCACCAGAACTGGGCGCTCGTGCGCGCGGCGGGGCTGCGCGCGGGCATCCCCACGTGGATCTTCATCCAGTCCCTGGAATACGCCGGGCACCGGCTGCCGACCGCGGCGGAGCTGGCGTGGCAGGTCAACACGAGCCTCGCCTACGGGGCGAAGGGGGTCCAGTACTTCACGTACTGGACCCCCGACCCCAGCCGTGGGGACGGCTTCGTGCCCGCCCAGGGCCTCGTCACCGTGGGGGGTGAGCGCACGCCGCTCTACGCCGCCGCGAAGCAGCTCAACGTGGGGTGGCTGCGGCCGGTCGGCCGCGAACTCCTGCCGCTCGTCTCGGAGTCCGTCGTCCACGCGAACGATGTGCCGCTGCCGGCCGGGGCGGCGGCTTTCGCGCCGGACGCGCGGTTCGCCTCCGTCGACGGCGACCCCGTCGTGCTCGGGGTCTTCGCGGCCCCGTCGCCGGGCGACGCGGAGGCCCGCTGGGCGCTGGTCGCGAACCGCTCCTTCACGGCGAAGGCCGCTGCGCGGCTGGTGGTGCGGCCCGGGTACGCGGTGGCCCGCTTCGACCCGGCGCTTGCGGCTTACGCCGCGGTGGAGGGTTCTGCTGTTTCGCTCGCGCTCGGGCCGGGCGGGGCAACGCTCTTGCGGCTGGCGCCGCGCTGAGGGTGCGCCCCGGGGCGGGGGGTTCGGTTGTTGCGCGACCTTGCCGCCGGTGGTGGGTTGCTCGCGCAGTTCCCCGCGCCCCCGGTGTACCCGGCGGGGCATCGCGCGCCCCGTGCGGGGTGGGGTCGGGTGCCACTCCGGGGGTACCTCCTCGGAATGCGCGTCCGACCTCATGAGCTAGGTGGCGGGTCCTGCGTGCGCATTCCTCCGGGGGCACCCCCGGATCGTCCCCCTCCCGGTGTCTCGTCGGCGGCTGCCTGCCGGTGGGGGCGGATGTGTGAGGGACTGCGGTTCGCCCCCGATGGCGGGTCACCCCCACAGGAAGACCGCAACTTTTGCTACCTCCCGCACGGGTGGCTGGGGGTGGGAAACACCCGCGCCGTCAGGCGCGGGCCCCCGCGGCGGGAAAGCCGCGCAGCGTCAGAGGCGGGGGCGGGGCCCCGCGTCGGCGGCCCGCGCGGTGTAGGCGGCGTACGCCGCGCGCGTAGCCGGCAGCGTGGAGGTCTGCGCGACGGGGACGTCCCACCACGCGTCCGGCGGGAGGCCGGGCCGGGCGGGGTCGGTCTCGACGTACACCGCGGTCGCCCGGCGCGAGGCCCGCGCGGCGGAAAGCGCTTCGCGCAGCTCCCGCGCCGAGCCCGGCGCGAAGACCTCCAGGCCGAGGCTCGCCGCGTTCGCCGCGAGGTCGACGGGCAGCGGGGCACCGGTGAAGTCCCCGCCCGCGCCGGGGAAGCGGTACGCCGTGCCGAACCCCTCCGCACCGACCTGCGCGGAAAGCCCGCCGATGGAGGCGTAGCCGTGGTTCTGGACGATGACGAGGTTGATCGGGATGCCCTCCTGCACGGCGGTGACGATCTCCGTGGGCAGCATCAGGTACGTGCCGTCGCCGACGAGCGCGAAGACCTCCCGGTCGGGCGCGGCGAGATGGACACCGATCGCGGCGGGGATCTCGTAGCCCATGCAGGAGTAGCCGTATTCGACGTGGTATTGGTCGGGGTCGGTGGCCCGCCACAGCTTGTGGAGGTCGCCGGGCAGCGAGCCGGCCGCGTTGACGAGCACGTCCCGCTCGGCGAGGGCGGCGCCGAGCGCGCCGATCAGCTCGCCCTGCGAGGGCGGCCATTGCGTGGAGCCGACGCCGAGGACCGCGTCGGTGCGGGCCCGCCAGTCCGCGAGGCCGTGGTCGTGCGCGGGCGCGCGGTGGCCCGTCAACCGGTCGGCGAGCGCGGCGAGTCCGGCGCGGGCGTCGCCGGTGAGGGCGAGGCCCGCCATCTTGTGGCCGTCGAAGGACGCGATGTTGAGGTTGACGAAGCGCGCGTCCGGCGCGAAGAGCGAGCCGGAGGCGGTGGTGAAGTCCGTCCAGCGGGTGCCGACGCCGAGGACGACGTCGGCCGCGCGGGCGGCCGCGTTGGCGGGGGCCGCGCCGGTGTGGCCGACCGCGCCCAGCGCCTGCGGGTGGTCCCAGCGCAGCGACCCCTTGCCGGCCTGCGTCTCGGCGACCGGGATGCCGGTGGCGGCGGCGAAGTCCGCGAGCTGCGGCGCCGCTTCGGCGTGCCGTACGCCGCCGCCCGCGACGACCAGCGGCCGCCGGGCCGTCCGCAGCAGCGCCGCCGCCTCGGCGAGCGCGTCCGCGTCCGGCACCGGCCGCCGTACGTGCCAGACGCGCGTCCCGAAGAGCGCGTCGGGCCAGTCGTACGCCTCGGCCTGGACGTCCTGCGGCAGCGCGAGCGTCACCGCGCCGGTCTCGGCCGGGTCGGTCAGCACGCGCATCGCCTGGAGGAGGGCGGCGGGCAGCATCTCCGGCCGCCAGATCCGGTCGAAGTGCCGGGAGACGGGCCGCAGCGTGTCGTTGACGGACACGTCCTGCGCCCAGGGCACTTCGAGCTGCTGGAGCACCGGGTCGGCGGGCCGGGTCGCGAAGACGTCGCCGGGCAGCAGCAGTACGGGCAGCCGGTTGACGGTGGCGAGCGCCGCGCCGGTGACCAGGTTGGTCGCGCCGGGGCCGATCGAGGTCGTGCAGGCCATGGCGGAGAGCCGGTGCGTGGTGCGGGCGTGGCCGACCGCCGCGTGCACCATGGCCTGCTCGTTGCGGCCCTGGTGGAAGGGCATGACGTCCGGCCCTGCCTCGCGCAGCGCCTGCCCGATCCCGGCGACGTTCCCGTGCCCGAAGATGCCCCACATCCCGGCGACCGCGCGGTGCCGTACGCCGTCCCGCTCGGTGTACTGCGCGGCCAGGAAGCGGATCAGCGCCTGTGCGACGGTGAGCCTCATACGTCCTCCGGGGCGCCGTACAGCGGCAGGCGCGGGTCGGGGTGCTGGTCGGGCCAGGTGCCGCGCACCCAGGCGTGCGCGGGGTCGTCGCTGATGCGCCAGGCGCGCTCGGGGTCCGGGCCCGCCATCACGTTGAGGTAGTACATGTCGTAGCCGGGTACGGCCATGCTCGGGCCGTGCCAGCCGTCCGGGATGAGCACCGCGTCGCCCGAGCGGACCTCGGCCAGCAGGTCGGTGCCGCCGCGCGGCGAGGGGTAGACGCGCTGGTAGCCGATCGCGGCGGGGCCGCCGGCCAGCTCGTAGTAGTAGATCTCCTCCAGCCGCGATTCGTGCGGGCCCGCCTCGTCGTGCTTGTGCGGCGGGTAGGACGACCAGTTGCCGCCGGGCGTCAGCACCTCCACCGCGATCAGCCGGTCGCAGTCGAAGACGTCCGCCGCGGCGAAGTTGTTGACCTGGCGGCTCGTGCCGCCCGCCCCGCGCAGCTCCACGGGCACCCCGGACGCCGGGCCGTAGCGCGCCGGGAGCCGCCTCCCGCAGCGCGCCCCGGCGAGCGCGAAGCGGCCGCCCCCGGCAGAGGTGACCAGCGCGTCGGATTCCCGCGGCAGGTAGGCGAAGTCGCTGACGCCCGCGAAGACGCTTTCCCGGCCGTGCAGCGCGAACTCCCGCCCGTCGACCCGTACGTCGCACGCCCCGGCCAGCGGCAGCAGCACCCACTCGCTGTCGCCCGTCGCGAACTCCCGCCGCCCGCCCGGCTCCAGGCTCAGCACCCGCAGGCCGGAGTACGTCCAGCCGGCGTCCTCGGGCGCGAGGCAGACGTCCCACCCGTCCCGCGCCGCCCGCCCGGCCGCCACATGTGTCATGCCGCACCTCCCGTGTCGTGCCCCGCGGGGCCGCGGCCGGCCTGCTCGCGCAGCGCCGCCGCGATCTCCGCCCGCGTCGGCATCGCGTCCGCGCAGGCCAGCCGGGAGGCGACGAGCGCGCCCGCCGTGTTCGCCGCGCGTAGCACGTCCGGCAGCGGGTCGCCCGCGAGGAGGCCCGCGCACAGCGCGCCGCCGAACGCGTCGCCCGCGCCCAGGCCGTTGACCACCTTCACCGCCACCGGCGGGGCCACGCACAGCTCGCCGCCGCGGGTGCGGGCCAGCGCGCCCGCCGGGCCCTGCTTGACGACCGCGGTGCGTACTCCGCGCTCCAGCAGCAGCCCCGCCGCCGTCTCCGGGTCCGTGCTGCCCACCGCGACCTCCACCTCCTCCCGGTTGCCCACCGCGAGGGTCGCGTACGCCAGCGCGCGGGCGTAGAGCGCCGGGGCCTGCGCGGGGTCGGCCCAGAAACCGGGCCGCCAGTCGAGGTCGAACCACACCTCACGGCCGGCCCGCAGCTCCAGCGCCGCGAAGACGGCCGAGCGGGTCGGCTCGACGGCCAGCGCGGAGCCGGTGATCCACAGGGCCCGTGCCCCGCGGACGGCCGCCGCGGCCGCGGGCTCGGCGAGCATGCCCGGGGTCAGGCACTGGTCGGGCGCGACCGGGCGGCGGTAGAAGTGGAGCGGGAAGTCGTCGGGCGGGAAGAGCTCGCAGAAGACGACGGGCGTCTGGGTGTCCGGCACGGTCGCCAGCAGCCCGGTGCCGACCCCGAACGCGTCGAGCGCCGTGCGCACGTACCCGCCGAAGGGGTCGGGGCCGACCCCGCTGAGCAGCGCCGTCCGCAGCCCCAGCCGGGCCCCCGCGACCGCGACGTTCGCGGCGGTCCCGCCCAGGTATTTCGCGAAGCTGCGCACCTCGGCGAGCCCCACGCCGCTCTGCTCGGGATACAGGTCCACCCCGACCCGCCCGAACGTGACCACGTCGTACGCCCCCGGCCCGGCGCCACCTCCGGCCTCCCCGACGCCGGGCCCTGTATCCGCGCCCGCCCCGGCAGCCTCCTCCCCGGAACCGGGCCCCGCGGCCGCGCCCGTACCCGCCCCCGCAGCCCCCTCCGCAGGGGCCCTCATGACTCGGACGCCCACTCCAGCAGCCAGTCCAGGGACGCCGCCACGTCCGCGAGTGGGCCCTCGCCCGGCGGGGGCTCGGCGGTCAGGACGGTGTCCTGCTCCATCACGTACCAGCCCGCGTAGCCCGCGGCGTCCAGCGCGGCGAGCAGCACCGGAAGGTCCAGGTCGCCCCTGCCCAGCGGGCGGTAGAGGCCCGCCTCGACCGCGGCCCCGTAGGAGGTGCGGCCGGCGCGGACCGCGGCGGCCGCGCCCGCGTCGACGTCCTTGAGGTGGACGTGCGTGACGCGGTCCGCGGCGCGCCGGGCCAGCTCGACCGGGTCGCCGCCGCCGACCAGGACGTGGCCGGTGTCGAGGCACAGCCCGACGCCGCTGCCCTCCAGCACCCGGCCGATCTCGTCCGGCCCCTCCACGAGCGTGCCGACGTGCGGGTGCAGCGCCGCCGTCACGCCCAGCGACTCCGCGAGCGCCGCGATCCCGTCCAGCCGGGCCAGCAGCGTCCGCCAGCCCGCGGCGTCCAGCGGCGGGCGGTCGTCGTAGCCGTCCCGCCCGGTCGCGGCGGCGAGCACCAGCGTGCGGGCCCCGGCGGTGGTGAAGCGGTCGAGGGCGGCCCGTACGTCCGGCAGCGGGTCGCGGTCCGGGTCGTGCAGCACCGCGGGGACGAAGCCGCCGACCGCGGTGACGCCGTGCGCGGCCAGCAGCGGCCCGGGCAGGAATCCGTCGGGCCCGAACTCGCTCGCGCCGATCCCGAGCCCGGCCATCTCGGCGAGCACCCGCTCGGGGGTGAGCTGGTGCCCCCAGCCGGGGACCTCGCACACCCCCCAGGAGATCGGCGCCGCCGCGATCTGCTCCCGCCTCACGCCACCGCTCCCTTGGCTCCCTCGGCGCTGCCCGCCTCCACCGCTTCCACGGCCCGCGCCGCGGCGGCCACCTCCGCGATCCGCACCGGGCGCCGCTCCCGCCGGGAGATCTCGCAGGCCTCGGCGACCAGCAGCGCCCGCAGCGCCTCCCGACCCTCGCAGGGATTGGCGGCGGCGCCCCGCGCGACGCGCAGGAAGGCGTCCATCTCGGCCCGGTAGGCCGAGCCGAAGCGGTCCAGGAAGCCGGTCCACGGATCCCGCGGGGCGGCCGCCGCGCCAGGCTCCACGGAGGTCAGCGGGGCGCGGGCGGTGACGCCGACCGCGAGCTGGTCGTCCGTCCCGGCCAGCTCCATCCGCACGTCGTAGCCGGCCGCGTGGTAGCGGGTCGCGGTCGCGGTGGCGAGCAGCCCGCCCTCCAGGGTGAGCAGCACCGCGGCGGTGTCCGCGTCGCCCGCGGCGCGGAAGAAGTCCGCGCCGACGTTCTCGCCCGCGGCGTACACCTCGGTGATCTCCCGGCCGGTGACCCAGCGCAGTATGTCGAAGTCGTGGATCAGGCAGTCCCGGTAGAGCCCGCCGGACAGCGGCACGTACCCCGCGGGCGGCGGCGCCGCGTCGGAGCTGACGGTGCGGACGGTGTGCAGCCGGCCGAGCCGCCCGGCGGCCACCGCGGCCCGCGCCGCGGCGTAACCGGCGTCGAAGCGGCGCTGGAAGCCGACCTGCAGCACCGCGCCCGCCGCCGCGACCTCCGCGAGCGCGGCGACCGTGCCCGCGAGGTCCACCGCGACCGGCTTCTCGCAGAAGGCCGGGATGCCGGCGTGCGCGGCCCGGGTGACCAGCGCGGCGTGCGCGGCCGTCGCGGAGGTGATCACCAGCGCGTCGGGCCGGGCCGCGAAGAGCGCGTCCACCGGCAGCGCGCGGGCGCCCGCGCGGAGCGCGACCTGCCGGGCGCGGGCCGCTTCGGCGTCGGCGACCAGCAGCTCGCCGACGCCCGGGTGCGCCGCGAGCGTCGCGGCGTGGAAAGCCCCGATCCGCCCCGCGCCGATGAGTCCGATCCGCATACCTGCTCCTGCCCCTTCCGAAGAGGAGACGTGACGGCTGTGCGCGCCGTCCCAACCTCCCTCGCCACCGCGGCCTGTGTCAACGCTATGTCCGGACATACGGACTTCCCGTGACCATGCCGTCCCGCTACGCTCCCAGCGTGCCCAAGCACGAGCCCGCACAGCTGCGGCTCGCCGTGGACCGGGCGAGTCACGTACCGCTGTACTTCCAGCTGGCCCGCCAGCTGGAGACGGCCATCGAGGACGGCGCGCTCACCCCGGGCACCCTGCTCGGCAACGAGGTGGAGCTGGCCGCCCGGCTCGGCCTGTCCCGGCCCACCGTGCGGCAGGCGATCGGCTCGCTCGTCGACAAGGGCCTGCTGGTGCGCCGCCGCGGGGTCGGCACCCAGGTCGTGCACACCGGCGTGAACCGCCCGCTGGAGCTGAGCAGCCTGTACGACGACCTGGCCGCCGCGGGCCTGGAGCCCGCGACCCGGGTGCTGCTCAACACCGCGGGCCCGCCGCCCCCCGAGGTCGCCGCCGCGCTCGGGCTGCCGGAGTCCGCGCGGGTCGCCGTCCTGCGCCGGCTGCGGCTCAGCTGCGGCGAGCCGGTCGCGTACCTGTGCAACTACCTGTCCGGCGACGTGCTGGAGCCGTCCACCGGCGAGCTGGAGAGCGGCGGCCTGTACGCCCTGCTGCGGGCCCGCGGCATCACCCTGCACAGCGCCCAGCAGCGGGTCGGCGCCCGCACCGGCACCCCGGAGGAGTGCGGGGTCCTCGGCGAGCCGCCGGGGGCGGCGCTGCTCACCGTCCGGCGGATCAGCTACGACGACCGCGGGCGCCCCGTCGAGTACGGCACCCATGTCTACCGTGCCTCGCGCTACGCCTTCGAATTCCGCCTGCTGGTGCGCGGCTGAGCCCCATCTCGCAGGCCCGGAGCCCGCTGCCGCCTCCCGGAGGCGGGGTCACCGCACCTCTTGACGGATACTGGGGCCGCCGGGATGGTCGTCGCTCAAGACGATGGGCAGCACTTCCATCACGGCTGCACCACGGACAGCAGGGAAAGGCAGGGCCTCGTGGCGATGGCAAGGGCAGGAACGAAAGCGCTGGGCGTACTCCTCGCGGTGGCGCTCGGCGCGGCGGGCCTGGCCGGGTGCAGCAGCACCGGCGGCAAGCGCGCGGAGGACCGGGCCAAGAAGCTGGCGGCGAACGGCTCGGCCGTGAACACCCCGCACTGGACCTTCGCCATGGTCACCCACTCCGGGGCGGGCGACACCTTCTGGGACATCGTGCAGAGCGGGGCGAAGCAGGCCGCCGCGAAGGACAACATCAAGTTCGTCTACTCCAACAGCGACCAGGGCGACCAGCAGGCCCAGCTCGTGCAGGCCGCGATCGACAGCCACGTGGACGGCCTGGTCGTCACCCTCGCCAAGCCCGACGCGATGAAGGCGGCCGTCGCCAAGGCGGTCAAGGCCGGCATCCCGGTGATCACCATCAACTCCGGGGCGACCGAGTCGAAGCAGTTCGGCGCGCTCACGCACATCGGCCAGGACGAGGAGATCGCCGGCAACGCGGTCGGCGACGCCCTCAACAGCCGCGGCAAGAAGCACGCGCTGTGCGTCCTGCACGAGCAGGGCAACGTCGGCCTGGAGCAGCGCTGCGCGGGCGCGAAGTCCACCTTCCACGGCACGATGGACAACCTGTACGTCAACGGCACCAACATGCCCGACGTGCTCTCCGCGATCCAGGCCAAGCTGGAGTCCGACACGTCCATCGACTCCGTCGTGACGCTCGGCGCCCCCTTCGCCGCCACCGCCGCCAAGGCCAGGCAGCAGTCCGGCTCGAAGGCCGAGATCGACACCTTCGACCTCAACGCGCAGGTCGCGGCCTCCCTCAAGGACGGCACCATCGGCTTCGCCGTCGACCAGCAGCCCTACCTCCAGGGCTACGAGGCGATCGACCTGCTGTGGCTCTACCGCTACAACAACGACACCCTCGGCGGCGGCCAGCCGGTCCTGACCGGCCCGCAGATCGTCACCAAGGACGACGCGGACGCGCTGCTGACGTATGCCAAGCGGGGGACGCGATGAGTGATCTCGCGCTCGCCTCCGACGAGCGGCTGGCGCCGCGGTCGGTGGCCCGGCGGCTGCTGGGGAGGCCGGAGCTGGGCGCGGTCGTCGGGGCCGTCGCCGTCTTCGTCTTCTTCGCGCTCGCGGCCGACCCCTTCCTGCGCTGGTCGAGCCTGGGCACCGTGCTCTACGCCTCGTCGACGATCGGCATCATGGCGGTGCCGGTCGCGCTGCTGATGATCGGCGGCGAGTTCGACCTGTCGGCCGGTGTGATGGTCACCAGCTCCGCGCTGGTCTCGTCGATGTTCAGCTACCAGATGACCGCCAACACCTGGGTCGGCATAGGCGTCTCGCTGCTGGTCACACTCGCCTTCGGGGCCTTCAACGGGATCATGCTGGTGCGCACCAAGCTGCCCAGCTTCATCATCACGCTCGGCACCTTCCTCATGCTCACCGGCCTGAACCTGGGCCTGACCAAGCTGATCAGCGGAACCGTGGCCACCAAGCCGATCGGCGACATGGAGGGCTTCCCGGCCGCACAGGACGTCTTCGCCTCGCACTGGACGGTCGGCGGTGTCGACCTCCAGGTGACGATCCTGTGGTGGCTCGGGCTGGTCGCGGTCGCCACCTGGATCCTGCTGCGCACCCGCGCCGGGAACTGGATCTTCGCGGCGGGCGGCAACGCCGACGCGGCCCGCGCGGTCGGCGTGCCGGTGGCCCGCACCAAGATCGGCCTCTACATGGCCGTCGCCTTCTGCGCCTGGATCTCCGGCCAGCACCTGCTGTTCTCTTTCGACGTGGTGCAGTCCGGCGAGGGCGTCGGCAACGAGTTCCTGTACATCATCGCGGCCGTGATCGGCGGCTGCCTGATGACCGGCGGCTACGGCAGCGCCGTGGGCTCCGCGGTCGGCGCGTTCATCTTCGGCATGACGAGCAAGGGCATCGTCTACGCCCAGTGGAACCCGGACTGGTTCAAGTTCTTCCTCGGGGCGATGCTGCTGCTCGCCACCCTGCTCAACGCCTGGGTCCGCAGGCGGGCGGAGGCCACCGCATGACCACCACCCCGACGAAGGAGGGCGGCGCCGCGCCGCTGGTCTCGCTCTCCGGCGTGTCCAAGTCCTACGGCAACGTGCGCGCGCTGCGGGACGTCTCGCTGGAGGTGCACGCCGGCGAGATCACCTGTGTCCTGGGCGACAACGGAGCCGGCAAGTCCACCCTCATCAAGATCATCGCCGGGCTGCACCCGCACGACTCGGGGACGTACGCGATCGAGGGCGAGCCGGTCCGGCACACCTCGCCGCGGCAGGCGCTGGACCGCGGCATCGCGACCGTCTACCAGGACCTCGCCGTGGTGCCGCTGATGCCCGTGTGGCGGAATTTCTTCCTCGGCTCCGAGCCCACCAGGGGCCGCGGCCCGCTGCGCCGCCTCGACGCCGCCGCGATGCGCACCACCACCCGGGCGGCCCTGCTGCGCTTCGGCATCGACCTGCGCGACGTGGACCAGTCCATCGGCACCCTGTCGGGTGGCGAACGGCAGTGCGTGGCCATCGCCCGCGCGGTGCATTTCGGGGCGAAGGTGCTCGTCCTGGACGAACCGACCGCGGCGCTCGGTGTCAAGCAGTCCGGGATGGTGCTGCGCTACGTCGCCGCCGCGCGCGACGCGGGCCTCGGGGTGGTGCTCATCACACACAATCCGCACCACGCCTACCTGGTCGGAGACCGTTTCGTCCTGCTCAAGCGCGGGGCGATGTCCGGCAGCCACCTCAAGCGGGCGATTACCCTGGACGCGCTGACCCGCGAGATGGCCGGGGGCAGCGAGCTGGACGAGCTGACGCATGAGCTGAGCCGTGCACCGGCGGCCCCGGGGCCGGTGGACGCCACCGACCCGGAGACCGACGCTTGAGTGCCAACCGTGAACGTGTGTACCGCGGCAGCGCCGCCAGAGCGACCGTGTGGCGCAATGTCAGCGGCGCGGAGCGCCGCGAGCGCCGCAGCCACCTGAGCGCGCCGCGGGTGCCGACCGTCGGCATCGACATCGGCGGCACCAAGGTGATGGCCGGTGTCGTCGACGCCGACGGCACGATCCTGGAGCAGGTGCGCACCGAGACCCCCGACAAGTCCAAGAGCCCCAAGGTCGTCGAGGACACCATCGTCGAACTGGTGCTGGACCTGTCCGAGCGGCACGACGTGCACGCCGTCGGCATCGGCGCCGCCGGCTGGGTCGACGCCGACCGCTCGCGCATCCTCTTCGCGCCGCACCTGTCCTGGCGCGACGAGCCGCTGCGCGAGCGGCTCGCCGACCGGCTGCTGGTCCCGGTCATGGTCGACAACGACGCCAACGCCGCCGCCTGGGCCGAGTGGCGCTTCGGTGCCGGCCGCGGCGAGGCCGACCTCGTCATGATCACGCTGGGCACCGGCATCGGCGGCGCGATCCTGGAGAACGGCCAGGTCAAGCGGGGCCGCTTCGGCGTCGCGGGGGAGTTCGGGCACATGCAGGTGGTGCCCGGCGGGCACCGCTGCCCGTGCGGCAACCGCGGCTGCTGGGAGCAGTACAGCTCCGGCAACGCGCTGGTGCGCGAGGCCCGCGAGCTGGCCGCCGCGGACTCGCCCGTGGCGTACGGGATCATCGACCGGGTCGGCGGCTCCGTCGCCGACATCACCGGCCCGCTGATCACCGAGCTGGCCCGGGCCGGCGACCCGATGTGCGTCGAGCTCTTCCAGGACATCGGCCAGTGGCTGGGCGTCGGCATCGCCAACCTCGCCGCCGCGCTCGACCCGTCCTGCTTCGTCATCGGCGGCGGCGTCAGCGCCGCGGACGACCTGCTCATCACCCCCGCGAGGGACGCCTTCCGGCGCACCCTCACCGGCCGCGGCTACCGTCCCGAGGCGCGCATCGCCAAGGCCGAGCTGGGCCCGGAGGCCGGCATGGTCGGCGCCGCCGACCTCGCCCGGCTGGTCGCCCGCCGCTTCCGCCGCACCAACCGCCGCCGCGTGGAGCGCTACGAGCGCTACGGGCGGATCTACGGCCGCCAGGAGGCCGACCAGTGACCACGACCCCCGAGCGCGCGGCCGGCCCCGACAGCGCCCCGGAAGGGCTCCCCGGCGACGGCCCCGGAGCGGGCCACGGCGACCGCGGCCCGGGCGGCTCCGGCGACCGCGGTTCCGGTGGCCGGGGTGGCGCGGGCGCCTCCGGCAGCGGCAGCAGCGCGCTGCCGCTGCGCGAGATCCCGCGCTGGATGCGCTGGACGGTCGTCCCGCTGCTGATCCTGCTGCCGCTCGGCTACGTCCTGATCTCCGCCGCGCAGAGCCGCGGTGCGGGCGTCGACTCCCAGACGCAGGCCGCCGCCCGCCATCTGACCTGGGTCGTCCCCAGCGAGCTCCAGCGCCGCATCTACCAGGTGCCGATCCCCGACGGCACCGTGCACGACGGCTACCTGGAGACCAACTCCTGGGACACCAGCCAGTTCTTCTGCCAGTTCACCACCACCGCGGGCGGCCTGGACACCTTTCTCGCCCAGCTGGGCACCAGCCGGGCCGCCCTGCACGACGGCAAGGTGTCCGTCTCCGACAAGGACGCCGCCCGGGTCGGCTGGAATTTCCACGTGCCGGGCCACTACTGGGCCGGGATGTCCACCCACCAGGTCGGCGACAAGCCCGACCACGACATCACCGTGGACCTCACGGACGCCGACGCGCCCAAGGTCTACGTGGTGTCCACCGTCAACTTCCAGCACGGCTTCGGGGGCGGGTGATTCCGGCGCGCGGCGGAGTAGGTAGCGTGAAGCGATGAGCGAGCTGACGACCGAGGCGCCCGTGGGCGCGGCAGCCGACTACGCGGGCGGCCTGCCGGCCGAGGTGGTGCCCGCGGACGACGAGATGGACGACCTGTACGAGGACGCCCCGCCGTTGCAGTACCGCTTCGACGGCCCCGAGACCGGACCCGTGCTCGTCCTCGGGCCGGCCCTGGGCGCCACCTGGCACATGTGGGACCGGCAGCTGCCGGCGCTCAGCACCACCTGGCGGGTGCTGCGCTACGAGCTGCCCGGTCACGGCGGCGCGCCCGCCGAGCCCGCGTCGTCCGTCGACGACCTGGCCCGGCGGCTGCTCGCCGTCCTGGACGACGAGGGCATCGACACCTTCGGCTACGCGGGCTGCGCGCTCGGCGCCGCCATCGGCGCCCGGCTGGCCCTGCTGCGCCCCGACCGGGTCGCGGCCCTCGCCCTGGTGTCGGCGTCGCCGCGCTTCAACACCGCCGACATGTGGCGGCAGCGCGGTGTCGTGGTGCGCGCCAACGGCCTGGAGCGCACCGCGCAGGCCAACCTCCAGCGCTGGTTCACCGAGGCCTTCCTCGCCACCCAGCCGGCGATCACCGAGTGGGCGGTGCGGATGGTCGCCACCACCGACCAGGCCTGCTACGTCGCCGCGTGCGAGGCGCTCGCCGCCTTCGACATCCGCGACGCGCTCGGCAGCATCAGCGTGCCGACCCTGGTCGTGGCGGGCGCCGACGACACCGAGACGCCGCCCGCCGACGCCCGCGCGCTCGTCGCCGGCATCCCCGACGCGCGGCTCGCCGTCGTGCCCGCCACCGGCCACCTCGCGCCCGTCGAGGAGCCCGGCGCGGTCGGCGAGCTGCTCGCGACGCACTTCGCCACCGCCTGGCAGGACCCGGCCGCCGCGGTGCCGCAGCCCCCGCCGCCCGTCCCGCCGCTGCCCGCGCCCCGGGTGGCGGCCCCCGCCCCCGACCAGCTCGCGGCGGGGATGCGGATGCGCGGCGAGATCATCGGCGGCAGCGCGGCCACCGACCGGCCGCCCGCCGCCCCCGACGGCTTCGGCAGCGGCTTCGACGCCTTCGCCACCCGTTACGCGTGGGGCGAGATATGGGCCAGGCCGGGCCTGGACCGCCGTACCCGGGCGTGCGTCACGCTCACCGCGCTGACCGCGACCGGCCAGCTCGGCGAGCTGGCCGACCACGTACGGGGCGCGCTGCGGATCGGGCTGAGCCCCGCCGAGATCGAGGAGGTGCTCGTGCACGCCTCGGTCTACTGCGGGCTGCCCGCCGCGCGCGCCGCGATCAGTGCCGCCCGCACGGTCGTCGAGGAGGAGACCGGCGGGCATCCGTAGGCCGCGGACCCGTACGCCGCAGGGAGAGCGGGCGCCGCCGTGCGCGGCCCCGCCGGTTCGACCCCGGCCCGCACCGGGCGGGGGAATCCGAGGGACCGGCAGGTCCCGCCGACGTCCTGGCAAGGATGGAATTCGTGAAGCTGACCAAGAAGCGGCATGCCTGCGTCCGGCTGGTCAAGGACGGGCAGACGCTCGTCGTCGACCCCGGCGTCTTCAGCGAGGACGACTCAGCGGCGGCCGCCGACGTCATCCTCGTCACCCACGAGCACCCCGACCACTTCGACCCCGCGAAGCTGCGCGCCGCCCTGGAGGCCAACCCGGCGGCCGAGCTGTGGACGCTCGCGAGCGTCGCCGACCAGCTCTCCGCGGCCTTCCCGGGGCGCGTGCACACCGTCGGCCACGGCGACACCTTCACCGCCGCCGGGTTCGACGTCCAGGTGCACGGCGAGCTGCACGCCGTGATCCACCCGGACATCCCGCGCATCACCAACGTCGGCTACCTCGTGGACGGCGCGGTCTTCCACCCCGGCGACGCGCTCACCGTCCCCGGGCACCCGGTGGACACGCTGCTGCTGCCGGTCATGGCGCCCTGGAACAAGCTCTCCGAAATCGTGGACTACGTCCGCGAGGTCAAGCCGCGCCGCACGGTCGACGTGCACGACGCGCTGCTCGCCGACCTGGCCCGGCCGATGTACGACATGCAGCTCGGCAACCTGAGCGGCGCCGACCACCTGCGCCTGGCGTCCGGCGAGGACACCGGCGCCTGAGACCGGCTGTCACACCCAGCCGCTAGGTTGGGGACATGCGCATCGCGACCTGGAACATCAACTCGATCACCGCCCGCCTGCCGCGCCTGCTCGGCTGGCTGGAGAGCAGCGGCACGGACGTCCTGTGCGTCCAGGAGACCAAGTGCTCGGACGCGCAGTTCCCCTACGACGAGCTGCGCGAGCTGGGGTACGAGGCGGCCGTCAACGCCGACGGGCGGTGGAACGGAGTGGCGGTCATCTCCCGGGTGGGCCTGGCCGACGTGGTCAAGGGCCTGCCCGGCGGCCCGGGTTACGACGGGGTGCAGGAGCCCCGCGCGGTGTCGGCGACGTGCGGCGGCTCGGTCCGCGTGTGGTCGGTCTACGTGCCCAACGGCCGCGAGATCGGCCACGCGCACTACGCGTACAAGCTGGAGTGGTTCGAGGCGCTCCGCGCGGCCGTGGCCGACAGCGCCACGGGCGACCTGCCCTTCGCGGTGCTCGGCGACTACAACGTGGCGCCCACCGACGAGGACGTCTGGGACACCGCCCCCTTCGAGGGCCAGACGCACGTCACGGCCCCCGAGCGCGAGGCGCTCGCCGCCCTGCGCGGCACCGGCCTGACCGACGTGATGCCGCGCCCGCTCAAGTACGACCACCCGTACACGTACTGGGACTACCGCCAGCTGGCCTTCCCGAAGAACCGCGGCATGCGCATCGACCTGGTCTACGGCAACGCGCCCTTCGCCAAGGCCGTCTCGGACGCGTACGTCGACCGCGAGGAGCGCAAGGGCAAGGGCGCCTCCGACCACGCCCCGGTCGTGGTCGACCTCGACGTCTGAGCCGCCGGGCCGGGCCCGTACCGGCCGTGCGCCCTGGGCGAAACGGCCCCCAACCGGTGCGGCGGCGCGGCTACGGTCCCGGCCATGGAGACGATCGAGCTGCTCCCCACCCTGCACATGCTGCGGTTCCCGGTGGGTTCCGCCTATCTGTGGTCCGACGACGACGCGTTGACACTCATCGACAGCGGTACCGCGGGCTCCGCGGGCGACATCGCCGCGGCCGTCCGGGACATGGGCCGCGACCCCGCCGACATCCGGCACATCGTGCTCACCCACTTCCACGAGGACCACACCGGCGGCGCCGCGGAACTGCGCGCGGCGACCGGCGCCGCCGTCCTCGCCCACCGGCTGGAGGCGCCGGTGGTCACCGGCGCCGCTCCCGGCCCGCCCCCGGTCCTGCGGGAGTGGGAGGTGCCGATCCGCGCGGGAATCCCCGCGCTGCCGCCCGCCCCGCCCGTCACCGTGGACCGCGAGCTGGAGGAGGGCGACACGCTGGACTTCGGCGGCGGCGCCGAGGTGCTGTGGACACCGGGCCACACCGACGGCAGCATCGCCGTCCACCTGCCCGGCCCCGGTGTGCTGTTCACCGGCGACACCGCCGCCAACGTCGGCCAGGTCATGCCCGGCGTCTTCCACACCGACCCCGACCGCGCCCTCGCCTCCTACCGGCGGCTCGCCGCGCTCGACGCCGGAGTGGTCTGCTTCGGCCACGGCGAGCCGCTCCTCCACGGCGGCTGCGAGGCGCTGCGCGCGGCCGCCGCACCCGGCGCGGACGGCTGACCGCACGCGGCCGCCCGGCGTCCACCCGGTGAGCGCGGTGTCACTCGAAACGGTGGCGTGCACGGCGTGGCGGGGGACGGGCAGGGCGTGTCAAGGGCGTGATCGACCGGCTGCGGCACGGCATATGTGCATGATGGCGGCACACGTTCCCTGATCCGACCCTCCTCCACACCCACCTCACAGCCGTGCAACCGGAGGCACCACGTGGACTCCCTACAGCAGCTGCCGAACATCGGGGCGGTGCTCGCCGAACGCCTGCGCCGCGCGGGCGTCGACGACGCGGGCGAACTGCGCCGGCTGGGCTCCGGGCGGGCCTTCGAGAAGATCCGCCCGGAACTGCCCGAAGACGCCTGCACCCACACCCTGCTGGCCCTCGAAGGCGCATTGCGCGGGATGCGGTGGACCGCGATCCCGCAGACCGAGCGCGACACGCTCGTCCACCGCGTGCTCGGCTGATCCCGCGGTATGCCGGCAGAGCCGCTGATCGTCCTCGACGGCGTCAACAAGCACTTCGGGCAGCTCCATGTGCTCAAGGACATCGACCTGACCGTGGCGCGCGGCGAGGTCGTGGTGGTCGTCGGCCCTTCCGGCTCGGGCAAGTCCACGCTGTGCCGCGCGATCAACCGGCTGGAGCCGGTGCAGTCCGGCACCATCACCGTCGACGGCAGCCCGCTGCCCGCCGAGGGCCGCGCGCTCGCCCGGCTGCGGGCCGACGTCGGCATGGTCTTCCAGTCCTTCAACCTCTTCGCGCACCGCACCGTCCTGGACAACGTGACGCTCGCACCGCTCAAGGTGCGCCGCCGCGCCAAGGCTGACGCGGTGCGCCGCGGCCGCGAACTCCTCGACCGCGTCGGCCTGCTGGCCCACGCGGACAAGCTGCCCGCGCAGCTCTCCGGCGGGCAGCAGCAGCGCGTCGCGATCGCCCGGGCGCTCGCGATGGAGCCCAAGGCGATGCTCTTCGACGAGCCGACCTCCGCCCTCGACCCGGAGATGATCAACGAGGTGCTGGAGGTCATGCAGCAGCTCGCCGAGGAGGGCATGACGATGGTCGTCGTCACCCACGAGATGGGCTTCGCGCGGTCGGCGGCGGACCGGGTGGTCTTCATGGCCGACGGGCGGATCGTCGAGGACCGGGTGCCGGAGGAGTTCTTCACCGACCCGCGCAGCGACCGGGCCCGCGACTTCCTGTCCAAGATCCTCCACCACTGACCCCCACCTGCCGACACCCCTGTGCCGCCGACCCGCCGGGACCCCTCTCACGTGACCGCCACGCCACGCCGTACCCGTACCCCCCGGGCCGCCGTCCCGCTGCTGCTGGTCCTGATCGCGCTCGCCGCCCTCGCGCCGGCGGCCGGCTGCGGACGCTCCGGCAGCCCGCCCGTCAAGGGCCCCAAGCCCGGCGACCTGCCCACCTACCGCGTCGACAGCTCCTTCTCGCTGCCCGCCTCGCCCACCTGGAGGCGGGCCCACAGCCGCGGCCGGCTCGTCGTCGGCGTCAAGGACGACCAGCCCTACCTGGGCGAGAAGGACCCCGCCACCGGCGTCTACTCGGGCTTCGACATCGAGATCGCCCGGATGACGGCCGCCTCCCTGGGCTTCCCGGCCAGCCGCATCACCTACAAGGCCATCGCGTCCGCGAACCGGGAGACCTCCCTGAGCAACGGCCAGATCGACATGTACGTCGGCACCTACACCATCAACCCCCTGCGCAAGCGGCAGGTGGGCTTCGCCGGGCCCTACTACATGGCCGGGCAGAGCCTGCTGGTGCGCGCGGACGAGAACGACATCCACGGGCCGCAGGACCTCAAGGGCAAGAAGGTCTGCTCCGCGGCCGGTTCCAGCTCCATCCAGCGCATCCAGTCCGACTACCCGGACGCGACCGCCGTCACGTACGACACCTACTCGGTGTGCGTGGACAACCTGCTCACCTTCCAGGTCGACGCCGTGACCACCGACGACGCGATCCTGGTGGGCTACGCGGCCAAGGCGCCCAAGGAGATGAAGGTCGTCGGCAGGCCCTTCTCCAAGGAGCCCTACGGGATCGGCGTGAGCAGGTCCGACACCGCGCTGCGCCTCGCGCTGGACGACGCGATCGTGGCGCACGAGCGCAACGGCGACTGGAAGCGGGCCTACGACGCCACGCTCGGCCTGTCCGGCGTGCCCGCGCCGGAACCGCCGCCGGTGGACCGCTACCCGGGGAGCGGCTGATGGACGTCCTGACCGACAACTTCTCGCTCTACGGCAAGGGCCTGTGGGGCACCGTGCAGCTCACGCTGCTCGCCGGGGCGCTGTCACTCGTGGTGGGGGTGATCGTCGCGGGCTGCCGGGTCTCGCCGGTCAAGGCGCTGCGGGTGTTCGGCACGGTGTGGGTGACGGTGCTGCGCAACACCCCGCTCACGCTGCTGTTCTTCGCGGTGCTGCTGGGGCTCCCGCGGTTCGGGGTGGTGCTGCCCTTCCAGGTCTTCGCGATCCTGGCGCTCGGCGCGTACACCTCGGCCTTCATCTGCGAGGCGGTGCGGTCCGGGATCAACACCGTCCCGCTCGGCCAGGGCGAGGCGGCCCGCAGCCTCGGCATGACCTTCACGCAGACGCTCGCGGTGGTCGTGCTGCCGCAGGCGGCCCGCTCGGTGATCTCGCCGATCGGCTCCACCCTGATCGCGCTGGCCAAGAACTCCGCGATCGCCGGGTCCTTCTCCGTCACGGAGCTGCTCGGCACCTACAAACCGCTCAACGAACTGGGCTACAGCATCGTGTGGACCTTCGTGTGGATCGCGGTCGGCTACCTCGTCGTCACGCTCGCGCTGGCGGGCCTGTTCGCCCTGCTGGAGCGGAAGTTCGGGGTGGCCAGGTGACCGCCGCGTCCGAGAGCAGCGCACTCTACGACATCCCCGGCCCGCGCGCCCTGGCCCGGCACCGGCTCTACGCCTGGATCACCACGGCGCTGCTGGCCGCGCTCGTCGGCTTCGTCGTGTACAAGCTGGTCGACACCGGGCAGTTCTCGGCGGTGAAGTGGCGGCCTTTCACCTACGCGGGCATCCAGCGGCTGCTGCTCACGGGGCTGAAGAACACCCTCAAGGCCTTCGGCTGGGCGGCGCTGGCCTCGCTCGTCTTCGGGGTGGTCTTCGCCGCCGGGCGGCTGTCCGACCACCGGGTGGTGCGCTGGGTGAGCGCGCTGGTCGTGGAGTTCTTCCGGGCCATGCCGCTGCTGGTGATGATCTTCTTCATCTTCATCGCCCTGAAGTTCGACCCGATGATCGCGCTGATCATCGGCCTGACCCTCTACAACGGCTCGGTGCTCGCCGAGGTCTTCCGCTCCGGCGTCAACGCGGTGCCGCGCGGCCAGCGCGAGGCGGCCTACGCGCTGGGCATGCGCAAGACGCAGGTCATGGCGTACGTGCTCGTGCCGCAGGCGGCCCGGGCGATGCTGCCGGCGATCGTCAGCCAGCTGGTGGTGGCCCTCAAGGACACCTCGCTCGGCTATCTGATCACCTACCAGGAGTTCCTCTACTCCGGGAAGCTCATCGCCACCAACCTCGACTACGACCTGCCCTTCATCCCGGTGGTGATGGTGATCGCGCCCATCTACATCGGCATGTGCATGCTGCTGTCGTGGTGCGCCAACCGGCTCGCCCGGCACGAGCGGCGCAGCCCCAAGGCCGAGGCCGTGCCCGTGCGGACCGACCTGCCGCCGGAGATCTGACGCCGGGGACCCGGCACGGTCACCCGCGGTCGCCGCCCCCGCACGGTACGCGTTCCCGGTTTGCCCTGGCCTGTCCCGGGCAGCCGCACCCCAGGGACGGACCGACCCCGCGAGGAGGACGACGGCGCCATGAACGACACCATCACCCACACCCCGGTCACCAGCGACACCGACCTCGCCGAGCTGGGGCAGCAGCTGCGCGTCGACTCGGTCAGGGCCGCCGCGGCCGCCGGGTCCGGGCACCCCACCTCGTCGATGTCGGCCGCCGACCTCATGGCCGTACTGCTCGCCCGGCACCTGCACTACGACTTCGCCGAGCCGGACCGCCCCGGCAACGACCATCTGATCCTCTCCAAGGGCCACGCCTCTCCACTGCTCTACTCCGCCTACAAGGCGGTCGGCGCCATCACCGACGACGAGCTGCTGACCTTCCGCAAGCGCGGCAGCCGCATGGAGGGCCACCCCACCCCCCGGCTGCCCTGGGTCGACGTGGCCACCGGCTCGCTCGGCCAGGGCCTGCCCATCGGCGTCGGCGTCGCGCTCGCCGGCGCGCGCCTGGACAAGCTGCCGTACCGCACCTGGGTGCTGTGCGGGGACAGCGAGATGGCCGAGGGCTCGGTGTGGGAGGCGATGGAGGCCGCCGGCATGGAGGGTCTGGACAACCTGACCCTGATCGTCGACGTCAACCGGCTCGGCCAGCGCGGCCCCACCCGGCACGGCTGGGACCTCGACGCGTACGCCCGGCGGATCCGCGCCTTTGGCTGGCACACCGTCGAGATCGACGGCCACGACATCGGCGCCATCGACCAGGCCATGACGAAGGCCCGCGAGACCCGCGGCGCCCCCACCGCGATCATCGCCCGCACCCGCAAGGGCCGCGGCGTGGCCGCGGTCGAGAACCAGGAGGGCAAGCACGGCAAGCCGGTGCCCGACGCCGACGAGGCCATAGCCGAACTCGGCGGCCGCCGCGACCTGCGGGTCGAGGTCCAGTCCCCGCCGGACGCCGCGGCGCCCGAGCGCGGCGGCGGGGACCCGCACACCGCGCTGCCGCGCTACCCCACCGGCGGCTCGCCCGTCGCCACCCGCACCGCCTTCGGCGAGACGCTGGCCGCGCTGGGCTCGCTGCACGACGACATCGTGGTGCTGGACGGCGAGGTCGGCGACTCGACCAAGGCCCAGCTCTTCGCCGCCGACCACCCCGAGCGGTACATCGAGTGCTACATCGCGGAGCAGCAGCTCATCGGCGCCGCCGTCGGCTTCGGGGTGTGCGGCTGGACGCCCTTCGCCTCCACCTTCGCCGCCTTCCTCACCCGCGCCCACGACTTCCTGCGGATGGCCGCGGTCAGCCGGTCGAGGATCAACGTCGTCGGCACCCACGCGGGCGTCGCGATCGGCGAGGACGGCCCCTCCCAGATGGCGCTGGAGGACCTGGCCATGATGCGGTCGCTGCACGGCAGCACCGTGCTCTACCCCTGCGACGCCAACCAGACCGTGCAGCTCATGACCGCGATGGCCGACCGCCCCGGCATCAGCTACCTGCGCGCCACCCGCGGCGACACTCCTGTCATCTACGGCCCCGACGACGCCTTCCCGGTCGGCGGCAGCAAGGTGCTGCGCTCCCACCCCGACGACCAGGTCACCCTGATCGGCGCGGGCGTCACCGTGCACGAGGCGCTGGCCGCCGCCGACCAGCTCGTCGCCGACGGCATCCGGGCCCGGGTGCTGGACCTCTACTCGGTCAAGCCCGTCGACACCCAGGCGCTGCGCACCGCCGCCGAGGCCACCGGGCGCTTCGTCATCGCCGAGGACCACCACCCCGAGGGCGGCCTCGCCGACGCCGTCATGGAGTCCTTCGGCAACGGCTTCCCCACTCCCCGGCACACCCGGCTCGGCGTCTTCACCATGCCGGGCTCGGCGACCCCCGCCGAGCAGCTCGACGCCGCGGGCATCCACGCCGCCTCCATCGCCGCCGCGGCCCGCAAGCTCGTCGCGACCTGAGCGCGTACCCCGGTCCGGGGGCGTACACCAACGCCGGGTGACGCCCGCGTGGCGCAAGTGCGTCCTGCCCATTGACAGCGCACCGCGCGCGGCTGAAGCCTTGCTCGACGTCAGTCGATGCAGGGGAGGGGCCGCATGGCGGCGATATCCGGTACGGGCAGGGGCAGCGCGGGCACGGTGGCGGAGCAGCCCCCCGGGCGCGCCGGGCGGCGGGCGGCGGCCCTCGGGGCCGCGGCGATCGGCGGGGCGCTCGCCCTCACCGCCGCGGCCGTCAGCCCCGCGGCCGCGCACACCGGCCCGCACAGCGGCGGCCACCACGGCAGGCCGCCCGCCCACACCAGGCCCGCGGTCGACTACGTCGCGCTCGGCGACTCCTACACTTCGGCCCCCGGTGTGCCCGCCCAGGTCGACGCGAACTGCGTGCGGTCCGACCACAACTACCCCTCGCTCGTCGCCGCCGCCCAGCACTACCGCGGCTTCACCGACGTCAGCTGCGGCGGCGCCACGACCGTCCAGATGTGGCAGGCCCAGGGCACCAACCCCGCCCAGCTCACCGCCGTCACCCGCGACACCGACCTGGTCACCCTGCAGATCGGCGGCAACGACGTCGGCTTCGGCTCGATCATCGCCACCTGCGCGGGCCTGAGCGTCACCGCCCCCACCGGCAGCCCCTGCAAGGACCACTACGGCGCGAGCGGCACCGACCAGCTCACCGTCAACGTCCTGCAGACCGCCCCCAAGATCGCCAAGGTCTTGCGTGCCGTCCACCGGCAGGCCCCGCACGCGAAGGTCGTCGTGGTCGGCTACCCCGACCTGCTGCCCGACCAGGGCCCCGGCTGCTTCCCCGCCGTGCCCTTCGCCGCGGGCGACGTCCCCTACCTGCGCTCCACCGAGAAGAAGCTCAACGCCATGCTCCGGGTCGAGGCGCTGCTCGGCGGCGCGTCGTACACCGACACCTACGGCCCGACCGTCGGCCACGACATGTGCCAGGCGCCCGCCGACCGCTGGATCGAGCAGCTCACCCCCGCCCCGCCCGCCGCTGCCGCGCACCCGAACGCGGCCGGCGAGCGGGCGATGGCCGCCGCGCTGACGGACACCCTGGAGGGCCGCGGGCACCGCCGCTGAGCTGGACCGCGGGTTAGGCGACCCTGAGTCGCGGGCGCGCGCGGCGTCATGGATCATCGATCCATGCCGGTCCTGATAGCCGCGTGCGCCTTCGCCATGACACTCATCGGCGGAATCGTCGCCCACCGCATCGGAGACCGCCGCCACCTCGTCCTCGGACTCGCCGCCGGGCTGATGCTCGGTGTCGTCGGTTTCGATCTGCTGCCCGAGGCGCTGGAGACCCAGCCGAGGGTGGTCTTCGGGGTGCCCGCGGCGCTGCTGATGTTCGTCGCGGGCTTCCTCGCGCTCCACATCATCGAGCGCTCGGTCGCCATCCACCGCGCCCACGAGGGCGAGTACGCCCCGCACGCGCACGGCCACGGGCACGCCCACGACCCCGTCAAGGGCATCGGCATCACCGCCGCCGCGGCCCTGGTCGGCCACAGCGTCATGGACGGCTTCGCGATCGGCGCCGCCTTCCAGGCGGGCAGCACCGTCGGCATCGTCGTGGCCATCGCCGTCGTCGCGCACGACTTCGCGGACGGCTTCAACACGTACACCATCACCCGCATGTACGGGAACGGGCAGCGCCGTGCGCAGATGCTGCTCGGCGCGGACGCGCTCGCCCCCGTGGCGGGCGCCGCGGTCACGCTGGCCTTCACCATCCCGTCCGGGGCGCTCGGCCTCTACCTGGGCTTCTTCGCCGGCTTCCTGCTCTACCTGGCGACCTCGGACATCCTGCCCGAGGCCCACAGCCCGCACCCCTCCAGCTCCACGCTGCTGTGCACGGTCGCCGGGACCGGCATCATGTGGTTGGTGATTGGTCTCGCTGACTGAGCTTCTTGGCCGCCGCGCGGGCGGCGGACCGGGAGGTCACCGCGGCCTGCTTGGTCACGTCCGCCACCAGCTCCACGACGTCCGAGCCGTAGGACTGGGAATTCACCACCTTGAGCAGCAGGCAGAACGTGCCGTCCACCCCGTGTTTGCGGGCCAGCCGCACATGGTGCCGGGCCAGGTAGCGCGCCGCCGCCTGGGTGGCGATGCCGCGCTGGCCCGAGAAGAGGAAGACCGGGCGGTCGTTGCCGGTGTCGCCGGCCGCCGCGAGCCGCGCCAGGAGCACGTACTCGACCGCGCCCTTCTCCATCTCGTACGCGCTGCCGCCGATGGTGATCGCGCCCTGCAGGGGGCCGGGGGCGGGGTCGGTGTTGACCTCCACACCGGGCAGCATCGAGCGCACGTGCGCGGCCAGCCGGGAATTCTCCACCGGGCCGCCGACGCAGAACTCGGTGCGCGCGCCGAAGCCCTGCCAGGACGTGTCGTGCGCCAGCACCTCCGTGTGCGCCCCGCACTCCTTGATCACGGCGGCCAGCTCCAGCAGCGCGAAGGCGTCGTGCCGCGCCAGGCTCCAGCTGCGCGAGCCCGGGTCGCGCGGCACCACGAGCAGGCACTCGGAATCCGTCGGCAGCCCGAAGAAGCGCTGCTTGCGCCGCAGCCTGCGCTGCCACAGATAGCTGCGGGCGTACCAGCCGGCCGCCACGCACACGGCGGCGGCGAGCAGGCCCAGGACCAGATTCCGGAGGTCGTCGCTCATGGCGCGGCATCGTAGCGTTGTTCGAGCGGTACCGACTACGGCCCGGACCGGGCCGTAGCCGGCT
Organism: Streptomyces sp. NPDC021020; assembly: GCF_044333285.1. NCBI lineage: Bacteria > Bacillati > Actinomycetota > Actinomycetes > Kitasatosporales > Streptomycetaceae > Streptomyces > Streptomyces sp. NPDC021020. The sequence continues at coordinate 337,765 of NZ_JBIRQQ010000002.1, forward strand.
GCGGTGGCGCGGGTCAGGCGGGCAGCAGCGCCAGGATCTCGTCGGCGGTGCCGGTCTCGCCCAGCCGCGGGAAGATCGTCCCGACCGAGCGCTCGTGCGCGGCGAGGTCGGTGTCGGTGACCGAGTCGGTCGCCACCGTGACGTGGTAGCCGTGCTCGTACGCGTCCCGCGCGGTGGACTCCACGCCGATGCTGGTCGATATGCCGCACAGCACGATCTGCGTCACGCCGCGGCGGCGCAGCTCCATGTCCAGGCCGGTGCCGTAGAAGGCGCCCCACTGGCGCTTGGAGACGGTGATGTCCTCCGGCTGCCGGTCCAGCTCGGGCACCAGCTCCGTCCACTCCGCGGGGAAGGACGTGACGGTCGCCGGGCCGCCGTCGGTACGGCCGGGCGCGACGCCCGTGACGTTCACCAGGACGACCGGCAGCCCGGCCTTCCGGAAGCCGGCCGCGAGCCGGGCACTGCGGGCGACGACGCCGTCCGCCGGGTGGGCGGTCGGCAGCCCGACGATGCCGCTCTGCAGGTCGATGACGACCAGGGCGGTACGCGGGTCGAGGGTGGTCGCGGTCATTGCGGGACATCTCCTGAGGGGTTGCTGTCGTGCGGGGACTCCGCCAGACGGCGGAGCAGGGGGAGCGCCGCGGCGAGCGTGCGGTGCTCCTGCGGGGTGAGCCGGCCGTCGATCGCGTCGGCCAGCCACCCGCGCCGGGCCGCGCGGCCCGACCCGAGCAGGGCGCTGCCGCTCGCCGTCAGCGAGAAGACGACCTGCCGCCCGTCGGTGGGATGCGGGGCGCGGGCGACGAGCCCGCGCTCCTCCAGCGCGGCGAGCGTCATCCGCATCGACTGCGGCCGCACCAACTCGCCGCGCGCCAGCGCGGCGGTGGCCGTCGGCCCCTCGCGGGCCAGCCACGCCATCACCGACTGCTGCGACGGCGTCAGCTCGGCCTCCGCGGAGGCCGCCCGCATCCGCCGCGACAGCCGCGCGATGACGGTGGCCAGCTCGTCCGCCGTCCCGGCGCCTTGGCTGCTCACGCCGCCACGGTAGGAGCGGGGCAGGGAAACTTGCAAGTTTGGCTGTCGAAAGGGGGTGGGTGTGTGCGGTCGCGGGAGGGCGGCTTGGCCCGGCCCGGCCGCCGGGGGGCAGGGGGGCTGTGGCTGGGGCCCGGCCCGGGCGGGGGAGGCGGCTGGGGTGGTCAGGGCGGTTGGAGGCGGCCGGGGTGGCCGGGTGGTCCGGCCGGAGCTGGCCGAGGTGGTCGAGTGGCCGGGGCTGGTCGGGTGACCGGGGGCGGCCCAGAGCGGTCGAGTGGCTGGAGGTGGCCGGAACTGGTCGGGGCGGCCGGGGCGGCCGGGGTGGTCAGGGTGGTCAGGGCGGTTGGAGCTGACCGGGGTGGTCGAGTGGCCGGAGGCGGCCGAGTGGTCGGACGGTTGGGCGGCCGGAGCTTGCCGGGGCGGCCGGGTGGTTGGAGGTGGCCGGGGTTGCCGGGTTGCCGAGGCGGTCGGGTTGCCGGTTGGCAGGGGAGCGGCGGGGTGATCGGGCACGGGTGGTGCGCGGGGGGTGGGTCGGCCGGGCACGGGTGGTGCGGGTGGGGTGGGCCGGGCGGGGCCGCCGGACGGGTGAGTGGGGGATCGGTCGGCGCTCGAAAACGGTACGTAGCAGCGCCGTAACGCGGCGGGTGTCCAATGCCGTGTCCGACGTGCGCGCCGGGTGCCGGGGCCGAACACGCCCCATGGCATCCGGCCGCGTCCGATTGCCCGGCGGCGGCCGACGGAGGAGCTGTTGACACCGGAATTCCTGCACTGCTTCCGCTCCCTGCTCACCGCGCTGGGCGACCGGCCCGGGTGGTACGCGGAGTACGCCCGGCGCGACGCCGACGCGGCCCGCGCGCATGTGACCGGGCACGAGGTGCCGCCCTGGGACGTCGTCCGCACGGTCCTGCGCGACCTCGCCCGCAACGCCGGGGCCTCCGACGCCGGTCCCGCGGACGTCGGGAGGGTCCACGGCCTGCACGCCGCCGCCGTCGCCGCCGAGGACGCCCGTCCCGGCGCCGGTGCGCGGCTGTACGCCCGGCTCGCCGCCGCCGAGCGCGCGCACGAGGCGGCCGCCTCCCGCGCGCGGGACGCGGCCCGTGCGCACGCGCGCAGGCCGAGCGCCTCCCGCGCGGGATTCCTGGCCTGGAGCCAGGACGACCTGGAGCGGGCCGCCGCCCGCCGGGCCGCCCTCCAGAGCAGGCTGGGCGCAGTGCTCCCGGCCGCGGGAGAGAAGGGCCCGGCCGAGCCCGGCCCGACGGGGCGGCCGCGGGGCGCCCGGTTCGCCGGGGCGTACGAGGCGGCGGCCGCCGCGCCGGTGGAGGAAGCCGCACCGGCGCGTGACGCCACGCCGCGCGGGGCCCGCTTCGCGGGGGCACCCGCGCAGGAGGCCGTGCCTCGGGGCGCCCGGTTCGCGGGAGCCACCGCTGACGGGGGTGCGGCCCGCCCCACGGCGGAGCCCGCACCCGCGCCGCGGGGCGCGCGGTTCGCGGGGGCGCCGAAGGAGGCCGTACGCTCCGGGCCGCCCGCGCCCGACCCCCGCTGGACGGCGGAGGCCCGCGCGGAAGCCGCCCGGCTCCTGCGGCTGCGGGCCGCCGGTGACAGCGGGGCCGCCTACCTCGCCCTCAGCGCTGCCGCGCAGGGGCCAGCCGAACGCCTCCCGTACGTCGTACGGGCCCTGGAGCGCACGGGGCTCGCCGCCGACGCCGGGACCCTCCTGTGGGAGGTCGCGGCCCTGCCGCCCGCCGCGGTCGCCGACGCGGTGGCGGCTCTCGCCGCCGACGGGCGGGACGAGCACGCCCGTACGCTGCTGCACCAGACGGCCGCCCGGCCCGCCGCCGAGGTCGCGGTGGTCGCCGACCTCCTGCACTCCGCCGGGCACACCGGCGAGGCGGCGGAGCTCCTCGAAACGGTCGCCCGCGCCCGTCCCGCGGACGCCGCCGCGGACGTCGCCCGGGCCCGCCCCGCCCTGACGTCCCTCCTCCTCGCCGCCGCCGCCCGCGTGGCCCCACCCTGCCGCCGCGACCTCGCCGCGGCCCTCCTCCGCGGCTGACCCCTCGGGGCCCGAGCTTTCCCCGCCGGCGGGAGCTTGCTGCCGGCGGTGGGTCACGCGCGCACTACCCCGCGCCTTGTTGCACCCCGGGGTGCCCCGTGAGGTGCTTTACGCGATCTTCCGCGCGTGGGGGCTGAGCGCGCAGTTCCCCGCGCCCCCAAAAACGCCCACCCTCCGCACGCAACCCCCGGCCCGTGCGAGCGCAGGGCGGTGCCCCCCAGGGGCGCGGGGAACTGCGCGACCGGCCCACCACCCGGCGTTGGTCACGCGGATCACCGCAAGTGGCACCCCGGGGTGCAAGGGGCGCGGGGAACTGCGCGACCGGCCCACCACCCGGCGTTGGTCACGCGGATCGCCGTAAGTGGCACCCCGGGGTGCAAGGGGCGCGGGGAACTGCGCGCTCAGCCGCCCACTCGGCGTTGGTCGCGCGGATCGCCGTAAGTGGCACCCCGGGGTGTAAGGGGCGCGGGGAAC